>CAVSDE010000009.1:0-135713 GCA_963726695.1 uncultured Acidimicrobiales bacterium
CCCTCCACGAGCTGTACGCGGAGGCCGACGACGCGATCGAAGTCGTGAGCCGGCTCTGGGACAGCTGGGAGGACGACGCCGTCATCCGCGACCAGCCGACCGGGCGCTACCTCGACCGCGACAAGTTGCACTACATCGACTTCGAGGGACCGTTCTTCAACGTGCGCGGTCCGTCGATCACCCCGCGCTCCCCGCAGGGCCACTCGCTGATCTTCATCGGCGCGCACGACGAGCCCTCGCGCGCACTCGCCGCGAAGCGAGCCGATGTCGTGCTCGTCGACGCGCCGGAGGACTTTCCCACCGCGGCTGCCGTCCTCGTGAAGCGCCCGACCGAGCGCGGCGACGCGCAGGCCCTCGCGGACGAGCTCGCTGCGACCACCGCCGACGGCTTCCTCATCGAGCCCGACTCGCCCGCCACCTTCACGTGGTTCGCGACCGAGGTCATGCCGCTGCTCCCCACACACCCAGCGGGCGTGACGCTGCGCGATCGCTTCGGCCTTCCGCGTCCCGCGAACAGGTACGCGTCGTGAAGCAGATCCACCTCGCCGCGCACTTCCCGGGCGTGAACAACACGACCGTGTGGAGCGATCCCCAGTCCGGAAGCCAGACCGACTTCTCGTCGTTCGTGCACCTCGCGCAATCCGCCGAGCGCGGGAAGTTCGACTTCTTCTTCCTCGCCGAAGGCCTGCGGCTGCGCGAGCACCGAGGCCGCATCTTCGACCTCGATGTCGTCGGGCGCCCCGACTCGCTCACGGTGCTCGCCGCACTCGCTGCGGTCACCGATCGCATCGGTCTCGCCGCCACCTTGAACACCACGTTCAACGAGCCCTTCGAGCTCGCCCGGCAGTTCGCCACGCTCGATCACCTCAGCAACGGCCGTGCGGCGTGGAACGCAGTCACCTCTCCCGACGCCTTCACCGGCCAGAACTTCCGGCGGGCGGGATTCCTGCCGCGCGACGATCGGTATGAGCGCGCCGCAGAGTTCATCGAGGTCGCTCGCATGCTGTGGGACTCGCACGGCTCGCGCTTCTCGCATCGCGGCGACCAGTTCGACATCGAGGGCACCTTCGACGCGCCGACGAGCCCGCAGGGCTATCCGGTGATGATCCAAGCCGGCGACTCAGACGGCGGACGCGAGCTGGCCGCCAAGCACGCCGACGTCATCTTCACGCGGCACTCGGGCTACACCGACGGCCAGGCCTTCTACGCAGACGTGAAGCCGCGCCTCGCGAAGTACGGCCGTCGACCCGAGGACCTCAAGATCATCCCGGCCGCCACGGCGGTGGTCGGTGACAGCGATGCCGACGCCGAGGAGCTCGCGGCCCACATCCGCACGCAGCAGGTGAGCCCCCAAGGTGCGATCGCATTCGTCGAGCAGCTCTGGGGCCGCGACCTCTCGGGCTACGACCCTGACGGGCCGCTGCCCGATGTCGACCCCGACGTCGACGGGGGTCTCGAGATCACCCGCGGCCGGGTGCGCCACGACAAGGACCCCCTCGCAGTCGCGGCCAAGTGGCGCTCCATTGCCGAGGCGAAGCACCTGAGCATCCGCGAGCTCGTCATCGAGATGACCGCCCGCTCGTCGTTCGTGGGCAGCGCCGAGACCGTCGCCTCGAAGATCAACGACTCCGTGCAAGCCGACGCGGCGGACGGCTACATCCTCGTGCCCCACCTCACGCCCCACGGCATCGATCGCTTCGTCGACGACGTCGTCCCGATCCTCCAAGAACGCGGCGTGTTCCGGGCCGACTACGACGGCCCCACCTTGCGAGACCACCTCGGGCTCAGGGCCTATGCCGACCGCCCCTGAGGGCGCGCCGCTCGCGGTCGCGCTCGTCGGCGCCGGCCCGACCGCGGCGTCGCTGCTCGAGCGCATCGCCGCGAACCTGCCCGAGCTGCTTCCCGACCGGCCGTTGCAGATCCACCTCGTCGACCCTCATCGGGCCGGAACGGGACGCGTGTGGCGACCCGACCAGCACTCCCTGCTGTGGATGAACTCGATGGCGGAGGACGTGACGCTCTTCGTCGACGAGTCCGTCGAGTGTGCCGGACCATCCGTCGACGGGCCGACACTGCACGAGTGGGCGCACGCGGTCGACGACGACACGCTGCGCGCGCTCGCGACGAGCGAGATCTACGACGAGATCCGCGGGTTGTCAGAGATGTCCTTCCCGACTCGCCGAGTGCAGTCGGTCTACCTCGACTGGTTCCATCGCCAGGTCGTCGACGCGCTGCCTCCACACGTCGAGGTCGTCACCCATCTCGCCGCCGCGATCGACCTCTTCGATGTCGACGATCGCCAGACCGTGTTGATGGATGACGGCTCGTCGATCACGGTCGACGTCGTCGTGATGTGCCTCGGCCATCTCGACGCGCTGCCCGACGACACCGGCGCGCAGCTCGCCGCGTTCGCCGACGAACAAGGCCTCGCGTTCGTGCCGTGCGGCCACACCGCCGAGCAGGACCTGTCGGTTCTCGCGCCTGGAGCCGACGTGCTCGTCGTCGGGTTCGGACAGGCCTTCACCGATCTCGTGGCGCTCGTGACCGAGGGACGCGGAGGCCGCTTCGACGAGGCACCCGACGGGCGCCTCATCTACGAGCCGTGCGGATTCGAGCCAATCCTCCACGTCGGCTCACGCCGGGGTGTGCCCTACCGGTCGAAGATGACCTACCGGCTGCAGGCGCCCGCTCGCGCCCCTTCCCCCACTTCCTCGGACCCGACACCATCGCCGCGCTGCAAGCCGAGCGAGACTCCGCTCGACTTCTTCGCCGACGTGCTGCCCCTCGTCGCGAAGGAGATCGGCTGGGCGTACTACCACGAGCTCTTCGTCGCCCATCCCGATCGCACGACCATGACGTGGGAGGAGTTCGCGCCCCGTTACGACGCGTTCCCGCGGGGTCACGAGCTGGCCGCGTTGCTGCGCGGCCGCGGTCATCGACCCGAACGACCTCTTCGACATCGCCACCCTCGATCAGCCGTTGGCGGATGTGCAGTTCGTCGACGGTGAAGCCCTGCACTGGTATGTCACCTCGCACATCGCTGCGGACGTCGCACGGCGCACCGACCCGCGGTACAGCGCCGATCTCGCCGCGTTCACCGTGATGCTCGACATGGCCGAGGCCCTACGGCTCATCGCCCCGCGGATCACGCCCCGGTCACGCCTCGAGGGCATCAGCACGCTGGTGGCTGAGCTTCTTCATGTACTACGCGAGCGGTCCGCCTCCCGCGAGGCTCCGCCAGCTGCTCGCACTGGTCGACGCCGGGCTGGTGCGCTTCGTCGGTGCCGACATGAGCGTCACCACTGACCCAGAGTCCGGGATGTTCGTCGCGACGAGCAGCAGCCACGGCGACACGATCGCGGCGACCGTGCTCATCGACGCTCGCATCGCCCGGCCCTCGGTGAGTCGGTCGACGAGCGTGCTGCTGCGACGCCTGCACACCCGCGGCGAGATCGTCGAGGACGTGGTGACCGACGGCGAGTGGAGCACGAACACCGGCCGCGTCAGCGTCACCGGCGCGGCGCTGCACCTCAAACGCAGTGACGGCACCGGGCATCCGAGGCGCCACGCGCTCGGGGCGTTCACGAGCCGCCAGGTCGCGGGGCGTTCGCGCGACCTCATTTCAACGCGCCCGCGTTCCGTCAGAACGACGTCGTCGCCCGTTCGGTGCTCACGACGCTCGCCTCGCTCAGCGAGACGTCCGAAGCGGTCGTCGGATGACCGACGTGCTCGCGAACGCGGTGTGGCATTCGTTGACCGGCGCGCACCGCGGCTTCGCCGACGGCGAAGGGCTCGCCCGGCGCTACGACCCGGACGTCTCCGTCTTCCATGCGTTCGAGGATCCGACGCCGGCAGCGTGGAACGACCTCGCCGCGGTCGCGACCGTGGGCATCGTCGTGTTGTTCCGCGAGTCACCGGTGCCCGAACCACCGACGGGCTGGAAGGTGCTCTCCGCGGGCGAAGGCCATCAGATGGTGCGCAAGAGCAGGACCGCAGATGTGGCGAAGCTCCCCGCAGACGCCACGACGCGGACGCTCACCGACGACGACGTGCCGGCCATGGTCGATCTCGTCGCTCGTACCGAGCCCGGCCCGTTCCGGCCGCGAACGAACGAGCTCGGCGGCTACATCGGCATCTTCCACGACGACGCGCTCGTGGCCATGGCCGGTCAGCGCTTCCACCCTCCCGGATACGTCGAGGTGAGCGTGGTCTGCACCGACCCGGGCGCTCGCCGCCGCGGTCTACGCGTCGATCGTCACGAGCCTCGTGGCCGATGCGATCGAGGCGACCGGCGAGACGCCGATGCTGCATGTCGCCGACACGAACGACTCGGCTCGCGCCGTCTACGAGCAGATCGGCTTCGTGACCGTGCGCATGTGCATGTTCACCGCGTTCCGAGCGCCGCCACTGCCCCACTGATGCGGGCGAGCCGTCGGCCTTGCCAGCGCGCGGTCGCCAGCGCGGCGTCGTCGGGAACCGATCGCTTGCGCGACACCCAGCTCGCCCCGTAGGGGTTGCCGGTCTCATCGACGGTCTCATCGGTGTAGCCGAGGGGAAGCACGATCGATCCCCAGTGGTAGAGCACGGTGTTGATGGCGAGGATCGTCGCTTCGAGGCCGCCGTGGCTCGTCGACGACGAGGTGAACGCGGTGCCGACCTTGTCGACGAGGATCTTGCGCGCCCACAACGAACCGGTCTGATCGAGGAAGAACTTGAGCGACGCGGCGGGCAGCCCGAACCGCGTCGGTGAGCCGAGCGCGAAGCCGTCGGCCCACTCGAGGTCGTCGAGTGTCGCCTCGGGGATGTCCGCGGTCGCCTCGCGATGCGCGACCCACCGAGGGTTCGCGGCGATGACGTCCTCGGCGGTGAGCTCGCGCACCTTGCGCAGCCGCACCTCCGCACCCGCCGACTCGGCGCCCTCGGCGATCGCACTCGCCAGCATGAAGAGGTTGCCCGTGGCGCTGTAGTAGATGACCGCGATGCGCGTGCCCACCGCGGGAAGGTATCAAGGAGCCCAGCCATGACGTCCGCGATCGATCGGCGCCTCGCCGAAGCTCGTTCCCGCATCGACAGCGTCAGCCCCGAGCGGGCCGACGCCCTCCGCGTCGCGGGCGCCTTGCTCGTCGACACCCGCCGCCGCGAGCAGCGCGACGAGTTCGGCGTCATCCCGGGCGCCATCGTCATCGATCGAAACGTGCTCGAGTGGCGGCTCGACCCGACGAGCGATCACCGCGACCCGACTGCAGCGGCTCATCAGGGGCCGATCGTCGTGTTCTGCCAGCAGGGCTACTCCTCGGTGCTGGCGGTGGCCGAGCTGACGGCGCTCGGCGTGCCCGACGTCCACGACCTCGCGGGAGGCTTCGAGGCCTGGGCGGCCGCCGGTCTCCCCGTGGAGTTCAGATGAGCTGGAGATCACCTGATGAGTAGTGACTACTGATCACCCCAGGCCAGGTCCGGTCTTACCGTGCAGCCATGACCCCGGAGCAGCTCCACGTGATCGAGCAGACGCTGCCCCAGATCAAGGCTCGTGAGGACCTCTTCGCGAATCGCTTCTACGAGGAGTGCTTCGTGCTGTGGCCCGAAGCCCGCAGCCAGGTGCAGGGCGACCTGACCGCACGGGGGCGTGCGCTGGTCGACGAGTTCATCGCCCTCTCTGCATCGGTGCACGACATGGACGGGTTCGTGGCGCGTGCCCATGCCCTCGGCGTGCGACACCGGTCAGCAGGCGCGCTCCGTGAGCACTACGCCCAGGTCGAGGTCGCGCTCATGAGCGCCCTCGCCGCGGCCCTCGGCGACGAATGGGACGAGCCGACCGCGCAGGCATGGCATCGCCTCTACCGCTTGATGGCTGAGACGATGCTGGAAGGATCAGCGGGAATCGCGTTCGTCTCGCCGAAGCGCTGACTCTCGGCCGAGCGCGGCCACGAGCTGATCGCGCCCGTTCACGCCGAGCTTGGCGTAGATGTGCTGCAAGTGGTTGTCCACCGTGCGGGTGGAAAGGAACAGTCGGTCGCCGATGTCACGACTGGCGAGACCTTGCGCGGCGAGCAAGGCCACCTCGTGCTCGCGGTCGCTGAGTGGCTCGAGGCTCGACGCGCGAGCCAAGGTCGGAGTGAGCACCCAGCCGGGCAGTGACCCACGGATGCTCGCCGACCGGTTTCGCGCCGCCGTCGCGCCGCGCTGATCGCCGTGACGAGCCAACCAGTCACCCAGATCGATGCGGGCCTCGGCGGCAAGAAGCGAGAAGCCGCACTGCTCGAAGAGGGCCGCGGCGCGATCGAGCATTGCAGGATCGCCTGCGACGATGCCCGCCGCGTGCACCGCACGTGCCTGCACGAACCGACCCTGCGTGGTCTGCGCGATCTCATCGAGCCGCGCGGCGACAGACTCCGCATCGCCGAACCGCGCGATGTCGTGGAGCAGAGCAGCCTCCATCGAGACCTTGCCGAGGCGCCGCGCGTCCTCGGCGGCAACCTTCAACATCTCCCGGGCGGTCGGCAGTCCGGCTCGCTCGGCAGCGAGCCATGCGTGCGCGCGGTCGATGTCTGCGTGGAACAACCCTCGCTCGCCGACCTCGAGCTCGGCCACGCGATCGAGATCGACGCGCGCACCCTCGCGGTCACCTTCCAGGATCTTCCCGCTGGCGAGGAGCGCGAGCGCCCAACGTTCCGTTGCGCCGAGGCCGAGGCCGCGGGAGCTGCGCACCAGAGCGATGAGCGATGCCCGCGCGTGCGAGGGGGTGCCAACCGACAGGTCGAGACGGGCTTCGGCGAGCATCGTCCAGTCCCGCATCGCGGGCACCCGCTTCTCCCTCGTCTTCGCGGCGACGGCGCGAGCAGCGTCCATCCGCCCGAGCTCGCCCAGCGCGAGCAGCTCGGCGAAGTGCACGAGCGACAGTCCCGGCCGGCGCAGGTCGGCCGAGAGCACTTCGTGGAGCTCGCGCGCTTCGGCGACGAGAGGCAGCGCGTCGTCCCCTCGACCGCCTATCGAAAGGGCGAGCGAACGCCCGCGCAGCAAGTCGAGGCGGGCGGCGTCGCTCGACATCGGGCCCATCGAGTCGGAGCGCGCGATCGCGAGCTCCACCTCGCCGCCCATGGCCAGCAGGAGCACCGAGTACGCCTCGACGCCCTCGCGCTCGAGCGGATCGGTGAGGCCGTCGAGCGTGCTCACGAGGAGGTCGACCGCGCGGGAGTAGTCACCCGCACCGAAGAAGAGGTTCGTCGCGCGCCGCCGGCCGACCTGGGCTCGTGCCGAGTCGTCGAGCTCCTCGAGATCGATGGACGCAAGGAGGGCCTCGACCTCGTCCGTGTGACCACGGCGGAACCGGAGCTCGGCGACGAGCTGCACGATCTCGGGCGTGCGATCGCCCTCGGGCGCCTGAGCGAGGATGCGCTCGGCCATCGCCTCGTCGCCGTCGACGAGCGCGAGGCGGGCGGCCTCCGCGAGTGCACACACGTCGATGTGGCCGCCACCCTCGAGGCTCCACGCGACGACACGCACTCGGTCGCCGCGGCGGCGCGCGCCGTCGGCGCTCAGCGCGTCGGCGAGCGTGCGCCGGATGCGCCGGCCCCGCACCGTGGGCAGCTGGAGGTTGATGACCTCACCGAACATCGGATGGCTCAGCGAGACCTCGACGCGCTGGGCGCTCTTCGTCACCATCAGCAGGCCGCGACGTTCGAGCGCTTCCAGCACATCGCCGCCGGCGATCTTCTCGAGCAGGTCGAGGCCGAGCTCACCGGCGACGGCGAGCAGCTCGACGACCTCGCGCTCGTCGGGTTGCAGCCCGGCCAGCCGCTCTTCGACCAGCAGCTCGAGCGTGGGGGACGCGTGCACGAGCGGCTGGGTGAGATGCCACATGCCGTCGCGCTCGACGAGGTTGCCCGCGTCGCGCGCGGACTCGACGAGCTGGCGCAGCACGCCAGGGTTTCCCATCGCGGCCGAGATCAGCTGATCGAGGCTGTCCTCCGCGATCGGCGCGCCGAAGACCCGGTGCAGCAGCGCCTCCACGGTGTCGGGCGCCAGCGGCGAGGGCTCGAGGCGCCGGAGGTGGCTGTCGTTCACCAGCGTGCGCACCGTGTCGTCCGTGCCGCTCGTGCGGATCGTGCAGACCACGAATGTCGTGCGGGTGTGCACCAGCGACACGAGCAGCGCGCGCGAGAGCTCGTCGAGCTGGTCGATGTCGTCGACCATCACGACCCACCGGCGCCCCTCCTCGATCTGCTCGAGCGCGGCTCGGGCTCGATAGAACAGAAGGGCGCGATCGAGCTCGCCTTCCGGCCCGCTCGGTCGGGTGACCTCGGTCGGCAGGAGGTGGGCGAGCGTGGCGAGGGGCAGGCGCTTCGTCTCGGGATAGCCGGCCACCCGCGGCGACGGGAAGGCCGGCCTCCGCAGCAAGCCGCAGGCACTCGTCGGCGAGCCTCGTCTTGCCGACCCCGGCTCCGCCCGTGATGAGGATGCCGCCGGCGCGAGGATCCTGGAACGCCGACGCGACCGCCTCGACCTCCTCGGAACGTCCGAGCAGCGGCCACGACGCCGCGTGGCGCGTCGAGCGGCGGAGCGGAGAACACGTTCACCGCACCGGCTGCAGCGGGTGGCACGGGAGCAGAGGGCACGACCGCCAGCTCGACCACGAGATCCGCCGGTGCCGCTTCATCCGTCTCGTCGACCAGCGCGACGAACCGATATCCGCGACCGTGCACGGTGCGCACGACGTGCTGGGTCTGCCCGTCGTCCCCGACCGCGCGCCGTGCGGTCTTGATGCGCGTCGTGAGCGCGGACTCGCTGACGAAGCGGTCGCCCCACACGTTGTCGAGGAGCTCTTCCTTGGTGACCACCCGCTCGCGGTGGACGATGAGATACGTGAGGACGTCGAACACCTGCGGTTCGACGGGGACCGGCACCCCGCGTCGGCGCAGCTCGAAGAGCGTCGTGTCGAGCTCGTTGTCACCGAAGCGGTAGATCACGGGTGCGGTCCCCGGGTGTCTCGACGTGGCGTGTGACCTCGCGGTCGGGCCCGGGCTGAGGTTAGTCAGATGAGGTGCTCCTGGTAGACGGTGGCTTGGCCATCGAGGACGACCGTGCCCTCTTGGTTGGTGATCGTGGTGCGCAAGGTGACGATGGGCTTGTCCTGGCGCACGTCGAGCACCTCGACCTCGGCCGTGATGACATCGCCGGGGCGCACGGGACGCAGGAACTGCCAGTCGACGTGGAGGAACACGCTGCCCGGCCCGGGCAGATCCTCTGCGACGACAGCGTTCAGCAAGCCAGACGTCACGCCTCCCTGCACGATGATCCCGCCGAAGCGACTCGCGCGTCGCGAGCCCCTTGTCGTAGTGCAGAGGGTTGCGATCACCGGTCAGCTCCGTGAAGAGCTCGATGTCGCGCTGCGTGATCGGTCGCGAACGACGGGCGGTCGCACCCTTGGTCAACGAGCTCGTGAGCATCAGATCCCTTCCCGGCATCCCACGCATCCCGCGGGAGTCCTGACGGCGATGAGGTCGGCGAGATGCTCCGCGTCGTGGCGCACGCCATCAATGAAGTTCGAGTTGCGCCGATGCTGGAAGCGCTGCCCGAGCACGTACAGCCCGGGCACCGGCGTGACCCCGCGCCGCTGGATGATCTCGCCCCGCGGGTCGAGGGCCGGCACCCTCAGCCACGGGTACGACCGCGTGAACCCAGTCGCCCACACGACAGTCTGAATGCCCTGTTCGGCGAGGTGGATGTGCGCCGTCTCCTCGACGGGGCCGAGCCGAGGGGGCGGGTCCGGGGCGTACACCTCCGACTCGAGACCCTCTCTCGCGATGTACTCGTCGATGCGGCGGAGCACGGCGAGCATGCGCTCGTCCGCGTTCGTCGTCGTCTGACCGAGGTCGCGCGAGAACAGGGCGTTGGCACCGTCGAAGCCAACGAACCGCCCGGTGAGCCGTACGCCACGGCCCGCCAGGGTCGTGACGTCGATGTTGCGAGGCACTGCGCTGCCCACGAGCTGGAGCGAGGCGACGCTGCGGGCACGCCTCGGATCACGCATCGACTCGATCGTCACGTCGAGCCGTCCGGTCTGCTCGAGCCACCACCAGATGTCGACGCCCCGATAGCGGCGGGGCAGGCGGGTGTGGCGACCGACGGCGAGCGTCACGTCGCGTCCCGACGCGGCGAGCTCGTCGGCGATCTGGGCGCCCGAGGCTGAGGCACCGACGACGAGGACGCCGCCGTCCGGCAGCTGGTCGGGGTTGCGATACGCGGATGGCGTGATCTGCAGGAACGAGGGATGGAGGTCGGCTGCCGCGGCCGGCACCCGAGGGCGATCGCACCAGCCCGTCGCGATCACGACCCGACCCGCGGACCACGAGCCTTCCGACGTCTGCACGTCGAAGCCGTCGTCGGTGCGGGTGACCGAATCCACCGAGGTGTGCTCGTGCACGGGTGCGTCGAAGTCACTGGCATAGCGCTCGAAGCGGGAGACGAGCTCCCGCGCAGTCATGAAGCCTTGCGGCGAGTCGCCGTCGTAGGTGAGGTTCGGCAGTCGCGTCGCCCAGTTGGGCGTGAGGAGTCGCAGCGAGTCCCAGCGCTCGGAGCGCCAACGCTCCGCGACCTGGCCGCGCTCGATCACGACGTGGTCGGTGCCGGCGTCAGTGAGGCAGCGGCTCATGGCGAGACCCGCCTGACCGGCCCCGATGATCAGAGTGTCCGTGGCCTTCATCGCGGATCACAACCCTTCGAGCGAACGTGGGTGGCGCGGACCCGGACGAGGGCGGGCGACTCGGGGATCGATGAGGGCGAGGAGTGAGTCATGCATAGGTCGATGATGCGGGTGCATACGGACGGCGGCTTGGAGGAGTTGTGTACTTCGGATGGAGAAGCGTGTGGCAGTCGTCACCCGTGCTCTCCAGGCCGTCTCCAAGGAACGACGCGCCGAGTTCCGCATCATCGAGCCATGCGCACGATGCAGGACCCAGAGGTCGACAAGAGGGAGGTCGCCGACGCGGCCCGCGAGGGTGTGATGGCGATCACACCTCTGGTCATCGGCTTCGCGCCGTTCGCGCTCGCGGTGGGAGCGATCATCGGCGGCAGCTCCGATCACGCGCCCGGCATCGCGGGCAGCTGGCTCATCTACGGCGGCAGCGCCCAGATCGCTACGGTCCGCACACTCGAATCCGGCGGGGCCGTGCTCGCGGTTCTCACCGCCCTCCTCATCCAGAGCCGTTTGCTCGTCTACAGCGCGTCCCTTTCGCAGCACTGGCGGGACCAACCGCGTTGGTTTCGCGTGACTGCAGCGCCGATGCTCGTCGACCCCGTGTGGGCCGTGGCGGAGGCGAGGGCGCTGCAGCCTGGCTCACCGCGAGCAAAGCGCGCGCACTACTTCGGTGCCGCCATCACGCTGTTTGTGGCCTGGACGAGCTTCATCGTCACGGGCGTGATGCTCGGCAGCCGGCTCAAGAGCGACGCGCTCGGCGTTGCTGCCCCCCTGTGCCTGCTCTGGCTCGCAGGGTCTCGGGTCAAAGACTCGCGTGCCCGCACGATCGTCGTCGTTGCAGCTGCGGGTGCGTTCGCCGCCCGCTCGCTCCCGTCGGGCCTCGCGCTCTTCGTCGCCGTGCTGGCCGGGTGCTCGGTTGGGCGTGCTCTCGATCGGAGCTCGTCGTGACTGCCTGGATCGCGGTCAGCTGCATTGGCTTGGGAAGCCTCGCGTTCCGCATCGCTCCGCTCGCCTTCGCCGACCGCACTGCCTCGCCGTGGGTCAGTCGCATGATCAAGGACGCGGGAGTCGCCGCCGTCGCGGCGATCACCGTGTCGTCATTTGATCGTGCGGCGCAGGCCGGAGACGTCCGCGCCCTGGCCGTCGCGGGCGCGATCGGGCTCTTGCTCACGGTGCGGGGCGCCTCGATGCTGAGCGTCGTTGCCGTCGGGCTCGGCGTGTACGTCTCGCTCAGCGCGCTTCTCTGACCACTGACTTCGCGTTGTTCGCCACGTTGACCGCGACGACCCCGACCATGATCAACCCGGTCAGCAACACCGGCTCCGACGTGAAGCTCGTCAAGACGATGAGCACCACCGTGATCGGCACGGCGTAGTTGCGCACCCAGCTCGGCGGCTTGTAGCGAGCGTGCAATGCCCACACCGACAGCAGGAACACCGACACCGGGACAGTGAACGCGAACGCGGACTGGACTGCCGTGAGCGCGCTGTTGCCGACGACGTGATCGACCTCGACGACGAGGCCCGTGCCGGTCGCGGCCGCGGCCGCGAACACGACGTAGTGCCCGTAGCCCCATGCGAACGCCCCGGAGATGCGCTCGGAGAACGCCTCCCGCACCCGCTTCGCGAGCTCTTCGTTCGGAAGATCGAAGTAGATCCACCACATCATGAAGAGCGTGAGCAGGCCGCCCACGATCACGAATCCCAGATCGCTGAACGGCGTGTTGAGATCGATCGCCGTCTGCACACCGACGGTCGCGGAGAGCACGGATTCACCGAGCACGATGATGGTGAAGAGGCCGTAGCGCTCGGCGATGTGTCGGGGATGCCACGGCGTGCGTCCCGCCGACTCGGCCCACATCGGAATCGCAAGCTCGATGACTGCCAGCAGGAAGAACGCCGCGAACGCCATGTCGTGGGACAGCGCGAGCCGCAGCACCCAGCCGATCTGCACGACCGTGATGCCGATCGCGTAGCGCACCGCGCACGAGCGACCGTCGGGATGTTGCACCGCGGCGCGCACCCACAACGCCACCATGGCCAATCGCATGACGACATAGCCGGCCGTCATGACCCCGAAGCTCGTGTCGACGAACGCTCTCGGGATGCCGGCCGCCAGGATCAGCACGCCGGTCATCATCACGAACACCGCGATGCGGTAGGGCACGTCGTCGGTGTCGTATGCGGACGCGAACCACGTGAAGTTCATCCACGCCCACCAGATGGCGAAGAAGACGAGAGGAAACACGATGAGCGCGTGTCCGCCGTCGCCGTTCACGAAGGCGTGGTGCACCGCCGCGCTGGCCTGTGCGACGGCGACCACGAACGTCAGGTCGAAGAAGAGCTCGAGCGGCGTGGCCGTTCGATGCTCCTCCTCCGTGTCACGCGGCGTCATCCTCACGATCAGCGGCATCGCGGGATTCTTGCCGCCCAACCGGCTGGGGTGAGCGAGGGGTCAGCCGGGTGGGGCGAAGAACTCCAGCGCGATGCCGTCGGGATCGCGGAAGGAGAGACCCGAGCCGTACGGCGCGTCGACGACGCCACCGTTGGCGACGCCCAGCTCGTTGAGGCGGGATTCCCACTTCACGAGCTCGGCGCGGTTCGCGCAACCGAAGGCGATGTGGTCGAGGCCGACCTGGCGCTCGTTGAACTCCGATCCCTTCACGGCATCGGGGAACTGGTGAAGACCGAGCAGAGTGCCGCTCATGAGGAAGACGGTGTGATGGAACGGGCCGGTGTCCTCGTTCATGACCGGGTCAGAGCCGATGAGCGCCTGGTACCAGGGCACGCTCACACCCAGGTCTCGGACGGTCACGGCGACATGCTGAATGGCGGGAAAGGCGTCGGGCATTGTCCACCCCCTGTGTAGGTGTCCGCACATTAGGCAGGCTCCGTAGAATTCGCCCATGTTCACCGACGTGGTCGAGACGGAAGCCGAGCTGCGAGAGCTCTATCGCCATCCTGCTCCTCTCACGAAGGCAAAGGTCATCGCGCTGCTCGATCACCACGCCCGCACGTTCATCGCACATTCACCCTTCGTCCTGATGGGCACGAGCGCGCCCGACGGCACCGCTGACGTCTCGCCGAAGGGTGGGCCACCGGGCTTCGTGGTCGTGCTCGACGACGAGCATCTCGCGATCCCCGACCTCTCCGGCAACAACCTGCTCGACTCGATCGGCAACATCGTGCAGGGCTCGGGCATCGGCCTGCTGTTCCTCATCCCGGGCATCGACGAGACGCTTCGGGTCAATGGGAAGGCATGCCTCACCACCGATCCGGCGGTGCTCGACGCCTGCGCGGTGAAGGACCGGCGACCCAAGGCCGCGATCGGGGTCACCGTCGTCGAGCAGTTCATGCACTGCGCGAAGGCCTTTCGGCGCAGCGAGCTGTGGCACATCGGTTCATGGCCGGAGCGCGAGGCACTGCCCTCCCTCGGCTGCATCCTCAAGGACCAGATCCCTGGCGTGGGCGATGTTGATGCGGCGGCGATCGACGCGTCACTCGAGGAGGGCTACGAGAAGACGATGTGGGAGCCGGGCGGCAAGCGTGACTGACATCGCGGTCGAGCTCGTCGAGGTCGCGCCGCGCACCACCGCGGTGATCCGCGAGCAGACGACCTGGCCGCAGCTCGGCGCCACGATCATGCGGCTGCTCGATCGGGTGTGGCCAGTGATGAAAGCCCAGCCGATGAGCTCGATCCTGGCCCACGACCCGTTCGGCGAGAACGTGATCCTGTACCTCGACAGCCATCCCACGATCGAGGTGGGCGTCCTGGTCGACGCTCCGTTCACGCCGGTCGACGGACTCGAGCCCTCCGAGCTGCCCGCAGGACGCGTCGCGCGGGCGATCCATCGAGGGTCCTACGACAAGCTGGGGCCGACGCACGAGGCCGTGCAGACTTGGTGCCGCAACAACGGTCATGTGCTCAGCGGCGTCAGCTGGGAGCACTACGGCCATTGGCACGAAGATCCCGAGCAGATGGAGACCGCGGTCGCCTACCTCTTGGGGTAGCCAAGTGAAGGGAGCGGACATGTTCGACGTCGATGACTTCGTGGCCGATTGCCGGCAAGCCCTGACCGAGTCGGAACCCCGACTCGCGATCAAGGAGGTGCTCGAGCGTGCGGTGGCGAACCCCGAGCAGGTCGACAAGGCGCTGCCGGTGACGATCGCCGAGATCGTGCCGATCTACGCCGCGCCCGATCTGAGCATCCTCAAGGTCGTGTGGGGCCCCGACATGAAGATCCCCGCGCACAACCATCTGATGTGGGCAGCCATCGGCCTGTACGGCGGGCAGGAAGACAACTCACTGTTCCGGCGCCAGGGCGCGAGCATCATTCCGTCGGGTGGACGCGAGCTGCGCACGAAAGAGGTGGCGCTCTTCGGCGACGACACGATCCATGCGGTGCACAACCCGCTCTCGGTGCTGACGGGCGCGATCCACGTGTACGGCGGTGATCTCACGACTCAGCTGGGCCGCAGCGAGTGGGTCGAAGAGTCGCTTGCCGAACGCCCGATGGACTTCGACCGCACCCGCGAGCTGTTCGAGGAAGCGAACGCGCGCTACGAGACTCCGGGCTGACGCTGCTCGCGCTTGGCCGTGACGAGGACCAACGGCCCTGTTCCGCTTCGCGTCGCAGTCGTACGGTCGACGCGACCGACAGGAGAGCACGAGCTCATGAACAGTGTCGAGGAAGAGCAAGACGAGTCCAAACCGATCCCTGCCGGGATGCGGTATGAGCACGGCAAGGTGGTTCCCCACCTGACCGTGGCGGAGCGCGTGGCTCGAGGAAGAGCGGCGCGCGCGGAGGTGCCACGCCGGAGCCACGCGGAGTTCACCACTGGCGCGACCCGGCCCGACCCGGTGGCACTGCTCGAGGGCCAGGCGACGACGCGGGTTCCGGAGCTGGTGCCGATTCGATATGGGCGGATGCTGGTCTCGCCGTTCACGTTCTATCGGGGCGCAGCGTTGATCATGGCCAGCGACTTGGCCAATACGCCCCGTTCGGGGTTCACGACGCAGCTGTGCGGTGATGCGCATCTCATGAACTTCGGTGTGTTCGGGTCTCCGGATCGCCGGTTGGTGTTCGACATGAACGACTTCGACGAGACGCTCCCCGGCCCGTGGGAGTGGGACGTGAAGCGGCTCGCGGCGAGCTTCGCGATCGCCGGGCGCGACAACGGCCATTCGACGAAGGAACGCAGGGGCGTGGTGTTGAGCGTTGTGCGCGGCTACCGCTCGGCGATGCGTGAGTTCGCCGAGATGACCAATCTCGATGTCTGGTACTCGCGGATGGACGTCACGACACTGCTCGAGCAGATGAAGGCCCAGCTCGACCGACGTGTCCAGAAGCGAGGCGAGGCGACCGTCGCCAAGGCCCGCACCCGCGACAGCATGCAAGCCCTCGACAAGCTCACACACATCGTCGGCGGCGAGCGGCGCATCATCAGCGACCCGCCCCTCATCCAGCCCGTCGAGGAGCTCTTTGGCGGGATGGGACAAGGCGAGATCATGGACTGGCTCCGGGCCGTGCTGCGCAACTACCGCAGCACCCTCCAATCCGACCGTCGCCACCTGCTCGAGGACTTCCGCATGGTCCACGCCGCTCGCAAGGTGGTGGGCGTCGGCAGCGTCGGCACCCGAGCCTGGATCTTGCTGATGTTCGGCCGCGACGACGCCGATCCGCTGTTCCTCCAGGCCAAAGAGGCCCAAGCCTCTGTGCTCGCGGATTTCGTCGGATCCAGCCGACACGTCTCCAACGGCGAGCGCGTCGTCCACGGCCAGCACGTCATGGCAGCCGCAAGCGACATCTTCTTGGGTTGGGTCTCTCTTGAAGGCCTCGACGGGGTGCCGCGCGACTTCTACGTGCGCCAGCTCAAAGACTGGAAAGGCGCCGCCGTCATCGAGGGCCAGATCCCCGCGACCATGGCCGTACTACGGCCAGGTCTGCGGCTCGACCCTGGCCCGAGCCCACGCCCGCTCCGGCGACCGTGTCGCGATCGCCTCCTACCTCGGCGCAAAGGACACCTTCGACCAGGCAATCGCCGAGTTCTCGGAGGCATACGCCGACCAGAACGAACGCGACTACGACGCCCTCGTCAGAGCGGAGAAGGACGGCCGCATCACCGCCCAGCGCGGTCTCTGATCTCGCTCATCGTGTGCCGGGGCGCTGCCCACATCCGTTGTGCGCGTGTAAACAGTCGCGCATGAGTCGTCGGTGGGCGCTGGTGTCGCTGGCGACCGCACAGTTCGTGATGGTCCTCGACCAGTCGGTCATGAACGTGTCGATCAGCCAGCTGGTCGCCGACTTCGACACGACCGTGACCGTGATCCAGGCGGTCATCACCCTGTACTGCCTGATCATGGCGATGTTCATGCTGACGGGCGGGAAGATCGGCGACATCATCGGCCGTCGGCGCGGCATTCGTGATCGGCCTCTTCATCTATGCGTGTGGGTCCGCGCTCACCGCGGTGGCTCCCACCGTTGCCGTCCTCGCCTTGGGATGGTCGGTGCTCGAAGGGCTCGGCGCGGCACTCGTGCTCCCTGCCATGGCGGCCCTGATCGCGGGGAACTTCGAGGGATCTGCCCGCAAGGCCGCCTACGCCGTGATCGGCGGGGTCGCCGGGGCGGGCATCGCGGTCGGGCCGATCGTCGGCGGCTGGGCCACGACCGAGCTGTCGTGGCGCGTCGTGTTCGCCGGCGAGGTCGTGCTCGTCGCCTTCATCCTGTTGACCACGCGCTTCATCGCCGACGCGCCGCGCAGCGGGGCCAAGCCCCGGCTCGACGGCGTGGGAACGGTGCTATCGGCTGGCGGTCTCGGCATCGTCGTGCTCGGCGTGCTCCAGTCGAGCACGTGGGGCTGGGTGAAGCCGAAGGACTCACCAGTGGAGCTGTTCGGCATGTCGGCCACGTTGTTCGTGATCGCGTTCGGCGGAGTCCTGCTCTGGTCGTTCGTGCGCTGGGAGCAACATCGAGAGGCGACGGGCAAGGACCCACTCGTCCATCTCGGCCTCACCAAGATCCCGCCACTGAGAGCCGGCCTCTACGGGCTGTTCAGCCAGAACCTCATCCTCATGGGCGTCTTCTTCGTCATCCCCCTGTACTTGCAGCTCGTCCTCGGTTTCGACGCGCTCGAGACCGGCATCAAGATGCTCCCCGTCTCGATCACGATGTTCATCTCTTCGGCGGTGGGCTCGCGGTTGTCGAAGCGCTTCCCCATCCGCACGATCGTGCGGGCCGGGTTGTGGACTGCGTTCGTCGCCGCACTCGTGCTCGTCGCCACGATCGATCCGCAGCTCAAGGAAGGGGGCTTCGCGATATCGATGGGCCTGTTGGGCGTGGGGATGGGTCTCATGGCATCTCAGCTCGGCAACGTCGTGCAGTCGTCCGTCGATGCGTCTGGCCGCGGTGAGGCCGGAGGGCTGCAGTACACGGGACAGCAGCTCGGCTCGGCGCTCGGGGTCGCGCTCATCGGAGCGATCGTCCTCGCCGGCCTGACTGGCTCGTTCATCTCTCACATCCAGAACGACGACCGCATCAACGAGCGAGTGGCGGCACAGGTCAGCACCGCGGCAGGAACCGGCGTCGACTTCGTTTCCTCGAGCGACATCGAAAGGGCCGCGCAGGAAGCCGGACTGAACAGGTCGACGACCGCGGCGATCATCGACGACTACGAGAAGGCCCAGCTCGTGGCGCTCAAGGCCGGCCTGCTCGCCGCCGCGCTCCTCGCGCTCGCGTCGCTCGCGTTCACCGGCGACCTGCCGCACACGCTGGCAGAGACCGACGACCTCGAAGCGGCCATGACCTGACCTGAGCCCGCGCGAGGCTCGCGGGGTGTACTCGGCGGCGAAGCGTCTCCTGATCGGGACACCGCTCTCGTCATCGGAGCTCGGTGAGCAGCGGCTGAACAAGCGGGTGGCGCTGGCGGTGTTCGGCACCGACGCGATCGCGTCGACGGCGTTCGCCACGCAGGAGATCTTGGTGGTGTTGGTGCCGGCCGCGGGGATGGCCGCTCTCGACTATCTCGTGCCGCTTTCGCTCGTCGTGATCGCGCTGCTGGCGATCGTGACGGCGAGCTATCGACAGACGCTCTACGCGTACCCGAGCGGCGGCGGCTCGTACATCGTCAGTCGAGAGAACCTCGGGACGGGAGCTTCGCTGGTCGCGGCGGGATCGTTGATGGTCGACTACACGCTCACCGTGGCGGTGTCGATCGCGGCGGGAGCTGCCGCGATCACCTCTGCTGTGCCGTCGTTGCGCGGCGACAAGCTCGAGATCGGCCTCACCCTGCTCGCACTCATCGCTGTCGCGAACTTGCGCGGCGTTCGGGAGTCGGGCCGGCTCTTCGCTCCTCCCACCTACACGTACATCGCCATCATGACCCTGCTCGTCGTCGTGGGACTCTTCCGCGTCGCAACCGGGTCCCTCGGCCGCCTTCCCGTGGACCGCGAGGCGCTGGCGCACTTCACGGGCGGTCAGGCGGTGCTCGCCGGCGCGTCCTCGTTCCTGCTCCTGCGCGCGTTCTCCTCCGGGGCAGTCGCGCTGAGCGGCGTCGAGGCGATCTCGAACGGGATCCAGGCGTTCCGCAAGCCCGAGTCGCGCAACGCCGCGATCACCCTCACCTGGGTGGCGTTCATCCTCGGGGCGCTGTTCCTCGGGATCGCCGTCCTCGCTTCGCATCTTCGCCCGACGTTGAGCCCCGACGAGACGCTTCTCTCGACGATGGGTCACGCGGTCTTCGGCGACGGCCTGCTCTACATCGTCTTACAGGCATCGACGGCCGCGATCCTGACGCTGTCGGCGAACACGGCGTTCGCGGACTTCCCCCGGTTGTCGGGAATCGTCGCATCCGATGAGTTCCTTCCTCGCCAGTTCGCGAACAGAGGGGACCGGCTCGTGCTGTCGAACGGGATCCTCGTCCTGATGTTCGCGGCGGCCAGCCTGCTGATCGCGTTCGGAGGCGAGGTGAGCGCTCTCATCCCGCTGTTCGCGGTCGGGCTGTTCATGTCGTTCACGCTCTCGCAGTCGGGAATGGTCGTGCACCACTGGCGTGGTCGCCAACCGGGCTGGCAGGGTCGGCTCGTAGTCAACGCCGTGGGCGCCTTCGCTACGGCAGTCGTCACCGTCGTGGTCGTCCTCTCGAAGTTCACCGAAGGGGCCTGGGTCCCGACGATCGTCATCCCGCTCTTGGTGCTGCTGTTCTGGTTGATCCACCGGCACTACACGCGCGTCGACCGGGCACTCGCTTGCCCGCCCGGCACACCCTTGCCCGAGATCGTCCATACGGTCGTCGTGCTCGTGCCGTCGAGGGTGCACGCGGGAGTGCTCGAGTCGCTCGCCTACGCGAAGTCCTTGAGACCCCAGTACCTGCACGCGGTGCACGTGGCGTTCGACGGGGAGTCCGGAGCGCGGATGCTCGCCACGTGGGCCGAGTACCGCTTCGACATCGAGCTCGACGTCGTGTCGTCGCCGTACCGCGCCTTGACCGGGCCGGTCTTGCAGTACATCGACATGCTCGACGAGCGGTGGCAGCACGACACCGTGACAGTGATCATCCCGGAGTTCGTGGTGCATCGCTGGTGGGAAGCCCTGCTTCACAATCAGACGGCGCTCCTGCTCAAGGCTCGCCTGCTCCTGCGCAAGGGGACGGTCGTCACCTCGGTGCCCACTCACATCGACTGAACACGACCGCGAGCGTCTCTCCCTATGGTGGGAGCCGCGTGCCGCCCGATGGTCCGACCACAGTCCACAGCCCCGCTCGCAGCGACCCCCTGTCGATCCAGGACGCGGCAGCGCTCCCGCCCGATCGCGTGCTCGCACTTCTCGACAGCAGACCGGCAGGCCTGACCACTTCCGAGGTGACCGAGCGGACGGCGATCTACGGACCGAACGCCGTTCGAAGCCACCATGCGGGGGCCTGGTCGGTGTTGGCACGACAGATCCGTAGCCCCTTGCTGTGGCTCCTCGGAGCGGCGGCGGCCGTGTCGGCGTTCGTCGGCGAGGGTGTCGACGCCCTCATCATCGGGGTCATCCTCGGCGCCTCCGTCGGGCTCGGGTTCGTGAACGAGTTCCGTGCGGAACGGGCCGCCGAGGCGATGCACTCGGACATCCGTCATCTGGTGACCACCACGCGCGACGGCATCGCTGATCGCGTCGAGGTCACGCACCTGGTGCCAGGCGACGTCGTGCATCTCGAGGTCGGCTCGATCGTGCCAGCCGACTTGCGTTTGCTCACCGCGACCTACCTGGAGTGCGACGAGTCGGTGCTGACCGGTGAGTCGGCGCCCGCCGTGAAATCAGCAGCTCCGGTCGCCGAAGGGAAGCCGCTCGCTGAGCTGGCTTCGTGCGCCTTCCTGGGGACGGTGGTGCACGAGGGCTCGGCCGACGCCGTCGTCGTCGTGACCGGTCGTGACACTCAGTTCGGACGAATCGCGATCGGGCTCGGCGAGAAGCACCCACAGACCGAGTTCCAGATCGGATTGACTCGCTTCTCGGGGCTGCTCGCCCGCGTCGGCGGCATCCTCAGCCTCGCGATCTTTGTCGTCAACATCCTGCTCGGGCGTCCGTTCATCGACGCGGTGCTCTTCTCGCTTGCCGTGGCAGTTGGGATCACGCCACAGCTGTTGCCGGCTGTCGTGTCGACGAGCCTCGCCACAGGGTCACGTCGCCTCGCGGAGCGCAAGGTCCTCGTCAAACGTCTGGTGTGCATCGAAGACCTCGGTGACATCGACGTGCTGTTCACCGACAAGACGGGCACGCTCACCGAAGGTCGCATCACGTTCGCCCGCGCGATCGATGTCGCTGGAGGCGACGATCCGAACGTCTTCGAGCTCGGTCTGGTGTGCAACGAGGCGGCCGTGGCCGGGCACACCGCGGTCGGGGGCAACTCCCTCGACGCCGCCCTCTGGGATGCGCCCGGCTCGGCCGAGGTGTCCGTCGACCACTTCCGTCGGATTGGCATGGCACCGTTCGACCACGACCGGCAGTGCGCTTCGGTGCTCGTCGACGACCCGTCGAACGACCGAGTCATCATCACCAAGGGTGCTCCCGAAACGATCCTGGACCGCTGCCGCAACGTGACTGACGAGGCTCGAACAGTGCTCGAACGAGAGTTCGCGGCCGGTAACCGAGTCGTGGCAATTGCGACCCGCCCTGCCACTGGAGCGACCTCGGTGGGTCCGGCGGACGAGCACGACCTGGACCTGGCCGGGTTCTTGGTCTTCCTCGACCAGCCGAAGCCGTCGGCAGCCGCGTCGATCGCTCGTCTTGCCGCGCTCGGGATCTCGGTCAAGGTGGTCACAGGTGACAACCCGATCGTCGCCAAGACCGTGTGCGGCACCCTCGGCATCGACGTCGAGGGAACGCTCACGGGCGCCGAGCTCGACACGCTCGACGACGCCCAGCTGACGGCTGCAGTGATTCTCACCTCGGTGTTCGCCCGGGTGAGCCCCGAGCAGAAGGCGCGCATCCTCAACGCTCAACGCCGCGCTGGCTCGGCCGTCGCCTTCCTGGGGGACGGGGTCAACGACGCGCTCGCGTTGCACCACGCCGACGTTGGGATCTCCGTCGACACGGCGACAGATGTCGCGAAGGACGCCGCCGACATCATCCTGCTCGAGCGCGACCTCGACGTGCTCGCCGACGGCGTCGTCGAGGGCCGTCGGATCTTCGCGAACACGATCAAGTACGTCCTCATGGGGACGTCGTCGAACTTCGGCAACATGTTCAGCGTCACCGTGGCAGCGGCGTTTCTGCCGTTCCTCCCGATGCTGCCGTTCCAGATCCTCCTCAACAACCTCCTCTACGACACCAGCCAGATCACGATCCCCACCGACCACGTGGACGAGGAACAGCTCGTCCGGCCGTCGCACTGGGACATCTCGTTCATTCGCAAGTTCATGATCCGGTTCGGCCCGATCAGCTCTGTGTTCGACTTCGCCACGTTCGCGGTGATGCTGTGGGGCTTCGACGCTGCTGCACCGCTGTTCCGCTCGGGATGGTTCGTCGAGTCACTCGCGACACAGACGCTGGTGGTGTTCGTGATTCGAACCCGCCGCGTGCCGTTCTTCCACAGCCGCCCCTCACGACCGTTGCTCGCGTCGGTCATCGGGGTCGTCGTCGTCGGTGCCCTGCTGCCTCAGAGTCGTCTGCACACGACGCTCGGGTTCGAGCCGCTCCCGTTGACGTTCTTCGCGGTGCTCTGCGGCTTCGTCATCGCCTACCTCGCGTGCACCGAGATCGCGAAGTACTACTTCTTCAAGGTCCACCCCGTGACGAAGCCTCGAAAGCTCGCGCGAGATCACGAGCATCGTGTGCATCGCCTCGCCGCGCGCTGGAGCCACCACGAGGCCCTCCCGACCTGAGCTCCCGATCCCGAGTCGGTCAGGACGTTCGACCCTGGCCTCGTGCGGCGATCTCGGGCACGTTTGGAAGCAAGCCCATCGAAAGGGGGTCGCACGATGACCGAGAAGCTTGGGCTGATCCTGCTCGATGTCACCCCGGGCAGCGACGGCGAGTTCGATCGCTCGTTCCTCGAGCGCAGCGGCCACGATGTCGTCGTCTGCCACGGGCCTGATCACGATGACCTGTGTCCGCTCCTCGCCGGGACAGGGTGCGACAAGGTCGACCGGGCTCACGGCATCGTGTTCGCGCTCGACCTCGATCTGGCACAGCACCGAGCGATCCTTCAGCGGTATCGGGAGGTCACACGGCCGGAAGTGCCCATCCGCGCGGTGGTCCCGCCGGGCCAGCGGAGCAAGTACGCGGAGCTGCTCGGTGAAGTCGAGGTGTGGGAGCACGAACCGACCGCGGCTGAGCTCGACGGCTTCGCCGCAAACGTCGAGGCGGCCGACCGCTGATGGGCACCGAGTCCGACACGGAGAAGCGCCGGTGGCAGACGCCGACCGGTGAGCCTTGTCCGCGCTCAGTGCACCTCGACGGGCGAGTCGATGGAGAGGGCGACTGCCACGGCTGCGGCTTCTGTCTCCAGCTCGCAGGACTCGTCGACCCGGCAACGTGAGAGGACGGCAAAGGGTGCCAGCACAATCCGTCTGCCTTGATGGGAACGAAGCTGCCGCGCGCGTGGCGTATGCCCTCAGCGAGGTGATCGCGATCTACCCGATCACGCCGGCATCGCCCATGGGTGAGCATGCCGACGACTGGGCGGCAGCGGGGCGTCCGAACCGGTGGGGTCTCATACCCGAGGTCATCGAGATGCAGTCCGAAGCGGGAGCCGCCGGGGCCCTGCACGGCGCACTGCAGAAGGGGGCGCTCGCCACCACCTTCACCGCGAGCCAAGGCCTCCTGCTCATGGTGCCGAACATGTTCAAGATCGCCGGCGAGCTCACTCCGTGCGTCATCCACGTTGCCGCGCGAGCCATCGCGACGCATGCCTTGTCGATCTTCGGTGATCACTCCGACGTGATGCACGCGCGCACGACCGGCTGGGCGATGCTCGCGGCGAGCTCGGTGCAGGAGGCACACGACTTCGCGCTCGTGAGCCACGCCGCGACGTTGCGCGCGCGTGTGCCCTTCCTGCACTTCTTCGACGGCTTCCGTACCAGCCACGAGGTCGACAAGATCGAGCTGCTCGACGACAGCGACCTCGGCGCGCTCGTCCGCGACCGAGACGTCGTGGATCATCGGCGGCGCGGGATGACGCCTGACGCCCCGACCCTGCGCGGCACCGCGCAGAACCCGGACGTGTTCTTTCAGGCGCGAGAGGCCGCGAATCCCTTCTACGACGCTGTGCCACGAATTGTCAGCGAGGTCTTCGACGAGCTCGCTGACCGCACCGGGCGCCGCTACGGGCTCGTCGACTACTTCGGCGCCCCCGACGCCGAGCGGGTGATCGTGCTGATGGGCTCGGCGGCCGGCGCGGCGAGCGAAGCCGTCGAGACGATGGTCGCGGCTGGCGAGAAGGTGGGCTATCTGACCGTGAGGTTGTACCGGCCGTTCCCGGCCGAGGCGCTGCTCGCCGCGCTTCCACCCTCCACGCGCTCGATCGCGGTGCTCGACCGCACCAAGGAACCTGGCTCGGTGGGTGAGCCGCTCTACCTCGATGTCCTCGCCGTGCTCGCCGAAGCAGCGGCGGCGGGCTCTCTCTCGCTCAGCGACGGCATGCCTCGTGTGATCGGCGGCCGCTACGGACTGGCGTCGAAAGAGCTCACGCCGGCCCACGTCGCGGGAGTGTTCAACGAGCTCGCCGCAGAACAGCCGAAGCGGCACTTCACTGTGGGCATCTATGACGACGTGACCCGTCTGTCGGTCGAGCCGGATCGCACCGTCCGCTACGCGCGTCCGACAGGCGAAGTGCAGGCCATGTTCTTCGGTCTCGGCTCCGACGGCACGGTCGGGGCGAACAAGACGTCGATCAAGATCATCGGCGAGCAGACCGACCTGTTCGCCCAGGGGTACTTCGTCTACGACTCGAAGAAGTCGGGATCGGTGACGGTGTCGCACCTTCGCTTCGGTCCACAACCGATCCGATCGACATACCTCATCGACGACGCCGACTTCGTCGCCTGCCATCAGTTCGGGTTGCTCGACAAGCTCAAGGTGCTCGAGTACGCCGCGTCCGGGAGCGACGTTCCTGCTCAACAGCCGGTGGGGCCCGACGGAGGTATGGGGTCACCTGCCGCTCGAGGTGCAGCGCGAGCTGATCGCCAAGTCCATCGACATGTGGGTGATCGACGCCGACCGCGTGGCCCGCGAGGCGCAGATGGGCGCGCGGGTGAACACCGTCATGCAGCCGTGCTTCTTCGCTCTCTCCGGCGTCCTGCCCGCCGAAGAGGCCATCAGCCACATCAAGGCGTCAGTGCAGAAGTCGTACGCCTCGCGCGGCCAGTCGATCGTCGAGCGCAACTTCGCGGCGATCGACGCCGCACTCGCCGCCCTGCAGCGCGTCGAGGTGCCCGAGACGGTGACCGCCACCGTCCGGCGCGAGCAAGCCCTCCCTGACGATGCGCCCGACTTCGTGAAGCGCGTGATCGCGCAGATCTTGGCGGGAGACGGCGACCTGCTACCCGTGTCGGCGTTGCCCGTCGACGGAGTCTTCCCCACGGGCACGGCCAAGTACGAGAAGCGTGCGATCGCACACGAGATCCCGATCTTCGACCCAGACATCTGCATCGACTGTGGCCGGTGCGCGGCTGTGTGTCCCCATGCGTCGATTCGGATGAAGGTGTACGACCCGACCGAGCTCGCGGGTGCGCCCGATGGCTTCAGGTCAAAGGCGTTCCGGTCGAAGGACGTGGCGGGGATGGCGATGACGATCCAGGTCGCGCCGGACGACTGCACCGGCTGTGGCGTGTGCGTGGACGTCTGCCCGGCGAAGTCGAAGTCCGAGGTCAAGCACAAGGCGATCAACATGGAGCCGGCCGCCGACCATCGCGAGACCGAGCGGCGGTCGTGGGACTTCTTCCTGACGATCCCAGAGATCGACCGGGACGCCCTGCCTCACGACTCCGTCAAGGGCTCGCAAGCCCTGCAGCCACTGTTCGAGTTCTCGGGAGCCTGCGCGGGATGCGGCGAGACGCCCTACATCAAGCTCGTCACACAGCTCTTCGGCGACCGCATGCTCGTCGCGAACGCGACCGGTTGCTCATCGATCTACGGAGGCAACCTGCCGACCACGCCCTGGACCACCAACGCGGAGGGACGCGGGCCGGCCTGGAACAACTCGCTGTTCGAGGACAACGCCGAGTTCGGCCTCGGGATCCGTCTCGGCTACGAGGCCCAGCAACGCCAGGCTCGGCTGCTCGTCGAACAGCTCGCCCCCGTCATCGGCGGCGACTTGGCGGCGGCCATCCTCGCCGCGGACCAGGACGACGAGGCGGGGATCAAGGCCCAGCGCGGGCGCGTCGCCGCGATGAGGGCCGTGCTCGACACCATCGCCGGCGCAGACACGCATCACGGCCTGGCGATCCACCTGATGTCGGTTGCCGATGCACTCGTGAGCAAGGGCGTCTGGATCATCGGTGGCGACGGGTGGGCCTACGACATCGGATTCGGCGGCCTCGACCAGGTGTTGTCGACCGGACGAAACGTCAACATCCTCGTCCTCGACACCGAGGTGTACTCCAACACCGGTGGCCAGGCTTCGAAGGCGACCCCGCGCGGCGCGGTCGCGAAGTTCACCGCAGCCGGCAAGAGCGTCGGCAAGAAGGACCTCGGCGCG
Source organism: uncultured Acidimicrobiales bacterium (assembly GCA_963726695.1). Taxonomy (GTDB): domain Bacteria; phylum Actinomycetota; class Acidimicrobiia; order Acidimicrobiales; family DATKAS01; genus DATKAS01. The sequence goes on from CAVSDE010000009.1 coordinate 26,869, forward strand.
ATCGCCCGTGCCTACGGCAACGTCTATGTCGCCCAGATCGCGATCGGGGCGAACGACACTCAGGCCACGAAGGCACTGATCGAGGCGGAGGCGTGGCCCGGGCCGAGCCTCGTCATCGCGTATTCGACCTGCATCGCCCACGGCATCGACATGTCGCAGTCGATGAACCACATGAAGGACGCCGTGCGGTCCGGGTACTGGCCGCTCTACAGGTTCTCGCCGTCCGACGCCGCGCACGGCACGCCGTTCCACCTCGATTCGAAGGACCCCACGATCCCCATCGCGGACTTCACCGCCACCGAGGCCCGGTTCGCCGCGCTCGCTCGGACGCATCCCGACCGTGCAGTCGAGCTCGGCGCCTTGCTCCAAGCCGACGCAGATGAGCGCTGGCGCTTCTACTCCCAGCTCGCCACGATCGAGCGCACCGTGCCGCACAGCCAGATCGCAGAGGACGACGAGGAATGACAGACCTCAGCACTCGCTATCTCGGCTTGGCCCTGCGGACACCGATCGTCGCTTCGGCCGGCCCGTTGACCGGCGACCTCGAGATGGCCCGACGCCTCGTCGCCGCAGGCGCCTCGGCTCTCGTGCTGCCATCGCTGTTCGAGGAAGAGATCGTCCACGAAGAGCTCCATCTCAACCTCGCATTCGAGGCGGGAGCCGAGCACTTCGCCGAAGCACTCGGGTACTTCCCCGAGACGATGTCCCGGCTGTCGTCGCCGATCGACCGCCACCTCGATCACCTCGCCGCGGTGAAGGACGCAGTGGACGTCCCCGTCATCGCCAGCGTGAACGCGACCTCGTCCGGCAGCTGGATCCGCTACGCAGCCCTGCTCGCCGACGCCGGCGCGTCGGCGGTCGAGCTCAACGTGTACGAGGTCGCAGCCGACGCGTCGCGCTCTGGCACGCAGATCGAGCACGATCACATTGCTCTCGTCGCGGACGTCTGTGCGGCGATCAACCTGCCGGTAGCGGTGAAGCTCTCGCCGTACTACTCCTCGTTCGGACACCTGGCGTTGTCGCTGGAACGCGCGGGCGCCGCTGGGCTGGTCTGCTTCAACCGCTTCTACCAACCGGACCTGGACGTCGACACTCGAGAGGTGGTCCCTCGGGTAGAGCTGTCGTCGCCGTGGGAGCTGCGGCTTCCCCTTCGGTGGCTCGCGATCCTGCGACCGCTCGTCCCCGATCTGTCGCTCGCTGCGAGCTCGGGCATCACATCCGGGCGCGACGTCGCCAAGGCGTTGCTCGTCGGCGCGGACGTCGCGATGACGACTTCGGCCGTGCTCCGTGACGGTCCTGAGCACATTGCTCAGATGGAGGCGGAGCTACTGGCGTGGGCCGAGGAGCACGAGTACGACTCGGTATCGCAGCTGCGCGGCAGCGTCAGCTATGCCTCGACCGACGACCCGGGGGCGTTCGAACGTGCCAACTACGTGCGCACGCTCCACTCGTGGGTCTCCCCAGGATCCTGACGCTCGGTGCTCCGCCTCGCCCCTGGGTGCGGTTGCCTCACATCGTCGTCTGCTCGGAAGCTGACGACGGCATCGATGCCGCCTCGAGGCGACCGGTCGAGACGAAGCGAACCTTGGCTCGTCCCGCGAGCTGTTGGGCGATCGCGAGCCCGAGACCCGAGCTTCCTGCGCGACGTCCCGTCGGGCTCTGCCAGAACGGGGCGAAGGCATCGCGCCGCTCTTCGTCGGTCATGCCCGGCCCTTCGTCGATGACATGGATCTCGACGTATCCGCGGACTCGCGCGGCGCGGAGCGTCACGGTGCTGTCCGGCGGGCTGACCTCGAGCGCGTTGTCGATGAGGTTGTCCAGGATCTGCTCGAGGTGCCCGGGGACGAGCTGTGCGACGACCGAACCGGACCCGTTCACTTCGAGACCAAGCCCGATGCGCTGCTCGGTCGCGAGCGGAAGCCACGCTTCATGACGTTCCGCGAGCACCGCGGTGATGGATACCGGCTCGCGTACCGGCCTGGCGCCCTCCGCCCTCGCGAGTGAGAGGAGCCCGTCCACGAGCCGCGTCAGGCGGGCGACCTCGTCCAGTGCGGCCTCTCTCGTGGCTGCAGTGTCGGGACCCAGGGTCTCGAGGCGTAGCCGGAGCGCCGTGAGGGGCGTGCGCAGCTGGTGGCTGGCGTCCGCGACGAACCGGCGTTGTGACGTGACGAGCTCATCGAGCCGATCAGCCATCTCGTTGAACGTGTCTGCCAGCGCCACCACCTCGGGCGGTCCGTGCGCCGTGTCGGCCCGCGCATTCATCTGCCCCTGACCGAGCGCGGCTGCCTGTTGGTCGAGTCGCCGCAAGGGATCGACGACCCAGCGACTCAATCGGCTGCTGATGGCCAACGAGACGGCGAGGACCGAGACACCAAGGCCAAGGAGCACGAGCCAGAACTGGTGCACGCGTTGATCGATCGGCTCATCGGACTTGGCGACGAGGACCGCGCCTCCCCCGACCGCCACCGGGACGGCCACGTAGATGATCCCGTTCACCTCACCGGTGCGGGCCGTCCCGAGACGCGCGGCATCGAGTGCCTTCCGAAAACCCGGATCCCTCGAGAGCACGTTGCCGCCCGTCAGGTCGACGCCCGAGGCGTCAACGATCGCAACGAGCCCTGCCGGTTCGCTCGAGTAGCGGCGGCCGAGCTCGGAGAGGTTCTGCTCCCCCGGAACCTCCGCGACCTCCCCCGCGAGCACGGCGAGAGCCGCCGCGTCGCGCTGAAGAGCGGCGTCGAGCGCATCGTGCTCATGACGGGTGTACACGAGGGCGAGCGGAACCTCGAGGACGAGGAGCACGGCGAAGACGAGCGCGAGGTTGGCGAGGATCATGCGTCGCCTCATTGGTCACGCAACCTGAAGCCCACTCGCCGCACTGTCTCGATCAGACCGGGGTCGCCGAGCTTCTTGCGCAGCGAGGCCACGTGGACGTCGAGTGTCCTCGTCGGCCCGTACCAATGGGGATCCCAGACCTCGTCCATGATCTGCTCGCGGCTCACGACTGCGCCCGCGTCTTGCCCGAGCAGCGAGAGCAGATCGAACTCCTTCGGACTGAGCGCAACCTCAACTTCGTCGACCGTGACTCGTCGGGTGCGACGATCGATCTCGACTGCGCCAATGCGCTGCAGCAGCTGGTCGGGGTCGCTCATCGCTCGTCGCGACACCGCCCGCACCCGCGCGACGAGCTCACGGAGCCCGAATGGCTTCACGAGGTAGTCGTCAGCCCCGAGCTCGAGCCCGAGCACTCGATCACTCTCGTCGCCCCGCGCGCTCACGATGATGATCGGGACCGCCGAGGTCTTGCGCATCTGCCGGCAGACCTCCGACCCGTCCATGTCGGGAAGGCCGAGGTCGAGCAGCACCAGATCCGCATGCGCCACACGGGCGAGAGCCTCAGTGCCCGTGGCAGCCCGGTCGACGGAATAGCCCGCGCGTGAGAGGCCCTCGACGAGGGGAACCGCGATCGCATCGTCGTCTTCTACGACCAGGAGGCGCACCTCCCAAGCATGACCGGCAGCGAGTGACCGGCGGGCGTGGCTTTACAAAGCCTTGACCTTGGGATGGGTGGGCGTTGACAGCCCGGTCCGTACGGTCACCGCTGACGACGACACGACCACCAGAAGCGAGCGACACGTGGAGATCACCACCCTGTTCGGCCTGCCGGCCCACCCGCTCCTGGTGCACATCCCCATCGTGCTTCTCCCGCTCGTGGGCGTCGGCGCGATCGCCATCGCACTCTCCTCGAGAGCCCGACAAAGGTTCGGCACTGCGGTGCTCGTCCTCGCCGGCGTGGCCTTCATCGGAACGCTGCTCGCCGCCGGGAGCGGGGAGAGCCTGGTCGAGAGCGTCAACTCGAGTGCCGCGCTCCGCAAGCACGTGGACCTTGCTGAAGCGATGCGACCGCTCGCGTTCGTGTTGCTGTTGGCGATAGGAGGCATCGTCCTGGTTGATCAGCTGAAGCGCCAAGGCAAGCCGATGCCCCGATGGATGCCTCGCTGGACGGGGACCGCACTCGGAGCCACGACGATCGTCCTCGCCGTGGTGACCACCGGGTGGTTGGTGGCCGTCGGCCACAACGGAGCGGCGGCGACGTGGGGCAAGACGCGTGTCGAGTCCGGGCACGATCAGGGGCTCTCCACATCGAGCGCAGGCCACTGACGTGGCCACCGCTGTCCGTTCTGTCGCGCTGCCGCCGAAGGCGACACCGACGGCCGGCGCGAAAGCGCATCGCGATCGGGCTCGAGACGTCGGTGCCGTCGTCGCAGTCAACGCCGTGGTGGTCGTCGGGCTGTGGGTCCGCCACGGCGGCCTCGACACATCGACGCACCGGGTGGCATCGTTCAACGGCAGTCGGACAGCTCACGGGCCTCGTCGGCACCTACGTCGTGTTGATCGAGCTGCTGCTCATGTCGCGTATCGGGTGGCTCGAGCGCTGCGATCGGGTTCGACCGTCTCGCGGTCTGGCATCGATGGACCGGGTTCGCAGCCGTCAGCCTCCTGCTCCGGCCACGTCGTGTTCATCACGCTCGGGTACGCGGCGGGCAGCAGCCAATCGATGCTGGCGCAGACCGTCGACTTCGTCCGGCACTACCCGGACGTCCTCATGTCGATCGTCGGGCTTCGCGCTGTTCCTGGCTGTCGGCGTCGACCTCCGTGCGCGCCGCCCGGCGACGGATGTCCCGTGAGACCTGGTACGCCGTGCACCTCTACGCGTATCTCGCGGTCGCGCTCGTCGTTCGCTCACCAGCTGGCGGTCGGGCACGGACTTCAGCAGCGACGCCCTGGCACGGGTCTGGTGGATCGCGCTCTACGTCGCCGTGGTCGCCGCCATTGTCGGGTGGCGGGTCGGACGTCCGATGTGGTTCAACGCTCGACACCGACTGCGCATCGACTCGGTCCGACCGGAGGCGAACGGCGTCGTGTACCTCGATCTACTCGGCGGCGTCACCTCGACGAGGTGACGCCGTCGCCGGCCAGTTCTTCCTCTGGCGGTTCCTCACCGGGACGGGCTGGGCAAAGGCCCACCCGTTCTCGCTCTCGGCGGCGCCGAATGACCGGTTCCTCCGGATCACGGTGAAGGCCCTCGGCGACGACACGCGCCGCATGCAGACGCCTCAGGCCGGGCGTGCGGGTCTTCGCCGAGGGCCCCTACGGCACCTTCACGGCCATACGGCGCACCCGACCCGGGTCGCGCTCATCGCCGGCGGCATCGGCATCACCCCACTGCGGGCCCTTCTCGAGACCCTCCCTCGGCACGCCCGGCGAGTCACCCTGCTGTATCGAGCCGCCAGCCGACGACGACATGGCGTTTCGCGACGAGCTGCGAGGCGATCGCTGATCGGCGTCGGCGTCGATGTGCGGATCCTTGTCGGCACCGACATCGGCGACGATCAGACCGACCAGCTCGGCATCCCCGGCGTTGCGCCACCACATCCCCGACATCGCCGATCGAGACGTGTTCGTCTGCGGACCGCCCGCGATGCTCAACGCCGTGCGTCGGCGCCTCGCCGCACTCCAGGTCCCGAGCCGGCAGATCCACTACGAACGGTTCGAGTACTGAGGGCGTGATCACGTCGCGCTGTTCCCGTCACGCGTCGCCACGGCAGGATCGCTCCTGCTTCTGGCCAACTTCCACACGAGCTCCGGGGCGAGCAACCTCACCGTCGTGAACGCAGCAGGCGCCGCCGCGACAACGGCGACAACGGACGCGACCGGCACTGCTTCGGTCGCATCGCCGACCACTGCTGCGGGGCCGCCCCGGCCGACCGCGCCCCCGCTGACCGCGCCGCCGAGCACCGCGCCCCGAGCACCGGGGCCCCGACCGTCCCACCTACCGCCCGCTCACTCGCTCCCGCCTCGACTGCGCCGCCGCCTGTCGCCACCTCCGTCAAGACGACCACAGTCGACGGGCCTGTCGATTGGCACGCCCTACGGCGATGTCCAGGTTCGGGTCACGATGCGGGCGGGCCGCTCGTCGATGTCCAGGCGCTCTAGCTGTCCTCCCGAGCGACCGCTCACGTCTCGAGGCGCATCAGCGAGCAAGCGGGGCCGTTGCTCCGCAGCAGAGGCCCTCCAAGCCCAGAGTGCGAACATCGACCTGCTCTCGGGCGCCAGCTACACGAGCGAGGGCTATGCCGAATCGTCTCCAGGGCGCTCTCGACGCGGTGCGGTCCTGACATGACCGAGCAGGCACTCGCTGCGGAAGTCGGCGAGTGGTGCACATCTGGGGAACGGCCATCACGGTCGACATCCGCGACCCGGTCCGCTCCCGAAGCCGTGGACCGCGTATGCGCCTGGTTCCGGCGCGTCGACGACATCTTCTCGACGTGGCGCGCCGACAGCGAGATCAGCCGCTTGTCGCGCCGCGAGCTGACCCTTCGCCACGCCAGTCCCGAGCTTCGCACGGTGCTCGAGCTGTGCGATCAAGTCACCCAGGACAGCAACGGAGCATTCGACATCTACGTCGGCGCGGACCCTCGCGTCGAGCCTCGGGAAGGTCTCGGCCCGATCGATCCGTCCGGACTCGTGAAGGGATGGGCGCTTCAGCGTGCCGCCGAAGACCTCCGTCGGGCCGGAGCGACCAACTTCGCGATCAATGCCGGCGGCGACGTCATCACCGCGGGCGAACCGTCGACCAGGTGAGCGATGGCGCGTCGGCATCCAGTCATCCGTGGCAACGGGACAAGGTCGCGATGGTGCTCGAGGTCACCGACGTCGGCGTCGCCACGTCGGGGCGCTACGAGCGGGGCGACCACATCATCGATCCGCGCACCGGCCGCGCCGCGACGGGCCTCATGTCGGTGACCGTCGTGGCGGACGACCTCGCCCTCGCCGACGGGTATGCCACGGCCGCGCTCGTCCTCGGCAAAGACGGACCGACATGGCTCGCCCAGCGCGGCGCTGGCATCCGTCGCCATCTCAGACGACGGCTCAGTGATCGTCACCGAAGCGCTGCAGCGCTACCGCGGAAGCTGCGCAGCGGCGGATCAGCCGGATGCGTAACGACGCAGGATCCGCCGACCGAGGGTGGTCTTGTGGACTTCGTCTGCCCCGTCGTAGATCCGGGCCGCCCGCTCGTGGCGATACCAGTACGACAGGACGGTGTCGTCGGTGACACCGAGGGCACCGTGCACCTGAATCGCCGTGTCGACCGCGTGCAGCATCGTTCCCGCGACTGAGAACTTGATCGCCGAGATCTCATCGCGAGCCACCGAAGCGCCGTGTTGGTCGATCATCCAGGCCGCGTGCAGCGTCTGCAGACGAGCCCCGCGGATCTCCGCATCGAGCTCGGCCACCCAATGTTGGATCACTTGGCGATCAGCGAGGGTGTCGCCGTCGGGCGTGATCACGCGCGCGTTCGCCCGCGCGCACATCATGTCGAATCCGCGGCCGGCGATGCCAAGCCAACGCATGCAGTGATGGATGCGTCCGGGCCCGAGCCGCTCCTGTGCGATGACGAAGCCATCGCCTTCCCCACCCAAGAGGTTCGTCTGCGGAACCCGACAGGAGTGGTAGAGGACCTCCCCGTGACTCGCGTGTCCCTGACCCGCCTCGCCCATCACGCTGATGTTGCGCACGAGGTCGAAGCCCGGCGTGTCAGTCGGAACGATGATCATGCTCGCCGCGTCGGTACGGCGGGGCATCCGGCTCGGTCACCGCCATGACGATCGCGAAGTCGGCACCGTCGGCAGATGAGGTGAACCACTTCTGCCCGTTGATGACGTAGTCGTCGCCGTCCTTGACCGCGGTGGTCTCCATCATCACCGGGTTGGAACCGGGCATGTCCGGCTCGGTCATCGAGAAGCAGCTGCGGACCGTGCCCTCCACGAGCGGACGGAGATAGAGCTCGCGCTGCCCCAGCGTCGCGTGGGCGTGGAGGATCTCGATGTTGCCTGCATCGGGCGCTTGCACCCCGAAGACGACGTGGCCGAGAGGGCTCCGTCCGAGCACCTCACTGAAGAGCCCATGGTCGACCATGCTGAGGCCGAGTCCCCCGAACTCGACGGGGTGGTTGGAGGCCCACAACCCCATCTGGCGAACCTTCTCTTCCGCGCGCGCCACCGCAACGTCCAACGTCGCTCGGTCGCCGTGCAACATCTCGCCCTCGAGCGGAATGACCTCGGCGTCGATGAACGCCCGCGCCATCCCGAGCATCGTCTGCGTCTCTTCGCACACCTCGAAGTCCATGCCGCTCCGCCTCAGCGCGCCGGGAGCCGGGAACGGTCCGCGGTGACTCGAACCTGCCGCATGAACTCCTCGAATGCTGCCTCATCGAAAGCGATCTTCAACTCGCCGTCGACGTGGCAGATGTCGAGCGACGGGCAGAAGAAGCCGGCTTCTCCGATGAAGAAGTGAGGCGACCCGATGACACCACGGCGCCGACCTTCATCCCAATCGGCCATGACGAGCCGCGCCCCGTCTGTCGAGCCAGCGGCCCGCGTCACGCCTGCCAGGTCCGCGATGCGAACGAGCTCGTCAGGTCGGGAGATGTCACGCCCTTCCTCGAACAGGGCGTCCCTCAGGAGGAGGCTCACACGCTCACCCAGCTGCACATCTCGCGCGTACGCCTCTGCGGCGAGGCCCAGCGCGGGAAGCGACGAGCCCGGAAAGGCGCTCTGATCGAAGTGCGCGAAGAGGTCGGGGCCGACCGTGCTCCTCAGCTGCGCGACCTCGTTCGCGATGAAGTCGGCGTCGAGCGGCGTTCCGTTCACCAGCTCGAGGGGCCACGCGCGGACGCGCAAGACGAGATCGATGCGCTCCGCCGTCCTGCAGTCCACGAGCTTGCGCAACCCGACGTGGGTGAACGGGCACCGCACGTCTGCGAAGACCTCGAGGATCGTCATGTGAAGATGATCTGTCCGCCGGCGGCCTTCTCGTAGAACTCGCCGACCGTGATGATGTCCTGCACTTGCGGGATGAAGTCGTTCTTCTCGAGCCCGAACAGGTCGACCGAGGCCTTGCACGCGTAGAGCCCGGCACCCGTGTCCGCGATCATCTCGATGAACTCGGGGATCGAAGGGATGTCGAGTCCCTCCATCTTCTTGCTCATGTAGTGCGTCATCACCGACGACATGCCCGGGAGCCCTCCGAGGAGGGTGTTCATGTGGAGACCCGGGTTGCCGACCGTGGCGATCTTGATGTGCTCATGGCGCGCCTTGTGGATCGCGTCGAGCCCGAAGAAGGTGAAGAACAAGTTGGCTTCGATGCCTTCGGCCCGGGCACCGTTCGCCATGATCAGGGCGGGATAGACCCCATCCAGCGAACCCTTCGAGACGATGATCGAAACCTTGGTGATCGGTGTGATGGCTTCCATGTCTCCTCCTCTCAGATGCAGCCACACCGGCTTGGGGATGCCGGCGATCTTGGCGGCAACCTTCGCGGGGCCTTTCGGGAACAGCTCATAGAGCTCCTTCACGGAGACTCCGGACGTCTTGCCCAGGACGCGGACCGTTGGCCCGGTGCCCTTGCTCAGGTACTCGGCCCGCATGAAGCGGATGACCTTCCAGTGCGCCTCGCTCAGATCCGGGATGCCTTCCCGTCGTGCGAGCTCGGGCGCCATCGACTCGTCCCACTGGGCGGGGTCGACGAAGAAGCCTTCCTCGTTCAGCTCGACGTGATCGGCGAGAGTGTGGTCGAGGGTCACGGTTGTTCTCCTTTGCCGGCGGTGGGCATGCGAGAGCCGATCCCGGGAACGTCACGACCGGGCAGCAGGGCGTGCCAGTAGAGCGGTTGGAACATCAGCTTTCCGAGGTGGTTCAGCCGCGACTCCTTGAGCAACGGCAGCCCGACACGCGTCGGGTAGTGCCCGGGCAAGGGCTCGGTCTCGTAGTTGAAGTCGATGAGCAACGCCTTGCCGAAGCCGGTCTCGATGAAGCAATTGGTGTGCCCGTCGAACGTCGCGTCGAGCGATTCGTCGGCCAAGTAGCGGCGCACGTTCTCCGCGAGGACTTCGCCCGCGAAGTGCGCCACCGAGCCTGCCTTCGATGCCGGCAGGTTCGCAGCGTCACCGATCACAAAGACGTTCGGTGCTGCCTTCGACTGCATCGTGTGCTCGTCGGTGGGCACGAAGTTGAGCGCGTCCCCGAGGCCCGGCGAGCGTCCGACGTACTCGGCGCCCGCGTGCAGCGGGACGACAACAGCCAAATCGAACGGGATCTCGCGGCCGTCATACCCGATCAGCCTTCCGGCGGCGCCGTCGACCTCGCCCGTGTTGAACTCGGTCACGAGCTCGATCCCCTTCTCGGCGAGCAGCCCGCCGAGGTGCGCAGCGGCAACAGGCTTCGTGAACGCGCCGTCGAGCGGCGTCGCGTAGGTCAGCTCGATGTCGTTGCGAATGCCACGTTCCCGGAAGTACCAGTCCGCGAGGAAGCAGAACTCGAGCGGAGCCACCGGGCACTTGATGGGCATGTCGACGACGTTCACGACCACGCGGCCGCCCGTGATGGTGGCGAGTGCTGGCGCCAACCCCGTCGCACCCTCGGGCGTGTAGAAGGTGAAGACTTTCTCCATCCAGCCCGGGCCGGTGAGTCCCTCCGTCTCCTCGGGGACGAGCGTCGCGCCCGTTGCGACGATGAGCACCTCGTAGCCGACCGTCGCACCATTGGTCAGGTGCACTTCGCTCGCCTCGAGGTCCACGCGGTCGATTGCCGACTCGCAGAAGCAGACGCCGTCGCGAAGCTGGCGGTGGCGCGGACGCACGATGTCTTCGGCGTCGCTGAGGCCGAAGGGGACGAACAACAACCCGGGCTGGTAGACGTGCTGGTCGTCCTGGTCGACGACCGTGATCGCGGCGTCCATGGGCGAGAACATCCGCCGCAGCCGGTTCGCGACGAGCGTGCCCCCGGTGCCGCCACCCAGGATCACGATGCGCTTCGGTCGCCCCATCCTCACAACTCCTCTCTCCACGTCACCGTACGAACGATCCGCGGGTGCGAGCAGAGGCAAAGGTCCCTGAGCCGAGCTTCGGTCCGCCGGCGGTGCCTTAGAGGGCTCCGTCTCCATGCGGCTGCCGCTCGATCTCCGACGGTCGAGCGGCGGGAGTGGAAGCCAGGAAGTCACACAGGACCTCGGCGAAGCGCTTCGGTGCCTCGCTCTGCGGGAAGTGACCCACGCCCTCGAAGATCTCGATGCGGCTGCCTGGCATCGCAGCATGCGCGGCCCACGCGTGCTCGACCGGGATGATCGGATCGGCGTCCCCCCAGATGATCAAGGTGGGCGTCACCTCGGCGAGGTAGAGGCGGTCGGTGGCACTGACTGCTTGACCGCCGGGGTCGACGACCGCGCGAAGGGTTCGGAAGAAGGCGCGTCGGGTCTCGGGGTCGCCGAGCGACGCGTAAGCGCCCCACATCTCGGCCGCTCGGCTGGACCTGACGCCCCGATCCCAAAGCCAGGCGCTGAGGGCATTGCCCAACTTGCGCACGAACCCGGGCGTCACGATCGGCAACACGAGCTCCGCACCAGGGAGGGACAACGCCCGGAGGATGATGCTGACCTCACGGCCGAGACCGCCGCTTGCCACGAGCACGAGGCGCTCGCAGCGGTCGGGGTACTGGTAGGCGAGCTGCATCGCCACGCCGCCACCCAGCGACTGCCCCACGACTGTCGCCCGATCGATCCCGAGCCGGTCCATCAGGTCTCGCAACGTGCTCGCGTGCGCACCGAGCGAGTAATCCGTCGCTGCCTTTCCCGACGCTCCATGGCCGAGGAGGTCGGGCGCCAGCACTTGGTGGTGCTCGGTGAGCCCGGGCATCACCTCGCGCCAGGTGCGCGAGCTTCCCGCCATCCCGTGGATCAGAAGGATCGTCTCGCCCTGGCCGGCCAGTCGGTACGCGACTTCGTGACCGTGGATCTCGATGTGGCGAAGCGTGAACATGGCCACGGTCTACCCCTAGGCGATCCTGCGGCGGTATCGGGACGTCACAGGGCCCACGGGGCGAAACGGGGCCCGAAGTCCTGCGCCAAGTTGGGACGTTCGCCCCTACGAGACCCGCCTCGGTCGTGCGACAAAGGACGAAAGGTCGGATCGAGAAGGAGTCAATTCATGAAGCGCAGGACGCTCGACATCATCTTCAGCATCGGCGGCGCAACGCTCGCCGTGCTCGTGCTCGTACTGGGACTCGTGTTGCGGTCGAACGCAGTGTTCGCTCAGAACTACGTGCACGACCAGCTCTCACAGCAGCAGATCACATTCACCCCGGCCGCCAATCTCTCCCCCGAGGAGCAGAAGTCGGCCGGACTGGTCAAGTTCGCCGGGCAGCCCCTCACCACCGGAGCACAGGCTCAGGTGTACGCGAACGACTACATCGCGGGGCACCTTGCCGCGGTGAACGGCGGCAAGACCTACGCACAGACCAGCGGTGACGCTCGGGCCGCGAGGGCCGCAGCAACCGACGCACAGGCCAAGAACACGCCGAACGCAGCCCAGCTGGACAAGGCCGCAACCGTGCTCGAAGCCAAGGTCGACACCCTGTTCCGCGGCGAGACCCTCCGCGGGCTGTTGCTCACTTCTTACGGGTTCAGCATCTTCGGTGACAAGGCGATGCTCGCATCGTGGGTGTGCTTGATCGCCGGGCTCGTGCTCCTGCTGGCATCGGCAGCCGGTTTCGTCCACGCCTTCCGCACTTCGAAGGACGAGGCGTTCGCTCCGGTCGAGACTCCGGTCTCACAACCGGTGCCGGTCGCCGTCTGACTTCTCCGACCCGAGGCAACGAGGGGCCGCCGTGAGGCGGCCCCTCGCTTCGCGTACGGGACCTTCGCCACTACCCGCGAGGGACTCGACTCTTCATGCTCAGAGGAGCACCACTGCCAAAGGAGTGAGCCATGAAGGCTGCAGTCGTCCACCAATACGGAGCTCCCCTGTCCATCGAGGAGGTACCGACACCGACCCCCGGTCCCGGCGAGGTGCTCGTGAAGATCGAGACGTCCGGCCTGTGCCACACGGACATCCACGCGGCGCACGGCGATTGGCCAGTGAAGCCCCCGCTTCCCTTGATCCCCGGACACGAAGGGGTCGGCATCGTCGAGCGGGTCGGCGCCGACGTCACCCGCTTGAGGGAAGGCGATCGAGTCGCGGTGCCGTGGCTCGGATGGGCGTGCGGTGAGTGCGAGGCATGCACCTCCGGATGGGAGACGCTCTGCGAGCAGCAGCGGAACACCGGGTACTCCGTGCCCGGCGGGTACGCGGAATACGTGCTGGGCTCCGCCGCATTCGTCGGTCGTGTGCCCGACGCGATCGATCCCCTCGACGCAGCTCCGCTGACCTGCGCAGGTGTCACGACTTACAAGGCACTCAAGGTTTCAGGCGCACGGCCCTCCGACCTCGTCGCGATCTTCGGCGTCGGCGGTCTCGGCCACCTCGCCCTGCAGTACGCGAAGGTCGCCGGCGCGACCGTCGTGGCGGTCGACGTCACCGATGACAAGCTTCAGCTCGCGAAGGAGCTCGGGGCTTCGTACACCGTGAACGCGACGCTGGAGGATCCGATCGAGGCCATCCAGGCTCTGGGCGGCGCTGACGCCGCCATCGCGCTCGCAGCCGCGCCAAAGCCCTTCGAGCAGGCCTTCGGGTCGCTCCGACGCGGCGGACGGCTCGTGCTCGTCGCGCTGCCCGCGGACAACGCGATGACCCTGCCGATCTTCCAAACGGTGCTGAAGGGCATCACGGTGGTGGGATCGATCGTCGGCACGCGGGTCGACCTCGCCGAGACCTTCGAGCTGCACGCGGACGGGCACACGAAGGTGATCCGCGAGACCCGACATCTCGACGACGTGAACGCGGCCATGGCCGAAGTCCTCGGTGGCCAGGCCCGCGCCCGACTCGTGTTCGACATGCGGTGAGGAGGAGCAATGAGAGCAAGCACTGGTGACCGAATCGTCGTGAAGGGCCATCGGGTCGGTGAGCCCGATCGTGATGCCCGGATCCTCGAGGTCCAGGGTCAGGATGGCGGACCACCGTTCCTCGTGGAGTGGGCGGACGACGGGCATGTCGGGCTCTACTTCCCCGGCGCAGACGCCGCGGTCGAGCACTTCCCTGCCCACAACGGCTGACATCAACTTCATGCGTGTCGCTGCTCGGACCTTCGAAGGTGGGCCGCCTGACGTCATCGAGACCCACATCTCGGTGGTGGCCTTCGACGGTGACGTCGCGCACAAGCGGAAGAAGGACGTGCGCTTCGCGTTCGTCGACCTGAGCACGCCCGAACGGCGCGAGGCAATCTGCAGACGCGAGGTCGAGCTCAACAGCCGCTTCTCCCCCGACGTGTATCTGGGGGTCGAGGAGGTGGTCGACGACGCAGGTGCGGTTGTCGACCACGCAGTCCGGATGCGGCGCATGCCCCCCGAGCGGAGGCTCTCGACGTTGGTGCGCACGCGAGCCGATGTCGCGCTGTGCATCCGGCAGGTGGCGCGCCTCATGGCGGTCGCACACGCCGAGGCCAAGATGGGCGCCGAGATCTCCTCGGTGGCGACACCGGCTTCGCTACTCGGCCTGTGGAAGCAGAACCTCCAGGAGCTCGAGCCGTACGTGCCGGAACCGCTCGATCACGTCTCGCTCGAAGAGATCGGTCTGCTCGCCGCGCAGTATCTGCACGGCCGCACCAAGCTGCTCGAGGAGCGCATCCAGAGCGGATGCGTGCTCGACGGGCACGGCGATCTGCTGGCCGACGACATCTTCTGCCTCGACGACGGCCCGCGCATCCTCGACTGCCTCGAGTTCGACGACCGCCTCCGCTGGGGCGATGTGCTGTACGACGTCGGCTTTCTCGCCATGGACCTCGAACGGCTCGGCCGAGCCGACCTCGCGGGCGCGTTCATGGACTGGTACCGCGAGTTCTCCGCCGAGACCCACCCCGCGTCCCTCGAGCACCACTACGTCGCCTACCGCGCGCTCGTCCGCACGAAGATCTCATGCTTGAAGGGAAGCCCCGCCGATCTGGACGAGGCGCGCGCCTATCTCGCGCAATGCCTCCGCCACCTCCGGGCCGGACAGATCCGACTCGTCATCGTCGGCGGGCTGCCCGGCACAGGGAAGAGCACGGTGGCGATGAACCTCGGAGACGAGCTGCGCTGGCCCGTGCTGCGCTCGGACGAGCTGCGCAAACAACGCGCCGGCCTCGCTCCCGAGGCCCGTGCAGCGGTTGCGTACAAGGAGGGGCTGTACTCGACGTCGGTGACCGACGCCACCTACGCGGCCCTCATGGAGGAGGCGGAACTCTTCCTGGAGGGAGGGCAGTCGGTCATCGTCGACGCGTCGTTCTCACGCTCGAGATGGCGCGCGATGGCCAGCACCCTCTCGACCAACGCTTCGGCTGCATTCGTGGAAGTGCGGTGCACCCTCCCGGCCGACGTCGCCGCGGACCGCCTACGCGAACGAGGCGCCCGGGGATCGGACGCCTCGGATGCCGACGCCGACATCGCGACAGCGATGCGGGGTGACTTCGACGGGTGGCCAACGGCCGCCCACATCGACACGCGACCGCCGCGGGCGGTCGTGGCAGCACGAGTGCGGACACTCGTCGACCCCCGACGCGACTGACGGGCTCGCCACCGGAGGCAGCGAGCCCGTCCGCGTCGAGCCAACGTCACCCTCGGGTGACCTCGACCTTCATCGGCGTCATCTCAGTGGGCACCTTGTAGGGGCACGTCACCTCGAGGATGCCGTCGGTGTAGCTGGCCTTCACGTCGTCCATGCTCGTGTCTTTCGGAACCCTGACGGCCCGTTCGAACGAGCCATAGCGGAACTCGGAGAAGAAGGCTCCTTCCTTCTCTTCCCTCGTCTCGCTCTGACGGTTGGCCTTGATACGCAGCACACCCTCGTCGAGCGTGATGTCCACGTCCTTCGCGGGATCGATGCCGGGGAGCTCGGCCCTCACGGTGAGGGTGTCGTCGGTGAGCTCCTGCTCGATGCGCATCCGCTCGAGCCGCCCGAACAACGGACGGACATCGAACCAGCGACCGAGATCAGGGGTGTCGAACCACGCCCACAGCCCTGGGGCCTCGACCTCGGGACGAGCTGCAACTGCAGTTCCCTGCTTGGTCATGTGTGCACACCTCCTTCGAGTCTCAGTGGGTCACCCGCCAATCGAGCGACCTTCACCATCCACGGTAGGACCGTGAGACCCGGAGCCAAAGAGGCGAAGGTCCCGTCACCGGCGATCGGCGCGACGGCGAGCAGTGATCATCTTCTGCGCCGCGTCGGCACCGAGGACCGCCGGGATCGCGAGCACCGCGACTGCAAACCCCGGGACTGTCGGCCCTGCCTGATCGAGGAGGTCCGCGATCGGGGGCACGTAGAGGAACGCCACCAGCATCGCCAGCTCGGCCAAGACTCCGCCGGCCAAGAGCGGGTTCCCCCGAAGCGGGATGCGCCACGCGGGCCGCACCGTGCTGCGGCAGGCGAACGCGTTCGCGGCTTGACCCAGGACGATCGCGGTGAACGCGGCCCCGGAGGCGGCAAGCAGGATCTGCCCCTCGGGGAACGAGTCGCCGGGCCGCCATCCGGCCGCCGCGAACGTGACCACGAATGCGGTGAGCGACACGAGCGCCTCGGTCGGTCCGAGCACGCCGAAGGCTCGGCCCACCAACCGTCGGTCGAGGAGATGCCGACGCGTGGGCGGATTGTCCAAGACGTGCCCCGCTGGCCGCTCGGCACCCAGTCCGAGCGCCGGAAGGATGTCGGTGCCGATGTCGAGCGCCAAGACCTGGAGCACACCAATCGCAAGCGGGAACCGTCCCCCCGACAGCGCCCACACCACGAACGGCGCGAGCTCGGCGACGTTGTCGGTCAAGTGATACGTGAGAAAGCGCCGAATGTTCGCGAACGTCGACCGGCCCTGCTCGACCGCAGCAACGATCGTGGCGAAGTCGTCGTCGAGCAGCACGACATCGGCGGCCTCACGGGCCACATCGGTGCCCGACCTTCCCATCGCGACACCGATCGCGGCCTCGCGCAGTGCCGGCGCGTCGTTCACCCCGTCGCCGGTCATCGCAACCACATGCCCACGGGCTCGCAGCGCCCGAGCGATGCGAAGCTTGTCTTCGGGCGTCACGCGTGCGAGGACCACGCCGTCGTGGTCGACCAACGCGCCGAGCACCTGTTCGTCGGACGGAAGGTCGCGTCCCACGATCACGAGATCGTCCGGGCCGAGCAGGCCGACCTCTGACGCAATCGCCGCGCGGTGAGTGGGTGATCCCCGGTGACCATCGCGACTCGTATGCCCGCGCGCCGACACGCGGCGAGCGCTTCCGCGGCGTGCGGCCGCGGAGGGTCCTCGAGGCCGACGAGCCCGAGCAGGGTGAGGTCGGTTTCGGCGTCATCGGCTGAAGAGGGGATGCCGTCGACAGGACGAGCCGCCACCGCGAGCACGCGCAGCCCGCGGCCCGCCATGTCCTGCAACGACTCTGTCGCGCACGGCGGCACCAAACACCGAGGGAACACGGCGTCCGGCGCGCCCTTGACCAGCACCGTCCCGTCAACCACCACGGACATCAGGCGACGGCGTGCGTCGAACGGAAACCTCGCGGTCTCGACCGCCCGCGCCCGATCCTCGTCGATGGCGACGCCGATGCGGCGAGCGAAGGCGTCCAGCGCTGCCTCCATGGGATCGCCCTGCGCGACCCACGAGCCCTCGACCTCGACCGCTCGGCCCGACGAGCACAGGGCCGCAGCGCGGGCCAGCTGCATCGCCTCTACGGAACAAGGTGGCGGCACGCACTCCACCTGAGCGTCCGGTGTGTACCCCCCACCCTTGACGACCGTGGTCCCCGAGGGCATCCACACCTCGACGACCGCCATCTCGTTGCGGGTCAGCGTTCCCGTCTTGTCGGTGGCGATGAAGGTCGTCGATCCGAGCGTCTCGACCGCCTCGAGGTGGCGCACCAACGCGTGACGCGCCGCCATGCGCTGGGCACCGATCGCGAGCGACAGCGTCACTGTCGGGAGCAGTCCCGCAGGGCACGACCGCGACCGTGACGCCCGACGGCGAACAGGAAGCCGTCCGATGCCTTCGTGCCGACGAGCAACGAGATGAGGAAGAACGCCGACCCCGACGCCGATCGCGATCGCCGCGAGCACGCGAGACACGCGGTCAGCTCGACGTGCAGCGGCGTCGGCGACGACGGCTGGCGCGTGCGTCAGGTCGGCGATGCCGGCGAGGCGGGTGTGCGAGCCGGTCGCGACGACCTTGGACCGCGCCTCGCCCTCGACGACGAAGCATCCGGCGAAGACCGTTTCGCCCGCGGCCGGGTGGTGCGGCACGCTCTCGCCGGTCAGAGCCGACGTGTCGACGGCGAGCGCGTGACCGACGTCGAGCGCGCAGGTCGGCCGAGATCCGGTCGCCCTCGGCGAGGAGCACGACGTCGCCGACGACCAGGTCCTCGGCGGCGATCTCGATGCGGCTCCCGTCGCGGACGACCGTCACCCGGCGAGGCAACAGGTCGCGTAGCCGCTCGGCGGCGTGCTCGGCCCGCTGCTCCTGCACGAACGCGAACACCCCGTTGAGCACGACGACGACGAAGATCGCGACACCGAGCTGGGGCAGACCGGCCAGGAACGCGAGCCCGCCCGCGACCCAGAACAGCAGGGCGAAGAAGTGCACCATCTGGCGAGGCCAGACGTCGCCATGCCGGCGTGCGCCGCGGCACGGGCAGCGCGTTCGGACCGTCACGGCGGAGGCGACCGGCGGCCTCCGCCGTCGTCAGGCCATCGGCGGCGTCGACCTCCTCCTCGCCGGATGCGACGGCCATCTGCACACGATGACCCAACTCGCTCACGGCCCGTAGAGCACAAGGTCCTCCAGGCGTCCGCGTTCGCGGACTGACCTCGGTGTCGTACGTTGCCGCCATGCACTCTTCCGTCGCCTCGCCCGCGGCGGCCGTGCTCGACCACATCGGCCGAGCGGGCCGACCTCATCGTGCCGCTGGCCAACGGCGAGCCGGTCACGCTGCTCGACGCGATCGAGCGCCACGCCGACGACCTCGACGGCGTGCGCGTCCACCAGATGCACGCCCTGCACGACCGCCCGTACCTCCACGGCGCGTTCGGCGACCGGCTGCGCCACGTGTCGTACTTCCTGTCCGACGTCACCCGGCCGTGCTTCCGCGACGGGCACCATCGATCTCGTCCCGAACAACTTCAGCGAGATGCGCGCGATCCTGCAGGACCGCACGCACGATCCGCTCGTGCTCGCCGCGGCGTCGCCGCCCGACCGCCACGGCTACTTCAGCCTCGGGCTGAACGCCGACTACGTGGCGTCGTTCATCGGCCGGGCCCGGTTCTTCCTCGAGGCCAACCCGCAGATGCCGCGCACGTTCGGCCGCAACCAGATCCACGTCAGCCAGGTCGTCGGCTGGAGCGAGGCGGACTACCCGCTCGTCGAGGTGCCGCCGGCGCCGGCCGACGAGATCGACGAGCGCATCGCCGCGCTCGTCGCCGAGCGGATCCCCAACGGGGCCACGATCCAGGTCGGCATCGGCTCGATCCCCAACGCCATCCTGTCGGCGCTGGTCGACCATCGCGACCTCGGCGTGCACACCGAGCTGATCTCCGACGGCGTGATGGACCTCGTCGAGCGCGGCGTCGTCACCGGCGTGGCCAAGCAGCTCAACCGCACCAAGACCGTCGGCACGTTCGCGCTCGGCACGCAGCGCGCTGTACGACTTCCTCGACGAGAACACGGCGTTCGAGCTGTGGCCGGTGCGCTACGTCAACGATCCGCGGGTGATCGCCCAGGAGCCGGACTTCGTGTCGATCAACGCGACGATCGCCGTCGACCTCCTCGGCCAGTGCGCGTCGGAGACGGTCGCGCGGCAGCTACTACTCGTCGAGCGGCGGTCAGGCCGACTTCGCCCGCGGCGCGATGTACTCCGACGGGCGGGCAGGGCTTCGTCGTGCTGCACTCGACCGCCACGGGACGGCGACGGTCTCGAAGATCGTGGCCCAGCTCGCGGCCGGCGACGTCGTCACGACGCTGAAGAACACCGTCGACAAGGTCGTCACCGAGTGGGGCGTCGCCGAGCTGCGCGGCCGCTCGATCCGCGAGCGCGCCGGGGCGCTGATCGCCATCGCCCACCCCGACCATCGGGACCGGCTGCGGTCCGAGGCCACAGCCTTGCGATACTGCTGAGCCCTAATCTCTGCCTGTGCCAGATGGAGGTGTCGCCGGTCCGAGGAGCCTCCGCAAGCTGCTTCCGCGCGGTGGTGGCGATCGGCAGTGACCTCGATCTGACCGCGACGCTCCAGCGCATCGTCGAGTCGGCGACCGAGCTCGCGGATGCGCAGTACGGCGCGCTCGGGGTGCTCGACCCCACCCGCACCTTTCTCTCGGAGTTCCTGACAGTGGGCATCGACTCGGCGGCCCGAGCAGAGATCGGCGATCTGCCGAAGGGCCACGGCATCCTCGGTCTGCTGATCCGACGAACCACACGCCATCCGCCTCCCCGACCTCCGAGAGCATCCCGACAGCTTCGGCTTCCCGCCGAACCACCCGCCGATGCGATCATTCCTCGGAGTGCCGGTCATGGTTCGTGGCGAGGTCTTCGGCAACCTGTACCTGACCGACAAGCGATCGAGGACGCGTTCAGCGACATCGACGAGGAGCTCGTCGTGGCCCTCGCGTCCGCGGCCGGTGTTGCCATCGACAACGCACGCTTGCACGCACGAGGAGAGATCTTGCGTTGCTCGAAGATCGCGAGCGCATCGCGATGGACCTCCACGACACCGTCATCCAGCAGCTGTTCGCGGTCGGCCTCTCCCTTCAAGGAACGCTGCGGGTTCTCGATCCCGAAGTAGCCCGTCGCGTGCAGCTCGCGGTCGAGGATCTCGACACCACCATCAAAAGCATTCGATCGACGATCTTCGCACTCGACGCCCCCGTGCAGATCGGAGGATTCGAAAGCCCGCGCCGCCGGGTCATCACGCTCGTCTCCGAGCTGACACCCACCTTGAGGGTCGAACCCAGAACGTTCTTCGATGGACCGGTCGATGCCTTGACGGATCAGCACATCGCCGACGAGCTGTTGACGGTGCTTCGTGAGGCCCTCTCGAACGTTGCCAGGCATGCCAGCGCGACCGAGGTCGACGTCCACCTGATCGCGACGGTCGGAACGCTCACGCTGCGCGTCGAAGACAACGGCGTCGGCCCGCCCGACGCGCCCGGCGAGGGCCGAGGCCTGCACAACATGCTGGCTCGCGCAGAGCACCTCGGCGGCACCTTCACCCTGACGCCCCGCTCGCCGGCCGGCAGCCGGCTCGAATGGTCGGTGCCGCTCTCTTAGCCGCGGTCGATCTAGTGCTCCGGGTCGAGATGGCGGACCGCGTACACAGCCGCCTCGGTGCGTCGAGTCATCCCGAGCTTCGACAGCACCGAGGTCACGTAGTTCTTCACCGTCTTCTCCGCGAGGTGGAGTCGCTCGCCGATCTGGCGGTTCGTGAGGCCCTCCACGACCAGGTCGAGCACCCTGCGTTCCTGTTCTGTGAGCCGCGCCAGCCGCTCGTCCTGCGGGTTGCCGGTGCGCAGCCGCTCGAGCACGCGGGCGGTGACCGCCGGGTCGAGAAGGTTCTGCCCCGCGGCCACTCGTCGCACCGCGTCGACGAGGTCGTTCGTGCGGATCTGCTTCAGCAGATACCCGGCGGCACCGGCCAGGATCGCCTGGAAGAGGGCCTCGTCGTCGGCGAAGGAAGTGAGGATGAGGCATGCCGTGCGCGGATGCAGCGAGCGGATGTCCCTACAGGCCTCGATGCCGTTGCCTTCCTGCAGCCTGACGTCGAGCACGGCCACGTCGGGGTCGAGCGCGTGGACCCGTCCCACGGCCTGGTCCGCGGTCGACGCTTCACCGATGACTTCGATGTCCCCCTCGGCCTCGAGCAGGTCGCGGATTCCTCGCCTCACGATCTCGTGATCGTCCAGGAGGAACACGGTGATGCGCTCGGGGTCTGACACCCCTACATCTTCGCGTGACCTTCGGCCCTACCGCCGCCGTGGGGCCAGGACGACGCTGGACGCATGCGAGCACTCATCGTGTACGAATCGATGTACGGCAACACGCACGCCGTCGCAGATCACATCGCCGAAGGCCTCCGATCCCACCTCGAGGTCGAGGTGGTGCCGGTCGAGGCGGCGACCGACGACAAGGTCGCGACGGTTGACCTCCTCGTGGTCGGGGGACCGACCCATGTCCACACGCTGTCGAGCGAGAAGTCCCGCGCTGCCGCCAAAGCGACGGCGGCGAAGCCCGACGCCGACCTGACGATGGACGCCGACGCCGAAGGTGAGGGGCTTCGGGACTGGTTCGACCTCTTGCCGGCGGCCCGGAGCACGGATGCCGCGGCATTCGACACCCGCCTTGATGGAGCAGCGATCCTGACCGGTCGCGCCTCGAAGGCAATCGGGAGGCGCCTGACGAAGCACGGCTTCGACCTCGTCGCCGATCCCGAGAGCTTCCTGGTCGACAAGCACAACCACTTGATCCCCGGCGAGGCCGATCGGGCCACGCAGTGGGCGAAGGAACTCGCCGAAAGCGTCGTCGCCAACCCCTAGCCCCGCAGATCGGGACCAAGGTCCCACGACCAGCCGACCCCCGTCCCTGCCCGCCAGAGCTTCAGAACTGCAGGATCGACTCATGAGCCTGACCACCGACGAACCCACACGCGAACCCGACCCGGCGCCGCTCGACCTCGACAGCCTCGAGGCCCAGCTCAACCTGCGACAGACCCGCCGCGACGGATGGACGTTGATGATCTGGGCGTTCGCCGCGGTAGCTCTGTTCGCGAGTGCCGTCTCCGTCGGCTTCGGCATGCGCGCGATCGACGAAGCGAAGAGCTCCGCCGCAGCCGGCGCTCTTGCCGCCGGGGCGGGTGGCACGCAGGTGACGCTGACCGAGTTCTCGATCTCGCCCGAGATGATCACGGCCTCGCAGGCAGGCGGAGTGGACGTCGTGAACAACGGAACGGTCGAGCACAACTTCGCGGTGCAAGGCACCGACGTCAAGACCGCGATGATCCCGGCGGAGGTAGCGCTCACCTCGACCTCTCCAACCTTGCCCCGGGCACCTACACGGTCTTGTGCCAGGTCGCCGGCCACCAGGCCGCGGGGATGCAAGCGATGTTGCACCTGGGTGCCGGGAGCGCGGCGGGCTCCACCACGGCGGGCGACACCTCCTCAGCCGCGACGACGATGTCGGCCGAACAGATGGACGCCGACATGAAGGCATCCCTCGCCGCCTTCCCCGCGAAGACCGCAGGGCTCGGCGGTCAAGTGCTCGCGCCGACAGTGCTGGCCGACGGCACCAAGCAGTTCGACCTCACCACGGCGATCACCGATTGGGAGGTCTCACCCGGCAAGACCGTGCAGGCCATGACCTACAACGGCACCGTCCCCGGACCGACGATCAAGGTCAACCCTGGGGACCACGTGAAGATCGTGCTGCACAACCAGCTGCCTCAGTCGACCTCGATCCACTTCCACGGACTGCTGACCCCGAACTCGATGGACGGCGTCACCGACGTCACGCAAGACCCGGTGAAGACCGGTGAGACGTTCACCTACGAGTGGACGGTGCAGGACACCCGGCGGTCGGGATGTACCACTCGCACCACGACGCGGTGGAGCAGGTGCCCGACGGTTTGGCCGGCGCGTTCATCGTCGGGGAGGAGCCCGTGCCCGCAGGAGTCACGGTGAGCCAGGAGCAAGTGATGGTGCTCGACGACTCAGGAGTCATCGGGTACGCGATCAACGGCAAGTCGTTCCCGGCGACTGCCCCGATCGTTGCCAAGCAAGGCGACTGGATCGAGGTCCACTACATGAACGAGGGAACGCAGATCCATCCGATGCACCTCCACGGGATGGAGCAGCTGGTGATCGCCAAGGACGGCATCCCGCTGACCACACCCCAGGCCGAGGACACCATCACGGTCGCTCCCGGTGAGCGCTACACGGTGCTCGTGCACGCGACCGAGCCCGGCACGTGGGTCTGGCACTGCCACATCCTTCCGCACGCCGAGAACGAGCACGGCATGTTCGGCATGGTGACTGCGCTGGTCGTGCAATGACCATCTACGTCGGCACCGATGGATCCGAAGGCGCAGCTGCTGCTCTGCGCTGGGCAGCGCGCGAGGGCGAGCTCCGGAACCTCCCCGTGACCGCAGTGGTCGCGTGGGACCTCCTGAAGCAGGCTCGGCTGTCGAGCGATGAGGAGCTCGACCCGGCGTACTCCGATGAAGACGCACTCGCCGTCCTCCATGACTGGGTGACCGCTGCGGTCGGCCCCGAGCGCGCGAAGGCGATCGGTCGGTTCTCGGTCTGCGACCTGCCGTGGCGAGCTCTCGTCACGACCTCCACAGGAGCCGACCTGCTCGTGGTCGGGGCTCGAGGCGCCGGGGGCTTCCTCGGTCTGCGCATCGGGTCGGTGAGCGAGCACGTGCTGCAACAGGCGCGGTGCCCGGTCGCGGTCGTCCACGCCGACGGGCCTGGAGACGAAACGGTGACCGGCGAACGGATCATCGTCGGAGTCGACGGATCGGAGACTGCGTCACGCGTGGTCGCGTGGGCGCTGGACGAGGCTCGCGCGCGCAACGCGAGCGTGCGCTTCGTGTGCGCGTGGGCGGTTCCCATCATGGCTTACCCCGGCGCGGTTGAAGGCGCCGGCATCTTCGAGCAGGCCTCCGACGAGATCCTGCGCGACGCGGTGAGGGACGCTGACGCTCATGGGCTCGCCCACCCCATCGAATGCAGGACAGAAGCGGGCGGAGCGGCAGCTGCCCTCGTCGACGCAGCGCGCGACGCGACGCTCGTCGTCGTCGGATCGCGCGGCCTCAGCCGAGCGCGGGAGCTCGTGTTCGGATCAGTCAGCCATCAGGTCGTCCATCACGCGGGGTGCCCGGTCGTCGTGATCCCGCCTGCAGCCGGAGGCGGCACATGAGCAGCGAAGACGTGCTCACGCGGGACGAGTGTCTGCGACATCTCGCCGAGGGCTCGGTCGGTCGCATCTCGATGTCCTCCCGAGCGCTCCCCGCGGTCCTGCCCGTGCGATACAGCCTTGCCGGTGAGCGGATCGTCTTCTGGACCGATCCGCACGATCACCCTGAGGCGATCGACGACAACGCGGTCATCGGGTTCCAGGTCGACGCGATCGATGCCATGACCCACGAGGGTTGGAGTGTGATGGTCGTCGGGCGCGCCACGCATGTCAGGGCGCCCGAGGACATCGCCGCCCTCGAGGACTGCACACCCCGGGGTTGGGCGTCCGCCCACGGTCCCTTGGTGGCGCTTTCCCTCGACCTCGTCAACGGCCGCACGCTCTCGGGCCTCGACGATCCGGTGGCGTTGCCGTGACCGGCCGGCCAGAGGTCGAGCTGATCGAGCTCCCGCGTGAGGAGTGCCTCGTTCTTCTGCGGGCATTCAGCGTTGGCCGTGTCGCCATCGCGTCCGCCGGCTCTGTGCTCGTAGTACCGGTGAACTACCTCGTCGACGGAGACGTGATCGTCTTCCGATCCGATCCTGGCGAGAAGCTCGACCGTCTCCACGAGCAGCCCGCCAGCTTCCAGATCGACTTTGTCGATCCCTTCCACCACACCGGCTGGAGCGTCTTGGTGCGCGGTACTGCCTACCGGGCGACGGCCGCCGAAGTCGAGCACCTCGACATCGACTCGTGGGCTGGTGGCGACAAGCCGCATTGGGTCCGTGTGGTGCCGCGCGAGATCACGGGACGTCGCCTTGTCACGCCGCAGCTTCCACTCGACCTCAGGGGGTACCGGTGATGAATGCTCCGATCCAGCTCGAAGCCCTGTCCTCGTCAGAGTGCACGGCGAAGCTCTCGGCAGGCTGCGTCGGACGCGTCGGGCTGATCGCGCAAGGGTGCCCTCATGTCCTGCCCGTGAACTACGCGTCGGACGCGACCGGCGAGATCCTCTTCCGCACGGCCGCCGAGTCGCTGCTGGCGACCGTCGGCGGACAGACGGTGGTGTTCGAGGTCGACGGCTTCGACGAGACGGCAAAGACGGGATGGAGCGTCTGCGTCCACGGCCAGGCGCGTGAAGTGCTCGTGCCGCAAGGACCAACAGCCGCCCAGCTCGTCGAGCGCGGCGTCGTGACCTGGGCCCCAGGCCCGCGTGACCGGTGGTTCGCGATCGCGCCTGCCGAGCTCACCGGCAGGAAGCTGCCGATGACCGGCGTCGTCGATCACCACGGATGGATCGAGGGAGTTGTGTCGTGACGAAGGTCGCCGTCATCGGCGCGGGCGCTTGGGGCACCACCCTGGCATCGCTGCTGAGCACGCGTGCCGAGACCGTGTTGTGGGCGAGGGAACTCGATGTCGTCGCGTCGATCGAGCGCGCGCGAGGAGAACGAGCAGTACCTGGCCGGCGTCGTGCTGCCGGCTGAGCTTCGAGTCACGAACGAGCTCCGCGCCGCGGTCCGGGGTGCCGACCTCGTTGTCTACGCGGTACCCGCGCAACACCTGCGCTCGCTCATCGAGTCGATCGACCTCGAGGCCCCGCTCGTCCTCAACCTCGCCAAGGGTCTCGAAGAGGGCACGTGCATGCGGATGAGCGAAGTGCTCGCCGACGCCCAGCCTCGCCGCGACCCGTCGACGATCGGCGTGCTGAGCGGACCGAACCTCGCGAGGGAGATCGCCGCCGGGCAACCCGCAGCGACATGCGTGGCATTCCCGGATTCGGACGCCGCCGCGTGGGTGCAGCAGCTGCTCATGACTCCGACGTTGCGCGTGTACACCAGCGAAGATGTGGTCGGGTGTGAGATCGGTGGCGCGTTGAAGAACGTCATCGCGATCGCGGCCGGCGTGGCCGATGGTCTCGGATATGGCACGAACACGAAGGCGGCGCTGCTCACCCGCGGCCTCGCAGAGCTCGCTCGACTCGGCACCGCCGCAGGCGGTCGAGCGCTGACGTTCCTCGGACTCAGTGGGAACGGCGACCTCATAGCGACCTGTTCGAGTCCGCAGAGCCGGAACTATCGACTCGGACTGGAGCTCGCGCACGGCACGTCGGCCCTCGAGGTTCTCTCCGGCCAGTCCGCCGTCGTCGAGGGCGCGGCGACCGCTCCGGTCGCTGTCGAGCTGGCCCGCCGACTGAATGTGGACCTGCCCATCGCACGGTCAGTTGTCGCGCTGCTGCGCCGAGAGCGCACCGCGCAAGAGCTCGTCGCGCAGCTGATGGGTCGGGACGGAAAGACCGAGCTCGTCGGGCTCGATGCGCCGATCACGACCTGACCGGCAGGGACGAAGGTCCCCCCGAGAGGGGTCCACCGGCCGCAGGCAGCGAGGAGCCGGCGTCATACGGTCGGAACGTGACCGCGATCGAGGACCTCGAGCTGTCAGGGCCGGCAAGTGTCGAGACGGTTGCGCTCACCGACGGCACGTTGGTCGACCTGCGTCCGATGCGGGCGCGGGACGCTTCCGACCTGGTCCGCTTCCACCACACCCTGTCCACGGAGTCGACCTACCTTCGGTTCTTCTCCGTGCACCCCGAGCTGAGCGCCGTCGAGGTCGATCGGTTCACGCATGTCGACCATCGAGACCGCGAGGCCATCGTCGCGAGGATCGACGGGGCGATCGTCGGCGTCGCCCGTTTCGACCGGATCGATGACAGCGACTGCGCGGAGGTCGCGTTCGTGGTGTCCGACGCATGGCAGGGCCATGGGCTCGGAACGAAGATGTTCGACGCGTTGGCGTCCCGGGCTCGGCGCGCCCACATCGGTTGGTTCGTCGCGGACACGCTGCCCCACAACACGAAGATGCTCAGGGTCTTCCACGACGCCGGCCTCCCCGTCAGCTCCGAGTTCAGGGGCGGCGTGGTCCATCTGAGGATCGAGCTTGGCAAAGGAGAGACGCGATGACCCACGACCTGCTTCACGGAATGGACATCCTCGATCCCCACGAGTGCTGGACACTCCTTCGAGGGTCCGTCGTAGGGAGGCTCGCGATCTCGATCGCGAACCACCCAGACATCTTCCCGATCAACTACGTCGTCGATCACGGCACGGTCGTGTTCCGGACCGCGGAGGAACCGAGCTTCGCGGGAGCGGTGCTCGGCACCGGCGTCGCGTTCGAAGTCGACGGCCTCGACACGGAGGCGAAGGAGGCGTGGAGCGTCGTGGTGAAGGGTCGGGCGACCGAGATGAAGGCACTTCACGAGCTGTTCGACGCCGCCGATCTCCCGCTGTTTCCGTGGCTTGCCAGCCCGAAGCACTGCTTCGTGCGCATCGTGCCTGACGAGGTCACCGGGCGACGGTTCCATGTCGTCGATCCGCCCGCCGAGACGCCGGCCGCACGGCGCGGGAGCCACGAGTAGAGGCCAGGATGGCGGCGTGACCGATCTCGCCGCTGCCTTCCCCGACCTCACATTCGATCGTCCTGCCGAGCGGGTGCTTCGCATCACGCTCGACGGCCCGGGGCTGAACTCGGTGAACCGCGCGGTGCACCGGCAGCTGGCCGACGTGTGGCGGGCGGTCGACGACGACGACGAGACGAACGTCGTGCTGCTGCGCGGTGCCGGCAAGGCGTTCTCCGCCGGCGGCAGCTTCGACCTGATCGAGTCACTCATGCACGACGAGGCGGCGCGCGCCGGGGTGATGTCGCGAGGCGCGCGACCTCGTCTTCAACGTCATCGACTGCTCGAAGCCGATCGTCTCGGCGATCCACGGCCCGGCGGTCGGGCGCCGGACTCGTCGTCGCGTTGCTCGCCGACGTGTCCGTCGCGGCGCGAACGGCCCGGATCATCGACGGCCACACCCGTCTCGGCGTCGCCGCCGGCGATCACGCGGCCATCTGCTGGCCGCTGCTCTGCGGCATGGCGAAGGCGAAGTACTACCTGCTCACGTGCGAGCCGATGAGCGGCGAGGAGGCCGAGCGCATCGGGCTCGTCTCGCTCTGCGTCGACGACGATCAGGTGCAGGAACGGGCGCTCGAGGTCGCGACGCAGCTGGCATCCGGCGCGCAGGAGGCGATCCGGCTCACGAAGCACGCCCTGCAACAGCTGGTACCGCGCCCAGGCCGCGACGTTCGATGCGAGCGCTCGCGTACGAGTTCCTCGGCTTCGCCGGCGCCGACGCGCGCGAGGGGCTCGCCTCCCTCAAGGAGAAGCGGGCCCCACGGTTCACGCGGTGACGGTCAAGTCCGCGTGAAACCGCCGTCGGCGGTGACATGCTGGGGGCATGGCAAACAAAGTGCCGGAGAAGCACAACGCGAAGAAGCCCGGCAAGACGCTCAAGGAGAAGCGGGCCGACAAGGAGAAGAAGAAGACCGAGCGCCGGTCGAGCTGACCGTCCGCTCACTGATGGCACAGACGCGGGCGTACTGCGACGGGAAGCTGATCAAGGAGGGCTTTCCCGTCGCGGACGTGTCCGACTTCCTCGAGATGGACGGCGCGATCGTTTGGGTCGACTACTGCAAGCCGACTGAAGCGGACATCCACGAGCTTCAGGCCGAGCTCGGGTTCCACGAGCTGGCGGTCGAAGATGCGCTCGGCGGCCACCAGCGGCCGAAGCTCGATCACTATCCCAGCCATCAGTTCCTGGTCTGCCACTCGGTCTCGGTCGTGCCCGATGGCCTCGAGGCCGTCGAGATCGACGCGTTCATCCACCAGCGGTGGCTCGTCACCGTACGAAAGGACGAGGGCTTCGCCCTCGAGCCACTGCTCGAGCGATGGGACCGGTCGAAGGACCTCGCGCGGCACGGGGTCGGGTTCCTCGTCTACGGCCTGCTCGACGTCGTCATCGACAAGGCGTTCACGACCCTCGATGAGTTCGACCAGTACTACGACGACGTGAGTGACAGCGTCTTCTCGGAGGAGACGCCGATCAAGCCCAACCAGCACTGGTTCGACATGCGCAAGGCACTGATCCAGTTCCACCGGCTCGTGGTGCCGACGCGTGAGGCAGTGAGCGCCCTGATGCGGCGCGACCACGGGCTCGTCGATGAGGAGCTGTACCCGTACTACCAAGACGTGTACGACCACATCCTGCGGGTCACCGAGTCGACTGACGCCCTCCGCGACCTCGTCAGCACGATTGTCGAGACGAACCTCAGCCTCCGCGACTTCCGCACCAACCAGATCATGAAGAAGGTCACGAGCTGGGCGGCGATCATCGCCGTCCCGACGCTCATCACGGGCTGGTACGGCATGAATGTGCCCTACCCCGGCTTCGCTCGCCACTGGGGTGTCACCGCGGCAACGATCCTCATCATCGTGTGCTCGGGCAGTCTCTACGCGGTCTTCAAGAAGCAGGAGTGGCTGTGATCGATGGCGACGATCGACGACATCCGGCCGCTCGCGCTGAGCCTGCCCCGCGCGTATGAGGTGCTCGTCCGCGATCGGGTGAAGTTCCGCGTCGGTCAGTACGTGTGGCTGGCGTTCTCCCGCGACGAGACGATGATGGGCTTCGCGTTCCCGAAGGAGGAGCGCGACGCGCTCATCGCCTCCGAGCCCGAGAAGTTCCTCATGCCGAAGAAGTCAGACCAGCGCTACAACTGGGTCGTCGTGCGCCTCGACACGATCGACGAAGAGGAAGCCCACGAGATCGTGCTCGACGCGTGGCGCATGGTCGTGCCGAAGAAGGTCGCCCGAGAGCATCTCGGCGACTGATCGTCACGCCAGCAGCGCGAGCAGCTCCTCGCGATCCGGGCCGGGCGCCGCGCAACGCTGGCTTCCCACTGTGCGCGTCGACCTTGTCCATGAAGCCCGGTCTCGCCAGCACGTCCTGTGGGAATGCGAGGCACATGTTCGTCTCCATCATCCCGCGGAAGACATCGGGGTCGTAGGGAAACGCCGCGAAGACCTTCTGCATCAGAGGGTCCCGGGGCGGCGGCTCCTCACCGTTGCGCAAGGCGTCCATCTCGGCGACGCGGGCCGCGATCGGCTGCGATCTGGTTGTGCACGAACGGCAGCGGCGTCGCGCTCGGTGAGACGGTCGAACTCTCGGACGAACATCTCCGGGTCGTCGAGGCTCGTACGCGTCGCATCACGAAGACCCTGCGCATGCACGAGTCCGACGGAGATGCCGCGGCCCGCCGACGGGTTCGTGCACGCCCAGGCGTCGCCAACCGCACACACACCGGTCGCGACAGGACGATCGTCGACGACGAACCGTCGGTATCGATCCATGATCCCGGCCATCGGGAGCACGTCGGTGAGCGGCTCACCGTCGAGCCAGTGCCGCTGCATCGGACAGGCGCGGACGACCGCAGTGAACTTGTCGGGATCCTTGAACGCCTTCAAGGCGGGATCCGAGGCCGCAGCGAAGAGCGTGACCGACCAGGTGTCGTTGTCCCCGGGCAGGGTCAGGATCGAGCACGTCCCCATCGCGCTCGAGCGCGGGGCCGAACATCACGGGCTGCTCGGGACCCGTGAAGTAGCGGGTGTAGTACACGAACCCCGAATCCTCGGAGGTGATCGGGACCTCCGGGGAGCCGAGCTCCTGCAGCCATTCGACGAGCTTCGAGCGCCGACCCATCGCGTCGATCACGAGGTCGGCGCGCAGCTTCTCCCCATCGGTCGTGCGCACGCCGACGACATGGGGCGATCCTGGGACGACGGGCTCATCGGTGACGAGCGCGGCGATCGAGACTCCCCGTCGCACCGCCACCCCGTCGTGTTCGGCGGCCGCTCGCCCGAACGTCCACTCGACGATCGGCCTGCGGCCGGTGATGAAGCGGAACCGGTCGTCATCGGGCCGAGGCGAGGTGTCTGCCATCGTCGGCGGCAGCATGGCCACCGGGTCGACCCACGTGCACCCGGCTCCGGCGAGCGCATCGATCATGCCCGGCAGGTCGGCCTCGAGCACGGCCCACGTCCGCGGGAAGAGGCTGTGGGGTTGATGGTGTTGCGGCACGCCGGGCCGCGGCCATGAACTCCACGCTTCTGCGGGGGACACCGGCACCGGGGCGGGGTCACGTTCGAGGACGGTGACCTCGTGCCCGTCCCTCGCCAGCATCATCGCCGTCGAGAGCCCGATCATGCTGCCGCCGCACACGACGATCGACGCCATCGTCAGACTCCTCCCTTAGTGCGTTTCACGCTGTGTCAATGGCGTTTCACGCCTCCGTACTTCATCCTCGTGTCGTTCATCGACGCCGGACGAGCGGCGTCGTCGCGAATCGCTCCGTCGACGACCTCGCCGACGAACAAGGTGTGCGTGCCGAGGTCGAGGGTGTGGCGCACCTGGCAGTCCACCCAGGCGAGCGCCTCGTCGAAGACCGGCGCTCCGGTCGTCGCCGCGTGCACCGCTCGGCCGTTGAGGGTCGTGCCGTCATCAGTCGCAGGCTTGGAGAACTTCACGAACACCTTGGTGTCCTCGGCGTCCCAGAGGTTGACGGTGAACGAACCTCCCGCAGTGATCAGGCGATGGGTGACCGCGTCGTTGTCGACGGCGACACCGATGAGCACCGGCTCCATCGACAGCTGCGACACCCAGCTCGCGGTCATCGCGTTGCGCTCGTCACCCGAGCGCGACCCGATCAGCACCAGCGCGTTGGGGATCTTCCAAGTGAGCTTGTTGACCAGCTCGTCATCGAGAGCCATCGAGGGCTGACACTAGGGCTCTCGTTGTCGCGACGGGCCATGATGTACGCCGCATGACCGACATCGTCCTCAGCCCCATCAACGCACACGCGTCGGTCCTGGTGGAGGCGGCTGTCGCGGCCGAGAATGCCGGCTTCGACGCGATCTGGACGTACGACCACATCTCCGGCATCTCCTTCGGCGGCCGACCGGTGCTCGATGTGTGGACCGTGCTGGCTTCTGTGGCAGCAAGAACGACGCGGGTGGGTGTCGGCCCACTCGTCATCAACAGCATCGCCCGCCATCCCGCGCACATCGCCGTCGCCGCGGCCACTCTGCAGGACCTGAGCGGTGGCCGCGTGCGCCTCGGCCTCGGCGCCGGAGCCGGCCCCGAGTCGCCTTACTCCCGAGAGCTTGCGATGGTCGGGCTCCCGGTCTTGAGCGCCCCGGAGCGCCGTCAACGCGTGGTGGACACGATCACGTTCTTGCGCGCCGCGTGGTCACGTGATCCCACGTACGAGGGCATGGTCGTGCCGGATCCGACGCCACCGATCTATGTCGCCGCGAACGGCCCCAGGATGGCGGCGGTCGCCGGCACGCACGCGGACGCGGTCAACTTCCACGATTGGCAGGTGGATCTCCCCGGCGTAGTGACCGCCGCGGTGACCGCAGCCAAGGAAGCGGGCAACGACGACTTCCAGGTCACCCTCGAAGTGCCGTTCGAGGAAGCGTGGCTGCGTCCCGACAGCGACGAACGTCAGCATGTTGCCGCGCTGGGCGTGTCGCGGCTGATGCTGCGATGGAGCTCGGCCGTCGGCGTCGACGCGATTCAGCGAGCCGCACGATGGACCGAGACGGCGTAGTCGCCGCCGACGCGGAACTCCTCGCCTGACCACGTCGACCATCGCTCGACGAGAGCGAGCCCCGCGGCCTCACAGTCCGCGTCGTACGCGTCCACCGTGTATCTCTTGTCGAGCTGGAACCCCGCGATGAGCGTCGCACTGGCGTCGAGGTGGCGGGCGCAGCCGGCGACGAGGTCGCGCTGGGTGCCCGGTGGCGTGAAGAGCGGCACGTTGCCCGCCATCACGACGAGGGGAAACGTGAGCCCGAGGTCGAAGGCGCAGAGGTCGTCGACGCGCCAGTCGAGCTCGGGTGAGAGGCGTCGGGCGGTGGCCACCATCGATGCATCGGCGTCGACACCGACCACCGCCACGCCTCTGCGAGCAAGCTCACGAGCAACCCGGCCGGTGCCGCATCCGGCGTCGAGGACCGAGGCGGGCGCGAACCGCATGACGAAGTCGGCTTCACCGTGGACCTCGACACCTTGGTCTGCGAGCTCGTCGAAGCGCTTCTGGTACTCGTCGCCGTCCCACGCCACGGGGGCAAGGCTACGGCTTGCCGCCCTGAGGGTCGTCGGGAACCTCGCCTCCACGACCGCGGATCGCCTCGTGGCTCTCCGCGAAGTGCCAGCGATGGCCCTCGAAGTCGGTTGCCTCGTAGCGGCGCTCGCCGTAGAACGCGTCCTCCAGCTCCATCGTCACGTCGGCGCCCTGTGCGACCGCGTGCGCGTAGTGGCTGTCGATGTCGTGCACGGTGAGGTGCAGGATCATCGTCGTGTTCCCGAGCTCGCGCGGCGAGTAGATGCGGTGGACGTCATGGTTCGCGTGACCGAGCATCACGATGCTCGTGCCGTGCCGCACCCAAGCGAGCATCTGTTGCCGGCCGTCCCACTCGTGCTCCATCCGAGCCTCTCGCAGCTCCGTGAAGCCGAAGACCCGCACGAGATAGTCGAGCGCGGCGAACTCGTCGTCGTAGGCGAGTCGGGGAAACAGGTCGGGCAAGCGAAGGTTGGTCTCGGGCTCTTGCGAGATGGTGGACATCAGCTGCTCCTTTTGGCGCGACAGCACGGTGGGATCGCCCGGATCGTCGGGCAACACGTTGTCGGGACGCAGCCGGCGGAGAGGTTCGAGCTCGTCACTCACGACCCCATCCTCTCCTCTGCCGGGGCGAGGCGTCGCGCAGACGAGCACGAGCGCGGTTGAGCCGTGACCTGACCGTCCCGACGGGGA
Organism: uncultured Acidimicrobiales bacterium; assembly: GCA_963726695.1. Classification (GTDB taxonomy): domain Bacteria; phylum Actinomycetota; class Acidimicrobiia; order Acidimicrobiales; family DATKAS01; genus DATKAS01. The sequence continues at coordinate 61,441 of CAVSDE010000009.1, forward strand.
TGTCGACCGCGGCCGCGATCTGCTCGTAGCTGAGCTCCTCCCAGACGTAGAGGAGGAGCGTGTCCCACTCGGCGGAGGGGAGCTCCGCCACTGCGTCTGCCACACGTGTCCAGTCATCCGATGCGTCAGTCGACGCGGCGACCCGTTCGGCCAGGTCTTCGACACCCGGTCGTTCCGCGGCAAACCGCGCCATCGCCTTGATGCGTCGAGCCTCGCTGCGACGTTGCTTGGAGACGACACGGGTCGCGATGCCGTACAGCCACGGCGCCGCATCGGGGCGACACGGGTCGTAGCTGTCGCGCCGCTCGAACGCGACGCGGAACACTTCGCCGAGCAAGTCGTCGGCTTCGGGGCCGACGCGACGAACGAGATAGCGGAAGATCACGCGGGCGTGACGGTCGAAGAGCTCGGAGAAGCACGCGGGATCGTCAAGTGACGCAGCGATCACCTCGGCATCCGTGCTCTCGTCCATCACCTCTTACTTGCCCGCAGGCGGCGATGAGTTCGCGGGCGACCACTCAGGAGGGTGCGCGCCGAGCGGTGTCGTCGGCAATGCCCAGTGAGCGGGCGTCTCGCTCAGCTGCGCGACGGGACCGAGATGGCGCAGACGGCCGAACGGTGTGTTGGTCGTGACGAGGAATTCGGTGACGTCGCCGAACCCGCTCGCCGCCCCGCGATCGACATGAGGTTCGCGTGCGAACCACATCGCGGTCTGACACAGGGAGGCCCGGACGTGATAGCTGCCGCCCTCGCGGCTGCGTCGCCAGAGCGCGGCCATGGTGCCGAGCGCGGCGAGATAGCCCGTCGTGTAGTCGCACGCGGCCGCGGGAATGAGCACCGGAGGATCGTCTCCGCCCTGCACCGACGCGATGCCGCTCACCGTCTGCGCGAGCTGCTCCCAACCCGGTCGTTGTCGCCATGGCCCCACATCGCCGTAGCAATTCATCGTGACGTACACGACGCCGGGACGTCGCGTCGCCAGCTCCTCAGGGCCGAGCCCGCGACGTTCCATCGCTCCACCGCGGTAACCCTGGGCGAACACATCGGCGGACGCCGCGAGGTCGAGCAGGCGCGCGCTGTCCTCGGAGTCGGCCAGATCGAGGAACGTCGAGCGCTTGCCGTGACTCGTGTCCATCACGAAGGGCGCCACGTTGTCGAGGGTCGGCGAGTTCACCAGCAGCACGTCCGCGCCGTGCTCGGCAAGCGTGCGTCCGTTGGTCGGTCCCGCGAGGATGCGAGTGAGGTCGAGGACTCGCACACCATCGAGCGGGCGGGCCATCCCTCCCGCGGGTTCGGGCGGTGAGTCACCGATCCTCTCGATCTCGACGCGCGCCAGCGCACCGACGGCCTGACCTTGCGGGTGCGCCGCCCACTCGTCGCTCGTGCGCACCATCGCGCCGCACATCCGTGCTTCGGCGAGCGCGTCCTCGAGTGCTTGCGCATCCCACCTCGCCACCGCGGCGGCGACCGAGGCTGCGTCTGCGCTCCCGCCGATTCCCAGCACTCGCCTCGTCGGGTCGGCCAATCGCGGGAACGCGCCGTGCAGATGGACCCACCGGCCGTCACGACACTCGTACAGCGCGATCAACGGGTTGTCGGCCACGCGCTGCGGCGTCTCACTGTCGAGCAGGTGTTGGAAGACGAAGCTCAGCAGTGAGATGCCGGCTCGACGAGTGTCGACGGTGACGGTCTGCTCTTCGCCGGCCTTGTCGCGCCAGATCAGCGCAGCAGCCGCGGCCGCGGCACCAAGCGCGACCGCCGCCGAGGAGGCGACCGGGAACGGGCTCGCGTAGATCGGATCGTCGCCGGTGATCGTGACGCCGTCGGCCGCGCTGCCCGGGAGGCCGACCTCAGCGAGGAGCTCGGCAACTCGGGCGTCGACCACCGAGTCAACGGTACGGCGTGCGAGTGGTCTCAGTCGTCGTCGGGATCGTCGTCGGCGATCGTCGGGACGTGATCGAACTGGAACTGGCGTACCGCGGTCGAGGCGAACAGGGGCGAGCCGATCGTGGCGCCGTCGTCATCATCATCGTCGTCAGTGTCGTCGCTCGTCGTCGTCCTCGACTCGATGGGCTTGAGCTGCGGTCCCTGGTCGAAGGGATCCTGTTCTGGCCCCGAGAACTGGGCCGGTTGGTCATCGTCGGGCCCGGGGTCCGTGAAGCCGCTTCCGGTCTGCGGCCCACTCGGCACGTTGGCGTTGCCGGTGTGGACGTTGTCTCCGTCCCGATTGAAGTTGTCACCGCCGAGGAGCTGGTTGAACTTGTCGGGGACGACAGCCACGCTGCGGTCGACCTCGTCGCCGGTGTCCTCGGGACCGGGGTCGGTCGCGCCGTCCCCCGTGGCCGGCTTGGCCCCGCGAAGCCTGGCGATGTCCGACTTGATCGCCTGCGAGATGTCAGGAGGAAGCGTGGCGCCTCCACCGTCGGGATCGCCGGGATCGCCACCGCCCGGGTCACCGGTTTGCGACACGCTCTGCTCCGCATCGCTGCTCTGACCGTCGTCATCCTCGGGCGCGGGCTCGGGCTCCGTGCTCTGCCCGTTGGGATCATCCTCGGGCTCCGTGCTCTGCCCGTTGGGATCATCCTCGGGCTCGGGCTCGGGCTCGGTGCTTTGGCCGTTGGGATCGTCGGCGGGATCAGCGCTCGTGCCGGGATCGGGATCCGGCTCGACGCTCTGCCCTTCGGGATCGAGGGTCGGGTCTACGCTCTGGCCCTCCGGATCGAGCTCGGGATCGATGCTCTGCCCGTCCGGGTCGCCATCGGGATCGTCGGCACCGCCGGTGACCTCGTCTTCCGGCACGAGGCTCTGCCCCTCAGGATCCAGCGTCGGGTCGACGGTCTGCCCGTCGTTGCCCGGGTCGACACTCTGCCCGTCGTCGTCCGGGTCCGCAGGAGCGCTGTCCGCTGGCTCGCCCGGTCCATCGTCATCCGGTGACTCCTGCTCGCTCGAGCCGGGGGGACCCTGAGCGGGAGCCGCGTCCTGCAGCTTCGGGGTCGTGTCGATCACGGCGTCGGTGGTTGCGTTGCGGGTCTCCGTCGAGCCGTCGGGGTTCACCCTCGTCTGGGTGTTGGTGACCGCGTTGACGACGGTGACGGTGCCGTCGGCCTTCCTCTCGCTGCGGATGTTGCCGGCAGAGATGGTGACCGTGCCGTCGGGGCTGACTGTCTTCGTCCCACCGCTCGGCGTCTGGGTGACCTTGTTGCCCTTGGAGTCGACCGCAGTGCCCGGGGACCCTGCGGCGTCCTGCTCCGCAAGGGCTTGCTGGAGCGCATCCCGCGTCGGGCCCGAGGGCCCGCCGGTCCCGATCAGGTTGCCGATGCGGGTGATCTCGGAGCCGTCGTCCTTGACCGCGTGACCCTTGCTCCTGACGCCCTCGTCCTTGTCCGTCTGAACGACTCCGCCGGCGGGGAGCCGCGTCGTGGTCGTTTGCCCGCCATCGTCCGGCCCCGCGTCCGAGGTCTCCTCGAGTGAGCTCTTGCCCGCCTTCCCGCGACCGCCCGTCGGGTCGTCGTCGGGCGAGGACTGACCGCCAGTCGCACGGATCAACGCGTCGTTGCGGCTCGTCGCGATGCCCGCGAGCACCGAATCGACGGTGTCGTCGTGGACGCCTGCGTCCCCCGGATCCTTCTCGTGGGTGGTATCCGCGTCGGTGCGGGTCGCCGTGACGGTGTTGTCCTGCTTCACCGTCTTCGACCCCCCGGATGTCCGCGTGGGCACGGGTGTGGGGGCGATTGTCTTCTTTGCGGCCACGGCAGCTCTCCCTCGTCAGCACGCTGTTCGTCCGACGATGCGCCCGGCGTCGCCGTGGGTCATCCGTGTGCGCACGGATGACCGCGCGGCCCGGCTGGCTCACGATGAGATCCATGGCCGAGATCGACGGTCTCACCCACCGCGAGGCTGCCGCGCAGATCGGCGAGCTCGTCGCGGACCTCTGCGACGAACGGCGACGCGCGGACCTGGTGGGCTCGATGCGCGCGGTGCTCGACCAGCTCGCGAGCCCTGTCCGAGTGATCGTCACGGGCGAGTTCAAGCAAGGCAAGAGCAGCCTCGTCAACGCGTTGTGTGGGCAGCCGGTGTGCCCGGTCGACGATGACGTGGCGACCGCGATCCCGACGATCGTGCGCTACGAACCCGAGCCTGCGGCGGCCGCGATCTTCGCGAGTGAGACCGCAGACCGAACAACGCGGCAAGCGCTCGAGTTCGAAGACCTTCCCGCGTGGATCAGAGAGGACGGCTCCGAGGTCGCAACCGCGGGCCTGACTGCGATCGATGCCGCGGTGCCTTCGACGCTGCTTCGCTTGGGGCTCACACTCATCGACATGCCCGGCACTGGGGGGATGGCGACACCGCAAGCCGCGATGGCCCTCGCCGCGATGCTCCCTACGTGCGACGCCGCGGTCGTCGTATCCGATGCGGGACAACCCGTCACCGCCTCCGAGGCCGAGCAGGTCGAGACGATCCACACCCGTCTCGACGCCGTGCTCGTCGCCAAGACGAAGATCGACATCCATCGGACGTGGGAGATCGTCGTCGCACTCGACGACGAAACCCTCCGCGCTCACGATGTGCCGGTCATCGGGATCTCGTCGGAGCTCGCTCGGCGAGCTCGGGCGCTCCAGGACCGTGAGCTCGCGGTCGAGTCCCGCCTTCCCGAGGTGAGTGCGTGGCTGCAACGCGTCGCTGGAGAGACGCGCGATCGCGTCGCCCTCGGAGTGGTGGCGGCCGCCTTGGAGGCATGTGCTCACGTGGCGACTCCGCTTCAGCAAGAGGCGGCCGCCTTGCGAGACCCTGCAGGGCACGCCGAGCGGGCCGCGCAGCTCGAAGCGGCGACTGCTGAGGCGACTCGTCTGCGCGGTGCGGCGAGCCGATGGCAACAGGTCCTCGGTGACGCCATGGGCGACATCACCAACGACCTCGCTGACGACCTGCGGACTCGGTTCCGTTCCCTGATCGGGACGGCCGAGGAAGCTCTCGACGAGGCCGATCCCGCCACCGCGTGGGTGGAGTTCGAGCCCGAGCTGAGGCGGCTGATCACGACCGCCGCGAGCGACTACCAGCTCACGATGCACGACAGACTCGTCGCGTGCGCTCGGCGCGTCGAAGCCGTCTTCTCCGAGGAGGAAGCGGCGGTCGACGACCTCATCCCGAGCGCGGCGGGCGTCGCGACTCCCCGCGGCGACTCCCCGATCACTGTGAAGGAGATGAAGCGGGCCGGTGTCGGCGCCCGGGCGATGGGAGCGGTACGCGCGTCGTACAGCGGCGCAGTGCTCACCGGCTTCGTCACCGGTGTGCTCGGGCTCACCCTGGCGGCGCCCATAGCACTCGCCGCCGGCGCGGCCGTGGGCTATCGAGGCATCCGCGAGGACGCGAAGCGCCAGCTCGCTCAACGCCAAGCATTGGCGAAGGCAGCGGTGCGGCAGTACGCGGACGAGGTCGCCGGCGCGTTGTCGAAGGAGACCCGCGACACCGTGCGGCGCACGCAACGCTCGCTCCGGGACCACTTCACGGCGCGCGCCGACGAGATGCTGCGATCGGCCGCTGCGTCGTATGACGCTGCGAAGAGGGCCGCTGCGCTCGCCGATCAGCAAGCCGCCGACCGGCTCGCTGAGGTCTCGCAGGCCCTCGGGCACGTCTCTGCGGTCCAAGATCTCGCCGCCAAGGCACACGACGCGATCGCCTCCGCGATCACGGGGTCACCCGCGTGAGCGGCGTGAGCCTGCCCGGTCGAGTCGTGGCGCTTCTCGACCTCGCGGCCGACACGTACGAAGGCCACCCGGACGCCGCGCCCCTGATTGCTGGCTTGAGGGCTCGCTTCGACGAGCCGCTGCGCGTCGCGGTGGCAGGGAGGGTGAAGGCCGGGAAGTCGACATTGCTCAACGCCCTCGTGGGCCATGGCCTCGCCGCGGTCGACGCCGGCGACTGCACGCGCCACGTCACGTGGTACGTGCACGGTCGCTCCTACGAGGCAAAGGCCTCAGTGCACGGACAGCTGCAGCGGGTATCGATGCGTCGAAGCGAGAGCTCGATCGACGTCGATCTCGGCGAGATCCACGACGGCGACGTCGATCGGGTCGTCGTCGAGTGGCCGTCGCCAATTCTGCGTGGGATGACGCTCATCGACACACCCGGTCTCGGCACCCTCGATGGCACCCTCGATGCACGTGGCCGAGTCTTCCTGCTGCCAGACGATCAGCCGTCGGCTGCGGACGCGGTGATCTACCTGACTCGGCACATGCACGCGCATGACGTGCGCTTCCTCGAGGCGTTCCACGACGACGACGCGGGCCGGCCGAGCCCCGTGAACACGATTGGCGTCGTGTCCCGCGCGGACGAGATCGGCGCGGGTCGCATCTCGGCGATGAGCAGCGCGGAGCACGTGGCCCAGCGCTACGGGTCCGATCCCCAGATCCGGCGCCTGTGCCAGACGACCGTGCCGGTCGCTGGTCTGCTCGGCTTCGGCGCGTCATTGCTGACCGAACGCGACTTCGCTCTCCTCACCGCGCTCGCGAGTGCGCCGGAAGACGACGCCGAGGCACTGCTTCTCTCCTGCGACCGCCTCGCGACGAGACCAAGCGCGATCGGTGTCTCCGTCGACGATCGCACCCATCTCCTCGACCGACTCGGCCTGTTCGGCGTGCGACTCGCGCGGGTGCTCATCCAAGACGGCACCACACCGACCGCGCCTCTGCTCGCGGCTGAGCTCCGCCGCGTGAGCGGCATCGACGAGCTCCGGATGCTCCTCGCGACCCGCTTCACTGCACGGAGCGGCCTGCTCAAGGCTCAAGCGGTGCTCACCGGACTGGAGCGGATCACGCGCGAGTGGCCGGTCGAGCGAGACGATGTGACACGCGGCATCGAGATGGTCGAAGCAGGCGCGCACGAGCTCGCCGAGCTTCGCCTTCTGATCGCCGCTCGAAACGGCACGATCGAGCTCGGGGACAGCGAGCTCACAGAGGTGGACCGCATCGTCGAAGGATCTGGCCTGGAGACCCGGCCTCGCCTCGACCTCCCCGACGATGCCTCCGACCAGGATGTCGAGGTCGCGATCACCCGGTCGGTCGACCGGTGGCGCCGCCGGGCCGAGCACCCGCTCGCGTCGCGTGCAGTCAGCGACGCAGCAAGTGTGATGGTTCGGTCCTACGAGGGGATGCTCGCAACCACCGGTCAGGCCTTCGGAAGCTCGGCGCAGTTGCCCGTTCCCGGCGCGATCTGACCGGCGCCGTTCCCGACGAGCACGCACACGGCACTCGCACCGTCGAGCTCCGCTGCGGAGTACTGCTGCTCGAACGGCGAGCTCGCGCCCCACTGACGCAAGGCGACACCGGTGCTCGCCGTGCTGTCGATCGAGCCGAGGAAGAACGTCGCCGCGAGCTCATTGGCGCTCGGGTCGCGGACGAGCGTCACGTCGTGGGTCGTGAACGCGACCTGCAGCGCGTTGCCGTTCCGCTCGACGCCGGTGATGCACACCGCGGGCTGGCCCGCGGGTGGGCACGGGGTGATCTGGCCCGCCGTCTGCTGCGTGCCGGCGGCGCCGGCCGCGCCGCCCCCACCGTCCTCGCCCCCGCCTGCGAGGACGACCACCGCCACGATCGCCGCGGCCGCGACCGCCACCGCACCCGCGGCGATCGGGATCCACCGCCTCTTTCGTCGTGGCGCCTGATCCGGACCCGTCTCCGGACCTACGGCCTGGGGGAGCTCGTCGGGCGCGTCCGCGGGTGCGCTGGTAGACGCGTCGTCGGTCGGGGCTGCGGTCGGCGTCGGGAGTGGCGGCGGTGGCGGCGGTGCGGGAGCGGGAGACATCGAGGGAGGAGGAGACATCGAGGGCGGTGGCGCCGGTCGCTCGAACGGCGGCGCGGCGACGGCGGCAGACGCGGCCATCAGCGTGGGCTCTTCGACCCGACGCACCCCTCCCCTGCGCGCCGCCCCGAGGGCGACGACGTGCTTCGGGTCCGAGTCGACCGCGACGGGACGCCCGAGGTCAGCCGTGATGAGCTCGGCGACCATCGGGATGCGCGACGAGCCGCCGACGAGCAGGACGCTCGTGAGGTCGTCAGCGTCGACGTGCGCGCTCACCATGGCTCGCCGAAGGGCGGCGACCGTCTCGAGCAATGGCACTCGGATCATCGACTCGAGCTCACCTCGGGTCAACCGCACCTCGGTCCGGAGCCCCGGCAGCACGACCGGCACCGATGTCTCGGTGTCGAGGGACAGCGCCTCCTTCGCCTCGACGCAGTCCTGCCGAAGGCGGGCCAGCAGCGCGGTCGTCGACGGATCGTCGAAGTCGAGCCCCGCGATGGCGTCCGAGCACGCCTCGCGCACATGAGCGACGACGGCCTCGTCAAAGTCGATGCCGCCCAGCCGCTCGATCCCCTCGGGCTGGCCGAGCACCGAGAAGCCGTCGGCTGTCTTGCGGAGGATCGCGGCGTCGAACGTCCCGCCACCCAGGTCGTAAACGGCGACCACCGACCCGACTTCGAGGCGAGCCAGCGACGCGTAGTGCACCGCCGCGGCTTCGGGCTCAGGGATGCGAAGCGCGTCGCTCACACCGGCCATCCGACAGGTCTGGTCGAGCAGCTCGAGCTTGTAAGGACCCCAGTTCGCCGGATGCGAGACGACCACCGTGTCAGGTGCACCACCTTCTCGCTCGCTCACGGCGTCGATCGTGGCCCGCAGCAGTCGGGCCATGAGGTGCTCGGGAGCGATCGGCACCCCTCCGAGGAGGAGGGGAGCCGGATCCCCCACTCGCCGCTTGAACTCACGGCCCAGCCGGCCGGGCTCTGCGACGCCACGGCGCACCGCAGCGTCGCCGGTGAGCATCGATTCGTCAGGCTTCAGAAAGACGACGGACGGAGCGGCCGCGCTTCGCTGACTGAGCTGCACGACCTCGGCGTGCCCGTCACGGAACACCGCGGCCGCGGTGAACGTCGTGCCGAGGTCGACGCCCAGCACGTAGCCGCGGCTCGACGAGTCGGAGTCCACGTCCTCATCAGACCGCGAGCACGCAGCGATGTCGTCCGTGCGCGCACGGAACCTCGCACGGAACTCGGAGCGGTCGCCTCCATATACAGTCCGCCGATGACCCGGAGCGGCCGCGAGGCGCCGTTCGTGGGGCGGGTCGACGAGCTGCGTGCGTTGCACACGATCGTCGACGGTGCCGCCGCCGGCCGTGGGTCCGCGGTCCTCGTCCTGGGTGATGCCGGCAGCGGGAAGTCGCGGCTTCTCAGCGAGGTGATCGAACGCACTGCCGCCGACGGGGAGTCGCGCCTGCGGATCAGGACCGGAGCTGCACATGGCTTCGCGATCGAACGGCCATTCGGAGCGATCCACGAGGCGTTGGGCAGCGCTCCGAGTTCGTTCGGTCCGGGCCCCTGGGAGCCCGCGGGGTCCCGAGCCCTCCTCGAGGCTGGGGCCGGCTCGACCGCCGAGTTCGCGGTCGCGGACCGCCTGCTCGAGATGCTCGAGGCCGAATGCGGCGCAGCGCCCACGCTCCTCGTCATCGAGGACCTCCACTGGGCTGACGGCGGCACCCTCCGCTTCTTGCGGCTCGTCCTCGACCGCATCGCGACGTCGCCGCTCGGCCTCGTCCTCACGAGCCGCCCGCCGGCGCCGGGCACCGAGCTGCACCGATTCATCGTGCAGACCCCTGCGGAGGATCTGCCGCGAGCGGAGCTTCCCCCCTCTCGACCGACGAGTCGTTGCACCTCGCGAGCCGGCTGGTCGGTGGCGCTCTGGGTCCTCGCTTCACTGAAGCGATCAAGGCGGCAAAGGGCAGCCCTCTGATGGTGCACGCGCTCGCCGAAGCGCTCGACCAGCAACTTGTCACGACGGAAGCCCAGATCGAGCTTCCCGCTGCAGCGTCACTGCGGCCGAGCGGGGTGCTCGCGTCTCGGGTCGCCGAGCTCGACGCGGACGCGTTCCAGCTCGTGCAAGCCGCTGCGGTGTTGGGTTCCACCCTGACCGTGGATCGGCTCGCGGCGGTGACCGGCCGGCGCGCTCTCGATCTCCTTCCCGTGCTCGACCGCGCTCAGGTGGCGGGCATCTTGGTTCCCGACGAGAGTGGCTACGGCTTTCGTCACGAGCTCTACCGCACGGCGGTGCTCGAGACGATCGCGTCGGGCGCGCTCGCGGCGATGCATCTCGACACGGCCAGGACACTCATTGCTCTGGGTGCCCCGCCGCTCGACGTCGCAGAGCACTTCGCACTCGGTGCGCAACAGGGCGATCACGAAGCGATCGAGTGGCTGTGCGGTGTCGCGAACTCGGTCAATCGGCGGTCGCCGGGCACGTCGCTTCGGCTCGCCGAGGTCGCATCCTCGCTCTCGACCGAGCCGTCGATCGAGGTGACGACGGCACGTGTCCGTGCGCTGGCGGCGACAGGACGAGCCGGCGACGCGGAGCTGCTCGGCAATTCGTTGCTCCGCGGCAGCGACCTCTCCACCGAAGTGCGCGCCGAGGTGCACCGTGAGCTCGCGCTGGCGGCGATCGTCGACGGCCGGCCGCGTGACGCGGTGGAACACGTTGCGACCGTCGTCGGGCTGAGCAGCGATCCGATCGAGCGCTCCCGCTTGCTTGCAGAGCTCGCCTTCGCTCGGTTCCTCGCGCTCGATCGAGATGGCGCCTGGGTGGCGGCGATGGACGCGTTGCGAGAAGGCGAAAGGCTCGGTGACCTCACCACGCAGGCAGCGGTGCACAGCCTTTGCTGCTTCCTGCAGCTCCTGCCGCTCGAAACTGCTGAGGCCCTCCGGCATGCACGGCTCGCGGTCGAGCTCGCCGACCATCCGAGCTGCGTCGCAGCACACCAGTACCAGCCGTGGTTCACATCGGGGATCGTGTTCCTCGAGACCGACGAGTACGGCGAGATGGATCGGGCGGTCCGACGAGGCCGCGAGGTCGCATCTCGCACGGGTTCGGCGTGGGCGGTGCCGGCCTACGACGCCGTCGCCGCGTTCGGCGCCGTGCGCACGGGCGACTTCGGCGATGCCGTTGCCTTCGCCCTCGCTGCCCTTGATTCCTCAGACGCCGCCGACGCATTCGGTGTGAACGTGTGGTGTCACTCGTTTCTCGCGCAGGTCGCCATCGCACGAGGAGACCTCGTGTCCGCCGCGGCAGCTCACTGAGCTCGCCCGAGGCGAGGTGTCGCCGACCCGCGCGCAGCTCGGCTGGGATCACGTGATGTGGATGCGGTCGCTCTTGGCGGAGAAGGACGGCGACAACACGACCGCTGTGTCGATGCTCGCCGAGGTCTGGGACACCTTCGGCGCGTTCGACATCCCGTCGGGAAGACAGTGGATCGGGCCGCGCCTGGCTCGGCTCGCCCTCGCCAACGGCGATCAAGATCGCGCCAAGGCCGTCGCTCGCGGGCTCGACGAGGCGGCGGCACGCACCGGTCTGCTCTCGTTCCGCGTCGGACGCGGAGCGCGCCTGGGGCACCGTCGAGGGCGACGCCGAGCGCGCGCTCAAGGCCGTGGGGCTCGCGAGGACTGACCGCTCGCAGACCACAGCTCGCCGACGCGCTGCTCGACGCTGCGCTGGTGTTGCGCGAAGGGGGCGCGCCCGCCGACGCGGATGAGGCCGCACTCGAGGCGTCGTCCATCTATTCGGCGATGGGAGCGGATGCGTGGGCAGCTGACGCGGCCGCGACCCGGAGCGCCAAGGCAAGCGCCCGGCAGCGAGCCACGCCCGCGCGCCCCGGTTCGGGTGGGAGGCGATCTCACAGAGCGAACGGCTCGTGCTCGACTTGCTCGCCGACGGGCTCAGCAACGTGGAGATCGCGCAGCGTCTCTACCTCTCGCGTCGCACGGTCGAGTCGCACGTGTCGTCCGCCTACCGCAAGCTGGCTCTCTCGACGCGTGTCGAGCTCACGCTCGCCGTGCTCGCACGTCGGGGCTAGCGCGACGGGTACAGGTCGCGGAGCAATGCGATCTCAGCAGCGTGGTGGATCACCTCGTCGAGGGCGTGCAACATCAAGGCGAGGAACGTCGAGGCGTGGTACGGACCCCATGCCGGACCGAGCAGGTCGTAGAGCGATTCAGGGGAACGCCCGACCAGGCCGGCGGAAACACCTCCCCCGAGGCAGCCAGAGCGGTGAGGGCCTCGTCGACGTCGAGCGTGAATTGCTGATCGACGAACTCGGTGCCACGAGCGTCGAAGACGCGCGCCGAGTAGCTGTCGAGGCAATCGACGGCCACGTGCCACAGGCGCCAGGCGATCGTCGTGACGGGAGCAGGGTCGGGATCGGGGTCAGCCCAGTCCGCCAGCACTCCGTCCGCGGTCTGGCGCACCGTCCAGCAGCCGGGCACCGGCTCCCAGAGGTACTCATCCCGATCGAGGCCTTCGAGGCGCGCCGCGAAGCGTGGCCAGGCGTCGTCGAACAGAGACAGGACGTCGCTGTGCACTTGTGCGGCGCTCATGGCAGCCATGGGCTCCATGATTGCCCCCGCGGGCCGGCTACGCCTTCAAGAACTTCGGAGCGAGCGGCAGCCAGGTGCGTTCGAGCGGCTCGTCGTGTGGCACGACCGGACCGTGGATCAGCGCCGAGATCGCCCGACGGGGGCGCTCGCTGTAGTTCGGGCCGCTGTAGTGGATCGTGCGGCAGTGGTGCACGGTCGCCGCGCCCGCGGCGATCGGGCACGCCACGCTCGCGTGGAGGTCCGGCGGGTCTTCGAGCACGAGTGGCTGACCGAGACCCACGTTGCGATGGGTGATGATCTCGCTGCGATGTGAGCCGGGCAGGAACTGCATGCAGCCGCTGTCGAGGGTCACGTCGTCGAGCGGTGTCCACACCGAGAGGCTGTGCGCAGTGACCTTCGGCTGCTCCCAGTACGCCTCGTCTTGATGCCACGGCGTGTCGCGGCCCGCGGTCGCGGGCTTGAAGATCATGTGGGTGCCGCTGTTGCCGAGGATCTCGGACTCGTCGATCTCGAGCAGCGCGCACGCGAGCTGCTTGGCGTTCGCGAACCACGTCGTGTCGAGGATCTCAGGCACGGTGAGCTCAGGACCGAGGATCTGGTCGACCACGCCGGTGGTGCCGTCGTCGCGCTCACCGTCGAAGTGGAGGCGGAACACCTTCGGGTTCAGGAAGATCTCGTCGTACATCTCGCGGAACCAGGCCAGCTCGTCGGACGGCATGACCTGCTCGTCGACCTGCAGATAGCCGTTCCGCCAGAACGACTCAGACTGCTCGGAGGAGATCGAGAAATCGATTTCAGGAGCGTAGCGCGGAGCCTCGTATGCTCGCCGCGGTGGCGAGCCGCGCTGGTCACGATCGGAGAGGTCGCCAGGGCAGCCGACGTCTCCCCCGCGACAGTCTCACGAGTGCTGAACGCCACCCGCGAGGTGTCGCCCGACCGCGTCGCGGTGCGCGCGCCGCTGTCGCGGAGCTCGGCTATCAGCCGTTCGGTCCGGCTCGAGCGCTGCGCCGCCAAGCCACCGACGTGTGGGCCGTGATCGTCGCCGACATCGAGAACCCATTCTTCACGTCGATCATCCGGGGCATCGAGGACGGCGGGCGCGAGCGCGGCTTCCGGGTGATGTTGTGCAACTCGGACGAGAACGTGCGCAAGGAGGCCGAGTACATCGACGTCGCGATCGCCGAGCGGATGTCAGGCGTGGTCATCGCGGTCGCGTCGACGTGGGCCTCGGACCTCGAGCCATTGCGTGATGCAGGCATCCCCATCGTCGCGGTCGATCGCCGGCCAGTCGGGCGTACGATCGACTGCGTCCTCGTCGACAACGAACGAGGGGCTGCCGACGCGACGAGGCACCTGATCGAAGTCGGCGCCTCCCGGATCGCGTGCATCACCGGGCCCCAACGGCTCAGCACTGCGACCGAACGGGTGAGCGGCTACCGCAAGGCACTTCGACGAGCAGGACGCGCGGTTGACCCCACGCTCGTCATCCGTCAGGACTTCCGAGAGGCGGGGGGGTACAAGGCGATCCGCGAGCTCTGCGCTCGACCCGATCGCCCTGACGCAGTGCTCGTCGGCAACAACCTCATGACCCTCGGCGCCCTGGAGGCGTTGCGGGACGAGGGGCTGTCGGTGCCGCACGACATGCGCGTCGTGGGGTTCGACGATGCACCGTGGGCCAAGCTGCTGCAGCCCTCGCTCACGGTCGTCGCCCAGCCGACGTACGAGATCGGAAGGCGATCTGCCGAGCTCTTGCTCGGCGCCCGGTCCGAGCCCGCGCGGCCTCGGCAAGAGATCCTCCTCAATCCTGAGCTGATCGTCCGGGAGAGCACATGACCGCGACCACCACGTACCGTCCCCCGACCGCGGAGGACATCGACTTCTTCCGCACCCACGGCTACATCGTCGTGCGCGACGTGATCGATCCCGGCGAGCTCGATGCGCTCACGTCTCTCTGCGACCAGATCATCGAGCGCAAGGAGACCCTCGCGTTCGACTGGGCGTGGGAGAAGGACAAGACGCGCGACGAGCGCGAGTTCAAGATCCTGCAGTCGAGCCCGACGCTGCTCTGGCCGGAGGCGGTGAAGGACGCACCGTTCCGCGCGTGGGCGGTCGAATACGGGTCCGCGTTGATGGGCTTCCCGCTCGAGTTCTGGTACGACCAATTCCTGGCCAAGCCGCCGATGAAGGGCGCCGCGACGTTGTGGCATCAGGACGAGGGCTACTGGGGACGCAACCTCGACGATCTGGGCATCACCTGCTGGATGCCCTTCCACGACGTCGACGAGCGCAACGGCTGCATGCACTTCATCGACGGGGGCCACCGCGACGGTGTGCTCACCCACCGCCAGCCCGACAACGTGCAGAGCGACCTGCTGTGCTGCGAGCCCGACGAGTCGCGGGCTGTCGCCTGCCCGATCAGCCGCGGCAGCGTGACCTTCCACCACTCCAAGACGCCGCACATGACGCACCGCGAACTCCACCGACGCGTGGCGCAAGATCCTGACGCAGCACCTGCAGCGCCACCGGCGCTCCGGGCGAGGGCGACCACTATCCCTGGAAGGTCTACGTCAACCAGATCACGGGCGAACGCACCGTCCCGCCCTCCCGCTGAAAAGCGGCTCAGGGGGTGCCGATGACGGCGGAGACGGCCTCCATCGGATGGGCGATCTCCCACGGTCGGCGCTCGATGTCGGCCAGCGCAGCGGAGAGATCGAGCCGCGGCACACCCTGCGGTCGACGGCAGTAGACGAACGACACCGCGCAGTAGTCGTCGACGCGCTCCGCGATGCCCCAGGCGAGGTAGCGACC
Organism: uncultured Acidimicrobiales bacterium; assembly: GCA_963726695.1. GTDB lineage: Bacteria > Actinomycetota > Acidimicrobiia > Acidimicrobiales > DATKAS01 > DATKAS01. Next base: position 76,659 of record CAVSDE010000009.1, read on the forward strand.
TTTCGCGTCGTACTGCCATCCTTCGCCGGCGACGGGGTGGGTCGTCTCGTACTCGGACAGCTGGGCCTCGCCACCGATCGGGAAGAACTTGGCGCCGATCTGCTGGATCGTGACCTTCAAGTCGGACGCGAACATGATCGGGTCGAGGACGTGCCACCGGTAGAACGACACGAACTCGGGCTGATCGGGACGATCGGGACCGATGCTGAGCGGCGCGCCTCCGTACGGCGCGCTGTGCGCACCCATCCCCCACGCGGTGCCGACGTAGTCCTCGAGCCCGGTGCCGCAGATCGTCGGGAACGTCGTCGTCGCCGTCGACGAAAGATCTTGACCTCGCCCTCGCCGTACCAGTCACCCGTATCGAGCACGCGCACGCCGACCGACGCACCCGAGGAAGCGGCCCGGCCCCTCGAGGCCGTCGACGATCACGAAGTCCGCTTCTGCACCGTCGGGTTCTCACGGCGAAACGCGACGTGCAGGTACGCCGCTCCCTCGTCGACGGGGCCGAGCGTGCAGTCGATTTGGTAGTAGAGGATCATGAGCGTGATCCGCCGTTGACCAGCTCGATCCGCACGTGCTCGCCGAACGGCATCGGCACGTAGGTGTTGAAGCCCCGGCCCTCCTGGATCGCTCGTCAGGGCCGACGCGTACTCGACCGGGCGTCCGTGGGGCAGCCCGAAGAAGTCGACGAACGGCACCGACACGCTCGGCACCTCGAGACCGTCGTAGAAGACCTCGATCCAGAGCGGCGCGCATGACCTCGGGAGGCGCCGGCGGGATCGTCATCCAGATGTGGCGGATCGTGCCCGGACCGTCGATGTCGGCGAGGACGACCGACTCGCCAGCCCGCATCCGCATGTTCGGCGCGCCCTTGCGTCCGCCGTGCGCGGTGCCGCCCGCGCCACGCGCTCCGGTCGGGTTCTCGAAGCGTGATCGCGCGGCTGTCGAGCGACGAGTCGATGAAGGCAGGGTTCGCCAGGTGGTGCGAGAAGGGCGTCATCGCGTGATCGTGCGCGCTTCCCAGGCCTGGCGGCCTTCGGCGAGCCACGGCCGCTCGTCGACGGCCTCGGCCGGCACCGGCGCGAGCTGGAACTCGTTCGCGTACGCCCGCCGCTGCTGCGACGTCGTGTTCGGCCCCGCGTAGTGGATCATCCGAGGATGGTGGAAGGTCGCCGCGCCCGCTGGGATCGGCACGGCCACCGCCTTCGTGGTGTCCGGAGCGTCGGCCTCGAGACCGTGCACGGAGGGATCGTGGCCGATGTGATGGTGCGAGAGCACCGGCCCCAGGTGTGAACCGGGGACGAAGTGAAGGCACCCGCTCTCGAGGGAGGCATCGTCGAGCGGCATCCACGCACCGACCGCGGCGTACGAGTGGTCCGCCGTCCAGTAGGCCTCGTCCTGATGCCACGGCGTCTCGTGACCTCGGTGCGCGGGCTTCAAGATCATGTGTCCCCAGCCGTGAAGCGCGGTCTCGTCGACGCCGAGCAACGCCGACGCCATGCGACGGGTTGCGGAGGTACACCGTGTCGCGCAGCTGAGGAAATCGGTGCTCGGGCGCGAGGACCTGAGGAAGCAGGTCGTCGCCGTCCGCGTCATACGAGCGAGCAAGGTCGAAGTAGCCGCCCTTGAACCCGCCGACCTTCTCGTCGAAAAACAGGTCGTACACGGTCGCGAGCCACTCGAGCTCTTCGTCGGTGGTGATGCGGGGCACAGATACGTAGCCGTTGCGCTCGAAGAACGCGACGTCCTCGGAGGTCGGGACGAGCTCGAGCCCGACGGTCGGAAGCGGAGGAAGCTCGTCGGTCATGCGGGTTCTGCCGACTTCGGCCTCGGCTTCGGGAAGGTGTCGCGGATGTGCGTGAGGCCCACGGGCTGGTAGCTGAAGAGCAGCGCGCGACGCTCGGCGTCGGAGGTGTTCGGCGCCGACTGGTGGACGAGGAACGGGCCGAACGCGACGAAGGAGCCCGCCTTCAGCTCGAGGGGAACGAGCTCGGCGTCGGTGTAGGCCTTGGAGTCGATCTCGTTCTGCCCGAACACATCGGTGTCGTTGCGCTTCGACCACTCACCTGATCTATGGCTGCCCGGCACGACGTGCAGGCACCCGTTGGCGAGCGTCGCGTCGTCGAGCATCAGCATGATCGTCATCACGCGGTCGGCGTCGTCCGCGGTGCCGACCCAATACGGGTGGTCCTGGTGCATCGGGTTCACGCCGCCGTGATGAGGGCGCTTCAAGTTCAGCTTCTCGGTGAAGAGCATGGGCTCGGTGCCGAGCACGTCGGCCGCCAGCTCGAGGAACCGAGGGTCGTGCGCCCAGTCGTCGAGCGGTGGGCTCAGGTGCGCGAACGGCTCGATGCCGTGGACAACGTCGGTGTCGCCCTCCCACTTGATCATCGTCTGGCGAGTCAGGTCGGGATCGAACACGTAGCTGCCCGCGTGGATGTCGCCGACCTTGGCGGTCGCGCACGAGGTCCGCGACCAACGTCTCGCACGCGTCGACCATCTCCAGATCTCGGCCGACGAGAACACCCCCTCACGGACGACGTAGCCCTCCTCGTCGTACTGGCGACGCTCCTGAGCGTCCATCGCTCCCCCTGGATTCGCACTCGGAAAACGATTTCCTGCAGCCGGCCAACGCTACCGCGTACGTTCGAGGCGATGGCCGAGCCCGAGGACGTCCGGAGTGAGGTGCGCGACTGGCTCGCCTCTCATTGGGACCCCGATCTCGCGCTCGTCGAGTGGCGCACGCGGACTCGCCGATTCGGGTTGGGCTTGCCCCTCGTGGCCCGAGGAGTGGTTCGGCAAGGGACTCCCCGCCTGGGCCGACTCGATCGCGCATGACGAGATCGCAGACGCCGGCGCGGTAGGCGCTCCGGTCGGTGGAGGGCTGGGGCTCGCCACGCCCACGATCCTGGCTCATGGTCCCGACGCACTCCGGCGCAAGCTTCTCCATCCGATCCTCACGGGCGAGCACATGTGGTGCCAGCTGTTCAGTGAGCCGGGCAGCGGCTCTGATCTCGCCGGTCTCACCACCCGCGCCGAGCGCGACGGCGACGAGTGGGTGATCAACGGGCAGAAGGTGTGGAACACCTCGGCGCACCATGCGGAGTACGGCATGCTCCTCGCCCGCACAGATTGGGACGTGCCGAAGCACAAGGGCATCAGCTACTTCGCACTCCCGATGCACCAGCCCGGCGTCGAGGTGCGCCCTCTGCGTCAGATGAACCGGCACGCGTCGTTCAACGAGGTGTTCCTGACCGACGCTCGGGTGCCGGTCGACATGATGGTCGGCGAGCCCGGCGAGGGATGGCGGGCAGCGCTCACCACGCTCGCCCACGAGAGGCGGTTCGCGGGCATGTTCCGGCCCCGACTGCCCAGGTCGACGGCCGAGCGGTCCGTCGAGGCCGCGGCCGAGGCAGACGAGTACTTCTCGACGTACTCGTGGTACCCGCAGCGCGCCGGCCGCGCCGACTTGTTGATCGACGCCGCTCGCGCGCCGAACGGCTCGACGATCCGATGGTGCGTCAGGCGATCGCCGCGAGACCGCTCTCGTGCGCGCCAACCAGTGGACTGCGCAACGAGCCCAGGCGCAGCGAGCGCTCGGGCGGCCACCGGGCGCGGAAGGGGTCGCTCGGCAAGCTCGCGGCGAGTGATGTCGCCCGCCGGCGCGGCGCTCGCGCACGCGCTGATCGGCGGCGCATCCGGGATGCTCGACTACGACGACGGCGTGCTCGACGGCATCGTCGCCGAGGTGCTCGTCTCGGTGCCTGCGGTGTCGATCGCGGGCGGCACCGACCAGATCCAGCGCAACATCATCGGCGAGCAGGTGCTCGGCTTGCCGCCGCGAGCCGAGCGTCGACCGCGAGATGCCGTTCCGGGACGTACCCCGCAACACGTCGCGCTGACAGGTCCCTCAGCCCTCTCCCCAAGCGAGGGAGAGGCGTACGGTGCGGCGATGGCGTCACACAACATCGAGATGCAGCAGACGGCACGGCTGCGTGAGCAAGGTCGACGTCGTCTTCGTCGTGTCGAACGACGAGGAGGGCAAGCTCGGCGAGCTGCACCTGTCGAAGGGCGGCGTCGACTGGTGGCCGAAGAACTCGAAGAAGTACTTCCACCGCTACAACTGGGAGCAGTTCCGGCGCTTGATCGAGAGCGAGCCCACGAGGCGCAAGCCCGACGACGAGGACTGATCCGGGACTAGCTGAGGGCGAGGGCCTCGCGGAGCGTCGGGCTCACGGGGGTGTCGTCCGGCAGGCGCCCATTCGCGGCATCGACGAGCTGGTCGTCTGTCAGCGTTGCCTCCACGCCGTTGGCCCGCACCCGCGTGCCGTCGTCGAGCCGCTGCACCTCCACGTCAGGCTTCGACTCGGCCAGCGCGAACCGGGCGAAGACGCGCCCGCCAGTCCCGACACGTCTCCTGCTCTCGCTTGTGAGTGGTGGGCACTCCGACGTCATCGGCGTGCGTCGCGAGCTCTGAGGCGAGGTGCCACGCCTGCCAACGCATCGGGTACGGACCGGCCATGGTGGAGAGCTCCTCGCCGTCGCGCTCACGCATCTTCGTCCGGGTCTCCCCGTTCTCACGCTGGAACTCGTCGAGCAGGTCTGCCGGTGTCTTGTCCTTCCGATCACTCACCCCGATGGCGTTGAACGAGTGCACGTCGGTCACACCCCGCGCCGCGTAGCTCTCGAACATCGGGCCGACGTTGTCGTTCAGGCACGCTCGGTTGTACTCCTCGCCCCCTGCGAGGTGAGCGAGCACGTCCTTGACCGACCATCCCTCGCACGCAGAGGGCTCATTCCAGTCGTCACCGCGGAGCGAGCCGAAGTAGAACTCGAGGCGAGCCGCCTCCGACTCCATGAGGTCGTAGGGGTTGATGTCGGACAGCTCTCCGTCGTCTGGCATGACTCCACTGTGCCACCGCGGCGGCACGAGCACTATGGGAGGCGCACCCCGGAGAACGGCAGGCCCGACGACACGACGTCGGCCCAGAACGGCGTGAGGTCGGGCACGAAGCGCAGCTCGACCCGGCGGACACGTGCAGATCGAGGAGATCGCCGACCGCGCGCCGCGATGCGGTTCGACGACAGCGTGCGAGATCCACTGGCCTTCCACGGCCGGCCACTCCTCGAACGCCGCCCGGTCGAGCTCGTAGACATAGAGCTCGGCGTGACGCATGCGATCCAGCCATGCGAGCTCGGTGGCCTGCACGCGCGAGGCCGTGGTCCGAAAGCGAGCGCGGAGCATGGCGCCCTGCTCGTCGTCGTTCGCCCACACCGACGCACGAGGGCAATCACAGCGGGAACCAGTAGACGGGAGCGTGATCGGCGTCGATCGCCCACACCGCGGGAGCGTGGTCGGGGTTGGTCCTCGGCACGTGGGGCACGAACCGTGTGATCGACGGGTCCTCGCTGAAGTGCAGGAGGCGCCCCAAGTCACTCATCGGATCGAGCATGCAACACTCGAGGATGCGTTGCACCACGGACGACGGAGTCGAGATCGCGTACGACGTGCGGGGCGACGGACCGCCGATCGTGCTCGTGCACGGTCTCAGCGACAGCCGCGCTGACTGGGCGCCCATCGTCGACCGGTTGTCGTCCGACCACCGGTGCATCGCGCTCGACCTTCGGGGTCACGGTGAATCGGGCGACACGGCGGACTACGGCGCGCTCACGATGGCTGCCGACGTCGCCGCGGTCGTTGCGGCTGAGGACCTCGTCGCACCAATGGTGATCGGCCACTCCCTCGGCGGAGCCGTCGTGTCGGTCTACGCCACGACGGCCCCGGTCACCGCCGTCGTGAACGTCGATCAGGGATTGCGACTCGAGCGAATTCGCCGACGCACTGCGACCGCTCGAGGCGAGCCTCCGCGGCGATGACTTCCACCAGACCTTCGAGCTCGTGCTCGACTCGATGAACGGCCCGATGATGGACGACGATCTGCGCGCCGAGCTCGCGACGCATCGGCGGCGCGCCCGCAAGGACGTGGTGCTCGGCGTGTGGGATCTGATCTTCGCCTCCACCGACGACGACCTCGACGGCGTCGTGGACATGATCGGTGCGTCGGTCACCGCTCCCTACCTGTCTCTGCACGGCCTCGATCCGGGTCCCGATTACGCAGAGTGGCTGAGGGCGCGCATCCCGCAAGCGAAGGTCGAGCACTGGGCCGACCACGGTCACTACCTCCACCTCGTCGCACCCGATCGGTTCTGCGCTCGAGTGCGCGAGCTGCTCAGCTAGCCGCCGACCGCTACTCGCCGAGCAGGTCGCGACTCCGCAACCACATGCGGCTCATCCCGCGGATCCATCGCTCGGTGTCGTCGGTCTTGCGGGTCATGAACTCCTTCATCTCGGGATGCGTGAGGATCAGAAACCTGTCCTCACGCACGCCCTCGAGCACGCGTGCTGCCGCGTCATCGGCTGAGATCGCGCCGCCACCCCCGATGACTGCGTCGGCCTTGTCGGGGTCGCCGAGGCTGCCTCGCAGCATCGGGGTGTCGACCGCTCCCGGACAGACGCACGAGACCTTGATGCCGCTGTCGGCGTAGGTGATCGCCATCCACTCGGCGTAGCCGACCGCCGCGTGCTTTGTCGCGGCGTACACACCGTCGCCGAGGGTCGTGAGGATGCCCGCCATCGATGCGGTGGTGACCAGGTGGCCTTCGCCCCGTTCGACCCACCTGGGCACCAGGGCACGCGAGGCGTGCACGTGGGCCATGACGTTGACTCGCCACTGCAGGTCCCACGCGGCATCAGAGGCCTCGTGGCCCCCGCCTCCGGTGACGCCCGCATTCGCGAACCACAACCCGATGGGACCGTGCGTCGACTCGACATCTGCCACGAGCCGCTCGGTCGCTTCGCCGTCGGTCACGTCGAGCGAGGCGTTGACGATCGTGCCCGCGGTGTGGCGCGGCACGTCGAGGTCGGTCGCGACGACGGTGGCCGCGCCGGCACCGACGAGCGCACGCACCAATGCCGAGCCGATCCCCCCTGCAGCACCAGTGACCACTGCAACTCTGCCCTTTGGATCCATGGGGCGACCCTACGTCCGCTTCGGCGAGGATGAACGGGTGAGCCCGAAGCGCAGCGACGCCCTCGCGAAGGTGAGGGAGATCTGCATGGCGTTTCCCGAAGTGACCGAACGCCTCAGCCACGGATCGCCCACCTGGTTCGTGCGCGGCAAGACGACGTTCGTGACGCTGATGGAAGATGGCCATCATCAGAACCAGTTCCCTCACCTTTGGTGTGCGGCGCCTCCCGGTGTGCAGTCCGAGCTCATCGATGCCGAGCCCGATCGGTTCTTCAAACCTCCGTACGTCGGAGGACGCGGGTGGCTGGGCGTGCGGCTCGACGTCGCCGTCGACTGGGACGAGATGGAGATGATCCTCGAAGACGCCTATCGGGTCGTCGCTCCCAAGAAGTTGATCGCTGAACTCGACGCCCGCAGCGGCTAGACGTTTTCGCATGGCTCACGTCCGGAACGACATCCTCCTCACCGACGCGTTCGAGTACGCCGCAAGCCATCACCGGGGAGACGTGCGCAAGGGGACGCAGATCCCCTACCTCGCGCACGTCTTGGGCGTCGCGTCGCTCGTGCTCGAGTACGGCGGAAGCGACGAGCAGGTGGCGGCCGCGTTCTTGCACGACGTGCCCGAAGATCACGGAGGTAAGGCGCGGCTCGACGAGATCAAGAAGAAGTTCGGCAAGAAGGTCGCCAAGATCGTGCGGGAGTGCTCTGACAGCCTCTCGGCCGACCCGGCGAACAAGGAGAAGTGGAGCAAGCGCAAGAAGCGGTATGTGAAGCACCTCCGCGGTGCGCACGCCGACGCGCTGCTGGTGTCCTGCGCGGACAAGCTCTACAACGCGCGGTCGACGTTGGAGGACGCTCGTACGATGGGGCCGAGGGTGTGGGATCGGTTCAACGCCGGCCCCCAGAAGCAGGCCCGGAACTACCGTGCCCTCGCGACCGTGTTCTGCGCTCGCATGCGCAAGGGGCGGCCGGCGGTCATGGCCCGCGAGCTCCACGCGGTGGTGAACGAGCTCGAGCTCGAGGCCGCCAAGGCGCGCTAGGACACTCGGGTGACGCGCGTGCTGGGCGCCGACGGCTGCAAGGGCGGATGGGTCGGTGTCGTCCTCGACGACGACTGCCCGCCGAGGGTGACCGTCGCGAAGCACATCTCCGCGCTCGTCGCGTTCGCCGGTGATGTCGATGTCATCGGCGTCGACATGCCCATTCACCTGAGCGACGCCAGCGACCGGCCGTGCGACACCGCCGCGCGCCGCGCGCTGTCACCCCACGGCAGCCGGGTGTTCAACGCCCCGATCTCCGCCGTGCTCGCCAGCGCCACCTACGAGGACGCGAAGCAGGCATCCGCGCTGGCCCTCGGGAAGAAGATCTCGCTGCAGACATGGGGCCTCGTGCCCAAGATCGCCGAGATCGACGAATGGCTGCCGTCCGCGCCGTGTCCGGTCTACGAGGTGCACCCAGAGGTGTCGTTCGCGCAGATGTGCGGTCACGTGATCGCTCCTTCGAAGAAGACCCGCGAGGGCGCGACGCTGCGCCGGGCCGCTCTGGTCGGCCTTGGCCTCACGATCCCGACCGACGTGCGGGAGACCGCTGATCTGCTCGACGCATGCGCGGTCGCGTGGTCGGCCAGACGGCTGGCTCGCGGTGAGGCGACATGTCTCCCGGACCCGCCACCCGTCGTGCGGGGACACTCGCAGGCGATCTGGTTCTAGGCCGCCGCCGCGACGCCGCCGATCATCGGCGCTTGCGCCAGGTGCCGCACCCTTGCGACGTGAAGCCGACGTCGGTCGGGAGGATCTCGACGATGAGATGCGTGCCGGCATCAGCGGTTGCGTTGGCCAAGATGTCGTCGCCGGTGAAGCTGCCCATGCGCTCCCAGTAGCAGTGCTCGACCGAGGTCGACGCGTAGACGCCCGGTTCGACGTCGACACCGACCTCCCACACACCGTCACTGATCTCGCTCGAGGCAACGGCCGCCACGCGCGCGGAACAGCCGGCACGAGGGGCGGCACGAGGGGTGGCACGAGGTCCACCGGGCGGCATCGGCCGGCCACAGCGCCCTCGCTCGCGGCCAGGTCGAGGTACCGCAGCCGGAAGCGCTCGATCCAGGTCGCTTCTTGCTCGTCGACGCACACGCCCACGAACGCGTCGACCACACGATCGAGCGTCCAATCAGAGAACGTGTCGTCGGGCGCCGTGAGGAACGAGCGGTACTGCTCCACGACAGCAGCCACGCCGAGGTCGCCGGGATGGCGGATCAGGACCGACCGACCGCGTGTGCCGTGCTGCGGTCGCGGGTGACGGCACAGCGCCTCGACGAGCAAGTGGTTGCGCCAGAGCTGGTTCCACTCGGACCTGGACATCGTCGCCCACGCCTCTGGACGCCAGAGGGAGCCGGCACACTCGGTGAGGCGCTGGTAGCTCTGCTTCTGGTACTCACCCGGCGAGAACGACTCGGTCAGCTTCGTCTCGATGCCCAGGAACGCGGTCGTGCCGTCGACTCGCATGTACTCGACGAACGCGTCGAACGAAGTTCGGTCGCCGAGGTACTCGTCGGCGGGTGCGGGCGCGTACTCGATGCGCACCCCGGTGACCCGGTCGACCTCGTCGGGCAAGAGGGCTCGCATGCATCGCGTCGCGAGGTCGAGGTCGGCGACAAGCGGGCCGAAGAGGTTGAAGCACATCGGCTGGCTCGAGAGCATGTTGTGAAGGCATCGAAATGGCTCGACGCCCCCGCCCTGCGCGATGCGTGCACACGCGATCGCGACGATCTCGGGCGTCAGGAAGTTCAGCCCGGCAGCGCCCGCGGCCGCGTCGAGCATGTTGCCGTAGTGCGACTGGCTCGCCGCCTGCGGCCCGGTGCCACATGGCACCTGCAACACGGTCGCGCGGTACCAGCTCTGATGCAGCCGCATCCACGCGGTGAACGGCGCGTCGGCGCTGGACTGGGGACCCAGGTCGTGGGGATCGGGACGCTCGTCCGCGGGAACAGGGGCCGAAGCAGGAACAGGGGCGGAAGCGGGAACAGAGGCCGCCGCCACCTTTCCCCAGGTGGCGTTGCCGCCGGTCGTCGACCGGAGCTCGATCCCGAGGCTGCGGCGGTTGCCCGAGAGCGCCTTGCCCACGGCCGCGTGGTAGTTGAAGTCGCTGACGAAGCGTTGGAGCGCTCTGGTGACCTCAGGGTGGTTCGATACGTCTTTCGTGCGGAACTGCGGCCCGAGCGTGTCGATCGCTCGGCCGAGGGCACCAACACTGACATCCCGGTCCTTCATGGTCGCCCTCTACAAGCCCGCTGTGACAGGGCTCGCGGCCGCCGGACGCTCCCACTTGTCATCCGGACGCCGACGTGCGACGAAAATTGGGGCATGGGCTTCAACATCGAGACCTACAAGCGCCGGTCAGCGCCGGTGGCCCTCGATGGGGTCGACTTCGGCGAGTTCGCATGTCACCCCCTCGACTCCGAGACGATTCGCTGCCTCCGGTACATGCACGACATCGAGCACCACACGATCTGCTACCTACGCGACCTCCTGGTCACCCCCGCCCACCGCGACCACGAGATGACGACGTTCCTCACGATGTGGGCACTCGAGGAGTACTGGCATGGAGAGGCGCTCGGCGCGGTGCTCGCGGCGCATGGCGAGCCGGCCGGCGGCGACCGAGTCACTCCCATGCGGATGCGGCTGCGGATGAAGGAGAGCCTGTCGCCGCTCTTCTTCGGCCTCGGCTCGGCGATCGCCGGCCGGTCGTTCGCGGCGATCCACATGACGTGGGGTGCGATCAACGAGTGGACGGCGCAGGCGGCATACGCGCGCCTCGCCCAGCGGGCCGCGCACCCCGCGCTGTCCGAGCTGCTCAAGCGGATCCAACGACAAGAGGGTGGCCACATCGACTTCTACGCATCGCAGGCGACGAAGCGACTCGACGGTGACCGCATGGTGCAGCGCGCCACACGGTTCGCTCTCAGACGGTTCTGGACGCCGGTCGGCTCAGACGTCATGCCTCACGAGGAGGTCACCTTCGTCGGTCACCATCTCTTCGGTGGCGAAGAGGGTCGCGCCGCGGTCGAGCGCGTCGATCGTCACATCGACCGGCTCCCGGGGCTCGAGGGTCTGCAGCTGATGGCCCGAGCGAACGACCGGGTTGCGGCCTAGCGCCAGGTCGCTCCACAGCTCATGCACGTGAAGTCGGGCTGATCTTCCTCGACCATGCATCCACCTATCGAGATCACGCCAAGTTGCGCGAGCTCACCCAGATCGGCCGTCGGCATGCCGTAGACGATCGGCGCGACGCGACCGCCGCATTGCGGGCACCGGGATGCCGGCGCCCAGGTGTTGGCCAGCGCGGCGACCTTCGCGACTCCGTGCTCGTGAAACGCTTGGTGCACTGCCTCGTTGGCCTCCGCGGCGCCGAGCCCGGCGGCTTCGAGCAGCCCGCGCAGGTCGGCCTCGTTCATGAGGAGATGGCTCGGCCGATCGGGCTCGATGCCGTCAGCGATGGCCAGGATCTCGATGGCGGTGTCGATCGCGTGCTGTTGAAGGTCCACGCTCCTCTCTAGCGCACACCTCTAGCGCACACCCGTGACGGCGGTGCGATGCTCGCGTCGTGGGAAGCATCAGGGAAGACTCCGAGCGACTCTGGAACGGCGGCGGCGACCTCGTCTTCGCGGATCACCCCGTCACTGCGACACACCGCAAGCGGCGAGGAGATCCTCGACGGTGTCTTCTGCTTGAAGTCGATCGCGAGTGTGAACGCGGTCGACACCGGCGACGGACTGGTGATGCTCGACACCGGCGGCGAGTTCGACGCGAACCTCGTGCACCGCGAGATCCGGGGGTGGCGGCCGGAAGTCCCGGTGCGCGCCGCCGTGTACTCGCACCACCATGTCGATCACGTCTTCGGCACCAAGCGCTTCGAGGAGGAGGCCGCGGAAAAGGGTTGGCCGGCACCCGTCGTCTACGCCCACGAAGAGCTACCGCACCACTTCGATCGCTACACGCACACGCTCGGCTGGAACACCGCGATCAACAAGCGCCAGTTCGGCCTTCCCGTCGACGGCTTCCGGTGGCCCGAGCACTACCGCTATCCCGACGTCACCTACAAGGACCGTCTCACGTTCACGCGGGGCGACCTCACGTTCCACCTGCACCACGGCCGCGGCGAGACCGACGACGCGACGTGGACATGGGTGCCCGAACGCAAGATCATCCACCCGGGAGACCTCTTCATCTGGGCGGTGCCGAACGCGGGCAACCCGCAGAAGGTGCAGCGCTACGCGTCCGACTGGGCGTCGTCACTGCAGCAGATGGCCGGGCTCGGCGCCGAGGTGCTCCTCGCCGGCCACGGGCTGCCGATCTTCGGTGCCGACCGCGTGCGGGCCACGCTCACCGACACGGCCGAGCTGCTCGCCTCGCTCGAGGCGCAGACCCTGATGCTGATGAACACCGGATGCTCACTCGATCGCGTGCTCCACGAGGTGGAGGTGCCGGCGCACCTCCGCGACAAGCCGTACCTCCGACCGGTCTACGACCACCCGCAGTTCATCGTTCGCAATGTCTGGCGTCGCTACGGCGGGTGGTACGACGGCGAGCCCGACAACTTGCTGCCCGCGCCGCGCGCCGACCAAGCGCGCGAGTGGGTGCAGCTCGCCGGTGGAGTCGAGCGGGTGCTCGCCCGGGCTCGTGAGCTCGCCGACGAAGGCGACCTGCGCCTCGCGTGTCATCTCGTCGAGCACACGGTGATCGCCGCCCCCGACACGAAGGAAGCGCACGAGACTCGGGCGCACATCTACGAGACGAGAGCGATGGAACAGGAGTCGTCGATGGCACGGAACCTGATGCGCCACGCCGCCGAGGCGAGCAAGCAGGGCAAGCGAGATCTGGCTGGTGACTGGTGAGCGCGCTCGTGCACGTCGACGTGAGCGACGGCGTCGCCGTCGCGGTGATCGACGCGCCGCCCATCAACGTGATGACGATCACGCTGTACCTCGAGCTCGCCCAGCTCTGCGGAGAGATCGAGAGCAACAGTGCAGTCAAGGTGTTCGTGCTGCGCAGTGCCGACCCCGACTTCTTCATCGCGCACTTCGATGTCGAGGCGATCTTGCAGTTCCCGACCGACGGCGAGCCGGCCAGGGAGACGACGCCGAACCCCTTTCACACGATGTGCGAACGGCTGCGCACGATGCCGAAGGCGACGATCGCCGAGATCGCCGGACGGCGTGGGCGGCGGCGGCAGCGAGCTGGCGGCGTCCTGCGACATGCGCTTCGGCGCCATCGGTCGCACGATCGTGAACCAGATGGAGGTGCCGCTCGGCATCCTCCCCGGCGGCACCGGCACGCAGCGATTGCCGCGGCTCGTCGGGCCGGGCCGCGCGATGGAGATCATCCTCGGCGGCGTCGACATCGACGCGGTCACAGCCGAGCGATGGGGCTATCTCAACCGCGCCCTTCCGCCGGACGAGCTGCGACCGTTCGTCGACGCGCTCGCACGGCGCATCGCGGCCTTCCCCGCCCACGCGATCGCGCTGGCGAAGGAGTCGGTGCTGAATGCCGAGCGCTTCGCCTCGTCGACGGCCTCGCCGAGGAAGCGGTGCTGTTCCAGCGCACGCTGCGCGATCCCGAGGCACAGGCCGCGATGCGCCGCTTCCTCGAGCTGGGTGGCCAGACCCGCGAACCCGAGCTGCGGATGGGCGACCTCGTGACCGAGATCTAGAAGCCGTACTCCAGGAGCAGCTCGAGCCACACCTCGCTGACCGTCGGGAACGACGGCACCGCGTGACGCAGCCGCTCGAGCGGCACCTCACCCACGATCGCGATCGTGGCCGAGTGGAGCAGCTCCTGCAGGAGAGGGCCGGTGAACGTGGCGCCGACGATCACGCCACGGTCCTCGTCGATCACCAAGAACGACGTGCCCTTGATGCCGTTGCCCGACGTGTACGCACCCGGAACGTCGCCGGTCCCGGTGCTGACCGTCCGCACGTTGAGGCCCTTCTCTCGCGCCTGCACCTCGGTGAGACCGACGGCGCACACCTGGGGATCGGTGAACGTGACCCGCGGGATCATGCCGTGATCGGCGACATCCACGGCGTCCTTGCCGAGGATGACATCGGCCGCGATCCGCGCGTGGTACTTGCCCATGTGGGTCAGCAGCGCGCGTCCGTTGCAGTCGCCGATCGCGTACAGCCACTCGCCGGGCACGCCGACCGCACGCATCTGGTCGTCGACCTCGACGAACTTGCCCGGCGCGAGCCCCACGATGTCGAGGCCCAGGTCTCCCGTCGCGGGGCGGCGCCCGACCGCGACGAGCAGCTCGTCACCTTCGACCTCGGTGCCGTCGTCGAGCGACAAGACGATCGGTCCGTCGCTTCCCTCACGACGCGCCGCAGTCGCGTGCACGCCCGTGTGCACCTCGATGCCCTCTTCGGCGAACGCCGCATCGACCTCTTCCCCGGCGAAGGGCTCCTCGCGGGCGAGCAGCCGCGGGCCGCCCTCGACGACGATGACCTTCTCGCAGCCGAGACGCTTGAACCCTTGCGCCATCTCCGCGCCGACCGCTCCGCCCCCGAGCACCACGAGCCGTCGGGGCAGCTCCTTCGCGGACGTGATGCCGCGGTTGTCCCAGGGCTTCACGTCGGCGAGACCGGGGATCGGAGGCAGGACCGACCCCGTGCCCGTCGAGAGGACGACCGCCTTCGTCGCCTCGATCACTTGCGTCGAGCCGTCGGGAGCAGTCACCTCGACGGTCCGCTCGCCGGTCAGGCGGCCCACACCCCGGAGAAAAGCCACGTGCACGCTCTCGAGCCAGCGCAGCTGCCCGTCGTCCGTCCAGTTGTTGGTCATGTAGTCCCGTTGCGCGAACGCGGCGGCGACGTCGATCTCGCCACTGACCGCCTCGGCCGCACCCGGCACCCGCCGCGCCGCGGCGACGATGTCTCCCGGCCGGATCAGGGTCTTCGACGGGATGCAGCCCCAGTACGAGCACTCTCCGCCGACGAGCTCCTTCTCGATGAGGACGACCGTCAAGCCGCCCTTCGCACACCGCGCGGCAAAGTGCTCGCCCGCCGGGCCGCCACCGATGAGGATCACGTCGTAGCTCACGTCGTAGCGCTGCGTCTGTGCCATGGGGTTCGGTCTCGCTCTCCGGGTCGGCGTTACGCGTAGCGTCCCACTTGTGACGCCGACCCTGCACCGGATCGCAACCGCCGCCGGCATCATCGGACCCGCCGCGTTCCTCACGGCGATGACCGTGAGCGAGCGCCGGCAGGACGGGTACTCGATCCGCGACGAGCACATCAGCGGCCTCGCCGCGCCTGACGCCCGCAACCCTCAGCTCGTCATGACGGGGTTTCTCGCGATGGGCATGTCGACGGTCGCGTTCGCGACGGCGCTTCGCGGCCGACTCGGGGGCAGGCGCGCCGGTCTCGGGCCGATCCTGCTCGCGCTCTCGGGGGCTGGGGCGATCGGCGCCGGGTTGCTGCGCCGGGACCGGATGCTGCTGCACCCGCCAGACCAACCCGATGACTGGAAGCAGTCGTGGAAGAACGACGGCCACGACATCTCGGCAGGGGTCATCTACGCCACGTCAGTGGCCGCGCCGCTCTTCCTCTTTCGTCACCTCACGCGTGACCAGCGCCTCGCGCCGATGGCCCCGATCGGCATCGCGACGTCGGCGACCAGCCTCACGCTGATGGCGATCTTCGCGACGCAGGTCGACCGCCGCGGCAACGGCATCGTGCAACGCGTGATGGTCAGCATGCCGATGGGCTTCATGAGCGCGCTCGCGTGGCGCATGCTGCGGGACTGATGGCCCCGCTTCCCCCGCCGCCGTCGTTGCCTCCCGACGCGCCGCCCACGCTGGTCGAGTTCGTCCACGGAGAGCGTGACGAGGTCACGCTGCGATCCGGAAAACTCGCGTGGCTGCCGGCGCCGACCGCGGTGCGGCTCATGATGATGCGCGATCCGCAGACCACGTTCGCGTTGGATCGACCCGGCCACGTGCGCATCCAAGTGAAGTGGGGCCCGGCCTCGGCGCGACTTGTGGCCCATGTCGACGACGACGGCGAGCTGGTGATGGACACCTCGGGTGTGCCCGGCTTCCTCGGTCTGCGCGGACCGATCGACGACTGGGTCGGGTCGGTGAACACGTACCTCCACGCGACCGGGCGGCGCCTGCAGCCGGCCGAGGCACAGGGCTCGAACCTCGTCCTGCGCACCTCGCCGCGATGATCAAGCGCGGGTGATCAAGCACAGGTGATCAAGTACATCGGCTCGAAGCGCAGGCTCGTGCCCGTGCTTGCCGCCATTGCGGAGGCCGCGGGGGCACGCACCGCGCTCGACCTCTTCACGGGCACGACCCGTGTCGCCCAGGCGTTCAAGCAGCAAGGGGCGCACGTCACCGCGGTCGATACCGCCCGCTACGCCGAGGTGTTCTCTCGCTGCTACATCGAAGCTGACTCCGACTCGGTCGATCACCCCGCGTTGACCGCCGAGCTCGCCCGGCTCGACGACCTGCCGGGCCACCCGGGCTACGTGACCGAGACCTTCTGCCATCGGAGCCGGTTCTTCACGCCCGACAACGGCGCTCGCATCGACGCCATCCGCGACGCGATCGCGACCGATCACTGCGGCAGTGCGCTCGAACCGCTGCTGCTCACGAGCCTGATCGAGGCGGCCGACCGCGTGGACTCCACGACGGGCGTGCAGATGGCCTACCTCAAGCAATGGGCGCCACGAGCCCAGCAACGGATGACGCTTCGCGCGCCCGTGCTGCTCGCAGGGAAGGGGCGAGCGGTGCGCGCCGACGCCCTCGATGTCACTTCATCGCTCGGCTCGTTCGACCTCGCGTACCTCGACCCGCCGTACAACCAGCACCGGTACTTCACCAACTACCACGTGTGGGAGACGCTGGTCGCGTGGGACGCTCCCGTGCACTACGGCGTCGCGTGCAAGCGCATCGACGCGCGTGATCCCGCGACGCGCACGCCGTTCAACTCTCGAAGCTCGATGCCGGGAGCGTTGGCGTCGGTGATCACACAGGTCGACGCCGAGCTCCTCGTCGTCTCGTACAACGACGAGGCATGGCTCACGCTCGAGGAGCTCACTGCGATGTCCGCGGAGGGGGGTCGCCACGTCGAGGTGTTGGCGTTCGACTCGAAGCGGTACGTCGGCGCCCAGATCGGCATCTACAACCCGAAGGGCGAGCGGGTCGGAAGCGTCTCGCACCTCAGCAACACCGAGCTGCTCGCGCTCGCCGGGCCCCGCGATCTGGTGCAACGAGCCGCGCTCGTCGCGTCCGCATCCGGCATCCCCCACCGTGACGTCACCACCACTTAGAGTGTCTTTTCGATGACGATTGGAGCGATTTCCCGCTCAGAACGCCACCCAACGTGCCGATACCTGAAGAGTGAGCTCCGTCGGCCCCGCCCGGTGATCACGCCTGAGGTGATGAACGGCATGACCGCACTCAGCCACACGCTCCTTCGAGAGCGGCGGCTGCTGGACCTCTTGACGTATCGACTCGAGACGCAGCATCACTTGCTCGCGTCCGGTCGAGTGCGGTTCATCGCCCTCGCCGCTCGTGAGATCGAGGACGTGCTCGACGAGCTCGGCACGACCGAGCTCGAGCGCGCCGTGCAGGTGAGCGGACTCGCCGAACGGCTCGGGCTGCCGGACGAGCCTTCGCTGACCGAGATCGTCGACCGCGCCGCGCCGCCGTGGCAGGAGATCCTGGCCGAGCACCGCGACGCCCTGCGCCTCGCGGCCGAGGAAGTCGACCGCCTGACGGTGGCCAATCGAGCGCTGCTCGAGGCGGCATATCTGGCGAGCGCGGCATCGGTCGCGACCGCCGAAGGAGTGTTCACATGACCGAGGTCGAAGAGCGCAAGCGCCCGAGGCGACGTCCGGGCACCCTCGACGAAGCACGCTTGACCGAGCTGCGCGAAGCCGAGCTGGCCTGGCTGGCCGCGCTGGCAACCAGCGCGCGGGGCCTACAGCCCTCGCTTCGAGAGTTCCTGCGCTAGGAGCTCTGCTGTACAGAGGTCTGCGCTCCAGAGGTCCTACGGCTGAGAGCGTTGGCTCAGGCCGTCGCGAGCGTGGCGAGGGGCTCGGTCGTCGTGACCTGGTCGAGCCGGCTCTTCCACGAAGACTGCGTCGCCACTGCGGCGGCGTAGGTCTGCTTGCGTCGGGCAACCCGAGCGGTCGTGCGGCTGGACGCCTCGTCAGCCTCCCCGGTAGGCCGGTACTGCGCCTCGATGGCCTCACGCAGCATCTCGAGCGCCTCGGAGCGCAGCTGAGAGATGCGGCTCTCGGTCACTGAAAGGAACCGGGCGAGCTCCTCGGAGGTGCGACCCTCGAGGAAGTAGCCGGTGATCACCAGGCGGTGGCGCTCGGGCAGGAGGTGCACTGCGTCACGGAGGTAGGCACGCATCTCGCGGGCCTCGAGCTCCTCGGACGGCTCGGAGACCGTGCGGTCACACAGCACGTCCACGAGCGAGAGGTCTTCCTCGGCCTCGCCGAGGCGGTAGTCGAGAGCGAGCACAACGGACCGGAACACCCGGTCCCGCAGGGCTGCGAGGTCAGCGGGCGATGCCCCGACCTCACGAGCGAGCTCCTCCATCGAGGGCATGCGGCCGAGCCGGCTGGCCAGGCGCTGCTCTGCGGAGTCGGCCTGCCGAGCGAGGGCCCGCACCGAGCGGGGTGCCCAGTCGGCTGAACGGACGGCATCGAGGATCGCCCCTCGGATGCGCCGCGCCGCGAACTTGTCGAACGGGACGCCCTTGGTGGGATCGAACCGATTGGCCGCCTCGACGAGGCCGAGCACCCCGGCCCGGACGAGCTCGCCACGGTCGACGTGCCTCGGGAAGTTCACCGCCACCTGGACGACGATCTGCTCGACGAGCGTCAAGTTCGCCTCGACGAGCGAGCGATCAGGGCCACCCTGGGCGGCCAACCTGGCCGAGCCACGGGGGCTGGATTGCCGATCTTGGACCTTTGTCTTTGTCATCTTCGCCCGACTCCCTCCACGGATGTCCCCGCTGAGATCGGCACCTTGAGTGGCGACATTAGCACTGAGCGTTGTTTTCCCGTAGGGGTCGTTTGGCCTATTTCTGCTGCTCACGCACGGTGAGGGCCCTTGGTCACTGACGGTGCCGTCACTCATTGTTGACGGGGTTTGTCGGGATACCGGCAGACTAGGGATACAACCAAAATCCGCTTCATCCAGCGTTCAGCGAAAGGCACGACATGGCCATCCGATTGGGCGATACCGCTCCCGACTTCACCGCCGACACCACCGAAGGCACGATCAATTTCCACGAGTGGCTCGGCGACGGCTGGGGCGTGCTGTTCTCGCATCCGAAGGACTTCACGCCGGTCTGCACGACCGAGCTCGGCTACATCGCGAAGATCAAGCCCGAGTTCGACAAGCGCAACACGAAGGTGATCGGCCTCTCGGTCGACCCCGTCGAGAGCCACGAGAAGTGGGCTGCCGACATCGCGGAGACGCAGGGCACCGCGGTCAACTACCCGATGATCGGCGATCCCGACAAGAAGGTCGCAGACCTCTACGACATGATCCACCCGAACGCGAGTGACACGGTGACCGTGCGCACGGTGTTCGTCATCGGTCCCGACAAGAAGGTGAAGCTCACCATCACCTACCCGCAGTCGTGCGGTCGCAACTTCGACGAGATCCTGCGGGTCATCGACTCGCTGCAGCTCTCGTCGGGCTACAGCGTGTCGACGCCGGTCAACTGGAAGGACGGCGAAGACGTCATCATCATGCCGTCCGTCTCCGACGACGACGCGAAGGGCAAGTTCCCGAAGGGCTGGAAGGCGATCAAGCCGTACCTCCGGCTCACCCCTCAGCCCAACAAGTGAGTCGCCACCCACGCGCGCACCGGCGGCGCGAGCTGCTCGAGGTGCGCGCGTGGGTCGGCGCGGATCATCGACGCTGAGACGGGTACTGCGATCCGTTTCGGATCAACGTCGACCGCGCGTGCGCCGAGCCGCCGGGCGATCTCTGCTCCATACGCCTCGGACGAGAAGTAGACGTCAGGCCCGGAGTCGAGCGGCCACCGCGATCGGAACAGTTCGATCCACCGCTGCCACAGGCCCTCGTCGTCGAAGTTCGTGTCGAGGTCGTGGCGCACCTCGATGACGGTCACGTCCGGATGCAGCTCGGCCAGCCAGTCGGCACGGAGCTCGCCGGGCACGGGCTCGCCGTCCTTCGTGTTCACGAACACCACGAGCTCGTCGACGTGCGCAGGCCGCGGACTCGATCAGGAACGAGTGGCCCAGATGAGGTGGACAGAACCGCCCGACGATCAGCCCCGTCGTCAGCTGCCGCCGCCTTCGCCCGCACCCCGGCCCAGCGCGGCCAGGCGGAAGGCAGTGCCCCATCCCTCGGCCGGAGCACCCAGCGCCGCGAGCTCAGCCCTCGCTGTGGCGCCCATCTCGTCGGCGCCGGGTGCGCCGAGCGACGCGAGAGCCTCGGCTCCGGCGAGGCGCATCAGGCGCCGCGCGACGAGGTCGTCGGTCGCGTCGACCTGTGCGATGGCTTCGTCGAGCACGCTCATCGCCTGCTTCTCGTCGCCGAGCTGCGCGTACGCGAGCACGCGGGCGGCGTCGGCCATCATCTTGTCGAGATAGGTCGCACCGGCGAACCCACTCGCGCTCTCGGCCAGATCGATCGCAGCCGAGGCTTCACCGACCGCATCCCGTGCGAGCGCGAGTGCAGCGACGCCGTACGGCGTGTCGGGTGACTGCGCAACCGCACCTTCCAGCAGCACGAGTGCCTCGTCGACCTTGGCGAGCTGCAGGTACGCGAGACCCGCGCCCACCATCCACTCGAGCTCGCCGAGACCGAGCTTGCCGGCGGGGTCGGGGTTGCCGGCCATGAAGGCGGACAACGCACGATCGCCCTCTCCGAGGTGGAGGTAGGTGCTGCCAGCGATCGTCGCACCCATCCGTTCGGACGCGATCGCACCGGTCGCCGCGAGCACCTCCTCGATCGACTTCTCGGCGTCGACGACATCACCCGTCGCGGCCTGAGCACGACCGAGCGCCGACAATGCCATCGCGCGGCCGTAGTGATCCCCGATCGAGTGGAACAGGCTTCGGGCCTCGCTCGCGAGCGGTATCGCCGCCCGAGCGTGCCCACGCCAGAGCCGCAGGTTGGCGAGCAGCACGAGCATCATGCCGTGCGCCCACTTGTCGCTCTCGCGAGCACCGATGGCGAGCTCGGCGAGCGCCTCGGCCTCCTCGAAGTTGCCTTCGTTGTAGCGAACCCACACGAGCAGACCGCGTGACCAGCCCATGCCGAACTGGTCACCGAGCTCGCTGAACATGCGCAACGACTCTTGGAGCCTCGGGTTCGCCTCGTCGAGATCGCCGCGAGAGAACGCCATGAACGCCAGGTACTGAATCGCCCAGGCCTCGCCTCGCTTGTCGCCGAGCTCGATGAAGAGCTCACGCGCTTCGACGAGGGCCGCCTCGCCTTCCTCGAACGTGCGCAGGAAGATGCTCGTGAACCCGAGGTACCGCAACGCCTCGGCAAGGCCTTCCTTCTGGCCGAGGTCGCGCCAGAGCGCAATCGCGTCCCACAGCGTGGCGGCCGACTCCTCGAGGTGACCCTCGCGCTCGAGCAGCTGGCCGAGGACGCTCATGGCCTGCGCGCGTGCCGACTGATCGCCGGCGCGGTCGGCGTCGGACAGCGCGGCCATCACGTCCATGCGCGCGCCGGGGAGGTCGCGCAGCGCGGACTTCGCCCACGCCCGCAACGTGAGCAGCCGGCGGCGCGGACTCGCGGTCTCCTCGTCCTCCGGATCGAGGAACGAGAGCGCTCGGTCGGAGAGCCGCAGGGCGGTGCCCGACATGTCGTGCGTGTACGCACGCTTCGCGGCTTTCGCCAGCCATCCGGCTGCCCTTGAACGCACATCGTCGGGCACACCAGGGATCGGGCCGAGCTCGCTCACCAGCTCGCTCGCGGCGGCGAGATGCACCGCCACTTGCTCGAGGCGCTCTCCGCGGCCCATCAGCTCGTCGTTCTGGAACATGTCGGCGATCGCCGAATGCCGTCGGGCGCGAGACGCCTTGGTGAGCGTGTTGTAGGCGACCTCGCGCACCGACTCGGAACGGAACGTCCACCGATCGCCCTCGAGCACCAAGAGGTCCTTGGCGACGAGCCCGCCGAGCGCGCCCTTGCCATCGTCGTCGTACTTCGCTGGCGCGTCGATCGGCACGCGATCCTCGGCGAGGGACGCCAGCGCGCTGACCGGGCCGGAACGTCCGAGCACCGCGGCGTCCTCGAGCGTCGCTCTCTCACCGGGCGACAAGGTGTCGAGACGGGCGGCCACGAGCCCGCGGATGTTGTCGGGAAGGTCGGGGATGTCGTCCGAGATGTCGGCCGTGTCGCAGATGAGCGACGCGAGCTCCTCGAGGAAGAAGGGGTTGCCACCGCTGCGGTCGAGGAGCTGATCAGCGATGCGGCGGGGAATGCGCGCCTCCGCGACGGAATCGAGCAGCTGTCGCGCAGCGACCCGATCGAGCGGGTCGAGGTTGATGGCGACGGTGTTGTGCCTTCCCTGAGGCCGCCAGCGGAAGTCCTCACCGACACGGGCCGTCGCCACGACGACGAAGGGCAATGACCCGAGCGCGCGAAGCATGCGGTCGAGCAGCTCGAGCACGAGATCGTCAGCCCAGTGGAGGTCGGACAGGACCACGACCACAGGACGCACGCGGAGGTACGCCTCGGTGAACGCGAACAGTGAGAGCGCCGCCTCCTCGCGTGCCTCTGGCTGGATCGAGCCCGTCGAGCGGCGTCGCGAAGCCCATGTAGAACAGGAGGCCCTCGGCGATGCGGGCGACTTCGTCTGTCGTCGTGGGTTGCTCGAGCACCGCAGCGACCGCGCCCACGCAACGACGGCGGGCGACGTCCTCCGAGTCCTCCGCATGCACTCCGGTGCCGTCGCGCAGCGCTTCACCGATCGGCCACCAGATGTTCGCCTCGCCGTACGGCACACACCGGCCTTCGAGCACCGCGGCCTCGTGGTTCGCCTCGGCCAGCGACGCAGCCTCTTCGGCGAGGCGGCTCTTGCCGACACCGGCCTCGCCGATGAGCAAGATCAGCTGCGCTCGACTGTGCTGCACCGACATCTCGACGCTGCTGGAGATCAGCCCGAGCTCGGTGGCGCGCCCGACCAGCGGGGCGCGGAGCCGACGGGGTCGGTGACCCGGAGGCGCGATCGTCTCCACTGCGATCCAGGCTTCGACCGGCTCCTCACGTCCGCGGGCCTGCACCGGGCCGAGGTGGTCGTAGCGGACGACCTGATGCGTGGCGGCGTGCGTGGCCGGCCCGACCAGGACCTGCCCGGGCTTTGCGACCGACTGCAGCCGGTTCGCGGTGTTCACGACGTCGCCCATCGCGGTGTAGTCGCCGCCGGCCCGCAGGGCGCCCACCAGGACCTCACCCGTGTTCACGCCGACTCGCATCTCGATGCCGTTCGCGATGCCCGCGATGTGCTGGGCGATCGACTGCTGCATGCGCAAGGCGGCGCGCACGGCGCGCTCGCCATCGTCTTCGTGGGCGATCGGCGCGCCGAACAGGGCGAGGATCGCGTCACCGATGATCTTGTCGACCTGTCCGCCGAAGGCCGTGACATCCGCCACGAGGCACTCGAAGCAGTCGTCGATCAGGTTCTTCAGCTGCTCGGGGTCCATGGTCTCGGAGAGGCCCGTGAAGCCCACGAGGTCGGCGAAAAGCACCGTGACCACCCGACGTTCATCAGAGCGCGCCACCAGGCTGTGCCCGCAAACGGAGCAGAACCTGGCCCCGGCGGGCGCGAGTGCGCCGCATGACGGGCACGTCATAACGAAGCATCCTACGGTGCCCCTGCTGATCCGTCGCGTGGTTAGCGTGGAGTGCTGACCTCCCGAAGGAGCTGACTTCCCCCCATGTCAACGCTCAGCGAGGCGACTCCCGCCACCCCGCAGGCACCCGCGGTCGCGGCCCGTACGGTCGTCGCAACGAAGGTGTACGGCAAGGACGACAACGAAGTGCGCGCTCTCGACGGCGTGACGATCGACTTCGCGACCGGCGCGTTCACCGCGATCATGGGCCCGTCGGGCTCCGGCAAGTCCACGCTCATGCACTGCTGCGCCGGGCTCGACACCCTCACGTCGGGGGAGGTGTGGGTCGGCGAGCGCGGCGCTCAGCAGCATGAGCGAACGCGAGCTCACGTTGATGCGCCGCGACCGCCTCGGCTTCATCTTCCAGGCCTACAACCTGGTGCCGACGCTCACGGCCGAGGAGAACATCAACCTGCCCCTCGCCCTCGCAGGTCGTGATCCGGACAAGGAGTGGCTCGCCCGCGTGATCAAGAGCGTCGGCCTCGGTGATCGCCTGAAGCACCGGCCGAGCGAGCTCTCCGGCGGCCAGCAACAGCGGGTCGCCGTCGCTCGCGGCGCTGGCGAACCAGCCCGACCTCATCTTCGCCGACGAGCCCACCGGCAACCTCGACAGCCGTACGAGCTCCGAGATCCTGCACTTCATGCAGGCGGCTGTCGCCGACCTCGGGCAGACGATCGTGATGGTGACCCATGATCCGATGTCGGCGTCCTACGCGAGCCGCGTCGTGTTCCTCGCCGACGGACGGGTGGTCGACGAAATGCACGATCCCACTGCGGACAGGGTGCTCGATCGGATGAAGCAGTTCGGGGAGTAGCGCACTCATGTGGCGCGTGACGATCCGCGGCCTGATGGCCAAGAAGCTCCGTCTCCTCACGACCGCGCTCGCGATCATGCTCGGCGTCGCGTTCATGGCGGGAACGCTGGTGCTCACCGACACGATGGGGAAGGTCTTCGACGACCTGTTCGCGGACGTGAACCGCGGCACCGACGCGTTCGTGCGGGGCCCGACCGTCTTCAAGAGCGACTTCGGCGATGTGCGCAGTCGCATCCCCGCGTCGCTCGTCACGACGGTCGAGGGCGCCCAAGGAGTGAAGGCCGCGGAAGGGTCGGTGCAGGGCTACGCGCAGCTCGTGAAGGCCAACGGGAAGGCGCTCAGCTCGGGACAGGCGCCGAACTTGGGTGGCAGCTGGGGCGAGGTCCCGGAGCTCAACCCCTGGAAGATCATCGAGGGCCGCGCGCCCACGGGCACGCAAGAGATCGTCATCGACGAGGGAAGCGCGAAGAAGGGCGACTTCACGCTCGGTCAGCGCGTGAAGGTCTTGCTCAAGGGCCCGACCCAAGAGTTCACGATCGCCGGCATCGCGAAGTTCGGTACGGCGGACTCACCGGCCGGTGCCACGTTCGTCGGCTTCGCCTACAACACTGCGCAGAAGCTTCTTGCCGCGCCCGGGGAGATCGACTCGATCTCGGCAGTGGCGGACGAGGGCGTCTCGCAGCAGCAGCTCGCGGCGAACATCCAAAAGGTGGTGCCCGCTGACCTCGAGGTCCTGACGGGCGCGCAGATCACCAAAGAGAACCAGAGCGACATCAAGCAGAACCTGAAGTTCTTCAACACGTTCCTGCTCGTGTTCGCCGGTGTCGCGGTCTTTGTCGGGATGTTCATCATCTACAACACGTTCTCGATCCTCGTCGCGCAGCGCGGCCGCGAGCTGGCCCTGCTGAGGGCGATCGGGGCGAGTCGAAGGCAGGTGCTCACGTCGGTGCTCGTCGAGGGCATCGCGGTGGGCGTCATCGCGTCCCTTGTCGGCTTCGGTCTCGGCATCCTCGTGGCGCTCGGCCTCACGTCCCTGCTCTCCGCTCTCGGGTTCGACCTGCCGAGCGGGTCACTCGTAGTGCTCCCCCGCACCGTCATCGTCAGCCTCATCGTGGGCGTCAGCGTCACCGTGGTGTCGGCCTTCGTTCCCGCTCGCCGGGCGTCACGCATCCCGCCTGTCGCCGCCATGCGCGACGTCGCCATCGACACCTCGGCCTCTTCCCGCAAGCGCGCGGTCTTCGGCGTGATCGCGCTCGCGCTCGGTGGGCTGCTCCTCGTGGCGGGGCTGGCGAAGGGTGGCAGCGGCGGAGCCGCGGAGGTCGGTCTCAGCGCGCTCGTGGTGTTCCTGGCCGCGACCATCCTCGGCCCGATCATCGCGAAGCCGGTGAGCAAGGTGCTCGGCGCTCCCCTCCCGAAGCTCCGAGGGATGAGCGGCACGCTCGCGAAGGAGAACGCGGCGCGCAATCCGCGGCGCACAGCGTCGACTGCCGCGGCCCTCATGATCGGCGTCGGCATCGTCGGCTTCATCCTCGTGCTGGCGGCGTCGATCAAGCAGTCGATCGCTGACATCACCAACAACCAGCTGAAGGCCGACTACATCATCAACAGCACGGGCGGCTTCAACAGCACCGGCTTCAGCCCCGAGCTCGCCAGCCAGATCTCGACGCTGCCCGAGGTGCAGAGCGTCTCGGGCATGCGGTTCAACGCGATGCAAGTGGATGGAAGCACCAAGGTCGTGTTCGCGATCGACCCGAACACGATCGAAGACGTCTACGACTTCGTGAACGTCACCGGCTCGATCCAAGACCTCAACGAGATCAACACGATCGCGGTCGACAAGGACGTCGCCGAGAAGAACGGCTGGGACATCGGCACGACCATCCCAGTGACGTTCGCCAGCGAGACCACGCCGATGAAGATCGCCGTGCTCATCGACGGCACGAAGGCACCGTCGAACTGGGGCATGTCGATCGCCACCTACGAGAACCACTTCGCCGATCAGTTCGACGCGGCAGGTCTTCATCAAGCTGAAGCCGGGCGCAAACACTGCTGCGTTCGAGGCGGGCGTCGACAAGATCCTGGTCGACTACCCGACCGCGCAGCTGCAGACGCCGGACGAGTTCAAGGCGTCGGCCGCGAGCCAGGTCAACCAGATCGTGCAGATCATCTACGCACTGCTCTTCCTCGCGATCATCATCGCCTTGCTCGGAATCGCCAACACCCTGGCGCTGTCGATCTACGAGCGCCGCCACGAGATCGGCTTGCTCCGCGCCGTGGGCATGACCCGTCGTCAGGTGAGGTCCGCCGTCCGCTGGGAGGCGGTGATCATCGCGTTGCTGGGCACCGGGCTCGGGCTCGTCATAGGTGTCGCCTTCGGCGCGGCGATCGTGCGGTCGCTGCGATCGATCGGCTTCACCGGCTTCTCGATCCCGATCGGCCAGCTCGTCATCGTGGCGATCCTGGCCGCCATCGCGGGCGTCGTCGCTGCGATCCTGCCTGCTCGCAAGGCCGCGAAGCTGAACATCCTCGAGTCGATCGCGACGGAGTAGCCGTGGCCGGGTACTCGGGCACGCCGCTCGTGAAGAAGCTCGGCATCAAGGACGGCGCCGAGGTCGTGACGCTCGGAGCACCCGAAGGATTTGCCGCGCTGCTCGCCGGCGTGCCGATCATCGCGGCGAGCCGTCCCCCGCGTCGTGCGGATGTGCTCGTCGCGTTCTTCACGGAGAAGGCGCAGCTCGCCAAGCGGATCGAAGCGTGCGGCAAGGCGATCTTCCCCGATGGCGGGGTCTGGGTCGCGTGGCCGAAGAAGGCGTCAGGCGTGCCGACCGACATCACGGAGGACACGGTGCGCGAGGTCGCACTCCCCCTCGGCCTCGTCGACAACAAGGTGTGCGCCATCGACGACGTGTGGTCGGGTCTGCGGGTCGTCTGGCGGCGCGACCGCCGCACCCGCTGACGAACTCGTGCGGATAACCGGCCACGGGTGGCCGGTTATGCGCACAAGAACGCTGGGGGGGGTCGGGCCGGTTCGGCCTACGGATCGACGCGCAGCTGGCAGCCGGGGCACCAATAGGTGACCCGCGCATTGACACCCTGACGCATCACTTCGACCGGTGTGTGGCAACGCAGGCATGGCTTGCCCGCTCGCCCATAGACGGCGAGGCCACCCATGACGGTGGCTCGCTCGCCGCCGCCGAGGTTCGCCTGCAGCAAGTCAGCCGCCGTCTGGACGACCACGAGACAGGCGCGAGGCGCGAGCGCGCGCAGCTGGCTGCGGGGATCGATGCGGCACGCCCACAGCACCTCGCTCTTGTAGACGTTCCCGACGCCGCAGCAGATCCGCTGATCGAGGAGCACGTCGCCGATCTCGTCGTGGCCGTCGCAGTACTGCGGCATCCGGCGCACGCACGCTTCGAGGTCGACGCCGCGGCGGCAGAGATCGGGCCCGAGCGACCCGAGCCCGGGATGCCTCCGACGGTCCTCGACCCGGAACACCTCGACGAGTGGAGCGTTGAAGCAGACCGCCAGCCAGCCATCGACCTGCAGCACGACGCGGGCCGACTGCAGCCGCTTGCGCCACGTCTCGCCCAGTCGATAGAGGTGCCACGACCCGCTCATCCGCATGTGGGTGTGCAGCACGATGCCGTCGTCGAAGGTGATCTCGAGGTGCTTGCCCGTGGCCTCGACCGCCTCGATGACCGAACCGACGCGAGGCCGCAGCCCTACGAGGCGTGGGGCCTCGAACTTCTCGAGGCGATGACCGATGAGCGCGGGACGGAGACGCGCGGCCGTGCGGTGGATCGTGTCGCCCTCAGGCATCGGGAGCGTGAAGGCTCGGAGGCTCAGAGCCATTCCCTTCAGAACAGCAGATCGGCGACCTTTCGCGGTGGATCACGCTCCGGGTCACTGACGGAGCACGAGGCCCCGGTAGCCGTCGACGAACCCTGCGGCGCGCAGCATCGGGGCCACCGGTGACGACGCGGCGGGCTCACCGTCGATGCGATGGAGCTCGAGCGAGCGCACCCGCTCGTCCTTCACCAGGCCGGCGAGGGCGTCGGCCCAGCGATCGTCGTCGAGGGCAGGCCGGAACGTGAGCAGGGACCGTCCGCCCCGGTCGAGGTACGCGACGGCTTCGCCGCCGACCAGCACGACCATCGATCCGGCAGCTCGAGCCGGACGTCCGCCTGACGGCGGCCATGCCAGCGCGGCGCCGTACACCTGGGCCGGGTCGGTGGCCGCGAGCACGATCGCGCCGGTCTCTTCGGCCTCGCGGTGCGCCCGCAGCCGATCGACCGCCCCGGGGAGCGCGAACTGCGTCGCGCCGAGCCCCGCCACGAAGTAGCCACGCCGCACCTGCCCGCGTTCCTCCAGGAGCTTGAGCACCGGATAGACGCCCGCGAACCCGCCTTCGACTCCCTCGGCGAGCGCGGCCTCCCGAGTGAGCACGCCGTTGCGCTCGAGCAGCTGCAGCGCAGTCGTGTGTGCGAGCTCGGTCGGCGTGGCAGCGGTGGGAACGAGCAAGGAGACGAGCGACCACCGCCCCGCGCCGGCTGGCGGACCGAGACGCGTCAGTCGACCGGGCCGGGGCCGCCCGGCCTTCGGCGCGGTGCGCCGCGGCTTGCCCGCGAGCAGCGCGCGCACAGGTACGAGCGAGTCGTTCGTGACCTCGCCGGCCCACACGAGATCCCACAGCGCGGCGAGCAGCTCGGCGTCGGTGACCTCGGTGCTCGCGGCTCGCAGCTCGGACCAGAAGGAGGCGCCGCGCTGCGCGAGAT
The DNA here is from genome assembly GCA_963726695.1 of uncultured Acidimicrobiales bacterium. Classification (GTDB taxonomy): domain Bacteria; phylum Actinomycetota; class Acidimicrobiia; order Acidimicrobiales; family DATKAS01; genus DATKAS01. The sequence continues at coordinate 106,178 of CAVSDE010000009.1, forward strand.
GTGAGCGGATCGCGTCGTGCACGCCGCCCGAGGGCGGGTCGAGGCCATCGAGCGTTGAGAGAAGCAGCCGCACCTGGTCACGGAAGAACAGACGCACTCGGCCATCCGCGGCACCGATCGGTCCCGCGCCGACCCACACCACGTCACCAGAGGTGCAGAGCGCGTCGAGATGTGCGGGCGAGTAACCCCGCAACCGCGCGGGGAGCACGTCGGCTTCGAGCGACGACGCGATGAGCGGCGCGCCCTGCAGCTGGCCGAGAACCTCGACGAGACCGTCGACACCGTGGCGAGCTCCCGTGTGCACGCCGTGCCACGCCAACATGAACCGTGCGTAGGCCTCGGGCTCGACAGGCTCGACTTCACGGCGCAGCGCGGCGAGCGATCGCCGCCGGAGCTGGCGGAGCACGTCGACGTCACACCACTCGCGCTCGACGCCTTCGGGCCTGAACTCGCCCCTCACCACGCGTCCCTCGCCCTCGAGCGCGGCCAGTGCGGTGACCACACGTGCCACCGGCACCCCGAGGCGCGATGCGGGCGCCGCCGCGAGGAATGGACCGTGCGTCGCGGCATATCGCGCGACGAGGTCGTCGAGGGAGCGCTCGGCGGGCGCAGTGCACACGGCGGGCAACCCGAGCGGGATCGCCGCGCCGAGCCCGTCGCGCAGTCGCCCGGCATCGTGCGCATCGGCATACCGATCAGCGGCGCCCACCCGCACGGCGATCGCGCGCTTCTCGTCGACGAGCTGATCGATCGCGGTGCGTGCGTCGACGCCCGCAGCACAACGCGCAGCGAGCTCCTCGATCGAGAGGTCACCGAGGAGGCGCAACAGGTCGTGCACCTCGTCGACGGTGCGAGCGTGGCGAGCGGGCGACAGGCGCTGCAGGTCGAGCTCGAGATCCGCGAGGACGCCTGGGTCGATCAGCTCGCGCAGCTCTTCGGCACCCATCAGGTCGCGGAGGAGATCGCGGTCCAACGACAGGGCGGCGGCTCTGCGCTCGGCGAGCGGCGCGTCCGACTCGTACATGTACGTCGCGATCCACCCGAAGAGCAGGGACTGCGCGAACGGCGAGGCCTTCGGGGTGTCGACCGACACCATCCGGATCGAGCGCGACCGCAGGTCGGTGAGCACCGACCTCAGTGCCGGCACGTCGAAGACGTCCTGCAGGCACTCGCGAGTCGTCTCGAGCAGCACGGGGAAGGCCGGATGCTTCGACGCCACCGCGAGCAGATCGGCGGCGCGCTGGCGTTGCTGCCACAGCGGCGTGCGCTCACCGGGGCGGCGGCGAGGCAGCAGCAGCGAACGTGCCGCGCACTCGCGGAAGCGCGACGCGAACAACGAGGAGGTCGGGAGCGTCGAGACGACGAGGTCGTCGATCTCCTCGGGCGGGATCATGAGCTCGTCGATGGGGATGTGCTCGACCGCTTCCGGGAGTCGCAGCACGATGCCGTCGTCGGCCCACATCACCTCGACGGGAACGCCGAGACGTTCGTCGAGCCGCGCCCGCACGGCAATGGCCCAGGGAGCATGGACACGGGCGCCGAAAGGCGACAGCACGCAGACACGCCAATCGCCGATCTCGTCGCGGAACCGCTCGACCACGATCGTGCGGTCATCGGGGACGGCCCCGCCAGCCTCGGATTGCTCCCGCACGTAGCGCAGGACGTTGTCTGCCGCCCACGCGTCGAGGCCGAGCTCACCCGTCAGCCGCTCGAGCGCGTCGTCACCGGACGCGTCGCGGATCTCACGCACGAACGCGCCGAGCGCCCGACCGAGCTCGAGCGGCCGACCCGGCTTGTCACCGTGCCAGAACGGGAGCTTGCCGGGTTGGCCAGGCGCGGGCGTCACGACCACGCGCTCGAAGGTGATGTCCTCGATCCGCCACGCCGACGCTCCGAGGAAGAACGTCTCGCCCGCCCGGCTCTCGTAGACCATCTCCTCGTCGAGCTCGCCGACACGCTTGCCGTCCGGAAGGAACACCCCGAACAGGCCTCGGTCGGGGATCGTGCCTCCGTTCGTCACCGCGAGGCGCTTGGCTCCGTCGCGGGCTCGGAGCACGCCGTTGACGCGGTCCCAGACGAGACGCGGCCTCAGCTCGCGGAACTCCTCCGATGGGTAGCGCCCGGAGAGCAGCTCGAGCACCGAGGTCAACACCTCGTCGGAGATCTCGGTGAAGGGAGCAGCACGGCGCACCAGCGCGGCGACGTCATCGACGGTTGCGTCGCCGACCGAGCAATGCGCCACGATCTGCTGCGCGAGCACGTCGAGCGGGTTGCGCAGGTAGTGCGTCTCCTCGATGAGGCCTTTGCGCATCCGGTCGACGACGACCGTGGCCTCGAGCAAGTCGCCGCGATGCTTCGGGAAGACCTTGCCCCGGCTCGGTTCGCCGACCTGATGGCCGGCACGGCCGATGCGTTGCAGCCCCCGCGACACGGCGCCCGGAGACTCGACCTGGATCACCAAGTCGACCGCGCCCATGTCGATCCCGAGCTCGAGGCTGCTGGTCGCGACGATTGCCCGCAGCGCACCCGACTTCAGCTGATCCTCGACGACGATGCGCTGCTCGCGGGCCAGGGAACCGTGGTGCGCCTTCACGAGGTCCTCGCCGCCCGGCTCGATCACACCCTGTTCGATCGCGAGCTCGTTCAGCCGCGCCGCGAGGCGCTCGGCCGAACGGCGCGCGTTGCAGAAGACGATCGTCGAACGGTGGGCCAGGATCAGCTCGAGCAGCCGAGGATGCATCGCGGGCCAGATGCTCCTGCGCACCGGTCCCGCGGCAGCAGGACCGCTCACCGGCCCCTCGATCACCTCGCCGAGCGCGCCCATGTCCTCCACGGGCACGACGATCTCCACGTCGAGTGGCTTGCGGATGCCCGCGTCGATGATCGTCACGGGACGAGGACCGGTCGCGGTGCTACCGCCGAGGAACCGCGCGATCTCTTCGAGCGGACGCTGGGTCGCCGAGAGGCCGATGCGTTGGAACGGCCGCTCGGTGATCTCCTCGAGCCGCTCGAGCGACAGTGCGAGGTGGGCACCTCGCTTGGTCGACGCGAGCGCGTGGATCTCGTCGACGATCACGCCCTCGACGCCACGCAGCGTCTCGCGCGCTGACGACGTGAGCATGAGGTACAGCGACTCGGGCGTCGTGATGAGCAGATCGGGTGGATGGCGGATGAGCGCACTGCGATCGCGGCTCGACGTGTCGCCGGTGCGCATGCCGACGACGGGCTCGGTGAAGGGCACCTCGAGCCGCTCGGCTGCCAGTCGGATGCCGGCAAGCGGCGCGCGCAGGTTCTTCTCGACGTCGAACGCGAGCGCCCGCAACGGGGAGATGTAGAGGAGCCGGGTGCGACCCGCGCGATCGGGCAGGGGTGAGGTGACGAGCCGGTCGATACCCCAGAGAAACGCTGCCAGGGTCTTGCCCGACCCGGTCGGCGCCAGGATCAGCGTGTGCTCACCCGCCGAGATGGGCCCCCACCCGAGCGACTGGGCAGGCGTCGGCTCGGCGAAGGAGGAGGAGAACCAGGCCCGCACCGCGGGCGAGAAGCTCGCGAGCGAGGCCGACGAGCGGCTCGCCCCGGTCGGAGTCACCCAGTCGAGGCTACGGGACCTGATCCGTCATCGACGCGGTGGAGACGAATCCGCCGATCTGGGAGATCGCGAGCGCGGCGTAGATCGGGGTGCCGCTCTTCACGGGGCTGATCCGGAACGTCAGCGCGGTGGGGTCGGCCTTCAGGATGCCGCCACCGGCAGGGACGATCGACGTATCGGTGATCTTGACGAACTGCAGGTCGCCGGCCGGGTTGACGCGCGCGACGAGCGGCACGAGCGCACCGAGCGGGTTGAGGATGAAGCCCGACGTCGCGAGCTCGGCGCCAGCCTCGTCGGTGTCGGCGGCGATGTGCGTCGGATCCTGCTTCACCTGGAAGTACACGCGCTGCGCCTTGCCCGTCGTGAGGTCGACCGTCACGTTGCCGAACACCGTGAGCACCACGGACTGATCCTTGGCGTCGGGGTAGTACGCGAACGGCGCTGTGAACTGGAGCTCGTTCGCGACCGGATCGACGGTCACCTTTCGATACACCGGCACGCTCACGTCGCCGTCACTGCCCACGAGCTCGCTGAGATCCCACTCGCCTCCAGCGAGCCCGTCACCGCCTGCCGTGAACGAGCCCGGCGATTCGCCGACCAACACCGGGGCGCCGGCGGCGTCCTGGATGCCGTACCGGATGCGGACGTCAGTGATCGTGCTCGGGTCGTCCACGTGGAACGGAGTCGTGAGGAACGCGCCCGCATCCGTGAACTCGTAGTCGGCCGTCGCTTCGGTCGTTCCTTCCGTGTCACCGAAGAACGCTCGGCTCGCGCCACCAGCCGCGGTGCCACTCGTGTAGTACACGTTCAGGAACTTGTTCCATCCCGCGACGACGGGCAGGTTGCCGTAGGACTTGCGGTAGGTGCTCGCGTCCGGAGGGAAGTACAGGGACACGCCCGAGCTGCCGGGCAGGCCGGCACCGACGACCTTGTACGCCACCGCCGCGTTGGTGGCAGCGGCGACTGGCGCGAGCTGCGGAGTCGGGCCGTTGAGCCCTGTCGACAGCGCACCGACGTCGACGAGGTTGAAGTCGAGCGTCGGATCGGGGTTGCGCCCGTAGCTCAGCACCGACGCTCGCGTGCCGGCCACGGTCGGCGCGACCGACTGGGCCGATGCCGCGAGCGAATTGCCCGCGCCGTTCACTGCGTTCGTGAGCGCGGGCACCGCCGCCGCGTTGACCACCGCGAGGGAGATCGTGCTGCTCGTGTTCTGACTCGTCGCGTACGCCTGGTACACGTTCCGCGATCGCCTTGCCGAGGTCGGCGCCGGAGCCACCGCCTCCAGCGACGGCGCCGAGCGCCGAGTAGTCCCAGCCGTGGCCGGGCTCGAGCTCGGCGGAGGCGGTGATCCAGTTTGCAAGGGGAGCCAACGTGCCGAGCACCTCGGTGTTCGACATGAGACAAGCGTCGAAGCCGAGCATCTCGAACTTCTGCTTTCCGGCTCCGGCCAACCCCGACTGCATCGCCTTCTGCAGGCTCGCGAGGCTCATCATGTGGTTGGTCTGCTCGTCGAGCGCAGAGCCGAGCCACCCTGCACCGTGATCCCAGATGATCAGCGCGAGCTTGTCGGAGGGGTGACGCTTCGCGGCGCTGGAGATGAAGTTGGTGAGCGTCGCTGGGTCACCGCTGTCGACGTTGCCGAGGTTCTGCTCCTCGGCGAACGAGCCCTTGTTGACCTGCACCACCTTCGCACCGGACCAGTTGCCGAGGTTGGCCAATGGCGCGTCGGAGTACTTCGGTGATCGGTCGATGAACGCTTCGATGTCGAGGCCTGGCCCGCTGCCCACCGACGCCATCTGCATCAGGTTCGGGATCGCGAATGGCTCGAGGTTGTTGTCGGCGGCGACGTAGACGAGCACGGTCCACCCGGGCTGCGCGGCGCTTGCGCTCGACCCTCCCGAGAGGACGGCGAGAGCGGCAGCCAGGGCGGCCGTGGCCACCGCGCATCCGATCCCGCGCCGTAGGGGTTTGGACATCGGAGCCACGCTACCGACACACAGGTCCCGGCGTGCCGCGACGCAGCGGGCCGGGCCACGGCCTACCTTGGGCGGAGTGACGCGACGAGGCCCCTGGCTCATGGCGGTGGTGGTCGCCGTCGCGCTTTGTGTCGCTGCGTGCACGAGCGGGGACGATTCCGGAGCAGCGCAAACGACGGCGCCCACGACGAAGGCCGGAGCGGCGCCCTCCGACGGCAAGGTCCGGTTCGGCGGGTTCAACTTCAGCGAGAGCACGATCCTCGCCAACATCTACGCCCAAGCCGCTATCGCCGCGGGAGTGCCGGCCGAGGTCGTCCCGAACATCGGCCCGCGCGAGTTGGTCTACGAGAAGCTCTTCAAGGGCGATCTCGACGCGGTCCCCGAGTATTCGGGCACTGCTGTCGTCGCGCTCGGCGGTGAGGCCGAGGCCGACAAGGCCGCGACGCACGACACGCTCGTCGACCTGATGAAGGCCAAAGACGTCGGGGTGCTCGATTCGGCTGATGCGGTGGACCGCAACGCGATCGCCGTCACGCTCGACACTGCGACGCGCTTGCACCTGCAGACGATGAGCTGATCTCGCCAAGGCCGCCCCGGACCTCACGTTCGGAGCGCCGGCGGAATGCCCGCAGCGTCCTGCTGTGCGTCCCCGGCTTCGAGAAGACGTACGGCATCAAGTTCAAGAGCGTCGTGCCGCTCCAGTCCGGGGTACCGACGGCCTCCTCACTCGCGCGAGACGAGGTCGGGGCGGCATTGGTCTTCACCACCGACGCGACCATCTCGCCGTTCACGCTGATCACCTTGGACGACGACAAGGGCATGTTCCCCGCGGACAACATCACGCCCGTGGTGCGCCAAGAAGTGCTCGACAAGTACCCGCAGCTCAGTGCCGCGCTCGACAAGGTCTCCGCCGCGCTCACCACCCGCGATGTGCGCGCCCTCAACTACACGGTGGCCCTCGCCGGCGAGGACCCTGCCCAGGCGGCCACATCGTGGCTGCAAGACAAGGGCCTGATCTGAGCGTCTGATCTGACCGGACGGGTCTGAGCGGACGGGTCCTAGACTCCGCCCATGGCCGAGTGGCACCCCGCGTTCGAGGAGTACTGCGAGACCATCTACGAGCTCGTCGAAGATGACGTCGACGTCATCCAAGCGCGCGATCGCCGAGCGCATGGGCATCTCGCGTCCCGCCGTGTCCGAGATGATCAAGCGGCTCGAGCTCGAGGGGCTCGTCGAGATCGACGGGAAGATCCGCCTCACCGCCGAAGGGCGCACGCTGGCCGAGCAGGTCGTGCGACGGCATCGCCTCGCCGAGCGGTTCCTGACCGACATCCTGCAGCTGTCGTGGGCCGAAGCGCACCACGAGGCAGGGAAGTGGGAGCACGTCATGTCCGAGGCGGTCGAGCAGGCAATCAGCCGGGTGCTCGGCGCGCCGACGACCTGCCGCACGGCAACCCGATCCCCGGGTCGAGCTACGCCGCCCCTGACGCGCATCCCCTCTCCGGGTTGGCGGTCGGCGACACGTTCACCGTCAGCCGCATCCCCGAAGAGCTCGAGTTCACCCCCGGGCTGCTCGAGTTCCTCGAAGGGGAGCGCGATCACGCCGGGCCGCGCGGGCACGATCACCGCCGCGTCGCCCGACGGCACCGTGACCGTCGAGATCGAGGGCCACACGGTGGGTGTCGGAGCGTTCGCGAGCGAACGCATCCTCGTCACCGCGTAGTTCTCGTCGCCGTCGTCCGCTTCTCTTCCGCCGGCTCCTGCTCGCTACGCTCGACAAGCGGTGATTCGCGCACCCGAGCGCCGCACTGCGGCGCTCATTGAGCACATCATTCGGACAGCGCGTCGGGCAGAGGCTCGCTGTGGACGATCATGAGCCGCTTCGTGGCTCGGGTCAGTGCGACGTACAGCGCGCGGAGGCCCTGTTGCTCCTCGGCGACGATCCGTGAAGGCTCGACGACCACGACCGCATCGAGCTCGAGGCCCTTCACGAGCCCGACCGGCACAACAGTGACCTGCGCGTCGAGTGCCTGCCTCGCGGCGCGGCCAACAGCGATGCCTCGAGCCTCGAGCGCGCTGGCAAGCGCATCGGCTTGGGAGCCCGGCGTGATGACGGCGACCGAGCCATCTCCCAACGCGGCGAGCAGCGACTCGACGGCCGATGCCACCTCGGAGGCGAGGTCCTCGGCGGCGGTCCTGCGGATGACCGGCGCGACGTCGCCCTCGCGCACCGATCTCGGAGGCGACAGCGCGGGAGCTGCGACCGAGAGCACCCGAGCGGCCAGCGCCATCGATTGGGCGGGGATGCGATAGCCGATCGTCAGCTCGTGCACCCGCGCAGCCTTGCGGGTGGGGAGATGAGCGAGCACCTCGTCCCAGCTGTCGGGAGCGAGCGCACCCGTCGCCTGAGCGAGGTCGCCGACGACGGTCATCGACCCGTTGAGCGAGCGGCGGGTCAGCATCCGCAGGGCCATCGGCGTGAGGTCTTGCGCCTCGTCGACGACGATGTGCCCGTAGGTGCGCAGCTCGTCGGGCTCGGTGCCGTTGCGTGCCGGACGCGGACCGAGCAGCGCGAGCGCCTCGTCGAGCAGCGGGATGTCCGCGTCGGTCCACACGACATCGTCGACGTGTTCGGAGCGGGCACGCACGAGGCGCTCGATCTCGTCATCGCTGAACGCGTGGCGTGCCGCGAGACGCACCAACGCCGCTGAACCGAACAGGTCGTGGAGCAGCTGCGCGGGAGTGAGCACGGGCCACATCGCTTCGAGCGCGGCGCGCACCTCGTCGGTCGAGCGTGTGCGGTCGCGCACCGTTGCGGTGTCGACCTGCTCGCGGGCCGCTCGCAGCGAGCGCGTCGAAAAGCGCCTGCTCGACGAACCGGCGCGCCCGTTGTGCTGGTGGGCTCGGCGAGCGGCGCCGCGGACGATGCGCCGTGACGTCTCGACGTCGATGCGCAGCGACGAGAGCCCGAACGGCACCACGAGGTCGTGCGTGAGAGGACGCTGCCGGTCGTGCACTGCGTTCGCCAGCAAGGTCGCCATGCGCACGTCGCCCTTGACACGTGCGATGGCCGTCTTTTCGGTCGCCTGCATCCGCACCGACGGCACGAGGTCGGCGAGCACGACCTGCTCGACACCGGTCTCGCCGAGAGACGGCAGCACGCGGTGGATGTAGCGGAGGAAGAGGCGGTTCGGGCCGACGACGAGCACGCCCTGGCCTTCGAGCGGGAACCGGTACGTGTACAGGAGGTAGGCGGCCCGATGCAGGGCCACGACGGTCTTGCCGGTGCCCGGGCCACCCTGCACGACGAGCACGCCGGCCAGCGGCGAGCGGATGATCTCGTCCTGCTCGGCCTGGATCGTGGCGACGATGTCGCCGAGCTGGCCGGTGCGCGCCTTCTCGAGGGCGGCGATGAGGGCGCCGGGGCCGACGAGGCCATCGCCGTTGCCGCTTGCCGTTCGAGCTTCCGTTGCCGTTCGAGCTCCCGTTGCCGAGGACGCCCTCGCCGGGAACAGCTCGTCTTCGATGCCGACGAGCGTGCGCCCTCTGAGCGCGAAGTGTCGCCGGCGAGACGAGCCCCATGGGCGCCCGGCCCGTCGCCCGGTAGAAGGGCTCCGCGACGGGAGCGCGCCAGTCGACCACGACGGGCTCTTGGCGCTCGTCGGCCACGGCGAGCCGGCCGATGTGGAAGGCCTCCCCCGTGTCACGGTCGATGCGGCCGAAGACGAGCGCTGCGTCGCCGATCTCGAGGTGGGCGAGCCGGTTGCGGACCGTCTCTTCGATCACGTCCCGCTCGTAGCGGGCCTGATGGGTGCCTCCGCGCCCGACCTCGGTCAACCCGCGCAGCCGAAGGGCCTGCTCACGGGCCCGATCGAGGCAGTCGTAGGCGCGCTCGATGTAGGCCTGCTCGTCGGTGAGCTCGGGGTGTTGCGACATCGGCCGTCCCAGAGGGGGTCAGGGGAACATCAGCCTGAAGAGGAGCATCAATCGTATCTGCGCCCTCTCCGAGAACTACGGCACCATTTGGCGCATGACAGACGACCCCACTCACGGCTACACCAGCCCGTACGGCGAGCTGGTCGAGACCCGTCTGAGCGTGCTCTCGTGGAACCTCTGGGGACGGCTCGGGCCCTGGGAGAAGCGTCAACCGGCGATCCTGGCGACCGTCGCCGACCTCGAACCCGACGTCGCCTGCCTGCAAGAGGTCTGGTCGACCGAGGAGACCGGCATGGCCGCCCTCGTGGCCGAACGGCTCGGGTTCGTGCACGCGTCGTCGTGCAACGACGAGGGCCCCGTCCACTCGGGCAACGCGATCGTCAGTCGCTGGCCCATCCTCCGCTCGGACTGGCGGCCCCTTCCCGCGGCCGACGAGCCCGACGAGCAGCGCACCGTGCTCTTCGCCGAGATCGACGGACCCCGCGGACCGTTCCAGGTGTTCTGCACCCACCTGAACTGGCGGTTCGACCACAGCGTCGTGCGTCAGCGACAGCTCGAGGCCGTCGCGGCGTTCATGGAGGAGTGCCGGCCCCGTGACCACCCACCGATCCTGTGCGGCGACATGAACGCGGCGCCTGACAGCGACGAGATCCGGATGCTGACCGGCCGCACCCGCGTTGTCGCGCCGAACCTCGTGTTCCACGATGCCTGGGAAGTCGCCGGCGACGGCCTGGGCATGTCGTGGTCGAACGACAACCCCTATGCGGCCGTCGTGATCGAGCCCTCGCGCCGCATCGACTACGTGCTCGCGGGATGGCCGAAGCGCGGAGGGATCGGCCATCCGGTCAGCGCCCGGCTCGTCGGCACCGACCCGGTCGACGGCGTCGTGCCGTCCGACCACTACGGAGTGCTGGCCGAGCTGCGGTACTGACCGACGGGCTCGAATTCTTGGCGAATTGGGGTGTGGGGACCTCTTTCCGCCAAGAAACCGGATCAGCGGGGCTCGATCGCTCCGATGAGCTCGAGGATGCGCGTCGGCGGCAGGTGCTGCTCGGTGATGGTGACATCGAACGGCGCGAGCGCGTCCTCGATGGCGTTGCACGAGCGTCGGCGGCGACACGATCATGCCGCCCTCGCCCACGCCCCGGAAGTTGACGTCCGGATCGAGCGGCACCGTCTCGAGATGGTGGATCTCGATGCGCGGGATCTCGATCGCCGTGGGCAGGAGGTAGTCCATGAACGTGCCCGAGAGGAACTGCGCGTTCGTCGTCGTAGGCCGACCGCTCGAGCAGCACCGCGCCGATGCCCTGGGCGACGCCGCCGCGCACTTGGCCGTCGACGACCGCCGGGTTGATGAGCGCGCCGCAGTCCTCGACGACGACGTAGCGCTCGATCGTGCACGCTGCCCGGTCTCGACGTCGACCTCGACGATCGCGCAGTGGGTCCCGCCCGACCAGCCGCCCTTGCCACCGTCGAATTCACGCGTTCACCTCGAGCTCGGCTCGTCGGTGGCGCGCGGCGGCGACGTCGGCCAGCGGCGATCGCGCTCACCGGGACGCCGCGCACGGCGACCTTGCCGTCGACGATCTCGAGGTCGCTCGGGACTCGCCTCGAGCAGGTCGCGGACGACACGTCGAGGATCCGGTCCTTCAGCGCGCGAGCGGTGTGCAGCGTGGCGCCGCCGGCCATCGTCGCCGCCCGGCTGCCACCGGTCGATCCCGAAGGGGCGATGTCGCTGTCGCCGACGACGACCCGGACCTGCTCGAACGGCACACCGAGCTCGTCGGCCGCGATCTGGGCGAACGTCGTCTCGTGGCTCTGCCCGTGCGGCATCTGGCCGGTGAACACCGAGCACGGTGCCGTCGGCGTCGAGGCGCATGCGCATCTGCTCGTGGCCCATCATCGCCGCCGCCGCCGCCCTCGTTCGGCCCCGGGGCCGCCTCGATGTAGCGTGGCGAAGCCGATGCCGAGGTAGCGACCTTCCGCCGCGCGCCGCCGCCTGGCGCTTCGCGGAACGACGGGCAGGTCGATGAGCTCGGCCATGCGCTCGAGCGACTCGCGCGTGGTGACGCCGACGAGGCTCGGCCCGTCACCATCCGCAGCGGCTCCTCGTCGCGGGTGACGACGTTGCTGCAGCCGGATGTCGAGCGGCTCGACGCCCGAGCTGCTTGGGCCACGATGTCGATCATGCGCTCACGCGCGAACGTCTCGGCCGCCCACGGCCCGCGGTAGGCGACGTACGCGGCCTTGTTGGTGACCGTCGACGCTGAAGGTGAAGCCGAGCGCTGCCGATCTTGTACGGGCCCGGGAGCATCCGTTCGATGAGGCCGCAGATCATCGCGCCCATGCCCGGGTAGGCGCCGGTGTCGACGGTCATGTCGACTTCGAGGCCGAGGACGTCACCGTCGTCGGTCGACCGCGGCCTCCGCGATCAGCTCTCCTCGCGGGCGTGACCCGACGCCATCAGGTGCTCGCCGCGATCCTCGATCCACTTCACCGGGCGCCCGAGATCACGTGACGCCGCGGCGCACACGCGATGTCCTCGCGAGACGCGCCGATCTTCAGGCCGAACGAGCCGCCGATGTCGCCGCAGAGGACGCGCAGCTTGTCGGGGTCGAGGCCGAGCTGACCGGCGAGGGTCATCTTCGCCAGGGCGACGCCCTGGTTGACGCTGTGCACCGTCAGCTGACCGGTCTCGGCGTCGAAGTCGGCGACGCTGCCGCGGCACTCCATCGGCACGTTCTGGTGACGGTGCTGGCTGATCAGCACGCGCGCCACGACCGGTCGGCCGACGCGAACGCGCCGTCGACGTCGCCGTAGGTGCCGTGCTGGCCGTCGAGCGAGCGACGTTGCTCGACTCGCTCGTCGAAGATCAGCGGGCTGCTCGGATCGAGCGCGTCGGCCGACGAGGCGATCGGCGTCGAAGCTCGTCGTAGTCGACCTCGACGAGCTCGGCGGCGTCCTCGGCGACGTAGCGGCTCTCGGCGACGACGAGCGCGATCGGGATCGCCGACGAGCGCGGACCTTGTCGGTGGCCAGGATGGTGAACGGCGACGCGGGCAGCCCGGGGAACAGCGAGAGCGGCGGCGCGCCCGGGCTCAGCAGCGCCTGGATGTCGTCGCCGGTGTAGACGGCGACGACGCCGGGCAGCGCCCGCGCCTCGTTGACATCGACCCAGGTGATCTGGGCGTGCGGCAACGGGCTGCGCACGAACGCGGCGTGCAACATGCCCGGCAGCTGGACGTCGTCGACGTAGTGGCCCGCCCGGTGAGGATGCGCTGGTCCTCGGATCGCGGGACGCTCGCACCGACGAAACGCTGCGCCGGGATCACCGTGGTCATCGCGTGCCTCCAATTCCGGCGGCGGCGAGCACGCCGTTGATGATCGTCTCGTAGCCGGTGCACCGGCAGAGGTTGCCCGACAGCGTCTCGCGGACCTCGGCCTCGGTCGGCGTCGGGTTCTCGGCCAGCAGCGCGGTGATCTGCATCACGAAGCCGGGCGTGCAGAAGCCGCACTGGAACGAGTGGCTCGTCGCGCAGCGCCTCCTGCAGCGGGTTCATGTCGTCCGTCGCTGCGAGCCCCTCGATCGTGGTGATCGACGCGTCCGCGGGCCTGCACCGCGAGCATCAGGCAGGAGCGCACCGGTTCGCCGTCGAGCAGCACGGTGCACGCTCCGCAGACGCCGTGCTCGCACCCGAGGTGGGTGCCGGTGAGCCCGAGGTCTTCGCGGAGGAAGTCGGCGAGCGTCTTGCGGGCCTCGGCGACGCCGTCGCGGGCGTCGCCGTTGACGGTGAGGTTGATCGGGATGGTGTCGGTCATGCCGCGCTCCTCGCTCGTGCAGCTGCCTCGGTCAGCGCTCGTCGCACGAGGACGGCGGCGACCTTGCGCCGGTACGTGGCGCTGGCGTGCAGGTCAGACGGCGGATCGAGGTCGCGCACCGCGACAGCTGCGACCTCCTCGATCGGACGGCGCCTGCTCGCAGCGCCGCCTCGGCGTCGATCGCCCGCACCGGCCGGTCGGCCACGTTGATCAGCGCGATGCGCACGTCACCGCTCGGCCGCGACCGACACCGCCACGGCCACCATCGCGAAGTCGCCGTGGCGGCGGGCCATCTCCTGCACCGAGACGCCGGTGCCGGGCTCTGCGTTCGGGAACCCGATGCTCGTGAGGATCTCGTCGGGCTCGAGCGTGGTCGTGAAGTAGCCGTCGAAGAAGTCGACGGCGGCGATCTCGCGGGTGCCGCGGCACACTGCGCGGCGCGGAACGTGGCGTCGAGCGCCAGCGCCACGGCGGGGAGCTCGGCCGCGGGATCGGCGTGGGCGAGGCTGCCGCCGATCGTCCCTCTCGTGCGGATCGCGGCGTGACCGATGTGCGGCACCGCTGCGGCGAGCAGGGGGACGAGACGAGTGACGTCGGCCGAACGCTCGACGGTGCGATGGCGCGTCATCGATCCGATCGTCGTGGCCCCGTTGAGCTCGATGGACGCGAGCTCGAGCACGCCGTTCAGATCGATCAGCGCGGAGGGTCGGGCGAGGCGCATCGACAGGAGCGGGATCAGGCTCTGGCCGCCGGCGAGGACCTTCGCATCCTCTCCGTGCTCGGCGAGGGTCGCGACCGCTTCGGCCAGCGAGTGGGGGGCCTCGTAGAGGAAGGGCGGCGGCTTCATGCGACCCTCAACGGCAGCTTCGCCATGCCCCGAAGCGAGATCCGCGGCGCCCATTCGGGCTCGCCCGCGTATTCGATCGTCGGGAAGCGACGGAGGAACCGTCCGATCGCCACCTGGGCTTCGAGGCGAGCGAGCGACGCACCGAGGCAGAAGTGGATGCCGGATCCGAGCGCGAGGTGAGACGCCGCGTTCGCACGATCGAGCCGCAGCGTGTCCGGATCGTCGAAGTGCGCGGGATCGTGGTTCGCAGCGCCGAGCACGGGCATCACGACCGCTCCCTTCTCCACGATCTCGTCCCCGAACTCGACGGCCTCGAGCGTCGCGCGAGCCGTGAACTGCACGGGGCCGTCCATGCGCAGCAGCTCGTCAACCGTGGTCGCATCGAGCGACGGGTCAGCGCGGAATTGAGCGAGCTCGTCGGGGTGCTCGATCAAGAGACGCGTACCGTTCCCGATGAGGTTCACCGTCGTCTCGTGACCGGCGACGAACAGAAGGAGCACCATCGCGACGAGCTCGTTCGTCGAGAGGCGGTCACCTTCCTCCTCGGCGGCGATCAACGTCGACAGGAAGTCGTCGTCGCGAGGCGACTTCCGCCGTTCGTCGATGACGGCCTCGACGAACCCGCGCATGTGGATCCCGGCGTCTGTTGCGAGCTGACGGTCCTCCGCGCTGATCAGCGGCTCGAGCGTGAGTGTGATCGCCTGCGACCAGGCCCGCAGCTGCTCGCGTTCATCCGTCGGCATGCCGAGCAGCTCGGAGATGACCTGGAAGGGAAGTGGGAACGCGAGCGTCGACACGAGGTCACATCCACCGTCGGCTTCCACCCCGTCGAGGATCTCGTCAACCATCTGCCCGACGCGCGGTCGCCACGCTTCGATCGCCTTCGGCGTGAACGCCCGTGCCGCCAGGCCGCGCACGCGTGTGTGCTTCGGCGGGTCGAGGTTCAAGAGCGACTCGTTGAACCCTTCGTCGTGTTCCTCGCTCTCATCCTGGTTGCTGAACAACCCGACGCCTTCGACAGTGGCGTTCGAGCTCACATCCGCGCTGAACCGCCCGTCGCGCAGCACCTTCGCGCAGTCGTCGTACCGGGTGAGCACCACGAGCCCGAAGGGGCTGCGATGCACAGGGTCGGCCGCTCGCAGCGCTGCGTAGTGCGGATAGGGGTTCGCCCGCACCTCGGGATCGAGCGGGTTGAAGAAGACCTGGGTGTCGCTCACTTCAGAACTCTCCCACGCGCATGCGACCATTGAAGCCGTGACGTCCGTCGGTCTCGTGCTTGGTGCTGGCGGCGTGGTGGGTCACGCCTACCACGCCGGCACCCTCGCCGCGATCGCCGAGGCGACTGGCTGGGACCCACGCACCGCATCGGTGATCGTGGGCACGTCAGCAGGCTCGGGTATCGGAGCGACGTTGCGTGCCGGGCTCGCCGCGCAGGACCTGGCGGCTCGCATCACGGGCAGGCCGCTCTCGCCGAGCGCCACCGCGATGCTCAAGGGGATGGAGCGGATCCAGCCCCCTCGACTGTCGCCGGGGTCGTTCGGGGGACGGATGCCGAGGCCAGAGGCTCCGATGCTCCTCGCCCGAGACCTCCTCGCGCCCTGGCGGTTTCGGGCCGGTCGAGCGCTCGCCGCGCTCGCTCCGGAAGGTCGCGTGCCCACGACAGGGATGGGCGATCGGATGCGACGGATGCACACCGATCGGTGGCCCGCGGATCCACTGTGGATCTGCGCGCTGCGCCTGCGCGACGGTGCCCGGGTCGTGTTCGGACGCGACGCCTCGCCTGAGCCGGACATCGGCACCGCGGTCGAAGCGTCGTCCGCGATCCCGGGCTTCTTCGCTCCCGTCGTGATCGACGGCGAGCGCTACGTCGACGGCGGCACGTACTCACCGACGAACGCCGACCTTGTCGCCGGCATCGGCCTCGACCTCGTCGTCGTGCTGTCACCGATGTCGGCCCGTTCTCAGGCTCTCCTCTTCAACATTCGCGCCGCGGCCCGCGGCTACCACCGCAGCACGCTGCACCGCGAGCTCGGAGCGTTCGGCAACGGCACGCCGGTCCTGTGCTTCGAACCGACAACGGCCGACACACAGGCGATGGGGATGAATGCGATGGACCCGAAGCGCATGGTGCCGGTCGTCGCGCAAGCGCAGCGTTCGGCGCGAGAACACCTGACTGCCGACGCGTCGGCGCGTGCCGTCGAGCTGTTGAAGGCTGCGGCATGAGCAGCTTCCCTCCGAGCAACTTCCTGGCGGCGTGTCGCGGCGAGCCCCACGAACGTCGCCCCGTGTGGTTCATGCGGCAGGCGGGTCGATCGATGCCCGAGTACCGCGCGATCCGGGGCGACGGGAGCATCCTCGACGCGATCCACAAGCCCGAGGTCGCAGCAGAGATCACGATGCAACCCGTGCGGCGCTACGGCGTCGACGCCGCGGTCCTCTTCAGCGACATCGTCGTGCCCATCGCCGCGATCGGCTTCGGCGTCGACGTCGCTCCCGGCACCGGCCCGGTCACCGAACGGCCGTTTCGCTCCGCAGCTGATCTCACACGCCTACGTCCACTCGAACCAGAGCTCGACATCCCGTATGTGCTCGAGACCGTGAAGATCCTGTGTGGTGAGCTCGACGTGCCGGTGATCGGCTTCGCCGGTGCACCGTTCACGATCGCGAGCTACTTGATCGAAGGGCGTCCTTCGCGCACGTACGCCCGCACCAAGGCACTCATGTACGGCGACCCCGTGTTGTGGCATGCGTTGCTCGATCGCCTCGCCGATCTCGCGATCGCGACCTTGCGCGCGCAGGTCGCGGCCGGCGCGCGCGTGGTGCAGCTCTTCGACAGCTGGGTGGGCGATCTCAGCGCGCCCGACTACGAGTCGCTCGTGCTTCCTGCGAGCCGCAAGGTGCTCGAAGGCGTCGCCGACCTCGGCGTGCCCCGCATCCACTTCGGCGTGGGCACCGGCGAGCTCCTCGAGCTGATGGTGTCGGCCGGGGCGGATGTGCTCGGAGTCGATTGGCGGGTGCCGCTCGACGTCGCGCGGGGCGCGTGTCGGCGACGACGTGACGCTGCAGGGGAACCTCGACCCGGCCGTCTGTCTGGGCGAATGGGACATCGTCGAGCAGCGCGCGCTCGACGTGATCCGTCGCGCCGGGCCGGGACCGCGACACATCTTCAACCTCGGCCACGGGGTGCTCCCCGAGACCGATCCGGCTGTGCTGGCCCGGCTCACTGAGCTCGTGCACGCAACGCCCCGCGATCCGCAGTGACGCACGTCGTCGTCGTGGGTGGCGGCATCACCGGGCTGGCCTGCGCGCTCGAGCTCATGGACGCTGGGGTCGACGTCACCGTGCTCGAGGCAAGCGATCGGCTCGGAGGCAAGATCCGCACGTCCCCGTTCGCTGGCCTCGAGATCGACGAAGCGGCCGACGCGTTCCTGGCCCGCGTGCCGGAAGGCATCGAGCTGTGCCGGCGGCTCGGTCTCGACGCTGACCTCGTGTCGCCTGCGAACGCGGGCGCGTACGTGTCGGTCGCGCGGGGCGCTGCGCCGGTTGCCGGCAGGGCTCGCTCTCGGCGTGCCGGGCGCGATGTTGCCGGTCGCGCGGTCTGGGCTGCTGAGCGTCGGTGGGCTGGCGCGGGCCGCGGTCGAGCCCGTGCTGCCGCGTCGAGCCGTGAAACCCGACGCGGTCGACGCGCTCGGCCCGCTCGTCGCGGGGCGGTTCGGGCGCGAGGTGCTCGAACGGCTCGTCGACCCGCTCATCGGTGGCATCAACGCCGGCAGCTCCGATCGCCTGAGCGCGGCCGCGGTCGCGCCGCAGATCGCGGGGGTGGCCGAACGATCGCGCTCGTTGCTGCTCGGGCTGCGCAGCGACCGTCGGGCTCACCCCCCCGATCCGAGCGCGCCGGTCTTCTTCACCCTGCGCGGCGGCATGGGCACGCTGATCGACGCCTTGACGGAGGAGCTCACGGGGCCCGGAGGGCTCGGCCAAGGTCGAGCTCAGCACGCCCGTCGACGCCCTCGAGCTGGATGGCGGTGCTCCGGTGCTGGTCACAGGCGGCTCCTCGGCAGCCAATCGACGTCGAATCGCCGCCGATGCGACGGTGCTCACGTCTCCGGCCTGGGCATCGGCCGCCCTCCTCGTGGAAGTTGCGCCTGACGTCGCCGCCACCCTCCGTGACATCGCCTACGCGTCGGTCGCGCTGGTCACGCTCTCGTTCGACGACGCGTCGGTCGGACGATCCCTCGACGCGACCGGCCTGCTCGTGCCGAAGCCAGAGCAGCGGACGGTCACTGCAGCGTCGTGGGCATCCACGAAATGGACCCACTGGCGCATCCCGGGCCAGGTCATCGTGCCACGCGTCGGCCGGCCGCGACGGCGACGAGCACGCCCTCGATCTCGACGACGACGAGCTGACGAACGCCGTCGTCACCGACCTGCGCCGGCTCATGGCCGTCCGCTCCGAGCCGACGGGAGTGAGGGTGAGCCGCTGGCCGCGATCGTTTCCGCAGTACCGACCCGGGCACCTCGGGCGCATCGACGCGGCCGAACGCAGCCTGGCCACCTCGGCACCGAACGTCGTGCTCGCCGGCGCGCCATACCGGGGCCTCGGCATCCCGGCGTGCATCCGCCAGGGACAAGCCGCGGCGCGCACGGTCCTGGGCCGACTGCACTCCGGCATGCCGCGCGGGTGAGACTGGTGGAGATGGATCGGCGGACCTTTCTCGTTGCAGGCGCCGGCGCCCTCATCGTCGCGGCGTGCGGCGGCAAGAGCTCGAGCGACGACAACCCCGCACTCGCCGCACCGACGAGCGACACGGCACCGCCTACCTCGGCCGCCACCACTGCGGCTCCCGCGACGACGGCGTCCACGTTGCCGCCGACGACCGCGATCCCTGCCGACCGTCGCCCCGGTCCCGACTCCCGCCCGGGCCCCCGCCAACCCGCAGGCCCCTGAGCCTGAGGTGCGCATCGGCTCCATCGCCATCCCGAAGCTCGGTCTCAACACTGCCCTGTTCGAAGGCGTCACCCTGACGACGCTCAACAAAGTGGGAGTCGGCCACTGGCCGGGCACCGCGTTGCCGAGCCAGCCCGGCAACGTCGTCGTCGCCGGACACCGCGTCACGCACAGCCGGCCGTTCCGCAACATCGATCAGCTCGGTCCGGGCGATCAAGTGATCTTCACGATCGGCAACGGTCAGCACACGTACACGTTCGCGAGCAACGAGATCGTTCCGCCGAACGCCATGCGCATCGTCGGCCAGTCGACAGACAGGACCGCGACGTTGTTCGCGTGCCATCCGCCCGGGTCGGCGCGCTTCCGCTTCGTGGCGCACCTCACCTACGTCAGCTCGACCACGGTCTGATGGTCGACACCGTCGAACCGGCGGTGGCACCCTCGCGCCCAATGCACGGCGCGCAGAAGCGACTCGTCACGATCGCGGCCTGCCTCGGCACCGGCGCGCTGATGGCGTTCTCGCTTCCGCCGTGGGGATGGTGGCCGCTGCTGTTCGTCGGCGTCTTCTTCCTCGACCGCTTGCTTGCGGAACAACCCGCGGCGAAGCGGTTCTGGCGCGGTTGGGCGGTCGCCGCCGCGTGGCTCTTCCCTGGCATGGGCTGGATGGTGTTCCTCGACCGCGCCGGGATGGGTCATCGCGTCAGCGGCGTACGCCGCCTACTTCGGCGCCGCGTGCGCTCGCTCCCGCGAGCCGCTGGCGTTGGGTCGTGCTGCCCGGCTCGATCGTGCTCGCGGAAGTGCTGCGGTGGTCATGGCCGTTCGGTGGAGTGCCGCTGGCATCGTTCGCGATCAGCCAGGCCGGCTCGCCGATCGCATTCGTCGTACACGTCGGAGGAGCGCCGTTGCTCGTGATGCTCGTCGTCGGCATCGGCGTCACGGCGTCGGCGGCGTGGGAGCGCGCGTGGCATGCGGTCGCGATCGGCGCTGTCCTCGTCGCGCTGGTGATCGGGGGCGCCGCAGTCGCGCCACGCGGCCACGACACCGGGTCGCTGCAGGTCGCACTCGTACAGGGAGGTGGCGAGCAGGGCACGCACGCCGACGACATCGATCCGAGGATCGTCTTCGAACGTCATCTCGACGCGTCCGCTCAGGTGAAGGAACCGGTGGATCTCGTCGTGTGGCCCGAGAACGTCGTGCACGTCGAAGGTCCGGTCGCGAACACGAAGGAGGGCGGGGAGCTCGTGGACCTCGCACGCACCCTCGGCGCCACGTTGAGCGTCGGCGTGATCGAAGGCGCGGGAGAGGACGCGTTCCACAACTCACAGATCGCGTACGACCCGCAGGGCAACCTCATCGCCCGATACGAGAAGGTGCGGCGGGTGCCGTTCGGTGAGTGGATGCCCATGCGCGGGCTGCTCACGACGCTCGGCGCTCCGACCAACCTCGTCCCCCGCGACGCGATCCCGGGCACCGGTCCCGCAGTCCTCGACACACCGGCCGGCCGGCTGGGCGTGGTCATCTCGTGGGAGGACTTCTTCGGCGGACGAGCACGCGACGCGATCGGTCACGGCGGTGTCGTCCTCCTGAACCCGACGAACGGCGCGTCGTACACGGGCACGCTTCTGCAGACGCAGCAGATCGCGTCCTCCCGCTTGCGGGCCCTCGAGACCGGACGCTGGGTCGGCCAGGTCGCGCCAACGGGCTTCACCGCGTTCATCGATGACCACGGACGCGTCCTGCAACGCACCGGCATCAGCGAGCAGAAGGTCCTCCAAGCCGAGATGCGCAAGCGCGAGGGCGACACGATCTACGTGCGCTGGGGCGACCGCCCGATCGTCGCGCTCGCCCTGCTGCTCGTCGTGATCGGGCTCATCGGGGATCGAGCTCGAGCATCACGGTCACCGGCCCGTCGTTGACGAGCTCCACCGCCATCGTGGTGCGAAACCGACCGGTCGCGACGCGGGCGCCGAGCTGACGCAATCCGTCGACCACCGCGTCGACCAGGGGTTCCGCGACCTCGGGTGGCGCGGCTGCCAGCCACGACGGGCGACGCCCTTTCGCAGTGTCGCCGTAGAGCGTGAACTGGCTCACGACGAGCACCTCCTGCCCGGTGTCGGCCAGAGACCGGTTCATCACCCCGTCGGCGTCGGCCAACACCCGGAGGTTCCAGATCCGCTCGGCCATCTTGCGGGCGGTCGAGTCGGTGTCGGCGTGGGTGACACCGACGAGCACGCACAGGCCGGCGTCGATCTCGCCGACGACCTCTTCGTCGACAGTGACCCTCGCCCGCGAGACTCGCTGCACCAGCGCGCGCATGAGGGCGGACCCTACGGTGTGCGCCTGTGCTGACGCTTACCGGTGACGACCTGATCGTGACGCTCGATCCCGAGCAGGGAGGCCGGATCGCGTCGATCTGTCGCGTTCGGCGAAGAGCGCCTCGTCAGTCCCCCGCTCGTTGACCCGGTGCCGCGGCCGAGCTCGTGGGGTGCATTCCCGATGATCCCGTGGGCCGGGCGCATCCAACACGGCAAGTTTCGCTTCGACGGCGTCGACTACGAGATGCCGATCAACCATCCCCCGCACGCGATGCACGGCATCGCCTACACGTCGACCTGGACGCCGCTCGGCCCCGACACGATGCGCCTCGACCTGGTCGACCCGTGGCCGTTCGGCGGGCACGCGATCCACCGCGCCACCCTCGAAGGCGCGACCGCACGGTTCCGGCTCGAGGTGCACGCCCACGACCGTCCGATGCCCGCGATGGCCGGCTGGCATCCCTGGTATCGCAAGCCGGTTGACCTGTCGTTCAGCGCCTCGACGATGTACGTGCGCGACCCCGAGGACATACCGACTGGTGAGCTGGTCGAGCCTCCGCCCGGCCCGTGGGACGACACGTTCACCGGGATGTCGGGGTCGCCTGTGCTGCGGTGGCCCGACGGCGTCACGGCGACGATCTCGTCGACCTGCGACCACTGGGTCATCTTCACGAAGCCCGACCACGCGCTGTGCGTGGAGCCGCAGACCGGCCCGCCGAACGAGTTCAACACGACGCCGCAGGTCGTGGTGCCGGGCACCCCCCTCGTCGCCGAGATGACGCTCGCCTTCACCCGCTGACCTGCCCCACCGGCCGGGATTGGCAGGTCGGGGGCATATCAGTGCCCCGATCTACCAATCTCGACGGGGTTTCGGGCCCCGGCGCCCCTGACCGGGTGGTCAGGTCGACCGATAGAGTGCGCCGATGCCTCCCCCCGGCGCTGGTCCTGACGACCCGCTGCGCATCGCGTACCTCTCGTACCGGGGCAAGCCCCACGTCGGAGGCCAGGGCGTTTACACCCGCCACCTGACGAAAGCGCTCGTCGACCTGGGCCATCACGTCGAGGTGCTCGGCGGGCAGCCCTACCCGGTGCTCGACCCGCGGGTGCCGCTCGTGAAGCTCCCGAGCCTCGACATCTTCAATGACACCTACCCCGGCCGGTTCCCCGCGTACTGGGAGATCAAGCACTGGCAGGACTGGGTGGAGATCGCGGAGTTCTCGACTGGCCGGTTCAGCGAGCCTCTGGCGTTCAGCCTCCGGGCGTGGCGCTACCTCGACGGCCGCCAGCTCGACTTCGACCTCGTCCACGACAACCAGTGCCTCGGCTACGGCATCTTGGCGATCGACCGCTTCCTCCCGGTGCTCGAGACCCTCCACCACCCGATCACCAAGGATCGGGCGCTCGAGGTGGCCCACGCGCCCGACTCCCGCAAACGCCGCTCGGTGAACCGGTGGTACGGGTTCGTGAAGATGCAGGCTCGGGTCGCGCGCCGAGCTGCCCCGCGTGGTGGTCGTGTCCGAGAACTCGATCAACGACATCCACACCGACTTCGGCGTGCCGCGTGAGCACATGCGGCTCGTGCCCGTGGGCGTCGACCCCGAGCTCTTCAAGCCGCTGCCCCACATCGCACGTCAGCCCGGGCGCCTGATCACGACGGCCAGCGCCGACGTGGCGCTCAAGGGTCTCTCCTACCTGCTCGAAGCCATCGCCAAGCTGCGCACCGAGCGCGAGATCTCCCTGACCGTGATCGGTCGACCGAAGCCCGGCGGTCGCAGCGCCGAGACGATCGAGCGGCTCGGCCTCACCGACGTCGTCACGTTCGTGAACGGCGTCTCCGACGAGCGGATCGTCGAGCTCTATGCCGAGGCCGAGCTCGCGGTCGTGCCCTCGCTGTACGAGGGCTTCTCACTTCCCGCCGGGAGGCGATGGCAACCGGCATCGCCGTCGTCGCGACGACGGGAGGCGCCCTTCCCGAGGTCACGGGCACGGACGGCGAGACCGTGCTCTCCTGCCCTCCGGCTGACGCCGACGCGCTCGCCGCCACGATCCGGCGTGGCCTCGAGAGCCCCGAGCTGCGGGCCAAGATCGGTGCCGCCGGCCGCGAGCGGGTCGTCAGCCGCTGGAGCTGGACGCACACCGCGCGTGCGAACCGTCGAGCAGTACCGCGAGCTCCTCGTGATGCGATCGCAGCGAGGGCGCACGGCCTGATGCTGACGGTCGACTACGCCAGGCTGGGCATCCGCCCGGGCGATCGGCTGCTCGATCTCGGATGCGGATTCGGCCGCCACGCCTTCGAGGCCGCCCGCCGCGGTGCCCGCGTGCGTCGCGTGCGACATGAGCGATGCCGAGCTCAAGGAAGTGCGGGCGACCTTCGGGGCGATGGCCCAAGCGGGCCAGGTCGCGGAGGAGGGCTGCACCGGCGCGGTGAACGGCGACGCGGTCCATCTGCCCTTCGCTGACGCCTCGTTCGATCGGGTGATCGCGTCCGAGGTGATGGAGCACATCCCGAACGACGCCGCAGCGATGGCCGAGCTCACTCGGGTGCTGCGGCCGGGCGGCACCATCGCCATCACCGTGCCGGCGTGGCTGCCCGAGAAGGTCTGCTGGTGGCTCAGCGACGAGTACCACGCCCCGTTCGTCGAGGGCGGGCACGTCCGCATCTACAGCGAGGACCAGCTCCGCGGGCGCATGCGCGCCGCCGGCCTCGTCCCCGGAGCGTCGCACCGCGCCCACTCGCTGCACAGCCCGTACTGGTGGCTGCGCTGCGCGGTGGGTCCGACGAACGACGGCAACCGCGCCGTGGTCGCCTACCGCCGCTTCCTCGAATGGGACATCACCAAGTCGCCGGCATCGACGCGTCTGGCTGATCGTGTCCTCAACCCGGTGCTCGGCAAGAGCCTCGTCGTCTACGCCCAGAAGCAGCCGGCCCAGAAGCAGCCGGCACAGCGGCAGGCAGCACGATGACCCGGCTGCCCGAGGTCGAGGGCGTGCTCGACGCCGCCCAGGTGAGCGCGACGGTCGACGCCATCGCTGCCGATCAGCTGCCCAACGGGTTGATCCTCTGGAGTCCGGGCGGACACTCCGATCCCTGGAACCACGTCGAGGCCGCGATGGCCCTCGCAGTCGGCGGCCGCAACGCGGAAGCCGAGCGTGCGTACGAATGGCTGGTCGAGCATCAGCTCGCGAACGGTGCGTGGCACAACTACTACCTGGCCAATGGCATCGAGGACCTCAAGCTCGACACCAACGTGTGCGCGTACGTCGCGGCCGGCGTGTGGCACCACTACCTGCTGACCCGCGACCTCGGCTTCGTCGAGACGATGTGGCCGGTCGTCGAGCGTGCGATCGACTTCGTGCTCTCGATGCAGACCGCTCGAGGCGAGATCATCTGGGCGCGGCATACCGACGGCACTCCCTGGTCGTACGCGCTGCTCACGGGGTCGTCGTCGATCTGCCACAGCCTGCGCTGTGCGGTCGCGATCGCGGAGACCCTGGGCGAAGAGCGTCCCGACTGGGAGCTCGCCACCGCGAACCTCGCCCATGTGGTCGCACACGTGCGCGACGCGTTCCAGCCCAAGGACCGTTGGGCGATGGACTGGTACTACCCCGTCCTCACGGGGATCGTCACCGGTCAGGCCGGAGTGGCTCGGCTCGCCGAGCGCCGCAGCACGTTCTTGATGGAAGGCCTCGGAGTCCGCTGTGTCGCCGACCGCCCCTGGGTCACCGCGGCGGAGACCTGCGAAGCGGCGATGGCATACCTGGCCCTCGGTGACGAGGCCACCGGCCTCGAGCTGTTCACCTGGGCGCAGGCGCATCGGCTCGACGATGGCGCGTATGTCACCGGCATCGTCTATCCGGAGCGCACGAGCTTCCCCGACTCCGAGCGCACGTCGTACACGGCCGCGGCCGTGGTGCTCGCCGCCGACGCGCTCAGTCGGGCATCGGCGGCGTCGGGCCTGTTCCTCGGCGAGCACATCCCCTCGTTCATCGACACGAGCGACTCCGTCACCGACTAGCCCGTCCCCACCCTGGGTTCTCGCGCGAATGACCGGCCACATTTGGCCGGAATTCCGCACCGGAACGGCAGTGGTGGCACCGGACTTGTACGCTACTTGTATGAGTGTGGTGCGACTCGATCACGTCCAGCTCGCGATGCCCGCCGGCCGCGAGGCCGAGGCAGTCGCGTTCTACGCCGGGCTGCTCGGCATCCCGCAGCTGGCCAAGCCGCCGCAGCTGGCGGTGCGAGGCGGCTGCTGGTTCGAGACCGACGCGGTGAAGGTCCACCTCGGCGTCGACCCCGACTTTCGCCCGGCTCGCAAAGCGCACGCCGCGCTCATCGTCGATGATCTCGCCGCGCTCATCGCGACGTTGACCGTCGCCGGCTTCGTGCCCCGCGACGACGAGCCGCTCGAGGGCTACCACCGCGTCTACGTCGACGACCCGTTCGGGAACCGCCTCGAGCTGATGCAGCCGGTGTAGTCCTCGTCGCTTCGCGTCGCTCGACAATCGGTGCTTCGCACACCCGGCGGCGCACTGCGCCGCCTGTGAGCGCAGTGGCTAGAGCCGGCGGAGGAGGCGCAGGCTGCCGACCGCGTCAGTCTCCTCGAACAGGCCAGATGCGAGCGTGGGAGGTAGATCTCCTCGTACGGGGGACGTCCGCCATCGGCCGGATCGGGGAACACGTCGTGGATCGCGAGCGTCCCTCCGGACACGAGCTTCGGTGTCCACGACGCGTAGTCCGCCTGTGCCGGCTCTACTCCGTGACCGCCGTCGATGAAGAGGAACGCGAGCGGCGTCTCCCAGTGCGAGGCGACGATGGGCGAGAGCCCGACGACTCCGATGACCGTTCCCTCGAGCTCGGCGTCACGCATCGTGCGCAAGAACGTGGGCAACGTGTTCAGGCGACCTGTCGACGGGTCGATCAAGGTCGGATCGTGGTGCTCCCAGCCTGACTGGTTCTCCTCCGACCCGCGGTGGTGATCGACCGTGAAGAGCACCGTCGAAGGATCGACGGCAAGGCACGCCGCACCGAGGTACACCGCCGACTTCCCGCAGTAGGTGCCGACCTCGAGCATCGGAAGGCGGGGGTGCGCACGCGCCGCCGAAACCGCCGCGTCGTGCAGCGCGAGCCCTTCCTGGACGGGCATGAAGCCCTTCGCCGATTCGGCGATCGCCCGCAGCCGGGCGTCCACCTCAGCTCGCTTCGGCGGGTGTCTTGGGGGTGGCGAAGAGCACGGCATCCAGGATGACGAACTTCGCGATCCACAGCACGCCGAACCCCGCCAGGTTCGCCAGGCTCACGACGAGCGTCGAGTCAGACCAGTCGGATGCGATCGCCACGAACAACGTGGACAGGATCAGGCCCGCGAAGGTCAGACCCCAGAAGGGCACGATCTCGCCCCAGAACCGGTTGCGGTCGCTCTTGCCCCAGATCCAGTAGCGGCTGAGGAAGTACGACGGGATGGAGGTGACGGTGACCGAGAAGACGTTCGCAGTGACACCGCTCCAGCCGAGCTTGCCGTGCGTGAACCACAACAGGAGCTGCGTCGACACCGTGCCGAACACCGACACCGACACGTAGCGCAGCGCCTTGCCGCGAAACCGCTGCAGAAGCGTGCTCGGACTGAGATCCATCGGAGGTCAGGGTAGGGGCTAGAGGTCGATTGCGTTCGCGCGCGATCGCACCGAGCCATCGCGCGCTCGGCTTGACCGTGCGCTCCTGGGTCATTCGGTCTACTCCGATGAGCCCGAACGTCGGCCCGTACCCCGATGCCCACTCGAAGTTGTCGAGCAGGCTCCAGTACGTGTAGCCGCCCACGTCGATGCCGTCGTCGAGGCAGGCCAGCACGCCCTGCAGCGCTCGTCGCACGTACTCGATCCGCCTCGTGTCGTCGGTGGCCGCGATGCCGTTCTCGGTCACGATGATCGGCGTGTGCTGCGTGACGTCCCATGCGCGACGGATGGTCGCCTCGAGCGACTCGGGCCAGAACTCGTAGCCCATGATCGTGGTCTCGACGCCGTCCTCGTTGCCGAGGGTGCGCTCGGGGCCGACACGCTGTCGGCTGTAGGTCTGCACCCCGATGTAGTCATCGTTCTCTGCGGCGTGCAGGAACACGTCTTCGAGGCCGTCGAGGATGTGGGCGCCCACGCTCGGCCGCAGCCTCCAGCTCGTCCGGCGTGTCGCCGACGGGCCACATCTGCTGCATCGCCACGCGTGAGACCGACCGGCACATCGGGCGCGTGCGACTTCACGGCCGTCGATCGCCTTGTGGTGCGCGTCGACGAACACGTCGTTCGCCTTGCGGCGCAGGTCGCGATCGCCCTGCGCCCGGCGGGAACTCGGCCGGCGAGGTAGCCGATCGTCGCGACCATGTTCGGCTCGTTGAACGTGCAGAACCGCGTCGATCAGGTCGCCGAGGTGCGCGGCGACACGCTCGGCGAAGCGGGCGAACAGATCCGCCGTCGCCGGCTCGACCCAGCCTCCCATCGTGCGGCGACCCAACGCGGAGTCGTGAAGTGGTGGAGGGTGACCACCGGCGTCGAGTCCGTGCTCAAGGCAGCGCGCGCACCATGCGCCGGTAGTGGTCGAGCGGCGGCTTGCGAGAACTCGCCCTCCTCGGGCTCGATGCGACTCCACTCGACGCGAGAACCGGTAGGAGTTGAAGCCCAGCTCGGCGAGCAGCGCGAGGTCCTGCGGGTAGCGGTGCTAGTGGTCGCAGGCGTCACCACTCGGCTCGACGCAGGCTGATCCCGGCGTGTGCTCCCACGCCCACCAGTCGTTGTTCCAGTTGCCGCCCTCGACCTGGTGCGCCGCCGTGGCGGTGCCCCAGCGGAACCCTTCGGGAAAGGCGCTCGTCGTCATGGGCGGCACGGTACCTGTCGACATGACTCGGTGCGACCGAGCCGACATGCGGGCCGGAGGCTGCGCTCGACGACCTCATCGATCTGCTCGATCTCGAGCCGATCGAGGTGAACATCTTCCGCGGTCAGTCAGCCCGACGAGAAGCGCCAGCGCGTCTTCGGCGGACAGGTCGCCGGCCAGGCGCTGGTCGCCGCGGCCCGCACGGTCGAGCGAGCGTACGGGCGCCGTCCACTCGTTGCACGCGTACTTCCTGCGGCCGGGCGACCCGAACGCACCCGATCCTCTACGAGGTCGACCGCATCCGCGACGGCAAGTCGCTTCACCACGCGGCGCGTCGTCGCGATCCAGCACGGCAAGGCGATCTTCAACCTGCAGGCCGAGCTTCCACGTGCAGAGGACAGGCCTCGAGCATCAGTTCGCGATGCCCGCAGGCGTGCCCGAGCCCGGAGACGCCTCCCGGACTTCAAGACGCCGGATGGAGCCCTACAAGGAGGCGCTCGGCGACTGGTACGACCGCGCCGCGTCCGATCGACACTGCGCTACGCCGATGGACACGCCGAGCGTGGCGCAGCGGTCGCATGCACGCCGCGCCAGCGGGTGTGGATCCGCGCCGACGGCGAGCTGCCCGACGACCCCGTGCTGCACGCCTGCATCGTCACCTACGCGTCCGACATGACGCTGCTCGACACCACCCTGCTGCCCGCACGGCGTGCGCGTGGACGACGAGACTTGCAGATGGCGAGCCTCGACCACGCCATGTGGTTCCACCGCCCGTTCCGCGCCGACGAGTGGCTGCTCTACGACCAGGGGACACCCTCGACGTCCGACGGGCGCGGCCTGGCCTACGGGCTCATCTACACGCACGACGGCGACCTGGCGGTCACGGTGGTGCAGGAAGGGCTCATCCGGGTAATGCGGTGAGGGAGATGAAGGCACCGGTGAAGCTCTTCGCTGTCGCAGGACTGGCAATCGGCATCGCGATCGTCGCCCTTGCGAAATGCAGCCCGCCACCGAACCCGGGCAACCCCACGTTCTCGTTGACGACTGTCGCGAAGGTCGACTCGCCGATCGCGATGGCGATCCGCACTGGCGACAGCGCGAGCTCACATCGCCGAATGGACCGGTCGCGTCGTGGCGTTGCGCAACGGCGCGGTCGATCCGACACCCGTGCTCGACATCTCCAACCAGACCAGCGGTGCCGGCCAGCGTGGCTTCCTCGGCATGGCGTTCTCCCCCGACGGTAC
>CAVSDE010000010.1:0-231869 GCA_963726695.1 uncultured Acidimicrobiales bacterium
ATCGCCGACTACTACGCATCCCGGAAGCCGGCCCCGTGTGTACTCGTTCCACCGGGCCGCGAACGCAGTGGGCGCGATCATCGGCCCTCTCTCGGCAGGGATCATCGCCTACCTGTGGGGGTGGCGCTGGCCCTTCATCATCTTCACGTTCCCGACGCTGATATTCGTGGTGCTCGCGTGGCGACTGCGCGAGCCGAAGCGCGGGGTCTTCGAGCGACGAGCAGCCGGAGCGTCCGAACAGGCGGCGCAGACTGAAGAGGCGAGGCCGAGCTTCGCGGAGTCGTGGCGCATCGTCTGGAAGATCAACAGCCTCCGCCGCATCTGGTACGCGCTGCCCTTCCTCGCGGTGTCGCTTATCGGCTTCTCGGTGCTCTCCGCTCTCCTTTACGAACAGATCTTCAACCTGGACGAGCGGGCCAGAGGCATCATCGCCGCCTGTGTCGAGCCGGCCCAGCTCATCGGCCTTGTCATCGGTGCTCGCATCGCGACCAGCGTGATGGCGAAGGGTGGAGCGGAGGCGATCCTCGGGTTCCTGTCGAAGGTCGCGTTCGTCATCTGCGTCGGCCTCATCGTGTTCGCGCTCGCGCCGTACCTCTGGGTCACGATCGTCGTGAACTTCGTGATCACGGGGATGGGCGCGATCCTCGCTCCGGGGATCTTCGCCGCGCTCAGCCTCGCGATCCCACCTCGCGCCCGGTCGATGGGCTTCTCGGTCGCGTCGCTGTGGGTCATCCCCGGCCTCATCATCCTGCCGATCATCGGCTACATCGGCGACCACGCCGGGCTGCGCACGGGGATGCTTCTCATGACACCGGTCTTCCTCATCGGCGGGCTCATCCTCGGCAGGACGAAGAACACCATCAACTCCGACATCGCCGACGTCTGGCGGGCGACGGCGGCTCGTTCCGAGGTCGCGTACGAGCGGGCGCAGGGTCGAGCGAAGCTGCTCCTCGTCCGTGGCCTGGTGGTCTCGTACGGGAGCGTGCAGGTGCTGTTCGACGTCGACATGGACGTCGAGGAGGGCACGTGCGTCGCGCTGCTCGGCACCAACGGGGCTGGCAAGTCGACGTTGCTCAAGGCGATCTCAGGCGTGGTCGAAGCCGATCGCGGCACAGTCATCTTCGACGGCCGCGAGATGACCCATGCGCCGCCGAACGAGATCGCCGCATTCGGCATCCGGCAGGTGCCGGGTGGGCAGGGCGTCTTCCTCAACCTGACCGTCGACGAGAACCTCCACTGCGCGTCATGGCTGCACCGCCACGACAAGGGCGCGACCGAGGAGGGCATCGAGCGCGTGCTCGCCCTCTTCCCCGTCCTCGCTGAGCGTCTCGAAGACGTTGCGGGCAACCTCTCGGGCGGGCAGCAGCAGATGCTCGCCCTCGGGATGGCGTTCCTGAGCAAGCCACGGCTTCTGATGATCGACGAGCTGTCGCTCGGCCTCGCGCCAGTGGTCGTTGCACAGCTGCTGCCGCTCATCGATCGGCTGCGTGAGAGCGGCACGACGATCATCCTCGTCGAGCAATCGGTGAACCTCGCGCTGACCGTCGCCGACACGGCGTACTTCATGGAGCGCGGCCAGATCCGCTTCCACGGGCCGACGGCCGAGCTCCTCAACCGCCCCGATCTCATGCGCTCAGTGTTCATCGAAGGTGCATCGAGCAAGCTCGACGCGCAATCCGCTACCGCCAACGGCGACGACGAGGTCACCGAGAGCGCCCGTGAGATCGACCGCTCCGTCGCTCCCGTGCTCTCCACCGCGGGCCTCTCGATCTCGTTCGGTGGCAACCGCGCGGTCAACAACGTGAGCATTGACGTGTACCCGGGCGAGGTGGTCGGGATCATCGGGCCGAACGGTGCGGGGAAGACCACGCTCTTCGACATCATCTCGGGGTACCTGCGGTCCGACGGCGGCGCGGTGCGTTTGAACGGCCGCGACGTGACGTCGATGGGTCCCGCCGGTCGAGCCGAACACGGGCTCGGGCGTTCGTTCCAAGATGCCGCGCTCTTCTCGTCGATGACCGTCGAGCAGACGATCGCGGTCGCGTGCGAACGATGGGTCAAGGTGCGCGATCCGTTCTCGGCTGCGCTGCACCTTCCGAACGCCTACGACTCCGAGCGGGCGGTCGAGGCACGGGTCCGTGAGCTCGTGGAGCTGCTCGGTCTCGGCATCCACCGCACGAAGTTCACCCGCGAGCTGTCGACGGGCACCAAGCGCGTCGTCGGGCTCGCGTGCCTGCTCGCGCACAGACCCTCGGTGATCCTCCTGGACGAGCCCTCGAGCGGCATCGCCCAGAAGGAGGTCGAGGCGCTCGTGCCCGTGCTGCTGCGCATCCGAGACGACACGGGCGCAAGCCTCGTCGTGATCGAGCACGACATGCCACTTCTCCGGTCGGTCTCCGACCGGATGGTCGCGATGGATCAGGGGGCCGTCATCGCGACCGGTGACCCGACTGAGGTGCTTGCTGCACCCGAAGTCGTGGAGTCCTACCTCGGCACCACCATCGACGCCATCGAGCGTTCCGGGGCCGTCGGCTCCGGAACGTGAGAGCCACGAGAAAGGTCGACGTGCATGCAACCGAGTAGCGGGGACGCTCCGTCCACGACAAGCAACCCTTGGCGGCGCTGGGGGCCGATCATCGCGATCGTCGCGGTGATCGCGATCATCGCAGGGATCTTGATCTTCGCCAGTAGCGGCGATGACAACGGAGGGTCGGCTGCCACGACCGGCGCAGCCAGCGCGGGCACGACAGCCGCCGGCTCCGGTAGCTCGGTGGCGGCCGGAACGACTGCGGCGGGAGGCGGGGACAGCGCGGCCGAAGCGCGCGGCGCGATCACCTTCAACGCCGCGAAGGCGGCGGGTCGTACCGACCTCACCTTCATGGACTCATGCGACACGAGCACGGGACGTCTGAAGATCCCGGACTTCTTCGCGCAGCAGTGCTACGCGAACGTCGCCGACAACGGCGGAGCCACGGCGCCGGGAGTGACCGCTGACACCATCACCGTCGTCGTGTACATCGCACCCGACACCGACCCGGTGCTCGACTTCATCACCGCCGCGATCTCCAACGACGACACCGGCGCGCAAGCGAAGCAGACGTACCAGGACTACACCGACATGATGAACGCCTTGTACCAGACGTACGGGCGCAAGGTGGTGCTGAAGTTCCTCGACGCGTCAGGCACTTCGGAGAACGGCACCGCGGCTCGAGCCGACGCCGTGAAGGCCGTCGAAGAGCTGGGGGCATTCGCGGTGTGGGGTGGGCCGGTGCTCGCTCCCGCGTGGACGGAGGAGATCAAGGCACGCGGCGTCATCTGCTTGGGATGTCCTGCGATCCCCGAGCCAGGGCCAGTGGTGTTCCCGATCGTCGCGAGCGGCCAGCAGACCCGCATGCAGCTTGCCGAGTACATCACCAAGAAGCTCGGTGGAAAGCCCGCGGAGCACGCCGGTGACCCCGCCATGCAGACCACGACCCGAGTC
The DNA here is from genome assembly GCA_963726695.1 of uncultured Acidimicrobiales bacterium. GTDB lineage: Bacteria > Actinomycetota > Acidimicrobiia > Acidimicrobiales > DATKAS01 > DATKAS01. Next base: position 3,482 of record CAVSDE010000010.1, read on the forward strand.
TTCGGACAGATCTACATCAACACGCCGGGCAGCCCGGCCGAGCAGGACGCCGCTGACCTGAAGAAGACGCTCGCCGACGGTGGCGTGGACCTCGTGCAGCAGGTCCCCTACGTCCTCGATCCGGCGACGTTGCAGGAGCAGGCAGCAGGTGTCATCCAGAAGCTCAAGGCTGCGGGCGTCACCACCGTGATCCTGACCGCCGACCCGATCGCACCGAAGATCTTCACCGAAGAGGCGACCAAGCAGAACTACTCGCCGGAGTGGATCTACGGCGGTGCCGCACTCGTCGACACGAATGCCTTCGGGCGCACGTACGACCAGAAGCAGTGGGCGCATGCGTTCGGCATCAGCTCGCTCGCCGCTCGGGTGTCACCCGCGATCTCGTGAAGCAGTACGACCTGCACACGTGGTACTTCGGCGACCTCGCTCCCGCCAACGACACGTACGGCGTGCTGTACCCGCAGCCGGCGCTGTTCTTCGCTGCGCTGCAGGCGGCCGGACCGAAACTGACCGCGGAGACGTTCAAGGATGGTCTCTTCGGTTCGCCCACCGACGAAGTCGCGAAGCCCGCGTTGACGGCGCCGCTGATCACGTACGGAGATCACGGCCTGTGGCCTGACAAGCCGGACTTCTACGGCATTGACGACTTCACCGAGATCTGGTGGGATCCGACCGCGACCGGTGAGGACGAGATCCGGCGCCAGGGCACCGGGATGATGCAGTTCGTCGATGGGGGCAAGCGCTACCGGCTCGGCGAGTGGACGAGCGACACGAAGGCGTTCGACAAGACCGGTGCGGTCGTCATCTACGACCAGCTGCCCGCGGCAGAGACGCCACCGAGCTATCCGCCGCCGCCCGGGCTCACCGGCAGCAGGAGGCGGCTCCGCTCCCGCGACGTCAGCGGGGAGCTAGCCCTCCCACACCCAGCGGGTCGCCCGCTGCCGCGAATTCGTCCTCACGTTCGATGATGGCGAAGGCGCGCTGCGGGACGACCTCCCACATCGAGTGGCTCGTCACGAAGCTGACCATCTCGGCTTGCTTCACCGGGTCGGGTTCGTACTTCGCCGCGTAGCTCTCGGCCACGGCCTGCTGGCTGTCGGCCGCGAGCTCGCGGGCGAGGCCCTCGACTGACACGCACTCGACGGTGTCGTCGATCGCGAACGCGACCTGGGGGTTGGCGCGCATGTTGCGGGCCTTGCGGGCGTTCGGTGAGCACGAGAAGGCGAACGTCGAGGTGTCGGTCAGCCATACGCCCCACACGGGCATGGCGTGAGGGCGGCCCTTCGCTGACGCGGTGATCACCCAGTAGTTCTTGTTGCGCACGAGGCGCTCCTCGGCCCACGACCACGGCAGGGCGTCGGCGAGGTCGGCGGGCACGCCGTAGTCGCTCATGTCGGGGCGCTCGGTTCGCGGCGTGGTCATGACGCGCTCCTCTTCTCGGCCTGGCGCACGAGCTCGTCGAACAGGGCCTGCTGTGACTCGTCGGTGGCCGCGGTGTCTTCGGGATGCCACTGGACACCTACGAGCCAGCCGTGACCATCGTCGAGCTCGACCGCCTCGATCGTGCCGTCGTCCGCCCACCCCGTCTCGACGAGACCGACCGCGAGGCGATCGATCGCCTGGTGGTGGAACGACGAGCACATCGGCCGCGTCGTGCCCATCGCGTCAGCGACCAGCGTTCCCGGCTCGAGCTCGACCTCGTGCATCACGCCCTGGCGGTGCTCGTCGCGCCCCTCGACATCGGGGAGGTGCTGGATGAGGGTGCCGCCCAACGCGACGTTGAGCACCTGCAGGCCTCGGCAGATCGCGAGCATCGGGGTGCCGTTGCGTACCGCTGCACGCGCGAGCGCGATGTCGAACGCGTCGACGTCGGCCTGCATGCCAGAGGTGTCGGGGTGGGCTTCGGCGCCATACCGGGCGGGGTCGACATCGGCTCCGCCGATCAGCACCAGACCATCGAACCGCCGCACGATGTCGTCGGCTTCGTCGTCGGTGATCGGCACCTCGAGCAGCGCGGCCTCTTGCCCGCCGGCTCGACGGACGGCGTCGAGGTAGCGGCGAGAGCAGACGAGCGCATCGGCGCGGGCAACCTGTTGCGTCTCACGGGGCACGAGCCGGGTGGAGACGGCGATGAGCGGGCGCATCGTCTCTGTCTACAGCTGCTCGAAGCCTCTGCGGCGCTCCCAATCGGTGACGGTGTGGTTGAACGCCGCCCACTCCTGCTTGGCGGTGTTCAGCAGGTGTTGGTGCACCTCGTCGCCGAACGCCTTCTTGGCGAGCTCGGATGTCTCGAACAGCTCGATGGCCTCGACGAGCGTGTGAGGGACGCGAGGCAGGTCCTCGGCCGTGTAGCCGTTGCCGACATAGGGGTCGCCGGGCTCGATGTGCTGCTCGATGCCGTGCAGCCCGCTCGCGATCGTCGCCGCGAACGCGTAGTACGGGTTGGCATCGGCGCCCGGGATGCGGCACTCGACGCGGCGTCCCTCGCCGTGACCGACGACGCGAAAGCCGAGCGTGCGGTTGTCGAGCCCCCACGCCACGGCGGTCGGCGCCCATGACGCGGGCTGGTACCGCTTGTAGGAGTTGACGTACGGCGCGAAGCACCAGGCGAGCTCGCGGGCTCCGGCCATCAGGCCGCCGAGCCACCACCGGGCGACGTCGCTCATGCCGTGCGCGCCGTTGGCGTCGGGCATCGACGACGAGCCCGTGCCCTCGACGGGCCACAGCGACGAGTGGATGTGACACGACGACCCGACGCGGTCGATGTCGTACTTCGCCATGAACGAGACCGACTGGCTGTGCTGCGCCGCGATCTCCTTGACTCCGTTCTTGTAGACGACGTGACGGTCCGCCATCGTCATCGCGTCGGCGAACCGCAAGTTGATCTCGTGCTGGCCGGCCTCCGCCTCGCCCTTCGAGAACTCGACGGGGATGCCGGCGGCGTCCATGCCGTTGCGGATCGCGCGGATCAGGTACTCGTCCTTCGTCGTCTGGAGGATGTGGTAGTCGAGGACGTAGTCGTTCTGCGGTGTGAGGTCCGCGTGCCGTTGCGCGGCGGCCTCCTCGTAGCTCTCGCGGAAGACGAAGAACTCGAGCTCTGACGCGGTCATGACCTCGAACCCGGCTTCGCGTGCCCGCTGCCACCTGGCGACGCAGGATCTCGCGAGGCGCCACCTCGACCGCTTCACCAGACTCGACGTCGAACAGGTCGCACACGACCAGTGCGGTGGCCTCGAGCCAAGGGATCAACCGCAGGGTCGTGAGATCGGGCCGGCACGCGACATCGCCGTAGCCATTCTCCCAGTTGGCGAACCTATAGCCCGGCAGCACGCGCATGTCGACGTCGACGGCGAGAAGGTAGTTGCAACACTCGATCGCGCCCTCCCGCGACTTCGTCGACGAAGTGGTGGCCGGTCACGCGCTTGCCGACGAGTCGTCCTTGCTGGTCGGGGAACACGACGAGGACCGTGTCGACCTCGTGCCCGTCGATCATCTCGGTCAACGTGGGCAGATCGAGCAGGCCTCGGAGCACCGGCGAAGACTATGAGGGACGACCGCGTGTCGTGACGTTCGCCGGGGGTGAGAGGATGAGCGTTCCCCCCACGCAGTGTCCAAGGAGGCAGCCATGACCCCCGACGAGGCAAAGGCCAAGGCAGACGAGGCGTTCCAGAAGGTGAAGGAGATCGCTGAGGCCGCGCTGGAGCGTGCGACCGAGTTGGCCAAGGACCTCGCCGAGAAGGCGAAGGATCTTGCCGGCAAGTCGAAGGAGAAGGCGGGCGATGCGGCCGACAAGGCCACGGACGTGGCCGACGACACAGTCGACAAGGCCGCGGGTGCGGCGCACACCGTGATCGACAAGGTTGACGGCGACTGACCGCCGGGAACCCGCTGACTCCCCAGAGCGCTGGACAGATAGGTTGACCAGCGGCGACGGCATCGGCCGCACGAGGCACGGACGCGAGACATGACGATGATCGAGACGGACGGCACCGACCACATCGACTCGGAGGACGGCGACTTCGACGAGGAGATCGACGAGCGTCCCCGCTTCGAGTGGACATGGGCGAAGGTCATCGCCGTCGTCGTGGCGTTCTCGTTCCTTGCTGCTTCTGGCGCCTACCTCGTCGCGAAGCGCACCACCGAGGCGCAGCCCAACGCCGTCGACGTCGGCTTCCTGCAGGACATGATCGACCATCATGACCAGGCCGTTGCGATGGCGATGGCGGTCATCGGACGTGATTCCGACCCGACGACGCAGAGCTTCGCCCGAGAGGTCGTGATCTACCAGCGCTGGGAGATCGGCGTCATGGACACGCTGCTCGCGGGGTGGGGCGACGGCCGCGGCGACGAGAGCCGCTCGGCGATGGCGTGGATGGGCATGCCGAGCCCGGTCGGCGCGATGCCGGGCATGCAATCCTCCGAAGCCGTGCAGCAGCTGGGGACGTTGACCGGGAAGGACCTCGACAAGGCGTTCTTCACGATGATGCGAGACCACCATCTGGGGGGTGTGCACATGGCGACCTACGCCGCCGAGCACGCGGACACCAAGGAGGTCCGCGAGCTCGCCGCGCGGATCGCGCAGTATCAGCAGGTCGAAGCAAACGAGTACACGCAAGCGATGCAGCGGCTGGGGCTCGAGACTTCATGACCGAGGTCGTCCTCGACGGCCCCGGCCTGTCGATCGACGACATCGTTGCCGTCTCGCGAGATGGCGTGCGGGCTGTGCTCGGCGAGGGCGCACGAACCTCGATGCAGGAGACCCGGGACATCGTGGAGCGGCTCGCCTCCTCGGGCGAACCCGTCTACGGAGTGTCGACCGGCTTCGGGTCGCTCGCCGACGTCTACGTCGAGCCCGAGCAGCGCGCCCGGTTGCAAGCCGCGCTGATCCGCTCACACGCGGCGGGGCTCGGCGACGCGGTCGAGCCGGAAGTGGTGCGGGCGATGATGCTGCTTCGGGCTCGCACGCTCGCGATGGCGCGGAGCGGGGCGCGGCCAGTGCTCGCCGAGCGACTCCTCGATCTGCTCGCTGCCGGCATCACGCCGAGGGTGCCCGAGCACGGGTCGCTCGGGTGCAGCGGCGATCTCGCGCCCCTCGCGCATGTCGCGCTCGTGCTCCTCGGTGAAGGGGAGGTCGTCGTCGGCGACGAACGCCGCGGCAGCGCCGATGTGCTGCGAGCGGCAGGCATCGAGCCGATCGTGCTCGAGGCGAAGGAGGGGCTCGCGCTCGTCAACGGCACCGACGGCATGCTCGGGATGCTCGCGCTCGCGTGCCACGACACGGCCGCGCTCCTCCTGGCTGCTGACATCACGGCGGCGATGAGCGTGGAAGCGCTGCTCGGCACCGATGCGGTGTTCGCTCCCGAGATCCTGGCGTTGCGGCCCCATCCCGGTCAGGCCGTGAGCGCGGCGAACCTGCTGCGAGTGCTCGAGGGCTCGCCGATCGTCGCGTCGCACCGCGTCGGAGACACGCGGGTGCAGGACGCGTACTCGTTGCGGTGCGCCCCGCAGGTGCACGGCGCCGTCAGAGACGCACTGACCTATGTCGAGGGGGTGGTCGCGCGCGAGCTCGACTCCGCCATCGACAACCCGGTCGTGCTGCCCGACGGACGGGTCACGTCCAACGGCAACTTCCACGGAGCGCCACTCGCGCACGCGGCCGACTTCTTGGCGATCGTGCTCACCGATCTCGGATCGATGGCCGAGCGGAGGCTCGATCGGCTGCTCGATCCCGCGAGGTCGCACGGCCTTCCCGCGTTCCTCGCGGACGAGCCGGGCGTCGACTCGGGTCTGATGATCGCCCAGTACACGGCGGCCGCCCTCGTGGACGAGAACCGACGGCTTGCCACTCCGGCGAGCGTTGCGTCGATCCCGACGTCGGCGATGCAAGAGGATCACGTGTCGATGGGCTGGGCCGCTGCGCGCAAGCTTCGCACGGTCGTCGTGAACGTCAGACGGCTGCTCGCCATCGAGCTCGTGGCCGCGGCGCGCGGCATCGAGCTCCGTGCTCCGTTGCGCCCCGCCGCGGCGACCGGCGCTGCGATCACCGCGTTGCGCTCGGTCGTGCCCGGTCCCGGCCCGGACCGATGGCTGACCCCCGAGCTCGAGGCCGCCACCGACTTCGTGGCCGTGGGCTCTCTCCTCTCTGCCGTCGAGACCGTGACCGGACCGCTCTCGTGAGCGCCGGCGCCCGTCCCGTACGCGCTCCTCGGGGCACCGCGCTGACGTGCAAGGCGTGGCCGCAAGAAGCGGCGATGCGAATGCTGATGAACAACCTCGACCCCGAGGTTGCCGAGCGGCCCGACGATCTCGTCGTGTACGGCGGCACCGGCCGCGCCGCGCGCTCATGGGACGCGTTCGACGCGCTGGTGTCGACCCTTCGCACGCTCGAAGGCGACGAGACGATGCTCGTGCAGTCGGGAAAGCCCGTCGGCGTCTTCCGAACCCACGAGTGGGCGCCTCGAGTGCTGATCGCGAACTCGAACCTCGTGCCGGAATGGGCGACGTGGGAGGAGTTCCGCCGGCTCGAAGCTCTGGGTCTGACGATGTACGGGCAGATGACGGCCGGGTCGTGGATCTACATCGGCACGCAGGGCATCCTGCAAGGCACCTATGAGTGCTTCGCCGAGATCGCTCGGCGCCGCTTCGGTGGATCGCTGACGGGCACGATCACGCTGACCGCGGGGCTCGGGGGGATGGGCGGCGCGCAGCCACTCGCCATCACGATGAACGGAGGCGTCGCGCTGTGCGTCGACGTCGACCCGCATCGCATCCACCGCCGGCTCGAGACGCGTTACCTCGACGAGCTTGCCGACTCGCTCGACGACGCGGTGCGGCGCTGCAAGGACGCGAAGGAAGGCGGACGCGCGGTCTCGATCGGCCTGATGGGCAACGCCGCCGACGTCGTGCCGAAGCTGCTCGACATGGGCTTCGAAGCCGACATCGTCACTGACCAGACGAGTGCGCACGACCCGCTCAGCTACGTGCCGAACGATCTGACTGCCGAGGCCGCCGACGAGCTGCGGGCACACGACCCCGCCGAGTACGTGCGTCGATCGCGCCAGTCGATGGCCGTGCACTGCGCGGCGATGGTCGGGTTCCTTGATGCCGGCGCCGAGGTCTTCGACTACGGCAACAGCCTGCGGGCCGAGGCGAAGCTCGGTGGCTTCGAGCGTGCGTTCGACTACCCGGGCTTCCTGCCCGCGTACATCCGTCCGCTGTTCTGTGAGGGCAAGGGCCCGTTCCGGTGGGTCGCGCTGTCGGGTGATCCGGCGGACATCGCGGCCACCGACCGAGCGGTTCGGGAAGTGCTTCCGGACGACGCCCATCTGTCGCGGTGGCTCGACCTTGCGGGGGAGCGTGTCGCGTTCCAAGGGCTTCCCGCTCGCATCTGCTGGCTCGGCTACGGCGAACGCGCCCTCGTCGGGTTGCGGTTCAACGAGATGGTGCGGTCGGGCGAGGTCTCGGCGCCGATCGTCATCGGTCGCGACCACCTCGACTCGGGATCGGTGGCCTCCCCGTACCGCGAGACTGAGGCGATGGCCGACGGCAGCGACGCGATCGCGGACTGGCCGTTGCTGAACGCACTCGTGAACACCGCTTCGGGTGCCACGTGGGTGAGCATCCACCATGGCGGGGGAGTCGGGATCGGTCGTTCGATCCACGCCGGGATGGTGTGCGTGGCCGATGGCTCCGACCTCGCCGCCGAGAAGCTCGAGCGTGTGCTCACGAGCGATCCGGGCATGGGAGTGATCCGCCACGTCGATGCCGGGTACGAGCGCGCCGCGGAGGTGGCAGCGGAGCGCAGCGTTCGGGTGCCGATGCAAGAGGGATGAGCATCCAGCTGTGGTGTGAGTGGGCGTGGCTCGGCGGCGACGCGGTCGAGGCAGGTGTCCTCATCGACCTCGACGAAGGGGTCATGACGTCGGTGCAGACGGGGGTGCGCGTCTGCCCTTCGATCGCCGTGCGCCGCCCCGGCGTCACGCTTCCGGGGTTCGTCAATGCGCACTCGCACGTGTTCCACCGCGCATTGCGAGGTCGCACCCAGGGGTCGCAGGGCTCGTTCTGGACCTGGCGGGAGCAGATGTACCAGCTCGCCGAGCGGCTCGATCCTCAGACGCTGCACTCGCTCGCACGGGCGACGTACGCGGAGATGGCGCTCGCCGGCATCACCTGCGTCGGCGAGTTCCACTACGTGCACCACGATGCCGGCGGCCGGCGGTACTCGGACGTCAACGCGATGGGCCACGCCTTGATCGCCGCTGCCCGCGAGGCCGGGCTGCGGCTCACCCTGATCGACGCGTGCTACCTCGACGGAGCAGTCGGCAAGCCGCTGCAAGGGACGCAGCTGCGATTCGGCGACGGCAGCGCGGATGCCTGGGCGGCGCGTGCCGCTGCGATCGAGGGCAGCACGGATGTGCGCGTCGGTGCCGCGATCCACAGCGTCCGAGCGGTGCCGCCTCCGGCGATGAAGGAGGTGGCAAGGTGGGCCGACGAGCGTGGAGCGGTGCTCCACGCGCACGTGAGCGAGCAACCGGCCGAGAACGCCGCCTGTCTCGACGCGTTCGGGATGACACCGATGGAGGTGCTGCATGACGCGGGCGCGGGCGGCGATCGGTTCACGGCCGTGCACGCCATTCACGTCACGCCCGCGGACATCGCCCACCTCCGCGGCTCGACCGTGTGCGTGTGCCCGACGACCGAGCGAGATCTGGCCGATGGCATCGCGCCGAGCGAGACTTTGCGTGACGGCGGAGTCGCGCTCGCACTCGGCTCGGATTCGCACACGGTGATCGACATGCTCGAGGAGGCTCGGGCGCTCGAGCACGACACCCGCCTTGCGACCGGCCAGCGCGGCGCGCATTCGGCCTCTGAGCTGCTCCTCGCCGCGACCCGCTCGGGGGCGGCATCGCTCGGCTGGCAAGAGCTCGTGGGCCTCGCGCCTGGTGCGCCCGCGGACCTCATCACGATCGGCGTCGACACCGTGCGGCTCGCCGGCGTCGATCAGAAGGATCTGCTGAGCGCGGTCGTCTTCGCAGGTACCGGCGCCGACGTCACCGACGTGATGGTCGGAGGCAAGGCGGTCGTGCGCGACCGCAGGCACGTCTCGATCGACGTCGCCGCCGAGCTCGACCGATCCGTGCGCGAGGCCTGGCACGAGCGATGACGCTCGTCGTCGACGACATCGGGATCCTCGTCACGAACGATCCGACCATCGGTGATGGCCCGCTCGGGATCCTGCGCGACGCCGCGCTCGTCATCGACGGCACCGCGGTCGTCGCGGTCGAGAGGGCCGGAGCGTCCGCTGACGAACGCGTGAGTGCGGAGGGGCGATGCGTGGTCCCCGGCTTCGTCGACAGCCACACGCACCTGGTGTTCGCGGGTGACCGCAGCGACGAGTTCGCCGCTCGCATGGCCGGCACGCCGTACTCCGCGGGGGGAATCGCGACGACTGTCGACGCGACGCGCGCGGCGAGCACCGCTGAGCTCGCATCGGCTGCATGGGTGCGCAGGCGCGCGGCTCTCCTCGCAGGGACGACCCACGTCGAGATCAAGTCGGGCTACGGCCTCGACGTCGAGCACGAGCGCCGTCTCGTCGAGATCGCGTCGGGCTTCACGGACGATGTCACATTCCTCGGTGCGCACGCTGTGCCCCCCGAGCACCTCGACGACGTCGGCGCCTACGTCGACCTTGTCTGCGGCGAGATGCTCGCCGCATGCGCGCCGTTCGCCAAGTGGATCGACGTGTTCTGCGAGGTCGGTGCCTTCGATGTCGACGAGTCGCGGCAGATCCTGCGGGCCGGTCGCGCCGCCGGCCTCGGCCTGCGCGTGCACGCAAACCAGCTCGGCCTCGGGCCTGGCGTGCGGCTCGCGGTCGAGGAAGGTGCGGCTTCGGCTGACCACTGCACCTATCTGGGCGACGACGACGTGGATGCCCTCGCGGCGAGCGACACGGTCGCCACCTTCCTGCCGGCCAGCGACTTCTCGACGCGGCAGCCGTATCCCGACGCTCGACGTGCGCTCGACGCGGGGGTGATCGTCGCCCTCGCCAGCAACTGCAACCCGGGGTCGAGCTACACGAGCTCGATGCCCTTCTGCATCGCCTTGGCGGTGCGCGACATGCACATGACGCCCGAGGAAGCGGTGTGGGCCGCGACCCGCGGTGGCGCCCTCGCGCTGCGACAGCCAGACCTCGGCTGGCTCGGCCGTGGCTCGCGGGCCGATGCGGTGATCCTCGACGCGCCGACCTACATCCATCTCGCCTCGAGGCCGGGCATGGCACTCGCGTTCGCGGTGATCGCGGCGGGCGAGCTCACCCGCTGAGCGGCCGGTCGTCGCGGGATGCGATGCTCTCGCCATGGCGCCCGATCCTCTCGAGCCGTACGGCCCCCTTATCGACACACGCGCGCGCGTCGTCTCGTGGAACGTGTGGGCCAACTCTGGGCCATGGGAAGCGCGCTACGCTGCGCATCGAGCAGCTGATGCGGGGCATGGACGCGGACATCATCGCCATGCAGGAGGTGTGGCGCGCCGTCGGTCACGAACCGATCGCCGAGATCGCGTCGCGGCTGGGATTGATCTACACGCCGTGCATCGAGTGGTTCGAGCCCGCGGCGCTCGAAAGCGGTACCGCGGTGCTGTCGCGGTGGCCGGTCACCGACACCGGCAGCCGCAAGCTCACCGGGTTCGACGGTGGAGACGGCGGGCTGGTGCAGTTCGTGCGGGTCGACGGGCCGCGCGGAGCGATCGACGTGTTCGTCGTGATGTTGGATTGGCGACCGGACCTCAGCCACGTGCGGCAGGCGCAGGTGCGCGAGCTGGCGGAATACGTGAACGAGACCGGCAGCGCCGCGCACCCGGTGCTGATCTGCGGTGACTTCAACGCCGGCCCCGACACCGACGAGATGCGGATGCTGACCGGCCAGATGCAGACCGCGACACCCGGGCTCGTGTTCTACGACGCGTGGGACGTCGCCGGCGAGGGCGGGCCCGGCCACACGTGGTCGAGGCGAAACAGGTGGGCCGCGGCGGGACTCCTCCCTGACCGCCGCATCGACTACGTCCTCTCGGCGTGGCCGCGGTCGAGAGGCGCGGGCCATCCACTGCGATGCGAGGTGCTCGGCACGGCCGGCCTCGACGGCGTCGACCCGTCCGACCACTTCGCTGTCATGGCCGAGATCCGCTACTGAGCCCGGCCATGACCTGGGAGACCTGGGAGTGGGACGAGACCCTGTTCGAGGGGTGCGCGCCCTACTACGAGCAGGGTCGTCCGCCGTATTCCCCCGGGCTCGTCGACGCGATGCGGGACGCGCTCGGGCTCGACGGGCACGGTCGCCTTCTCGATGCCGGGTGCGGACCTGGCCGGGCGACGTTGCTGGTGGCACACCTCTTCGACGAGGTCGTCGGGCTCGACCCCGACCGGGGGATGATCGCCGAGGCCGAGCGCCGCGCCGCAGAGCAGCACGTCGCGAATGCGCGGTTCGTGCAAGGGCGCGCGGAGGCCCTGCCCGCGGGGCTCGGCACGTTTCGTGTGGTGACGTTCGCCGCGTCCTTCCACTGGATGGACCGCGGACGTGTTGCAGCCGCGGTGCGCACCATGCTCGAACCCGGCGGCGCAGCGGTCCAGATCGACGCGCCGGGGTACGGGCCTTCGAACGAAGTCGTCAACGAGGTGCGCGTCCGCTATCTCGGCGAGGACCGACGTGCGGGGCGCACGATCCGCAACACCTCACCTGACGGCGAGGACGAGGTCTTCCAGGCGGCGGGCTTCCTGCCCGCGGTCGTGGTCACCGTGCCCGACGGGCGTGTCCTCCAACGCCCGGTCGAGGACTTGGTCGCGCAGGCCCTCTCGTCGTCATCGACCGCGCCGCACCTCTTCGGCGATCGTCTCGACGACTTCGTCGCCGACCTGCACACCGCGTTGCTCGCCGCGCATCCGTCGGGTTACGCCGAGCTTCGGCTGCCCGACAACGTCCTGCGCATCTGGCGACTGCGCTAGCGCGGTTCCAGAGCTGCTCGCAAGTGGTGTCGGCAAGCCACTTCTCGTACCGCTGCGGACTCCAACCCCGGGCGCCGACGAGCAGGTGCCAGACGTCGGGATGGATGAGGGTCCACAGCAGGTCGGTCGCCTTCGTCACGTCGAGGTCGCGCCGTAACGCCTTGCGCTTGTGCAGGGACTTCACGATGTGGCGTTGGTTCGCATAGAAGTCGGTGTTGATGAGCGTCCAGAGCGCGTCGACGTCGGGATCGGTCGGCGCTCCGTCACGCAGCACTCGCAACAGTGCGCCGACCCGCTTCTTCACCTGTGTCGAGTTCCGGGCGTTGAGCTGCAGTTGACGAACGGGATCGGGCTCGTCGATCACCTCGACGTACCAAGGTTGCTGGTCCACGGCGATGTCCGCGTCGCCGCGGAGCAGCGTGTCCCACAGCGCACGGACGAGTCCGCTCTTCGAATCGAACGCGAGGTAGACGGTCTTGAGCGCGACACCGGCCTCGTCGGCGATGGCCGCCATCGTGGTCGTCGCATAGCCCTGCGCCTCGAAGAGCTTCTGTGCCGAACTCAGGATGGCTCGCCGGGTCTCGGCGGCCTGTTCCCGTCTACGAGGTGACTCATATCTCCGTCGCTTCGGGTTGACGGCCGCGGCCATTTCACTATCCTATGCAGATATTGATTACTCTATATGAGTAGTGAATATAGGAGGAATGAAACATGACTGATCTCCGTCCCCAGGTGCACGGCATGTGGTCCGCGGTCGCCGATTCGTGGGCCGAGCACGCCAACTTCGTTGACGCTCGCCACGAGCGAGTCACTCGACGCATGGTCGATGCGACGGCGCCGAAGCCCGGCAATCGGGTGCTCGAGCTCGCCTGTGGGCCTGGCTCACTGTCCGTTGCCGTCGCCGGGCTCGTCGACCCCGGCGAGGTCGTCGCTTCAGACGTGGCGATCGAGATGGTCGACACCGCGGTGGCCCGCGCCCACAGCGGTGGCTTCTACAACGTCCACGGCCGTCGCATCGACATCGAATCCATCGACGAGCCCGACGCATCGTTCGATGTCGTCTACTGCCGCGACGGGCTTCAGTTCGCGTTCGAGCCGGACCGCGCCGTGCGCGAGATCGCCCGTGTGCTCCGACCCGGCGGGCGCGGAACCGTCGCCGTGTGGGCGGGGCGTGATCGCAACCCGTGGCTCGGGCTCGTCCTCGACGTGCTCAGCGAGCAGCTCGGTCATCCAGTTCCGCCGCCGGGCATCCCGACACCCTTCTCGCTCGGCGACGGCGCGGACTTGGAGTCTTTGTTCGTCGATGCCGGGTTCGTGGAGGTGCGCGTCGAGGAGGTCGCGGTGCCTCTGCGTGCGCCGTCGTTCGACGGATGGTGGCGCATGACGACGTCCCTCGCGGGTCCGCTCGCCCTGATCATCGCCGGCCTCGACGGCGAAGCAGCGGAGAAGCTGCGGACTCGAGCGCGGGAAGCCGTCGCTCCATTCGAGTCCGCCGATGGGACCCTGGACATCCCCGGCGTCGCCCTGGTGCTTGGTGCCTGTCAGGCGGTCACGCCGACGACTTAGGGTCCAGGCATCACTGGCCTATGAGCATCGTCGGACGCACCTATCTCGAGCACGGCGAGCCCGTCGTCGTGCTGGCGCAGTGGCGCACAGGGGGCCACATGTCGCAAACCGCGATCGACCTGGCCCGCCACCTCCTCGATGACGGAGCGGGCATGGCGATCGAGGGACCCACGTCGCGCCCGATGCGCAACGTGCTGATCCGACGTGCGAGCGGCGAGCTCGTCGTTCGGCCGTTCCGCGGCCTGCGCAAACGGATCTGACCGAACGAGTCGAACTCCGAGGGTGCGTGCACTCGAGCGCGGCATGGTGCCCTGAGTGCTCACACTCGGGGCGGAGTAAGGCGGCGCGGTCGCTACCCGTCGTAGAAGTAGGGATAGTGCAGGCCGACGAGGTCGCGCTCGCGCTGGGTCTGCGCACGCGCGATCGCCTCGGGCGACAGGTGGTTCACCTCTGCGGTCGTGCGGATGCGCTGCGCGATGTCGCGCCGGCCGTAGTGCACCTGCAGGAACAGCCGGCCGTCGCCGCCGCTCGCCGGCGTGCCGCGATGCCACACGTCGGACACGAACAGAGCGACGTCGCCGGCCTCGGCTTCCAACAGGGCGGGCGGGCGGCCGTCGTAGGTGAGGTCGGGATCGGTCAGACGGTCGAACGGCGCGAGCCGGCCCGACCGATGGGAGCCCGGCACGACCGCCGTCGGTCCGCACGACGCCGGACAGTCCTTCAACATGACGTGCGCACCGATCGCGAACACCGGATACGGGATGCGGTCGTCCCAGTCGACGCCCTCGGGTCGCGGCACGTGCGGGCCGGCGTCGCAATGCCAAGGGCCGCCGCCGAACTCGGGAGGGTTGCGCCACGCCGTGTTGGCGATCACGTGGCAGTCGTCGCCGAGCAGCGGCTCGATGACCTCGAGGATGCGCGCGTGCCCGACAGCAGCCTGGCTCGCGGGTCCTCGGTTGAGCATCTGGTAGCGGAACTCGTCCTTGTCTTCGCGGCCGCGCTCCGCCGGATACCGCACGAACGCATCCGCGATCTCACCGGCGATGGCGTCGATCTCATCTCGTGTGAGCACGTCGCGGATCACGGTGTAACCGTCGCGTTCGAGCTGCGCGCTCTCCTCGGGCACTTCGGCAGTCAGCACCGAGAGGTTCTTGCCGACTCGCTTGATCATCCGTCGCCCTCCTTCGCCGGAGTGTCGCCGCCGATGAACGCCATGTCGTGGTATCGCTCGCCCGCAGCCGCCGGCACGATCGCATCGAGCTCGGCGAGGTCCTCGCGAGTGAGCCGCACATCGGCCGAGCCGACGTTCTCTTCGAGGTAGAGCCTCCGCTTCGTGCCCGGGATCGGCGCGACGTCATCACCTTGCGCGAGCACCCACGCAAGCGCGAGCTGGCCCGTGGAGATCCCTCGAGCGAGGGCGAGGTCCTTCACCTTCTCGACGAGCTCGAGGTTCTTGTCGAAGTTCTCACCCTGGAAGCGCGGCAGTCCGCGCCGGAAGTCGTCCTCGTCGAAGTCGTCGGGGGACTTCACCTGGCCCGTGAGGAAGCCTCGACCGAGCGGGCTGTAGGGAACGATCCCGATGCCGAGCTCGCGGGCGACGGGCAGCACGCCGTCCTCGAGGCTCCGCTCCCACAGGGACCATTCGTTCTGCAGCGCGCTGATCGGGTGTGTGGCGTGTGCTCGCCGCACGGTGTCGACACCGGGTTCGGAAAGGCCGAGGTAGCGCACCTTTCCCGCCCGCACGAGCTCGGCCATCGCCCCGACGGTGTCTTCGATGGGGACAGAGCGATCGACGCGGTGCTGGTAGTAGAGGTCGATGTGCGACACGCCGAGCCGGCGCAACGAGGCGTCGCACGCGCTGCGCACGTAGTCGGGATGCCCGTTGATCGCCCGCTTCGCCGGATCGTGCGTGTCGCGCGAGATGCCGAACTTCGTCGCGAGGATCACCTCGTCCCGGCGACCCTTGATCGCCTCGCCGACGAGCTCTTCGTTGGTGTGCGGTCCGTACACATCTGCGGTGTCGAGGAACGTGACGCCGAGGTCAAGTGCCCGGTGGATGGTCGCGACCGACTCGTCATGGTCGCCCGACCCGTAGGCGAACGACATCCCCATGCATCCGAGCCCGAGCTCTGAGACCTGCAAGCCCTGCGTGCCGAGGGTTCGAGTGGCGATGGTCATGCGGAACCTCCGTCGACGCGCAGGATCGCCCCGGTGGTGAAGCTCGAGGCGTCGCTCGCAAAGTACAACGCCGCGCCCACCACCTCGTCGGGCTCGCCGCCGCGCTGCAACGGCATCGTCACCTTGGCCCGCTGGCTGAACGCCTCGAGGTCCCAGGCCTTGGAGATGTCGGTGAGGAACGGTCCGGCCTCGATGCAGTTCACCCGCACCTTCGGACCGAACGCCTTCGCGAACCCGATCGTCATCGCGTTCGAGGCCGGCCTTCGCCGCCGCGTAGGGGATGACGTCGGCTGTCGGACGGATCGCCGCGACGCTCGAGATGTTGATGATCGAGCCGCCGTCGCCCTCCGCCATGCGCGTGCCGACGAGCGCGCGTCAGGCGGAACGGACCCTTGAGGTTGACGTCGAGCACCTTGTCGTACAGCGGCTCCGTGACGTTCGACGACCGCGTCGTACAGCGGCGACATGCCGGCGTTGTTGACGAGGATGTCGACATGGCCGAAGTGGTCGTAGGCCGCGGCTCGACCAGCGCGTCGAGCTCGTCCCAGTGGCCGACGTGGCAGCGCACCGGGAGCGCGCGGCCGTCCCGTCGGCTTCTCGACCTCGGCGGCGAGCTCCTCGCAGACGTCGAGCTTGCGGCTGGCGATGACGACGTCGGCACCGCATCGCGCGAAGGCCAGCACCATCGCTCGCCCGAGGCCGCGGCTGCCGCCGGTGACGAGGGCGACCTTGCCGGACAGGTCGAAGCGCGCAAGAGGGTTGCTCATGGCCGATGGTGTCAGCGCGTCTACCGAACGTCTACCGAACGTCTATCGGGCGGCGACGACCGTGATCTCGACGAGCCATTGAGGACGAGCGAGCGCGGGACGTAGACGAGCGTCGACGCCGATCGATGGTCCTTCATCGCGGCATCGCGGGCTGCCATCACCATTGAGACGTTCGCCCCCACGACCACATAGGTGGTCATCGACACGATGTCGGTGATCTCGAAGCCCGCCTCGGCCAGGATCGCCTCGATGTTCAGCCACACGACCTTGGCTTGCGCGTCGAGGCCCTCGGGCACCGTGCCATCGGGCGCGATCGGCACGACGCCCGCCGTGTGGAGAACCGACGTCGTGCCCTCAGAGAGCACGGCATGGGCATACGCGGCGGCCGGGGGAGCGATCGACGTGGGCTTCACCTCTCGGTTCACGACGCCACCGCCGCCCGTGCCGCCACTTCGGTCATTCGGTCGACTCCCACGCGCAGCTCCTCGTCGCTGATCCGTTCGAACCTACCGGTGTAGAGATAGTCGCTCACGGTGAGCACCGCGAGCGAGGACACCTTGCGCAACGCGCCGATCGTGTAGAGCACCGCGGCCTCCATCTCCACCGCGAGGTTGCCGCGCTCGGCCCAACGCGCGTGGCGGCCGGTGTCGGGGTCGTAGAACACGTCGCTCGACACGATCGGGCCCACGTGGAACCGAAGGCCTTCGCGTCGCGTCGCGTCGACCGCCTTCTCGACGAGCGTCCAGTCGGCGGTGGGCGAGTGGGGCTCGCCTCCCACGTAGCTCGACGCCGTTCGGTCCTGAGCCGTCGCCGACACCGCGATCACGACGTCGGCCATCTGCATCGACGGCTGGAGGGCGCCGCACGTGCCGACGCGGACGATGCGCTCGGCCCCGTGCATCACGAGCTCCTCGTAGACGATCGCTGCGCTCGGACATCCCATGCCGCTCGCTTGCACCGAGATCGGCCGGCCCTCGAACGTGCCCGTGAAGCCGAGCATCCCCCGCTCCTCGTTCACGAGCCGAGGTGCGTCGAAGAACGTCTTTGCGATGTGTTCGGCCCGTCGCGGGTCGCCCGGGCAAAGCACCGCTGGGGCGTAATCACCTGGCTTCGCTCGGAGATGGATCGGAGTCGGCATGGGAGCATCATTGTCTCGGACGGTGCTCGCGCGGCAAGGTAGGGAGATGCCCGAGCTGGAGAGCACCGAGTGGCCTGCCGCGGGCACGACCATTCGCGTGCTCGTCAGAGAGGACCCGACTGAGTATCCGTCGCGCGTCCACGAGGGTGACGGGCCGACGTTGCTCGTCGCGACGCCGCGGAAGCTGGTCGCGTCTCAGCCGTCACCCGGCGACACCATCCATGTGTCGTGGGGTGCGAAGTACGGCGCTCGCATGTGCCGCACGCGACTCGTGGGCATCGAGGCGCGACCGACTCCAGGTTGGCGGCTCGAGGCGCTCGAGGTCCCCGTCGAGGTGCAGCGCCGGCGCCATGCCCGCATCCCGGTCGACCGGGCGGTCGTGATCCACGTGGGCGGGCGTTCGGTGCCGGCTCGCATGGTCGACCGCAGCTTGCACGGCGCGCGCTGCTTCGTGCCGGTGTCGACGCGCCTCGACGTCGGTGATGTCGTCGAGATCGAGATCGAGGCCGACGACGTCGTACGCGGAGCGACGGTGATCCGCGCCGACGCCGTCGAGGGTCAGCTGCAGGTCGCGCTCAACTGGTGATCAGCCGGCGGCCGGAGGTTGGGCAGCCGGAGGTTGGGCAGGCTGGAGGCACGAGCCCGATCGTCGCCAGCTGCTGCTTTGCCTCGGGGGTGAACAGGTACGCGATGAACGCGTCCGCAGCGCCGGGGTTCGTCGACGAGGCGAGCTTGACGGCGATCGCGGGCACGTGGGCCTGCAGGTCGACGCCGAGATCGAGGAAGCTCACGGACGCGGTCACATCCGTGCGGTACGCGAGGCCCGCGGTGGCTCGGCCGGTCGCGACCGCCTGCACGACGGTGGCGCCGTCGGTCGCCAGCACATCGGGGCTCGCCGTGATGCCGGCCCGCATCAGCGCCGCGTCCGACGCTTGGCCGCACGCAGAGTCGAGGCTGCACAGCGCGATCGAGCGATCCGCATTCGCGAGGTCGTCGATGCCAGTGAGACCTTCGGGGTTGCCCGGCGGCACGATGAGCACGAGGGGGTCACGTGCGAACACGAGGGGCTGCGCGGCGAGGTGCGCCTCCAGCGCGAGCTCGTCGACCGCGGGGCTCCCGACGCTCGCGAACACGTCACCGGCGAGCCCACCACCGACCTGGTTGACGAGTCCGTTTGCGCTTCCGGTCGTCACCGAGACCTCGACGCCGGGGTGCGCCGTCGTGAAGCTCTTCCCGAGGAGGTCGATCGTCGGCGCGATGGGTGTCGCGGCGAGCACCACGACCCTGCCGGTCGGCGCCTGCGGGATCGTCGTCGAGGTCGGAGGGGCGGCGACCGGCTCGATGGTCGGCGTCGAGCACGCCGCGAGCGCCGTCAGCGCCGCGACGGTTGCAAGGAGCGCCGCGGCGCGCCGAACCGTCATGATCGATACGCGGCGAGCAGCTCACGAGCGACGGTGCGGCGTCGCTCGTCGAGCGCGGGGTCGAGCCACCGCGCTCTTCGGGCCGAGACGGAGCAGCAGGTGATCGAGTCGCTCCTCGCCGAGCACACCCACGCGGACCTCGACCATCCCGTCGCCGACATCCCTGATCTCATCGATGCTGTAGTCGTCGGTCAGCAGGTTGCGCAGCCGCTCGGGAACCCTCACCGTCACGTGGCGCAGCAGGTGCTCGACGGGAAGCCGGTCTGGCACCTCCACATCACTCGGAGGATGGAAGCGCGTACGCGACATCGCAGCGTCGAGCATGCGGTCGATGCGGAAGTACTTGATGGCGCCGTCTCCGAGGTCCTTCCCCATCACGTACCACGAGCCCCACTGGCGGAAGACCTTGTACGGCTCGATCTCGCGCGCGGTCACCTCGGTGGATGCGGACTTCGCGTAGCGGAACTCGACCGTGGTCTCCTCCTCGACGCCGTCACGCACGGCTTCGAGGCACGGCGGCTCGGGGATCACGACGACGAGGTCGCCGCTCAGCGCCTCGAGCTTGTCGAGAGCGGCGTCGAGCGCGGCATCCGGAGTCGTCGACGTGCCTTTGACAACGAGCCCGGCGAGCACCAGGCGCTGCGCCGTCGCAGGGCTCGGGGGCAGCGATCTCATGTCGCGCAGCCAGTGCGACTGATCCACCGACAGGCGATCGGTCTCTTCGTCGAGCTCGAACGCGTAGGTGGTGTCGATCATCTCGTCGTCGGTCTGGGCGCGGAACGAGATGTGCAACATCGGCGACAGCACCGACAACAGTGCGTCCCGGCTGATCTCCAGGCTCGTCGCGGCGTCCGCGATCGACACTCCGCCCTGCTCCTCCGCCATCGCGAGGACCGCCTTCAAGACCTCGAACCGATCATGCGAACGCAGCGCCATCACGCACCGTCCGCCATCGCCCGCACGAACGCCACGACCTCGTCGACGACCTGCGGGGGCGAGACGACGCGCGCCCGCGGCCCGAACTCGAGCAGTCGGTCGATCAGAGCGTCTCTGTTCGCCGAGTCGACCTCCACCGTCGCGGCAGGCGGCCCGTGTGCGATGACCTCGCCACCAACCGCGTCCGCGAGCCGGTCCGCGAATTCGCTCTCGACCTCGATGCGCACGCGCACCCGGGGGTCCTGACCCCACGTGTTCGGATCCATGTCGAAGGCCGTGATCCGGTCGAAGTCCTCGGGGACCTCGAAGTGGCCTTCCCCCACCTGCAGGTCGGTGATGCGGTCGATGCGAAACCGCCGGCCGGGACCGCTGTCGAGATCGTTGCCCACCACGTACCAATGGCGCCGCCACGTGCCGACGGCCCACGGCTCGAATCGTCGGGCCTTGCCGTTGTGGTTGAACGTGACGGGCAGCCCGGCCCGCTGCGCCCTCAGCAGCGTCAGCGCGTCCGGCGTCACCGTGAGGAAGACCTCTGCCCGGTCGTCGTCGACGGCGGAGCCCAGCACCTCCGGGTCGGAGTCGGCGTCGCTCTCGAGCGTGATGACGACCGCTCCTGCGGCGGCGACGAGCGCGAGCCGTTCGCTCGGGTTGAAGAAGGGAGCGCGGAGCTCGTAGCGGGCGCGCTCGGGGTCGTACGGCGCCTCGATCCCGAACTCAGCCCTCAGCACCTCGAGGTCGCGGCGGAAGCGGCTGCGGAGGGCGTCGTAGCCCTTCTCGTCGGCGCGTAACGATTGGTCAGAGTTGCGGGGAGCGTCCGGGTAGCCCTCGACGTCGAGGGTCGCCCGGTCGAGCGTGAACTCACGCTGATGCGCGATGTACGCGGCAAGCCGGAGCACGCGGTCGGTGACCTGCTCGCTGGACGACTTGGGCATGTGGGCGAGACGGTAGTCAGGCCACGTGGCCGACTGGTGCTGGGCTCAGCGCTGGGCGAAGTCCATCGTGACCCACACCCGTCCGTCGGAGCCGACGTACACGCCGACGCCCACACGGTTGAACGTGCCGTCCACCATGTTGGCGAAGTGAGGCGGGGAGTTGAGGAGGGCTTGGTAGGCCTGCTCGACCGATCCCGCAAACGCGACGTTCTCGCCCATCCGGCGGGGGTTGCCAGTCACACCGTCTCGCAAGGTGCTGTGGAACAGCTGCTGCTGGGTGGCCATCAGCTGGCTGTGCGCCTGCGCCTTGGCGACGAGCTCGCTGTCGGGCAGCAGGGCGGGCTGGCCGTTCTGGGCCCGAAGGTCGTTGATGCGCATGAAGACGCTCGACTCGTCCGTCGACATGCAGGCCGTGAGAGCCAGCACCAGCAGCCCTCCGGCGACGAGGGCGACGAGCTTGCGGGTCATCGGCCGACGACCCGTCGGGACGCGAACAGGGACACCCTCGAACTCCACGGGTCCCCAGTCGGTGCGACAGCGATGGTCTTGAGGGCCATCAGTCGAGATTGGCCGAATGGCCTATGCGCGGTGGGGGATGCCCCGCAAACGACCTGGCGAGCGCCCTGGCCGGGAATGTCACACCCACCCCGTACCGTGACCATGCCTTCCCTCATGCGTCCACGCGTCGTTGTTGTGTGCGCATCGCGGACATCGGGAGGGCTCATGCTCGCCACCGTTCCTGCCGCCACGCTCCTCGGTGTCGAGGGCCACGCTGTCTCCGTCGAAGTCCATGTTTCTAGCGGGCTTCCGGCCTTCAGCATCGTTGGGCTCCCCGATGCTGCGTGCCGCGAGTCCCGAGACCGGGTGCGCAGCGCCGTGATGTCGAGCGGCCTCGCATGGCCGCTGAAGCGCATCACGGTCAACCTGGCTCCGTCCGGTCTGCGCAAAGGGGGGTCGGGCCTCGACCTCGCGATCGCCGTGGGCGTGCTCGTGGCCGACGGCCAGCTCGACGCGGCTGCCATCGACGGGCTCTCGTTCCTCGCGGAGCTCGGCCTCGACGGCGCGCTGCGCCGCGTGCCGGGCATCGTCCCCCTCTCGGCGGTGATGCCTGCCGGAGACATCGTCGTTCCGCCCGGCTGCGCGACCGAGGCCGGGCTGGCGCATCGAGGCGGCGTGCGAGTCGCACCGACGCTCGCCCGCCTCGTCGAAGCACTCCGCAAGCAGTGCGAGTGGCCTGTCCCGCCGCTCGCCGATGTTCCCGAGCCGTGCGTGCCGGGCCCCGATCTGCGCGAGGTGCGAGGGCACGAGCTCGGCCGTCTCGCCGTCGAAGTCGCAGCGGCCGGTGGGCATCACCTCCTCATGGTCGGGCCGCCGGGGTCGGGTAAGACGATGCTCGCCACTCGACTGCCCGGGCTGCTCGCCCCCTTGAGCCGGCCTGAAGCGCTCGAGGCAACGATCGTCCACTCCGCTGCGGGCGTTCCCCTCCCGCGCTGGCGGGCTCGTGTCGCGACCGCCGTTTCGCGCGCCTCACCACAGCTCGTCGATGGTCTCGCTCGTCGGCGGTGGCGGCGCATCGATGCGCCCCGGAGAGCTCAGCCTCGCGAATCACGGGGTGCTGTTCCTCGACGAGCTCGCGGAGTTCATCGCACCCGTGCTCGACGGGCTCCGGCAGCCCCTCGAGGAGGGTGTCGTGCGCGTGAGTCGGGCGAAGGCGAGCGTCTGCTTCCCCGCGAAGGTCCTGCTCGTCGCGGCGATGAACCCGTGCCCCTGCGGCGAGGGCGGGCCTCCCGGTGCGTGTCCGTGCAGCGAAGCCGCGCGATACCGCTACATCCGGCGCGTGTCGGGCCCCCTCATCGATCGCTTCGATCTGCGAGTGCCCATCATGCGGCCGAGCGTCGACGAGCTCATGGGGCCCTGCGGTGGCGAGCCCTCGGCGACGGTCGCGACGCGGGTCGCCCACGCGCGTCAGATCGCACGGTCACGAGGCGTCGAGGCGAATGCCGACATCGACGCCGCCCGGCTCGACGAGCTCGCTCCGTTGAGCGCCGGGGCGGCGGCGTTGCTCCGTCGAGAGCTCGAGGCCGGCCGGCTGTCGGGCCGCGGTCTCCACCGCGTGCGACGGGTGTCTCGCACGCTGTGCGACCTCCACGGTGGCGACGACGTGATCTCCGACGGGCACGTCGCGGTCGCGCTCCAGCTGCGCGTCGAGCCGATTGCCCACGACGGCACGCTGCGATGAGCGCCGGTGCCGATGCCCCGAGCGATCGGGCCTGCGCGGTGGCGCTCGCCGCGCTGCCGATGATGGGTCCGGGGCGCCTCAATGCCCTCTTCGCGCGGTGGGCTCCCGCCGCGGCATGGCGCGCGGTCCAGCGCGACATCGCCGCCGACGACCCCAGGGTCGCCGCCGCATGCGGCCGCGACCGAGCACGCGTGCGCGTGCTCTGGGCTCGGGCGGCGAGTCGCACCGACCCCTCCTCTCTTCTTGTGAAGGCCCACGAGGCCGGCATGAGGGTGTTCGTGCGAGGAGAGCCGGGGTATCCGCCCGATCTCGCTGCGGACCACGAGGCGCCTGCGGTCTGCTTCGTGCTCGGCGACGAGGCGAAGATCGCCGCGTCGGCGCGGGTGGCGGTGATCGGCACTCGAGCCGCGACCGCGCCGGGGCTCGAGATGGCCAGACGCCTCGGCTGCGAGCTCGCCGAGGCCGGCGTCGCGGTCGTGTCCGGTCTCGCGCGGGGCATCGACGGCGCTGCGCATTCCGGCGCGCTCGCCGCGTCAGGGGCCGCCCCGATCGGCGTCGTCGGCAGCGGGCTCGACGTGCCGTATCCGCGCGCGAACAGCGCGCTGTGGGCGGCCGTAGCGCGTGCAGGCGTGCTGGTGTCCGAGGCTCCGCCCGGCGCGCCGCCATCAGCGTGGCGCTTCCCCGCGCGCAATCGGATGATCGCGGCACTCGCCGATCTCGTCGTGGTCGTCGAGTCCCGCGCTGCCGGCGGGTCGATGCTGACCGTGAAGGAAGCGAGCACGCGTGGCCGCCAAGTGATGGCGGTGCCGGGGTCGGTGGCGAGCGCAGCATCCGAGGGCACGAACCAGCTCATCTACGACGGGTGTTGCCCGGTGCGAGATGCGCTCGACGTGCTCGTTGCACTCGGCCTGAGCGCCGCCGAGCGCGGCCCCGCAGGGCGACGTCGCGCGCACGTCGATCGCGAAGACCGACCGGTGCTCGAGCTGTTCGGTGGAGGCGACTCGCTCGACATCGAGATGATCATGCGCGCGTCCGGTCTCTCGTTGACCGACGCCGCGCTCGCCGTCGAACGACTCGAATCGAGCGGGCTCATCGCGCGCAACGGCGCCTGGTGGCGATCCGCATGATCGACGGGCGCATGATCGACGGACGCGGCAGGGTGCCCGGTACCGTGCGGTCATGTCCCCGCACTCCTCGTCGTGGCAGTGCGAGGCGTTCGAGCAGTCGCTCACCTCCGTCTCACCGGCGACGCGAGAGGCATACGGCCGCGACCTCGCGTCCTTCGTCGAGTGGGCCGAGCGCGCGGCACTCCCTGGTCCCGAGCGGGTCGATCGCATCACGCTTCGCCGATACCTCGCCTACCTGTCCACCCGCCGCTACGCGCCGCGCACGATCGCGCGGCGGGCTTCGGCGCTACGCCGGTACTTCGCGTGGCTCGCCCGCACGGGCCGGGTCCCCGTCGACCCGGCGGCGAGCCTCCACGCGCCGAAGGGGGACTCTCGGCTCCCTCGAGTGCTACGCGGCGACGAGCTCAAGGTGCTCCTCGACGAACCACCGGCGTCGGTCGACGGCGACGACGACGCGATCCGCCTCCGCGACGATGCGGTGCTCGAGCTGCTGTACGGCAGCGGTCTCCGGGTCGCCGAGCTGTGCGGGCTGACGCCTGGCGACCTCGACTGTGCCGCCCTCACCGTGACGGTGTGGGGAAAGGGGTCGAAGCAGCGCCGAGTGCCCATGAGCGAGCCGGCGGTCGATGCGGTCACCGGCTGGCTGCGAGCGGGCCGCTCGTGCCTCGTCACCGAGGCGACGCCGCCCGATGCGGCCTTCCTGAACCGGCGGGGAGTACGCCTCACGCCCCGCGATGTGCGGCGGATCATCGACCGCAGGGCAGCGGCCCCGACCCACCCGCATGCGCTGCGGCACAGCTTTGCGACTCACCTTCTCGACGGCGGTGCCGATCTGAGAGCAGTCCAAGAGCTCCTGGGCCACTCCAACCTCGCGACCACACAGAGATACACACATGTCTCCAAAGAGCGTCTCCGTGTTGTCCACGGAGCCACCCATCCCCGAGCCTGAGGCGCCATCGAGCGCGCCCAGTGAGATCGATCGGCTTTGGGAAGAGTTCAAGCGCACCGAGAGACGCGACCTCCGCGACCGACTGATCCTGCACTACTCCCCACTTGCCAAGTACGTGGCGGCTCGCGTCGCCGCCGGGCTTCCCCAAAGCGTCGACCAGGCCGACCTCGTGAGCTACGGGATCTTCGGGTTGATCGACGCGATCGAGAAGTTCGACCTCTCCCGCGGCTACAAGTTCGAGACCTACGCGATCTCGCGCATCAAGGGCGCCATCCTCGATGAGCTGCGGTCGATCGACTGGGTGCCGCGGTCCGTGCGAGCCAAAGCGCGCTCCCTCGAGAAGGCGTTCATGAAGCTCGAGGCCACGTTGCACCGCAGCCCGACCGACGACGAGCTCGCGGCCGAGATGCGGGTGACGCCCGAGCAGCTGCAAGCGACGCTCGGCCAGATCTCGCTGCTCGGCATCGTCGCGCTCGACGAGACGCTCTCGGTCGGCGACCGCACCGAGGCTGCGACCCTCGGCGACACGATCCCCGATCGTGCCGACGGACCGGTGGCGAGCTACGAGGTCGAGGAGATGCGTCACATCCTCGCCACCGCGATCAACACGATGCCCGAGCGGGAGAAGATCGTGCTGACGCTCTACTACTACGAAGGCCTGACCCTCGCCGAGATCGGCCTGGTGCTCGGCGTCACGGAGAGCCGGGTGTGCCAGATCCACACCAAGGCCGTGCTTCACCTCCGGGCCCGCCTCTCGGCCGGAGACCGCGAGCTCGGCTGATACGTTCCTCCCACTCGCTTCCCCTGCGATGACCTTCGCCATGGGGGAAGCCGGTGCGCCGAGCGCAGTTCGCCAACGTCCTGAGCGTCCTGCTCGTCCTGAGCGCCCTGCTCGCCTCGCTGCTCACTGTTGCGCCGGCCGCGGCTGACGACGCAACGTCAACCCTGGACTACCAACCACCGGTCGACGCGCCGATCATCGACCACTTCAGGCCGCCGCCCGCCAAGTGGGCGGCGGGCAATCGCGGCATCGACTACGGCACCGCGACGGGCACGCCCGTGACCGCGGCGGCCGAGGGCGTCGTCGAATTCGCCGGTCAGGTGGGCGGCACGCTCCACGTCGTCGTGCGGCATCCCGACGGCCTGCGCACGAGCTACTCGTTCCTTGCCTCGATCGACGTCGTCGAAGGGCAGCAGGTCGCGCGCGGCACGATCGTCGGGACGGCGGGTGACTCGCTGCACTTCGGCGTGCGATCAGGTGACACCTACATCGATCCCGAGCTCGTGCTGCGTGGCGCCGCGTTCAGCGTGCACCTCGTGCCCGTCGAGGGCGAGACCGAAGCCGAGCGTCGGTTGGGCGAGATGATCCGCGATGCGTTCGACGACGAGCGCTCGACCCCGGGCGGGGGTGGCATCGGCGCGTCGGTGGGTGCATGGCTGCGAGCGACGGCCGACCCCGCGGCGATCGTGCGTCTCGCTGTCCACTACTCCGGGGCGATGTCCGTGCCGGTCCACCTCGCGGGCATGGCCGACGCGACCTGGCAGTGGTACCGCGCCCAAGCGCACTGCACCTCCGCCGGCGCGGTGGCGGCGGTGATGCAGCAGAGCACGAGCAACCATCTCGTCGTGCTGGTGGCCGGCTTCGGCTCCTCCAGCGGAAACGGCGCGGGCATCGACAGCGTCGACCTCGCGTCCGCGGGCGTGCCCGCAGACCGAGTGATGCGGTTCTCCTACAGCGGCGGGAAGACACCGACCTCGACCGGAGCGCCGTTCGCGACGCTCGACACGACGACCTATTCGTCAATTGACAGCCAAGCGGCCCTCGACGGTGTCGCCGCGCGGCTCGCGGACGCGATCGCGGCGGTGACAGCGGCGAATCCCGGTGCGCCGATCGACGTGATCGGCCACTCCCAGGGCGGTGTGGTGGCCCTGCGGGCGCTGCAGATCGGTGCCGAGCGAGGAACGCTGCCTGCGGACGTCCGGCTTGTCACGATCGCCTCGCCTCACCAGGGCGACACCCTCGCGACAGGCGCCGATCTCCTGTCGCGACAGCCTCTGCGCGAGCTGGTGCTCGACGGCGCCGAGCGTGCGCTCGACCAGTTCGCCGACGATGTGCACGACAGCGGCTCGGCCCGAGACCTGTCACTCGCATCGCGGTTCATGGCGACGTACCACGATGCGGGCGTGCCCGAAGGCGTCTTCGCGGTCTCGATCGGCGGGCGATGGGATCCGGTCGTCCCCGCCCGCGACACCCGCCTCGAGGGCGCGGACAACATCACGGTCGACTACGGAGGGCTGGCGGCGCACGGCAAGCTGCCCGGCGCGCCGGCCGTCACCACGCAGGTCGCTCTCGCGATCCGCGGTGCGTCACCCACATGCGAAGGGCTCGTCGACGCGCTCACCGACCACGTCGCATCCGACCTCGTCGCCACCACGGAGGATGTGGCCGCACTCAGCCTGTGAGTCCCCCGCTACACTGACCCGGCTCCAGCGCCCGCTGTGGCGCCAGCAGTACGTGCCCTCGGGCACCCACCACACCATCACCCGTGCCCACCCGCGGTCGCCTTCGGGCGAGGGGTGCGGGCTTCGCTGAACCGCCGGGAGGAGAAGCAAGATGAGCACGACGACGCCCGTTGTCACGATGAAGCAGCTGCTCGAGGCCGGTGTCCACTTCGGTCATCAGACCCGCCGCTGGAACCCCAAGATGCAGCGCTTCATCCACGGAGAGCGCAACGGCATCTACATCATCGATCTGCAGCAGACCCTTGCGCGGATCGAGACCGCCTACTCGTTCGTCCGTGACCTGGTCGCCGAAGGCGGTTCGGTGCTGTTCATCGGCACCAAGAAGCAGGCCCAAGACCCGATCCAGTCCTACGCGGAGCGCTGCGGCATGCCGTATGTCAACGAGCGCTGGCTCGGCGGCATGCTCACCAACTTCGAGACCATCGCCAAGCGGGTCGAGAAGATGCAGGAGTACGAGCGCATGCGGGCGACGGGCGAGTTCGACGCGATGCCCAAGAAGGAAGCGCTCATCCTCGGTCGCGAGCTCGAGAAGCTGCAGCGCAACCTCGGCGGTCTCCGGCGCATGACCAAGCTGCCCGAGGCGGTGTTCATCCTCGATACGAAGAAGGAGCACATCGGCGTCACCGAGGCCAACAAGCTCCACATCCCGATCGTCGCGGTCGTCGACACCAACTGTGATCCCGACGTCATCCAGTTCGTGATCCCGGGCAACGACGACGCGATCCGCTCGGGCACGCTGATGTGCCGGATCATCGCCGACGCCGTCGACGAAGGTCGTTTCATCGCGGCGCGCCGCAACCCGCGCGCCGCCGGGGGTCCGCCCCGCGTGACGCAGCCGACGACGCGCGCATCGCCGCCGAGCAGGCCGAGGCACGCAAGCAGGCCGCGGCGGCCGCGGCCGAGCGCGAAGCCCGTGTGCTCGCCGCTCGCCAGCGTGCGCTCGAAGAGGAGTCGGCTCCTGCCGCAACGGAGACCGAGACGGCTGAGCCGGTCGCGACGGTCGAGGCGCCCGTCGTGGAGGCAGCCGTCGTGGAAGCACCCGTCGTGGAAGCACCCGTCGAGGCCGAGCCTCTCGCGACCGAAGCACCAGAGGCAACGACAGAAACCACCGAGGAGTGACGGTTTCCCATGGCTGAGTTCACCGCCAAGGACGTGCAAGAGGTACGCCAGGCCACCGGTGCCGGCATGCTCGACTGCAAGAAGGCGCTCGAGGAGACCCAGGGCGACAAGGAAGCCGCCAAGCAGCTGCTGCGCGAGCGTGGGCTCGCTGCCTCGGCCAAGCGGTCCGATCGCGAGAACGCGCAAGGCGCCGTTGCCCTTGCGATCACGAGCGACGCCGCCGCAATGGTCGAGCTGAAGTGTGAGACCGACTTCGTCGCGAAGTCCGAACAGTTCAACGCCGTTGCGAACGAGCTCGTGCAGGCCGTCCTCGCGGGCGGTGCTGACGCGGCCAGCCAGCGTTCGGCAGATCTCGACGAGCTGAAGATCACGCTCAAGGAGAACATCGAGCTCGGTCGGGTCGTGCAGATCGTGAAGGGCGCGGGCAACGTGATCGACAGCTACCTGCACGTCCAAAGCGAGCGCGGTGTCAACGCCGTGCTCGTCGAGACGTCTGGCACGACGCAGGAGATCGCGCACGACGTCGCGGTGCACATCGCGTTCGCTCGTCCGAAGTACCTCTCGCGTGACGAGGTGCCCCTCGCCGACGTCGAGAAGGAGCGCGCGACGCTCGAGGCGATCACTCGCAACGAGGGCAAGCCCGAACAGGCCGTCCCCAAGATCGTCGAGGGACGGTTGAACGGCTTCTTCAAGGAGATCGTCTTGCTCGAGCAGCCCTTCGCGAAGGACGACAAGAAGACGGTGAGCGAGGTCATCGGCAGCGGCACGATCGTTCGCTTCGCGCAGATCGAGATCGGCGCCTGAGAGCGCTGCGATGACCGACGACGGGGTTCCCGCCGTGAGATCCCGCTGGAAGCGGGTCGTGCTGAAGCTGTCGGGCGAGGCGTTTTCCGAGTCGAGCGGCTACGGCATCGACGGCAACGTCGTCGAGCAGATCGCGAGTGAGATCGTCGATGTCCGCAACAACTTGGGCGTCGACATCGCGGTCGTCGTCGGCGGGGGCAACATCTGGCGAGGCATGCGCGGCGCGGGCAGCGGCATGGACCGCGCACAGTCCGACTACATGGGCATGCTGGCGACGCTGATCAACGCGCTCGCGCTGCAAGACGCGCTCGAGCGACTCGAGCAAGCGACACGCGTGCAGACCGCGATCGAGATGGCCAAGGTCGCGGAGCCCTACATCCGTCGCCGCGCCATACGCCACCTCGAGAAGGGCCGCATCGTGATCTTCGCGGGAGGCACCGGCAACCCGTACTTCACGACCGACACCACCGCGGCCCTCCGCGCCGCGGAGATCGAGGCCGAAGCGATCCTGAAGGGCACGCACTCGGGCGTCGACGGTGTGTACACCGCGGACCCGAAGCTCGACCCGACTGCGACTCGGTTCGACCACGTCTCGTACATCGAGGTGCTCAACCGCGGCCTCACGGTCATGGACTCGACAGCCATCACCTTCTGCATGGACAACAAGCTTCCGATCGTCGTGTTCGACCTGATGAAGCCGGGCAACATCAGGGCCGTCCTCGAGGGCGAACCCATCGGTACGCTGGTCTCTTCCTGACGCGACGTCCCCCTGCGCGGCGTGCGACGGCGTAGGGTCGAGGGCCATGATCGACGAGACGCTGCTCGACACGATGGACAAGATGGCGAAGGCCGTCGAGCACGCGCGCGGCCAGTTCTCGACCATCCGCACCGGTCGCGCGTCCCCGCCCTCGTGGAGAAGCTGCACGTCTCGTACTACGGCTCAGATGTCCCGCTTCAGCAGCTCGCCGGCTTCAGCGTCCCCGAGGCCCGGATGCTCGTCGTGCAGCCGTACGACAAGGGCAAGGATGTGATGGCGGCGATCGAGAAGGCGATCCGCAGCTCCGACCTCGGCATCAACCCGAGCAACGACGGCCAGGTGATCCGTCTCGCATTTCCTCCGCTGACCGAAGAGCGCCGTCGCGACTACGTGAAGGTCGTGAAGCACATGGCCGAGGACGCCCGCGTCGCGGTGCGCAACGTCCGGCGCGACGCGCGCAAGCATCTCGAGGCGGCGGAGAAGCAAGGTGACATCTCCGCCGACGAGCTCGACCGCGCGGAGAAGGAGCTCGAGAAGCTCACGCACGAGCACATCGACGAGATCGACAGAGCGCTGACTCACAAGGAGCACGAGCTGCTCGAGGTCTGAGCAGTCCGAGGGAGGCAAACGCATGAGCGATGACAGCGAGTTCAAACCGCCGAAGGACGAGCCCGATGAGAACGAGGGCATCCGCGTCGTCGGTCCCTCCGAACCGATGCCGCACTGGACCGAGCCGGCAACGGGCGAGATGCCGCGTCTGCTCTTCGACGAGGAACCGGCCGCGCCCGACGAGGACCTCGAGGCATGGTCGTCCTTCGCGGCGACGCCGCGCTGGCGAAGCTCGGCCGACGACTGGGACGACGACGCCGACATCGCTGACTTCGGTGACGCGGAGACGCGTGTCGGTGCGCTCAGCTCAGAGACCGAGTCGAGCGCGGGCGTGTTCGTCTTCGACGACACGACCGAGCCCCCCACCGATCCCGCGCCCGCGGTGACCCCGATCCGCACAGGCACACGCAGCGCGCGCCGCGCCCACCCCTGCTCCTGCGGCCGCAGCCGCGGGTGGCACCGCGGCACGCGTCACGACGGCGCGCAAGCAGCCCTCCCCGCCCCGCCCGGGCGGCGGGCCCGGCTCGGGCGGACCGGCGGCCGATCGAGACCTCCCCGTCGCGATCGGGGTCGGGGTCGCGCTCGCGGTTGTCGCACTCGTGCTGTTCTCCATCGGCCCCGGCGCAGCCATGGGCCTGGTCACGCTCGTCATCGCGGCGGCGGCGGCCGAGTTCTACGCCGCCATGCAGAAGGTGGCGTACCGGCCTGCGACCTTGCTCGGCATCGTCGCCTGCGCGGGCCTGCCGCTCGCCACCTACTGGCGCGGTGAGGGAGCCATTCCCCTCGTGCTCGCGTTGAGCGTCATCTTCGGGTTGCTGTGGTTCTTGCTCGCGGCCGACGACGTGCGCCCCGTGCCGAACCTCGCGGTCACGCTGCTCGGCGTCGTCTACGTGGGCCTGCTCGGCGCGTTCGCCGCTCTGATCCTCCAGTTCCCGAACGGCGTCGGCATGCTGCTGGGCGCGATCATCGCCACGGTCGCGTACGACGTCGGCGGTCTCTTCGTGGGATCGAGTGCCGGTCGTTCGCATCTCGCTCCGGCGGTGAGCCCGAACAAGACCTACGAGGGTCTTCTCGGCGGGATGCTCATGGCGGTCCTCGCGGCGGTCGTGATCTGCGGCCGCTTCGTGCCGTGGGATCACCTCGCTGACTCGATCAAGCTCGGCATCGTGGTTGCGGTCGCGGCCCCGCTCGGCGATCTCTGCGAGTCGATGATCAAGCGCGACCTCAGCATCAAGGACATGGGAACGATCCTTCCCGGCCACGGAGGCATCCTCGACCGCTTCGACGCGCTGCTCTTCGTCCTCCCGGCCGTCTACTACCTCGCCCGCGTCGCAAACATCTTCTAGCGCTCGTTCTTGGTGCTACTGCCTCGTATCGGGTGAGAATCACAAAGAAAACCAGCGGGGCGTAGCCTGGGTCGGTGACCACGCGCGTCGCCGTCGCCGGATCGACGGGCTCGATCGGCGTGCAAACCCTTGATGTCGTGTGCGCCGAGCCCGATCGGTTCGAGGTGGTCGCCCTCGGAGCGTCGTCGTCGGTCGACCGCCTGATCGCCCAGGCGCGCCAGGTGCATCCCGAGGTCGTCGCCATCGCCGACGCTCGCCACGACGCTGCGCTGCGTGCCGCGCTGCCCGGGTGCGAGGTGCGCTCTGGCCCCGAGGCCTTGGCGTCTCTCGCGAGCGATGCGGAGGTCGTCGTCAACGGCGTCGTCGGGTTCGCCGGCCTTCCCGTCACGCTTGCGACGCTGTACGCGGGGAAGCGCCTCGCACTCGCGAACAAGGAGTCGCTCATCGCCGCGGGCCCCGTGGTGGCAGTTGCGCGGTCGACCCCCGGTGCGGAGCTCGTGCCCGTCGATTCCGAGCACTGCGCGGTCCACCAATGCCTCCGGGCGAGTGCCACGAACGGCGGCGCCGATCTCTCCCGCATCGTGCTGACCGCGAGCGGAGGGCCGTTCCGGGGTCGTACCCGGCCTGATCTCTCCTTCGTCACCATCGACGATGCGCTCGCGCATCCGACGTGGAGCATGGGACCGAAGATCACCGTGGACTCGTCGACCTTGATGAACAAGGGGCTCGAGGTGATCGAGGCGCACGAGCTGTTCGGCGCGTCATATGACGACATCGAGGTGGTGGTCCACCCACAGTCGATCGTGCACTCGATGGTCGAATTCACCGACGGAGCGACCATCGCGCAGCTCTCACAGCCGGACATGCGGCTGCCGATCGGATACGCCTTGGCCTACCCAGATCGGATCGCCACCCCGTTCGGCCGGATGGACTGGGCAGCCACGGGCCGGCTCGACTTCGAGGCCCCCGACCTCGAGACGTTCCGCTGCCTGGCCCTGGCGTACGAGGCCGGTCGGGTCGGCGGCACCGCCCCGGCGTGGCTCAACGCCGCGAACGAGGTCGCGGTCGCGTCCTTCCTGGCAGGAGCGCTGCCCTGGATCGCCATCTCCGACGTCCTGTCAGAGGTGCTTTCCCGGCATGATGGGAACTTGGCCGACTCCGCCGACGCTGTGATCGCAGCCGACCGCACCGCGCGAAGCGGTCGCGGACCGGGTGATCCAGCAGCGGCTCGCGGCCTGAACGGCGGGCATTGATGACACGGAGCAAACTGCAGCGATGACCGACATCCAAGAGACCGGCGCCGAGACCTCGGGAGCAGCGGCGCCCGGGTCGCGTCTGGGGTTGGTCCTGCTCATCCTCGGGATCGTCGCGCTCTGGGGTGCTTGGCTCGGTCTCCGCCGTGATCGTCGTGGTCGCACTGCTCGTCATGATCTTCATGCACGAGCTCGGCCACTACCTCACCGCCAAGTCCGCTGGGATGAAGGTCACCGAGTTCTTCCTCGGGTTCGGCCCGCGCATCTGGTCGTTCCACAAGGGCGAGACCGAGTACGGCCTGAAGGCGATCCCCGCGGGCGCGTACGTCCGCATCATCGGGATGCACAACCTCGACCCGGTCGCTCCCGAGGACGAGCCGCGGGCCTACAAGAACCAGCCGTACTGGCGGAGGATGAGCGTCGCGTCGGCGGGCTCGATGATGCACTTCATCATGGCCTTCCTCCTCCTGTTCGGCCTGTTCGCGTTCTACGGGCAGCAGAAGGACTCGGTGTGGACGGTCGGGTCGCTCTCGCGGCTCGGTGACACACAGACGAGCCCGGCGATCGCGGCCGGCATCCAGATCGGTGATCGCATCGTCGCGATCGACGGCACCCCGGTGTCGAGCTTCGACCAGGCGGTCGAGCTGATCCAGAAGCGGCCCGGCGAGACGGTGGTGATCGAGGTCGAGCGCAACGGTCAGACCATCGAGACGACCGCGACCCTCGAAGACCACAACCCCGATGGCAAAGCGGTCGGCTTTCTCGGCGTCGGGTCGCACCATCCGTACGTGAGCCAGTCGATCCCCTCCGCGGCGCAGGACGCCGCGACGTCGTTCAAGACCCTGACGTGGGCGTCGATCAAGGCGCTCGGGTCGTTCTTCTCGCCGAGCGGCTTGTCCGGCTACGTCGACACCCTCCTCGGCCGTCCGCAGTCGGGCAGTGACACCGCTGCCTCGAGTGGCGGTCAGACGCAGGGCGACCGCCCGCTCTCTCCGGTGGGTGCGGTGCGCGTCGCGTCGCAGGCCGCCCAGGCAGGCGTGCCCGAGCTGCTGCGTTTCCTGATCGCGATCAACATCTTCGTCGGCATCTTCAACCTCGTGCCGCTGCTCCCGCTCGACGGCGGCCACATGGCCATCGGCACCTACGAGAAGCTCCGATCCCGCAAGGGCAGGCGGTACCAGGTCGACGTGGCGAAGCTGATGCCGCTCACCTACGCGGTCGTGCTGCTCATGGGTCTCGTGTTCGTGTCGTCGCTCTGGCTCGACCTGGCCGATCCGCTCCGCAACCCGTTCGGGCAGTGATCGAGCAGTACCCGCGGCGACGCACTCGCCAGATCCAGGTCGGCAGCGTCGCGGTCGGCGGCGATGCGCCGATCAGCATCCAATCGATGACGACGACCAAGACGGCCGACGTCGATGGCACCCTCGCCCAGATCTATGCACTTGCAGGCGCCGGCTGCGACATCGTCCGTTGCACTTGCAACGAGCCCGAGGCCGCCGAGGGCCTCGCCCGCATCGTGCCCCGATCGCCGTTGCCTGTCGTCGCCGACATCCACTTCCAGCACAAGCTGGCCCTTGCGGCGCTCGACGCCGGCGTGCACCAGCTGCGACTCAACCCCGGCAACATCCGCAAGCCCGAGCACATCAAGCTCGTTGCCTCCGAGGCTCGCGACCGCGGCATCTCCTGCCGCATCGGCGTCAACGCTGGCTCGCTCGACCCCGAGCTCTATGACCGGTTCGGCGGCCCGACCGCCGCGGCGATGGTCGAGTCGGCGAAGAAGGAGATCGGCTACTTCGAGGACGTCGGCTACGACCTCATCGAGATCTCCGTGAAGTCCTCGAACGTGGCCGTGATGATCGACGCCTACCGACAGCTGGCCGACGTCACCGACCATCCGCTGCACCTCGGCGTGACCGAGGCCGGGCCCATGCCCCAGGGGCTCGTGAAGGCGACGGCCGGCATCGCGACGCTGCTGGCCGAGGGCATCGGCGACACGATTCGCTACTCGCTCACCGCCGACCCCGTCGAAGAGGCCAAAGCCGGACGGGTGCTGCTCGAGTCGTTGGGGCTTCGCGAACGGCGAGGTCTCGACCTCATCGCCTGTCCGTCGTGTGGGCGGGCCGAGATCGACGTGATCGCCGTGGCCGAGGCCGCACAGCGAGCGCTCGACGGGCTGAGCCTCCCGATCCAGGTCGCAGTCATGGGGTGCGTCGTGAACGGCCCCGGTGAGGCCCGCTCGGCCGACATCGGCATCGCCGCGGGCCGACAGCGCGGCCACCTGTTCATCAAGGGTGAGGTCGTGCGCGTCGTCCCCGAGTCCGCGATGGTCGACGAGCTCGTCCGTCTCGCCGAGGTCTACGTGAAGGAAGGGCCTGAGGCCGCGCTCGCACAAGCCGACCCGAACGCCGCCGCCGAGGCCGAGAAGGATCGAGCCGCGCTGCTCGACGATCGCGGCGACGACGCGAACGAGAGCGAAGCGCGCGTCGAGCTCATCCGCAAACGCGTCAGCTAGCCCGAATTCTTGGTGTTTCTCACTACCGACGCTCGAGAAAGACCAAGAAAACCGGCGGGGGTCGGCCACTAGCCTCGCCCGATGGCCAAGGGCAGTGTGCTCACCGCGCAGGCCGAGGACTTCCCTCGGTGGTACCAGGACGTTGTCGCCAAGGCAGAGCTGGCCGACAACGGCCCGGTCCGCGGCACGATGGTGATCCGGCCCTACGGCTATTCGCTCTGGGAGCGCATGCAGGCCGAGCTCGATGCTCGCATCAAGGCCGCCGGCGCCGCGAATGCCTACTTCCCCCTGTTCATCCCCCAGAGCTACCTGCAGCGCGAGGCCGACCATGTCGAGGGGTTCGCGCCCGAGCTCGCCGTCGTCACCCATGCCGGGGGAGAGGAGCTCGCCGAACCGGTCGTCGTACGGCCGACGAGCGAGACCATCGTCAACACCTACTTCGCGAAGTGGATTCAGAGCTACCGCGACCTGCCCCTCCTCCTGAACCAGTGGGCGAACGTCGTGCGCTGGGAGCTGCGGCCGAGAGTGTTCCTGCGCACCACCGAGTTCCTGTGGCAAGAGGGCCACACGTGCCACGCGACCTACGAAGACGCGAGGGACTACGCGGCCAAGATCCTCTCCGACGTCTACGCGGACTTCATGGTGAACGTGCTGGCGATGCCTGTGTTGCCTGGGCGCAAGACGTCTCGAGAGCGGTTCCCCGGAGCGATCAACACGCTGACCGTCGAGGCCATGATGGGAGACGGCAAGGCGTTGCAGATGGGCACGAGCCACGAGCTCGGCCAGAACTTCGCGAAGGTCTTCGAGACGCAGTTCACGACCGAGTCGGGCACGCTCGAGCACGTCTGGCAGACCTCGTGGGGCTCGTCCACGCGCATGGTCGGCGGGCTGATCATGTGCCACGGCGACGACGCGGGCCTGCGCATCCCACCCCGGCTGGCTCCGATCCAGGTCGTCGTGCTGCTCGTGCGGGGCGAGGACGGCGCCGGTGAGGCAGCCGACCGGCTGGCCCGCGAGCTTCGGGGCGTCGACGTGCGGGCCGAGATCGACACGCGCACCGACCTGTCGTTCGGCCGCAGGGTCGTCGACTGGGAGCTGAAGGGCGTGCCGGTGCGGGTCGAGGTCGGTCCCCGCGACCTCGCCTCGGGTGTGGTGACGCTCGCCCGCCGCGACTCCGGAGCGAAGGACACGGTGCCGGTCGCCGAGGCAGCACCTCGGGTCTTGTCGCTGCTCGAGCACATCCAGGGCGAGCTCCTGGCCGAGGCCACCACCCGGCTCGAGTCGCGGACGGCCGATGTCTCGACCGTCGAGGATGCTGTCGCGGCGGCCGCCGAGGGCTTCGCTCGCCTGCCGTGGGCAGCGGTCGGGGCGGACGGTGAGGATCGCATGCGCAATGACGGGGTCACCGTGCGCTGCCTGCAGCGCGAGGACGGTTCGGTGCCCCTCGACGACGCTGAACCGGGGCTTTTGGCCACGGTGGGCCGGGCCTACTGAGCCGCTCGCCGGTATACTTCCGGGCAGTTCGTTTCAGTCCGATCAAGCGTCGACTGAAGGCGTGGGCTTTGCCCACGCCTTCTGTTTCGTCGGTGCACAGTGCATCCCGAGATGAAGAAGACCGAGAAGAAGACCGAGAGGAGGTGAGCAGTCGATGACCACGGCAATCCAGAAGTTGCAGACGATCGTCTCGACGCCGCTCGCCGATCTCGGCATCGAGGTGTCCGACATCGAGCTCGCCGGAGGGCTCCTCCGGGTCACCGTCGAGCGGGCTGACGGCACTTCCATCGACATCACAGCGATCGCCGAGGCGACCCGCATCGTCTCGCGGGAGCTCGACATCCGCGACCCGATCCCGGGCCAGTACACACTCGAGGTCTCCAGCCCCGGGCTCGAGCGGCCATTGCGCACGCCGGCGCACTTCGTGCGAGCCGTGGGCCAGCAGGTTGCGGTGCGCACGAATCCGGGTGTCGAAGGTGACCGACGCACCGCGGGGCTGCTGACCTCGGCGGACGACGCGGGCATCGTCGTCACCATGTCCACCCCCGACGGCCCGGTCACCCGCGCCCTCGGCTACGGCGACATCGAGCGGGCGCGGACGGTCTTCGAGTGGGGTCCGCCGCCCAAGGCGCCGAAGGCGCCCAAGGGAACAGCGTCGAAGGGCACAGCGCCGAAGTCCAAGGACACCGCGCCGAAGGCGCCCAAGGACGCAGCGCGGCGCACGTCCGAATCTGCGAAGGAGGCCGCGCGATGAGCACCGGGAACCCCGACATGATGGAGGCCCTCAAGCTCCTCGCCGCCGAGAAGGGCATCTCGGTCGACGTGCTGCTGCAGGCGCTGGCCGACGCGTTGGCGTCGGCGTACAAGCGCATGCCCGGAGCCGGCGACGAGGCCGAGGTCGAGATCGATGCCTTCACCGGCGACATCAAGGTGATGGCCTACGACATCGACGAGGAAGGCAACTGGGTCAACCCGCGGGACGACACTCCCGACGACTTCGGGCGCATCGCCGCGCAGACGGCCAAGCAGGTCATGGGTCAGCGCATCCGCGAAGCCGAGCGCGAGCGCAAGTACGAGGAGTACGCCGGCCGCGAGGGCGACATCGTCACGGGCATCATCCAGCAGAGCGACCAGCGGTACACGTTGCTCGACCTGGGCAAGGTCGAGGCGTTGCTGCCTCAGGCCGAGCAGGTGCCGTACGAGCGGCCTGAGCCCGGCACGCGGTTGAAGGCCTACATCGTCGAGGTGCGCCGCACGTCGAAGGGTCCGCAGATCGTCGTGAGCCGCACGCATCCCGGTCTGATCAAGCGACTGTTCGAGCTCGAGGTGCCCGAGATCGCCGACGGCGTCGTCGAGATCAAGGCCTGTGCTCGGGAGCCAGGCCATCGCACGAAGATCGCGGTCTGGTCGAACGACCACAACGTCGACCCGGTCGGTGCGTGCGTGGGCGCCCGCGGCGCGCGTGTCCGCATGGTGGTGAACGAGCTGCGCGGCGAGAAGATCGACATCGTC
The DNA here is from genome assembly GCA_963726695.1 of uncultured Acidimicrobiales bacterium. Lineage (GTDB taxonomy): Bacteria > Actinomycetota > Acidimicrobiia > Acidimicrobiales > DATKAS01 > DATKAS01. Next base: position 42,659 of record CAVSDE010000010.1, read on the forward strand.
CCGTTCTCGGACGATCCGGCTGACTTCGTCGCGAAGGCCCTTTCGCCCGCAAAGGTGAAAGAGGTCCGCATCCACGAAGACGCGGGCAACGCAGAGGTGATCGTCCCCGACTACCAGCTCTCGCTCGCCATCGGCAAGGAAGGCCAGAACGCGCGTCTCGCGGCGCGCCTCACCGGTTGGCGCGTCGACATCAAGAGCGAGACGCAGCTGGCTGACGAGGAGCGCTACGCCGGCGAGGAGTGGGCGCAGGGCCAGTGGGTCGAGAACTCCGAGACCGGCGAGATGGAGTGGCACGACGCGGAGGGCGGCGAAGCCGTGTCCGCCGGTGTGTGGCAGGAGGTGACGGCCACCGACGAGGAGCTTCCGACGGTCGTCGAGACCGGCACCGACGAAGTCGGTGAGGCCGAGCTCCTGGCCGAGGCGGCAACGGAGGCCGGGGACCCGGCTCAGGAGCCCCAGCCTGACGAGGGCTGACCTGGGCCCGATCCGCACGTGCGTCGGCTGTCGCCGGCGCCGGCCTCAGGCGGAGCTCGTCCGGGTCGCGATCGACCCGTCCGGGGCGGTCGCGATGGGCCGCCACCTGCCGGGCCGTGGTGCCTGGTTGTGCCCGGACACCCCGTCCTGCCTCGACGGCGCCGTCCGGAAGGGGGGCCTCGCAAGGGCTCTGCGCACATCGCTCGACGCAGGGGCCTACGCTCTCCTGCGCACATCGCTCGAGCGATGGGCGGAAAACCGCCCGGACATGCGAGAATGATGCACTGCGCTCGACAGCCCCATCGGCTGGCGCGCACGAGAACTGATCTTCATCCGAATCCGAAAGGCTGACCGCACCCTTGCCCGCAAAGATCCGCCTCCACGAGCTGGCCAAAGAGCTCGGGATGACCAACAAGGAGACGCTCGACCTCTCTGTCGCGCTCGGCATCGGCGTCAAGAGCCACTCGTCGAGCATCGAGGAAGCGCAGGCCGACCGCGTGCGGCGGCGGGCCGAGCGCGAGGGCCTGATCCGGCCCGAGCAGCCCGAGGAAGCCAAGCCGGCCAAGCCGTGAAGGCGGCCGCGAAGACGACGAAGAAGGCAGGGGCGCCGACTTCGGCTGCCGACGAGCCGATCGCCGACGTCGAACCCGAGCGCCCCGCGGCGGACCTGACCCCCGAGCCGGCGGACGTGCCCGCGCCGGTCGTCACGATCCCCGAGCCGGTGCAGCCCGTCGCCGCGCCCCGCTCGCGACGCCGGTCGAGCCCGACCGCGCGCCCGAGGTGGTGGTGCCCGCCGCGGTCGTACCCGCCGTCGTGTCGCCCGCCGAGGCCGCGCCCGTCGATGTTCCGGCCGCCGAGCATCGAGTCGTGCGCAGCCGTCCGCTCGAGCCCTCTGACATCCACGGCAGCCAGCCGATGCCGCCGGCGGCGCGGCCAGAGCGCGCCCTCGGTCGCTGAGCGCCCAGCGCCCCGTCCCGCTGCGAGCGCGCCCGTGTCCGCGCCCCCGCGTCCGGTCGCCCCGCCCGTCGCGCAGCCCGTGCAACCGGCTCCGGCGGCACCGTCCGTCGCGCCGGCAGCCGCGCCCGCCGCAGCGGCGGCCGCCTCCGCTCCCGCTGCCGCAGCCGCTTCGATCACTCCGGCGCCTTCGGCACCGCCGCGGTCCTCGAGCGGCAAGCCGATCCCTCCGCCGCCTGGGCCCCCGCTCACAGAGTGGCAAGCCAATCCCTCCGCCGCCCGGCATGGGTGGTCGCGGACCGGCCCCTGCGCGGTCGCCCGGGTGGCGGCAGCGGTGGCATTGCGGGGACGCGGGCCATACCCCGCGCGTCCCGCGGGCCCTCCCCGCGCGGGAGGCGCCCCGAGCGGTCCCGGCGGCGGTCCGAACCGTGGCCCCGGCGGTGGGTACAGCCGTCCCGGAGGCGGTCCGGGCGGAGGCCCCGGCGGTCCTGGCGGTCCTGGTGGTCCCGGGCAAGGACGCGGCTCCGGCCAGCGCCGGCAGGCTCGTCCCGCCAAGCGCCGTCGTCGCCGCAACCTCGAGGAGCTGCAGCCGCAGTCGTCGCCGACCTACTCGGCGACCGACGCACCCGTGCCCGAAGGCACGATCGTCATCGAGCGAGGCGCCGAGCGCGCAGGAGCTCGCTCCGAAGCTGAACCGCACCGCGGCCGACGTCGTCCGCTACCTGTTGCAACAGGGCGCGATGGTCACAGCCACGATGTCGCTCACCGACGAGCAGATGGAGCTGTTCGCGCTCGAGATCGGCGCAGACCTCCTGCTCGTCGAGCCCGGCCAGCAAGAGGAGTTCGAGCTCCAGCAGCTGTTCAACGACGACGATGACGACGATCCCGATCTGCAGGCGCCACGCCCGCCGGTCGTCACGGTCATGGGCCACGTCGACCACGGCAAGACGCTGCTGCTCGACCGCATCCGCTCGGCGAACGTCGTCGCCGGCGAGGCCGGCGGTATCACGCAGCACATCGGCGCCTACCAGGACCGACAAAGACGGGCGCTGATCACGTTCATCGACACCCCGGGCCACGAGGCGTTCACCAAGATGCGCGCCCGCGGCGCCGAGGTCACCGACATCGTCGTGCTCGTCGTCGCCGCCGACGACGGCGTGATGCCCCAGACCGTCGAGGCGATCAACCACGCGAAGGCGGCGGGCGTCCCGATCGTCGTCGCGATCAACAAGATCGATCGCAACAACGCCGATCCCGCAGCGCGTCATGCAGCAGCTGTCCGAGCAGGGGCTGGTGCCAGAGTCGTGGGGCGGCGACACGATCGTCGTCGAGATGTCGGCGCTGCAAGACCTCGGCATCGACGATCTGCTCGAGCAGCTCATCGTCGTCGCCGATGTCGAGGAGCTCACCGCGAACCCCGAGGGTCGCGCGAAGGGCGTCGTGCTCGAAGCGAACCTCGACGTCGGCCGCGGGCCGGTCGCCACCGTGCTCGTCGACAAGGGCACGCTGAAGGTCGGCGACCCGATCGTCGCCGGCGCGGCGTGGGGCAGCGTGCGCGCCCTCATCGACGACCTCGGCGAGCAGGTGAAGGAGGCGCCGCCTTCCACTCCCGTGCAGGTGCTCGGCCTCTCGATCGTGCCCGGCGCCGGTGACGAGTTCCGCGTCGCTGCCCGATCTCAAGACGGCGAAGACCGTCGCCGAGGCACGCGAGCAGCGCCAGCGGCTGAAGAACCAACGCGGCATGGCCGCGGTCACGCATCGCGGCGTCGAAGCTCGAAGACATCTTCGACCAGATCCAGAAGGGCGAGGCGGCGACGCTGAACCTGATCGTGAAGGCCGACGTGCAGGGGTCGCTCGAGGCGCTCACCGAAAGCCTCCGCAAGCTCGAGCGTGACGAGGTGAAGCTCGCGTTCGTGCACCGCGGCGTCGGTGGCATCACCGAGAACGACATCACGCTCGCATCCGCGACGAACGCCACGATCATCGGCTTCAACGTGCGGCCCGACCGCAAGGCTCGCGGAGCTCGCCGACACCGAAGACGTCGAGATCCGCACCTACGAGATCATCTACCAAGTGCTCGAGGACATCGAGAACGCCATGGTCGGCATGCTCGCTCCCGAGTACGAGGAGATCGTCACGGGCGAGGCCGAGGTCCGCGAGATCTTCCGCGTGCCCCGCATCGGCGGCATCGCCGGCTGCTACGTGCTCAGTGGCACGATCACGCGCGGTTCGAAGGTGCGCTTCCTGCGCGAGGGAACGATCATCTGGAAGGGCGCGATCCAGTCGCTGCGGCGATTCAAGGACGACGTCCGTGAGGTGAACGCCGGCTTCGAATGCGGCATCGGGCTCTCTGACTTCCAGGACCTCAAGCAGGGCGACATCATCGAGACGTTCGAGGAGCGCGAGATCCCCCGCACCTGATCCCCTGCAGTGATACGGGAGCCGCGCGGCATGTGCTGACCCTGACCGTCGATCTGCACCTCCCTCAGGCCCGATCGCTGAAGATGAAGCGCAGCGTGGTGAAGGGCATCGTGGAGGGTGCTCGGAGCCGCTTCAGCGTCGCGGCCGCCGAGGTCGACCATCAGGAGCAGTGGCAGCGCGCCGAGCTCGGCTTCGCCGTCGTCGCGAGCACTGCGCACCACGCCGCCGACGTCATCGACGAGGTCGACCGATTCGTCTGGTCGCACCCCGAGGTCGAGGTGCTGAACACCGAGAGGAGGTGGCTGGAGTGAGCAAGCCGAAGCGGCGGCGACCACAACCCACTCGGCAATACCCGCGCACGTTGCGAGTGAACGAGCTGGTGCGCGAGATCGCAGCGGAGGAGATCGAGCGGCTCGACGACGAGCGGCTCGAGCTCGTGGCCATCACATCCGTCGACGTCGACTCGGATCTCCGCCACGCAGTCGTCTGGTTCGACAGCCTGCTCGGAGAGGCGACCGACGAGGATGTGCTCGCTGCGCTCGGCGACGCGAGGATCCCGATCCAAGCGGCAATCGGTCGACAGGCGCGCTTGAAGCGCACGCCGACGCTGACCTTCCGGCCCGATGAGGGTGTGCGCACTGGGGAGCGGATCGAGGAGATCCTCCGTGAGCAGACCCGCGATGGGCAGAACCGACCCGACGTCGAGGGGGACGATGCCTGACGGTTTCGCAGTCGTCGACAAGCAGGCCGGGTGGACTTCCCACGACGTCGTTGCCCGCGCCCGCAAGGTGATCGGCGAGCGGCGCGTCGGCCACGCCGGCACGCTCGATCCCGATGCGACCGGCGTGCTGCTGTTGGGTGTCGGCCGTGCGACGCGCCTGCTTCGTTTCCTCACCGTGCTCCCGAAGACCTACACGGCGGAGGTCGTGTTCGGCCGTGAGACCTCCACGCTCGACTCGTCGGGGGAGACAACCGCCACCCACGAGATGCACATCGAGCCAGTGCAGGTCGCCGCGGCGGCTGCCACCCTCACCGGCCCGATCATGCAGGTGCCCCCGATGGTCTCGGCGCTGAAGGTGGACGGTCGCCGTCTGCACGAGCTGGCCCGCGAGGGCATCGAGATCGAGCGCGAGCCGCGGCCGGTCACCGTGCATCGCTTCGACGTCGAGTCGACGCTGGATGCACTCGTGTACCGCGTCGAGGTCGAGTGCTCGTCGGGCACTTATGTGCGTTCCCTCGCCGCCGACCTGGGTCATGCCCTCGGAGGTGGCGCGCACCTGCAGACGCTGCGTCGCACCGCGGTCGGATCGTTCGGCGAGAGTGAAGCGCGTCCCGTGGACTCGTTGCTGCTGCAACCCGCGGCGGTGGCGTTGCGCGACCTCCCGAGCGCCGTGATCGACTCGGCGACGGCCGTTGCGGTCAGCCACGGGAAGGTGCTGCCACGCGAGGTGCTCGCGGTCGATGGCGACGGCCCGTGGGCGGTGCTCGACGAGTCTGGCGAGCTTCTCGCGGTGTACGAGTCGACGACGAGTGCCGATGTCGTGAAGCCCGCGGTCGTGCTCGCCGCGGCGTCGTGACGTTAGGGTCCGGGCTGTGGAGGTGATCCGCGACGGCGATCCGTGCCCGCGTCCCCCGAGGGCAGCGTGATCACGATCGGCGTGTACGACGGAGTGCACCTCGGACACCGAGCCGTGATCGCGGAGGTGAAGCTTCGAGCCGCCGAGCTCGGTGCGCGTTCCGCTGTCGTCACGTTCGACCGGCACCCCGCTGCGGTGGTGCGGCCCGAGTCGGCGCCGTCCCTGCTCACCGATCTGGACCAGCGACTTGCGCGCATCAAGGCGACGGGCGTCGACTACACGGTCGTGCTCACCTTCGACGAACGGCGAGCCGCGGAGCCTGCGGAGGAGTTCGTCGAGCAGGTGCTCGTCGACTGCCTCCACGCCCGGGGTGTGGTCGTCGGCGAGGACTTCCACTTCGGAAACCGCCGTCGCGGCAACGTCGCACTGCTGCAGGAGATGGGCGCGATCCATGGGTTCGAGGTCGAGCCGCTCGGTCTCGTCGCGACCACCCGAGACCGCACGGCGGTGTCGTCGACCGCAATCCGCCAGGCGCTCGCCGCCGGCGACCTCGACACGGTCACGGCGATGCTCGGACGCCAGCACGAGGTGTGGGGTCCGGTCGTCGAGGGCGATCACCGTGGCCGCGAGCTCGGCTTCCCGACCGCGAACGTGGCGGTGCCGGCGGGGATCGCGCCTTCCTGTCGATGGGATCTATGCGGGGTGGTACGAACGCCCTGACGGCTCCGTGCATCCGGCTGCGCTCTCCCTCGGCCGCCGGCCCACCTTCTACGCCGACCAGCCATACTCCCTGCTCGAGGCCTATCTGCTGGGATTTGACGGCGATCTGTACGGCGAGCTGGCCAAGGTGAGGTTCGTCGCCAAGCTTCGTGACGAGGTGCGATTCGACTCGGTCGAGGCTCTCGTCGAGCAGATGCGGGCTGACGTGGCTGCGGCCAGGGCGGTCCTGGTAGCCTGATCAGGTCCGTTGCGGCCTCTCGCTGTGACGTGATGCGCCTTCCAGGTCACCCGACCGCCGGCGCGCCTTCCTCGCCACCGTGGCGCCGAAGCAGAAAGCGAGCACATGCCCGAGAAGTCCACGACGATTGCCGCGCACCGCCTCCACGATTCCGACACCGGATCGCCCGAGGTGCAGATCGCGCTTCTGACCGACCGCATCAACCAGCTCACCGAGCATCTGAAGGTCCACAAGAAGGACCACCACAGCCGCCGGGGGCTCCTCATGCTCGTCGGTCGCCGACGTCGCCTCCTCGACTACGTCCGTGAGAACGACGTCGAGCGCTACCGCGCAGTCATCGCGAAGCTCGGCTTGCGCCGCTAAGCAACACCCAACAGCACGAGCGGCTCCGAGGTCAGCTGCCAGTCGCCGATTCCCACCCCGCCGGAATTCTTGGTGATTCTCACTCCCTGTGAGACATCAGCACCAAGAGATCCAGTCGGGGGTGGAGGTTGCCGACTGGGAACTGGCCACCGCCGCTCCAACGAGGGACCGCCAAGGGGCGGTACCCAAAGGAGGTCCGCGTGGCGGACAGCACATCCGTATCGGCGCCGATCACCGGCACCGACAAGTCCCTGACGTTCGAAACCGGCCTGCTCGCCCAGCAGAGCCAAGGTGCGGTCGTCGGCACGATCGGCGAGACCATCGTCCTCGTCACTGCAAACGCCGCCAAAGGCGTGCGAGAGGGCATCGACTTCTTCCCCCTGACCGTCGACGTCGAAGAGCGTGCGTATGCCGCGGGCAAGATCCCCGGCTCGTTCTTCCGTCGTGAGGGCCGGCCCACCGACGCGGCCATCTTGACCTGCCGCCTCATCGACCGGCCTCTGCGCCCGTCGTTCCCCGACGGGTACCGCAACGAGACCCAGGTCGTCGTCACGGTGATCGGCGCGGATCAGGAGAACCCGCACGACGTGCTCGCGATCAACGCGGCGTCGGCGTCGCTCATGATCTCGGGCATCCCGTTCGACGGGCCGATCGGCGCAGTCCGCGTCGCCTACGGGACCGACGGCGAGTGGATCGCCTACCCCACTTACGAGGAGGGTGACGAGAGCACGTTCGAGCTCGTCGTCGCCGGCCGAGAGCTCGCCGATGGCGACGTCGCGATCATGATGGTCGAGGCGGGCGGCACCGAGCGGGCCTGGCAGTACTACGAGGACGGCGCGCCGAAGGTCAGCGAAGAGGTCATCGCTGCCGGGCTCGAGGCCTCGAAGGTCTGGATCAAGGAGTCGATCGCACTCCAGCGTGACCTGGTCGCGAAGGCCGGCTCCCGCGATCCGCTGCAGTACACGCCGGTGCTCGACTACGGCGACGACGTCTTCGAGCGGGTCAGCGCAGTCGGCGCGTCGAAGCTCGAGCCGGCGACGCACATCGTCATCAAGGCCGAGCGCAACGAGGCCATCGAGAAGGCGGGAGCGGAGATCGCCGCCGAGCTGTCCGGCGAGTTCGTCGGACGCGAGAAGGAGATCAAGGAGGCGACGCGGTCGCTCACGAAGAAGCTGGTGCGTCGTCGCATCGTCGAGGACGGTCAGCGCATCGACGGTCGTGGCCCGAAGGACATCCGTCCGCTTTCCGCGACCGTCGGCATCGTTCCGACCGCGCACGGCTCGGGCCTCTTCCAGCGTGGCGAGACGCAGGTGCTCAACGTCTGCACCCTCGGCATGCCGCGGATGAACCAGCTGCTCGACACGATCGGCCCCGACAGCAACAAGCGCTACATGCACCACTACAACATGCCGCCGTCGGCGAACGGCGAGGTCGGCCGCGTCGGCTCACCGAAGCGCCGCGAGATCGGCCACGGCCTGCTCGCAGAGCGCGCCCTGCTGCCGGTCGTGCCGAGCCAGGAGGAGTTCTCCTACACGCTTCGGCTCGTGAGCGAGGTGCTCGCGTCGAACGGCTCCACCTCGATGGCGTCGGTCTGCTCTTCGTCACTCTCGCTGATGGACGCGGGCGTGCCGATCAAGGCGCCGGTCGCGGGCATCGCGATGGGTCTCGTCTTCGCGGAAGGTCGTTACACGACCCTCACCGACATCCTCGGTGCGGAAGACGCGTTCGGCGACATGGACTTCAAGGTCGCCGGTACCGCCGACTTCATCACCGCCCTGCAGCTCGACACGAAGATCGATGGCATCCCCGCCGATGTGCTCGCGGCGGCGTTGCAGCAGGCTCGGGAGGCTCGCCTCCAGATCCTCGAGGTCATGCACGCGGCGATCGCCGAGCCTCGGCCTGAGGTCAACGAGACAGCGCCGAAGATCATCAGCTTCACGATCCCGATGGACAAGATCGGCGAGGTGATCGGCCCCAAGGGCAAGGTCATCAACACGATCCAGCAGGAGACGGGCGCGGACATCGCGGTCGACGACGACGGTCAGGTCGGCACAGTGACGATCGGCTCGGTCGACGGCGGTGCGGTCGCGGAGGCTCGTCGCCAGATCGATCTCATCATCAACCCGCCCTCGGCGTCGGTTGGTGAGATCTATCCCGGCAAGGTCGTGAACATCACCAAGTTCGGCGCCTTCGTCAACATCCTCCCGGGCCGCGACGGTCTCGTGCACATCTCGAAGCTCGGGCGTGGCAAGCGCATCGACCGAGTCGAGGACGTGCTCGAGCTCGGCGACGAGATCATGGTGCGGGTTGACGACATCGATCCGAACGGAAAGGTCTCGCTCACGCCGATCGTCGAAGGTGACGACGGCGGCGAGGCTGACGTCGACGGCAATGGCTCGGGTCGCTCGAGCGCTCCGCGCAGCTCGGGCTCGACTTCTGGCTCGACTTCTGGCTCGACGTCCGGATCGAGCGGGGCGACCGTGTCCTTCGAGGACTCGTTCGAAGCGGAAGCCCGCGAGCAGTTCGGCGATCTCGGCCCCGAGGCGGCTTCGGCCCCCTCGGGCGGTAACCGCTCGGGGAGCGGGGGCGGCGACCGCGGTCGCGGTCCGCGTCGCAGTGGCGGCAGCGGGGGCGGCCGCCGTCGCTAAGCGGTCCCGCATCGAATGCACCCAGCTGGCTTCGGGTGTCCGCGTCATCACGGAGCGGATGCCCGAGGCTCGCTCGGCCTGCGTCGGCGTGTGGGTCGGTGTCGGCGCGCGGGACGAGCCCGAGGCGCTGAGCGGGGTCTCCCACTTCCTGGAGCACTTGTTGTTCAAGGGCAGCGACACACGAAGCGCCCGCGACCTCGCCGAGGCGGTCGACCGGGTCGGTGGCGACATGAACGTGTTCACCGCGAAGGAGTACACGGCCTACGTCACGCGCCTTCCTGGCGCACACGTCGACCTCGGCATCGACCTGCTGGCGGATGTGCTCACCCGCCCCTCGCTGCGAGACGACGACATCGAGGCCGAGCGCCAGGTGATCCTCGAAGAGCTGCACATGGACGAAGACACGCCCGAGGATCGTGTCCACACCCTGATGTTCGAATCGCTCTTCCCCAAGCATCCGCTGGGGCGCGAGACGGCCGGCAGCGCCGAGACGGTCGAGGCGATCGGCCCGGACGACGTCCGAGCGTTCTTCTCCGATCGGTACGGCCCGTCGGCGTTCGTCGTTGCGGCGGCCGGGCTCGTCGAGCACGAGCACGTCGTCGAAGAGGTCTCCTGTCGGTTCGGAGCGGCTCGGCCGGTCACCGTGGCGCCGCGCTCGAGCCGACCGCGCCGTCACGACCGCTCGCCGTTCTTCGCAGATCGATCGAGCAGGCGCACCTCACGGTCGGCTTCCGCGGCCTCGTCCGCACGGACCCAGACCGCGAGGCGCTCGAGGTGCTCAACCACGTGCTCGGCGGGGGCATGTCGAGCCGCCTCCTCCAGACGATTCGTGAAGATCGGGGCTTGGCGTACGCCGTGTACTCCGCGCACACCGAGTTCTGCGACGCGGGTGCGTTGACGATCTATGCGGCCACGACGCCGGCGAGGGTCGACGCGGTGCTCGACCTCGTCGACGCCGAGATCGACCAGCTCCTCAACGACGGCATCACCCCAAGCGAGCTCGAGGTCGCCCTCGGATATCTCGAGGGCTCGCTGGTGCTCGGCCTGGAGGACTCGGGCAGTCGCATGTCGCGGCTCGGCGGATCGCTGACCGTTCGCGGCTACGTACGAACGCTCGACGAGCAGCTCGAGCGGTACCGCGCCGTCACCCGGGACGACGTGCATCGGGTCGCGAAGCGAGTGCTCGCGAGTCCTCGATCGCTCGCGGTCGTCGGCCCGCTCGCCAAGCGCACGTTCACTGACCGTCTCGCCCGCACCGGCTGAACCAACGGCCGACGCGGGTCAGACGATGGTGGTCGTCTTGCCCATGTAGCGATCCCGCAAGATCCGCTTGTAGAGCTTCCCTGTCGGCAGCCGCGGCAGCTCGGCCTCGAAGTCGATCGAGCGAGGCACCTTGAAGCCCGCGAGCTGTTCCCGGGCGTACGCGGTGAGCTCGCGGGCGACCTCCTCTGAGGGCTCGACGCCGTCGATCAGCTGCACGACCGCCTTCACCTGTTCGCCGAACTCCTCGTCCGGGATGCCGAACACCGCGACGTCGGCAACCTTCGGATGCCCGACGAGCACATCCTCGATCTCCCGCGGGTAGATGTTCACGCCGCCCGAGATGATCATGTACGCCTTGCGATCGGTCAGGAACAGGTAGCCGTCCTCGTCGACGTAGCCGACGTCGCCGAGCGTCGAGCGGCCGCCTGAGAGACGGGATCCTTCGGTCTTCTCGGGGGCGTTGTGGTACTCGAACTGCCCGGCACCGGAGAAGTAGATGTTGCCCTCGGTGTTCGGCGGGAGGTCGTTGCCGTCCTCGTCGACGATGTGCAGCTTGCCGATCGCGATGCGACCGACCGATCCTGGATGCTGCAGCCAGTCCTCGCTCGCGATGAACGTGGCGCCGTTGCCCTCGGTGCCCGCGTAGTACTCGAGCAGGATCGGGCCCCACCACTCGATGATCTGTCGCTTCACCTCGACCGGACATGGCGCGGCCGCGTGGATCGCGACGCGATGCGTCGAAAGGTCGTGAGCGAGGCGCACCTCGTCGGGCAGCTTGAGCATGCGGACGAACATCGTCGGCACCCACTGGGAGTGCGTGATGTGGTGTCGCTCGATGAGCGCGATCGCTTCGGCCGCATCGAAGTGCTCCATGATCACGACGGTGCCTCCGAACCGCTGCACGTTCACCGAGAAGGCGAGCGGCGCTGCGTGGTACATCGGCGCGGGGGAGAGGTAGATCGTGTCCTCGCCCCACCCGTAGACGATCTTGCCGCCGAGGACGGCCGGATCAGGATCGCTGGGGGTGTAGCTCGGCAGCGGGCGCTTCACGCCCTTCGGCCGTCCGGTGGTGCCCGACGAGTAGAGCATTGCTGCGCCCATGGTCTCGTCGTCGAGCGGCTCGGCCGAGGTCGCCGCGAGCGCATCCTCGTAGCTGTCGAACCCGGGGACGGTGCCGTCGACCATGAGGCGCATCCGCACGTTCGGGATGTCGTGCTCGCCGGTGAGGCCGCCCGCGATCTCAGCCTTCGCTGCGGACGTCACGAGTGCCTTGGCCTCGCAGTCGTTCGCGATGTACGCAACCTCGGGAATGGTGAGGTAGCTGTTGATCGTCGTGATGTACAGGCCGGAGCGCAGCGCGGCCCACACGACTTCGAGGAACCGCGGCTGGTTCTCCATGAAGAGCGCGACGTGATCGCCGCGCTGCAGCCCGGCGTCGCGGAAGAGGCGCGGAAGGCGGATCGACCGCTCGTTCAGCTCGCGGTAGGTGACAGTGGCGCCCGAGCGGCCCATGATCACCGCGGGTCGGTCGGGAGCGGTTTCTGCGTACGTGCCCGGATACATCGCCTTCTCCTATGTCGACCGGCAACGTAGCCCCGGTGGGTAACGTGCGGCGCGTGGCGACCAGAGTCGGCGTGTTCGGTGCGGGGGGCCGCATGGGAGCGACGGTGTGCGAGGCCGTCGCGTCAGACCCGACGCTCGAGCTCGTCGCTGCCATCGACCCGTTTCACGCCGGCGATCCGGTCGCTGGCGGCCTTACGATCGCCGACGCTCCCCGTGCCCTCGCCGACGCGAACGTCCAGGTCGTGGTCGACTTCACGACGCCTGACGCGGCGATGGGAAACCTGCGGTGGTGTGCGATGCACGAGATCCACGCAGTCGTGGGCACGACCGGCCTCGGCGACGCCGAGCTCGACGAGCTGCGGCACCTCTTCACCGCGAGCAATTGCGTCGTCGCGCCCAACTTCGCGATCGGTGCCGTGCTGATGATGCGGTTCGCGGAGGTCGCGGCTCCGTTCTTCGAGACCGCCGAGATCATCGAGCTGCACCACGACCAGAAGGTCGACGCGCCGTCGGGAACGGCGATGATGACCGCGGTGCGCGATGGCGGACGCGTCGTCGGACTGGGCGGCTGACCCGACCCGGGTCGAGGTCACTCCCGGTGCGCGGGGCGGCGTCGGCCCCGGCGACATCCACGTGCACTCGGTGCGGCTGCGCGGGCTCGTCGCGCATCAGGAGGTGCTGCTCGGCACGACCGGTCAGCTGCTCACCATCCGGCACGACTCATACGACCGCAGCTCGTTCATGCCCGGCGTGCTGCTCGCAGTGAAGGCGGTCGCCGACCGACCCGGCCTCACGGTGGGCCTCGACGCCGTGCTCGGCCTCTAGCCGCTTTTCTTGGTGTTTCTCACTCTCGGCGAGCGGGAATCACCAAGAAATCCAGCCTTGGGTCAGCCGTGATGGTGGCGGCAGTGGGGTGGCGTGCCGTAACGAGCGTGCAGCTCGCGCTTCAGCCCGTGGGGTGAGTCGAACGATGCGATGCGGTGCGCGTCGAGCAGTGCGCGCTGCGCTGCGACGTCGCCGGCGAAAGCTTGCGCGCTGAGCTCGGGCTCGAGGTTGGCCGCCGCGAGGATCGCCCCCGTGCATCCGAGTGCTCCGGCGTAGAGCGCCATCGCTGCGGAGCCGCAGTACACCGGCCCGGTGTACACGGCGAGCTGCTCGAGCATCCGGGTGGGATCACCGGTGGAGTCCTTGAGCCCGGCGATGGGGAGCAACGGCAGCGAGTCGACCGGGATGCCCTCCGTCATCGAGACCCTGGGGTAGTGGTACGCGATCACCGGGAACGTCCCGGCCGCGGAGGCGATGTCTTCATAGAACGCGCGCACATCGCCGTGGTGGGGAGACAACGCCACGGCGGCGTCAGCGCCGTGGTCGATCGAGCGCTTCGTGAGCTCTGCCGAGCTCACGCCCGGAGGCAGTGCGCCGGTGCCGATGATGACAGGCACGTGCGCAGGGACAGCGGGTCGCACGGCATCGAGCAGAGCGAGGCGCTCCTTCATCGAGAGGTGCGAAGCCTCGCCGGTCGTGCCGGCGACCACGATCGCGTTGACGCCGCGTTCGGCGAGATGCGACGCGTGCCGAGCGGTGGTTACGGCGTCGACGCTGCCGTGCTCGTCGAAGAAGGTGACGATGGCGGCGGCGACGCCGGTGAAGACGGGATCGGGCATGTTGCTCCCTTCGTTTGGATCGGTCGGTTGGGTCGGTCAGGTGCGGCGGTGGAACATCCGGGCGTTGGCTTGGTCGCGCGGCATGAGCACGATCTGGTCGATGTTCACGTGCGAAGGCCTCGTCACCGCGAACGTGACGCAGTCGGCCACGTCCTCGGCAGTGAGGGGGTGAGGCCCTCGTACACCTTCGCGGCACGCGCGGTGTCGCCACCGAAGCGCACCAACGAGAACTCGGTCTCGCACGCCCCTGGATCGATCTCGGTCACGCGGATCGGACGCCCGAGCAGCTCCATCCGCAGCACCTGATGCAGTGCGTGCACCGCGAACTTCGCGGCGTTGTAGCCGGCGCCGCCGATGTAGCCCTCGAGCCCCGCCACCGAGCCCATGAGGACGACGTGTCCGTCGCCGCTCGCTTCGATCTTCGGCAGCAGACCCTTGGTCATCCGGACGGTGCCGAGCACGTTGGCGTCGAACATCTGCTGCCACTGGTCGAGGTCGGATCTCTCGACGTGGTCGAGCCCCAGTGCGCCACCCGCGTTGTTCACGAGCACTCGGCAGTCCTCGACTGTCGTGCAGAACGCGTCGACCGACGCGTCGTCCGTCACGTCGAGGGGCAGTGCGCGTCCGCCGATGGCATCTGCGAGATCGCGCACTCGCTCGAAGCGACGCGCGCCGACCACGACGTCGAAGCCTTCCTTCGCCAGCTGCCGTGCCGTCGCCGCGCCGATGCCGCTGCTCGCCCCCGTGACGACTGCGACCCCCCGGTGCAAGACCCCGACCCTACCGGACGTCTCTGTTCTCGTCGTCTGCGACTCTGTTCTCGTCGTCTGCGACGGTGCCGGCGTCTCCCGGCGGATCGTCCGCGTTGGCCGCGTCGGTCAGCGCTTCGATCTCGTCCTCCATCTCGGAGATCGACTCGATCTCGCCTCGACCCTGGGCCCGGTAGGCCTGCACCATCACGAACACGATCGACAGCGCGAGGAGCGGCCACTGGTAGCGCTGCACCCAGTTGAGGAACGTGGTCAGGGGCTCCTTGAGCGCGTTGCCCAAGTACCAGATGAAGACGAGACGCCCGATCGTCCCGAGGATGTTGAGCGTCCAGAACGTGCGCGGTCGCATGCCCGACGACCCGGCGAACAGGCAGATGGCGTTGTTGGGCATGATCACGACGAGTGGGTAGCCGTACCTCCCGAACTTCCGCTCGATCCAACGCAGCTGACGCGTCGCACCCGTGCCGGCCTTGCCTTCGAGCCATTGCAGCGCGGGTTCGCCGTACCAGCGGCCGAGGAGGAAGAACAGCGGGTCGGACACGAGCAGCCGCACGAACCCGATGGCGAAGAAGGGCACCGCGGCGATGCCGGCCGCCACGACGAGGAGCAGGTGCCGGTTGCGGGCGTCGAGCGTGATGAGCAGGACGGGATGGTGGTTGACCAGTGTCGGCGCGAGCGCGGTGCCGACGTTCGCCATCACGAGGAGGATGCCGATCGGCGCGAGCAGGAGCGTCAGGCGTCGGCGGTCGAACTGGACGGGCTCGCTGGCCTGATCGGCGGACGACACGGCGCCCGGATCGTACCGGGCTGAGGCACGCCACCGATCCCGGCCCCGAGGCGTCGCTCTACGCTGGGGGGACCACGACCCCGGGGGTAGATCGATGCAGGGCTTGATGCAGGACTTTCCGCTCACGATCCCGCATCTGTTCGCGCGGGCCGAGGAGCTGTTCGCCGACAAGGAGGTCGTCACCGCGACGGCCAACGGCATCGACCGTGTGACGTACGGAGCCTGGGCGGAGCGCACCCGCCGGGTGGGTGGCGTGCTCGACGACCTCGGCATCTCCGCGGACGGCCGAGTCGCCACCTTCGCGTGGAACACGGCCCGCCACCTCGAGCTCTACTTCGCGGCGCCGTGCACCGGCCGCGTGTTGCACACGCTCAACATCCGCCTGTTCCCCGAGCAGCTCACCTACATCGCGAACCATGCCGAGGACGAGGTGATCTTCGTCGACCGTTCGCTCACCTCGCTGCTCTGGCCGTTGCTCAAGACGTTCGAGACCGTCCGTCACCTCGTCGTGATGGACGACGGCAAGGGCGCCATCCCCGATGAGGGTGCCGACGGATTCGAGATCTACGACTACGAGCAGCTGCTCGCGGCGGCGGCTCCGGTCGAGTTCGGCGTCGACGACGAGAACCGCGCCGCGTCGATGTGTTACACGAGCGGCACCACGGGCAACCCGAAGGGCGTCGTCTACTCGCATCGCTCCACGTTCCTGCACACGATGGGTGCGACGACCACCGGGTCGCTCGGCGCGAGTGAGTCCGACGTCATCCTCCCCGTCGTGCCGATGTTCCACGCGAACGCGTGGGGGCTCGCGCACGCAGCCGTTGCGTGTGGCGCGACGCTCGTGATGCCCGGCCCCGATCTCTCCGGGAAGGCGATCGCGGACCTCATCGTGAACGAGCGAGTGACGATCGCCGCGGGAGTGCCGACGATCTGGATGCAGGTGCTGCCCGAGCTGAAGGGCCGCGACACGTCAAGCCTTCGCACCATCCCGTGCGGCGGCTCCGCGGTGCCCACGGCGCTCTCCGAGGCGTACCGAGTGCAGCTCGGCGTCCCGATCCTTCAGGCATGGGGGATGACCGAGACGAGCCCCATCGCGTCGGTCGGGCGCATCAAGTCGACGCTCGTGACCGACTCCGTCGACGTGATGGCCGACCTGCGCACCACGGTCGGCGCCGCAGTGCTCGGCGTCGAGCAGCCGCGTCGTCGAGCCGGGGTCGATCCAGCCGCTTCCGTGGGACGGCGAGTCGAGCGGCGAGCTGCAGGTGCCGCGGCCCCTGGGTGGCGAAGGCCTATTACAACGACGAGCGCTCACCCGAGTCCTTCACCGAGGACGGATGGCTGAAGACCGGTGACGTCGCCACGATCGACGAGCACGGGTACATCCGGCTGGTCGACCGCACCAAGGACCTGATCAAGTCGGGCGGCGAGTGGATCAGCTCGGTCGAGATCGAGAACGAGCTGATGGCGCATCCGAAGGTCGCCGAGGCCGCGGTCATCGGTGTGCCCCACGCGAAGTGGGCCGAGCGCCCACTCGCCTGCGTCGTGGTGAAGCCGGGGGAGCAGCTCACGAAGCAGGACGTGCTCGACTTCCTCGCCCCGAAGCTCGCCAAGTGGCAGCTGCCCGACGACGTGGTCTTCATCGAGGAGGTCCCCAAGACCTCCGTCGGCAAGTTCTCCAAGAAGGACCTGCGCTCCCGCTTCGCCGACTACTCCCTCCCCACCTGACGCTCGTAGAACCGGCCAGTGGGGGGTGTGACGGACGCCCGATGGACGGTGAGACGGTTTTTGTCTTACCATCTCACGAGTGACCGAATCCCTCGTCGTCGACCTCACCCTCGAAGACCGCGTGCTCGACGCCGTGAAGGCGTGCTGTGAGCGCTGGGGGATGGCCAAGGTCACGATCGACGACATCGCGAACGAGACCGGCTGCTCGCGGGCGACCGTCTACCGGCTGTTCCCCGGCGGCAAGGACAACATCTACGAGGCCCTGCGCCTGCGTGAGAACCGTGAGTTCTTCGCTCAGCTGAACGCCCACCTCGCGGACGCCAACGGCTACGAGGACCTGCTGGTCCGTGGTCTGGTCGCGGCGACGCAGGCGCTGCGGGCCGATGAGCACCTCCAGCTGATGCTCGCCTCGCAGCCGGGCGAGGTGCTCGCCGACATGACGTTCGACGGCCTCCCTCGCATCTTCGACTCCGCCACGATCGTCCTCACGCCGTGGTTCGCTCCGTACATCGGCGCGGCCCGATCGGGAGAGCTCTCCGAGTGGCTCGCCCGCGTCGTCCTCTCCTACTTCTTCTCTCCCTCTCGCTTCGTCGACCTCGGCGACCCCGAGTCGGCCCGGCAATTCGTCGAGCAGTTCGTCCTCCCCGCATTTCCCTCAACGACCCCCGGCTCACAGAAGGGTGCAGCGTCATGAGCACTGAGATCTCCGACATGATCGGCCGCGAAGACGTCAACGACGTCGAGGCCATCCTCGCGATCACCAACACCGACGTCGACGCGATCTCGCACGCGGTCAAGGACAACGCCGACGCGCTGTTCACCTGGGACTACGAGCTGACCCGCCCCGCGCTCCGAAAGCTCTACGAGAAGGCCAAGACCGGACAGTGGAACGGCCAGACGGATCTCCCGTGGGAGACCGAGGTCGATCAAGAGGCCGTCGTGATCGCGAACGCGGCCGCCGCGCAGGGCGGCATCGGCACGAACCCCGACCACTACATCGGCTCACCGGTCGAGAAGTGGGGCGACAAGGAGTGGCTCGAGTTCGGCATCGAGAGCCAGAACTGGACGCTGAGCCAGTTCATGCACGGCGAGCAGGGCGCGCTGCTTTGCACCGCGAAGATCGTCGAGACGGTGCCGTGGTACGACGCCAAGCTGTACGCCTCGACGCAGGTCGTCGACGAAGCCCGCCACGTCGAGGTCTTCGCGAAGTACCTCGACACGAAGCTCTCGGGCCACTACCCGATCAACGCCCATCTGCGGATGCTGCTCGACGACATCGTGAACGACAGCCGCTGGGACATGACCTACCTCGGCATGCAGATCATGGTCGAGGGCCTCGCGCTCGCCGCCTTCGGGTTCATGCACCAGATGACCACCGAGCCGCTGCTCAAGCAGCTGCTGCGCTACGTCATGAGCGACGAGGCTCGCCACGTCGCGTTCGGCGTCCTCAGCCTGCAAGAGGTCTACGCGGGCATGGAGGCCAAGGAGATCCGCGAGCGGCAGGAGTTCGCCTTCGAGGCGTCGGTGCGCATGCGTGACCGGTTCCTGCAGCAAGAGGTGTGGGAGCGGATGGGCATCTCGCCGAAGGTGATGATCCCGTACATCCTGAGCGACGACACCCGCGGCCTGTTCCAGCAGATGCTCTTCTCGAAGATCGTGCCGAACTGCAAGAAGCTCGGCCTGCTCGACGCGGCCGACGGCTGGCTGCGCCACCGCTACGAGGAGCTCGGCGTGATCCAGTTCGAGGACTGGGTCGACACCGGCGAGGAGTACGGCGAGTTCGCGCTTCCCGACGGCGCAGTCGCGTAACCCTCAACGGCCCAGCCAGGGCCCGCTGGTAGGTTCGCGCCGAATGGCGCACCAATCTGACCCACATCTCGTTGTGGCGCACGCCCTTCACGTCAAGGGGTTCGGCACCATCGAAGACATCGCGCGTCTCACCGGCTTGTCTGAGCCGAAGGTCGAGTCGCAGCTCGTGCCGATGCTCGAACAGGGCCTGGCGCAGTTCAAGGAAGCCCGCGGGCTCTGGATGCCGACCGCCGAGGGCAAGCAGGTGGCCGCGGATCTCATTGCCCGGGAGCTCAAGGACGCCGGAGCCGAGGACGGAATGCGCGAGGCGTATCCCGCGTTCCTCGGGCTCAACGAGCAGTTCAAGGAGCTCTGCGGCGACTGGCAGCTGTTCCCCGGCGAGGGCGACCAACGCGCACCGAACGACCACTCCGATGCGGAGTACGACGCCGGCGTCGTCGAGCTCCTCGTCGAGCTCGATCGCAACGCTCAGGGCGTCTGCGTGGCGTTCTCCGATCAGCTCACTCGCTACGCGCCGTATGCGCCTCGACTCACCACTGCCCTCGAGAAGCTGAAGGCGGGGGACCCGAAGCAATTCACGGGCGTCATGTGCGGTTCGTACCACGATGTGTGGATGGAGCTGCACCAAGACCTGTTGCTCACGCTCGGCATCGACCGCTCCGAGGAAGGGAGCTTCTAGATGGCAGGACGATTCGGATCTGTCCTCACGGCGATGGTGACGCCCTTCGACGCGGATGGCGCCCTCGACCTCGACGCCGCCGTCGCGCTCGCGCGGTGGCTGCAAGCGAACGGCAACGACGGTCTCGTCATCGCCGGCACCACCGGCGAGGCGCCCACGCTCACCGACGCCGAGCACCTCGACCTCATCGCCGCGGTGAGCGAAGCGGTGACGATCCCGGTCGTCGCGGGCACGGGTTCGAACGACACCCGTCACGCCGTGGAGATGACGGCGAAGGCGTCGGCGCTGGGCATCGCGGGGTGCCTCATCGTCACGCCGTATTACAACCGGCCTTCCCAAGCCGGCATCGAGGCTCACTTCAAGGCCGTCGCCGCCGCAACCGAGCTGCCGGTGATCGTCTACGACATCCCGATCCGCACGGGCCGCAAGGTCTCGACCGACCTGTTGCTCCGCCTCGCCCGCGACGTCACCAACATCGTCGCGATCAAGGACGCGGCCGGCAACCCGGCTGAGTCAGCGGCCCTCGTCGGTCGCGCGCCGAGCGACCTCGAGCTCTACAGCGGAGACGACGCGTTCACGCTGCCTCTGCTCGCGATCGGCGCGGTCGGAGTCATCGGGGTTGCCACGCACTGGTCGGGTGTCGAGCACGGCGAGATGATCTCGTCCTTCGAGAAGGGTGACGTGGTTGCCGCGCGCGAGACGAACGCGAGACTCCTCGAGTCGTACGCGTTCGAGACGAGCGACGACACGCCGAACCCGATCCCGACGAAGGCGATGATGCGCGTGCTCGGCCACGCGGTCGGACAGTGCCGTCCCCCACTCGGGCCAGCGCCTGCGGGCACCGAGGAGCGAGCGCGGCAGGTCATCGACAACCTGCGTCGGGTGTGACGAGCCGAGCGGGGGGCGCACCCACCCGTGGCTGACCCGGTCCGCATCGTCTTTCTCGGCGGACTCGGCGAGATCGGACGCAACTGCGCCTGCATCGAGGTCGAGGGGCGCATCATGCTGCTCGACGTCGGTCTCATGTTCCCCGAGGCAGACATGCCGGGCATCGATCTCGTGCTGCCCGACTTCACCTACATCAGGGAGAACGCGCACCGCATCGAGGGCTGCGTGGCGACGCACGGCCACGAAGATCACGTCGGCGGGCTCTCGTTCCTGCTGCGCGATGTGTCGTTCCCGATCTACGGGTCGCCCCTCACGCTCGGCCTCGCCCGCAGTCGCATCGAGGAGGCCGGCCTGCTCGGTCGCACCGAGCTCATACCGGTCGCCGACGGCGAACGCCGCAAGGTTGGACCATTCGACCTCGAGTTCATACCGGTCACGCACTCGGTGCCCTACGCGTTTGCTACTGCCTTCCACACGCCGCAGGGCGTGATCCTGCACTCGGGAGACTTCAAGCTCGACCTGACACCGGTCGACGGCCGCCGCACCGACCTTTCTCGCATCGGTGCGATCGCATCGACGACGGGGGTGCGCCTCCTGCTGTCCGACTCCACCAACGCGGAGGAGCCGGGGCACGCGCCGTCCGAGCGAGAGGTCGGTCGCGTGCTGATCAACCTCTTCCGGCAGCACGAGGGGCGACGCATCATCACTGCGTCCTTCGCGAGCCACATCCACCGCATCCAGCAGATCGCCGACGCGGCCATCTCGTGCGGGCGCGTGGTCGCGACGCTCGGGCTGTCGGTGAAGCGAAACGTCCGGCTGGCTCGAGACCTCGGGCTGCTGCACATCCCGGACGCTTCGCTCGTCGACATCGAAGCCATCGCCGACATGGCTCCGGGGAAGGTTTGTGTGGTGTCGACCGGCTCGCAGGGAGAGCCGATGTCGGCATTGGCACTGCTCGCGTCGGGCGACAACCGGTGGTTGAAGCTCACGAGCGACGACACCGTGATCCTGAGCTCGCACGCGATCCCGGGCAACGAGCACAACGTCAACAAGGTGATCGACGGCCTGTTGAGGCTGGGTGCCGAGGTCGTGCACTCAGGGGTCGCCGACGTGCACGCCACGGGACACGCGCAAGCCGAGGAGCTCAAGACGCTGCTGGCCCTCGCCAAGCCGCAGCTGTTCATCCCCGTGCATGGCGAATTCCGCCATCTCATGGCTCATGCGCGTCTCGCGAACCAGATGGGCATCGCGGACTCCAACATTCTGTTGTGCGAGGACGGAGACGTCGTCTCTCTGAGTGACACCGGCATCGACTTCGCCGGGCGCGTCCCGGCCGGTTACCTCTATGTCGACGGCATCGTCGGCGACGTCGGGCACGGCGTGCTCCGCGACCGGCGAGTGCTGGCCGAAGAGGGTGTCGTCGTGGTGATCCTCACGATCGACGGCTCGACCGGAAACGTCATCACCGGGCCGGAGATCATCACGCGAGGGTGGGTCTACGCGCCCGAAGCGGAGGACTTGATCGACGAGGCCACCGATCACGTGCGGCGTGCCGTCGAGCACGCGTACGCGTCCGGAACCCACGACACGGAGGCGCTGCAGAAGACCGTGCGCCAGGCTGTGGGCCGCTTCGTGAGCGAGCGCACGCGACGCAAGCCGATGATCGTGCCCGTCGTGATGGAGGCGTAGGGCGCTAGCCCAAGGTGCGGGTGTAGGCGACGATCGCCGCGATCTCGTCCGACGACAAGTCACCGCCGAAGCCGGGCATCGAGCTCTGCCCGTCCGTGACGATCGACGTCTCTTCTTCCACGGAGAATCGGTTCTGGACGCCCTTCAGCGACGGCCCGATCCCACCGCCGCCGGTCTTGCCGTGGCACGCCGCGCAATTCTTCTCGTAGAGGGCCTTGCCGTCGGCGGTGCTCGCGGCCGCCGTGGTGACGGCTTCGCCGGCTGCAGTCGTTGCCGCGCCTTCGCCGGCCGCAGTCGTTGCCCCGCCGGCCGCGGTGGTTCCGGCGGAGATGACGGTCGTGTTCGCCGCCGCCTGACCGCCGCTGCTGTCGCTCTTCCAGGGAGGGAACTGCGACGTGAACAGGCACACCACGAAGAACGCGGCGAGCACGAGGGCGACGATCTGGAGGACGTTCGTGAGGCGCTTCATCAGAACGACGGGAACCCGAACTTGTACCACCACCAGATCGAGGTGGTGGCCCACGCGATGATCAACGAAGCGAAGACGACGCCACCGGCGATGGGAAGAGCCCACCTCGGAAGCTTGCGGTTGCGGACGCACAGCACCTTCGTCACGAACGCACCGAACACGACGCACCCGGCGACGGAGTGCACCGCCCACCACGGGTTCACGATCTTGTTGAAGCCGATCGCCCAGAGGCATTGGTACGCGACGGGCAGCGCCACGATGAACGCGAGCGTGCCCGCGAGCCGATGAGCCTGGGGCATCCACGGCTTGCGCCGACCTTGCGCGTGCTTCCCGTAGAGCCGGCGGCCGACCCACTCCTGGAAGACAGCGAGCGCGGCGGCCAGCGTCGCGATCCACACCTTGAACTCCGGCTGCCCGCTGAAGAACCACACGAACGGTGTCTCGCCGGTGGGATCGTGGATCTTGGCGTAGGCGCCGAGCGCGACGGACACCGCGCCGCCGATCGCTGCGAACACGATCATCCTGCGCAGCCGGTCGGGAGGGGTCTTGCCGGTGCCGGGTCGGCGCGCGGCCGCGGGCTCCGCGGTGGCGACGGCGACGGCGACGGCTGCAGCGGCGGGCTCTGGCATGGGTTCCGCCAACGGCTCCGCGGCCGGTTCCGCTGGCGGCTCGGCTACGAACGAGACCGTCGGCTGCGTCGGCGGCGCCAGCGGAGGGGGCGGGACGGTCGCCCCGTGCGGGGGTGGCTTCGGGGGAACATGTCCGTGTCCTTGGTGCTCGTCATCAGCCACGACTTCCCCCTTCTGTGCGAGTCCCCGACTCGGGGACGCTAGCCCGCGCGACCTCGCCGGTACCCTGAGGCAGTGGCAGTGCGATTTGTGATCATCGGCGGTGGTCCGGCAGGCAACCAGGCGGCCACCTACGCGGCCCGCCTCGGGGCGGAGGTCGTGCTGGTCGAGCGGGACATCGTCGGGGGCGCCGCCCACCTGTGGGACTGCATCCCCTCGAAGACGATGATCGCCACCGGCGGCGCGATGTCGTTCTTCCGGCGTGCCGAGGGCATGGGCCTCGACGTCGACGCCGCCCTCGATCGCGACAGCCTCCGTGCCCGCGTCGAGCGCATCGAGGCGCGGTTGCACAAGTCGGTCGTCGATCTGCTCACGAGTCAGAACGTGCGCATCATCCAGGGCACTGCCCGGCTGAAGGGGCCGAACCAAGTCGTCGTCGAGACGGCCTCGGGAGTCGAGGAGATCGAAGCAGAAGCGATCCAGCTGTCGACGGGCTCGCGCCCGCGCGTCCCCGAGTGGTGCGTTCCCGACGGAAGCCGCGTCCTCACGACTCGCGACTGCTATCCGCCCCCTCAGATCCCCGAGCACGCCGTCGTCGTCGGCTCGGGTGTCACCGGTGTCGAGTTCGTGCACATGCTGTCGTCACTCGGCTCGAAGGTGAGCTTGGTGGTCAGTCGTCAGCAGGTGCTGCCCACGAAGGATCCCGAGGTCGCCGCGGCGCTCGAAGCCGACTTCCTCGCGCGCGGCGTCGTGTTGCTCAAGGGAGCGCGCGCAGTCGGCATCGATGTCGACGGCGGTGTCACCGTGCGTTGCGACGACGGGCGCCATGTCGACGGAAGCCACGCGATCCTCGCGATCGGTTCCGTGCCCAACGTCGAAGGTCTCGGCCTCGAGGCGGCGGGCGTCGAGACCGACGACGCCGGCTACGTGCGCATCAACCATCACTGCCAGTCGAACGTGCCCCACATCTACGCGGCGGGAGACCTCTCGGGGAAGCTGCCGCTGTCGTCGGTGGCGTCGATGCAGGGACGCAAGATCGCCGAGCACGTGATGGGGCTGCACACCAGGGAGCATCGCCACCTCGACTATGACAAGGCCGCCTCGGCGATCTTCACCGAGCCCGAGATCGCCGACGTGGGCCTGGCCGAGGCCGAGGCGTTCGCAGAGGGCCGCAAGATCCGGGTGACGAAGGTGCCTTTCTCGGCGAGCGCGAAGGCACTCATCAACAACGATCCGCGCGGCTTCGTGAAGATCCTGTCCGACCCCGCGACAGGTGTCGTGCTCGGTGGCTCGATCGTGGGTCGGCACGCCGCGGAGCTGATTTCAGTCATCGCGCTTGCCGTCACTGCCAACCTCAAAGTCAGCGACATCTATGAGAGCCTTCTGGTGCATCCCGCGCTGTCTGAGGCACTTGCTGACGCCGCTGAGTGACGCATTCGCGCACGTCGCGGAGTAGGGTCCGCGGCCGGAGGCGACCAACCTCCCAGCCCATGGTCCTCGATGCGTTGCTACGTTGACGCCCGCGACCAGACATTCGAAGCCACGGAGGTTCCCCTATGAAACATCGAGCCCGTCGATCTGTCGGGGCATTTGCGGCCGCGGCCGCGATGCTCGCGGCGATCGTTGTCACCGCGAATCCCGCCGCTGCTGCCAGCCCGACGTGGAGCGGCAATGGTGGCCCCGGTTGGAACACCGCGGCGAGCTGGTCCACGGGACTGACCCCGGTGGCCGGTGACCTCCTCACCTTCCCGGCTGCCGCCGTCTTCAACATGAACAACGACACTGCGGCGAACACGCCGTACACGCTCAACTTCAATGGCGCCGGGTACATCCTCGGGGGCAACTCCCTCTCGGTCGGTGCCATCGCGCAGTCAGTAGCCGGAACGAACACGATCGTCGCGGCGATCGCTGATCCGGTCACCGGTACCCTCGGGAACACACCGGTGGCGATTGGGCCGGGCGGCATCCTGAAGCTCGGCAACGTGAGTGGCGCCCTCGGCATCACCAAGAGTGGCCTCGGCACGCTTTCGGTCGCCGCGGGCTCGTACACCGGCGGCACCGTGATCACCGCCGGTCAGTTCCTTGTGAACGGCACCAACACCGGCGGCTCGACAGTCATTGCGGGTGGGCTGCTCGGTGGCTCGGGCGCG
Source organism: uncultured Acidimicrobiales bacterium (assembly GCA_963726695.1). Classification (GTDB taxonomy): domain Bacteria; phylum Actinomycetota; class Acidimicrobiia; order Acidimicrobiales; family DATKAS01; genus DATKAS01. The sequence goes on from CAVSDE010000010.1 coordinate 68,298, forward strand.
ACGGGCCCAGTGACCGGGACCAGCGGCATCCTCTCGCCAGGTGATGGCGCGGGCGCGGGGCTGCTGAGCGTGAACGGCAACTTGGCGCTGAACACCGGCGTGCAGGCGACCTTCGACATCAACGGCGCAGCTGCAGGGACGCAGTTCGATCAGGTCGGCGTCACCGGCACTGTCCAGCTGAACAACGCGACGCTGGCAGTCACCGGATCGTTCGTCGGTGCGAACGGGTCGCAGTACCTGATCATCGTCAACCAGGGGGCCGGGGCAGTCGTCGGCACGTTCGCCGGCTTGCCCGAAGGCCAGAGCTTCGTCGGCGCCAATGGCGTGAGCTACAAGATCAGCTACGTCGGCGGCACTGGTAACGACGTGGTGCTCACGCAGACCGGCAAGGGCGTGACCGTCCTTTCGGGAGTGGATCGTGTCGAGACCGCAGTCAACGTCTCGAAGAACTCCTTCCCGGCCGCAGGGTCCGCGAATGCAGTTGTTCTCGCCAGAGGTGATCTCTTCCCCGACGCGCTCGCGGGCAGCCCGCTCGCCGTCGCCAAGGGTGGGCCTCTCCTGCTGACCTCGCTCGTCGCGTCCACCGGCATCGATGTGCGCACCACGGCCGAGATCCAGCGTGTGCTCTCACCCGGCAAGACGGTCTACATCCTCGGTGGTGAGGTGGCGATCAGCGCCTCCGTCGCGACGCAGCTGCAAGGGCTCGGGTACACGATCGTCCGCCTCGGCGGAGCCGATCGGTTCGACACGGCCATCCTGATCGCGTCGACCGGGCTCGGCAATCCGACGAACATCCTGCTCGCCACGGGACTGAACTTCCCCGACGCACTGGCGGCTGGTGCCGCTGCAGCGAAGGTCAGCGGCGCGGTGCTGCTGACGAACGGGACCGTCCAGCCCCCCGCCAACGTGACCTACCTGTCGGCGCACTCGACTGACGTGCTGTTCGCGCTCGGCGGTCCCGCGACCGTCGCAGTGCCGACCGCGCAGAGCATCTCGGGTGTCGATCGGTACGACACCGCGGTGAAGGTCGCGGAGAAGTTCTTCACCAGCCCGACCACCGTCGGTCTGGCCAGTGGCGTGAACTTCCCCGACGGGCTCACTGGTGGCGCCCACATCGGGCGGCACGGCGGTCCGCTGGTGCTCACCGACCCGAACGCCTTGCCGGCGTTCACCTCCGCCTACCTGACGAGTGTCGCGGCGACGGTCACCTCGGCCTTCGTCTACGGCGGCGTGAACGCCATCTCGACGAACGTCGTGAATTCCTTCAGGGTGGCAATCGGGGCTTGAGAGCCACCGCTCTCAGACTGATCGTCGCTGCCGCGGTCGGCGCGGCGGGGCTCCTTGCCTCGCCCGCCGGCCCGGTTGCGGCGGCCGACAGCGTCATTCGCATCGGCGGCGAGGATCGCATCGACACCTCGGTCGCCATCTCCCAGGCGTCTTACCCGCAGGCCGCTTCGGCGAGGGCAGTCGTCATCGCCAGGGCCGATGACTTCGCCGATGCACTCGCCGGCACGCCGTTGGCGGTCCACCTGGGTGGGCCGCTGCTCGTCACCGGTAGAAGCAGCCTCGATGTCCGGGTCAGGCAAGAGATCCAGCGCGTCCTCAGCGCCGGCGGACAGGTCTTTGTACTCGGAGGCTCGAGCGCCCTTTCGACCGTCGTCGTGGACGACCTCGTCAGCGCCGGCTTCAACCCCGTGCGCATCGCGGGCGTCGACCGCTTCGACACCGCACTGCGGATCGCAGACGAGTTCGGCCCCCCGGTCCGCGTGATCTTCTGCTCTGGCCTCTCGTTCCCCGACGCGTTGTCGGCTGGCGCTGCCGCGGCAGCTTCCCGGGGTCTGGTGCTTCTCACGAACGGCACCACGCTGCCTCCCGCGGCAGCGCAGTACATGCTCGAGCATCCGGGAGCGGAGTACATCGCGGTCGGTGGGCCCGCCGCACAAGCCGTCCCGACCGCGACGCCCATCGTCGGCGTCGACAGGTTCGACACCGCGGTCCGAGTCGCGCAGCAGCTGTTCTCCTCACCCGCGCCGACACTCGTCGGAGTGGCGAACGGAGCGAGCTTCCCCGACGGGCTCTCGGGTGGGGCGATGATCGGGAAAGCCGGATCGCCGCTGCTCTTGATATCCGGCTCGGTCGGGCTCACGCCCGTGGTGAAGTCCTATCTCGAGGCGAATGCCTCGACGATCGCGACCGTGAACGTGTTCGGCGGACCGAGTGCCGTCAGCGATCAGCTCATCCGGGAGATCACCACCGCGATCCTCTGAGCGGTCGCCTGTTCAGCTGATGACGACGACCACGTCGCCCGCGCCGACGGTGTCGCCCGTGGAGACCTTCACCTCGCTGACAGTGCCGGCCCGCTCGGCGGTGATGTTGTTCTCCATCTTCATCGCCTCGAGCACGCACACCGCCTCGCCGGCTTCGACCGTGTCGCCGACGGCCACGAGCACCTTCACGATGGTGCCCTGCATCGGCACGGTGACCTGTCCGCTGCCTCCTGCCGCGCTCGTGGCTGCGGCAGCGGCTCGTGCCGGTCGAGACTTCGGGGTGCCACTGGTCGAAGCCGCGCCGACCGCGACCTCGGGCACCCAGACCCGCACGGCGAAGCGCTTGCCGTTGACCTCCACGTCGACGTCTCGACGCACCCGTGGCGCGTCGTCCTCCGTCTCTGCCGACGCGTTCGCCGGGGGAGCGGAGATCTGGCTGAGATCGAGTCGTTCCTCGACCCACTTCGTCGAGTGAATGGCCTCGATGAAGTCCGGGTGAGTGAGGATCGCGATGTCCGCGGGGATCGTCGTCGCCACGCCCTCGACCTGCATCTCACTGAGCGCCCGGAGCATGCGGCGGCGGGCCGTGTCGCGGTCCGCGCCCCAGGTGACGAGCTTGCCGATGAGGTTGTCGTAGTACTGGCTCACCTCGTCGCCCGCCGCGTAGCCCGCGTCGAACCGCGTGCCGAACCCGTCGGGGACGACGAGCTTCGTGATGCGTCCGGGTGAGGGGAGGAAGCGGCCGCCTGCGGGGTTCTCCGCGTTGATGCGGCACTCGATGGCGTGACCGCGCCGCTCGATCGTGGACTGCTCGATCGACAGCGGGAGACCCGATGCGACACGGATCTGCTCGGCGACGAGATCGATTCCGGTGACCATCTCGGTGACCGGATGCTCGACCTGCAGGCGGGTGTTCATCTCGAGGAAGTAGAAGTCGCCGTCCGCGTACAGGAACTCGACCGTGCCCGCGTTGTAGTAGCCGACGGACCGCGCGACCGACACCGACGCCTCGCCCATCGCGCGCCGGGTCTCGTCGGACAGCAGCGGTGCCGGGCTCTCTTCGATCAGCTTCTGATGTCGACGCTGCGCAGAGCAATCACGCTCGCCGACCCACACCATGTTGCCGTGGGTGTCGCCGATGATCTGCACCTCGACGTGCCGGGGCCACGGCAGGTATCGCTCGATGTACACCTCTGAGCGGCCGAAGTACGCGAGAGCCTCGCGTTGCGCCGAGTCGATCGCCGCCTCGACTTGGTCGGGGTCGGTGACGACCTTCATGCCGCGCCCGCCGCCGCCGTATGCCGCCTTCACTGCGACAGGCCACCCGAACTCGGCCCCGAAGGCGCGCACCTGGTCGGGGGACGTGAGCGGTTCGCTGACGCCCGGCACACCGGCGACTCCGGCGCGATCCGCCGCGAGCCGGGCCGAGATCTTGTCGCCCATCGCCTCGATCGCCTCGGGCGGAGGACCGATGAACGCGACGCCCTCCGCGGTGATCGCTCGTGCGAAGTCAGTGTTCTCAGAGAAGAACCCGTAGCCCGGGTGCACGCCGTCGGCACCACTGCTGCGGATCGCCGCGAGGATCGCCTCGGTGTTCAGGTAAGACTCCGCTGCTGTCTGCCCACCGAGCGAATGGGCTTCGTCGGCCAGACGTACGTGCATCGCGTCGCGGTCGAGATCGGAGTACACCGCGACCGATGCGATGCCGAGCTCCCTGCACGCACGGATCACCCGGACGGCTATCTCACCGCGGTTCGCGATCAAGATCTTTGTGAGCATGAGGCGCCTATGTTGGCAGGCGGTGGCCTGGGTCGTGCAGTGGGTCGACGAGACCGGGTCGACGAATGCCGATCTCCTCGAGTCCGCCCGGGCCGGCGCTCCCGCCGGAACCGTGCTCGTGGCCGACCACCAGACGGCGGGCAGAGGCCGGCTCGGTCGTCGATGGCAAGCACCGCCCGGCGGGTCGTTGCTCGCCTCCCTCCTCTTCCTCGCCCCGAGGACGGCGGGCCTGCATCGGTACACGCAGGCGCTCGGCGTGGCGGCGGGGGACGCGTGCCGCGAGATCGCGGGTGTGGCCACTTTGCTCAAATGGCCGAACGACGTGATGGTCGGCGACCGCAAGCTCGCCGGCGTGCTCGCCGAGAGCGCGGCGACGCCGTCCGGCGAGATCGCGGTCGTCGTCGGCATCGGTCTCAACGTGAACTGGCCGCCGCCGCTGCCTGCGGACCTCGCCGAGACCATGACGGCGCTGAACCTCGAGGCCGGGAGGGATGTCGATCGCGGTGACATCCTTCACGCGATGCTCCGCGGGCTCGACGAGATCGACTGGTCGCGCCTCGCAGAGCGCTATCGAGGTGCGCTCGGCACGCTCGGTCGACACGTCCGCATCGAGCAAGCCCACGACACGTTCGAGGGCGTCGCTGTCGATGTGCAGGCCGATGGTCGCCTGCTGGTGCGCACCTGTGATGGGGACCGTGAGGTCACCACAGGTGATGTGGTGCACCTTCGCGATGCACCGCAGTGACAGCCTCCCGGTGACAGCCACGCGGTGACCGAAGCCGTCGGGGGGCCTCCTGTAGCGTGACATCCCGTGTCGGCCCGCCGTGCGAGCAAGCGAGCAGCGGCGCTGCCTCGGCCTCGCAAGCTGCGTCGCACTTGGCCGCAGCGTCTGCTGATCGGCTTCAACGTCTTCCTCGTCGGCGTGTGCCTCGTCACTGCCGGTGGCATCTTCTACACGTTCAACCGGTTCGGTGACCTCCCGCGCGTCGAGCTCGCGCACGTCCTTTCGCCCGAGCCCGAGAAGGAAGCAGTCGACAAGGCGCAGAACTTCCTGCTGGTCGGATCCGACAGCCGCGCGAGCATCGATCCGTCGGACCCGAACATCGGCGCGTTCGGGAGCGAAGCAGACGTCGGAGGCCAGCGATCCGACACGATCATGGTGTTGCGCATCGACCCTGCGTCCGAGCGAGCGTCGATCCTCTCCTTCCCCCGCGATCTCTGGGTGTCGATCGCAGGCACGGGCGGCAAGCAGCGCATCAACACCGCGTTCTCGCGGGGCCCCGACGTGCTCGTCGCGACGCTCCAACAGAACTTCGGCATCCCGATCCAGCACTTCGTGGAGGTCGACTTCGCCGGATTCAAGGGCCTCGTCGACGCGGTCGGGGGAGTGCCGGTGTACTTCGAGAACCCGGCTCGAGACAAGAACACCGGACTGAACATCCCCGTCGCCGGATGCGCCACGCTCAACGGCGACCAGGCACTCGCGTACGCGCGGTCCCGCCACTACGAGTACAAGATCGGGAACAAGTGGCGCACGGACGGCACCGGTGACCTCGGGCGCATCAGCCGCCAGCAGGACTTCATTCGGCGGTCGTTGAAGAAGGCGGTCGCCAAAGGCATCCGCAACCCGATCGTGCTCAACCAACTCATCGACGTCGGCATCAGCAACGTCACCGTCGACAGCAGCCTGTCGGCACGAGACCTCATCCGGCTCGGCAACCGGTTCCGCTCGCTCGACCCGTCCAAGATCGACATGTACACGGTCCCGATCACACCTACGTCGATCAACGGTGCATCAGTCCTCCTGCTCCAGGAGCAAGCTGCGCAGCCGGTGCTCGACGTGTTCCGAGGTGTGGAGACCCCCGCGGCGGGCGCCACTGACTCTGCCGCACCGCTGCCGACCGTCGCGCCCTCGACCGTCGAAGTCGAGGTGCTGAACGGTGCGGGCGTGCGGGGTCTCGCAGCGCAGACGAAGCAGGCGCTCACCGGGCTCTCGTTCCAGGTCACCGGAACCGGAGACGCCGACAGCAGCCAGTACGACCACACCGTGATCCGCTACGCAGCCGGCCAGGAGAGCGCCGCTCGGACGCTGGCGAGCTTCATCGACTCGGGAGCGCAGCTGCAGCCCGTGGCTTCCGCAGGCGCTGCCGGCGTGCAGCTCGTGCTCGGTCGTGACTTCACCGGTGTGAGCGCGACCGCGGCGACCACCCCGCCCGCCGGAGGTCAGACATCGACGACGACTCCCGCCCCTTCGTCGACGGTGATCGGCGTGACCCCCCCGGCGGAAGCAGCCTGCGGGTAGCCCTCACCCTCGAGCAGTGCTGGCACCGAGTGCCCGGAGGCACCGCGGTCGCCGCGCTCGGTCTCGCGCGTGGGCTCGAGGCACTCGATCACGTCGATGTGATCGGAGTGACCGCGCGCCATCGTGCCGAGCCTCCCGCGCCGTTCGTGCCGGCGGTGCCCACGGCCGCCGTGCCGTTGCCGCGAGTGGCGATGTACGAGGCCTGGCACACCCTGCGCTGGCCCGCGGTCGAACGCACGACCGGAGCGGTCGACGTGGTGCACGCCTCGTCTCTCATCGTGCCGCCGACCAAGGCACCCCTCGTCGTCACCGTCCACGATCTCGCGTTCCTCGATGAGCCCGATCGACTCACTCGCCGTGGCCATCGCTTCATGCGACGGGGGCTCGAGCTCACGAAGCGTCACGCGGATGTCGTGCTCTGCTCCTCCGAAGCGACGCGGCGCGACTGCGTCGCAGCAGGCATCGCCAGCGACCGCCTGCGGGTCGTGCTGCTCGGAGCGGACGGTGTGCCCGCGTCGCTCGACGCCATCGCCACCGCGCGTGCGCGCTACCGCCTCGACCACCCGTACGTGGCATGGGTGGGCACGATGGAGCCGCGGAAGAACGTCAGCGGTCTGCTCTCTGCGTTCTCGATGCTGGCGGCCGACCGGCTCGATCTGCAGCTCGTGATGATCGGGCCCAAGGGATGGGGTCCGCAGCTCGAAGCGTTGCTTTCGCCGCTTCCGTCGACAGTCCGTGCTCGCGTGCGCGCACTCGGCTTCCTCAGCGACGAGGACCGAGGCGCGGTCGTCGCTGGCGCGTCCGCGTTCTGCTACCCGAGCACGAAGGAGGGTTTCGGCTTGCCTGTGCTCGAGGCCATGGCGCAGGGCACGCCTGTTGTCACCTCCGCGGGCACGGCGACCGAAGAGGTCACCGCGGATGCCGGACTCGTCGTCGATCCGATGCGCGCCGATGCGATCGCCGACGCACTCGATCGAGTGCTCGCTGACGCGGTGCTCGCCGACGACCTGTCGGCGGCGGGCCGCGCCCGGGCCGCGGTGCTCACCTGGACGCGCGCCGCCGAGGCGACCAGCGTCGTCTACGGCGATCTGGTCGCGGCGAGCCGACCGTGAGCGCCCTGCGCGTCGGCGTGAACCTCCTCTGGCTGGTGCCGGGGGCAGTCGGCGGCTCGGAGGAGTACGTGTGCCGGCTCCTCGAGGAGATGGATCAGAGCGCGGCCGACGACGTCGAGCTCACCCTGTTCGTGAATCGGCGGTTCTGGGGTGCACATCCGAGGCTCGCCAACGCGCACAGGCTCGAAGTTGCCGCCATCACGGGTCGCTCTCGGCCGGCGCGGATCCTCGCGGAGTCCACGTGGCTCGCAAGGCGAGCACGCACCCTCGCAGTCGACGTCGTCCATCATCCGGGAGGCACGGTGCCCATGCGCACCCGCGCCCCGGTACTGCTCTCCCTCCACGATCTGCAGTACCTCGCGCATCCCGAGTTCTTCTCACCGCTGAAGCGCAGCTACCTGCGTGCCGCGATGCCGCGCTCGACGTCGCAAGCGGCGGTCGTCACCACGCCGACCGAGTTCGTGCGAGGTACGGTCATCGCGAACCTCGGTGTTGCACCCGACCGCGTGCTCGTCGTCCCTCACGGCATCCCGAGCTCCGAGCCGGGCTGGGGCACCCCGCCGGATGTCGTCCGGGCCCGTTACGGGGTCGACGGACCGTTCCTGCTGTACCCGGCGGTGACGTGGCCGCACAAGAACCACGTGACCGTCGTGCGGGCGCTCGCGGAGCTCGCGGTTGATCACCCCGATCTCCTCTTGGTGCTGACCGGCGCCGCGGGCCCCGCGGAGGACCTCGTCGCGAGCGAGATCGAGCGCCTCGGCCTCACGGATCGTGTGCGCCGCACCGGCCGGATCCCTGCCGTCGACATCAACGGGCTGTACGACGAAGCGCAGATCACCGTGATCCCCTCGCGCTACGAAGGCTTCGGCATCCCGGCCCTGGAGGCAATGCGACGGGGATGTCCTGTCGTCGCGGCGCGAGCGACCGCGCTGCCGGAGGTCGTCGGTGACGCTGCGGTGCTCGTCGATCCCGACGACGTCAGTGGATGGGTCGCCGCGATCGACGGGATCCTCACCGATCCGGAGCGCAGGCAGGCACTGGTCGCGGCGGGCCAGTCGTGCGCGGCGTACTTCACCGGGGAGAGGGCCGCGGTCGCGCTCCTCGCCGCCTACCGTCTCGCGGCGGAGGTGAGCCGGACGTGAAGCTGTTGGTGCTGTGCCCGCACTTCGCCCCCGACGTCGCACCGACGGGCGAGGTCATCACGAAGATCGTCGAAGAGCTCGCAGCGCGCGGCCACCGCATCGATGTGATCACCTCGTTGCCCTGGTACGAGCACCACACCGTCGAGCCCGAGTTCCGCGGCAAGGCCGTCCGCACCGAGACGATGTCGTGGGGAAAGGTCACGCGGGTCCATCCGTTCCCGACCGACAAGCGCGACATCCCTCGTCGGGCGCTTGCGTTCGGCGGGTTCAGTGCTCTCGTCGGCGGTGTGGGGGCTGTGGGCGGTCGCGTCGACGGGGTGCTCGCCATGTCGCCGCCGCTCACGCTCGGCCTCACCGGGTTCGGCGTCGCGGTCGCTCGTCGGGCGCCGCTCGTGTTCAACATCCAGGACGTGTTCCCCGACGTGGCGATCGAGCTCGGCGTGCTCAACGGGGCGCGCGTCATCTCGGCGGCCCGTTGGCTCGAGCGCGTCAGCTATCAGCGGGCCGACGCTGTCACGGTGCTCTCGGAGGATCTCCGCGAGAACGTCGCCGCCAAGCTGCCGGCTCGAGACGCGAGCAAGGTGCGCGTCATCCCGAACTTCGTCGACACCAGCTTCATCACTCCGCAGCCTCGCGAGAACGGCTACCGCCGAGAGCTCGGCCTCGAAGGCAAGACGGTGGTGATGTACGCAGGCAACATCGGCATGTCGCAGTCGCTCGAGCTGATGCTCGCGGCGGCGACGGCGCTCGCGCACGATGCCGAGGTCGCGTTCGTCATCAACGGCGGGGGAGCGGCGCGCCCGGGTCTCGAGGTCGCGGCCCGCGGGTTGCCGAACGTGCAGTTCGTCGACCTCCAGCCTCGCAGCCGCCTTCCGGAGGTGCTTGCCGCCGCGGACATCCACGTCGTGCCACTCAAGCGTGGGCTCGGTCGGTCCAGCGTCCCGTCGAAGACGTACTCGATCCTGGCCGCGGGTCGGCCGGTGCTCGCGAGCGTCGACCGCGGCACCGAGGTCGAGCGGATCGTCGAGAGAAGTGGCGCCGGCGTTGCCGTGCCGCCCGACGATCCCGAAGCGTTCACCAAGGCGCTCTCCCGGCTCGTCGCGGCACCCGACGAGCTGGCGCAGATGGGCGCGTCCGGCCGGCGGTTCGTCGAGGGATGGGCGTCCCCTGGTGCGGTCGCGGCGCAGTACGAGGAGCTGTTCGAGGAGCTGACGGCCTCCCGCAGATGACGCTCGATGGCTTCGGCGGTGACTTCGGCGCCACCGAGTCCACGACTAGCGTTCGACGCATATGGGCAAAGCCTCGTCGTCCAAGAAGGTTGCTCGCGCGAGCCGCGTGGGCGGGGGCGGCAAGGTGTCGCAGCAGCGCAGCCTCATGTTCCCCGCCACCATCGCCGCGGTGCTCGTGCTCGGCCTCGCTCTCGTGATCTTCGCGAGTCGCAACAACAAGGCGACCGCTGACGACACCCAGCCGATCGCGAACGTCGACCACTGGCACACCGCGTACGGCATCTACGCTTGCGACGCGTTCCTCGATCCGCTTCAGGTGCAGACCGACGTCGAGGGCATCCACACCCACGCGGACGGCGTGATCCACATCCACCCGTTCGTCAGCAGCGCCGCGGGCAAGAACGCCACGTTGCAGGTGTTCGCCGATGCGACGGGTCTGAAGCTCAGCAACACCAAGATCGAGGTGCCGGGCGTCGGTTCGTTCGAGAACGGTCAGGATTGCAACGGCAAGCCGGCGACATGGAAGGTCGCGGTCTGGCCCACCGAAAACGCTGATACACCCACGATCGTCACCCAGGACTTCGGCAAGATCCACTTCGACCGCGATCGCATGCTGATGACGTTGGCGTTCGTGCCCGACGGCACTGACATCCCCAAGCCGCCGAGCGTTGCGCAGCTCGACAAGCTCAACGACGTCGCGCAACCGCCGGGGGCACCGCTCGCAAGCATCGACACGACTGTCCCTGGTGCCACCCCCCCGGCGACGACCGGAGCGCCGGCTGCATCCGGCGCAACGTCTGCACCGGCAACATCGGCGCCGGCTGCGGCAACCACCGGTTCGTGAGGGCGGTCGTCCTCGTCGGGGGCTTCGGCACCCGGCTCCGACCGCTCACCTCGACCAGACCGAAGCAGATGCTGCCGGTCGGCCATCGACCGATGATCGAGTGGGTCGTCGGCCACCTCGGCAAGCACGGTGTCGACGAGGCCGTCTTGTCGCTCGGGTACAAGCCCGACGCGTTCATCGCTGCGTTCCCCGACGAGACCTGCGAGGGCGTGCACCTCATCTACGCGGTGGAGACCGAGCCCCTCGACACCGGGGCGCGATTCGCTTTGCTGCTCGTGAGGCCGGCATCGACGACACCTTCATCGTCGTCAACGGAGATGTGCTCACCGATCTCGATGTCGAGTCGCTCGTGCGCTTCCACCGAGCGGCAGGTGCCGAGGCGACGATCCACCTCACCCCCGTCGAGGACCCCTCCATGTTCGGAGTGGTGCCGACCGACGACGACGGCCGCGTCATTGCGTTCATCGAGAAGCCTCCGCGTGAGGAGGCGCCGACCAACCGCATCAACGCGGGCACCTATGTGCTCGAGCCGTCCGTGCTCGACCGCATTCCGGAGGGTCGCAAGGTGTCGATCGAGCGAGAGGTCTTCCCGGCCATGGCCGCCGAGGGTCGGCTCTATGCGATGGCGACCGACGACTACTGGCTCGACACCGGCACGCCGCTTCAGTACCGGCGAGCGAACCTCGACCTTCTCGGTGGCCGCGCTCATCGCGTCGAGGGCGTCGCTCCCGATGCGGAGATCGCGGCCACGGCATCTGTCGAGCGTTCGTTGGTCGGGGCCGGATCTCACGTCGACGCGGGTGCGATGGTGCATGATTCCGTCCTCATGCCGCAGGTCCGGGTCGAGGCCGAGGCGCAGATCGTGCGCTCAGTGTTGGGTCACCGAGTCGTCGTCGGTGCCGGCGCGACGCTCGATGGCGTCGTGGTGGGCGACGACGAAGTGATCGCACCGGGCGCACGCCTGCTCGACGTCAGCGTCCCCGAGCCCGTCTGATGCGCGCGCTCGTCACCGGAGGTGCCGGCTTCATCGGGTCGAACCTCGTCGACAGGTTGCTCGCTGAGGGACACAGCGTCGATGTGGTCGACAACCTCGCAACCGGCAAGCTCAAGAACCTCGCCGATGCGCGTCGGTCGGGTGGCACGACCTCACGATCCACAACCTCGATGTCCGCGGCCCCGAGCTCGTCGCCCTCGCCGAGCGTCAGAAGCCCGAGGTCGTGTTTCACATCGCTGCCCAGTCGAGCGTGAGTGTGTCGGTCGCGGACCCGATGCTCGACGCGACGGTCAACGCGGTCGGCACCGTGAACGTCCTCGAAGCAGCCAGGGCGGCCGGCAGCCGGAAGGTCGTGTACGCCGCGAGCGGAGGCACGATCTACGGAGCCGTCGATCCTCGTGACCTCCCGGTCAAGGAGAGTCACCCGCAGGTGCCGCTCTCGCCCTACGGGGTCTCGAAGAAGATCGGCCACGACTACCTCACCGCGTACCGCGAGCTCCATCAGCTCGAGTTCACGTCGCTTGCCCTCGCAAACGTGTACGGCCCGCGTCAGGACCCTCACGGTGAGGCGGGCGTCGTGTCGATCTTCGCGGCGCGTCTGTTGTCCGGTCAGCCGTGCACGATCTTCGGCACTGGCGAGGACACGCGCGACTACGTGTTCGTCGACGACGTCGTCGATGCGTTCGTTCGTGCTGCGTCGAGGGGAGGCGGGTTGCTCGTCAACATCGGGAGCGGCCAGGAGACCTCGGTGAGCTCGCTGTACGCCACGATGGCGGCTGCGACCGGCGTCTCGGAGCCGCCGATGCATGCCCCGCCGCGCGCCGGCGACCTCAATCGGTCGGTGCTCGATCCCGGGCGCGCCGAGATCCAGCTCGGCTGGAAGTCGTGGACGACGCTCGAGGCCGGCACGAGTGCGGTCATCGAGTGGCTCCGCGGCTGACCGGTGCGCGAAGCACCGATTGCGGAGCGAAGCGACCCGAGCGGGCCGAAGCTTGCGGAGGCCGACGAGGAAGACGTGGACGAGGAAGACCTAGCGGAAGAGGTCTTCCTGGGGGCTGCGCACGATCTCGTCGCGGACCGAGCCGTCCCTCAGCCACGACGCATCGACGCCCCGCACGACGGCGACGGGGATGCCGTTCGACTTGCCCATCACCATCTCCGCTGCGCCTGCGAGCTCGTCGGCGACGCAGACCTCGGTGACCTGCATGACGCGGCCGAGCGCGTCTTCTGTGCCGCGCAGGTCGAGGACCCCGGCAACGCCCGCGCATCCGATCGCGACGTCGGTGAGCCCACGGCGCCAGGTGCGGCCGAAGGTGTCGGAGACGATGACACCCACCGTGCAGCCCGTGCGAGCGCGGACGCCGTCGCGGATGCGCCGGGCCGAGCGGTCGGAGTCGAGCGGCAGCAGTGCGGCCCACCCGCGCTCCATGTTCGAGAGGTCGATCCCCGCGTTCGCACAGATGAAGCCGTGCTTCGTCTCGGTGACGATCAGGTCGCCGCGGCGCCGCACGACCCGCACGGCCTCCTGCTCCACGAGCTCCTTGTGCGACAACGGGTCGTCGGGGTCGATCGCGACCACGCGCCCCTCGGCCTTCGAGACGATCTTCTGCGTGACGACGAGCACATCGCCGTCACGCAGCGCCGCGGTCGCATCGCTCTCGGCCATCGCCGCGATGGCCTCGGTGATGAGGTCCGCGAGCACGTCCTCGGGCTTCACCTCGCCGATTCCCTCGACGCCCCACATCTCCATGCGCGCCACGTGGTCTCCTCAGGATCCGCTCGTCACCACGGTCTCGGCGAGCGCGGCGGCGATGGCCGGTGAGCTCATGACCGTGTCGGCCACGATGCACCGCACGCCCTCGGCCTCGACCGTGTCGGCGAGCTCGGCGTCGGCGCTGTCGATCACGAGGGTTGCGGCAATGTCTGCGTAGAGCCGCGCGACACCGGTGACCGACGACTCGTGGCCCAGCTCGGTCAGCATGCGATCCGCCGGACCCTTCAGGGCGGCGCCGGCGATGATCGGCGAGACGGCGACGACGTGCGCACGCCTCGCCGCGACCGCATCACGGACGCCGGGGACTGCGAGGATCGGGCCGATCGACACGATCGGGTTCGACGGTGCGATCACGATGGTCGTCGCCAACGCAACTGCATCGAGCACGCCCGGTGCCGGCTTCGCGCGCTCGATCCCGTCGAGACGGACGCGCTCGACTGCCACCGCGTGCTGCCGAGCGACGAAGTACTCCTGGAACCCGATCTCGCCTTCGTCCACGACCACCACGCGGGTCTCGACGTGGTCGTCGCTCATCGGCACGAGGCGCAGGCCGAGACCCCATGCGGCCGCGATCTCGGCGGTGACGTCCGACAAGGTGGCGCCCTCGCGCATCCGGTGGGTGCGGTAGAGGTGGGTCGCGAGGTCACGGTCTCCCAGGCGGAACCAGGTCGCTGCCGCGCTCGAGGCCAGAGGGCGCACGTCCGCGTAGCGCTGCAGCGCCGCCATCGCTTGCCAGGTCTCGCCGACCAGACCCCAGCCCATCTCGGGGTTGATCGCCCCTGCGAGGGTGTAGGTCACCGTGTCGAGGTCGGGGCTGATGTGCAGGCCGTGGAGCACGACGTCGTCACCCGTGTTCACGATCGCGGTGATGTCAGACGGTCGGCGCACCTGCACGAGCCCCGACAGGAATCGGGCGGCCCCCACGCCACCGGCGAGCACGGTGATCATCGCGGCTTGTCTTCCATCGCTCGACGGTAGATCGCGGCGATGCCCTCGGCGGTCGCCTCCCAAGAGAACGTCGCGAGGCGAGCGCGTCCGTGGTCGACGAGCGCGGCGCGCTCCGCCTCGTCGTCGAGCGCTCGTTGGAGCGCGTCCGCAAGGGCGTCGACGTCGAACGGATCGACGAGCAGCGCGGCGTCGCCGGCGATCTCGGGCAGTGCGCCCGCGCGTGCGGCGACGACAGGCACCTCGCGCTGCCACGCCTCGAGCATCGGAAATCCGAAGCCCTCGTCGAGCGACGGAAAGGCAAGCACGCTCGCTTCGCCGAGGAGCCGGTCGCGTTCGTCGTCCTCGATCCACCCCGTGAGCCGCACTCGCGCCCGCACCTGCGGGTCGAGCGACCCGATGGCACTGCGCACCCGCTCGGAGTCGGGACCTTCACCGCCGGCGATCGTCAGCGTGACCTCGGGATCATGAGCTGCGATCGCCTTGAACGCGTGCACCAGCCTCGGGAAGTTCTTCCGCGGCTCGAGCGTGCCGATCGCGACGACCGACCGCGCTCGCGCGACGGAGGCGCTCCTGGCGGGACGGGCAGGGGGCGGCCCGAGCGGCACGGCGACGACCCGGTCGGTCTCGAACAGCGCTCGGGCTTGCACCGCGACGTGCTCGGAGATCGCGTGGATCCACCCGCCGCGCGCGGCAACCCGCCGCACCACCGGACCGAACGAGACAACGGTCGGCGAACACAGCTCGCGCGCGGTCACGAACGAGCAATCGTTGACCGTGACGACCGTGTGTGCGGTCGGCGGAGCAATCTGGTTCGTGCCGTGGATCACCTCGGCGTTGGGGAACAGCTGCGCGAGCGACGGCCCACCCCCACCCCACGATCGCAGCGCCAACGCCGCGGGCACGATGATCCGCTTCGTTCCCGCCGGGAGGTCTCGCGCCCGGCGGCTCAGCACGTAGGGCTCGACGGCCACATCGCCGCGCGCAGCCAATGCCGGCAGCAGTGCCTCGACGAAGCGCCCTATGCCGGTGCGGGGCCCGACCAGGGGGGTGGCATCGATGGCAACCCGCATCGATGCGACGCTACCGGGCCCGAGGTGCGACCAGACCAGGAGCGGCGAAGGCTGCCGGGTAGCCTTGAACCGCTCATGTCCACCGATGCCGCTCTCCTCGAGGTCACCCCGCGTCGCCGCGTCGGCGAGCACTTCCGCGACATCTGGCGCTATCGAGAGCTGCAGGTCGGGCTCGTTCGACGTGAGCTCAAGGTGCGGTACAAGGGCAGCGTCCTCGGGTTCGTGTGGTCGCTCCTCAACCCGCTGCTCTATCTCGTCGTCTTCTACTTCGTCTTCCAGGTGTTCCTGGGCAGCGGCATCCCTTCCTTCCCGATCTTCCTCTTGTCGGGCCTGCTCGTCTGGAACCTCTTCGTCGGAGCGCTTCCCGCGGCGACGGGCTCGATCATCGACAACGGGTCATTGGTCAAGAAGGTGTGGTTCCCGCGCGAGATCCTGCCGATCGCGTCGGTGGGCGCCGCGCTGGTCCACTTCTGCCTGCAGTCGCTCGTGCTGTTCGCCGCGATCGGGATCGTCCGCTACCCCGTGCCGTGGGGCTACGTGTGGTTGATCGTCCCCGGCCTCGTCACGCTGCTGGTGTTCACCGCGGCGCTCGGCGTGCTGCTCAGCGCGATCAGCGTCTACGCCCGCGACATCCGCCACCTGCTCGAGCTCGTCTTGCTCGCATGGTTCTGGATGACGCCGATCGTCTACCCGTACGAGCTCGTCGCGGGCAAGCTCGGGTCGAACAGCTGGGTCGCGCTGCTGAACCCGATGACCCCGATCGTGCTCTGCTTCCAGCGCGGCATCTACGGCAAGGTGTACGGACCGGTGCAATCTGATGGCACGCGCCAGGCGATCCTTCCCGACATGTCGCAGTGGTGGTACCTGCGCAACGTGCTGATCGTCCTCGTGGTCGCCTCGGTGCTGCTCGTCCTCGCGGTCCGGGTCTTCGACCGCCTCGAGGGGTCGTTCGCGGAGGAGATCTGATGGGGTCGGTCGCGGTCAGCATCGACTCCGTCTCGAAGCGGTTCCGGTTGAGCACCGGCAGGCCGCGCTCGGTGAAGGAGCGGGTGATCCATCCGGGCCGTCAGAAGGTCGAGGACTTCTGGGCGCTGCGCGACATCTCGTTCGACATCGAGTCCGGCGAGACGATCGGCTTGCTCGGCCACAACGGATCGGGCAAGTCGACGTTGTTGAAGCTGGTCGGAGGCATCATGAAGCCGACGACCGGGCTGATCCGGGTGCGAGGCCGGTTGGCGTCGCTCCTCGAGCTCGGTGCCGGCTTCCACCCTGAGCTCACCGGCCGCGAGAACGTCTACATGAACGCCGCGGTGCTCGGGCTCAAGCGCACCGACATCGACGCACGGTTCGACGACATCGTCGAGTTCGCCGAGCTCGAGCACTTCATCGATCAGCAGGTGAAGCACTACTCGTCGGGCATGTACGTGCGGCTCGGCTTCGCGGTCGCCGTGAACGTCGACCCCGACGTGCTGCTCGTCGACGAGGTGCTCGCCGTCGGCGACGAGACCTTCCAACGCAAGTGCCTCGACCGGGTGCATCAGTTCCAGGACGAGGGCCGCACGATCGTGGTCGTGTCGCACTCCGCCGACCTGATGCGACGCATCTGCACCGCGGTCGGGGTGCTCGATCACGGCGACCTCGTCGCGCTCGGCCCCGCCGGCGAGGCCATCCGCACGTTCCGCGAGCGGCTGCACGCCGAGGAGGTCGATCGCAGAGAGCGGCTCGAGCTCCGTGGCCTCGCGGGCGATGACCACACGGCCCACGGGTTCACGCAAGAGGAGCGGCGGAGCCTCGAGATCCGCATCACCTCGGTCGAGATCGATCACCCTGGCCGCGCCGACCGCCCATACCTGCTGCCCGGCGAGCCGCTGTCGGTGCGGGTCAGCTACGAGTCGCAGAAGCGCATCGAGGACGTCGTGTTCGGCATCGCGGTCTACGACCTGGCGGACGGCCGCCATCTCTACGGAGCGAACACCGAGATGCTCGGCGCGCCGATCCCGATGGTCGACGGCGCCGGAGAGGTCGTGTTCGACATCGCCTCGGTGCCACTGCTCGACGGCACGTACCCGATCACGCTCGGCATCCACAGCCACGACGACGGCATCGTCTACGACTGGAGCGAGCAGCGACACTGGTTCGAGGTCATGAACCCGGAGAAGACCACGGGCACGGTCGCCCTGCCGGTGAAGGTCAAGGTGACCGGTTGACGGCAGGAGCGGACGACGTCGATCTCGATGTCGTGATCGCGGAGATCTATGACGCGGTCGCCCAGCGCCGTGCGAGCGGCGAGCTGCCCGCCGACCTCGAAGCCGAGCTCGACGCCGAGTTCGCGAACTACGCGCCGAGCGCGGTCACCGGCGACTCGTTGTCGGGCGTGCTCAGTCAGGCCGACAAGGCCGTGACGATCGACGTCGACGCCCCGACGGCGGGCAAGTTCCCGGCGGGCCAGGTGAAGAAGGGCGTGCGCAAGCTCACCTTCTGGTACATGCAGTACCTCGCGAACCAGGTGAGCTCGTTCGGCAGCGCGACGGTGCGTGCGCTGCGAATGCTCGACCGCCGCGTGTCGATCGTCGAGCAGGCGACGCCGGGTGCAAGCCGTGCGGTCGCGTCCGCGCTCGAGGCGATGGATCCGGTGCCGGTGCCCGCGCCCACGGCCGAGGTCGTGCTCGAGCACCTCAAGGCCGTAAAGGGTCGCGTGCTCCACACGGAGTGCGGCGCGGGCGAGCTCGTGCGGGCGCTCTCGAGTGCCGGCATCGACGTGTACGGCGCGGAGCCTCGCCGCCGGCTGCTCGCGCCGGCACTGCGCGAGGGCCTCGAGATCCGGCCCGACACGGCGACCGACCACCTCACCTCGATCGCGCCCGGCGCACTCGGTGCGCTCGTCCTTTCAGGGCTCGATGCCAAGCCAACCGGGGCGCAGGTGCACCTCGCGGATCTCGCGGCGCGAGCGATCGAGCCCGGGGGCTGTCTCGTCGTGCTCGGCAGCCAGCCCGAGGCATGGGCAGCGTCGGTCCCCGTGGTCATCGCCGATCTCGCGCCGGGCCGGCCGCTGCACGCGGAGACCTGGGCGTCGGTGCTCGCGGGCAAGGGCTTCGATGTGACGGCGCTCGTCGACGTCGCCGCTGCCCCCGAGGTGCCGGGCTACGCCGTCGTGGCTCGCCGGCGCTGACCGCGTCGTGCCGCGCTCTCCACGCCTTGCCGTGCATCAGGTGGTGCCGACGTTCGCTCGGCGCGATGCGATCGGCAACCACTCGCTCGTCGCGCAGCGCCTCTTGCGGTCGATGGGGGTCGACTCGCACATCTACACCGCGTCCGCACCTCGTCACCTGCGCCATCTCGTGCGCAATGTGACGTCGTTGCCCGCCGGGGCCGACGCGTGGGTCATGTACCAGTGCTCGACCGGAGCGCCGATAGCCGACGTGCTCGCCGAACGAGACGGGCCGCTGATGGTCGACTACCACAACATCACGCCCGCTCGTCTGTTCGAGCCGTGGGAGCCCCGCATCGCTCGCGAGCTCGATGACGGACGTCGCCAGGTGGCGCGCCTCGGTGAGCGCGCCGCGCTCGGGCTCGCAGACTCCGAGTACAACCGTGCCGAGCTCGATCGGATGGGATATGCGGCGACCGCGGTCGCCCCTGTGCTCGTCGACGTCGCCTCGTTCGACCGCAAGGTCGACGCACGGGCGCTCGAACGGCTCACCGCGACGAAGCAGGGGAGTGAGTGGCTCTTCGTCGGTCGCATCGCCCCGAACAAGTGCCAGCACGACGTGCTGCGCGCCTTCGCGCTCTACCGCCGCAGCTACGACCCCGGGGCCACGCTGTCCCTCGTAGGAGGCTCGTCGTCGCTGCGCTACGAGCGCGCCTTGCGGGAGACGATCGCGAGCCTCGGCCTCGACGGGGTCGTGCGGCTCCCGGGGTCGGTGTCCGATTCCACGCTCGCCGCGCACTACCGCGCGGCCGACGTGTTCGTGTGCCTCTCTGAGCACGAGGGCTTCTGCGTTCCACTGCTCGAAGCGATGCACCATCGCCTGCCGATCGTCGCGTTCGCTGCAGCCGCAGTGCCCGAGACTCTCGGCGACGCCGGGTTGTGCCTTCCCGACAAGACGCCGGCCGCGGTTGCCCATGCGGTGTCGCTCGTCCTCGGAGACCGAGCGCTGCACATGCAGCTGGCTGCTGCGAGCGAGGCGCGCCTGCGCGACTTCGACCTGGTGCACACGAGCGCGGTGTTCACGGCGGCCGTGAGCGCGGCGCTGGGTGTTGCCGCATGAGGGCGATCCACCAGTTCTTGCCGACGCTCGATCCTGGCGATGCGGTGGGCAACCACACCCTCGAGGCGCAGCGCCTGCTGCGGGGTCTCGGCCTCGAGAGTGAGGTCTACACGCAGACCGTGCATCACTCGATGGTCGGCCGGGCGGTGTCGTTCCAGAAGTTCACCGGCGGCCCTGATGTCGCGGTGCTCTACCACCTTGCGGTCGGCTCGGTGCTCGCCGATCTCTTGCTGTCACGGCCCGAGCCACTCGTCGTCGACTACCACAACATCACGCCGGCGAGGTTCTTCGACGAGTGGGATCCACCGATCCTGCACGCCGTCGAGTGGGGCCGCAGCCAGATGGTCGCACTCGCCTCGCGCTGCCGGCTCGGCATCGCCGACTCCGAGTTCAACCGCTCCGAGATCGCGGCGAACGGGTATCGGCCCACCGCGGTCGCGCCGATCCTGCTCGACCTCGAGTCGTTCGACCGCGAGGTGGACGAAGCCGAGCTCGCGCGGCTGCGGCGTGCGAAGGACGGCGGGGGAGCCGACTGGCTCTTCGTCGGCCGCGTCACCCCGAACAAGTGCCAGCACGACGTCGTGAAGGCGTTCGCCGCGTACCGACGCCTTCATGACCCGAGGGCCCGGCTGCACATCGTGGGGGGCGTCGCCTCCGAGCCCTATGCGGCGGCGTTGCGGGCGTTCGTGCGCAAGCTCGGGCTCAACGACTACGTGTCGATGACCGGGCCGATCTCGGCGGGGGCGCTCGCGGCCCACTATCGGGCCGCTGATGTGTACGTGTGCCTCTCCGAGCACGAGGGCTTCTGCGTCCCTCTGCTCGAGTGCATGCACTTCGGCGTGCCGATCGTCGCGTTCGGGGTCACCGCCGTGCCCGAGACCCTCGCTGACGCGGGGGTCTGCCTCCCCGACAAGTCGCCTGCCTTGGTCGCCGCAGCCGTCGACCGGGTGCTCACCGACTCCGCGCTCCGCTCGCAGCTGCTCGCCGCGGGCTCTCGTCGCCTGCAGGACTTCACGCTCGAGCGCACGCGCGCTCGCTTCCTCGAGGCGATGGCGCCGGTGCTCTCGTGAAGCTCGGGTTCGTGACGCCGCGGTATGGCTCAGACGTCTTCGGTGGCGCCGAGATGGGCGCACGCATGCTCGCCGAGCACCTCGCCGCGCTCGACGGGTGGTCAGTCGACGCGCTCACGACCTGTGCGCGTGACGCGTGGACATGGGCCAACGAGTACGAGCCCGGCACGACCGTCGAGAACGGCGTGACGGTGCACCGGTTCGCGAACGCCAAGGAGCGCGACGCGGACTTCCGACGACTGACACTGCACTTGCTCGCGCGACCCGAGAAGGTCAGCGACGCTGACGGCTACGACTGGATCGACAAGCAGGGCCCGATCGCACCCGAGCTCATCGACGCGATCCGGGAGAGCGATCACGACCTGCTCGCCTTCACGCCGTACCTGTATCACCCGACTGTCCTCGGCCTGCCACTCGTACGTGATCGTGCCGTGCTGCATCCGGCCGCGCACGACGAGCCCGCGATCCGCCTGCCCCTGTTCGACGAGGTGTTCGACGCCGCGCGTGGGGTCGCCTTCTATACCGAGGGCGAGCGGGCGATCGCCGAGCAGCGCTTCCCGTCCCTCGTGGCCAAACCGCAGGTGGTGGTCGGCCTCGGCATCGACGAAGCCCCGGCCGTGAGTCACGGCGGCCACGGCGTCCGCGCGCTCGAGTCGCGGCCGTATCTCCTGTGCCTCGGCCGCGTCGATCACAGCAAGGGCACACACCTCCTTGCGTCGCTCTTCGCTCGCTACAAGGAGCGCAACCCCGGCCCTCTCGCGCTCGCGGTCGTCGGGCCCGTGCAGCGCCCGGTGCCTGTGCATCCCGACGTCGTCGAGGTCGGCGAGGTCGACGACGCGACGAAGTGGGCCTTGCTGCGCGGCGCGACCTTGCTGGTCTCGCCATCCGCCTTCGAGTCGTTCTCTCTCGTGCTCTTCGAATCGTGGGAGGCCGGCGTCCCCGTGCTCGTCAATGCCAGGTGCAGCGCGACGGTCGAGCACGTCATGCGCTCGGGGGGAGGGTTCGCGTTCGACAGCTACGCGGTGTTCGAGGCCGAGCTCGACCGGCTGCTCATCGACGATCGGTTGCGCCAGTCGATGGCCGCGGCGGGGGCGAGATATGCCGAGCAGTACCGCTGGCCCGCAGTCATCGACCGCTACCGCGGGTTCGCGGAGCGTCTCGCATCTACGCTGCCCGCCGATGTCTGACATCGATCCTGCGGAGCTCGGTCCTGCGGACAGCGCGCTCGAGCGATCGCTCGCCGAGGAGTGGCAGCGGGTGCAGCAGCGAGGCAGCTACACCGCAGCACTGGCCCTCCCCCTCGGTGACGTGGCGGCGACCGGCCACTTCCGCATCCCCGACGTTCCCGCGTCGTCGAAGGTGCCGGGTGGTGGCGCGATCCACGCCGTCGTGGGCAAGACGGTCACGCGGCATCTCACCGACCTCTGTGCGCAGCTCGACGAGTTCGCCCGATCGGTGCATCGATGTCTCGGCGCGATCGTCGATGCGCTCGACGATCCCGCGCCGCCCGAGGTGCAGGGTCGTCTCGACGATGTCGCCGACCAGCTCGCCACACTGCAACGCGAGCTCAACGCCCTGCGCGAACCGGAGTGACTCAGCCGCCAGAATCAGGTCCGCTCGTCTGGATCGGATCGCTCGGCCCAGATGGGGGCGCCGAGCGCGTCATCGCAGCGTTCGACCTCGTGTGCACCTACGACGATCCCGCGGCTGAGCTCGTGATGGCCGGGCCGGCGCCCGACCGCACGCACCTCGCGCGGTTGACCCGCTTCCGCGACGAGCTGAAGCTGCTCGGCCTGACGTTCCATCCGGACCCTTCGCCCGCAGAGCGTGCCGCGCTTCGCGAGCTCGGCCCCGCCTGGCCCAACTGACGATGCGAGTCCTCTACGTCGTGCCCCGTTTCGGCCCGCAGGCTGCGGGCGGAGCGGAAGGGGCGTGCCGATCGTTCGCGACGCGCATGGCGGAGCGCGGGCATGCAGTCGAGGTCGTCACGAGCCGGGCGGTCAGCTATCAGGACTGGGCGAACGTGCTCGACGGAGGCGCCGCGGTCGAAGATGGCGTGCTGGTCCATCGCCTGTCGGTCGTCGAGCCCCGTGACCTCGAGCGGTTCTCGGCGGTGTCGATGCGAGCGCTCACGGGCCGCCACCTCGCGCCCGCGCACGTGCAGCATGCGTGGCTGCAAGAGCAGGGCCCACGGCTCGAAGGGCTCGACTCGTGGTTGCGTGCTCGTGTGCGCGACTTCGACGTCGCGGTCGTGCTGCCGTATCTGTACCTGCCCGCGTTCACCGCCATCACGGCGCTCGCCGGTCGGGTTCCGATCGCGTTCCATCCGTGCGCACACGACGAGCCGCCTCTCCGGCTGCCCGTGTACGAGCGCCTGTTCCGATTCAGCGATGCGTTCGGCTTCTTCAGCGACGAAGAGGCCGACCTGGTGCGACGTCGCTTTCGCATCGAACGTCCGTCCATGATCACCGGCATCGGCGTCGACGTCCCGGCACATGCGTCGGTCCCGTTCGCGATCGACGGGGTCGGCGAACGGCCCTACCTCGTGTGCGTCGGGCGCATCGATCCGGGCAAGGGCACCCTCGAGCTCGTCGAGTGGTTCGGTCGTTACAAGGATGCGCATCCAGGGCCGCTCGCGCTCGTGCTCGTGGGCGATCGTGCGAACGAGGTCGCGGTGCATCCCGATGTGTTCCTCACTGGCATCGTCGACGAGCCGGCGCGCCAGGCGATCGTCGACGGCAGCCTCGCGGTCGTGCAGCCGTCGCACTACGAGAGCTTCTCGCTCGTGCTCATGGAGGGATGGGCGGCGGGCAAGGCGGCCGCGGTGCAGGCACTCAGCCCGGTGCTCGCCGGCCACGCCCGTCGCAGCGGCGGCGCATTGCCCTATCGCAACGAGGAGGAGTTCGGCGAGGTCGTCGACATGCTCGTCGCCCAACCGGGCCTGCGCGAGCGCTTGGGTGAGGCAGGCCGTGCCTACGTCGACGCCCACTTTCAGTGGCCGGACGTGCTCAGACGTCACGAATCGCTGCTGGACCAGGCGGTATCCTCATTCCCGTCCCCCCGAACACAGAGGTAGTCGATGCCCCGCGCCCTGATCACTGGCATGACCGGCCAGGACGGCCAGCACCTGGCCGAGTTCCTCCACTCGAAGGGCTATGAGGTCTTCGGCCTCGTCAAGGGTCAGAACAACCCCAAGGCCGAGCTGATCAGCCAGGAGTTCCCGTACGTCGAGCTGGTGAGCGGCGATCTCGCCGATCTGTCCTCGCTCGTGACTGCGCTCGAGTACACGCAGCCGCACGAGGTCTACAACCTCGCCGCGATCTCGTTCGTCGCGCTGTCGTTCAAGCAGGCCGAGCTCACCGCGAACATCACCGGTCTCGGCGTGTTGCGCATGCTCGAAGCGATCCGGATGATCGGCGGCTCCGACAACAACCCGATCCGCTTCTACCAGGCGTCCTCGTCCGAGATGTTCGGCAAGGTGCGCGAGACGCCGCAGAACGAGAAGACGCCGTTCTACCCGCGGTCGCCCTATGGCTGCGCCAAGGTCTTCGGCCACGACCTCACCGTCAACTACCGCGACTCCTACGGGCTGTACGCCTGCTCGGGCATCCTCTTCAACCACGAGGGCGAGCGCCGCGGCCTCGAGTTCGTGAGCCGCAAGATCACCAACGCCGTTGCTCGCATCAAGCTCGGGCTGCAGGAAGATCTCGTGCTCGGTGACCTCGAGCCCAAGCGTGACTGGGGCTACGCCGGCGACTACGTCAAGGCGATGTGGCTGATGCTGCAGCAGGACGAGCCCGACGACTACGTCGTCGCCACCGGCAAGACCCACAAGGTGCGTGACTTCGTCGAGGCGGCGTTCGAAGAGGCCGGTCTTGATGACTGGCAGAAGTACGTGAAGCAGGACCCGCGGTTCTTCCGCCCTGCCGAGGTCGATCTGCTCGTCGGCGACGCGTCGAAGGTGCACGACAAGCTCGGCTGGGCACCCGAGGTCGACTTCCGCGGCCTCGTGCAGCGCATGCTCGCCAACGACCTCGCCATCGAGACCCGCAAGGCCGAACGCCGCTGACGCCGTCGCACTCGCCTGACGACGCTCTCACCGTCCGCAATCCCCTCGGCGGAGTGGCTCGGTTGGGGCCAGTGATCTTGGTGCTGTTCGTCGGAGTGTTGGTGTTCTCAACGTCGGCCTATCCGGAGATCGCGGTCGCGGTCGCGTTTCTGGAGCTGCTCGTGATCGTGCGCGCGCTGATGGTCGCTGTGGAGCTCGGAGACTCGATCTGCATCCGGAACGCGTATCGCACGACCAGGCTCGAGGCTTCCCGGGTCGCCAGGTTCCATCCGGCAAAAGTCGCGTTGGGTGGGGTTGGGTCCGGCGGCTGCCTGGCCATCGAGGATTCATCCGGTGCGACGTATCGGATCGACGCGACGATCGGGTCGGGTTATCGGGGATCGGGCCGAGCGTTTGCCGGCACAACCCGCCGGTTTGAACATGTGGCGGGTTGGGCCCGCTCCCGTGGCATCAAGGTCGAAGGATCACCTGACGACACCGTGGGGTGAGGCGTGCCGCACGCCCATCGAAATGCCCGTCTCGCAGGGTCGGGGCTCGGCCGCGAGGGGAACTGTGATCTCAGCGGCCCGTACTCGGCCCGTCAGACAACAGTTCCCGGCTCAGCGAGCGTCAGGGTTCGAGCGGGAGGTCTTGGAACGCCTCGGTGAGTGACTCCTCGTCGGGCTCGCCGCCCCGCTTCAACAACGGGCGCAGCAGCAGCCACAGCGCGAGCACCGACATCGCCGACCCGGCGACGAGGCCCATCTCGACTCGCAACAGCAGGTCATTGCCGAGCGCGGTCACGACGAGGAACGTGATGACACCGACCAGCCACCCGACCGCCACGCGGGCATGGCCGTGCAGGGCGATGATCGCCTGCGAGGTCGTGATCGCCAGCATGTACAGCGCGCTCGACGCGGCCAGCATCGTGAGGTTGCGGCGACCCAAGTCGTAGTCGGGGCCAAAGAGGATGCGGATGGCGAGCGGCCCGAACAGGAACGCGCCGATCACGGCGGCCACGCCGAGCCCGGCGACCGCGGTCATGAGCCGGCGGAACCCGGCACGGAAGTCGTGGAACCGACCGGCGCCGACGAGCAAGGCGAGCTTCGGCAGCAGCGACGCCTGCACCGCCTGGAACAGGAACAGGGGCACACGCGCGATGACCGTGCTCGTGGTGAACTTGCCGGCGATCGACTTCTCGTCCGGCGTGGCGAGCAACGTGACCGCGATCGGGCCGGCGTTGATCATGAACGCGGCCAGCACCGATCCGCCGAGCAGCCACCCGAGGTTCGTCGAGACCTCGCTGAACGGAGCGGGCGGTCCTGGCTCGATGAGGTTGTGCTCTCGGCGCACCGCGATCGAAACAGCGATCAGGGGAGGGATGCCGACCGCGAGGCCGTACAACCCGACGGTGTGCACTCCGGCCGCAGCGAGCGCGACGCACAACGCCATGCGGATGACGCCCTCGCCGCCCATGTAGAGGCCGTATGCACCGAACCGCCCCATGCCCGAGAACGTGCCTCGCCCGAGGTGCCCGGCGTAGTACCCGACGAGACCGAGCAGGAACCCCACGAGAAGCAGCCAGTAGCCGTCGAAGAGCTGCTCGACCATCCACGGGCTGATGGCGAGGGTGATGACGACGAGGATCGCCGCGAGCATCCCGCCGACCTGTGCCGCTCGGACGATGACGGGGCCCCCGCCGCTGCCGATCGCCCGTCGGTGCGCGAGTGCGCGAGTGACCTCCTGCTCGACAGGGAGGAAGAAGCCCGGCCCGGCGAGAAATGTGATGACCCACATGACCGAGAGCGGGGCGAACAGGTCGGGGCCCAGGGCGCGGGCGGAGATCCCGAGGAAGGCGTACGAGGCGACGCCGGCGATGACGAGGCCCGTCCCGACGGTGATCGTTCCCTCGGGCAGCGGGTTGGCTCGCAGTGCGGCGAGGCGGCTCGGCGGGCGACGAGCGGAGATGGTCTGCTCCTGAGGTTCTTGGACGGCATGCAGCATACGAGTCATGCCCGTCTCCATCGGCATCCCCCGACATGGGGTGAGATCGGGTTCTGAGACACTGAGGGTTGTGGCCGCCTCTTACGACGCCGTGATCGTCGTCTCCTTCGGCGGCCCCGAGGGCCCGGACGATGTGCTGCCGTTCCTCGAGAACGTGACCCGCGGCCGGGGCGTGCCGCCCGAGCGCTTGCAGTTCGTCGCCAAGCAGTACGACGCGCTCGGCGGTGTGAGCCCGATCAATGGGCAGAACCGCGCGCTGGTCGCGGCGCTCGACGCCGAGCTCGTGCGAGCCGGCCATTCCCTGCCTGTGTATTGGGGCAATCGCAACTGGCATCCCTTCTTGCCCGACGTCGTGCGCCAGATGCGTGACGATGGGGTCGAACGTGCGCTCGCCTTCGTCACATCAGGGTTCAGCTCGTACTCGTCGTGTCGCCAGTACCTCGAGAACATCGAGGCGGCACGGGAAGAAGTCGGTCCGGGCGCGCCGGCGATCGACAAGATCCGCCAGTACTACGACCATCCTGGATACGTCGGGCCGTTCGCCCGAAGCCTCGCCGTCACGCTCGAGACCGTTCCCGCCGGCTCGCACGTCGTCTGCACGGCGCACAGCCTCCCGGTCACGATGGCCGAGGTGTCGGACTACGTGGCCCAGCTGCACGAGACCGAGCGGCTCGTCGTCGATCGGGGAGCCCCCCGGCACCCGCATTCGCTCGCCTACACGAGCCGCAGCGGCCCGCCGACGCAGCCGTGGCTCGAGCCGGACATCGGCGTGCACCTCGACACGCTGGCCGCTGCGGGTGTGCCGGGCGTCGTGGTCGCGCCGATCGGGTTCGTGTCCGACCACATGGAGGTCATCCAGGACCTCGACACGGTCGCAGCCGCCCGGGCCAAGGCGCTCGGTCTGCCGTTTGCACGCGTGGCGACCCCGGGCACCGATCCCGAGTTCGTCGCGATGATCCGCGAGCTCGTCGAGGAACGCCTCGACCCGTCGTTGCCGCGTCGATCGCTCGGCGACCTCGGCGTGCGGCCCGACGTGTGCTCGGGCTGCTGTCGCTAGCCGGTGCTCGAACCGAGTCGTAGCAGCTCGAGGTCAGCTGCCGACGGCCGGCGTTCGTCGAGCCGCCACGCGCGCTCCCGCAGCGCGAACATCACTGGGTCGCGCACGTCGATCGGCGGAAGCGGTGTCGACGGAAGGCGGAACACGTACAGGCACCACGCAGTGGTGAGGCCGAAGCGGGCGATGTGGGGATGCAGCTGCCGCTCGATGGGCAAGCAGCGTACGAACCCGGCCGCTTCGAATTGCTGGGTCCACCAGCGGTAGGAAGCGATCGTCACGTGGCCTTCGACGAGATGGCCTTGCGCGTCGCGAGCGAGGTCTTCCTCCGCGACTGGCCCGTCGTAGTCAGGCCCGAGTGAGTAGAGCTCGGCAGTCCGCTCCTCGCGCACCTTGCCCTCGAGCCAACCCGGCGGCCCTCCCGCGTTCGGGCCGAACGACGGGATCGTCGCGACCACCCATCCTCGGCAGACACGCCGCAGGTTCTCGAGCGCGCGCGGCACGCGGGCGACGGGCACGTGCTCGAGCGTCTCCAGCACGGTCACCACGTCGAAGGAGTCGCGGGGAAACGGCAGTCGCTTCGTGAGATCAGCGCGCCGCACATAGGGACTCACCACTCGGGGTGCGTGCGCGATCGCGAACCGGCTCGCATCTACGCCCTCCGCGTCGACGCCGACCTCGCGCAGCGCCTCGACGACGAAGCCGTGAGCGCATCCGGCGTCGAGCACCCGGCTCGCGGGAAAGAAACGCCACAGCAGGTACGCGGCGACGTCAGCGTTCGACGTCGCACGCGTGTACTGCTCGTAACCCGACAGGCCACCACGTGACGAAGGGTCACGACCGCGCCCGTAGTAGCTCGCGCCGTACGCGCGACGCCGCAGCACGATGACAAGGCTACGAGCGCACTTCCTGCTCAACGGGGATGCACCGTCGCTTCGCCGGACGCCGGTACCGTCGACGCGATCACACGCATGTTTCGCGCTTGCTTCGTCGCGCTGCTCGCGCAGCTCGCGCTGCTGATCCCGATCACCGACGCGAGCGCACAGTCGACACCGCCGTCGCCCATCACGTTCCTCGTGCAGGGGAAGGGATGGGGGCACGGGCGCGGGCTGGGTCAGTGGGGCGCGCTCGGTTACGCGTTGAAGGGTTGGAGCGCCGCGCAGATCCTCGACCACTTCTATGGCGGCACGACGATGGGGACGGTCGACCCGAGCTCCGAGCTCCGCGTGCGTCTCCTGCGCGAAGACGACACCGATGTGATCGTCGTGTCCGAGCGCGGCGCGCTCACGACCAGCGTGACGCCAGGTCCCTTCACGGCACTGCGCGCGCAACCGCAACCCGACGGCACCTACCTCGTGCAGTCTGGCCCCGGCTGCGCCGGCCCGTGGACCCCGCTCACGACGGCACCGTCGGTCGATTTCACCACCGACCCGGGCGCAGCCGACAGCACTGACCCGTCGGCGTTGCTCGCCGTGTGCGAGGCCGGCGGAGTCATGCGGTACTACCGCGGCAGCATCCTCGCGGCGCGGGACGCGAACCGCGCCTCGCGCGCCATCAACGTCGTGACGCTCGATCGTTACGTGCGTGGGGTCGTTCCTCGCGAGGTGTCGGCGGGGTGGGCCGACCTCGGCGGGGGAGCGGGCTACGAGGCGGTGAAGGCCCAAGCGGTCGCCGCTCGCTCGTACGCGTGGGGCGAGGCGCGCTACTCGTACGCGAAGACTTGTGACGGCTCGCCGTGCCAGGTGTACAGCGGCGCTGCCGTGCGAAACGCGGCCGGCGTCCTCGCGCCGCTCGAAGATCCCCGCACCGACCGCGCGGTCGCTGACACCTCCGGGCAGATCCGCATCGATGGCAAGGGCGCGGTCGCCCGCACCGAGTTCTCTTCTTCGACCGGTGGTTACACCGCCGGCGGCACCTTCCCCGCGGTGATCGACGAGGGCGACGCGATCCCGCTGAACCCGAACGCCGCGTGGGTGGCCTCGGTGAGCGGTGATGCCGTCATCAAGGCCTACCCACAGCTCGGCTCGCTCGTGAGCATCACGGTGGTGGCGCGGAACGGGCTCGGAGCCTTCGGTGGCCGCGTCACGAAGATCGCGCTGAAGGGCACGACGTCGACCGTCACGTTGAGCGGCAGCGACTTCCGCACTGCATTCGGCCTCAGGTCGGATCTGTTCCAGGTGGCCGACTTCTCGGCCTCGCCGGCGGTCGCCGTTGCGAACGGCAAGGGCGACGACTACTGGCTCGCGACGGGCGACGGCGCGGTCTTCGCGCTGCAGGGCGCCCCTGATCGCGGCTCGATGTTCGGCACCAAGCTCAACGCGCCGGTCGTCGCGATCACGGGCACCGCGGACGGGCAGGGGTACTGGATGCTCGCGAAGGACGGCGGCGTCTTCTCCTTCAACGCGCCGTTCTATGGCTCGACCGGCAACCTCAAGCTCAACAAGCCAGTCGTCGGTCTGGCCGTGCGGCCTCAAGGCGACGGCTACTGGTTCGTCGCGGCTGACGGAGGCATCTTCAGCTTCGGCGCCGCGCCGTTCTTCGGCTCGACCGGCGGCCGCAAGGTGCCGGCGCCGGTCATCTCGATGGCAACGACTGCCAGCGGCGGCGGCTACTACGTGGTCGGCGTAGACGGCTCCGTCTACCCGTTCGGCGACGCGACGGACTTCGGCGGAGTGAAGAGCTCACCGTCGCCGATCGTCGGGATGGCGGTGCGTCCACAGGGCGACGGCTATTGGCTCGCCGCAGCCGACGGCACGGTCACCGGTTTCGGTGCCGCAGCGTCGATCGGTGGGGGACCGGCGACCCCCGCTGCCGCCACGGTGGTGGGGATCTCCGCGACGGCCAGCGGTGGGGGGTACCGGTTGGTGCGATCCGACGGTTCGACCGTCGGCGCAGGCGACGCGTCGTAGGCGTCGCCCGGTCTTCTGAGGCGGGTGGTTCAGGCTGCTGCGGCCTGGCCGTTGCGGTTGACGAGATCCTTGATCTGGTCACGCGCGGCCTTGGCGGCGTCGGAAGCCTGCTTCAGCAGATCGGCGGCCTGCTCGGGCAGGTTCGTCTGCACGCTCGCGAGCAGCGCCTCGACGCGCTCTTCGATCTGGGTGGCCTGCGTGTCGAACTGCGCCTTGCCGTCCGCGGCCCGGCTCTCGAGCCAACCGCAGAGGTCGCCCCGGTTGGACTTGACGGCTTCGTAGCCCTTCACGCCGAGCCCGACGGTCACGTAGAACACGTCTTTCACCGGCTTGGCGAACGTTTCGAAGTTGGGGGTGGTGGACATCGCTCCTCCTCAAGGTCTGCGGCGATCTGCTAACCACACTACCGGTGGATTTAAACAGTTGCAAGCATTTGTGATCGTTGGCACATGGCGGCAGTGCCCCGATCGGCGAGGACTCGGCCGCTAGCCTCAGGCCATTGTGGAGGCCCAACCGCAGGCGGCGCCGCCGGTCGTCGCTGTGCTGGTGGCCCACAACCTCGGACCCTCGTTCGAGGAGCTCCTCGCCTCCCTGGCCGGTCAGGACTACCCCAACCTCTCCGTGCTCGTCATCGACGCGGCGACGGGCGATGCGCACCTGGCCGCGACCGTTGCCGCCCATCTGCCCTCGGCCTATGTGCGCCGGCTCGAGGAGTGGTCTGGGTTCGGGCCGGCGGCAAACGAGGCGCTGAGGCTCGTCGAGGGAGCGGGGTTCTTCTGCTTCCTCCACGACGACGTCGCCCTTGAGCCCGCGACGATCCGCCAGCTCGTCGAGGAGGCCTTCCGCTCGAACGCCGGCGTCGTCGGCCCCAAGCTCGTCGAGTGGGACGACCCACGCCGGCTACTCGCCGTCGGCATGGGTGCAGACAAGGCCGGGGTGCTCGTGTCGCTCGTCGAGGCCGGCGAGCTCGACCAGGAGCAGCACGATGCGGTGCGCGACGTGTTCGTCGTCTCCGACGCTTGCATGCTCGTGCGCGTCGACCTGTTCGATGCGCTGAATGGGTTCGACCCCGAGATCCCCGCGTACGGCGAGGCGCTCGACCTGTGCTGGCGCGCCCACGTCGTCGGCGCGCGCGTCATGGTGAACCCCGACACCCGGGTGCGTCACCTCGAGACCGAGGAAGAAGGTGTCACCGACGACGACAGAGCGCGTCTGCTGTCCCGCCACCGGTTGCGCACCGTCCTCACCTGCTACGGCGTGCTCAACCTGATCCGCGTCCTCCCACAGATCGCGATCCTGACGGTCGCGACGACGGTCTCGTCGCTCCTCACGGGCCATCCAGGGCGAGCGAAGGACGCACTCGGCGCGTGGACTTGGAACTTCGCTCGCTTCAGCGACATCCGCCGGCGCAGCAAGTACCTCGACCTCATCCGGCTCGTGCCCGACAGCGAGGTCAGGAACCTGCAGACGCGCTGGCAGCGCGCAGGTGCGCGCTGCGTTGCGCCGGCCAGCGTCCGAGGAGCGATTCGCCGCTGCGGCCGCGGTCGGTCGAAGCGTCGCCGAGACGCTCGCGCCCGGTCCACGGCGCACGGCGCTCCTCGCGTGGGCGATCGCGATCGCGTTCCTGCTGGTCGGCAGCCGCGAGCTGATCACGCACGGGGTGCCCGCGATCGGGCAGCTCGCGCCGCTGCCCTCGTCGGCCACTGATCTGATGCGCTCCTTCGGAGCCGGTTGGAGGTCAGTCGGGCTCGGCACCGTTGCCGCCGCTCCGACCGCGTTCGCTCTGATCGCGCTCGGCGCGATCCCCGTGTTCGGCCACATGGCCTTGTTGCACACGCTCCTCGCGTTGCTGCCGCTCCTTCTCGGCCTCATCGGCATGTGGCGGCTGACGCTGCCGATCAGCTCCGTGCGGGCCCGGATCGCGTCCCTCGTCGCGTACGCGGCGATCCCGCTGCCGTACAACGCGCTCAGCAACGGTCGGTGGGACGGGCTCGTTGCCTACGCGGTGATGCCATGGGTGCTGTCGCGTCTCGCGCGAGCGAGCGGCCTCGCTCCCTACGCGCCGTCCGCCCGGGCGACCTGGAAGTCGGAGGTGCTGGGTCTCGGGCTGGTGATCGCGCTCGCGGTCGCGATCGTGCCCTTCGTCGCCGTCGAGGTGCTCGTCGTCGCGGGGTGCCTGGTGATCGCCTCCGTCCTCGTGGGCGGATGGAAAGGTTCGTGTCGCGGATTCGGCGTCGCAGTGGGCGGCGTCTTGGTCGCAGTCGTCCTCAACTTGCCGTGGGCGCTCGGAATCCTGTCGCCCAGAGACGCGTGGTCGGGCTTCGCCGGCATCGACAGGGCCGGCGCGGGTTCGCTCTCCCTCGGGCAGATCCTGCGGTTCGAGACCGGATCGCTCGGCGCGGCGCCCCTCGGATGGGCGTTCCTGGTTGCCGGAGCGCTGGCCCTCGTACTCGGGCGCGGGTGGCGCTTGGGCTGGGCGACCCGAGCCTGGACGATCGCCGCGTTGCCCTTCGCGGTGACGTGGGCGGCGTCGCGCGGCTGGATCACGATCGGCTTGCCGTCGTCCGACGCGTTGCTCGCACCTGCAGCTGTCGGTCTCGCGCTCGCCGCGGGACTCGGCATCGCTGCGTTCGAGATCGACCTGCGCGGGTATCGCTTCGGCTGGCGCCAGCTCGCGTCCCTCGTCGCTACCGCTGCGCTCGCCGTCGGTGTGATCCCCGCCCTCGTCGCCGCGTCGGGCGGCCGTTGGCGCGCACCGCACAGCGACTTCGCGGCATCGCTGTCGTTCATGGAGAAGGACCCCCAGGTGGGCGCGTTCCGCGTCCTGTGGCTCGGTCAGCCGAGTGTGCTCCCGCTTTCGGGTTGGCAGCTCGGCGACGACGTCGCGTACGGCACCTCGGACAATGGCCCGCCCGACGTCACCGACCTGTGGGCAGGCACGGCACCGACGGCGACCCAGCGCATCGCCGAGAGCGTGACGCTCGCGGCGAACGGCAACACCGATCGCCTGGGTTCGTTGCTCGGGCCGATGGGCATCCGCTACGTCGTCGTGCCAGAGGCCCTCGCCCCGAGCGTCGACGGCACGCCGCTCGTTCCCGCGCCGGCCGCGCTCACCACGGCGCTCGACTCTCAGCTCGACCTGCGCCAGCTCGACGTCGACGACGCGCTCCGCGTCTACGAGAACACCGTCTGGACCCCGGTGCGCGCACTACTCCCCGCGAGCGGCGCGCCCCAGCCCGCACTGCTGACGCAGACCGCACTCTTCACCTTCAAAGGCGACCTCGCGGTGGGCACCCTCTACGTCGCCGACGCCCCGAACGAAAGATGGAAGCTGCAGGTCGGCGGGACGACCGTCTCGCCCACGTCGCAGGACGACGTATCGAGCTCGTACACGATCTCCCCCGCGGGATCGGGCTCGCTCTCGTTCGACACGCCGTGGACTCGATCGGCTGCGATCGTCGGCCAGCTCGTGCTGTGGGTCGGCTCGATCCTGCTGCTGCTGCGGTGGCGCACATCGACCCCTTGGCGCCGCCCCCGGCGCCGAACGATCCCCGCCGAGGCGCCGGTCAACGGTGACGGCGACGGCACGATCGCCCGAGCGGCTGAGCTCGAGACCTCGGGGGCATCGGCCTGATGCGGCGCCTCCCCATCCTCATCGTGTTCGGCGGGCTGCTTGCGGCGGGGCTCGTCGTCGACCGCACGCGCCCGGCGCCCGCGGAGGTCTCGTTCGGCACCGCGTCGGCTCCGGTGCAACCGGTCGCCGCTCCCAGCTCGGCCGCGACCACCACCTGGTTCTGCCCAGGCGTGCCGGCGCCTCCTGACGGAGGCACCGCCGGGTTCGTCACGATGTCCAATCCCACCGATGCCGATCTTCCCGCCACGCTGACCGTCGTCCCGACCGATGGCGCACCGGTGAAGCGCCCGGTCACGTTGGCCGCGCACACGACGACGTCGGTGAACCTGGCGGAGGTCGCGCCCGCCGCGTTCGCTGCTGCGCAGGTCGATGTGGTCGGCGGCGGTGCTGTGGTCGAAGAGAGCACCGCGAAGGGGGAGATCCGCGATCCCAGCGCCTGCGCGACGGCCACCGCGTCGACCTGGTACGTGGCGAACGGCGTGACGACGCGGGACGCGACGCTCACCTACTTCCTGTACAACCCGTATCCGGACGACGCGATCGTCGACATGGACTTCGCGACGAACGAGGGACGATTCGCTCCGCAGCCGCTGCAGGGTCTCGTGGTCCGCGGGGGCACCGTCCAGCGCGGTCGACATCACCGAGCAGGTGCGGCGTCGCACCTCGGTGGCGGCCACGATCACCGCGCGATCGGGGCGCATCGTGGCCGGGCGCCTGCAGACGTTCGACGGCAGCGGCGGGCCCGAGGGCTTCACCGGGGGAGTCGCAGCACCGGCGACGGCCACCGAGTGGTACTTCCCCGACGGCCGGCGCGTGCCGCAGGTGTCTGAGCGAGTGGTTGTCTACAACCCGGGGCCCGACCGTGCCGAGATCGACATTGAAGTGCGTCCCCCGTCGAGCTCCGACGCGGACGATCCCGATCTCGCGACCGTGCAGTCGCTGAGCGTGTCGCCGTTCTCGGCCGCCGCGTACGACGTCACCGGAGACGAGACCGTCGCCGACGGCGTGCACAGCATCGTCGTGACGTCCGCGAACGGCACGCCTGTCGTCGTCGAGCGAGTCACGAACCTCGTCGCCGACTCTGGGACGCGGGGAGTGAGCTCGGTGCTCGGTTCGCGGCTCACGGCGAAGCGTTGGCTGCTCGCCGTCGGCGGCACGTCGTCCTCGGTCGTCGAGGAGCTCACGATCATGAACGACGGCGACGCCGATGCGACCGTCACCCTCTCCTCGCTCGAGCCCGGTGGCCCGAGACCGCTCGGTGGCCCGCTGACCGTGCCCGGCGGCGGGTTCGTGCAGGTGAAGATCAACGACGTCGTGGAGAAGGCGCCGCTCACCCTGCTCGTCGACAGCAGCGCTCCTGTGGTCGTCGAGCGCGGGCTGGTCTTCAAGGGCAAGGCGGGCACGTCCCGCCAGCTCGGCGTCCCCCTGTCGTGAGCAGAGCAGTCGTGAGCACAGCGTGACGACCGTCCTCATCGCCGTCGTCCTCGGCGTCGCTGCGCTGGGGGTCGCGGCGCTCATCAACCGAAGACGCCCGGCGACGGGCCCGGCCGCAGGGCCTCACATCCCCGACACGGTCGATCGCACCGACTTCTCACGGCCGGACGCTGCGGTGCTGGTCGTCGTGTTCACGTCGGCGACGTGCGCGTCATGTGCGGCGATGGTGGCGACCGCTCGCGCCGAGGCGAGCGACGTCGTGGTGGTCGACCAGGTCGAGGCGGGCGACCGTGCAGAGATCCATCGCCGTTACGAGATCGACAGCGTGCCGGTCCTGGTGATCGCGGATCGTGCGGGGGTGGTGCGGGCGTCGTTCGCAGGCTCAGTTCGGCCCGACGACCTTCGCGGCGCTGTCGCTCAGGCGATGAGCTCATAGATGTCGATGCCGCCGACCTGACCGACTGGCTTGTAGTGGTCGCGCAGCGCTTCTGCGACGACGCCGCCGGGGTCGCAGTCCTGGGCCCGCTCGTACACCGCGACGTAGGTTGGTCGGCGCGGAGACGAGAACATCGCTTCGAGGCGCTGTCGCGCTCCGGGCACCTGCACGACGTTGTCGAACCAGAGGTAAGGGAACGGCGGGTCGACACACGCGGTTCGCGTACAGCCCGGCGCTTGCACACAACGCGTACAACGAATCGCCGGGCTGCCGCCGCGCGTCGAACCACCGCGCCACCTCCTCGTCTCTCGTGAGCCGGCCGTCAGCGCTGAGTCGCACGGGAACCTGGTCACGGGGAAGTCGGATGTCACGCTCCGCGTGCAGGAGGGGCACCGCGACGACCAGCGCGGCAACCGTGGCTTGCACCCATGCCCGCGGATGGAGCGAGACAGTCGCTCCCGCGAGGGTCCCGAGCGGAAACGCGAGGATCACCCAGTAGTGGCGGTGGAACTGGCCGCCTGCGGCGAATGCCGTAGTCGCGAGCGCGGTCCAGGCGAGCAGCACCAGCATCGATGACGAAAGGGAGCGACGCCATCGAGCGAGGAGGCAAGCGATCGTCGCGGCCACCGCGGGCACGATGATCGGCGCAGCGATCGTCCATGTCGTGCCGAACCGACCGAAGTCAGCGTTCGTTGCGATGCTCCGCTGAGTGAGCCGGTAGCCAGCGAATGCGTACCAGAACCGATCCCAGCTGCTGAGGGCGCCGTGCACTGCGAGCACGGCGAGCACGCTCGCGATCCCGCCGATGAGCGCGGCCTCTCCTTTGAGCGCTCGATCCCGTTTGGACGGGACCGTCCACCACATCAGCACGAGCGCGAACACGGCGGCGCCGATCGCGTCGAAGCCGCTCTGCTTGAGGGAGATCGCGATCCCTCCGAGCACGCCCGCGAGGTAGAGGCGGCGAATTCGGACAGGGCTCATCGCGGTCAAGGCCACCGCGAGGCCGGCGGCACCGACCGCTCCGCTCAGCAGCTCACCATCGGCGATGAAGCCCTCGTAGTCCGGAGCGCTCGAGAGCACCGCCACGAACAGCGCGGCGAGCACCGCGGCAGTGGGACCGAAGAGGGACTTGGCAATCGACGCACAGGCCACGACCCCGATGACGCCAGCGATGATGGCCATCACCCGGACGCCTTCGGGTGTGCCGAGGCCGATCGAGTCCCAGATGCGGTTGAGTGCGATCAGCCCTTGTGGCCGGTCCACCCACACATCGCGGTAGAGCACGGCGCCGTGGCGCCACGCGCGTGCGACGGCGAGGTAGCCGCCTTCGTCGGACGTGATGGGGGTCCAGACGAACCGCAGCCGCAGCAGGACGGACAGCAGTGCCGCGGCCGCGACACCCCACATCCAATTGCGCCGCGCACCCACGGACACGCCCCGCACGGTAACGGGGGCGCCGCAGACGCTGTCGTCAGTCAGACGAGACGGGTTCGGGCGCCGGCTCCGGTGTCGCGCCGTGGATCTCTTCGAGACCCTGTTGCACGAGCCGTGACACGTCGGCGCCGTCGATCGTCTCGCGCTCGAGCAGTGCTGCCGCAACGAGATCGAGACCTCGGCGGTGCTTGGTCAGCAGCTCACGAGCCCGGTCTTCTTGCATCCGCAGGATGCGCTCGACCTCTTCGTCGATCACCCGTGCGGTCTCGTCCGAATAGTCGCGCGTGTGCATGAGATCGTCGCCGAGGAAGACCTGACCCTGCGACCCCCACGCCATCGGGCCGACGCGGTCGCTCATGCCCCACTCGCGCACCATGCGGCGGGCCAGCTCGGTGTTGACGACGAGGTCGTTCTGGGCGCCAGTCGACACCATGCCGAACACGAGGTCTTCGGCCATGCGGCCCCCGAGACGCATGCAGAGCGAGTCCTCGATGTAGGCCTGGCTGTGGAGGTGCCGCTCCTCGGGCATCTGCTGCGTGACACCGAGCGCCATGCCGGTCGGGAGGATCGTCACCTTGTGCAGCGGATCCGCGTTCGGCAGCACCGCCGCGAGCACTGCATGGCCGCCCTCGTGGTAGGCGACCGCTCGCTTCTCTTCGCCGGACAGCACCATCGACTCGCGTCGGGCGCCCATCATCACTCGGTCGCGGGCCGACTCGAAGTCGATGCGCTCGATGACCTTCGCGCCGCGGCGCACCGCGAAGAGCGCGGCCTCGTTCACGAGGTTCGCGAGGTCGGCGCCGCTCATGCCGGGAGTGCCGCGAGCCATGATCTCGAGGTCGGCGTCAGGCCCGAGCTTCTTGTCCCTCGCGTGCACCTTGAGGATCGCGAGGCGCTCCTCGAACTCGGGCATCGGCACGACGACCTGGCGGTCGAAGCGGCCCGGGCGCAGCAGTGCGGGGTCGAGGATGTCGGGGCGGTTCGTGGCCGCCATCATCACGATGCCCTCGGTCGCCTCGAAGCCGTCCATCTCGGACAGCATCTGGTTGAGCGTCTGCTCACGCTCGTCGTGGCCGCCGCCGAGACCGGCGCCGCGCTTGCGGCCGATCGAGTCGATCTCGTCGACGAAGATGATCGCCCGGCCGAGCTTGCGGGCCTGCTGGAACAAGTCGCGGACGCGTGACGCGCCGACGCCGACGAACATCTCCATGAAGTCGGAGCCGGTGACCGAGAGGAACGGCACTCCCGCCTCGCCGGCGACGGCGCGAGCGATCAGCGTCTTGCCGGTGCCAGGAGGCCCGACGAGCAGCACGCCCTTCGGGATGCGGGCGCCGATCTCGCGGAAGCGCTCCGGCATCTTCAGGAAGTCGACGACCTCACGGACCTCCTGCTTGACGCCCTCGTAGCCGGCGACGTCAGCGAAGGTGGTGGAGGGCTTGTCGGCCGAGTAGGTCTTGGCTCGCGACCGACCGATCGACATGACGTTGCCCATCTGGCCTGCAGCGCGCCGCTGCATCCACACGAAGAACCCGATGATGAGGAGCACGGGAAGCAGCAGCGGGATGAGGCCGGCGAGCCAGCCGCTCTGCGGTGACTTGAACTCGACGTCGACGTTCTTCTCGTTCAGCAGCGCGAGGTCCGCATCGGGCAGGGGGAGCTGTCCGGTCGTGTGGAACTGCTTGCCGCTGTTGAGCGTGCCGCTGATGCCGCCGGTGTTGTTGTTGACCGTGATCGACTCGACGTTGCCCTGCTGCACCTCGGTGCGGAACTGCGAGTACGTGATGTCTTCGCCGCTCTTCCTCGACAGCAGCGTCGGCACCAACAGCGCGCCAGCCAGCAGCCCGATGAAGACCCAGATCGCCCACTTCGGGATGCCGGAAGTCTTGGATGGCCGACCGGGCGGGCCGTTGCCGGATCCGTCGTCGGGTCGTCGATCACCGGAACCGCGTCCGTTGCCGGACGGCGGAGGCGGCGGAAGCTGACTCATGCGACCATGCTAGGGGCAGGCACGTCCGCAAGGACGCCGGGAGCACAGCGTCCTCGGTGCAGCCCGCAGAGGCAGGTATCGTCGCTGCGATGCGACGCCAATGCTGCCGGCCGGCCTGCGCCGAACCAGCGGTGGCGACGGTCACCTATCACTACGGTGAGCAGGCCGCGTGGGTCGATCCGCTGAGCCACGAGCGCGATCCTCACGCCTACGACATGTGTGCTCGCCACGCCGAGCGCTTGCGACCGCCGCAGGGCTGGGCGCTCGACGATCGCCGCGTCTCCGCGTCGGCCGTCGCCCTGGCCGTCTGAGACCGGCCGTCGTGGCCAACGACACCGCAACCGCGCCTGGAGTCCGTGACGCGCTCCTCACGTGGGTCGTCGCCTTCGGGCTCAGCAACCTGCTGGGTGCGGCGGTGCTCGGAGCGACGGGCCACCTCGGGCCGAACGATCCCGATCCGCCGCTCTGGCTGACCGCCACCCTGCAGGTCCCGTTCTGGGCGGTCCTGGTCGGCGGCACCGTCTTCTTCTCCCGCCGCAAGGGCACGGGCGACCTCGGGGTCGACATGCGGTTTCGCGTCGACCGCTCCGATCCCCTGATCGGTCTTCCCGCCGGCCTCGTGACGCAGCTCGTCCTCGTTCCCCTGCTGTACGTCCCGATCTTCTGGATCTTCGGGCACAAAGACCTGTCAGACCAGGCGAAGGAGCTCACCGACCGAGCCTCCGGTGCCGGCATCGCACTGCTGATCCTCCTCGTCGTCATCGGCGCGCCCATCGTGGAGGAGCTCTTCTTCCGGGGATTCCTGATGGGTGCGCTCGAGCGCACGAGCGGACGAGCCGGAGCGCTGTGGATCTCCGCCCTGTTCTTCGGGGTGGTGCACTTCGAGCCGCTGCAGACGCCTGCTCTGGTGCTGTTCGGGCTCGTCGCGGGCTTGCTCGTGCAGCGCTACGGCAGGCTCGGCCCCTCGATCTTCGCCCACATGGGGTTCAACGCCGTCACCGTCGCGATCCTGCTCGCCCAACGATGACTGGACCGGTGACTGCTCACGGCCGATGGTGTGATGAAAGCATGTCAGGCGCACCCATGACGGACCTCCTCGAGCAGACCCCCCCCGAGCCGATGCCCGCGCCCGATGGCGCGTTCGTCGACGTCGCCCGAGCCTCGGGCTCCGGGATGGCTGGACCGGCTCGCGTCGGCGGTCTCCTCGGTGTCGGTCGAGGGCTGGATCACCTTCGTGATCGTTGTCGGCGCGGTCGTGTTCACCCTCGCGCAGCTGCATCCCGATCTGCTCTTCTCGAACACCACGCCGACCGGTGGCGACATGGGCGCGCACGTGTGGGGCCCCGCGTACCTGCGCGACCACCTGCTGCCGCACTTCCGGCTCTCGGGATGGGCGCCCGATTGGTACGCCGGCTTCCCGATGTACCAGTTCTACATGGTCATCCCCGCGCTGGCGGTGGTGCTCGTCAACCTCGTCTTGCCGTACGGGCTCGCGTTGAAGCTCGTGTCGATCGCGGGCGTGCTCACGTTGCCGATCGCGGTCTGGCTGTTCGGGAAGCTGAGCGGTCTGCGCTTCCCGGTGCCCGCGATGTTCGCCGTGATGTCGGTGATCTTCCTGTTCGACGAGAGCTTCACCATCTACGGCGGGAACATCGCGTCGACGATGGCGGGGGAGTTCTCGTTCTCGATCGCGTTGTCGCTCGCGTTCGTGTACTTCGGAGTCCTGGCCCGAGGGCTGCGCACGGGGCGTCTTCGCGCGCTCGCGGCCGTGCTCCTCGCGCTCTGTGTGCTGTGCCACCTGATCGTGGCGATCTTCGCGGCCACGGGCACGGTCGTGTGGTTCTTGCTCTACCTCGATCGCCGCCGGTTCAAGTGGCTCGCGACGATGGTGCCGGTCGGCGCGCTGCTGACGGCGTTCTGGGTGGTGCCGTTCTTCATGCGTCGCCACTACCTCACCGACATGGGGTACGAGCGCCGCACCGACTACGTGAACATGCTCTTCCCCCTCAGCCTGAAGTGGGATGCGGTGCTCCTCGTGCTCGGCCTGATCGGGCTGATCGCCGCGCTCGTCAAGCGCCAGCGCCCCGGCATCTGGCTCGGCCTGATGACCTTGATCTACGCCGTGTGGATCGTGGTGTGGCCACAGAGCATGTTCTGGAACGCCCGCCTCACGCCCTTCTATTACATCTGCCGCTATCTCCTCGCAGCGCTCGGAGCGGCCGAGATCGGGCTCTGGATCGCGGCGCGACTCACGAAGCCCGACTCGCCCCGCCCCAACCGCACCGTGACCGCGCTCATCCCGGTCGTCGGTGCGTCGATCTGCGTCGTCATCCTCGGCATGAGCCTGCGCATCCTCCCCGGTGGCCACATGGTCACGAAGCACACCGCTTCAGGCGGCGTCGCCGCGTACAGCTGGCTCGGACTCACGAGCACGAAGTCCACGTTCGTCGACGACTGGGCGAAGTGGAACTACTCAGGGTACGAAGGCAAGCCCGCGTACGGCGAGTACCGCGCGGTGATGACCACCATGGCCGACGTCGGCAAGACGAACGGCTGTGGCCGCGCCGAATGGGAGTACGACACGTCGGAGAACCAGTACGGCACTCCGATGGCGATGATGCTCCTGCCGTTCTGGACCGACAGCTGCATCGGCTCGATGGAAGGGCTCTTCTTCGAGTCGTCGGCGACGACGCCGTACCACTTCCTCGCGAGCTCGGCGTTGTCGGCGGCTCCGTCTCGTCCCGTGCGCAACCTTCGCTACGACCCTCTCAACGTCGCGAAGGGCGTGAAGTACATGCAGCTCCTCGGCGTGAAGTACTACATGGCCTTCTCGCCGGCAGCCGTGAAGGAAGCCCGCCAGCAGTCCGACCTCACCGAGGTCGCCTCCTCGGGCCCCTGGGTCATCTTCGAGGTCGCGGACTCGGAGATCGTCGCCCCGCTCACGAACGAACCGGTCGTGGTCAAGGGCGCCGACAAGGACGCGAAGACATGGCTCAACATGGCCCAGGACTTCTTCC
The DNA here is from genome assembly GCA_963726695.1 of uncultured Acidimicrobiales bacterium. Taxonomy (GTDB): domain Bacteria; phylum Actinomycetota; class Acidimicrobiia; order Acidimicrobiales; family DATKAS01; genus DATKAS01. Next base: position 111,054 of record CAVSDE010000010.1, read on the forward strand.
TCGACCCCACGCAATGGGACGTCGCACTCGCGGCGAGCGGCCCCACGGAATGGCAGCGGATCGACGTCGGCGAGACGCCGCCGAAGACCCCCATCGAGCCCGTCGCGATCTCCAACATCACGACTGACGACGATCGCATCAGCTTCGACGTCGACAAGGTCGGTGTCCCGGTGCTCGTGAAGGCGTCGTACTTCCCGAACTGGCAGGCCTCAGGGGCAGAAGGTCCGTGGCGCGTCGCACCGAACCTGATGGTCGTCATCCCGACGAGTGAGCACGTGTCGCTGCACTACGGGCGCACGCCGGTCGACCTGGTCGCGTCGTTCCTCACTCTCCTCGGGATCATCGGCGTGGTCTGGCTCGCTCGCAGCCCGGCGCTGAAGTTCCCCGAGCCCGAGCCTCTCCCCGAGCGGGTCGGCACGTCCGAGCAGCCGTCGGCACCGGTCCAGTGGGATACGTGGGACACGTGGGACGCCTGGGAGGCGCCGCCGGATGAAGACGCCCCCGACGCCGGCTCTTGGGACGATTGGTGAGCGCCGTCTCGCTCGACGCGATCTTCAAGGCCTACGACATCCGAGGCACCGTGCCCGACCAGCTCGACGCGGACATCGCCCGCGCGATCGGGAGTGCATTCGCTCGCTTCGCCCGGGCACCCCGCATCCTCGTCGCACACGACATGCGCGAGTCGGGACCCGAGCTCGCGGTCGCGTTCGCTGAGGGTGTGCGACGCGAGGACGTCGAGGTCGTGCACATGGGCCTTGCCTCCACCGACATGATCTACTTCGCGTCGGGCCGGCTCGACGCGCCCGGTGCGATGCTCACCGCGTCGCACAACCCGGCCGGGTACAACGGCATCAAGCTCTGCCTCGCGGGTGCACGGCCCGTCGGCGTCGAGAGCGGGTTGCTCGAGATCAAGCAGACGACCGAGGCGTTGCTCACCGAGGGTGACACGCGTCCGCTCCGGGGGGGAGAGACGACTGTCGATCTGCTCGACGAGTTCGTCACGCACGTCCATTCGTTCATCGACATCAGCGCTCTTCGCCCGATGAAGGTCGTCGCAGACACGGCGAACGGGATGGGCGGTCTGATCGTGCCGACGCGTGTTCGAGAAGCTGCCGATCGAGCTCGACATGCTGTTCCCCGAGCTCGACGGCACGTTTCCCAACCATCCGGCCGATCCGATCCAGCCGGAGAACCAGCGCGACCTGCGGGCTCGCGTGACCGCGGTGCACGCGGACCTCGGCCTCGCCTTCGACGGTGACGCCGACCGCGTCTTCCTCGTCGACGAGCAGGGGCAGGGCCTGTCGGGCTCGACGACCACGGCGATGCTCGCGGTCGGGGTCCTCGCGAAGCACCCAGGTTCGAAGATCATCCACAACCTCATCTGCTCGAAGGCGGTGCCGGAGGTGATCCGGGAGCACGGCGGCGAGCCCGATCCGCTCGCGCGTCGGCCACTCCTACATCAAGCAGGTGATGGCCGAGACGGGCGCGGCGTTCGGCGGGGAGCACTCGGCGCACTACTACTTCCGCGACAACTACCGAGCGGACTCCGGGATCATCGCGACGATGTTCGTGCTCGAGCAGATGTCACAGAGCGGCTTGCCGTTGTCGCAGCTGCGGCTGCCGCTCGAGCGCTACGCCGACTCGGGTGAGATCAACACGCACGTGGCCGATCCGCACGGCGACGATCGAGACCGTCGCGAAGCGTTACGCGGGTGCCAACCAGGACCGCCTCGACGGGCTCACCGTCGACTTCGGAGACTGGTGGTTCAACTTGCGGCCGTCCAACACCGAGCCGTTGTTGCGCCTCAACCTCGAGGCGGCGACTCGCGACGACTGCGACACCCACGTCGCTGAGGTGTTGGCGCTCGTCACGGGTGGCTGACACACTGCAGGGCATGGCCCTCGACCCGCTTTTGCTCGAGATCCTCGCCTGTCCTGAGGACAAGGGTCCGCTCTACTACTTCCAAGACGAAGACGCGCTCTACAACCCGCGCCTCAAGCGGCGATACGCCGTGCGCGAGGACATCCCGATCATGCTCATCGACGAAGCCGAGACGGTGACCGACGCCGAGCACGAGCGGTTGATGGCAAAGGTCGGCTCCGAGGGGCTCGCGCCGACGTTCACGTGAGGCTCGACTCGCTCGGGATGCACGAAGCGGCGCTCGCGCTGCCCGAGCAGGTGGCCGACGCGGCAGCCTCGGTCGAGCACGGCATCGAAGGTCTGCCCGACCGTGATCGCGTGAGCCACGTGCTCGCCCTCGGGATGGGTGGCAGCGGCATCGCCGGAGACGTGCTCTCGGTCGTCGCCGGCCCGTTCGTTCCGGTGCCGATCGCCATCTCGAAGGACTACGAGCTGCCGGGGTATGTCGGCGAGCGCACGCTCGTGTTCGCGATCTCGTTCTCCGGCAATTCCGAGGAGACGATCGAAGCGGCGACCGAAGCCGCCGCGCTCGGCGCGCACGTCGTCGCGGTCACCGCGGGTGGCGAGCTGGCCCGCCTAGCCGGTGAGTGGGGAAGGCCCGTGCTGCGCATCCCGCCGGGGATCCCGATGCCGAGAGCGGGGCTCGGCGCGCTCGCGGTTCCTCCGCTGCTCGCTCTCGAGCAGATTGGACTCTTCCCCGGAGCGCGTGGCTGGGTGCAAGCGGCGATCGAGCAGCTGGCGCGACGCCGCGATCAGCTCGCGGCTCCGGGCAATCCCGCCGAGGCACTCGCCACCCGCATCGGGCGCACGATCCCGCTCTTCTACGGCGCCGGGCCGATCGGAGCGGTTGCGGCCATGCGATGGAAGTGCGACGTGAACGAGAACCCGAAGGCGCCGTCGTTCTTCAACCGGGTTCCCGAGCTGTGCCACAACGAGGTCGCGGGCTGGGGCCAGCATGGCGACGTGACGCGGCAGGTGTTCACGATCGTGAACCTCCGCACCGACCACGAGCATCCCCACCTCGGTCGCCGCTTCGAGCTGATCAGCTCACTCGAGGAGGAGGTCGTGGGAGGCATCGAGGAGGTGCGCGCGCAAGGTGAGGGCCCTCTCGCCCAGCTGCTCGACCTCGTGCTCTACGGCGACCTCGTCTCGTTGGCGATGGCCGACCAAGCCGGTGTGGACCCGGGTCCGATCGCCGCGCTCGAATTCATCAAGGAATCGCTCGCAGGCTCTTAGACGGTCTCTCACCGTCGGGCCGTAGACTCCGGCGCCGTGACCACGACTGACGCTCCCCACCGCGCCGCGACTTCCGCGTGTCGCGGACTTGTCCCTCGCGCCGTTCGGCCGCAAGGAGATCCACCTCGCCGAGCACGAGATGCCGGGCCTGCGCGCGCTCAGAGCCGAGTTCGGGCCGAGCAAGCCGCTCGCCGGGGCGCGCATCTCGGGCTCGCTGCACATGACGATCCAGACGGCGGTGCTGATCGAGACGCTCGTCGAGCTCGGCGCCGAGGTGCGGTGGGCGTCGTGCAACATCTTCTCCACGCAGGATCACGCGGCGGCGGCCGTCGCGGTCGGTCCGGAGGGCACCGAGGACGACCCGAAGGGCATCCCCGTCTACGCGTGGAAGGGAGAGTCGCTCGAGGAGTACTGGTGGTGCACCGAGCAGATGCTCGACTGGCCGGGCGGGGACGGCCCGAACATGATCCTCGACGACGGTGGCGACGCCACGCTGCTCGTGCACAAGGGTGCTGAGTTCGAGCGGCTCGGCGAGGTCCCCGATCCCGAGACGTCCGGCTCGGTCGAGTTCGGCGTGGTGCTCGCGCTGCTGCGCAAGACGCTGCGCAGTGACCCGACGAAGTGGACGCGCATGGCCGCGGCCATCAAGGGCGTCACCGAGGAGACGACCACCGGGGTGCATCGGCTGTACCAGATGCATCAGCAGGGCTCACTGCTGTGGCCCGCGATCAACGTGAACGACTCGGTCACGAAGTCGAAGTTCGACAACCTGTACGGCTGCCGGCACTCGCTCATCGACGGCATCGCCCGCGCCACCGACGTCATGATCGGCGGCAAGACCGCGCTCGGTGTGCGGCTTCGGCGACGTGGGGAAGGGCTGCGCACAGTCGCTGCGAGGCCAGGGCGCGCGGGTGATCGTCACCGAGGTCGACCCGATCAACGCACTTCAGGCCGCGATGGAGGGATACCAGGTCGCGCTTCTCGACGATGTCGTGTCGACCACCGACATCTTCGTGACCGCGACCGGCAACCTCGATGTGATCAAGGTCGATGACATGGCCCGGATGAAGCACAACGCGATCGTGTGCAACATCGGCCACTTCGACAACGAGATCGACATGGCCGGGCTCGCTCGCTACCCGGGGGTCGACCGGATGGAGATCAAGCCGCAGGTCGATCTCTGGACGTTCCCCGACGGCCATTCGATCATCGTGCTCGCCGAAGGCCGCCTCGTGAACCTCGGTTGCGCGACCGGCCATCCGAGCTTCGTGATGTCGTGCTCGTTCTCCAACCAGGTGCTCGCGCAGATCGAGCTCTTCACGAATCCCGGCAGCTATCCCGTCGGCGTCTACGTGCTGCCCAAGCAGCTCGACGAGAAGGTCGCTCGCCTGCACCTCGACGCACTCGGCGTGAGGCTCACGAAGCTCGACGACGAGCAGGCTGAGTATCTGGGCGTTCCTCCCGGCGGTCCATACAAGGCCGAGCAGTACCGCTACTGACGACCGCCATGCGCGAGCTCGGGGGGAAGGTAGCGGTCGTCACTGGCGGTGCGAGTGGCATCGGACGCGCGATGGCGTCGCGGTTCGTCGAGGCCGGCATGCACGTCGTCATCGCCGACATCGAGCAGAGCGCGCTCGACGCGACGTCACAGCAGCTGGGGGTTTTCGGGATCGTCACTGACGTGAGCGACGCCGCGTCGGTGCAGTCGCTCGCGGACGCGGTGCGCGACCGCTTCGGCACCGCGCACGTGCTGTGCAACAACGCGGGCGTCGGCGGAGGCGGGTTGATCGTCGACCAGACTCTGGCTGACTGGCGGTGGGTGCTCGGCGTGAACCTGTGGGGCGTGGTGCACGGCCTGCATGCCTTCTTGCCGATGCTCACTGCCAACCCCGACGGCGGCCATGTTGTCAACACCGCGTCGGTCGCCGGCCTGCTCGCCGGCGCCGGAATCGGCCCGTACAACGCGAGCAAGTTCGCCGTCGTCGCGATCAGTGAGACCCTCTCCAAAGAGCTGCAGATGTCGGGCTCGAAGGTCTCGGTCTCAGTGCTGTGCCCGGGCTATGTGCGCACGAACATCTTCGAGAGCCAGCGCAATCGGCCGGCTGCGCTGCGCAACGACTCGCGGGCAGTGGGTGACGCGAGAGAGCGCAACGATCAGCTGAAGCGAATGCTCGACATCGCGATGGATCCCGCAGAGGTCGCCTCGATGGTGCACGACGCCATCGTCGAGGACCGCTTCTGGGTCACCACCCATCCCGAGTTCCTCGATGCGGTCGTCGACCGCGCCGGGGACATCGTCTCGGGGCGAAACCCTCGGCCCGGTCGGTTCGGCGAGTGACACCGAATCGTCAAGTACGGGGGGTAGCGTCGCGCCTCATGCTCCGGAAGCCTGTTGCCCTCGTCATCGCCTGTGCCTTCGTCTTCGCCCTCGCTGCATGCGGCGGCGACGACAGCGGTAGCGCCACCGCCACCACCGGCGGCTCCTCGGGGTCCGAGGCCCCGGCGGCGTCCGACGGTGGCAGCTCGGCCGGCACGACCGCCGTGCCCAACTTCTCGGGTTCTGGGGGCGACAAGTTCTGCTCGCAGGCGAAGGGCTTCCAAGACAGCTTCGGCGCCAACGACTTCAGTAACAGCAGTGACCCCGCGGCGTTGAAGGATCAGTTCGCGAAGGCCGAGGATGCGCTGAAGCAGCTCGAGTCGAGCGCTCCCGACGAGATCAAGGCCGATGTCAAGACGGTGTCGGCAGCGTTCTCCTCGCTCATCTCGGTGTTCGAGTCGGCGAACTACGACTTCACGAAGCTCGCGCAGGACCCGGCGGCGCTCGCGAAGCTCGAGAGCTTCAGCGGCCAAGAGGTCACGGACGCCAGCACGCGCATCGAGGCGTACTTCTCGCAGGTGTGCGGCATCAGCACCACAGACACCACTCCCTGACGTCACAGCGGCCCGATAAGGGCCGCTCGTGCTCCTCATCGCGAGATGTCCTGTGTGCAGACGCCCCGATCGGGGCGTCTGTGCGCGTTGCGCCGCCAGCTTGACAGCCCCTGCTCATCCACTTGCCGTGCCGCGCGGGCTCGACGGCCTCGACGCGGTCGTGGCCTATGAGGGCACCGGTCGTTTGGTCATCGCCGGCCTGAAGTACCGCAACGCTCGTGGCAGCGTCGAACGGTTGGCGGCGGCGATGAGCGCAAGGGTCCCCCCGGTCGACGTCGTGACGTGGGTTCCCACCACCGCGGCGCGTGCCCGACGCAGGGGGTTCGATCAGGGAGCGTTGCTTGCCCGCGCCGTCGCCGCGCGCGTGCACGTGCCCTGTCGCCGGCTGCTTCGTCGGGCGGCCGGTCCGCCCCAGACGGGCAGCGCATTGGCGGCTCGCCTGACGGGCCCGACCATGACGCCGGCCCGGTCGGTCCTCGGCCTCGACGTCTTGCTCGTTGACGACGTCGTCACCACGGGCACGACGATGTCCACCGCAGCGTTCGCGCTGCGCGAGGCCGGCGCCCGCCACGTGTTCGGGGTCGCCGCTGCCGCTACGCCGCGTACACTCGGCCTCTCCCCGGCAGCGAGGAGCGGTCCGTGGACATCACCGTGAGCAGCCGTCATGCCGACGTGTCGCCGGCATTGCGCCAGGCCGTCGCCGAGAAGATCGGCCGGCTCGACCGGTTCCTCGAAGGCATGGATCGCGCGGATGTCCATTTCAGCGAGGAGCGCAACCCGCGCATCTCCGATCGCGAGGTGTGCGAGGTCACCCTCGAGGGCCACGGTCACCACGTCCGAGCGAAGGTCGCGGCGCCCGATCAGTTCGCGGCGGTCGACCTCGCGGTGGGCAAGCTCGAGCACCAGCTCTCTCGCCTCAAGACGAAGCTCGTCCGTCGCAGCCACGGGGCCAAGGTGGGCGTGAACGGCAAGGCGACGGCTGTCGTCGACGTGGAGCCCGAAGCAGGCGACCCGCACATCGTCAAGGTGAAGCGCTTCGCGATCAAGCCGATGCCGCCGGACGAAGCGGCGCTGCAGATGGAGCTGCTCGGCCACTCGTTCTTCTTCTTCTCGAATGCGCAGACCGGGAAGGCCGCGGTGGTCTATCGACGGGCTGACGGCGACGTCGGTCTGATCGACGAGGCCTAGGGACGTCTACGGAAGCCGACCCACCGCGGCCGGTGCGAGCGCTCGTACGGCGGCGGCATCCGCATCGGTGAGGCCGAACGGCACGGTGACCGAGAGGAAGACGTCACCCTCCACGACCGACACCTGGACGCCCGCGACCGCTCCGAAGAACGCGTCGTCGCCGAGACTGGGGATCGGCTCGACGCCTTCAGCGAGTGGCTTCGTGTCGTCGAAGAGGCTCCTCGCGGTGTAGTCGCCGCCCGAGGCGCCTCCAAGCTTTGCGCCCTGTGTCGTGACCACCGAGACCGAGAGCGACCGGGGCGGCGATTCGCTGGTCGACCACGTGCAGGTGCGCTGACCGAGTGGATTGGGCAAGCCGTGTTGCGGACCCGCCACGGGTTCGTGGACCGGCGTCTGCATCGCCGCACTGATCTCATCGGTCGTGAGGAGGGAGCATGGGTCGATCGGGTTGCCGGTCACGGGATCGACCGCGACGGTGGTCGTCGTGCTGGCGACAGCGCTCGCGGAAGAGCCGGGGGAGACGGTCACCGACGCGTCGTCGCTGCACGCGCCGACGAGAACCAATCCGAGTCCCGCCGCACCGACCGCGATCCACCGCCGGACCATCGGTGCGACCCTATTGCCACGTAGCCTTTCTGGGATGTCACCCGAGCCTTCGGCCATGCGCGAGCTGGGTCTGCGGGCAAAAGCCGCGGCCCGTGTGCTCGCCACGGCGTCGAGCGCGGACAAGGACGCGGGGCTCCAGGCCGCGGCTGACCTGCTCGTCGACCGCACCGACGAGCTGCTGGCAGCCAACCAGCTCGACGTCGACCGTGCGGAGTCGGCGGGTGCGTCGGCTGCGATCGTCGACCGGCTGCGGCTGACCGCGCCCCGGGTCGCAGGCATGGCCCAGGCGCTGCGCAAGGTCGCGTCGTTGCCCGACCCGGTGGGCGAGGTCGCAGACGGATGGGTGCGCCCGAACGGGCTGCGGGTGCGGCGGGTGAGAGTGCCGCTCGGGGTCGTCGCGATCGTCTACGAGAACCGACCGAACGTCACCAGTGACGCGGCCGGGCTCTGCATCAAGTCGGGGAACGCCGCATTCCTGAGGGGATCGTCGGGCGCGATCTCCTCGAACGTGGCGATCGCATCGGCGTTGCGGGAGGGCTTCGTCAAGGCCGGCCTGCCGCCGGACAGCGTCGTGCTCGTCGAGGACACCAGCCATGAGGCCGCCGTCGAATTCATGCGCCTGCGCGGGCTCATCGATTGCCTCATCCCGCGTGGCGGACCATCGCTGATCGCCAGCGTGCTCGAGCACGCGACGGTGCCGTACGTGATCGATGGCGATGGCAACTGCCACATCTACGTCGACCTCACCGCGAGCCTGCCCAAGGCCGCCGAGATCGTCGCGAACGCGAAGGTGCAGCGACCGTCGGTGTGCAACGCAGTCGAGACCCTTCTCGTGCACGAGTCCATCGCGGGACCGTTCCTTCGTCGGGTCGAGCGCGGACTCACCGATGTCGAGCTCGTTGGCGACGACGCCGCCCGGGACATCCTCGGCGCCGATCGCGTCGGTGTCGCCACGGAGGAGGACTACGCGACCGAGTTCTTGGCGTTGAAGCTCGCGGTGAAGGTGGTCGATTCGCTCGATGCGGCGATCGAGCACATCGCGCGGTTCGGCTCGGGGCACTCCGAGGCGATCCTGACCGGGTCGGTCGATGCGGCGTCGCGCTTCACTCGCGAGGTCGACGCCGCGGCGGTGCTCGTGAACGCGTCGACGCGCTTCGTCGACGGTGAGGAGCTCGGCTTCGGCGCAGAGATCGGCATCTCGACGCAGAAGCTGCACGCTCGTGGGCCCATGGGGCTGCGCGAGCTCACGACGCTCAAGTGGATCATCGAAGGGGATGGGCACATCCGTCCGTAGCTGACCGAGCGGCTCGCCCTACGGCCCGCTTGGCACCGCGGCGGCCTGGTTGTGTTGCAGCAGCACCTTGCTGAAGAACACGACGAGCGTGCCGGCGAGCACCACACCGAGCAGGCCCACCCGCAGGCTGATCGCGTCCGCGGTGAGACCGACGAGCGGCGGCGAGGCGAGAAAGCCCACGCGCAGCAGCAGGCTCACGACCGTGAGCCCCACGCCGGCGGGAAGACCGGGCAGCTCGTCGCCGGTGTGCATCGCGGCGGGCACAAGCGTCGCGACGCCGAGGCCTGCGAGCGCGAAGCCGACCAACGTGGTCGCCGGGCTCGGGAACGCGAGAGCGAAGCCCATGCCAAGCGCGATCACCGCACCGCCCGTGCGCACGACCGTGCGCTGTCCGAAGCGGTCGACCACACGGTCGCCGGTGAGCCGTCCCACCGTCATCGCGGTCATCAGTGCCACGAATGCGAGACCGGCCGCCGCGGCGGCCATGCCGAGGTCGTCTCTGAGGTAGATCGCCCCCCATGAGGCGCCTGCGTCCTCGACGACCGCCCCACACGCCGCGAGCACGCCCAATGAAGCGAGCGTCCGCACGGTCGAGCGCGAGATCCGGACGCGGTGGCGATCCACCCGCTCGGTGTCGTCTGGCCCTCGCAACATGAAGTGATGGCTCACGGCGGCAACAACGCCGAAGAGGACCGAGGCGCCGACCAGCGCGTGCTCGAGCGACACGTGCAGCGCGATGGTTGCCGCTCCGAGGAGCCCGCCGGTGACAGCTCCGATGCTCCACACGCCATGGAACGAGTTGACGATCGACCGCCCGTAGACCCGCTGCACCCGCAAGCCGTGGGCGTTCTGTGCGACATCGGTGATCGCGTCGATGCCACCGGCGACGAGAAGGACCGCTGCGAGCGCCCCCCACGTCGGCGCGAAGCCCACGAGGGCGAGTGCACCCGCGAGACCGACGACGCCAGCGGTGGCGACGATCGCCGACCCGAACCGCTGGATGAGCGGAGCGGCGAGCAGCCCCGCGAGCAGCGCTCCCAACGGAAATGCCGCCGAGCGCGGCGCCGAGCGCGGCGTTGCTCAGACCGAGGTCCGAGCGGATCTCGGGGTAACGAGGGATGACGTTCGCGAACAGCGCGCCGTTCACGAAGAAGACCGCCGCGACCGCAAGGCGCGCCCGTTGGCTGCTTCGGGGAGTCATGCCTGATCAGAGCATGGTGATTGACCCTGCGGTCAAGCGGCCCGGTACGCTTTCCGGATGTCTTACCGGTTCGATTCCGTGCCCGAGGTCCGTCAAGGCCTTCGTGACGTGCACTACCTGGCCGACGACGGCATCGCCGGAGTCGTGTACCTCGCAGACCGCCTGCAGAAGCCTGTGCTGATCGAGGGGCCGGCGGGCACTGGCAAGACGCAGCTCGCGAAGTCGGTCGCCGAGTTCACCGGCGCCCGGCTCATCCGGCTGCAGTGCTACGAGGGGCTCGACGAGAGCAAGGCGCTCTACGAGTGGAACTACAAGAAGCAGCTGCTCCGCATCCAGGCCGATCGGCAGTCCGATGGCTGGGACAATCTGCATGACGACATCTTCAGTGAGGAGTTCCTCCTCACCCGGCCGCTGCTCGAGGCGATCCCGCGAGTGAGCCCGTCGTGCTCCTCGTCGACGAGGTCGATCGCGTCGAGATCGAGACCGAGGCGCTGCTGCTCGAGATCCTGTCCGACTACCAGGTGTCCATCCCCGAGCTCGGCACGGTCGTCGCGACGCAGATCCCGCTTGTGTTCCTCACGTCGAACAACACTCGTGAGCTGTCAGAGGCGTTGAAGCGCCGCTGCCTGTACCTGCACGTCGATTACCCAGACCTCGACCGTGAGAAGGAGATCGTCCTCACGAAGGTGCCCGACATCACGGACAACCTCGCCGATCAGGTCGCGCGCATCGTTCGATCGATCCGCCAGCTCGATCTCAAGAAGGCGCCGTCCGTGTCAGAGACGTTGGACTGGGCGCGCACCCTGGTGCTGCTCGGCGTCGACTCGATCGATGCGCAGCAGGCGAAGGAGACGTTGCACATCTTGCTGAAGTACCAGACCGACATCGCGAAGGCGGCAAAGGAGCTCTCAGTCGATGCGGGAAAGAGCTAGCACCGCAAAGCTGCGGCTGAGCCTGCTGGGGCTGCTCATCGCCGTTGCCTGCATCGTCAGCGCCTGTCTCCCGCCGCCGGGTATCCGGCCGGATGCCGCCGGCACCTGGCACCCGGATTACCTGCCCTATCAGGGGGTGGGTACGTGGGTCGACGCGTATGACTACGTCGACGGCTACCAGACCTCGGGTCAGCCCGCGCCGCTGCACGTCGACGTCCTGACGACGATGGCCCAGCAGGGTGTGAAGACCGTCTACCTGCAGGTCGCGAAGGAAGATCCGCGCTCGCCGGGCGATCTCATCGACCCGAACCTGGTGGGCCAGTGGGTCACCACGGCGCACAGCCTCGGCATCAACGTCGTCGGCTGGTACCTGCCGACGCTGACCAACGTCGACCGTGACCTGCAGCACCTCATGGCGATGTTCAACTTCCAGGTCAACGGCCAGACGCTCGACGGCATCGGCGTCGACATCGAGTCGCGGGTCGTGGCCGACGTGAACGTTCGCAACGCCCGCCTCGTCGATCTCTCGGCACGCCTGCGTTCGCAGACCGGCACCTCGGTGCTCGCCGCGATCGTCGTGCCGCCCGTCGTGATGGACGTGATCAACACGAACTTCTGGCCCAACTTCCCATGGACCAGCCTCGGGCCTCTCTACAACGTGTGGATGCCGATGAACTACTGGACCGGGCGCACGCAGGCATCCGGCTACCACGACGGCTACCGGTACACGGTCGACAACATGACGCTGATCCGCCAGCACATCAACAACCCCGGCGCGATCGTGCACCCGATCGGCGGCATCGCCAACACTGCCACCGACGATGAGATCCGGGGCATGGTGAAGGGAGCCCAGGAGCAAGGCGCGATCGGTTGGTCGATGTACGACTGGAACACCACCCGTCTCACATCGATGCCGATCCTCCGCGGCGAGGCCTGACGTGCTCGACCTGCTCGGCGGGTTCATCCAGGAGCTCCGTGCCGCGGGTCTTCCGGTGTCGCTCACGGAGAACCTCGATGCCATGGAGGCCGTGAAGCACATCCCCATCGAGGATCGTGACGCGTTCAAGTACGCGCTCGCGGCGACGCTCGTGAAGAACAACGCACACTGGCGCGCGTTCGAGACCGTCTTCGAGGTCTACTTCTCGCTCCGTGGCCCGGAGTACGCGGTCGACGGCGAGGGTGACGGCCAGCAGGGCGAGATGCAGCCGGGCCAGCAGCAGCAAGGTGGCCCGGGCGGCGCGATGGACCAGCTCACCCCAGAGCAGCTCGCCGAGATGCTGTACCGCGCACTGCTCAACGCCGACGAGGCGATGATGCGGGCGCTGTCCCGACAGGCGGTCAGCCGCTACGCCGGGATGGAGCCGGGCCGGCCGGTCGGTGGCACCTACTACCTGTACCGCACGCTGAGGAACCTCGACCTCGACGGCATGCTCGAAAAGCTCATGGAGTCCGCTCGGCAAGAGGTCGGCGGCGAGATGACGGCGCTCGAAGAGCGCCTCGAGCGCGACGAGTTCGAGGCACGCATCGAGCAGCTCAAGAAGGAGATCGAGGCCGAGATCCGACGCCGGCTCGTCGCCGATCGTGGCGTCGAGGCGATGGCCAAGACGCTCCGCAAGCCGCTGCCCGAGGACGTCGACTTCATGCACGCGTCGCGCGACGAGATGGCCGCGTTGCGCAGGGCGCTCTACCCGCTGACCCGCAAGCTCGCGGTGCGCCTCGCCCGTAAGCGCCGCCACGGTCGTAAGGGCCCGCTCGACTTCCGCAACACGGTGCGTCACTCGCTCTCCTACGGCGGCGTGCCAGCCGAGCCGAAGTTCCGCTATCCGCGTCCAGCCAAGCCCGAGATCATGGTTGTCGCCGACATCTCGGGCTCGGTCGCAGCGTTCGCCCGGTTCACCCTCCACCTCGTGTACGCGATCAGCGGCCAGTTCTCCAAGGTCAGGGCGTTCGTGTTCATCGACGGCATCGACGAGGTGACCTCGTACTTCGAGGGCGTCGAGGACATCACCGAAGCCGTGCACCGGGTCAACACCGAGGCGGACGTGGTGTGGGTCGACGGCCACAGCGACTACGGCCACGCACTCGAGGTCTTCTGGGAGAAGTGGGGCCGTGAGGTCGGGCCGAAGACGACGGTGATCCTGCTCGGCGACGCCCGCAACAACTACCACGCCGCCCAGTCGTGGGTGCTCAAGGAGATGCGACACCGCGCGCGTCACGTGTACTGGCTGAACCCTGAGCCCCGCTCGTACTGGGACACGGGGGACTCGATCATCGGCGAGTACGGCGTCCACACCGACGGCGTGTTCGAGTGTCGCAACCTGCGCCAGCTCGAGCGGTTCGTCGAGAACCTCGCCTGAGGGTCGAGCGCGTGACCCGCATCGTGCTCGTCCGTCACGGCGAGTCGCAGGTCTTCGTCGACGGTGTCGTCGGCGGGCTTCTCACCTGCAACGGCCTCTCCGACCTTGGCCGGCGGCAAGCTCGCGCGTTGCGCGACCGCCTCGCTTCGACGGCCGAGCTCGATCCGGTCGACGTGCTCGTCGCGAGCACGATGCCGAGAGCCATCGAGACCGCCGAGATCATCGCCCCCGCCCTGGGCGGGCTCGCCGTTGTCCAGGACGAGGGGCTGTGTGAGCGCCATCCGGGCGAAGCCGACGGCATGTCCTACGACGACGCGCGCGCCGCATACGGCGATGAGTGGGACGAGGACGACCCGTCCCTGGCGTTCTCGCCGGGCGGGGAGACCTGGACCGACTTCCACGCCCGCGTCGACACGACCCTGCGCCGGCTCGCGGCCGCGTACGAGGGCCGCACGGTCGTCGTGGCCTGTCACGGCGGTGTCGTCGATGTCGCGCTCCGCGCGCTGCTCGACCTGCCGATGGTCGGCGGCTTCGAGGTGTACACGCACAACACCTCACTCACGGAGTTCGTGAACGTGCCCGCACGCGAGCAGCGCACGGCCCGGTGGCGCCTCGTGCGTTACAACGACACCGCGCACCTGGTCGGTCTGACATAGACGAAGCGATATGTCTGCGGGTATGCTCGGCCCCGTGGACGCAGCGCACCTGCTCCGAGCTGCTCGAGTCCGGCAAGGGCTCACCCAGGCCGATGTCGCCGCTCGCGGGTACGAGCCAGCCCGTGATCTCCGCCTACGAGCACGGTCGCCGCGACCCGACGACCGCCACCCTGCGACGGCTGATCGGAGCCGCCGGCGAGCGGCTCGAGCTTCGGTTGGCTGCAGTGCCGCCAGACTTCCCTCCTGCGCACGACCTCGATCAGCATGCAGCCCGACTGGTCGACGTCTTGCTGCTGGCAGACGCCGTCCCGGCTCGCCCGCGTGGCAGCCTGAGCATGCCGAGGCTCGTGTCCCAGCGGTGAAAGGTCTGTCGCTTCCCGACAAGATCATCGCCATCGACGTCGCCCTTGCCGGTGTGCCTCACGCCTTCGGAGGCGCCCTCGCGCTCGCCTATTGGGCCGAGCCGCGTTCCACGATCGACATCGACATCAATGTCTTCGTCCCTCCGGACCAGTCGGCTCAGGTGTTGGACCCGCTCGCAGCGCTCGGCGCCGATGTCGAGGGAGGGGCCGACGCGATCCGCGCGGATGGCCAGGCGCGGGTCGTCTGGGGAGACACCCCGATCGATCTGTTCTTCGCGTACGACGCGTTCCACGTCGCCGTCGAGGCAGGAGCCATCGAGGTGCCGTTTGCCGACCGCACGATACGGGTGCTCTCGCCCGACCACCTCACGGTCTGCAAGGTCATCTTCGACCGCCCGAAGGACTGGATCGACATCGACGCGATGATCGGCGCCGGCACCTCGATCGCGGCCGCCGAGGTGATGCGGTGGGTGGGACGGATAGCCGGCGACGACGACCCACGATACGAGCGCATCGCAACGGTGCTCAGTGCGACGGGCTGATGGTCAGCTGAGGCCTTCGACCATCTGGTCGTAGAGATGGAAGAGCGCCGGGCGGTCGTGTTGCTCGCGCACCAAGAGCGCAAGCCGCCTGCTGCGCAGGACGAGTTCACGTGCGCTGCGGCCCGGCCACGGTCGAGGCAACAGCTCGGGTGGCAGCAGCGGGTCGATGCGGGTGCACTCCGACATCGCGACCGCCATCGCGAACGCGAAGGGCAGGAAGTGGTCGTCGCTGAACCGCTCCTTGCGGCGTCGCATCTCCTCGAGCTGCTCGGGCACATGACGATGCTGCGCGATGAAGGCGTCGTAGGAGCGCGCCACGTCGTCGATCGGCCACAACGTCTGTGCGAGCAGGCGAGGGTCTCGCACGCCCCCGATCTCGAGGTCGTCGGTGGTCGCGAGCGAGAGATGCTCGGCGACTTCCAGGCGCTTCGCCTCGTGTTGAACTGACTCGTCCCAAGGATGCGGAGACACGTACACACCGCCCTGCAAGGCGGCGCCGCCGAGTGCGACGAGGCGGTCACGCAGCTGATCGCGTGCGGCACGTCGGTCCTCGGGCACGGCGAAGGCGACGAGACGCCACATGCGATCCCAGCCCCGCCCTGCGGCGTCCTGCTGATAGGCGGTGCGAGTACGTGCCCACCCAGTCTCGAGGTGGGCCATGCCCGCCTCGGTCGCCTCGTACCGAGCACTGCGGCCTTTGCCGTGCTGGAGGTACAGGCCCTCTTTCACGAGCCTGCGCAGGCACGAGCGCACCTGCTCGGAGGACTGACCGCACGCCTCGGCCACCGCGTAGAGCTCTGCGGCCACGATCTCGCCGTCGTCGTGGCGCATGCCGGTGACGAGCACCCTGGTCGGGATCGGAACGGTCGTTCTCGCCACGACCGAACTGTACTGCTCAGCCTCGGCTGCCCCGCAGGCCGTACCAGAGCAGCCCGAACAGCACGATCACCCCGCAGGTGATCACGAGCAGGATCGACGTGCCACCACTCACCGAAGATGCGAGCACGACGTCGAGATCCGTGGTCAGGACCGGCCCGCAGTGTGCCTGCACCTCGAGCCGCCCGGGTTCGACATCGGGCACCGCGATCGGCGTCGAGAAGCTGCCGTTCTGATCGGCAGTCGTCTCGCCGACCTTGTCGCCCTCGATCTCGAGCGTGACCGTCGCGTCCGGGTCGCACCCCTCGCCCGTCGCCTTCACGTCGCCGCCCGGCGTCACGGACGGCTTGTCGAGAGCGAGGTCCTGCACCTCCGCAGTGCTTGTCGGGGCCGCGGTCGTCGTCGTCGAAGACGTCGTGGTTGTCGAGGCGATCGTGGTGGTCGTCGCGCCCGTCGTCGTCGGTGCGGCGGTCGTGGTGGTCGCTTTCGCGGTCGTCGTCGTGGCCCTGGCCGTGGTGGTCGTCGCCCTGGCGGTCGTGGTGGTGGCGATCGTGGTCGTGGGTGCGGCGGTCGTGGTGGTGGCGATCGTCGTCGTGGTCGTGGTGGTGGCGATCGTCGTCGTGGTCGTGGTCGTGGGTGCGATGACGAGGAACGTGGCGGTTCCGACCTGCTGTGCTCGCCCTGTGCTGGCGTCGCCGCAGAAGGACAAGACGTCGTAGCTGCCCGGCGGAGCATTGAGCGGTACCTGGGCGCTCACGCTTCGGGTCGATGCGGACGAGTTGCCGTCGGTGCCCTCGGGGACACCCGCGAACGTGACTGACCACACAGGACAGAACCGGTTCGGGGAGACGTCTTGCGACGCCGTAAAGGTCGACCCGGCGAGGCCCTCGGGCGGATTGACGTCAAGCGGCCCCACGGGGAAGTTCGTCGCTGCGTACGCGACCGGACTCCCGCACAGGATCACGAACATCATGGCGGCCAGCGCCGCGACCGCGCGCCCGATGCGCATGGGAAGCAGTCTTGCTCGCGCGCGTGGCAGGCTCCGGGCATGCCCCCCAACGAGGTCGTGCTCGTCCGCCACGGTGAGACCGAGTGGGCGCGACTGGGCCGTCACACCGGCCGTACGGACATCCCCCTCACCGAGGAGGGACGAGCCCAGGCCGAGCTCGCGGGCCGGAGGCTCGTCGGGCGGCAGTTCGCGCTCGTCCTGACCAGCCCCTTGTCGCGCGCTGCCGAGACATGCCAGCTCGCCGGCTTCGGCGAGCAGTGCGAGACCGCCGACGACCTGCTCGAGTGGGACTACGGGGACTACGAGGGGCGCCGCACGGTTGACATCAGGGTCGACCGCCCCGGCTGGACGCTCTGGGGCGACGGAGTGCCCGGCGGCGAGACTGCCGCCCAAGTCGGGGCGCGCGCTGACCAGGTCATCGCACGGGCACTCACGGCGGAGGGGGACGTCTTGTTGTTCGCCCATGGGCATCTCTTGAGAGTTCTCGGCGCTCGGTGGCTCGAACTTGAGCCGACCGCGGGCCGGCTGTTCGCGCTCTCGCCCGCGACCCTGTCGGTGCTGGGGTTCGAACGAGAGACGAGGGTGTTCCAGCGGTGGAACGACATCTGTGATTCGGTCGCGGGCGTGCTGCCCGTGGGAAACGAGGCTGCGTGATGCCGGTCGAGATCTTCGCTGCCGACGAGCTCGCCGATCGGGCCGCGGCCTGGATCGCCGACCGGGTGCCGCCGGCGATCGATGCTCGTGGGCGGTTCACGCTGGCGGTGAGCGGAGGGTCCACGCCTGCGGCGATGTTCGCGTCGCTGTCGCGCCTCGACCTGCCCTGGTCGAGCATCCATGTGTTCGAGGTCGACGAGCGGGTCGCCCCAGACGGCGACCCCGATCGCAACCTTGGTGACCTCCGGGCGAACCTCCTCGATCTGGTTCCCGTCGTGGCGCACCTCATGGACGTCACCGCCCCCGACCTGGAGGACGCGGCTCGCCGGTACGCGGCCGAGCTCCGCGAGGTCGCGGGCGACGGGATCCTCGACGTCGTCCATCTCGGCCTCGGCGACGACGGCCACACCGCGTCATGGCCGCCGGGCGATCCGGTGATCGACGTGACCGACGTCGACGTCGCGATCACGCAGCCCTACCGAGGGAGGGTCCGCATGACCCTCACGGTGCCCGCGGTGAACCGCGCTCGCTCGGTGATGTTCCTCGCGCGCGGCCCGGGCAAGAGCGAGATGGTGCAGCGCTTGGTCGCCCGCGATGAGGGCATCCCTGCGAGCCGCGTGCGGCCCGACGCGACGTTGTTGATCGACGAACTGGCCGCATCGGCCCTATGACGGACTTCGGTCTCGAGACCGAGATCGTCGATCGAGCGGCGCGCGACCGGGCGGTCGAGCGGTTCCGTGCGGCGGGCATCGCGCTCCCGACGTTCGCACAGCTCGCCGACCCGTCCGCGGCGCCCGCCGCGGTCGAGGCCCGCCTGAAGCACGTTGCGCCCGACGCCCCCGACCCCGCCAACCTCTTCCGCGTCCACTGGTTCAACGGCCCGGATCGCGCGAGTCGCGTGGACGTCCCGGGGCATCTCGTCGCGCCGCCCGAGCTCACCGGCGTCGACGCGACGATCGTCCTCGCGTACGGCGATCGCTTCCCGATGATCGGCGCGCACAAGGTGCAGGCCGCGTACGCGTGCCTCGCGCCTCGGGTCGTGAGTGGACAGCTCGACCCCACCTCCCAAAGGGCGATCTGGCCGTCGACGGGCAACTACGCGCGCGGCGGCGTCGCGATCTCACGGCTCATGGACTGCCGCGGCGTCGCCGTCCTCCCGGAGAACATGAGCCGCGAGCGCTTCGAGTGGCTCGAGGAGTGGGTGACCGATCCGGCGGACATCATCCGCACGCCCGGCTCGGAGAGCAACGTCAAGGAGATCTACGACGCGTGTGCGGCGCTCGCCCTCGACCCGGCGAACGTCGTCCTCAACCAGTTCTGTGAGTTCGGGAACCACATCGCCCATCGTCTGGCCACCGGTCGGGCGATGGAAGCGATCGTGGCCGCACACCCCGATCTCCGAGCGCGAGCCTTCGTCTCGGCATCGGGGTCCGCCGGCACGCTCGCCGCGGGCGACGCGCTGAAGCAGCAGCTCGGCTCGCTCACTGTCGCGGTCGAGGCGCTCGAGTGCCCGACGTTGCTCCGCAACGGGTTCGGCGAGCACAACATCCAGGGGATCGGCGACAAGCACATCCCCTACATCCACAACGTGATGGCGACCGACATCGTCACGGCCGTGTCCGATCGGTCGACCGACGCCCTCGATGTGCTGTTCAACACGCCCGAAGGGCACCGCGAGCTCGCTCTCCGCGGAGTGCCCGACGAGGTCATCGCGTCGCTGGCGCATCTCGGGCTCTCGTCCATCTGCAACCTCGTCGCGTCGATCAAGGTCGCAAAGCGACTGCATCTCGGCGCCGGTGACCTCGTGGTCACCGTCGCCACCGACGAGCGCGGCCCTGTACGGCTCCGAGCGGACCAAGACGATGGCCCGACTCTGGCCGGACGGCTTCGACGAGCGTGCCGCCGCGGCGGTGTTCGCAGAGCATCTCGGCGCCATCACCGACGATCACCTGCTCGAGTGCACCACTGACGACCGCAACCGCATCTTCAACCTCGGGTACTTCACGTGGGTCGAGCAGCAGGGCGTGTCGCTGAAAGACTTCGAAGCGAGGCGGGATCAGTCGTTCTGGACGGCACTGCTCGATCTGGCCCCGAAGTGGGACGCCGCGATCGGCGAGTTCAACGACCGGACGGGCGTGCTCGCGTCTTGGTGAGACGCGCGTGGTGATCTCGTGCGCGGGCTGCGGTTGGCCGGCGCCACCCGGCTCCGACACGCCGTTCCGTTGCCCCCGAGCGGGACGCCCCGGGGATGACGTCGATCATGTGCTCGTCCGCCGGCTGCCCTCCGCGACCGAGTGGCCGGCGAGCGACGAGGGGAACCCGTTTCTCCGCTATCGCACGCTCCTCGCCGCGCACGGACGAGCGGCAAGCGACGCGGAGTTCGTCGAGATCGTCCAGCGTCTCGACGAAGCCGTCGCCGGCGTCGACGGGGCCGGCTTCTCCCTCACGCCCTTCCGGTTCGACGCGGGGCTCGATGCGTGGATGAAGGACGAGACGGGTGGCGTGGGCGGATCCCACAAGGGACGCCACCTCATGGGCCTCGCGATATGGCTCGAGGTCGTCGAGATCGAACGCACCCGGCCCCTCGCCATCGCGAGCTGCGGCAACGCCGCGCTCGCCGCCGCAGTCATCGCGCGCGCCGCGGCTCGACCGTTGCGCGTGTTCGTTCCCACGTGGGCCGACGAGCACATCGTCGTCCGCCTGCGTGAGCTCGGTGCCGAGATCGAGGTCTGCCCGCGGCACGACGACGAGCCTCCTGGCGACCCGTGCGTGCTCCGGTTCCGAGAAGCAGTCGCCGCCGGCGCGATCCCGTTCTCGTGCCAGGGGCCCGACAACGGGCTGACGATCGACGGTGGTCGCACGCTCGGATATGAGCTCGCGGACACCGCCATCACCGTCGATGACCTCGTCGTGCAAGTGGGTGGCGGTGCGCTCGCCTCGGCAGTCGGGCAGGGTCTCACCGAGGCGGTCGCGCTCGGGCGATCGGCGACCGTGCCCACGATCCACGTCGTGCAGGCCGCGGTCCATGCGCCGATGGTGCGTGCGTGGCAGCGTCGGCGTCCGTACCCGCGCTCGCATCGTCACGAGCTCATGTGGCCATGGGAGCCTCCCGGAGCCAGCATCGCGACGGGCATCCTCGACGACGAGACCTACGACTGGGCCGCCGTGCTCGAGCTGCTCGAGGTGACCGGTGGCCACGCGATCGCGGTGAGCGAGGACGAGCTTGCCGCGGCGAACGAGAGGGCGCGCCGCTCGAGCGGCATCGACGTGAGCCCCACCGGCTCGGCCGGTCTCGCCGGCCTCGACGCGTTGCGCCGCGACGGCGTCGTAGGCCCCGACGACACCGCCGCCGTACTGTTCACCGGATGACTCTTCACCCGATGAGCAGTCCGCAGGTCCTCTTCGAGGGACTGTCGTTCGGCGAGGGCCCGCGCTGGCACGAAGGTCGGCTGTGGGTATCCGACTTCCACACGCACCGGGTGCTCGCGATCGACGACACCGGATCAGCCGAGCTGATCGTCGAGGTGCCGAACCGGCCGTCCGGTCTCGGGTGGTTGCCCGATGGTCGCCTGCTCGCCGTCTCGATGACCGACCGCAAGGTGATGCGCCTCGATCCGGATGGGCTCGTGGAGCATGCCGACCTGGGTGCCCTCGCCACCGGCGACTGCAACGACATGGTCGTCGACGCGCAGGGCCGTGCCTATGTCGGCAACTTCGGGTACGACTTCGCGCGGGGAGAGAAGCTGCGGAAGGCGACGCTCGCGCTCGTGCAGCCCGACGGCACGGTGTCGGCTGCGGCAACCGAGCTCGCCTTTCCGAACGGCACCGTGATCACCCCCGATGGCTCCACCTTGATCCTCGGCGAGACGTTTGGTCGCTGTCTCACCGCGTTCGACATCGCAGCCGATGGCACGCTGTCGAACCGAAGGGAGTGGGCAGCTCTTGGCTCGGTGACGCCCGATGGCATCTGTCTCGACGAGGCCGGAGGGATCTGGGTCGCGGACCCGACGAACTCGCAGTGCGTGCGGGTCACTGAAGGGGGAGCGGTGAGCGATCGCATCCCCACCACGCAGGGCTGCTTCGCTTGCATGCTGGGCGGCGCGGATGGCCGCACGTTGCACCTCATCACTGGCGTGCTCAACGCCGACGTCCCCCATCTTCTCGCTGAGCTCCCCGGACGAGTGGAGACGGTCCGAGTCGACGTCCCGGGCGCGGGGCTGCCCTGAACCCCTACGCTGCGGAGATGGACAACGAAGTCAAGCTCGGGATCGACATCGGCGGCACCGGCATCAAGGGCGCTCCGGTGAACGTCGAGACAGGCGAGCTCGCAGCCGATCGATTCCGGTTGCTGACACCGAAGCCCGCAACTCCGAAGGCCGTCGCCGAGATCGTCGCGGAAGTCGTGAAGCACTTCGACTACAAGGGCATGGTCGGGTGCACGTTTCCGGCGGTCGTGAAGCACGGGGTCATCGAGACCGCGTCGAACGTCGACAAGTCGTGGATCGGCACGAACGCCAGGGTGCTGTTCGAGGATGCGACCGGATGCACGTTCACCGTCACGAACGATGCCGACTGCGCAGGCGTCGCGGAGATGAAGTTCGGGGCCGGTGCGGGTCGTCAGGGCGTCGTGATCATCGTGACCCTTGGCACCGGCATCGGTACCGCCGTGTTCTTCAACGGAGTGTTGGTGCCCAACACCGAGCTCGGGCACATGGAGATTCGGGGCAAGGACGCCGAGCGGCGGGCCGCCGACAGTGTTCGCGAGGCGAAACACCTCGACTGGAAGCAGTTCGCAAAGCGCGTCGACGAGTACCTCGACACCCTCGAGGCCGTGTTGTGGCCCGACCTGATCATCATCGGCGGCGGCGTGAGCAAGAAGGGCGAGAAGTTCATCCCCTTGCTCACCCCGCGGTGCGAGGTGGTGGCCGCAAAGCTTCAGAACGAAGCGGGCATCGTCGGCGGAGCGCTCACGGCGATCGCCTGACCGCACGCCGGGCTCGCACGAGCTCGGCTACCGACCACGCCTGGAACGGGCAGCCGGTCGCGCCGTGGGGCGCGTCGCCGTCCGCGGTCTCCGACACCGAGCCGAGGCCCCATTCCCCGAGATGCGCGGTGAGGCCAGCGAGCGCGTCGGTGGCGTCGCCGCTCGCGAGCGCGGCCTCGACGTACGGTCCGATCAGCCACGGCCACACGGTGCCCGCGTGGTACGCGCGGTCACGCTCGGCCGGCCCGCCCCGGTGCGATCCGATGTACGCGGGATCGAGCGGCGACAGGGACCGCAGGCCGAGTGACGTGAGCAGCTCTGCTCGGCATCGCCGCACCACGCCTGATGCGATCGCCTCGAGGTCGCTCGACCCCGCCGTCGCGCTCGGATGGAACGGTGCGTGGGGGAGCGAGAGTGCCAGCAGCTGGTTCGGGCGCATGGATGCGTCGTCCGGCCCCGTCGTGCCGACCACGTCGAGCAGATGGTCGCCACGCGCGAAGCGCTTCACGAACGAGCCGCGCGCGAAGTCATACAGCGACTGCCACCTACCGGCGTGACGACCGAGGCGGCTGTGGAGGTCCGTGATCGTCCCCAGCGCGTTGATCCAGAGCGCGTTGATCTCGACGGCCTTGCCCGCTCGTTGCGTGATCGGCTGTCCGTCGACGCGGGCATCCATCCAGGTGAGCGCCCACCCGGGAGCACCCTGTTGCAGCAGGCCGTCGCTGGGATCGACCTTGAGGCCGAAGCGAGTGCCGTGCGAATGCGCGTCGATGATCCCGTCGAGCGCGCCGTTGAGCTTGGTGAGGATGTCGAGGTCGCCGGTCAGGGCGACGTGTCGCCCGACTGCGTGGATGAACCACAACGTCCCGTCAGCAGTGTTGTACTCGAGGCCGCCTGCGTCGGCGGTGTTCGCGAGCATGCCCTCGGAGAGGGTTGCCGCTGAGCGCACGAGCAGGTCATGGCCTTCGTCGTATCGGCCGGTGCAGAGGAAGAGGCCCTCGTACGACGTCATCGTGTCGCGCGACCACTCGCCGAACCACGGGTATCCCGCAACGACAGACGGACCCGTCGCCGTCGACACGATGAACTGGTCGGCAGCGCGGGCGAGGAGCGCGTCGACCTCGTCTGTCGCGTGCGCGCTCACCGAGAGCTGCGCGGCGCGAGCCCGACTCGAGGCGACGATGTCGCTCGCGGGTGGCGGTGCGAGCTCGAGGTCTCCCGCCCAGGCGACGACGTCAGCGAACGCTCCGGGTGCGAGGGTCGTGACGAAGGTGCCCGCGGCCCAGAGGTCCTCGGTGTCGCTGAGCCCTCGTTCTGCTTCTGCGCGAGCCCGCACGCCGCGGTACCACGAGCCTCCCGCGTTCCATTCGGGTCCGCGGACTCGGTACGCGCCCTCGAAGACGAAGCCGTCCGCGGTGGCATCGACCCAGGGGTCGCCGTTCGCGTGCCGATCAGAGTGGCCGTCGCGCCACGTGCACAGGGGCGTGATCTCGACTCGCACCGGCCCCGGCGCGTGCACGAGACGGTGCCGCACCGCGACCGCCGAGCGACCGTGCATCATCGCGATCTCGCGCTCGACGATCACGTCCCCGATCACCCAGCGCCAGCGGGGTATGCCGTCTTCTAGCGCGAACGACTCGAGGTCACGATGCCCGGCGGGATCGACGACGCCGTTCGCCCATTCGTCGGTCGCGAGGCGCAGCCGCCGGTCGCCGATGACAAGCGCGACGTCGAGCGCCGCGAGGCCGAGCATCCGCCGGCTCACCCCCGCATCACCGTTGCCGTTGGCGGCCGCGCCGGCGACCATCAGCAGACCGTGGTAGCGCCGCGTGCGCAGGCCGGCGACCGTGCCCATCGCATATCCGCCGAGCCCGTCGGTCACGAGCCATTCGCGCGCGGATGCCTCCGGCAGGCTGCCACACACTTCGCGCCCGAACTGGATGGCCATTGGGGGGAACCTCCTCGCGGCCCGGCCATCATCGCGCCGTCCGAACGTGGCAGGGTCCCGCCATGGCATCGGATGGGTCGACCAGCGGAGCCGAGCGCCTCCGCCTCCAGGAGGCCGAGCACGGGCTCGTGCCGTGGAAGCGGTGGGGCCCCTATCTCGCAGAGCGGGCGTGGGGGACCGTCCGTGAGGACTACAGCCCGTACGGCACGGCCTGGGAGTTCTTTCCCCACGAGCACGCTCGTTCTCGCACCTACCGGTGGAACGAGGATGGCCTCGCCGGGTGGAGCGACGACCGTCAGACCCTCTGCTTGGCACTCGCCTTCTGGAACGGCGCTGATCCGATCCTGAAGGAGCGCATCTTCGGTCTCACCGGGAACGAGGGCAACCACTCCGAGGACGCCAAGGAGTACTGGTGGTTCCTCGACTCGACGCCCACCCACTCGTACATGCGATGGCGGTACCACTATCCGCAGCGGGAGTTCCCGTACGGCGACTTGGTTGCGGAGAACGGGCGACGAACCAAGCTCGACCCCGAGTACGAGCTGCTCGACACCGGCATCTTCGACGGAGATCGCTACTGGCGCATCGAAGCAGAATTCGCGAAGGCGACCCCTGACGACGTGTACGTGAAGGTGGCCGTGCACAACGCCGGCCCGGAGCGCGCGACCATCGACGTGCTGCCGACGATGTGGTTTCGCAACAC
This sequence comes from uncultured Acidimicrobiales bacterium, assembly GCA_963726695.1. Classification (GTDB taxonomy): domain Bacteria; phylum Actinomycetota; class Acidimicrobiia; order Acidimicrobiales; family DATKAS01; genus DATKAS01. Next base: position 136,454 of record CAVSDE010000010.1, read on the forward strand.
GTGGGCCTGGGGGATCGACCCTCGCAAGCCGTCGCTCTGGGTCGAGGCCGGTTACGTGATGGCCGAGCACCACGAGCTGGGTCGGTACGTCCTCGAGCTCGACGGCGACCCCGAGCTCCTGTTCTGCGACAACGAGACGAACGCGCAGCGCCTCTTCGGGCTCCCGAGCCCACCGTTCCCGAAGGACGGCATCAACGATCATGTCGTCCACGGCGCACCCTCGGTCAACCCGGACAGGGTCGGCACGAAGATGGCGGCGCGCTATCACCTCACGGTCGAGCCCGGCGAGACGACCGAGGTGCGATTCGAGCTCGGACCCGGAGCGAACCGCGAGGAAGCCACGTTCGACGAGATCATGGCGGCCCGGCGCGCCGAGGCGGACGCGTTCTACGCCCGGCTCACCCCCGACGGCACGACCGCGGACGAGGCACGAGTGCTACGGCAGGCGTTCGCCGGCATGCTCTGGTCGAAGCAGTTCTTCCACTTCGACGTCGCCCGATGGCTCGACGGCGACCCGTCGATGCCGCCGCCACCCCCCGAACGAAGGCATGGCCGCAACAAGGACTGGCGACACCTCGACAGCTTCGACGTGCTCTCCATGCCCGACACATGGGAGTACCCGTGGTTCGCGTCGTGGGATCTCGCGTTCCACTGCGTCGCGCTCGCGCAAGTCGACGCGGACTTCGCCAAGCGCCAGCTGCTGCTGCTCCTGCGAGAGTGGTACCAGCATCCGAACGGGCAGCTCCCCGCGTACGAATGGGCGTTCGGCGATACGAACCCTCCCGTCCACGCGTGGGCCGCGTTCCAAGTCTTCCGCATCGACGGCCAGCGGGACTACGGCTTCCTGAAGCGCGTGTTCCACAAGCTGCTCATCAACTTCACGTGGTGGGTCAACCGCAAGGACGAGGCCGACAACAACGTCTTCGAGGGCGGCTTCCTCGGTCTCGACAACATCGGACCCATCGACCGCGGGGCCGCGTTGCCGCCAGGCCAGTTCCTCGAGCAGAGCGACGGCTCCGCATGGATGGCTCGGTACTGCCTCGACATGCTCGAGATCGCGGTGACGCTGGCGATGCACGATCGCGCCTACGAGGACGTGGCCACCAAGTTCTTCGAGCACTTCACGTACATCGCGACAGCGATGAACGACCAAGGGCTCTGGGACGAGCACGACGGCTTCTACTACGACGTGCTCCGCGACGCCGGCGGCACTTCGCTGCCTCTCAAGTGCCGGTCGATGGTGGGGCTGATCCCGATCACCGCGGTAATGGTGCTCGAGGACGAGGTGCGGCTGCGCCTGCCGGAGTTCGCCTTCCACATGACGTGGTTCGAGCGAAACAAGCCGGAGTTCGCCGAAGTCATCGCGCACACGCAGGTTGCGGGCAACGAATCTCGCCGTCTCATGTCGGTCGTCGGTCCGGTCCGCCTCGAGCGCATCCTCTCTGCGGTGCTCGACGAAGGCGAGTTCCTGTCGCCGCACGGCATCCGGAGTGTCAGCCGCCGTCACCTCGAGCATCCACTCGAGGTCACGATCGCCGGGGTGACGTCGCGAGTCGACTACGAGCCGGCCGAGTCGCAATCGGGCTCGTTCGGTGGCAACTCGAACTGGCGCGGTCCGGTCTGGTTCCCGGTGAACTACGTCCTGATCGATTGCCTGCGCCGCTACCAGCGCTACCTGGGCGACGACTTCACGATCGAGCTGCCGACCGGATCGGGCAACCACGTCACCCTCGACACCGTCGCCGACGACCTGAGCGACCGCCTCATCTCGCTCTTCTTGCTCGACGAGCGCGGGCGCCGCCCTTGCTACGGCGACAGCGAGCGATTCCAGGAGGATCCGGAGTGGAGGGACAGCTTGCTCTTCCACGAGTACTTCCACGGAGACAACGGGGAAGGCCTCGGCGCGTCGCATCAGACGGGGTGGACGGGGCTCGTCGTGAACCTCATCCTTCGGCGCGCGGCCCAGCGCGAGTAATTTCACGCGGTGGCGTATCCCCGCAAGTGGCTGACGAGCTCGATCGCCGGTGGCGTCGCGCTCGGACTCGTCGTCGGTTTCGCTGTCAAGGCGACCAGCGATGACGGCGACAACAAGACCAACGTCGACACCGGCACGACGGTCGTCGCGCCTGGCACCACGGCGGTCGGCGGCGAGACCACCGTGACCGTCGGGCCCGACAGCACGGCGGCTGGCGGCGAGACCACGGTGACCGTCGGGTCGGGAGGCGAGACGACCGTCACGACGATCGCGGTGGCGACGACGCCCCTGCCGCCGCCAGCCTCGGTCGACACCCTCCCCGTCGCCACGTCGCGTCGCCGCCCGCGCGCCACGACCACGGTGCCTCCGACCGCGCCACCTCCGACTCATCCGCCCACGACGCCCTTCGTGACGCCGCCGCCGCTACTGGGCGGCTCCTAGCGGCGAAGCAGCTCTGCCACGCGGTATGCGAGGTCGAGTGACTGGCGGGCGTTCAGCCGAGGGTCGCACATCGTCTCGTACCGATCGTCGAGCTGATGATCGAAGATCTCCTCGGCGCCTCCGAGGCACTCGGTCACGTCATCACCCGTGAGCTCGACGTGCACGCCGCCGGGCCACGTGCCTTCGGCTGCGTGCGCTCGAAAAAAGGCGCCGATCTCGGCGAGCACATCGTCGAAGTGCCGCGTCTTACGGCCACCGGAGCTCGTGAACGTGTTGCCGTGCATCGGGTCGCACGTCCACACCACCGGGTGCTCGGCCTCGGACACTGCCCGCAGCAGTGGGCGAAGGCGCTCCTCTGCTTGCTCGGCTCCCATGCGGGCGATGAGCGTCAGGCGCCCGGGGACCCGGTCCGGGTTCAGGCGATTGCACAGCTCGAGCACCTCTTCGGCCGTCGCCGTCGGCCCGATCTTGCATCCCAACGGGTTGTCGACACCGCGGAGGAACTCGACGTGCGCGCCGTCGAGGCGCCGTGTGCGCTCACCGATCCAGAGCATGTGCGCGGAGCAGTCGTACCAGCGACCCGTCAGTGAGTCGGTGCGCGTGAGGGCCTCTTCGTATCCGAGGATCAGCGCCTCGTGGCTGGTGTAGAAGTCGACCTCATGCAGCTGCGGGCTGCGCGCCAGATCGATGCCGCACGCGGCCATGAACCGCAGCGCGCGCTCGATCTCCGCCGCGATCACGTGGTAGCGCTGGCCCTCGCGGCTCGACGAGACGAACTCCTGGTTCCACGCGGCAACCCGTGAGAGGTCCGCGAACCCGCCCTTCGTGAAGGCACGAACGAGGTTCAGCGTCGACGCTGACTGGTGGTAGGCCTGCACGAGTCGTTCCGCGTCGGGCGTCCGGGCCGCCTCGGTCGGTGCGACGTCGTTGACCATGTGGCCGCGGAACACAGGCAGGTCGATGTCGCCCACCCGCTCGGTCGGCGCCGATCGGGGCTTCGCGAACTGACCCGCGATGCGGCCCACCTTCACGACGGGCACACCCGACGAATACGTGAGCACGACCGCCATCTGGAGGACGACACGGAGCTTCTCGCGGATGCTGACCGCCGAGAAGTCGTCGAACGACTCAGCGCAGTCGCCCGCCTGCAGCAGGAAGGCGCGGCCCGCGGCGACGTCGGCGAGCGCATCAGTGAGGCCACGCGCCTCGCCAGCGAAGACGAGGGGCGGGTACCCGTGGATCTGCTTCAGCGCTCGGTCGAGCGCGCCCTCGTCGGGCCAGTCAGGTTGCTGGTCAGCCGGAAACGCGCGCCACGACGACGGCGACCAGGGCTCGGGGTTCACCCGCACAGGGTGGCCGGTCAGCGTGGGGCGCGGAAAGCAGTTAATGGCGGCGCAATGCGCCGCCGGGTGTGGGCAGCAGGCATTGTCGAGCAAAGCGAGCAGGAGCCAGCCGAAGCGAAGCGGCGGATGGCGACGAGGAGACAGACGCGAGATGGCCCGCCTCCCGAGCGCGTTGGGGGGTTCTGCGCTCGGGGGCGGGCCATGACGCCAGCCTGATGGGGGGATCAGGCGGCGAGGATGCGAGCGGCATCGTCACGGAGACCTGTGACCGCTCGTTTGACGAGGCGACGAGCAGCTTCGGCGGTCACGCCGAGCTCCTCCCCGACTTCGCGATAGCTGCACTTCTTGCCGTCGACGAGGCCGAAGCGGCGCTCGACGGCGTACCGGGCCCGAGTGTCGAGCATGCCGAGGAGCTCGTCGAGCATTGCGCCCTCGGCCTCGGCGATCACCGCTGCCTCGGGGCCGATCGTGTCGCTCGGCACGAGATCGCCGAGGGTGCTGTCGCCGTCGTCGCCGATCGATCGATCGAGCGACACCGGGGTGGACAGACGGTGCAGTCGAGCGTTCTCGTCGTCGAGCTCGTCGCCGTCGCCCGAGACCTGGCGGAGCGCGGCGCGCAGGCTGGCGGACCGATCACCGGGCAGCCGTACGAGGCTCGCCTTCTGATCGAGCGCCCGTCCGATTGCCTGACGGATCCAGAACGTCGCGTACGTGGAGAACTTGAAGCCCCGGCGCCAGTCGAACTTGTCGACGGCGTGCTCGAGACCGAGGTTGCCCTCCTGCACGAGATCGAGGAGATCCATGCCGGGGGGGAGGGGGTAGCGGCGGGCGATGCTCACGACGAGACGGAGGTTCGCTCTGATGAAGCGATCCTTCGCGGCGTGGGCGACCCGGACGAGCTCGTCGAGCTCGGGATCGTTGTCGCCGGTGGCGATCCGCTCGGTAGCGGCACGTCCGGCTTCGATGGCGCGGGAAAGCTCCCGCTCCTCTTCAGCGTTGAGGAGGGAGACCTGACCGATCTCATTGAGATACAGACCAACTGCGTCACTCATGGCGGATCCTGCAACCGGAATTACCCGGTTGTCATTCCCTTCCCACTCTCGGCGAGGGGTGTCACATGGCACATCTCGCCTCGCACTGGTATCGGAGACGTGCTGCCGCACATTTACCCCCGATGTGGTGCCGATATCCTGCGTTTTCGTGCGACTGGGCGTGTTCGGGGGGACATTCGACCCGCCCCACGTGGGTCACTTGGTCACCGCAGTCAACGTCCGTCACGCCCTCGGGCTCGATTCCGTGCTCCTCGTGGTCGCGAACGTGCCGTGGCAGAAGGTGGGAGAACGCACCATCAGCCCGCCCGAGGACCGGCTCGCAATGGTCGAAGCAGCGGTGCAGGGGGTCGAGGGTCTCGAGGTCAGCCGCATCGAGATCGACCGGGGCGGGCCGTCGTACACCGCGGACACGCTTGCTGACCTCGCGCGTGACCAGCCGGGCGCCGAGCTGTTCCTGATCGTCGGCAGCGACGCGGCCGGCGGCCTGACCACGTGGGAGCGCGTCGACGAGGTGCGGTCTGGCTGCACGGTCGTCGTCGTGGACCGTCCGGGAGCCGAGGGCGAGGCGCCCCCGCGGGGATGGAGGTGGGAGCGAGTCGAGGTCCCCCGTCTCGACGTCTCGAGCACCGACCTGAGGGCGCGTGCTGTCGATGGGCGCCCGCTGGACTACCTGCTCCCCCCTGGGGTCATCGTGTGCATCCGTGCGCGTGGCCTCTATGCCCCCGTGATGCAGCCGTGATCGAGGATCCCGAGGTCGCGATCACCACGGACACTGCGGACACTGCGGCCACCGCGGACATCGAGGACACGGCCGCCACCGAGCTCGGTCTGCGCGACACGATCGATGACACGTCGCCCGGCATGCCACCGGTCGCGCCACCTGCCGCGCCGGTCGCGCCGCCCGTCGCGCCACCGCCCGTCGTCACCGAGTCGGCGCCCGCGGCTTTGCCGAGCGGCAAGCTGCATCGCACCCGCACCCGCCCGTGGCGCACGGTCGGCGTGGCGGTCGTGATGCTCCTCATCGCAGCAGCGATTCCCGCGTCGGGGGCGCGGCCGCGAAGACGATCGTCGACAGCCGCGAAGGACGGTTGGTGAAGCGAGAGGGGCGCGCCGCCGACATCTTCCTGCCGCCGACGCCGGCGCAGCTGCTTGTGAGCCTCGACGCGACGGGCGCGCCGGAGTCGATTGCCGTTGCCGCGCTCAGCCCGGGCGGGCGGGGCGGGTTCCTGATCCTCATGCCGACCCTGCTCCGCGTCGTCCGTGCCCGGTGTCGGTGACGCGCCGCTCGGCAGCGCGTTCGCGACCGGCGGCGCGACGCTGCTCCGACAGACCGTCGAGAGCCTTCTCGATGTCCGCCTCGAGCAGGTCGCCGTCCTCGACGCCGCGGCGTGGCCGAAGCTCGTGACGGGCGATGTGACCGCGTCGTTCGACGATCCGGTGGGGACGTCCGGACCCGATGGTCGCCTCGAGGTCTTGTTCCCGAGTGGTCCGGCAACGTTGTCGGCCTCCGATTTGCCGATCGCGTTCGGTGCGCACGCCGCGGATGAGACCGAGGCCGCGCGCCTCGTGCTCTACGAGCAGCTGTGGGACGGCGTGCTCACGTCGATCGCCGCGACGACGCCTCCGCCGCCCGCGACCACGACGATCGCGCCAGCCGGCGAGGCGCAGGTCGAGCCGCCGCCCTTGCCGGTCGAGCAGCACATGGCGGCGCTGGCCGCGGGGCCGTACCAGGTCGTGGTCCTCCCGGTGAAGGCGCTGTCGGGCGAGCCCGAGGCGTACGAGGCCGACCAGGGTCCGATGCGCCTCCTCGTCGCCGAGAGCATGCCGGGCGCAGTGTCGCCGCCGACCAACAGCGCACGCATCCGACTGGTGAACACGACGGGTGATCCGGACGCGATGCTCACGGCCGCGGACCTCGTGCTGCTCCTCGGGGCCAACCTCGTCATCGCGAGCGACGACACCGAAGTGGCCCACACGCAGGTTCTGTACGCGAACGAAGGCTTCAAGGGAACGGCCGGTTACGTCGCGGAGGCGCTCGGCGTGGGAACGACCGCGGAGGACGCTACGGTCGTCGATGGCATCGACCTCACGGTGGTGCTCGGAAAGGACTTCGAGGCGCAGGTCGCAGCCCATGCCGCGGCCACCACCTCGACGACGGCACCGGTCGCAACCGAGGAGACGAGTTCCACTGGCTGAGGTGAGCGCACAGACCGTCGAGCACTGGGCGATTCGGGCGGCGCGGGCCGCAGTGGACAAGAAGGCCGAAGATCCGGTCGTGCTCGATGTCGGCGCAGTGCTGGCCATCACCGACTACTTCGTGATCGTCCACGGCATGAACACCCGACAGGTGCGCACGATCGCGGACGCCGTCGAAGCGGAGCTCGCTCGCGACGACGGACCGAAGCCGCTTCGAGTCGAGGGCCTCGACGACCTCACGTGGGTGCTGATGGACTACGGCGATCTCGTCGTCCATGTGTTCCTCGAGCAGACGCGGCGGTACTACGAGCTCGAGCGACTGTGGAGTGACGTGCCTCGGGTTGCGTGGGCCGAGCCCGTCGCGACGACCTAGCGCGGGCTACTCGCCGGCAGCGGCCTTGGCCTTTGCTCGCTCGCGAGCGAGGCGACTGCGCTCGAGCAGCGCAGCGGGAACCTTCTTGGCCGCTTCGGAGAGCGCGTCGTCCGCAGGCGCTGCTCCCGATGCGGCAGGTGCGGCTGCGGCGGGCTCGTCGGCAGCGACGTCTTCGAACGACGGCGGCACCATGCCCGGCTGCCAGTAGGTGTAGAGCCCCTCGATGACCTCCTTGAGGCCGGTCGGCTCGAAGCCCTTCTTCACGTCGACGGTGATCATGTTCATGTAGACGTGCACACCGTCGACCTTGCCGGTGTCGAGCAGCCGGCGAGCCAGCTCGTCAGTGGGACGTTGGCCGGTGATCGCGGCGAGCGAGGCGAAGTGCTCGTGGCCCATCCCCGTGAAGCTGCGGTTCGTCTCGAAGCGCACGATGCCCGGGTGACTCGACTGCTTCTCGGTGACGGCGATCGGCTGGCCCACGAGCAGGAGGGTAGTGGCGTCAGACTGCAGCCCGTGGACGCACCGGATCCGAAGGCAGACCTCCGCCGCTACCTCCAGGCCGCGCGGGACGCGCTCGGTGTGGAAGCTCGACGGGCTGTCGGAGTACGACATCCGCCGCCCGATGACTCCTACGGGCACGAATCTGCTGGGGCTGGTCAAGCACGTGGCGGGCGTGGAGCTCGGATGTTTCGGCGAGGTTTTCGGGAGGCCGAGCGGCGAACCGACGCCGTGGTTCGACGAGGGCGCTGAGCCCAACGCGGACATGTGGGCGACTCCCGAAGAGTCGCGTGCGGACATCGTCGACCTGTATCGCCGAGCGTGGGCACACTCGGATGCCACGATCACCGCGCTCGCTCTGGATGCGATCGGCGCGGTGGCGTGGTGGCCAGAGGAGCGGCGCGAGGTCACGTTGCACCGGGTCTTGGTGCACGTCATCGTCGACACGGACCGCCACGCCGGACACGCCGACATCGTCCGGGAGATGATCGACGGAGCCGTCGGGCTCGCCGACGGCAACAGCAACGTGCCGGCTGCCGAGCTCGACTGGTGGGTCGGGTACAGCGACCGGCTCGTGCACGCGGCCCGAGAGGCACAGCGTCTGTGGAGCTAAGGGGATTCGAACCCCTGACCTCTTGCATGCCATGCAAGCGCTCTACCAACTGAGCTATAGCCCCGAGTCCTCGAAGAGGCTGGTCGACGGTACCAGTCAGGTGACCACGTTCACCATGCGGCCCGGTACGACCACCACTCGCTGCACCGCGTTGCCGTCGATCGCCTTCACGACGGCGGGGTCGGCGAGCGCAGCCGCCTCGATCGTCGCCGCATCGGCGTCGGCCGCGACTGTGAGGTGTGCCCGCACCTTGCCCTTCACCTGCACCGGGATCTCGACGGTGTTCTCGATGAGCATCGCAGGATCGGCCTCGGGGAACGGCGCGTAGACGACGGTCTCGACATGCCCGAGCCGGTGCCACAGCTCCTCGGCGATGTGGGGAGCCAGGGGAGCGACCATCAGCACGAGCGGCTCTGCGACCTCGCGGCGTCGTCGTCGTGTCGCCCTTCGCGGTCACGTGGTTGTTCAGCTCGGTGAGCTTCGCGATGGCGGTGTTGAATCGCAGGTTCGCCATGTCAGTGCGCACAGCGTCGATCGTGCGGTGCAGCACGCGGCGCAGTCTCGTCATCCGCGGGCGTGTCGTCGACGCGCAACTCGCCGGTGTCTTCGTCGATGATCAGCCGCCAGAGCCGTTGCAGGAAGCGATGCACACCGACGATGGCGCGCGTCTCCCATGGCCGCTCCTGATCGAGGGGCCCGGTGAACATCTCGTAGAGACGCAACGTGTCGGCGCCGTACACGCTGTAGTACTCGTCGGGCGAGATTCCGTTCTTCAGGCTCTTGCCCATCTTCCCCATCTCACGCTTCACCTCGACTCCATCGAGGTAGTAGCGCCCCTCGCGCTCTTGCACCGCGGTGGCATCGACGTACATGCCACGCGCATCTTGATATGCGGCCGCGAGGATGTAGCCCTGGTTGTACAGACGTCGGTATGGCTCGAACGACGACGTGTGGCCGAGGTCGAACAGCACCTTGTGCCAGAAGCGCGCGTACAGCAGGTGCAGCACCGCGTGCTCGACACCACCCACGTAGAGGTCGACGCCGCCCGGGTCGCCTTCGCGCTGGGGACCCATCCAGTAGCGCTCGACCGCCGCGTCGACGAAGGCGTTCTCGTTCGTCGGGTCGAGATAGCGCAGCTCGTACCAACACGAGCCAGCCCACTGCGGCATCGTGTTCGTCTCTCGCCAATAGGTGCGGGCTCCGTCGCCGAGATCGAGCTCGACCTCGACCCAGTCGTGCCGCGAGCGAGCGGCGGCTCGGGCATCGATGTCTCGTCGTCGTCGGCGAACGTCCGCGGGCTGAAGTCCTCGACCTCGGGGAGCAGGACCGGAAGCATCGACTCGGGCACGGCGATGGGCAGTCCCGTGTCGTCGTAGATGATCGGGAACGGCTCGCCCCAGTACCGCTGCCTGCTGAACAGCCAGTCGCGCAGCCGGTAGGTGATGGTGCCCTCGCCGAGGGCCTGCGCTTCGAGCCAGTCGATGATCTTGCGCTTCGCATCGGCGACGCCGAGCCCATCGAGGAAGCCACTGTTGATCGCCGGCCCGTCTCCGACGTACGCCTTGCCCTCCCAACCCTCTGAGGGCTGCACGGTGCGCACGATCGGCAGGTCGAAGACCTCGGCGAACTCCCAGTCGCGCTCGTCCTGGCCGGGCACGGCCATGATCGCCCCGGTGCCGTAGCCCATCAGCACGTAGTCGGCGACGAAGACCGGGATCGGGGCGCGTGTCGCAGGGTTCGTCGCATAGGCACCGGTGAACACGCCGGTCTTCTGACGCGAGTCGACCTGGCGCTCGAGGTCGCTCAGAGAACCGGTCGTGCGCAGGTACCCCGCGAACGCGTCGAACGGGGTCGCGGCACCGCCTGTCCATTTCGGAGGCGTTCCCTCTGGCCACGTCGCCGGCAGCAGGACGTCGACGAGCGGGTGCTCGGGGGCGAGCACCATGTAGGTCGCGCCGAACATGGTGTCGGGGCGGGTCGTGAACACGCTGATCGACTCACCGATCGACGGCGCCGGGAAGTGGATCAGGGCGCCTTCGCTGCGACCGATCCAGTTGCGTTGTATGCGCTTGATCGGCTCGGGCCAGTCCAAGACGTCGAGGTCGTCGATCAGCCGGTCGGCGTACGCGGTGATGCGCATCTTCCATTGCTTCAGCGGACGCTTGAAGACGGGGAAGTTGCCGCGGTCGCTGCGTCCGTCTGAGGTCACCTCTTCGTTCGCGAGCACGGTGCCCAGACCGGGGCACCAGTTCACCGGTGCCTCGTCGAGGTAGGCGAGACGGAACGAGTCGACGACCTCGCGCCGCTCGACAGAGTCGAGCGTGGCCCAGTCGCGTCCGTCGGGCGTGTCACGCACGCCGGTCTCGAATTCCTGGATCAGCTCGTCGATCGGGCGGGCTCGATCGACCGCGCGGTCGTACCAAGAGTTGAAGATCTGCAGGAAGATCCACTGCGTCCAGCGGTAGTAGGTGACGTCGGTCGTCGACACCGATCGCCTCGGATCGTGGCCGAGGCCGAGGCGGTGCAGCTGGCGTCGGTAGTTCGCGACGTTCGCCTCAGTGGTGATGCGAGGGTGCTGTCCGGTCTGCACCGCGTACTGCTCGGCGGGCAGCCCGAACGCGTCGAACCCCATCGTGTGGAGGACGTTGTGCCCCGTCATGCGGAGGTAGCGCGCATACACGTCGGTGCCGATGAACCCCAGCGGATGACCGACGTGCAGACCATCACCGCTCGGATAGGGGAACATGTCGAGGACGAAGGTCTTCGGCTTGCCCTGCATGGCGTCGAACCCGTCGGCGAGGGGACCCGATGGGTTGGGCGCGTGGTACGTGCCGTCGGCGTCCCAGGTGGCTTGCCAGCGAGTCTCGATCTCGTCCGCGACGCGGCCGTCGTAGCGGTGCGCAGGCACGTCGGGACGGTCGGACATGGAGGCCGAGGATACTGGCCCACCCCTGCTGGCCTGCGTGGGATTGCCCGCATGATTCGTAACCGGTCCTGCCGTGCGCAAGTCTTATGACCGTGGCGCCCATCCCCCTGATCGCTCGCCTCGAGCGCGCCGCCGATCAGGCACACGGAGCGACCTTCATCAGCAAGGACGCTCGCGTGCACGTGCGGTGGGCGCAGCTGCACGACGACGCGCGCGTCATTGCCGCCGGCCTGCAAGCGCGCGGGATCAACCCGGGCGACCACGTGGCGATCCTCGGGCCCACGAGCCGTCCCCTCGTGACCGCGATCCAAGCCTGCTGGTTGGCCGGTGCGTGCGCCGTGGTGCTTCCGCTCCCGATGCGGATGGGCTCGATCGAGGAGTTCGTGGAGCAGACGCGCACGCGCATCCGCAACGCCGACGCTGCGCTCCTGCTGATCGACCCTGACCTCGCTCCGTTCTATGAGCCCGTCGAAGGGGATCCGCCGGCGGTGCTGCTCGGCGATCTGATGCCGGGCAAGGGTCGCCCGGCGTCCGACGCATACGACCGAGTCTCCGACGATCTCGACCGCCTGGCGATCCTGCAGTTCACCAGCGGTTCGACGTCAGAGCCGAAGGGCGTGATGCTTCCGCAGCGCGTGCTCTGCTCGAACCTCGACGCCATTGTCGAGGCGACGGACCTCGACCTCGACGTCGACGTGCTCGTCTCGTGGCTGCCGCTGTACCACGACATGGGGCTCGTGGGCTGCATGACCACACCGATGACGACCGGTGCCGGGCTGGTGCTCGCGTCGCCGCAGGACTTCCTCGCGCATCCCGGGGCGTGGATGGAGTGGATCTCGACCTACCACGGCACTGCGACCGCCGGACCGAACTTCTCGTGGGTGCTCGCGACGCGGGCGTTGAAGCGGATGAGTGGGCTCGACCTGTCCTCGATGCGGATCGCGCTCAACGGGGCCGAGCCGATCGATCCCGATGCTGTCGATGCGTTCGTCGCCGCGGCAGCGCCTCATGGCTTCCGTCCCGGAGCGGAGTTCTGTGCGTTCGGCATGGCCGAGGTCGCCATCGCGGGCACGTTCCCGCCGCCGATGCGCGGAATGGTGTGTGACATCGTCGATCGTCGAATGCTCGAGAGCGAGCACGTCGCGAAGCCGGTCGATGCCGACGACGAGGGCGCCCGGCGACTCCCGCTGCTCGGCAAGCCCGTGCCGGGCCTCGAGATCAGGGTCTGCGACCCGAAGACCCGCGCCGTGCTCCGCGAGCGCGAGGTCGGCGAGCTCGAGATCTCGGGCTCCTCGGTGACTTCCGGGTACTACAAGCGGCCCGATGCCACAGCCGAGCTGGTCCGTGACGGCTGGTTGCGCACGGGCGATCTCGCGTACCTCCTCGACGGCGAGCTCGTCCTCTGCGGTCGGATCAAGGACGTGATCATCATCGGCGGCCGCAACCTGTTCCCGGAGGACATCGAGCGTGCTGTCGGCACGATGGACGGCGTGCGGGCGGGCAACGTCGTCGCGTTCGGGGTCGACGGGTACAAGGGCAAGGAATCGGTCGTCGTCGTCGCCGAGACGCGAGCCGACGACCTCGAGGCCGTGCGCAAGGCGGTGCATCAGCGTGTGCTCGAGGTCGCCGGCGTGCCGCCTCGCGATGTGATGCTCGTTGTCGCCGGCACGATGCCGAAGACCTCGTCGGGGAAGCTGCAGCGCAGCCTGTGCAAGCAGCGTTACCTCGACGAGTCGCTGCAGCTCGCCTGAGTCAGACTGTCGCTCCCCGCGGACGCATCAGGTGGAGCAAGAGCGTGTAGACGAGCAACACCGCGAGCGTGATCAGCGACAGGACGGTGATCATGAAGATCGCCCAGCCGCGCGACTCGCCCATCAGCAGGAGGGCGAGCGTCAGGAACCCGGCCGCGATTCCTGCTGACTCCGCCCGAACCCGGCCGGGAACGGGCTCCGGACGGTGGCCGAAGCGAATGCCGATCTCGGTGCACGCGTTGAGCACGAGCGCGATCACGAGCATCGGTCCGCCGATGATCGCGCCACCGACGGCGAGCGGCCACCACGCGCTGTCACCTGCACCGAGCGCGTCGGCAGCGAGGCTCGCGAGGAACAGCACGCCGCCGGCGATTGGAATTCCGAGCCACAGCGCCTGCGCGTGCTTGGCGCCGTCGATGTCGTCGGCGTGTCGCGCCATGTAGATGACCAGCGCGAGCAGCGCAGGGAAGAACAGCAGCGGCCCGATGGCGACGAAGCCAACGAGCGCGGCGGCGACGAGGATCGTCACGACGGCGCGGGTGCGTCCCGGGTGATGCGACATCGCTTCCTCCAGCCTCAGTCGTGGTGCCGATCGCACGACATCACGCGTGGTTGCGATGAACAGCCGCGGTCCGCTCATTCCCGAGTGGACGCGCTGGTCGCGGTGCAGCTGTTGCATCGCGTCCCCGTACTCGTTGCGCACGCTCTTCGGATAGAGGCGCAGCAGCAGTCGATAGCCGAACATCACGCCTGCTTCGGGGTGGGGGAGAACGCGGCACGGCCGCGCTTCACGAGCGAGGCGAGGCGATCGAGCTCCGCCGTCGCGGCCGCCGCGCCTGCCGGGGTGAGCCGGTAGTACCGGCGGCGCTGGTCATCGAGCTGGGGGTCGGGGCGCTCCTCGGTCTCTTCGATGAGGCCATCGGCGAGGAGCCGCTTGATCGTGCCGTAGAGCGTGCCGGGACCGAGCCTGATCGCGCCGTCACTCAGGGAGCTGACATCACCGATGAGCGCATAGCCGTGTCGCTCGCCTCGGCCGAGGGCGAGCAGGATGTGCAGCGCCGCGGGTTGCAGGGGATGGGTGGCCCTCGTGGGATCAGTCGACATCCGATATATCAGGACACGACTGAGTCAGGATGTCAAGCCTCACGCCGCCTTCAGTGCCTCGAGCACGCCGCGCCAACGCTCGGGATCGGAGTGGTAGGGCGCGTAGAACGAGATGCGGTTGATCGCGTCGCCGTAGCGCTTGTGCAGCTCGGGAGCGATCTGCTCGGGCTCACCGACGACCGCGAACGTGTTGAGGATCTCGTCGTCGATCAGCGTGCCCATCTTCACCCACTCGCCCTGCTTCGACAGTGCGTTGAGCTCGTCTTGGAGATCGCCCCAGCCATGCAGCTCGAGCACCGTGCGGTAGGCCGGCGTCGACCCGTAGAACGCGATCTGCTGGCGCGTGCCCGCAGCCGCGGCCTCGCAGCTCCTTTCGTTCGTGCCGGTCACGACGAACGACGGCCCCGAGATCTCGAAGCCCTCCATCGTCTTGCCCGCCTTCGCTCGACCGCGCTCGAGCGCCGGCAGCGTCACCTCACGGAAGTACCGCTCGGTCGTGAACCCGTGGCAGATGAATCCGTCGCAGACCTCGCCCGCGACCTCGGTCATGAGCGCGCCGACCCCCGCGAGGAAGATGCGAGCGTCGCCGTGCGGGTTCGGGCCAGGGTTGAAGAACGGGGTCATCAGGGTGTGGCTGTAGAAGTCACCCCGGAAGTCGAGCTTCGTGCCCTTCTCCCAGCAGTCCCAGATCGCCCGGATCGCGAGGACCATCTCGCGCATGCGCGGCGCAGGGTGGCTCCACGGCATCGAGAACCGCTTCTCGATGTGCGGCTTGATCTGGCTGCCGAGCCCGAGGATGAACCGACCCCCGGACGCGGCCTGGAGGTCGTAGGCGATGTTGGCGAGCAGCATGGGGTTGCGGGCGAACGCAACGGCGATGCCCGTGCCGAGCTCGATGTCCTTCGTGTGCTGCGCTGCGACGAGCAGCGGGAAGAAGGGGTCGTGACTGGTCTCCGCCGACCAGATGCCGCTGTAGCCCGCCTGTTCCGCTTCCTGCGCTGGCGCTTGCGGCTTTGCTGAGATCGAACCCGATGCCTCCGTCAACCTTCATGGCGGCGGACGATAGCCGTGGGAGCGACGCTCAGCCCTGTTCGCGGAGGTAGCGCTCGAGCTCGGCGGCGAGATCGTCGCCGCTCGGAAGGTCGCTCGGGTTGATCGGCGCGAGCGCGGAGCGAGTGTCAGGCTCCGCCGTCTCGGCGGTCTCGGCGTCGGCCTGCGCCTCGAGCTGGCGGAGCATCTCCCGGTGCTCGTCGCTCTGCGAAACGAGCTCATCGAGACGAGCGACGTGCTCGGCGGCGGCTTGCCTCAACGAATCGACTCGCAGAGACAGCCCGGCGACTTCGCCGAGCCCGTCGATGCAGCGCGATGGACGCCGGGGGATACGGCATCGCGGCGACGTAGTGGGGCACCTGAGCCCAGAGCCCGACCGCCGGCATGCCCGATCTCGGCGCACCGACGCTCGATCGCCGCCTCGACCCCGGCAGGTACGTCGACCGAGTTGCGGAGATAGCCGAGCCGTTCCGCGAGCTCAGTCGAGTTGGCCGTCGTGGAGAGCCGCGAGCGCCGAGTGTGGGGCGCCGCGAACGGATACGCGCCCAAGCCGACCACGAGTCGCGTGCCGAACTCGACCGCCAAGGCGACGACCTGTTCGGTGAAGAGGCGCCACAGCGAGTCTGGTTCGTGTCCGAGGAGCAGCAGCACGTCTCGACCCGAGCGGTCCTTCGCCGCGTGCAGCTCGATGCCCGGCCATGTGAGCGCGGTGTTCACGCCGTCACGGAGATGCATCACGGGTCGGCGGGCGCGGTAGTCGAGCAGCCGGTCGGCGTCGAACGACGCGATCGAAGTCGGATGGAGATCGGCCGCGAGCGCCTGCGCGGCGGCTGCCGCGCCGAGTCCTGCGTCGATCCAGCCCTCGAGCGCGATCACCAGGACGGGTGAGGCGAGCGCGGGACGACTCGATGGAGCGTGTAGAGCGGCGCTGGCTCCGGGTCGGTCACGGGACTCGTTGCGCGATCTCGGCCGCGTGCGCGGCCGAACGTTCGACCTGCACCTTGAACACGTCGAAGCCTTCGCGGCCCGATCCCATGGCGCCGGCCAGGTAGCGGGCGTACACACCCTCGACGATGCAGGCGAGCTTCCAGTAGCGCGAACGACGTGTAGAAGTCGATGTCGGCGACGTCGCGGCCCGAGGTCTTGGTGTACCGCTCGAGCAGGTCGGCCCGGTTCGGGAAGCCCTCGACTGCCGTGGCCGACATCGCGAGCGCACGCCGTCTCGTCGTCGGGGCCCGTCCAGTACACCATCAGCATCCCGACGTCGGCGAGCGGATCGCCGAGCGTGCAGATCTCCCAGTCGAGCACGGCGGCGATGCGGCCGTCGGCCGCCCACCATGCAGTTGTCGAGGCGATAGTCGCCGTGGACGATCGACGCGCCGGGCCCTGCTCGGGGATGCGCGCCGAGGAGGTGCTCGTGCACCTCGTCGATCGGCGGGCAGCTCGCGGGTCTTCGACTTCTCCCACTGGCCGTACCAGCGCTTCAGCTGGCGCTCGATGTAGCCCTCTTTGCGCCCGAGGTCGCCCAGGCCCACCGCGTCGGGGTCGACGTCGTGGATCATCGCGAGCACGTCGACGAGATCGTCGCCGGCGCGTGCCGGCGCGCGTTCGGCGTCGAGCGCCTCGCGCGACTGTGCCGGCGTCGCGGAGCATGAACCCGTCGACGAAGCCCATCACGTAGAACGGTGCGCCGTTGACGTCGACGTCGTCACAGAACCCGAGCGCGGGGGCGACGGGCACATCGGTCGGACCGAGCGCCGCGATGATGCGGTGCTCGCGGCCCATGTCGTGCGCGGTCGCGAGCACGTGCCCGAGCGGCGGACGCCGCAGCACCCGTGCGGTGCCGTTCCGCATCGGTGACCTTGAACGTCAGGTTCGAATGGCCGCCGGCGATCAGCTCGAAGCTGAACGGCGGCACCGCGCCGTTGCACGTTGTCGACCAACCAGCTGCCGACGCGCTCGCTGTCGATGCCTTCCGGTCCGTCGGGCTGCACGCCGACACCGTAGTCAGGTCGTGTCGGCGCTGACGCCGGCGGGTCCGAGCGCGCAGCGTGTGCGGAGCTCGTCGTACCAGGTGGCTGACGCCGGCCAGATGCTCTCGACCAGCCACGTCGCCCCTGCTTCGGCGTACTCGGCGTAGTCGATCCCCGGTGCTGCCGTCGCGACGACATCGAAGTGCTCGAGCGAACGGTGCGCGGCGATGAACTCGACGACGCGACGCACCACGTCGGGAGTCAACGGCTGGCCGTTGTCGTTGAGCGGCACGACCCCGTCGCACCGCGCGGCGCGGCGAAGAGGACGCGGATGCGGCCACATCGCCGCCACCCACACCGGCGGGCGAGGGCGTTGAACGGGACGCGGCAAGAAATGGGCCCCGTCGACGCGGTAGCGCGCGCCCTCGTGTGTCCACGGCTCGCCTGACCACAGTCCGGTCACGACGTCGAGTGCCTCGTCGAGCATGGCCGTGTGCACCTTCGGGTCGACCGGCTCCCCGAACGCGCCGTACTCCTCGGCAGCCGGCACGCCGAGCCCGACTCCGAGCACGGCGCGGCCCTGCGTCAGATGGTCCACGGTCACGACCTGCTTCGCGACGACCTGGGGACGGCGACGTGCGAGCGGCGACACCAACGTGCCCATGGTGAGACGGGACGTGCGGGCGGCACATGCGCCGAGGAGCACCCACGGGTCGTGCACGTCGAGGTGGAGATCGCGGCGAAGGTGGAGGTGATCCCACACGAAGAACCCGTCCCATCCGCTCGCCTCGGCCAGCTCGGCGAGCTCGACGAGCGCCGCAGGATCGCCGACGTTCGGGGCACTGATCGCGAAGCGCATCGGACGTCTCTACACCGGATGAGGCTGTGCCGTCCGACCCGATGGGTCATTGGTGCCCGCCGGTAGCCTGAGAGCCATGTACGTCGATGTCACCGATGCCACCTTCGAGACCGAGGTGATGCGAGCGGTCGCCACGACGTGCCGGTCGTCGTCGACCTGTGGGCGCCGTGGTGCGGGCCGTGTCGCACGCTCGGGCCGATCATCGAGAAGGTGATCGACGAGACCGACGGCAAGGTCGTGCTCGTCAAGGTCAACGTCGACGAGAACCCCGCAGATCTCCGCAGGCGTTCGGGGTGCAGCGCATCCCGCTGGTGGTCGCGGTGAAGGACGGCCAGCCGGTCGACGGCTTCCTCGGCGCGCACCCGGAGCCCGACGGTGCGGGACTTCGTGCAGCGGCTGCTGCCGACCGAGGAGGAGAGCAGCTCATCGGCAAGCTGATCGCCGCCGGCGACGAGGACAGCCTGCGCCAGGCGCTCGAGCTCGAGCCCGGCAACGAGGACGCCGTCGTCGGCGCTGGCCGAGCTGCTCGTCGAGCGAGGGCGAGTCCGAGGAAGCGCTCGGCTTGCTGGCCCGCGATCCCCGAGACCGACCGCGACCCGCCGGGTCGCCGCCCTCGCCCGGCTCGGCGACGAGCCCGCCGACGACTACGACGCCACGCTGACGGCGCTGCTCGACCGGGTGAAGGACGACGAGGACGCCCGCCAGGAGTTCGTCGACATCCTCGAGCTGCTGGGCCCCGACGATCCGCGCACGGCGTCGTACCGGCGCCAGCTCACCAGCCGACTGTTCTGACGACGGCAGCGATGCACGATCGAGCGTCGCCCGGGCGTGACCGTGGTGGTCGGTGGGCCGGTGCCGCCAGGCGCCGACGCGCATCACGATCGGCTCGGTCGATCTCCGTGCGCGCCGGTCACGAGCGCTCGCCGCTACCTGATGACGCCACGAGGTCGTGCACGTGCGGCAGTGGCACCGCCACGGGCTGATCGGGTTCGCGGCGCGCTATCGTCGGCTCGTACGCCAAGTGGCGGCTCTGCCGCAAGGGCACTGGGGCGCGTACCGGCGCATCCCCTTCGAGATCGAGGCCGACTGGGTCGCGCAACGGCTGGAGGTAACGTCGTCCTGAGCTTCCCCTGCTGCACTCAACGCAGGAGAAGCCTCGATGTCCGATCTGTTGCCTGTGCCGCCGCCGCTCGGGTGGCGTGACCGACTCGAGGCCAGGATCCCTTGGCGCCCGCTGCGCTCATGGCACCTCGCCGCCGCGGCCCTCGTCGGGCTCGGGTTGCTCGTCGTCGCCGTGGTCGGTGCCGTCTGGGTGCTGCGCACTCCACCTCCGACGGAAGCACTGCATCCCCCAGGTGACTGCGCCGGAGGCGGCGTCCGGGCCGCCGCCGACGGACGCAACCGCGGCGACGCTCTTCGTCCAAGCGGCCGGCGCGGTCGTCTCGCCCGGGGTCTACCGCGTGCCCGCGGACGCTCGCGTGATCGACGTGATCGACGCCGCCGGCGGGCTCGCAGGCGGCGCTGATCCCGATCGGCTCGTGCTCGTGGCCAAAGTCACCGATGGGGAGCGTGTGTATGTGCCGACCGTCGGCGAGCCGATGCCGTCATCGCCTTCCGGCGCGGGTGGTGCGACCCATGACGAGGGCCCGGTGGATCTGAACACCGCTGACGAGCAGCAGCTCGACGCGCTGCCGGGCGTTGGGCCGGCCACGGCCTCAGCGATCGTGGCGTACCGCGGAGCCATGGTCCGTTCCGCTCCGTCGATCAGCTGCTCGAAGTGCGAGGCATCGGGCCCGCGAAGCTCGATCAGCTCGCCGACCTCGTGACGGTGTGAGATCGTCAGCTGGCGAGGTGCAGGAGCACGCCGACGCCGGTCAGCACGCCCGCCCACAGGCAGAGCACCACCCAGCCGAACTCGACGATCCACTCGCGCCAGCCGCCGACGACCCGCTGCGAGACCTTGCGTCCTGCCCACGCGCCGAGAAGCGCCCAGACCGCGAGGCTCGACGCAACCGCGAGCACGACTCGCACGGGACCGACCTCGACCGGGATGCCGAACGCCACCGCGGTGGGCACGGCGAGAAGAGCGAGCAGCGATCCCGTGATGCCGAGGATGTTCGAGATGTGGCCGCTCGCGGGGATCGCGAGCACGATGGCCGCGAGGGCGATGACGACGACGGGCAGCGCGAGACCGGCGAGCCATCCTCGGCGCCGCACATGCTGGCGGGTGGCGACGAGACCGTCGGCCAGTGGACCGGGCGCAGCGGACGCGGCCCGTGCGGGCCGGCCGACCTCGACCGTGGGGCGCGACGGGGGCTTCCCCATCGGCGGCGCCTTCGGAGGTGACACGGCCATCAAGGCACCCTCGAGAGGTGCGCCGTCACGACTGCACCGTCGATGTCGAGCTCGTGCGCCTCTCCCGGTGCGTCGGTGACGTCGAGATCGAGGGAGACGGCGAGCACCTCGGCGCTGATCCAGGCCTGGTGTCGCGACACCGCTTCGATCACCGGCTCAGGGCCGGACAGCGCGTACCGCGATGCGATCGGAGAGCTCGAGGCCCACAACCTTGCGAAGGTCGTTGACTGCTCGCACGACCTCGCGAGCGGTGCCCTCCTGTCGCAGCTCGTCATCGAGCTCGAGGTCGAGCGCCACTGCCCACGAGCCGTCCTCCGCGAGGGCGAACTCCTGGTGCCGGTCGGCCCTCACTTCCACCTCGTCGGCGGTGAGGCGCTCACCCGCGATCTCGACGGCTCCGTCGCGTTCGAGCGCCGCCTGCAACGTGGCTCCGTCGGCGACGGCGAGCGCCGCCTTCACGTCGTTGACCTTCGAGCCGAGCCGGGGGCCGAGTGCTCGGAAGTTCGGCACCACGGTCCAGCTGACGAGGCCGGACAGGCTGTCGATGTCGTCGAGTGCCTTCACGTTGAGCTCATCGGCGATCTCGGCACGTGCCTCGTCGGAGAGCTCGACGCCAGGGTGGAGCAGCAGAGCGCGTCGCAGCGGCTGGCGCACCTTCGCCTTCGCGTCGGCGCGCGCCGCCCGCCCCACGGTGACGAGCCGCCGCACAGAGATCATCTCGGCCGCCAGCGCGGCATCGGCCGCAGGAGCCGCTGGCCAGTCCGACGTGTGCACCGACAGCTCGCCGGTGAGCGCGATGTAGATCTCATCGGAGAGGAACGGGCAGAGGGGAGCGAGCAGCTGCGTCGCGGTCGCCAGGCACCGGTAGAGCGTCGCGTGCGCCGCAGGATCGGAGCTCTTCCAGAAGCGTGGCCGGCTGCGCCGCACGTACCAGTTGGAGAGGTCGTCGACGAACGTGCCGATGCGGGTGGAAGCCGTGGAGCGCGTCGAACTCGTCGAGTGCTCGCGTGACCACGTCGACCGTGTCGCCGAGCTCGCTCAGGATCCAGCGGTCGAGCAGATGGGTCGGCTCGTGATCCCGGCTCGGGTCGGGCGTCCATCCGTCGAGGTCCGCATAGGTGGCGAAGAAGGAGAAGACGTTCCAGAGCGTGAGCAGCGTCTTGCGAGTCGTCTCGCGGATGCCGTCATCCGAGACGCGTCGCGTCGTCCACGGCTGTCCCGACGACAGGAAGTTCCATCGCAACGCGTCAGCGCCGTGCGTCGCGCACATCATCCACGGGTCGATGACGTTGCCCTTGGACTTCGACATCTTCTGGCCGTCCTCGTCGACGAGCAGACCGAGGCACACGACGTTCTTGAACGGCGTCGAGTCGAACACCAGCGTGTTGACCGCGAGGAGCGAATAGAACCAGCCGCGGGTCTGGTCGATTGCCTCGCAGATGAAGTCCGCGGGGAACGACTTCTCGAACTCCTCGCGCCCCTCGAAGGGGAAGTGGTGCTGGGCTGCGGGCATCGAGCCGGAGTCGAACCAGGTATCGATCACCGGGAGCTGTCGTCGCGCCGTCTGCCCACACCCGTCGACCGGGCAGGGGAACGTGACCTCGTCGACGTACGGGCGGTGCAGGTCGAGGCCCGTGAGATCTCGACCCGCGAGCTCGGCGAGCTCGGCAACGCTGCCGATGCAGGTGTCGTGACGTGCGCCGCACCTCCACACGGGCCACGGGGTGCCCCAGTAGCGATCGCGTGACAGCGCCCAGTCGACGTTGCCCTCGACCCACTTGCCGAACCGGCCGTGCTTGATGTGGTCGGGATGCCAGCCGATGCGCTCGTTCTCGCGCACCATCGCGGCACGCTGCTCGGACGTGCGTGCGAACCACGACGTCTTGGCCCAGTAGATGAGCGGCGTGCCACATCGCCAGCAATGGGGATAGCTGTGCTCGTAGGGCACCTCGCGGAGAAGCAGGCCGCGTGCTGCGAGGTCGTCGATCAGAGGGCGGTCGGCGTCCTTCACGAACACGCCGGTGAGCCGAGGCACGGTGTGATCGAACGCGCCGTCGCCATCAACCGGGTTGAGCACGGGAAGCCCTTCGGCCCGTCCGACGTTCGCATCGTCTTCGCCGAACGCCGGTGCCATGTGCACGATGCCCGAGCCGTCGGCGGTGGAGACGAAATCGGCCGCCACGACCCGCTCACCAGTCGAGTCGAGAGGGAGGTCGGTGAACGGACGTTCATAGCGCCACCCGACGAGGTCTTGCCCTGTGAACCGCGCCACGACCTCGCCGGCGCCCTCGCCGAAGAGGCGGGCGACCGCGTCGACCGCGAGCACCAGGTCGCGGCCGCTCGCCGCACCGCGCAGCTGCACGTACGTGATGTCCGGTCCGACGGCGGTGGCGACGTTCGAGATCAGCGTCCACGGGGTCGTCGTCCAGACGAGCAGGTCGGCTTCGGTCGGGCCGCCGCCGGTGATCGGGAAGCGGACGAAGGCCGAGGGGTCGACGACGTCTTGATAGCCCTGCGCGACCTCGTGGCTGGCGAGCGCAGTGCCGCAGCGCGGGCAGTACGGCGTGACGCGGTGACCCTCGTAGATCAGGCCCTTGTCCCACATCTGGCGGATGATCCACCAGACCGACTCGATGTAGTCGTTCGACAGCGTCCAGTAGGCGTCCTTGGTGTCGATCCAGACGCCGACCCGCTCGGTGAGCGTGGCCCAGTCCTCGACGTAGCGCGAGACGGAGTCGCGGCACCGTCGGGTGAACTCGGCGACGCCGTACGCCTCGATCTCGTGCTTGTTGGTGAGACCGAGCTCCTTCTCCACCTCGATCTCCACGGGAAGGCCATGGCAGTCCCAGCCGCCCTTGCGCGGAACCTCGTGGCCGCGCATGGTCTGGAAGCGGGGGTAGAGGTCCTTGAACACCCGCGCCCAGACGTGGTGGAGGCCGGGGCGACCGTTCGCCGTCGGCGGTCCCTCGTAGAAGGTCCACGGCTCCGCGCCCTTGCGGAGGCGCTTGGTCTCCTCGACGATGTCCCGAGCCCGCCGAGCGCGCCAGCACCCGCTCTTCGAGCGCGACGAGGTCGAGGTTGGCGTCGACCGGGCCGAAGGGCATGCAGCCATCGTAGATGCGGGCCCTAGGGGATCCCGGGCCAGATCGGGGCCGCAGCCTCCTAGAGTGCGAGCCTCATGACGACGGAGCTCTACGACACCTCGGGCGACGATGCGATCGTCCTGCGGGTCCACGCACAACCCGGTGCAGGTCGTTCCGCGATCATGGGTCGCTACGGCGACGCGCTCAAGGTGAAGGTGGCCGCCCCGCCGCAGGGCGGGCGTGCGAACGACGCGTTGCTTGCCCTCTTGGCCGACGAATTCGGCGTGAAGGCTGCGCAGGTCTCGTTGATCGGCGGAGGGTCGAGTCGTACGAAGCGGTTCCGCATCGAGGGCCTCGAGCTCGAGCGCGTCGATGGGCTCCTCGAGCGCATCCTCGCTGCCGCCGGCCAGAGCGTCGATCGGCGACCTGGCCGCGCTGGTTGAGTCCCGCGGTCAGCGGGCGTACAGTTCCGGACCCCTTGGCGGGCACGAGAGGACACGCATGGCGAAGGCAGCTCCGAAGAAGGCTCCGGCGAAGAAGGCCGCGGCGCCCGCGAAGAAGGCGGCACCTGCGGCCAAGAAGGCTGCGCCACCTGCGAAGAAGGCACCGGTGAAGAAAGCGCCTGCCAAGGCGGTGGCGAAGAAGGCGGCACCTGCGGCCAAGAAGAAGGCTGCGGCGCCCGCGAAGAAGGCGGCACCTGCGGCCAAGAAGGCTGCACCTGCGGCCAAGAAGGCGGCGCCGCCCGCGAAGAAGGCTGCGGCGCCCGTGACCAAGGCCGCGCCCGTGGCCAAAGCCGCGCCGGTGGCCAAGGCCGCGGCCGTGGCGAAGCCAGCGCCGCCTCCCAAGCCGGTCAAGCTCGTGAGCCCGTACGACGCGAAGTTCCTCGACGCGCAACGCGCGCTGTTGCTCGAGGAGCGGGCTCGTTACACGCGTTCAGCCAACCGCCTCGCATCTGAAGCAGCGGCATTGGTCGAGGACCTGGAGCCGGGCGACGTGCAGTTCGACGAGGAGTCGGGCGAGGGCGACACGATCGTGGTCGAGCGCGAGCGCGATCTCGCGATGAGCGCACAGGCGATGCAGGCCGTGACCGAGATCGACGCCGCCCTCGAGCGCATCGATGCAGGTGTGTACGGGCTGTCGATCCAGTCGGGCCAGCCGATCCCGAAAGAGCGGCTCCGCGCGATCCCGTGGGCGGCCGAGAGGGTCGAGGAGAAGGTCGGCGGACTGGGCACCAGCTCCCGGTGACGTGAACCGACGGCGCGGGGCGCTCACGATCGCGCTCGCCGTCGCGGGCCTCGTGATCCTGGTGGACCAGCTCACGAAGTGGTGGGCAGTCACGCACCTGCAGGATCGCGTCATCCATCTCTTCTGGACGTTGCAGCTGAACCTGACGTTCAACAGCGGCATGGCCTTTGGTCGCGGCCGCGGCTTCGGCCCCCTCATCGCCGTCGTCGGCGTCTGTCTCGTCGCCGGACTGCTGCTCGGCACGTCTCGGGCGCCGTCCAAGCTCGCCGCCGTGGCCGGAGGGCTCGTGCTCGGTGGCGCGATCAGCAACCTGCTCGATCGCTTCTTTCGCGAGGGAAGCGGGTTTCTCGGCGGGCGCGTCGTCGACTTCATCGATCCGCAGTGGTATCCGTTGTTCAACGTCGCTGATGCGTGCGTCGTGATCGGTGGCATCCTCCTTGTAGTGATCGGTGTCCGAACATCCCCGGCGGAGCCGATCGCGGACGCTTCATGACCGACGTCGTCGTGGTGCCTGCGGCGCTCGCAGGCGAGCGCCTCGATCGCGTCGTCGCGACCGTCACCGGTCTCAGTCGGTCGGTGGCCGCCGCGCTCGTCGACGGAGGAGCGGTGGAGCTCGACGGACACGTCGAGCGGTCGGCAAAGATCCGCGTGATCGAGGGAGCGTCGCTTCGCGTCGAGGTTCCCCCGGCCGTGTCCGACGCGATCGCGGGGGACGCGGATGTCGCGGTCGACGTGGTCTACGAGGACGCCGATGTGCTCGTGGTCGACAAGCCGGCGGGGCTCGTCGTGCACCCGGGAGCGGGCAACGCCGACGGCACCCTCGTGCACGGCCTCGTCGCCCGCTTTCCCGAGCTCGCGTCAGTCGGAGACCCTTCGCGGCCGGGCATCGTGCATCGACTCGACAAGGGCACCTCGGGGCTGCTCGTCGTCGCTCGCTCGCAGGACGCGTACCGATCGCTCGTCGCGCAGATGTCCTCGCACTCCGTCGAGCGCCGCTACGCCGCACTCGTGTGGGGGCGCCCCGAACCTGCCAACGGTGTGATCGACGCCCCCGTCGGTCGTTCGACCCGCGACCCCACGAGGATGACGGTCAGCTCACGAGGCCGGGACGCCCGCACTCACTACAAGGTCGAGCACGTGTACCACTCGCCTGCGACGGTCAGCCTGCTCGGATGTCAGCTCGAGACGGGGCGCACCCACCAGGTGCGCGTGCACCTCTCGGCGATCCACCATCCGGTCGTCGGCGATCGTCGCTACGGGGGGACTCGCGAGCAGATCCACGCGCCGCGGCCCATGCTCCATGCGCGGGCCCTCGCCTTCGCCCATCCCGTGTCGGGTGATCGCGTCGAGGTGGAGTCGCCGCTTCCGTCCGACTTTCAAGCCGTGCTCGCCGGGCTCGGCGAGTGAGCGCGCTGCAGCGGGGTTCGCCCGCGGGCCAGGGTCGCTCGCCCCGGGCCTGCGCGGCGATGTCCGCGAGGGTGTACGAGTCGAGCTCGGTGCGCATCTGCTCGCCGACCACGTTCCAGATCGCGAGGAGCACGCACTGGCCCTCGTGGTCGCACGCCCCGTCGGTGTGCGGCTGCCCGAAGTCGCCGAGCACGATCGGTCCGTCGACGGCGCTCACGATCTCCGACAGCGAGATGTCTGCCGGTGGCCGAGCGAGCACGTACCCGCCGCCCACACCCCGCTTCGACCGCACGAGGCCGGCACCCTTCAGCGCGAGGAGGATCTGCTCCAGGTACGGCTGGGGCAGGCCGGTGCGCTCGGCGATGTCCCGCACGGATGTCGGCCCGGACTCGTCCGCGTGCAATGCGAGCGACAAGAGCGCCCTGCTCGCATAGTCACCACGAGTCGACACCCGCACGACCTCACTGTAGGACCTGGGGTCTGCTTCTCTATGGCCCGCTGTGAGGAACCCCGTGGATGATCGACCGTTGCTGCCCGACTACGCGGGCGCTTGCCTGTCGAACATCGTGCCGACCCTGCTCGCACCCCGGCGCGAGCCAGGCCCCGCCTGGTTCCCGTCGGTGGCGCTCGAGGCGTCCCAGGTGCTGCTCCTCGTGCTCGACGGCCTGGGCTGGGAGCAGCTGCAGGAGCGCCTCGCGCTCATGCCGATCCTCGCCGGAATGCAAGGCCATGCGATCAGCTCCGTGGTGCCGTCGACGACGGCGACCGCACTCACGTCGATCACGACCGGGCTGTCCCCCGGTGAGCATGGGGTGGTCGGGTATCGCATCGACGTCCACGGGGAGGTGCTGAACGTGCTCCGTTGGTCCACCGCTCGGGGCGACGCGCGCCGAGCCATCCCGCCGGAGGGCTTGCAGCCCTACGAGCCGTTCCTGGGCCGCCGGCCCCCGGTCGTCACGAAGGCGGAGTTCCTCGGCTCGGGCTTCTCGACAGCGCACCTCCGCGATGCCGCGTGGCGCGGGTGGAGGGTGCCGTCGACGCTGATCACCGAGGTGCGCACGCTGCTCGCCGCGGGCGAGCCCTTCGTGTACGCGTACTACGACGGCATCGACAAGGTCGCGCACGAATATGGCTTGGGCGCTCACTACGAAGCCGAGCTGATGTGGGTCGACCGGCTGCTCGGCGATCTCCTCGAGGTCCTTCCGACCGACGCTGTCCTGCTGGTCACCGCGGACCACGGCCAGGTCGACGTGGGCGACAACGTGTGGTCTCTCGACCCGGCATTGGTATCGATGCTCCACGGCCAGTCGGGGGAGGCGCGCGCTCGTTGGTTGCACGCGGGCGACGGTCGAGCCCGCGACCTCCTCGACGCTGCAACCGCGCGCTACGCAGCCGACGCGTGGGTGGTCGGTCGTGAGCAGGTGCTCGACGAGGGCTGGTTCGGTCCGCGGGTCTCGCCCGCGGCGGCGGATCGCCTCGGCGACGTGTTGCTCGCGGCCCGCAGCGACATCGCGTTCGACGACCCGGCGGACAGTGGGCCGTTCAGCCTCATCGCGCGCCACGGGTCGCTCACGGCCGCTGAGATGCTCGTGCCGCTGGTGGCGAGGCGGGCATGAATCAGCGACGCGACGCGGGCCTAGTGTGCCCGGCATGAGCGACGACGAGACGATCCACCCGTCCGAGGTGATCGCCCCCGGTCCTCCGATCGAGTCGCCCTCGACTGATGTGGAGACGATCGAGCAGCCCGCGAAGGTCATGCGGATCGGCTCGATGATCAAGCAGCTGCTGGACGAGGTGCGGTCCGCGCCGCTCGACGAGCCGAGCAGGGAGCGCTTGCGCGACATCTACGAGGACTCCGTGCGCGAGCTGGGCGAGGCGCTGTCACCCGACCTTCGGGCCGAGCTCGCTCGCCTGGCACCACCGTTCTCCAGTGAGACGCCGAGCGAGGCCGAGCTGCGGGTCGCGAAGGCCCAGCTGGTCGGTTGGCTCGAGGGCCTCTTCCACGGCATCCAGGCGACCCTGTTCGCCCAGCAGGTGGCCGCTCGCCAGCAGCTCGACCAGATCCGAGGCCAGCTCCCTCCCGGCCAAGGGGCGCCTCAACCGTCTGACCAGCGCCCCGGCACGTACCTCTGAGGGGCCCTGGTACCGTGCAAATCACAGCCGTGTAAGTCGGCCTGAGTCGAGGGCAAAGGGGATCGGCTTTGGGGGACTCGTTCGTCCACCTCCACCTGCACACCGAGTTCTCGATGCTCGATGGCGCGGCCCGCGTCACTGACGTGATCGAAGCCGCAGTCAGTGATGGGCAGCCCGCCGTGGGCATCACCGACCACGGCAACATGTACGGAGTCCTCGACTTCTACAAGGCCGCTCGCGAGCAAGGCGTGAAGCCGATCATCGGCATGGAGGCCTACATGGCCGGCGAGTCGCGCTTCGAGCGACCGACGCGGCGTGGGCGCATGGACGACTCGGGAGGCGACACCGAGGGCGGGAAGAAGCTCTATTACCACCTCACGTTGCTCGCTGAGAACCAGACCGGCTACCGCAACCTGATCAAGCTTGCGAGCCTCGCGTTCCTCGAGGGCTACTACTACCAGCCGCGTGTCGACTGGGAGCTCCTCGAGCGCTACCACGAAGGGTTGATCGCGACGACCGGCTGCCTCGGTGGCCACGTGCTGCAGTCGATGCTCGGGGGGGACCACGCAGGGGCGCTCGCGTCGGCCGCCCGCCTGCGCGACATCTTCGGCCCCGAGCACCTCTTCGTCGAGCTGCAAGACCACGGCATCCCCGCGCAGCGTCAGACGATGGCCGGGTTGCTCGACATCGCCAGCCATCTCGGGTCACCCGTGCTCGCGACGAACGACAGCCACTACGTGCATCGCCACGACGCCGTGGCCCACGACGCCTTGCTCTGCGTGCAGACCGGCACGACGATCGACGACCCGAAGCGGTTCAAGTTCGACGGCGAAGAGCATTACCTCAAGACGGCAGCCGAGATGCGGGCGTTGTTCCGCGAGCGCCCCGACGCGTGCGACAACACCTTGTGGGTCGCCGAGCGGGCCGACCTGCAGATCGAGTTCGGCAAGCCAGAGCTCCCTGAGTTCCCGATCCCCGAGGGCTTCGCCGACGACGCCGACTACTTGCGTCACCTCGCGATGGAGGGCGCGCACGAGCGATGGGGCGAGCACCTGCACCCGACGATCGCCGAGCGCCTCGCCTACGAGCTCCAAGTCATCACCGACATGGGCTTTGCGGCGTACTTGCTCATCTGCTGGGACATCATCAAGTACGCCCGCGAGCACGGCATCAGGGTCGGGCCCGGCCGGGGGAGCGCGGCCGGCTGTGCGATCGCCTACTGCCTGCGCATCACCGATCTCGACCCGATCAAGTACGACTTGCTGTTCGAGCGCTTCCTCAATCCCGGTCGCGTCCAGATGCCCGACATCGACATGGACTTCGACGACCGCTACCGCGACGAGATGATCCGCTACGCGGCGGAGAGGTACGGGCGAGACCACGTGGCGCAGATCGTCACGTTCTCCAAGATCAAGGCGCGGGCCGCAGTGCGCGATGCCGCTCGCGTGCTCGGCTATCCCTACGCGGTCGGCGACAAGGTCGCCAAGGCGATGCCGCCGTTGATGATGGGCCGCGATACGCCGTTGCACGCGTGCCTCGACCTCGACCCCAAGTTCGAGGACGGGTACAAGGCGGCCTCCGAGCTGCGCGAGATGTACAACGCCGACCCCGACGTGAAGAAGGTCGTCGACGTCGCACGGGGCCTCGAGGGCTTGCGCCGCCAGGCTGGGATCCACGCCTCGGCGGTGGTCATCACCCGCAACGAGCTCACCGACTACCTCCCCCTGCAGCGCCGGCCGGAGAACGGGCAAGCCCCCGAAGACGCGCCGATCGTGACGCAGTACGAGATGCACGGCGTCGAGGACCTCGGCCTCTTGAAGATGGACTTCCTCGGCCTGCGCAACCTCTCGGTCATCGAGGAGACCCTCGATCTGATCCAGGAGCGCACCGGCGTGCGCGTCGACATCGACAACGTGCCCTTGGACGACGAAGCGACGTTTGCCCTGCTCCAGCGGGGCGACACGATCGGGGTGTTCCAGCTCGAGGGTGGCCCGATGCGCTCGCTCGTGCGCGCGCTCGCTCCGACCGTTTTCGACGACGTGTGCGCGCTCATCGCGCTCTATCGCCCGGGGCCGATGGCCGCGAACATGCACACCGACTTCGCCGACGTGAAGAACGGTCGCAAGCCGGTCACCCACGTCCATCCCGACATGGAAGAGGTGCTCCCCGATACCTACGGCCTGATGGTGTACCAAGAGTCGATCCTCCGGGTCGCGCAGCGATTCGGGGGCTACTCGCTCTCAGAAGCGGACAACCTGCGCAAGGCATGCGGCAAGAAGATCCGCGAGCTGATGGCGGTCGAACGGGAGAAGTTCGTCGCGGGCTGCGTAGCGACCGGCTACGGCGAGAAGGTCGGCACGCAGCTGTTCGATCTCATCGAGCCGTTCGCGGACTATGCGTTCGGGAAGAGCCACTCCTACGGTTATGGCCTCGTCGCCTATCAGACGGCGTACTTGAAGGCGCACCATCCGATCGAGTACTTGGCGGCACTGCTCACGAGCGTGAAGGCGAGCCAGGACAAGGCGGGGATCTATCTCGCCGAGTGCCGGCAGATGGGCATCAAGGTCCTCGTCCCCGACGTCAACGTGTCGTCGCTCGACTTCGCTGCACTCGGCGCCGACGAGGCGCCGGAGGGCCTGACCGTGCCTCCCGGCACGATCGGTCTGATCCCGTTCGGGCTCTCTGCAGTGCGCAACGTCGGCGAGAACCTCGTGCGCAACATCCTGCAGGAGCGCGACAAGAACGGGACGTTCGTCGACTTCTACGACTTCTGCGAGCGAGTCGACCCGATGGTGCTGAACAAGCGCGCCATCGAGTCGCTCGTAAAGGCGGGCGCGTTCGACTCGGTCGGTCATCCCCGCCGCGGCCTGCTCTCGGTCTATGAGCAGATCGTCGACATCACGCTCGCGCGCGCCGACGTGAGCGCGACCAGGGCGTGATGAGCCTCTTTGCCGACGGCGGTGTGGGCGGCGAGGGCTATTCGGAGCGGGTGGCGATCCCCGATCTCGAGTTCGACAAGACCCAGCGGCTCAAGTTCGAGAAGGAGATGCTCGGCCTCTACGTGAGCGACCACCCGCTCATGGGGGCCGATGCGATGTTGCGGCGCCGCAGTGATTGCAGCGTCGCCGACGTCTTCGAGAGGGCCGACGGAGAGATGCTCACCGTCGGGGGCGTCGTCACCAGCCTGGCCCGTAAGTACACGAAGAAGGGTGACCTGATGGCCGTCTTCACGCTCGAGGACCTGGGCGGCTCGATCGAGGTGATGGTCTTCCCCAAGGTCATGAGCGAGCAGGGCTTCAAGCTGGCCGACGACACCCTCGTGCTCGTGCGGGGCCGCGTCGACGGCCGTGAGGACGTCGCGAAGCTGATGTGTCTCGACGTCACCGTCGTCGAGGCAGTGAGCGACGCCGCCGCGCCGTTGCGCATCAGGGTCAACCCCACGAGCGCCAGTGAGCAGGTGATCGATCACCTCAAGCGCCTCCTCACCGAGCATCCAGGCGACACGCCCGTTCTGTTGCATCTCGGGGAACGACAGGTGCTTCGACTGCCGGCCCACTTCTCCGTCGACGCCGGAAACGGCCTCGCGGGAGAGATCCGGGTGCTCCTCGGACCCGACGCGATCGGCGTCTGACCACCCCGGGCCGACCGCTCGATGGGCGCGTCCCCGCGTCGAGATGGCAGAATGGGACCTGCACCAGCGACGATCAGGGGCAGGCTGACCAATGGCGATCGATGTCGAAACGAAGGACTGCACGGCGCTGAGCGATGCTGAGCTCGGCGAGATGGGTGACATCTGCACGGGTGGGTCCGCCGGTTTCGACTTCGGGCTGCTCTCCAAGCAGCGGGAGGAATGGGTGCTCATCACCCTCGCCCGCTCCGAGGGCAAGCTCCACGGCTTCTCGTTCTGCACGCTCGAGCGCATCGGGGGCACACCGAGCGTCCTGATCGGCCTCGCGTCAGTGAAGCGCACGTCCAAGCGCGACGCTGTCCTCAAGGCGGTCATGCACGATCAGTTCCGCCGTGCCGTCCTCGCCTTCCCCGACGAAGACGTGCTCGTCGGCACGCGGTTCGCGTCGGCCGCGGGCTTCGAGGCATTCAAGACGATGAAGGACATCAACCCTCGCCCGGGCCACAAGGCCAACGGCGAGGAGCGGGCGTGGGGCCGCCGCCTCGCCAAGCGCTTCGCCGTCGAGGGCACCTACGACGAGCATGGGTTCTCGGTGAAGGGCAACGGCGCCGTGGCCCGTGTGCTCGATCACGAGTCGCTCAAGCCCGAGGCCACCCCCGAGGACGTCGCGGCGTTCTTCAAGGGCTTCAAGGCGAACCGGGGCGACTGCCTCGTGGCTTTCGGCTGGGTCATGGCCGAAGACCTCGCCAAGCTCGCCTAGCTCTCCTAGTCGTCGGCCGGGTGCCAGCTCTCGGGTTTCGGGTACCAGACGCTCGCCCACGGCGCGGGTCGGAACGGGAGCCATCGGTCCTCCGGTTGCGACAATCGGTCGGCGATGACCGCAAGCACGGTGGGGTTGTGTCCGAGGCCGCTGTGACTGCCTCGCACCTCCACGTTCTCGTGCTCCGCTGATACCTGGTCGATGCACGTGTGCCAGCGCACGATGCCGTCGGTGCGGCTGTAGATCGAGGTGGTCGGCACCGGCACGGGCTCGCGGTCCTCTTCTCGTTGCGCGATGCGCAGGAGCTCAGCCCGGTGGGCCGGGCCGAGGGAGTCGTAGGCGCCGGACGCCCAGCTGCGATCGCCCTCCATCATCCTGAACGGGCTGCCGAGTGTGATCACCTGGCGCACGATCGCCGGTTTGCGACGGGCGAGCTCACGCGCGTAGATGCCGCCGAGGCTCCAGCCGACGATCGACACCGTGCGGCCGTGGAGGCCGTGCAGCTCGTCGAGGCGCTCTTGGATGCCGTTCACGACGCGGCGGGTCGGGCCGAAGTTCGGCCCGAGGTGCCATCCGTGTGCCCACCACCCTTGGCTGCGGAGGAACCATCTCAGCGGCGTCGTCGAACGATCGCCCGCACTGAACCCGGGGAGGACGAGGACGGGGTGACGGTCGCCTCTGCCCGCCATGCGCAGCAATGGTGAGGCGGCAACGAACGCGCCGAGCTCGAGCACCGCGCGCTGCTCGGCAGCGAGGAGAAGAGCCGAGGGTGCGCGGACACCTCCGTGGGTACGCTCCGCCGCGTCCATGCGTGTGAACGTACCGTGAACCGAGGATCGAGGCCGGGGATGCAGCTCGAAGAAGCGGTGCGCCGTCGTCGAATGGTTCGTTCGTTCCTCCCGACGCCGATCGAGGTCGACGTCGTCGATCGCATGATCGACCTGGCTCGTCGCAGTCCGAGCGCCGGCTACAGCCAAGGTTTCGACTTCATCGTGCTGCAGGGGCCGGAGGAGACCGAGCGATTCTGGGGCGTCCCAGCGATGCGCAGCTACTGGGAGGGGGTGTTCCCGCAGATGCTCGACGCGCCGGTGCTCGTGCTGCCGATCGCCGATCGCGACGCCTACCTGCGTCGCTACTCCGAACCCGACAAGGCTCCCGCGGGCCTGCAGGACGCCACCGCGTGGCCGGTGCCGTACTGGCTCACGGACACCGCGATGGCCACGATGGTTCTTCTGCTCGCCGCGGTCGACGAAGGCCTCGGCGCCTTGTTCTTCGGGGTGTTCCGGGGGACCGACGCTGAAGTGCTCGAGCGGTTGGGGGTACCCGACGGCCGTGAGCTCATCGGCGTCGTCGCGATCGGACACCCTGCGGATGACCGGCCGAGCGGCTCGGGGGCGGCGCGATCACGTCGTCCCTTGTCGGAGGTCATCCATCGAGGGGCCTGGTGATGTCACCATGGTGACGTGAGCACCAAAGCGCCGAAGAAGGAGGCGCGTCGGCGCGAAGGTCGGCAAGGCCGGTTCTCGTTGGCCGGTCACGGTGGCCGCGATCCTGGCGACGATCGCACTCGTGCTGGTCGTCTTCATCGCCCTGCGCCGTCACCAGAACAACGTGGTGTCCTTCACGGGCGTGCCGAGCCAGGTGGTGATCGACAGCTCCGCGGGGCTCGTGGTGGTCGTGCCCGCCGATGGCGATCAGGTGCAGGTGAGCCGGCGGGCCAGGTGGGTCTTGTTCAAGCCGGACATGAGCGTGCAGGTCGACGGAGCCTCGCTCGTCATCAAGGCCGACTGTGTCGGGCCCTCGATCATCTGCGACGTGCAGTACCGGGTGTCGGTGCCGAGCACGGTCGTGGTCAAGGTCGTCGGCGGGGGTGGGAACGTGCAGATCGCGGGGATCGGCGGCAAGGTCGACGTGCAGACGTCCGGAGGCAGCGTGACAATCAGCGACGTGAGCTCCGACCTCAAGGTGCGCACGACGTCGGGCGACATCACGCTCTCTTCGGTGGGCGGCGCGCTCGATGCCGCAACCGACTCGGGCTCGATCAGCGGCACCGGTCTGACCGGAGCGACGATCCAGACCGGCACGTCGAGCGGGGACATCGCCCTCAACGTCACGGGCTCCGCTGAGCGCATCGGCGCCGGGTCCAGCTCTGGCGACATCGCGGCTCGTCGTCCCCGACCTCGCGTACAAGGTCGACGCGCAGGCGGCATCCCCGTCGGATGTCGATGTGAACGTCACGCAGGCCGACGATGCGAGCCGGTCGATCACGGCCCAAACCGGCTCGGGGCACATCTCCATCACTCGGGGGTAGCGTTCCGCCACAGTGCGCGGCGATGCGGCGGGCGGACACGGGCTTCGACCCGCGCGCTTCGCTTTCCTCTATGCGGTCGGCGCATCTGCAGCCCTCGCCATCCTCTACCTCGTCGTCGCCGGCTCTGATCGTGCGCAGTGGGGCGCGATCGCCGGCATCGCGATCTTCGTCGTCCTGTCGACTGTGGGACTCTTCTTCGCCCTGCGCGTCCACGTCGCTCGGCTCGCCGCGTCGCAGAGCGAGCTCCTCGCGTCCCTCAGCCGGTACCGAGAGCTCTTCGAGGCATCACCGGACCCGATGTGGGTCTACGACTTCGACACGCTGTCGTTCTTGGCGGTGAACGACGAAGCCGTGACGCGCTACGGATGGTCCGAGGCCGAGTTCCGCACCATGAGTGTCGCCGATCTCCTCGACCCAGCGGACGTGCCCATCCTGATGACGCGGTTTCGCCGGCCTGGCCCCGGACCATCGATGCCGGGAGAGTGGAAGGACCGGACGAAGCGAGGCGCGCAGGTGTGGGTCGAGGTATCCGCGGAGTCGATCGAGTTCGAGGGTCGGCGCGCCGGGCTCGCCGTCGCCCGTGACGTCACTGACCGCCACGCAGCGGAGGAAGCCCTCGTCGAGAGCGAGCATCAGCTGCGACTCGGCTTCGAGCTCAGCCCAGTGGGGATGGCGATCATCGGACGTGACGGGCGCATCAGCCGGGCCAACGCCGCGCTGGGTGAGCTCGTCTCCCGTGGACCACGCGCGCTGGTCGGTCTGCCCTTCGATGCGTTGGTGCATCCCGAGGACTTGGCGACCTTCCAAGCGGATGCGGACGGCATGCTCGACGGCTCGGGTCCCGTGCGAGCCCGCGTGTTGCGACTCCTGCGGCCCGATGGCACGACGACCCACGTGGCGGCGGACATGGTGCTCGTGGCCGAGACTGCGGACGAGCCCCGGTTCTTCTCGGTGCAGCTGCGCGACACGACCGACGAGGCTCGTCGCGAAGGTCTCGAGAAGGCGCGCGTCGCGATTCGGGATCGCATCGCCCAGCGCCAGCCGTTGAACGGGACGCTCGAGGAGGTCTGCCGCCTCGTCGAAGGTCAGCTGGACTGGGCGCTCGGTGTCGTGATGCGGGTGCGTGCCGGTGTCCTCGAGCTCGCGGCCGGCGATCGAGTCCCGCCGCTGCTCGCCGGCACACTGCGCTCGGTCGCGGTCGACTCTTCCGGGGCGCCGTGCTCGCGCGCTGCGGCCCGCAACGAGCCGGTCGTGCTCGCCGACGTCAGCGCGTCACCAGCCCCGGCTCGCCTGCCGGGGCTGTCCGCGGCGGGAGTGCGGGCGTGGGCTTCCTGGCCGGTCGTCGACGCCAGCGGCTACGTGGTCGCGACGGTCGACGCGTTGCGCACGAGGCCGGTGCCCTTGCTTCCCTCCGAAGAGCAGGCGATGGCTGCGGCCGCGCAGCTCGTCGCCGCGGCGCTCGAAGAGGCACGCACTCCCGCGGTGGAGACGCCGACCGATCGTCCCGCGGTCACCGTGCGCCGCGTGATCGACCTGCGCGAAGCGCGTCAGCGCCAACGCGACACCGGCACCGGAGGCGCGCCCAGCGGCCCCGAGCCGGGACCCACCTGAGCGCACTCTCCCCGGAGACGGCG
Organism: uncultured Acidimicrobiales bacterium; assembly: GCA_963726695.1. Classification (GTDB taxonomy): domain Bacteria; phylum Actinomycetota; class Acidimicrobiia; order Acidimicrobiales; family DATKAS01; genus DATKAS01. Next base: position 173,164 of record CAVSDE010000010.1, read on the forward strand.
AGCAGATCCGCAGATCCGGCGCTTTCGGCCCTCGAAGGTCAACGTAGCCAGATCGTGGTTCCCGGAGGGATCGTGTCTGGCTCGCGCGGGGCTGCTGAGTCGTTCATGGTGTCAGAACGGCTCCTCGTCGCCGAACCGATCATCCAAGGCCGCGTCGTTGATCCTCCGACGGGTTGGCCACATGCGGATCCGATTCGGTTACGAGAAGGCCGAACACCATCGAGTCGACGTATCTTCCGTCCACCCAAGCGGCCTCTCGCCGCACGCCCTCGGCACGAAACCCGACCCGCACAGCGACAGCGCGGATTGCCGCGTTGTCAGCGAGTGTGTCGAGTTGGAGCCGATGCAATCCACGGGTTGTGAACCCGTATCGGCACAGAACGCGCACTACTTCGGTGCCGAATCCTCGACCGCGGAACGAGGGCCGCAATGAGATCCCCACGTTTGCGGCACGCGAATGCGTGTCAATACCCCAGAGCAATGCTTCGCCTACGAGTTCATCAGTAGCGATTTCGGCGACTGAGAAGCACGCTGTCTCGTTGTTCGGTTCGGTAACTGCATATGGTGAGGCCACTGACCCTGCAGACATCGGCTGCCACGGACGACGGTCTGCCCGCGACCTGGTCGCCACGTCGTCGTACAGCTCGCTATGGAGAACGGCGACATCGGACTCGGCGCGAGCCCGAAGCACGATCTGATCCCCACGTAGCATCGGGCGAGCCTAGGCGGGTGACTCAAAGGGCGGCCCGACTTCGACCGGCTGCATAGGCACAAATTGCCCGGCTTCGTCGTGTACGCACCCGCTCGTCGAAGAGCGGGTCTCGTTTACGTCGTCGTGACTCTGCCGGACTACGACGAGAGTTCAGCCCGGCGCGACCACCAGGCCTCGGCGGCGGTCATCGCGCTCTCGGCCTCGCGGATGCCGTCGCCCACGAGCCCTGCGGTGGCTGCCCAGTGCAGGGGTACCAGAGCGAGAGCCCCGGGGAGCCAACGGTGCTCGTCGCGAGTCAGCGGCTCCGGAGCCGTGCTTTCGTAGGCGTCGAGCAGTCGTCGCGGCTCGAGCAAGTCGCCGCTCGGTGCGACGTGGTGCAGGCTGGCCGCGATGTCGTACAGCCGCTCCCTGACCCTCACGAAGTCCAGGTCGAAGGTGACCCATGAGCCGTCTGACAGCTCTCCCGCGTTGGCCAACTTGTAGTCCCCGTGAATCGGAGCGCACGGCAGCTCGACCTCCTGCCGGAGCTTGGAGAGCTCGCCAGTCAGCTGGCGCATCCGATGCACGACCGGCTCGCTGCGGGGTCCGAGCCGGCGGCGTGTGAAGTCGACCGAGTAACGCAGTTGGTTGAAGGTTCTGTGGTCGTCGAGGGGTTTGGGCGGACTCGGCTCCCAGACTGCTTTGAGCGCAGTGTGCACGCGTCCGAGCTCCTCGAACAGGCGGACGTAGGAGTCCTCGTCCGCTCGTGGCTGCACGTGATCGATGAACTCCTCGAGCTCAGCCCAACGATCAGCGACCCTCAGGAGGTCGCAGCCGGAAATCGGAATCGGCCGAGCGACGCGGACTTGCGTCCGCTGGAGCCGTTCCCGCAGGCGCCGCAGTCCCGCTACCCGCCCGCGGCGGACCCAGGGCCTGTGAACCCGGAGGACAATCGGCGGCTCAGCGTCTATCCGCAGGTTGAGGTTGAACCCACCGCCGATGTCTGCCCATCCGGCCCCGCGCGCGACGCGGGCGATCAGGGCCGAGACGGCCGGGTCATCTGGGCTTGCTCTCGGTCCGAACCAGCGCGGCAAGGGAGGGGGAGAGGTTGAAGCTTCGATTCCGGTCACGGCAATGGCCCACTGGACCCGTCGTTCCGTCGCGAGACAGCGGCCAAGGTGCCGGGACAGATCACGTCACGCCGTAGCTCGCGTCGGCCGGAATCGTACGACGACCGCTCCCGACCGGAGCTCATGGCGATCGATCAGCTCGAGCTGGATGCGCTCGCGCAGACCGGCGAGCAACGTCGGCCCGTGTCCGGCGAGGACCGGCTGCACAAGGAACTCGTACTCGTCGATCAGTCCCAGATCTGCCAACGCCAGGGGGAGCGTCACGCCACCCACGAACAGGCCCTCGCCTGGCTCCTGCTTGAGCCGCTGAACCGCTCGCCCCACGTCGCCTCGCACCAGCTCGGCATTCCAATCGACCCCGCTCAGCGTGCTCGACACGACGTACTTCTTCGCCCGGTCGATGGTCTCGGCGAACGGGATCTCCCACTCACCCATCCAGTCAGGCCACGTGCCCGTGGCGGGCCGCCGCCACGCCGACTCCATCATCTCGTAGGTCACCCGGCCGAAGAGCAAGGCATCGGCTCGTTCCATCTCAGTGGTCCAGTAGCGCATCGACTCCTCGTCCGGGGGGAGCCCTGCCTCGTGATGGCAGCAGCCGTCGAGCGTGACGTTGATCGAGTATCGAAGTGGTCTCATCTCGTTGCTCTCCCGGCCGAAGGCGGCGCCCACCCTCAACAATCGCACTCTCACCTGAGGACGACGTCGTGCTCTTCTAGCCTGCGTCGAGACCGGAGGAAGACGCATGACTCCACGCCAGGTAGGCATCACGGTGGACTGCGCTGACGCGGCCCATCTGGCCGCGTTCTGGGAGCGCTTCCTCGGGTACACGCGACGCTCCGCCGCACCTGGAAGCCCGTACGTGACGATCGACCGAGGCGACGACGGCCCGGACGGACCTCCGTTCCTGACCTTCCAGACCGTTCCGGAACCCAAGAAGGCCAAGGTTCGACTTCACCTCGATCTCTTCGTCGATCGCGCCGGGCCCTATGTCGATGAGATGTTGGCGGCCGGAGCATCGTCGGTCTCGCGCACCGAGGCCGGGGAGTGGACGACTCGCGTGCTCCAGGATCCAGCCGGCAATGAGTTCTGCGTCATCGGACCTGACTGACCCGACGGGTCGAGGACTCAGCGAGGTCGTAGGCGCTGCTGATGGTCTCCCGGAACACGCCCGAGGGCTCGACGGCACTGAGGCGGGTAGCAAGATCAGTCTCAAATTCCTCGACGTGGTCACCGAGCGCAGAGCGCGGGAAGTACGACGTCGAGTAGAGCAAACCGATCAGGCCTGCGAGCGACCAGTCGTGCGACGACGTGAACTCGTACCGGCCCACGATTTCGAAACCCGCTTGGGTCAGCACGGTCGAGTGAGGAAGTCGCTCGATGTCCGATGCCCACGTCGCCGGTACTCGATCAGCGGTATCGAGCCGCTTGACCCAGTCGCGCACACATCCGTCGAGGGTCAGCTGCCACTGCGATGACCCTGTCAAGACTGGCGTCCACAGCAACGCCAGGAAGCCTCCTGGTCGTAGCCAGCGCCGAGCCCGCTCCGCAACGGCGGGTCTGTCGAGGCGGTGAAACGCATTGCCGATGGTGACCAGTCGGAAGCCGTCAGCGACGAACTCCTCGGCCCGAGCAACGTGCCATTCCGAGCTTCGAAGCCCCATGGCGGCGGCCTTCGCGGCGGCGAAGTTGACCATGCCGGGCTCTTGATCGATGCCGACGATGTACGCAACGTGCTGGGCGAGCGCGAACGCGACTTGCCCGGTGCCACACGCGACGTCGAGCAGGGTTCCTGAACCATCCAGGCCAACCCGACTCGCAAGGTCCGCGAGCATCGCTTCGGGATAGCCGAGACGGAACTTGTCGTAGTAGTCGGCCGCGCCGCCGTAGAGGTCACGACGGAATTTGGCAGGCTCGCTCACAACTCATCCTAAACAGTCGCCTGACACCGAGCACTTGGACGTGGTGCCCGAGTTCAGCCGGGCGAGAGGGTCAAGTTCCCGAGGGGACCGGAGGCGCCGCGGGCGCCGAGAGCTGCGCGGCGAGCGCGTCGACCGAGTCGACCGGTGCAAGGCACGCGTAGTCGCGGCACACGTAGGCGAAGCCGTCGCGCCGTGACTCCCAGAGCGGCGACTCGTACGGCTCGCCCCACGCCAGCACCGCGTTCGGCAGGTAGCGCTCGTGCACGACCGAGACGAGGTCCTTGCGGTCGCCGACGACAGCGATCTCGGTGGCGCCGGAGCGATGGAGGTCGACCGCACACAGGAGCTCGGGGAACGCGAGCGGGTGGGTGGCGGCCAGCGATCCGACGAGTCCGAGGATCTGCTCAGCATGGTGTTGGTAGCGCCGTTCGCCGGTGAGTGCGGCGAGCCGCAGCAGGCCCGAGCGCGGCCATGCTGTTCGCGGACGGGGTGGCGTTGTCGAGCAGGTCCTTGGGCCGGGTCACGAGGACTTCGCCGTCGCTGCCGGTCGTGAACACCCCGCCGCCTTCCGCATCCCAGAAGAGGTCGAGCATCGCGTCGGCGGTCGTCATCGCCTCGGCGATCCACCGCTTCTCGCCGCTCGCCTCGGCGAGGGAGATGAACGCCTGCACCAGCGCGGCGTGGTCGGCCGCGAACGCGAGGTGACGAGCGCCTCCGTCGCGCTGCCACGAGCGAAGCCACCGTCCGTCGTCGCGGCGAAGGTTGTCGACGAGGAACTCTGCGTTCGCGATCGCGGCATCGAGCCAGTCGCGGCGCTGCGTCGCTGCCGCGGCACGAGCCAGCGAGTCGAGCATCAGGGCGTTCCACTCGGTGAGCACCTTGTCGTCGAGCCCCGGTCGCACGCGGTGCTCGCGCGCCTCGAACAGGAGGCGGCGGGCCTCCTCGATCGCCGCGGGCCGGACGAGGTCGCCGCGGACGGGTCGGTGGAGGATGTTCGAGCCCTCGAAGTTGCCGGACTTCGTGATGCCGTACCACTCGATCGCCGCGGGCGCGAGGTCGCCGAGCACCGCCTCGATGTCCTCGATGCGCCAGACGTAGAAGCGACCCTCCTCGCCTTCGGAGTCTGCGTCCTCGGCCGACGAGAAGCCGCCCTCGGGCTGTCGGAGGTCGCGCAGCACGTAGGCCACGGTCTCGTCGAGCACCTGCTTCCAGCGCTCCTCGCCGAGCTCTTGCCATCCGTGGAGGTACACGCGGGCGAGCAGCGCCTGGTCGTAGAGCATCTTCTCGAAGTGGGGCACCATCCAGAACGCGTCGACCGAGTAGCGGGCGAACCCCCCGCCGAGATGGTCGTACATGCCGCCCGACGCCATCGCATCGAGGGAGGTCGTGACGACCGTGCCGGCTCCGTCGCCGCCGGCGTGCGCGTGGGCACGAAGGCAGAGCTCGAGGGTCATGGCCTGGGGAAACTTCGGAGCCTTTCCGAACCCGCCCCACTCAGGGTCGAACTGCGAGCCGATCTGCTGCAACGCCGCGTTCAGCACGTCGGTGCCGGGGAGCGTCTGGCCGTCGGGCGCGGTCAGCTTCGCCATGCGGTCGAGCGATTCGGTGATCTGGCCCGCTTGCTCGAGGAGCTCGTCGCGACGGTCGCGCCACGCGTCCTTGATCGCGCCGAGCAGATGGAGGAACTGCGGCTTCGGGTAGTAGGTGCCGCCGAAAAACGGCTTGCCGTCGGCGGTCATGAACACCGTCATCGGCCAGCCGCCGTGCCCGGAGATCGCCTGCACGGCTTCCATGTAGATCGCGTCGACATCGGGCCGCTCTTCGCGGTCGACCTTGATGCACACGAAGCCTTCGTTCATCGCGTCCGCGACTTCTGCGTCCTCGAAGCACTCGTGTGCCATCACGTGACACCAGTGGCACGCCGAGTACCCGACCGAGAGGAGGATCGGCTTGTCCTCGGTCGCCGCCGTCTGCAGCGCCTCGGGTCCCCACGGGTACCACTCGACCGGGTTGTCGCGATGCTGGCGGAGGTACGGGGACGTCTCATCAGCCAGCCGGTTCACCCCGAGCAGGTTATAAGGGGCGGCGCAATGCGCCGCCGGGTGCGCGAAGCACCGATTGTGGAGCGAAGCGACCGGAGCCGGCGGAAGCGAAGCGGACGGCGGCGACGAAGCCATAGTCTCGGCGCTCATGCAGGTGAGCCTCGAAGGCAAGGTCGCACTCGTCACTGGCGCGTCGAAGGGCATCGGCTTCGGGATCGCGTCGAGCTTCGCGGAGTCGGGAGCGAAGGTGATGCTCTCGTCGCGCAAGCTCGACCAGCTCGTCGCGGCCGCGTCAAAGATCGACGGTGAGACGCATGTCTTCGCCGCGAACGCGGGCGACGTCGAGTCGGCCGAGCAGTGCGTTGCCGCGACGATCGAGCGATTCGGTCGCATCGACATCCTCGTGAACAACGCCGCGACGAATCCGTACGCCGGCCCGATCATGGAGGTCGACGAGGGCCGCTACGACAAGACGATGCAGGTCAACCTCAAGGGACCCATCTTCTGGTCACAGGCTGCGTGGCGGCAGTGGATGAAGGAGAACGGCGGTGTGATCATCAACATCGCGTCCGTCGGTGGTCTGAGGTCCGAGGGCCTGCTCGGCGTCTACAACATCGGCAAGGCCGCGCTGATCCACCTCACCCGTCAGCTCGGCGGCGAGATGGGCCCGAAGGTGCGGGTCGTCGGCATCGCCCCGGGTCTCGTGAAGACCGACTTCGCGCAGATGCTCGTCGACAACTTCGGCGAGGGGCTCGCGCGGTCGATGCCGACCCGGCGACTCGGTGAGCCCGAAGACATCGCATACCTCGCGACGTTCTTGGCCAGCGACCTCGCTTCCTGGATCACCGGCGAGACCTACGTGATCGACGGCGGGGCCGGGGTTGCCCACAACCGCGCCGCTCCGCCGCGCTCGTAACGCCCTCCGGGCTTTGCGCGTAGCGCTCAGCCCTCGCCGGAGAGCAGCTTGGCGAGCTCGGGGTAGCGCTTCATGTGGGCTCCACCGTCGACCAACAGCAGGTCGCCGGTGATCAACGAGGCGTCGTCCGATGCGAGGAAGAGTGCGACGCCGGCGACGTCGGCGGGAGTGCCCGTACGGCCCAGGGGTGCGTTCTCGACGAAGGACGCCTTGATCACGGGAGTCTGGTTGAGGATCCCGGCGAGCGGCGTGTCGACGAGCCCGGGGCCGATCGAGTTCACGCGGATGCCGTGGGGCCCGAGCTCCATGGCGGCGCAGCGCGTGTGCATGTCCACCGCGGCTTTCGTCGCGCAGTAGAGGCCCATTCCCTCAGCCGCTTGCACCGCGTTCAGCGATGCGAGGTTGATGATCGAGCCCCCGTTGCCGCACGAGATCATCTGCCGAGCCTCGTGCTTCATCGACAGCATCACGCCGCGCAGGTTGACCGCCATCACGATGTCCCACGTCAGGGTGTCCTGGTCGACGACGGGGGCGTAGGCGCCGAGACCCGCGGAGTTCACGCCGATGTCGAGCCGACCGTGGCGCTCGACCGCGAGTGCGCACATCTCCTCGATCGCGGCCTCGTCGGTGACGTCGGTGACCACTGACGCCGCCGCCGCGCCGAGCGCGTCGCACGCCGCCTCGAGGGCGGGCTGGTTGACGTCGCCGAGCACGACGGCGGCTCCCTCCGCGACGAACCGTGTCGCGATGCCGAGGCCGATGCCCGAGGCACCGCCCGTGATGACTGCGACCTTGTCCGCGAGGCGTCCTGACATTCGGCGGAGGCTACTGAGGTGGTGGAGCGCGCTGCGACGCACCGAGTCCTTGAGTGCGCCCCGGCGCACCTTCCCGAGGCTCGTCCTCGGGATCTCGTCGACGAGCACCAGCTCGCGGGGCGCGGCGTGGGGCGCGAGTGCCGCCTTCACCGCACCCCGGAGCGCATCGAGTGTCGGCGGACCTTCCGCACTCGGGACCACGAAGGCGACGACGCGTTGCCCCCAGTCCTCGTCGTCGCGTGCGGCGACCGCGACATCCGCAACGCCGGGGACCTCGGCCAGGACCTTCTCGACCGGGTCGGGCCACACGTTCTCACCGCCCGTGATGATCAGGTCATCGCGGCGACCGTGCACGACGAGCCGGCCGTCTGCATCGATCTCGCCGATGTCACCGGTCGTGAGCCACCCTCCGGAGTGCTTCGGATCGGTGCCGTCGCGGTAGCAGCGCAGCAGCATGGGGCCCTTGAGCATGATGCTCCCGTCTTCCTCGTCGATCGCGACCTCGACGCCGTCGAGTGGCATGCCGTCGTACACGACGCCGCTCCCGGTCTCGGTCATGCCATAGGTCGTGACGACGTTCGCTGGCAGCGTCTCCGGCGGAGCGGCACCCCCGAGCACGATCACCCGAAAGAGCGCGGGATCGATGCGGCGCAACGCGGTCGGCACGAGCGACACCAGCGTGACGCCGTCGCGAGCCGACTGCTCCACCTGTCCCGCGTCGAACGCCGGGAGGATCGTGAGGGGCGTGCCGGTCACGAGAGCACGACTGACGACCGACAGCCCCCCGACGTGCGCGAGCGGCAGGCACGCGAGCCAGTGGTCGCTCGCGGGGATCGACCGTGACCCGGTCGCTCGTCGCGATCGGCCGATGCCCGCACCGCGTCGTGGGTGAGCACCACCCCGCGGGAGCACCCGTCGTGCCGCTCGTGGCGACGACGAGGGCGTCGCCGTCCTCGACCGGGCGCCCGCCCCGTGGCCGCGACCGCCCTCCATCCGCGTCCTGCACGACCGTGGGTGCCATCGCGGTCAGCACCGCCTCGCGGGCGGGGCGAGCAAGGCGCGAGTCGAGGGGGAAGACCGCGTCGCCGTCGTCCCATGCGCGGCGCAGGTCGCCGTCGAAGCGGTGGCTCGGGACGGAGAGCGCCACGAGCTCGGGCATGCGCACGAACCTACCGGGCTGCCATGCTGAGGCCCCGATGACCAGCACCCCGGACACCGACCGCGACGGCCTCTACGCACCGATCGAGTGGCAGCGCTCGGGTGAGTACGTCGACATCTCCTACGACACCGCCGAGGGCATCGCCAAGATCACGATCTGCCGGCCGGAGGTGCGCAACGCGTTCCGCCCTCAGACTCTGTTCGAGCTGTCGCGACGCGTTCAACGTCGCCCGTGACGACCCCGAGGTCGGGGTCATCGTGCTCACCGGCCAGGGCGACATGGCCTTCTGCTCGGGCGGCGACCAGCGCATCCGCGGCGACGACGGCTACATCGGCGACGACGACGTCGCCAAGCAGGGCATCGGACGTCTGAACGTCCTCGACCTCCAGATCCAGATCCGACGCACGCCGAAGCCGGTCGTCGCGATGGTGGCCGGGTACGCGATCGGCGGCGGGCATGTGCTCCACGTCGTCTGTGACCTCACGATCGCGGCCGACAACGCGCGCTTCGGCCAGACCGGCCCGAAGGTCGGTTCGTTCGACGGCGGATACGGCTCGGGACTCCTCGCTCGCATCGTCGGCCAGAAGAAGGCCAAGCGAGATCTGGTTCCTCTGCCGTCAGTACGACGCGCAGCAGGCACTCGAGATGGGCCTCGTCAACACCGTCGTGCCGCTCGCGGACCTCGAGACGGAGACCGTCGCATGGTGCCGCAAGATGCTGAAGCTCTCGCCGATCGCGCTGCGGATGATCAAGGCGTCGATGCAACGCGGCCGACGACGGGCTCGCGGGGATCCAGCAGCTCGCCGGCGACGCGACGATGCTCTTCTACATGAGCGACGAGGCGCAGGAAGGCCGCGACGCGTACGTCGAGAAGCGGGCGCCCGACTTCTCGACAGTTCCCGCGCCGGCCGTGACGTGACGAAGTGAACAAGTGGGTCGCCGGGGCGCGCCCGCGTACGCTGCCGGCCTCGGTCGTGCCGGTCATCGTCGGCACGGCGTGCGCGGTCGGGGCGGTGGGCGTGATCGCCTGGCGCGCGGTCGCGGCGATGGTCGTCGCGCTCGCCATCCAGGTCGGCACGAACTACGCCAACGACTACGCGGACGGTGTCCGTGGCACCGACGCGCGACCGGGTCGGTCCTGTCCGCGCTCGTCGCCTCGGGCCTCGCGACGCCGTCGGCGGTGCGCAAGGCCGCGGTCGCTGTCGACGTTGGTCGCCGCGGCTGCGGGCCTGGCGCTCGCGATCGCGGTGAGCCCCTGGCTGTTGCTCGTCGGTGCGTTGTCCTTCCTCGCCGGGCTACTTCTACACAGGCGGCCCCAAGCCCTACGGCTACCTCGGGCTCGGCGAGGTGTTCGTGTTCGTGTTCTTCGGCCTCGTCGCCACGATCGGTTCTGCCTACGTGCAGATCGAGAAGATCACGGCGGTCGCGGTCGTCGCCGCCATCCCCGTCGGCCTGCTGATCACCGCGTTGCTCGTGGTGAACAACCTGAGGGACATCCCGACCGACGGTCCCGCGGGGAAGCGCACGCTCGCCGTGCGGCTTGGCGATCACCGCACGCGCTGGCTGTACTGCATGCTGATCTTGATCTCGTTCCTGGTGCTCCCCGTCTTCGGAGCGCTGGGCCGCCCGCTCGCCGCGCTCGCCTTCATTGGAGTCGTCGTCGCGCGACGCCCGGTGCAGCTCGTGCTCGAGGGCGCAAAGGGACCGCGCTCGATTCCGGTGCTCGGCGCCACCGGTCGGTTGATCATCGTCTTCGGCGTGTTGCTGGCGATCGGCCTCTGCTACGTGCCCTGATCGAGCCAGTCGAGCAGGATCGTCGTGAACGCGTCCTCATGCTCCCGATGGCACGCGTGTCCCGCAGCGGGAAGCACCTCGAGCGTCGCGCCGGGTCCGATGGCCGACGCCATCCGGCGAGCCGCCGCGGTGAAGCGCTCGTCGCGTTCGCCGGCGACGAGCAGGACGGGCATCGACAGCGACGGCAACCGATCCCAGAGGGGTTCTTGCGTCCCCGTGCCCGCGAGCCGAAGGCTCGATGCGAGCCCGGCGACCGTGTTCTCACGGCGCGCGTCGTCGTCACGGGCCGCGGCCGGCAACGTCGCGAACATCGGTTGGTCGAGCCAGCGCTCGAGGAACGTGTCGAGTCCATCGGCTTCGAGGGACTGCGCCAGCGCCTCGTCGCGCTCGACGCGGGCGGTGCGCTCCTGGGCGTCCTCGATGCCCGCCGTCCCGCTGACGAGGACGAGCCGTTCGACTTGCGTCGGATGCGCGACCGCCACGTGCAGCGCCATCCGCGCCCCCATCGAGTAGCCGACATAAGTCCCTGTGCCGGTCCTCGCGAGCAGGTCGGCGGTCTCCCAGAGGTTCGCCCGCACCGCCGACGCCGAGCCGTGGCCGGGCGCATCGACGGCGATCACCTCGTGCGTCGCCGCAAGCGTCGTGGCGATCGAACCCCAGCACCTTCGGTTCTGGGTGAACCCGTGGACGAGGACGAGGGGCGCCACCAGGGCAGGATAGGAGGGCATGGCGATCACGACTGCGGCCACCTTCTGTGCGACCCTCGTCGACGAGTGGGTACGCGCGGGCATCACCGACGCCGTCGTCTGCCCCGGGTCGAGGTCGACGCCGCTCGCGGTGGCACTCGCCGCTGACGCCCGCATTCGGGTGCACGTGCATCACGACGAGCGCAGCGCCGGGTTCACCGCGCTCGGGCTCGGCCTGGCGACCGAGCGGCCCGCGGTCGTGCTCACCAGCAGCGGCACCGCGGCGGTCGAGCTGCACCCGGCGATCGTGGAAGCCCATCAGAGCGGCGTCCCCCTGATCGCGGCGACCGCCGACCGGCCTCCTGAGCTGCAAGGCGTGGCCGCGCCGCAGACCATCGATCAGACGCATCTCTACGGGCGTTCGGCCCGTTGGTTTGCCGATGCGGGCACGCCCGACGAGGCGACCCGCGGATCGTGGCGATCTCTCGCCTCGCGCGCCGTCGCCGAGGCGCTCGGGGCGGGAGGACGCGGACCGGGGCCGGTGCAGCTCAACCTCCCGTTCCGTGATCCGCTGGTGGGGGAGCCCGGACCGCTGCCCGATGGCCGACCCGATGGTCGCCCGTGGCACACCGTGATCGACGAGCGAACCGAGCTCGACGATGCTGCCGTTGACGCGCTCGCAACGGCGCTCGACGCCGTGCGCGGCGTGGTGATCGCGGGACGGGGAGCGGGCGGCGCTGCGGTGCACGGCCTCGCCGAGCGACTCGGATGGCCCGTGCTCGCCGACCCGCGGTCCGGTGCACGCGTTCCGGCCCGCACGACGGTCGCCGCATTCGATTCGATGCTTCGCCACGAGCGGTTCGCGAGAGACCATCGGCCCGAGGTGGTGCTCCGCCTCGGCGAGCAGCCGGCATCCAAGGTGCTCGCCCAGTGGATCGCCAGCTCAGGTCGCGCGAGGTCGTCGTGCACCGGCGCGGCGCGTGGGTCGACCCCGATCACACCGCGGCGCTCGTCGTCATGGCCGACCCCGGGCGCGTCGTGGCCGCGCTCACGAAGCGTCTGGCCGGTGCATCCGCCGCGGCTACGCCGTGGTTGGCGCGCTGGTCGCGGGCCGAGACGCTCGCCCAACAGACGATCGCGACCGCGCTCGCGAACTTCGGCGAGCCGACCGAGCCCGGTGTGGCTCGAGATGTCATGGCGTCGCTCGCTGACGGGTCGGCGCTCGTGCTCTCCTCGTCGATGCCGGTGCGCGATGTGGAGTGGTTCGCGGCCCCTCGATCGGGCGTCGACGTCCACGCGAACCGCGGCGCGAACGGCATCGACGGGGTGGTGTCCACGGCGGTTGGCGTGGCGCTCGGGTCGGGCGGGCCGACGGTGCTGTTGATCGGCGACGTCGCGCTGCTGCACGACACGAACGGCCTGCTCGGTGCCGCCGCCCGCGACCTCGACCTCACGATCGTGGTCGTCGACAACGACGGCGGTGGCATCTTCTCGTTCCTCCCGCAGGCGACGGCCCTTGCGCCCGAGACCTTCGAGCGGCTGTTCGGCACGCCCCACGGTGTCGACCTCGTCGCCCTCGCCGCGGTGCACGGCATACCCGAGGTCACAGGCGTGGGTGAAGGCATCGGCGTGCGGATCATGCGGGTACGCACCGAGCGACGGGCGAACGTCATCGCGCACGACGCGATCAACCGCGCGGTGGTGGAGGCGCTCGGCTGAGGGCAGGCGCCGGCGGAAGCCGGCGACGTAGACGTCACGGGCGGAGCAAGGCGCCGAGCATCGCGGCGAACTTCACTTGGGTCTCGGCGAGCTCGGCGTCGACATCGGAGTCGCGCACGACCCCGACTCCGGCGTAGAGACGGGCGGTCGACCCGTCGATCTGCGCGCAGCGCAGTGCCACCGCCCACCGCCCGTTACCCGCGGCATCGACCCAGCCGACCGGTCCGGCGTAGCGCCCGCGGTCGAGGTCCTCGAGCTCATCGATCATCTCGAGCGCGGTGTCGCGAGGGAACCCACCGACGGCGGGCGTGGGATGCAGCGCGCCGACCAGGTCGAGCACCGATGGCAGCGGCTTCGACAGCCGGCCTTCGACCAACGTGCCGAGGTGCTGCACGTTGGCGACCGCGACGATGGAAGGCTCTGCCTCCTCGTCGAGATACGAGCACCAGGGCAACAAGGTGTCGTGGACCATGGCGATGGTGAGGCGGTGCTCGAGCTGGTCCTTCGTCGACGCGACGAGCGAGCTCGCGAGGCGGGCGTCGACGGCGGGGTCGCCGCTTCGGGGGGCAGTTCCCGCGAGCGGATGCGATCGCACGACGTCCCCTGTGCGAGACACGAGCAGCTCGGGACTCGCGCCGACGAGCCCGTCCACCGAGTACACGAAGCTCGACGGGAATGCGGAACGCAGCCGAGCGAGCACGCCGACCACGTCGATCGACTCCGTTGCCTCGACCACGAGCTCGCGGGCGAGCACGACCTTGTCGAGGGTGCCGGCTCTGATCTGGTCTCGCGCGGTGGCGACGGCGTGCTGCCATGCGGAGGGCGGACGGCTCGACGTGATGCGGATGTCGGCGGCCCACCCGGGGAGGGGTGTCGGCGCGGCGCACTCAACGGGAGGGGTGACCGTGCCGATCGGCCCGATCGTCGTGATCCACCGCGCGCCTTCCGCGGTTCGTCCGACGACGAGCTCAGGGATGACGACTTCCCCGCCGCCAGGCGTGACCTTCCCCGGCGAAAACGGCAGCGCACCGAACGCAACGGGACCACAGCCGGGGAGCCCCACCTCGTCCTCGGTGTGGATCGCGGCGAGCGCCGCTTGAGCATCCGCGAGTGCCACGCGCATCGCGACCCCGCGTCCAGCGAGCCCCGCGCCGTGCTCCTCGAAGAGGAAGCCCGTCGGGCCCGCGACCGCGAGCAAGTCGACGTCGGCGTCGAGGCGGACGGTGCGCGCGATCACGAGCGCGTGCCCGTGAGCAGCTGTGCGATGCCGCCCGACAGCGCGACCCTTCGCGCGTCCGCGAACCCAGCGGAGCGGAACATCTCCACCAGCTCGGCGGGCTCGGGCAGGTACTCGACCGAGCGGGGGAGGTATCTGTAGGCCTCGCCGTCTGAGAGCCATCCGCCGATGACGGGCACGACGTGCCCGAAGTAGAGGCCGTGCCCCCATCGCATCAGCGAGCTCTCGGGTATGGAGACCTCGAGCAGCGCGACACGGCCACCGATGCGCACCACCCGTGCGAGCTCCGCGAAGAAGGCAGGGAGCTCACGAAGGTTGCGCAGCGCGAAGCCGCACGTCGCGCCGTCGACGTCCGCATCTCGGAACGGGAGCTGCAGCACGTCGGCGAGGACCCGAGGCACACCGCTGCGATCGGCGCGCAGCATCCCCTCCGAGAGATCGACGCTGATCGCCTCGATGTCACGAGCGTGCAGCTCGCGCGACAGATCGCCGGTGCCCGACGCGAGGTCGAGGACGATCGAGCCACCCGGCAGGGAGAGGTCGTCGACCGTGCGCTTGCGCCACCCGACGTCCATGCGGAAGGTCATGATCCGGTTGACGAGGTCGTAGCGGGGCGCGATGGCGTCGAACATCGCCCGCACCACGCGTGTCTTCTCCTCGCCCTGCGGAAGCGGTCGACTCATGGCTCGGCGCGGACCGCTCCGCAGTGCTTGCAGTTCGGATAGGCGCGCGAAGTCGGGCGTCCGCACTCCTGGCACCGCACGATGCTGATCTGACCGCGCCGCAACCGCCTGATCGACGACACCAACATGCCGATCACCGCGACGAGGATCGTGACCTCGAGCAGATCGCGCACCAGGTGGTCCACGACCCCAGTCTGCCCGCCGGACGGCGCGGGGCGGCTCAGCCGGACGCCGCGGAGCGCGCCCACCGGTAGTCGGCCTTGCCGGACGGCGAACGCACCACCTCGTCCACGAACACGAACGCCTTCGGCAGCTTGTACCGGGCGATGTGCTTCTCGCTCTCGTCGAGCAGCTCGGCCTCGAGCTCGTCGGTCGCCTCGATGCCTTCACGAAGACGGATGATGGCGACGACCTCTTGGCCCCACCTGTCCGACGGTCGGGGCGCGACCACGACGTCGTAGACCGCGGGATGGTGGCGGAGTGCGTGCTCGACCTCCTCGGCGAAGATCTTCTCGCCGCCGGAGTTGATGGTGACCGAGTCGCGACCGTGCAGCTCGACGATCATGCCCGGGCGCACACGCGCGCGATCGCCGGGCACCGCGTAGCGCACGCCGTTCACGGTGGGGTACGTGCGGGCGGTCTTGTCGGCATCGCCGAGGTAGCCGAGCGCGAGCCGCCCCGACTTCGCGAGCCAGCCGATCTCCTCGTCGTCCTCGCCGAGCTCACGGGTGAGGTCAGCAGACAGCACGTGGTTCCCGGGCGACAGCATGAACGTGCCCGTCGAAGCCGCGCCGCCTGCGGACACGTGTTGCATCTGCCCTCCCGCTTCGGAGGAGCCGAGGCCGTCGACGACGATGAGCGCGGGCAGATGCGAGAGGAACTCCTGCTTCAGCGGCGCGGAGAGCGGGGCGCCACCCGAGAGGAGCACGGTGAGCGACGAAAGGTCGTAGGTGTTGCGATCGAGCTCGTCGAGGAGCGGCCGCGCGAAGGCGTCACCGACGATCAACAGGAACGCGACCTTCTCGCGCCCGATCAGCGACCAGATGTCGGCCGCGTCGAGCCGCTCGGGGTGGGTCTGGATGAACACGGTGCCGCCGCGGTGGAAGGTGAGGAAGCTCATCCAGTGGCCGGCGCCGTGCATGAACGGCGGCGCGAGCACCGCCCGCAGCCCACCTTCGGGTCCGGTCGCGCCCACGACCAGCGCCTCGTAGCTGTCGATCGGAGCGCCGTCGGTGCGGCGGCCGCCGAGGGCCTCGACGAAGATGTCGGCCTGCCGCCACAGCACGCCCTTCGGCATGCCGGTCGTGCCGCCGGTGTAGAGGATGTACAGATCATCCGGTGATGGGGTGACGGCGGGGGGCTCGTTCGACGACCCGGCGAGCACGTCCTCGTACCACTCGGCGCCGGGCAGCAGGTCGTTGCCGGATTCGTCGGCGACCTGCAGCAGCACCGTGAGGCCGGGAAGTGACGCGCGCACCTCGGCCAACGTGGGTGCGAAAGCAGAGTGGTACACGATCGACTTCGCACCGGAGTCGGTGAGCAGGTAGTGCAGCTCCTCGGCGACGTAGCGGTAGTTCACGTTGAACGGCGCCACGCGCGCTCTGAACGCGCCGAGCATCGCCTCGAGGTACTCGTTGCCGTTGTGCAAGTAGATGGCGAGATGGTCCTGGCCGGTCTCGTGGCCGTCGAGGTGCTCTCGCTCGACGACCGCACCGAGGCCCCGGGCCAACAACGCGTTCGCGAGACGGCGGGTGCGGTCGGTGATCTCACCCCACGTGAACCGCTTGTCGCGGAACACGATGCACTCTCGATCGGGGATCGCCGCGGCGATCGCCTCATGGGCAGTCGCGAGGTTCAGGTCCATCCGTCCGAAACTAAACGCCTCCCCACCTGGGCACGAATCCGCCAGTACGGTGCCACGCATGTCTCTCCCGATCCCCGCCGCACTCGACGACTTCACGCCCGAATGGCTCAGTGAGGCGCTCGGCGAGCCGGTCTCGGCCGTCGAGATCGAACCGGTCGGGGTCGGGGTCGGGATCCTCGGGTTGTTGGCCCGGCTCCGAGTGACCTACGCGAACGGAGACGTCGCGCTTCCCTCTTCGATGATCGGCAAGATCGCGTCGCCGTACCCCGAGACCGTCGGCATCTCCGTTCACTACGGCTTCTATGTGAACGAGGTCCAGTTCTACCGGGAGTGCTCGACGACTCCGGGCCTCCGCGTGCCCGCGGCGTACCACACGGACATCGACGAGCCCGGTACCTCGTTCGTGCTGCTGCTCGAGGACCTCGCGAGCGCCCGGATGTGCGACCAAGTCGTCGGCTGCCCTCCGGTCGAGGCGGGCCACGTGATGGATGCTGCCGCCGCGCTGCACTCGTTCTGGTGGGAGAACCCGAAGCTGCACGACCTCACCTGGCTCCGGCCGGTCAACAATGACGCCTACAAGTCCGCGCAGGAGCAGTACGCGGCCGTGTGGCCCGGGTTCGTGGAGCGCTTCGCGTCGATGGTGCCGCCCCGCAGCGCTCGCGGTCGCAGAGGCTTTCCAACCCCGGATCGCGGCGATGTTCGACTGGGTGGTCGAGACCCGGCCGAACACGATCGCCCACACCGACTTCCGTCTCGACAACTTCTTCTTCGACCACCCCGACGGATCTCCCGTGACGGTGATCGACTGGCAGCTCTCAGTACGCGGCATGGGGCCGCTCGACGTGAGCTACTTCCTGGCGGAGAGCCTGGCGCCGGACGATCGCCGAACGCACGAGCGTCCCCTGCTCGAGCGCTACCACGCCGGGCTCGTCGCGGGCGGAGTGACCGGCTACTCGTTCGACGACCTCTGGCTCGACTACCGCAGGGGCTTGGTCGCGCAGCTCACCATCCCCGTCATCGGCTCGAGCATGGATCCGGGCAACGACCGCGGCCGTCGCCTCATGGACGCGATGGTGACGCGGGTCCTGATCGCGATCGACGACCACGACACGGGCGCGATCTGCCCGTCTGAGCCGCTCCCGACCGCGGGCGTATGGTGCGCCCATGAGCGACGACATGATCTTCGGTGCCTTCCTGCCGCAGGGCTGGAAGATGGAGCTGGCCTCGATCGACGGGGCCGAGGCGAAGTGGGCGAAGGCGGTCGAGATCGCGGTCCTGGCCGAACAGCTCGGCTACGACTCGGTCTGGGTCTACGACCACTTCCACAACGTGCCGCGGCCCGCACACGAGGCCGTCTTCGAGTGCTGGACGACGCTCGCCGCGATCAGCCAGCGCACGACGCGCATCCGCCTCGGGCAGATGGTCGGATGCAACTCGTACCGTCAGCCGAGTGTGCTCGCGAAGATCACCTCGACGATCGACGTGATCAGCGGAGGCCGCCTCGACTGGGGCATCGGGGCCGGCTGGTACGACAACGAGTACAAGGGCTACGGCTTCGAGTTCCCCGCCCCGAAGGTGCGGATCGGGATGCTTCGCGAGTGCGTCGAGATCGTGAAGTCGATGTGGTCCGAGCCCGAGACGAGCTACGACGGGCGCTACTACAAGATGGAACGAGCGCACTGCGATCCGAAGCCGCTGCAGCAACCGCATCCTCCGATCTGGATCGGCGGAGGAGGTCCGCAGCTCACGCTACGGGTCGTCGCCCGCTACGCCGACCGATCCAACTTCGGCGGCAAGCCCGACGAGTTCGCGGCGAAGTGCGAGCTCTTGAAGGGTCATTGCAAGGACGTCGGGCGCGACTACGACGAGATCCGCAAGACCTGGTCACCTGAGGTGTTCATCCGCGCGACCGAGGCAGAGGTCAAAGCCGCCGGATCCCGATCATTCTGGGGGGAGCCCGTCGAGTCGTGGGCGGCCGGAAACCTCGTCGGCACGCCCGAGCAGGTGGCCGAGCGCATCAACGAGTACCGCGATCTCGGATGCACGGGCATCGTGCCGTGGTGCGCGGACTACCCCGACACCGAGACGTTGACGCTCCTCGCCGAGAAGGTGATGCCGCAATTCCGGTGAGCTCGGCGCGCGGCTCAGGTGTAGTAGCGGAACACGACCTCTGCGACGCACGAGGGCTTCGGCGCGCCTTCGACTTCGAACACGAACTCCATCGTGACCTGCGCGCCGCCGGTCACGTCCTCGACGCTCAGCAGCGTCGCGCCGAGCCGCAGCTTCGACCCGACCGGTACAGGCGACGGGAACCGCACCTTGTTGCATCCGTAGTTCACGCCCATCGCCACGCCGGTCACGGCCATGATCTGCGGCGACAGCGCGGGGCCGAGCGACAAGGTGAGGTACCCGTGGGCGATCGGGCCGCCGAACGGCCCCGACTTCGCGCGCTCGACGTCGATGTGGATCCACTGGTGATCGCCTGTCGCGTCCACGAACAGGTTCACCTGTTCCTGCGTGATCTCCACGTACTCGCTGTAGCCGAGGTGCTCGCCGACCTTGGCTTTGAGCCCGTCGATGCCATCGATGATCGTCGTCATGGCCGGATCATTGCCGACCGACGCCGGTCGGGGCTACTTGAACCAGATGCGCTCGTAGTCGCGGCTCATGGGATGAAGGAGCAACGCGACCAGCGCGACCTCGAACATGAGGTTGATGATGTTGGCGCCGAACACGTGGCTCGGGCCGAGGAAGAGCCACCGAAGGATGAACGGCGAGAACGCGGCGGCGAGCCCGAGGCCGTAGCCCCACTTCTGCTCGTTCGCGATGCCGAAGCCGCCACCCACCATGCAGGCGAGGAGCACCAGGCCCCACGGGATCCAGCCGATGAAGCCACCGAGCGCGCTGAACACGGCGTTGATGTAGAGGAGGAACACCGCGATCTGAAGGGTCTGTGGCTGCGACGGATTCACCCAGCGGCGCGTCTCCATGCCTGACAGTTTGGCAGGGATTGTCCTCGCTGCGGGGGGCGGCTCCCGCCTCTCTCCGCTCACTCGGCTGCGGCCGAAGGCGCTGTGCCCTGTGGGTGACGTCGCACTCGTCGACCGGGCGCTCGACCGTCTGGCCACGGTGGCGCCGGACATCGCCGTCAACGTCCACCACGGTCGCGAGCAGCTCGAGGACCACCTCTCGGGACGAGTGCACCTGTCGGTCGAATCCCAGCTTCTCGGCACCGCCGGCGGGGTCGGCAACATGCGTACCTGGGTCGATGGTCGCGACGTCGTGGTCGTCAACGCCGACCTGGTCACTGACGCTGCGCTCGGCGCGGCGGTGGCGTCTTGGGACCGCGAGCGCGTGCGCCTGCTCGCTGCCGGCACCGCCACGTTCGACCCGGCGATGCACCTGTGTGGCGCGCTCATGCCGTGGTCCGCGGTCCAGGGACTCGATGCGGTGCCGAGCGGCCTGTACCGCACCTCGTGGCAGCCCGCCGCCCTCGCGGGTCGCCTCGAAGTCGTGGATCTCGGCCCGGTGGCGTGGTTCGACTGCGGCACGCCGGCCTCCTACCTCGCTGCCAACCTGTGGGTCAGCGGGGGACGTTCTGTGATCGGTGCCGGCGCGACCGCCGAGGGCGTCGTCGAGCACAGCGTCCTCTGGCCCGGCACCACGGTCCCGCCCGGACAGCGCCTCGTGTCGGCCATCCGAGCGAGCGACCGCGTGACTGTTCTGGTGCGGTGAGCCTGGCAGACTGCGCGGCCATGCCCGACTACCTCAGCGCCTACGCCCAGGCCATGCCCGACAAGCTCGCCCTCGTCGACGACCGTCCCGACGGCTCGATCACGCGATGGACGTTCGCCGAGCTCGAAGCTCGGGCCAACCAGCTCGGACACGTGCTCGTCGGCCTGGGGGCCGGCCCCGGTCGCAAGGTCGTGTGGTGCGGTCAGAACTCGCCGGGCGTCGTCACCGTCGTGAACGCCTCACGCAAGATCGGTGCCACTGCCGTGCCCCTGAACTACCGGCTGTCGCCGGAAGAAGCGGCGTACGTCACCGACCACTGTGATGCGACGATCGTCTACGTCGACGCAGAGTTCGCACCGCTGTTCGAGCAGATCCGCGCCGAGGTGCCGAAGGTCGAGCACATCCTCGTGTTCGACGGTCGCGCCCCCGACGGCATGACCGAAGTCGATCCCCTCATTGCGGCGGCGCCCACGACTGATCCGGTGCCGCCCGACACAGGCGAGCCCGGCGCCACGATGATCTACACGTCGGGTACGACGGGCAAGCCCAAGGGTGCGCTGCGCACGAGTGCGGGCGATCCGCAGCAGGGCGCGGCGTTGCTGGCGCTGATCGGCTACGTCCCCGACGACATCTACATCACGACCGGCCCCCTGTATCACTCCGGTCCGGGCGGCTTCATGGGTGTAGCGCAGGCGCTCAGCAACACCGTGGTCATCCAACGCAAGTTCGACCCTGTCGACTGGTTGCGGCTCGTCGACACGTACAAGGTCACCTGCACGTTCTCCGCGCCGACTCCCATTCGCATGATCTGCAGCCTCCCCGCTGACGTGAAGGCGAAGTACGACCACAGCACGATGAAGCGGATGATCGCGAACGCCGCGCCCTGGTCGTTCGCGCTCAAGCAGATGTATCTCGCCGAGTTCCCTGACGACTCGCTGTTCGAGGTGTACGGCTCGACCGAGCTCGGTGTGAACACCGTGCTCGAACCAAAAGATCAGCTGCGCAAGCCGGGATCGTGTGGCAAGCCGGCCCCGGGTGTCGAGATCGTGCTGTTCGACGACGACGGCAACCTGGTGACGGGCACGGGTCCTGACCATCCCGGCGAGCTCTACCTGCGGTCGGCCGCCGTCTTCGCGGACTACTACAAGCAGCACGACAAGTACGAGGCTGACATGCGGTCCGACTACCACACGGTCGGCGACGTCGCGTACCGCGACGACGAGGGGTACCTCTACATCTGCGATCGCAAGAAGGACATGATCATCTCGGGCGGCATGAACATCTATCCGGCCGAGATCGAGGCGGCGCTCGAGCAGCACGAGAACATCTACGACGCCGCGGTGTTCGGCATCCCTTCAGAGGAGTGGGGCGAGTCGGTGCACGCCGTGGTCGTCGTTCATCCCGTGGGCACGCTCACCGACTCGGATGTGATGGCGCACGCGCGCGAGCATCTCGCGAACTACAAGGTGCCGCGCAGCATCTCGTTCATGGACGAGCTGCCGCGCACGGGCTCGGGGAAGATCCTCAAGCGCGAGCTGCGCGCCCCGTACTGGGCCGGACGAACGTCACAGGTCGGCTGACGCTGCCGTCAGAGATCAGGGCGGCCGCGAGCTGGCCGCACGCCGCGTCGATGTCGGTGCCGCGGTTGGCGCGGACGGTCGCGTTCACGCCCCGCTCGCGGAGCCGATCCCGAAATGCGACGACACGGGCGCGAGACGAGCCGCGCGTTGGCCACCCCGGCGTCGGGTTCAGCGGGATGAGGTTCACGTGCGCGGCGAACGGGATCGCCAACCCGGCGAGCTCGTCCGCATCTCGCGTGCGGTCGTTCACGCCGTCGATCATCGCCCACTCGAACGAGAGCCGGCGGTTGCGGGCGGCGATCCAGACCTGACATGCGGCCACCACCTCGTCGAGCGGATAGCGCCGGTTGATGGGCACGAGCTCGTTGCGCAGGTCGTCGTTCGCGGCGTGCAGCGACACCGCGAGGTTCACCGGGAGGCGCTCGGCCGCGAGGCGTCTGATGCCGGGCGTGATGCCGACTGTCGAGAGGGTGAGGTGCCGGGCGGAGAGCCCCATGTCGTCGTGCATCCGCTCCACTGCCTGCCAGGTGCGTTCGTAGTTCGCGAACGGCTCGCCCATCCCCATGAACACGACGTTGGACACGCGGCGACCGCCTTCGCGTGCGCGCCTCGTGGCCCGCACCACCTGCTCGACGATCTCGCCGGTGGTGAGGTGGCGCTCGAAGCCGGCCTGGCCGGTTGCGCAGAAGCCGCACGCCATCGCGCAGCCCGCCTGGCTCGACACGCACACGGTCGCGCGGTCGGGATAGAGCATCAGCACGGTCTCGACCCGAGCGCCGCCATCGAGTCCCCAGAGCCACTTGATCGTGGTGCCTTTGTCGCTCACCGATTCGGCGAGCAGCTCGAGCGCCGCGGGAAGGTCGGCCTCGAGCTGGGCGCGCAGCCCCTTCGGCAACGTCGTCACGTCGGCGGGCTCGAGCATCTGGTCGTACAGCGCGCCCCACACCTGATCGACGCGATAGCGAGGATGGCCTTCGAGCACTTCGGCCAGACCTTCTCGGGTCACGTCGTAACGAGTGGGCACGACGGAGAGGCTACGGGGGTACGGTCGAGTCATGACCGACGTTCCGAGCCCGTCAGATCTCGCGCTCCCGGTCGAGCATGACCATCGCAGCGTCGGCGGCGGAGTTGCCCGGGCCACCGTCTTCGGCGTCAGCGACGGTCTCGTGTCGAACGTCTCGCTCATCCTCGGCGTCGCCGGTGCGGGCACGACGGCGGCGATCGTGCGGACTGCAGGGGTTGCCGGCCTGGTCGCGGGGGCGTTCTCGATGGCGGCAGGTGAGTACGTGTCCATGAAGGCACAGCGTGAGCTGCTCGAGCGCGAGCTGGCCATCGAACGCCGCGAGCTCGCCCGGCATCCGCACGCGGAGACCGTCGAGCTCGCCCACATCTACATGGCGCGTGGCGTTGCTCCTGACACCGCTCGCGAGGTCGCGGCTGAGCTGATGAAGGATCCGGAGACCGCGCTCGAGGCCCACGCTCGGGACGAGCTCGGCATCGATCCCGCCTCGCTCGGGTCGCCGTGGGCTGCTGCGGGCTCGTCGTTCCTCGCCTTCTGTGTCGGTGCATTCATCCCGCTCGTGCCGTGGCTCTTCGGCTCGGGGACACACGCGAAGATCGCCTCCGTCGTCCTTGCCGTTATCGCCGCAGCGATCGTCGGCGCCCTTCTCGCCCGGTTCACGCGGCAGGTCGGTCCTGTTCTCGGCGTCTCGTCAGGTCGCGATCGCCACGGTCGCTGCCGGCGTCACCTACGGCGTCGGCGTGCTGCTCGGCGCGTGACCCGGCTCAGTCCGGGGGATCGAGCACGAACGCCCGCTGCACTTCGTGCACCGTGAACCCCAGGTCGTAGTACAGGCTCACCGCGGGAACGTTGGCAGCGTCGACATAGAGCATGCCCACGGTGATGCCGCGGGCAGCCAGGGAGCGCAGCCCTGCCACGGTCATCGCCCGGCCGAGCCCTCGTCCGTGGAACGCCGGATCGACCGCGATCACATAGATCTCGCCGAGCGGAGGGTCGTGGTCCGCGTGCACCTTCGTCCAGCAGAACGCTGCGAGCTGGCCATCGATCTCGTGGAGCAAGAAGCCGTCGGGATCGAACCAGGGCTGCCCTTCGCGCTCCCACACGTCTGCGTCCGTCCACGCCCCCTGCTCCGGATGGTCGGCGAACGCGCGGTTGTTGACTCGCAACCAAGCGTCCTCATCGCGGCCGACCAGGAACGCGCGCACGACGATCCCGTCTGCTGCCGCGTCGGTCTCGGGCTCGAGGGGAAGCGGCCGCCGCATCTGCATCAGCTCACGCACCTGCCGGAGGCCGTGCTCGGCGGCAACCGCGTGCTCCGCGGCGCCCGACCGGTTGGCCCACCAGTGGACCGTGCGTCCGCCCCGCTCCTTGATCATCCTGAGGGTCGACTCGATCAAGGGCGACAGCACCTCGCGCCGCTCTTCGACGCCGGGCTCGACCTCCACCTCGATGCTCCACGTCTCGTTGCCGCGGCGCGCGTGGGAGGTCGCGAGGAGACGTCCGCTGCTGTCCCGGGCAGTGACGATCGCAAGGTCATCGCCCTCGATTCGCCGGTCGATGTCGATCGCCCCCATCAATGGTGAGGCTAAGGGGTCGATACCCTGCGTGCGGATGGCCCGTCCGCGAACGCCGAAAGGTCGCGGAGTGGAGACCGAGAGGCGGCTCGCCGAGGAGTACCCCGACGCGGTGTGCGCGCTCGACTTCGAGACGCCTTTCAGCTCTTGGCGGCCACGATCCTCTCCGCGCAGTGCACCGATCAGCGGGTGAACATGGTGACGCCGAAGCTGTTCGCTCGGTATCCGACCCCCGCGGCGTTGGCAGCGGCAGATCGGGCCGAGCTCGAGGAGATCATCAGGACGACGGGCTTCTTCCGCAACAAGGCGAAGAGCCTCGTGGGGATGGCGTCCGCCCTCGTCGAGCGGTTCGACGGTGAGGTACCCGGCGCGATGCCGGATCTCGTGACCGTGCCAGGGGTGGGACGCAAGACGGCAAACGTGGTGCGCAGCGTCGCGCTCGGCCTCCCCGGCCTCCCCGTCGACACCCACGTGCTCCGCCTGACCCGTCGCCTCGGCATCACCACGCAGACCGATCCGGTGAAGGTCGAGCTCGAGCTCAACTCGATGATCCCGCCCGCCAAACGCGGCACCTTCAGCCTCCGTTTGATCCTCCACGGACGCCGCGTGTGCCCCGCGCGCAACCCCCGATGCCCCGACTGCGTGCTGCACGACTTCTGTCCTTCGTCCTCCGTGAGGGTGTCCCGCTGAGCAGCACAATTGCCGCGCGCGTCACCGCTGAGCGGCACGGGGAGGGGTTGCAGGATCGAGGCAATCCAGTAGTGTCGAAGTCTCAACCAGGTTCCCGCCACCTGGTTAGTGGCGACGCCGGGATCCGCCGCCTGGCGTCGCTGCGTGAGACGGCCCCTTCGGGGGCCGTCTCCGCATTTTGGGCGCAGACGCGCCGCGTGGCCGCGTCATGCGCCGAGCGCGCGCACCGCAATCGTGAGCCGTCTCGACGCCTGGATGAGCGCGCGCTCTGCTTCCTCGAGCGCGGAGACCACATCGTCGTGGGTGCCCACCGTGTATCGCTCGGTCATGCGCGTCACGCGCGTCGCGAGGTCCTCGACTGCGGTCGTCAGCGCAGACAGCTCTGCACGATCAGCGCTCATGTCCGGTGTCACGCGCTCAGTCTGGCGGAGAAATCTCGACCCGGGCCGCCCGGGGCGTCCCGGTACCCTGAAGCCCGGCCATGTTGTCCCTGCTCGATCTTCGCGGCTTCACCGGCGACCTTCGCAACGTGCTCGCCGAGACCGTCGGTCACCGACGATGAGCCGGTCGATGCCGTCCGTGAGATCCTCGCCGACGTCAAGGCGCGCGGCGACCTTGCGCTACGAGAGCTCACCGAGCGCTTCGATGGCGTGCGACTGAGCGAGCTGCGCGTGCCGATCGCGGACCTGCGTGCCGCGCTCGACGCCGTCCCCGTCGAGCTGCGCGACGCGCTCGAGCGCGCCGCGGACGGCATCGCCGACTTCCACGCCAGCGAGCGGCGCGAAGCGGCGACCTATGAGCGCGATGGCATCGTCGTGCGAACGATCCCCATCCCCGTCGACCGCGCCGGTTGCTACGTGCCGGGCGGCCGAGCGATCTATCCGTCGACCGTGCTCATGACCGCGGTGCCCGCGTGGGTCGCAGGCGTCGCAGAGGTCGCGTTGTGCGTGCCACCCGATCGCGACACGGGCAAGGTGCCGCAGGCGACCCTTGCCGCGGCCGCGATCGCCGGAGTCGATGAGGTCTACGCGTTAGGTGGCGCGCAGGCAGTTGCCGCGATGGCATACGGCACCGACACGATCCGCGCCGTCGACGTGATCGTCGGCCCCGGCAACATCTATGTCGCGATCGCCAAGCGTGAGCTCGCGGGAGAGGGGCTCGTCGGCATCCCGTCCGCGTTCGCCGGTCCGTCAGAGGTCGTCGTGATCGCCGACGAGACGACGCCGGTCGAGAGCGCCGCGATCGACGTCATCGTCCAGGCTGAGCACGGCCCCCATGGGCTCGCATGGCTCATCACCTGGTCAGAGGCCGCGGCTGAGGCGATCAGCCTGGCGATCGACCGCCTCGTCGCCCGTGCCCCTCGCCGGGGTGACATCGAGGCCACGCTCGCGGAGGGGGGATACGTGGTGCTCGTCGATGGGCCCGTGCAGGCGATGGAGGTGTCGAACGCGATCGCGCCCGAGCATCTCGAGCTGATGTGTGCCGAACCCGATGTGCTCGTGCCTCTCGTGCGTCACGCGGGTGCGGTGTTCTGCGGTCCGTGGGCGCCCGCGTCGGTGGGCGACTACATCGCAGGGCCGAGTCACGTGCTGCCCACGTTCGGGTCGGCCCGATTCGGGCAGGCGCTCACCGTCGCGGACTTCACAAAGCAGGTGCACGTCATCACGCTCGACGAGGCTGCGCTCGGCAAGGTCGCACCCGACGTCGCCGTGCTCGCCGAAGCCGAGGGGCTGGCCGCTCACGCGGCTTCGGTGCGCATTCGCACCACCGAGGTGCCGCGGTGACGCGTCCGGCGGTTCGCGAGGACCTGCGTGCGCTCGAGGGCTATCACTCGCCGCAGGTCGAGGTCGAGGTTCGCCTCAACACCAACGAGTCTCCCGAGCCTCCGCCCGCCGCCTGGAGAGACGCGTACGCCGCCGAGCTCAGTCGCGTCGACTGGCACCGCTATCCCGATCGGGGAGCGGCCGCGCTCCGCAGCGCGATCGCGGAGCTGCACGCGGTCGGCGCAGATCAGGTCTTCGTCGCGAACGGGTCGAACGAGGTGCTGCAGACGTTGCTCCTCACCTACGGAGGCCCGGGCCGCGTCGCGATGACCTTCGAGCCGACGTATCAGCTGCACTCCCACATCGCTCGCCTCACGGGCACGTCGGTGATCGAGGTCGAGCGCACCGCGGACTTCGAGCTCGACCTTGGGCGCGCACACACCGCGATCGACGAGGTGCGGCCGGCGATCACGTTCCTGTGCTCGCCGAACAACCCGACGGGGATCGTCGAGAGCGAGGCGACGGTGCGCGCGGTGGCGTCCTGGGCGCCCGGCCTCGTGGTCGTCGACGAGGCGTACGGGCAGTTCGCACCGTGGTCGGCTCTCGCGCTGGTCGAGGAGGACGTTCCCCTCGTCGTCACTCGCACCTTCTCGAAGACGTGGTCGATGGCCGCAGCCCGGCTCGGCTATCTCGTCGGTCCCTCGTGGCTCGTGAGCGAGCTGGACAAGGTGGCGTTGCCATACCACCTCGACTCGGCGAAGCAGATCGCCGGGGTGCTGGCCTTGACGTTCGTGGATGAGATGGAGCAGCGCATCGCCCGCGTGGTGTCCGAGCGCGAACGGCTCGTCGCGGCCCTTTGCGCGCTGGGCGTGCGGGTCTGGCCGTCGGGCGCGAACTTCGTGCTCTTCCGTTGCGCACAGCCCGGAGACAAGGTCTGGCAAGGCCTCCTCGACCGGTCGGTGCTCGTGCGGAACTGTGCATCGTGGCCTCGGCTCGACGACTGCCTGCGCGTCACGATCGGTACGCCGACCGAGAACGATCGCTTCCTCAACGCACTGGCAGAGGTGATCGCATGACCCGCAGCGCGGCGCGATCGCGCCAGACCCGCGAGACGTCGATCGAGGTCGAGCTGCTGGTCGACGGCATCGGCAAGACCGAGGTGAGCACCGGGCTGCCGTTCTTCGACCACATGCTCGACCAGCTCGGCCGCCACGGAGGGTTCGACCTCGTCGTACGGGCGACCGGCGATCTCGCGGTCGACAGCCACCACACCGTGGAGGACGTCGCGATCACCGTCGGTGAGACGCTGCGCGAGGCGCTCGGCGACAAGGCCGGCGTCCGTCGGTTCGCGAGCGGGCTGTATCCGCTCGATGAGGCATTGGTGGAGGTCGCGCTCGACCTCTCCGGGCGTCCGTTCTTCGTGTACGACGTGCCGTTCGGCGAAGTCCTGCCGCTCGGCGACCCGCCGTTCAACCCCGAGCTCGCCGAGCACTTCTTCCAATCGTTCTCGACGGCGGCAGCGATCACGTTGCACATCCAGAAGCGCGCGGGCCGCAACACCCACCACGTCGTCGAGGCGACCTTCAAGGGCGTCGCCCGTTGTCTGCGTGACGCGGTGCGCATCGAAGGCGACGCCATCCCGTCGACAAAGGGCGCCCTGTGAGTGACCGGCCGTTGATCGCGGTGCTCGACTATGGCATCGGCAACCTGCGCTCTGCACAGAAGGGCCTCGAGCACGTCGGTGCCGACGCTCGGCTCACCGACGATCGCGCGCTCATCGATCGGGCCGACGCCGTCGTGCTGCCCGGTGTGGGCGCGTTCGGCCGATGCATGGAAGCGCTGCGGGCCTCGGGCCTCGAGCCCGCCGCGCTCGACGCGGTCGCGTCCGGTCGACCGTTCCTCGGGATCTGCGTGGGCATGCAGCTGCTGTTCGACCGCTCGGACGAGGATCCCGATGCCCGAGGCCTCGGAGTGGTGCCGGGGGCGATCCATCTTCTGCCTGACGGAGTGAAGCGGCCGCAGATGCAGTGGAACGTGCTCGACGTCGTGCGGCATTCGCCGATGCTCGATGGCCTCGAAGACAAGGCGTGGGTCTACTTCGTCCATTCGTACTCGCCCGCGCCCGACGATCCCGCGGCAGTCGTCGCGACCTGTGAGTACGGCACAACGGTCGTTGCTGCGGTCGAGACCGGCAACGTCTTCGCGACTCAGTTCCATCCGGAGAAGTCGAGCACTGCGGGCCTTCGCCTCCTGTCGAACTTCGTCGAGCGGGCGCGGGGGTAGGCGAGCGTCATGGACCTCTACCCGTCCATCGACCTACGGGCGGGCCAGGTGGTGCGGCTCTTCCAAGGTGATTACGACCAAGAGACCGTGTACGAGGTCGACCCGATCGCAGTCGCGACGAGCTACGCCGACGCGGGCGCCCGTTGGATCCACGTCGTCGACCTCGACGCGGCGCGCACCGGCGAGCCTGTGAACCGTCCCATCGTCGGCGCGATCGCCGATGCGGTGTCGGGGCGAGCGTGGGTGCAGTCCAGCGGCGGCGTGCGCACCGACGCCGCCGCGGCGGCGCTCGCGGACGCCGGCGTCGCGGTGGGTGGTGATCGGCACCGCGGCGTTGGAGGACCCTGCGCTCGTCGCACGGGTCGCGGCCCGCCAGCCGGTTGCAGTGGGCCTCGACGCGCGGCACGGCGAGGTGGCGCTGCGAGGCTGGCTCGAGGGCTCGGGCCAGGACTTGCTCGATGTGCTCCCGCGGTTCGCAGACGTCGGCGTCGAGGGGGTCATCGTCACCGACATCTCCCGGGATGGCACCTTTGCCGGCCCCGACCTCGCGGGGCTCGCCGCGGTGCTCGGACGCACCGCACTCACGGTCATCGCCTCGGGCGGCGTCGGAGAGCGGAGCGATCTCGTCGCCCTCGCCGGCCTCGAGGTCGGAGGCAGACGGCTGGCAGGCGCGATCGTCGGGCGTGCGCTCTACGAGGGCCGGATCGCCCTGGGTGACGCCTTGGCCGCTGTAGACGGCCGCTAGTTTCCTCGGCGATGCGCACGACCAGGGTCATCCCGTGCCTCGACGTCGATGCGGGTCGAGTGGTGAAGGGCGTGAACTTCGTCGGGTTGCGTGACGCCGGCGATCCCGTCGAGCTCGCGGCTCGCTATGACCGTGAGGGAGCCGACGAGATCGTGTTCCTCGACATCACTGCGTCCTCCGACAAGCGCGAGACGATGGTCGAGGTGGCTCGGCGCACCGCCGAGACGGTGTTCATCCCGTTCACGGTCGGCGGTGGTGTGCGTTCGGTCGACGACGCGCGCCGGTTGCTGCGAGCCGGGGCCGACAAGGTGTCGGTCAACACTGCGGCGGTCGAGCATCCCGAGCTGATCACCGCGATTGCCACCGAGTTCGGCGCCCAATGCGTCGTGTGTGCCGTCGATGCGCGTGGCCGCGACGGACAGCCGGGATCGTGGGAGGTGTACGTGCACGGTGGCCGCACGCCCACGGGGATCGACGTGCTGACGTGGGTCGAGGAGGTCGTGGCGCGCGGCGCGGGCGAGATCCTGCTCACGTCGATGGACCGTGACGGCACACGCGAAGGGTTTGACCTCGCGCTCACGCGGGCCGTGAGCGACGCGGTGAACGTGCCGG
Organism: uncultured Acidimicrobiales bacterium; assembly: GCA_963726695.1. Taxonomy (GTDB): domain Bacteria; phylum Actinomycetota; class Acidimicrobiia; order Acidimicrobiales; family DATKAS01; genus DATKAS01. The sequence continues at coordinate 203,822 of CAVSDE010000010.1, forward strand.
TGATCGCGAGCGGTGGCGTCGGGACGCTCGACCATCTCGTAGACGGCGTCCTCGAGGGAGGCGCCGACGCGGTGCTTGCCGCGTCAATCTTCCACTTCGGAGAGCACACGGTCGCCGAGGCGAAGCAGCTGCTCGCGGCGCGCGGGGTGTCGGTGCGGCCGGTGGCCGCATGAAGCTCCGACGACAGCTCGCGTTGCTCGCCGTCGTCGGTGCCGTCGCCATGGGCACGATTGCGTGCGGTGATGACTCCGGTGCGTCCGCTCCGCCGAAGCCGAACGGTGGCCCGGCGCTCGGAGAGGCGTCGAGTGACCAGAACTGCCCGCCGCCGAACATCGACACCATCGACCCGGCCGTGCTCACCGTCACCGCGGAGCCCGCCGCGCCGCTCGTCTCGGGTCAGCCCGCGAATTTCAAGATCACGATCACGAACACCTCTGAGGGGCCCGTGCCGTTGGTGTTCGGCTCGAGCCAGCAGGCCAACGTCCTCTTGAGCCAAAACGGGAAGCAGGTCTACGACTGGAGCGCGGACCGAGCCTTCACGCAGGTGCTGCGCTGCCAGACCCTCGCTCCGGGTGAGGTGTTCAAGGTGGAGCTGGCAGAGACCAAGCCCCTCGCCGTGCCGCCGGGCGACTACGTCTTGACGGCCCGCACGGTGACCGCGCCGTACCCGCCCGACTTCACGACCAACGTCACGGTCAGCTGAGCACGCTCACACGCTGAGGCCGCGGACGAAGTCGACGCAGCCGTCGGTCACGACGGCGAGCCGACCGTTCAGGAAGTGGTCGGCGCCGGCGATGCAGGTCACCTCGGTGCTTCGCCACGCGCTGGTCGCGGCGCGGGCCGCGTCGGGCGGGTTGTACTGATCGTGCTCGGCGACCGCGAGGTGCTTCGAGCGGGGATCGCTTGCGGCGAGGAAGTCACGCTCGCCGACGGTGCGAAGTGGCGGAGCGACCGCGTACCAACCGGTGATCCTCGGATCGATCACACAGAGAGAGACGTCGGCGCCGAACGAGTAGCCCGACAGCACCATCGGGCCGTCGACGAACATCGTCAACAGATCGATCGCGGCGACGACGTCGAGCCGCTCGGCGAGGCCGTGGTCGTGTTCGCCACCCGACGCACCGACGCCGCGGAAGTTGAACCGCACCGTGGCGACGCCGTGCCGCGGCAGCGCGTCGAACAACGCGTCGGTCACCGTCGCGTGCATGTTGCCGCCGAATGCGGGATGCGGATGCGCCAGGACGACTCCCGCCCAGCGCTCGACCGGAACGTCGATCTCCGCTTCGAGCGCCACCGCGTCCACGGTGTCGAGCACCGTCAATTCTCTGGCCACGACGCGAGAAGGTACCTTCCTGCGAGTGACGAGCGACGCGGCCAACGGCCCCGCGAACAATCCGGAGAAGAAGGACCTCAAGCCAGGCGACTCGAAGCTGCCGATCAAGATGCTCAACGATCGGGTGCTCGTGAAGATCCCGACCGAGGAGGGCGACCGCCGCAGCTCCGGCGGCATCCTCATCCCCGCGACTGCGCAGGTCGCGAAGCGCCTTGTCTGGGCCGAGGTCGTCGCGGCTGGCGCGAACGTGCGCACGATCGAGGTCGGCGATCAAGTCCTGTTCAGCCCCGAGGACCGGTACGAGGTCGAGGTGCGGGGCGACGACTACCTCATCTTGCGTGAGCGCGACATCCACGCTGTCGCGGCGTCGCGGCTCGACATCAGCAGCACGGGCCTCTATCTCTGAGGTCTCACTTCGTCTGACCCCTACGATGTGTGCATGTCCACCGGCACCCGCATCGAGCCGACCGACGACCAGCTCGCAACGGTCCGCTACAACGCCGACGGCCTCGTGCCCGCGATCATCCAAGACGCCGACTCGCACGACGTGCTGATGATGGGGTGGATGAACGAAGAGACGCTGCGCGAGACGCTCGAGACCGGACGCACCGTCTTCTTCAGCCGGTCTCGCCAGGAGCGCTGGCGCAAGGGCGATACGTCGGGTGATCGCCAGTGGGTGCGCGAGGCCCACTATGACTGCGACGGCGACACGCTGCTGTTCGTGGTCGAGCAGGAAGGCGCCGGCGCCTGCCACACGGGTGAGCGCTCCTGCTTCTATCGATCGTTCGGGTGAACGTCCGCCCCGATCGCGCCGAGTTCCATCGGCTCGCGCGCGACTTCACCGTGGTCCCGGTCTGGACCGAGCTCCTCGCCGACCTGGAGACGCCCGTCGCGGCGTTTGCCAAGCTGGTCGGCGACGGCCCCGGGTTCGTGCTCGAGTCCGTCGAGCACGGCGAGCGCTGGAGCCGTTTCTCGTTCGTCGGGCGGCGCCCGACCGCGACCCTCGTGGCGCGAGGCGGGCGCATCGAGGTGACGGGTGAGCTGGTTGCCGATGTGCCGCTCGACGAGGGGGTGCTGCGCGCGATCGAGGGCGTGCTCGCCGCATATCGCTCTCCGCCGATGCCCGATCTTCCGCCGCTGCACGGTGGCCTCGTCGGCTACCTCGGGTACGACGTCGTGCGCGAGGTCGAGCACCTGCCGTGCGTGCCCCGCGACGACCTCGGCCTGCCCGATGCGGTGCTCTCGGTGATCGGCAGCCTCGCCGCCTTCGACCACTGGCGGCAGCGGGTGTACCTCGTCGAGAGCGTCGCGTTGGGAGCCGCGCCGACGCCCGACCAGGTCGACGCTGCCTACGACGCCGCGATGTCACGCATCGAGGACGCCGCCCGCGACCTCGGTGCTCCGTTGCCCTACGTGCCGGTCGCGCCGCCCGACCCGTCCGAGCCACTGCCCGACGTGCACTCGACGATGGGTCACGACAGCTATCAGCGGGCCGTCGAGGTCGCGAAGGAGCACATCCTTGCGGGCGACATCTTCCAGGTGGTGCTCGCACAGCGGTTCGACATCGACCTCGGTGCTGATCCCTTTGACGTGTACCGCGTGCTTCGTCAGGTGAACCCGAGCCCCTACATGTACTTCGTGCGCCATCCCGAGGTCACGATCGTGGGGTCGTCGCCGGAACCGATGGTGCAGCTGCTCGGCGGGCGCGTGATCTCGCGGCCGATCGCCGGCACGCGGCGCAGAGGCGCCACCGACGAGGACGACCGCCGCCTCGGTGCCGAGCTCCGCGAGCACCCGAAGGAGATCGCTGAGCACGTGATGCTCGTCGACCTCGCCCGCAACGACGTCGGTCGCGTCGTGCGGTTCGGCACCGAGCAGGTCGACGAGATGATGGTGCTCGAGCGGTACAGCCATGTGATGCATCTCACGTCGCAGGTGTCGGGGGAGCTCACTCCGGGTCTCGGTCCGGTCGACGTGCTGCGCGCAACGCTTCCTGCGGGCACGGTGTCGGGAGCGCCGAAGGTCCGCGCGATGGAGATCATCGACGAGCTCGAACCGACGAAGCGGTGCGGCTATGCAGGTGTGATCGGCTACCTCGACTTCTCGGGCAACCTCGACACGGCGATCGCGATCCGCACGATGTTCGTCGGGCCGAACGGGGCGTCGGTGCAGGCAGGTGCCGGCATCGTGGCCGACAGCGACCCGGCCGCCGAGGACGAAGAGTGCTGGAACAAGGCGAAGGCCCTGCTCGCTGCGGTGCCGGCGGCACGTCGGATGAGTGCCGGGAATGGCTGATCTCTTCTGGGTCGAGGTCCCGCGCGACTTCGTGCGGGTGAGTGGGGCCGATGCCGCGTCGTTCCTCCAGGGCCAGATCAGCCAAGACATCGAGGAGGTGCGTGCCAGGGGGTCGGCTTGGTCGTTCCTCTTGCAACCACAGGGAAAGGTCGACGCCTGGTTTCGGATCGCGGCCTCGGGCGCCGACGAGTTCGTCATCGATGTCGACGGCGGATACGGCGAAGCCGTCATCACGCGGCTGCATCGCTTCAAGCTGCCGCGTCGCCGTGGACATCGAGGTACTCCCGTGGCGTTGCATCGCAGTGCGCGGAGCCGGTGCGGCAGAGGTGCCGGGCCTGGACGCGCACTGGCCGGGCATCGAGGCGGTGGACGTGGTCGGTGCCGACCCCGCCGTGCCCGCCGGTCGTGCCGGCACCCTCGAGGATTACGAGCGGGCGCGCATCGAAGCCGGCATCCCCGCGATGGGACAGCGAGATCACCACCTCGACGATCCCGGGTGAGCTCGGCGTGAACGATCGGTCCGTGAGCTTCACGAAGGGCTGCTACACGGGGCAGGAGCTCGTCGCTCGCATCGATTCGCGAGGAGGCAACGTGCCGCGCCATCTCAGGGTCGTCCGGATCGAGGGCGAGGTGCGGCTCGGGGCCACGGTCGAGCACGACGGCAAATCAGTCGGGTCACTGACCAGCGTGGCGCCCGACGACCGCGGCACGATCGCGCTCGCGATCCTCGCTCGGTCGGTCGAGCCTCCCGCTGACGTCGTGGTGCGCGTCGGCGAGGACGAGCTCGTCGCCCACGTGACCTGATCGGCTCAGCTGACGGGGAACCGCACGATCATGCGAGCCCCGCCGGTGGGCGCGGTCTCGGCGGCGACGGTGCCGCCCATCGCGACGACGAGCTCGTGCACGATCGCGAGGCCGAGGCCGGAGCCCGTCTCCCTCCGCACTGGGTCGTGCCTCGAGACGTAGAGGCGTTCGAAGACGTGAGGAAGATCTTCGGTCGCGATGCCCGGTCCGTCGTCGTCGACCGTGAGCACGGCTTCCGGTCCGGATCGAGACGTCGACACGATGACCGAGGTGCGGGCGAACTTCAACGCGTTGTCCACCAGGTTCGCCACGACCTGCGCGAGGCGGTCGGGGTCCACGCGCACCACGATGCCGTCCGTCGCGCCGGCGGTCGTCAGCGTCACCTGGCTCGCCTCCGCATCAGGCCGGAAGCCGTCGACGGTCGCGGTCGCGACGTCGACGAGGTCGACCGACGCGAGGTCGAGCGTGAACTGGCGTGACTCGAGTCGGGCAAGGTCGAGGAGGTCACGGACGAGTCGTTCGAGGCGACGAGCCTCGGTGAGGATCACCTCGCCCGCCGCGGCGGGCTCACGCGCGGTCCCGTCGGCGATCGCCTCGGCGTAGCCCCTGATCGAGGTGAGCGGCGTCCGCAGGTCGTGAGACACCGAGAGCAAGAACTGCTGCTCGAGCCCTTTCGACCTCTCCAGCGCGCCAGCCATCGAATTGATCGATCGGGCGAGGTCGGCGAGCTCGTCGTCTCCTGCGGGCACTGGCACACGCGCGCTGAGGTCGCCCGCGGCGATCTGCTGGGAGGCACGATCCGCCTCCCGCAACGGCTGTGTGAGCCGGCGGCTCAGGCGGGCCGCCACGAGGGCGCCGAGCAGCACGGTCGCACCAGACGCGAGGAGGAACCATCGCACGGTCGGTCCGAGGTCGAGGCTCGATCGTTCGGTGAGCACCAACACTGCCGAGCCGCGTCGCGATCCGGTGACCGCGGTCGCCGCGTACACGAGCGATCGGTGATGTCCGCTGACGACCGAGCCCGGGTCGGCGCGCAGCGAGTCGAGGTGGAGGTCGGCCACCGACACGCCGTCAGGCGGGGAATCCGTGGTGTTTCCCGCCGGCCCGAAGACCATCAGCGAGGCCCCTTCGAGGCGCAGCGTGCGGCGCAGCGCCCGCAGCACCACCTGCTCCCGTGCCGCCGCCGCGATCGGCCCCGCGCCCGCGCTCGCGCTGCCTGCCAGGTCTTGCAGCCCCACGGCCACGTCGCTCACCTGGGCGCGCAAGTCGCGCTCGGTCGAGCGGCGGGCCTGGATCGCGGCGAACGCGAGGGTCATGAGCCCTGCGAGCACGAGCGTCACGACGACCGTGCCGATGATCGCGAAGGTGAGGCGACGCTTCATGAGGTGCCGTCAGCCGAGCCGGTAGCCGACGCCCCACACCGTCGCGAGGGGGAGCGCGTCACCGAGCTTCTTGCGCAGCTGCCGCACGTGGACGTCGACCGTGCGTTCGTCGCCGTACCACCCGTGTCCCCAGACGTTGTCGAGCAGCTGCTGCCGCGAGAGCACCAGGCCTTCGTTCTCCGCCATGAACGCGAGCAGATCGAACTCACGGGTCGCGAGGGGGACGACCGTGCTCTCGATGCGGGCTTCGCGCCGACCGAGGTCGACCTCGACGCCGCCCGTTCGCAGCACGGTCGCGACCGTCCGGCCGCGGTCCTCGGCACGGCGGAGGATGGCCCGTACGCGCGCGACGAGCTCGCGAGGCGAGAACGGCTTGGTGACGTAGTCATCCGCCCCGAGCTCGAGCCCGAGGACGCGGTCGATCTCGCCGGCTCGGGCAGTCAGCATGAGGACGGGCAGATCGGGAGAGCTGCCGCTGCGCACCCGTCGGCACACCTCCATGCCGTCGATCGCGCCTGGCAGCCCGACGTCGAGCACCGCGAGCACCGGCTGCTGATCTCGGATCGCGGCCAGCCCTTGCTCGCCATCGGTTGCCTGGATCACTCGGAATCCGGCATCACGCAGATAGAGGTCGAGCAGATCGGCGATGTGGGGATCGTCCTCGACAACGACGATCGTCTGCTCTCGTGCCATCCGCGCGCGCACGTTACCGTCCGTGCTTCTCACCTCGAGGGGATGTGCTCGCTCATCTCCATCCTCCACAGCGACAACTCTGCGGAAGATGTGTTGTGGTTGTGTGAGCTCCCTCAGCTGACGGATTGGCGGCCCATCCGGGCCGTCGAACCTTCGAGCGCACGTGCCCACGCGGCCGGCGACGACGAAAGTGCTTCGAGGAAGGCCGAGCCCGGCACCCGAGCCAGCCGTGCGGGCGTGATGGTCGACACCGTCGCGGTCCTCGGCACCGAGTGGATGAGGCCGATCTCACCGAAGTAGCCGCCCGGACCCACGGTGGCCACGACTTCTCGCCGCCCGTCGGCCTCCGTGCGCTCGACCTCGAGGTTGCCCGAGAACACCGCGTAGAGGTCGTCGGCAGGGTCGCCCTGGGCGACGACGACTTGGCCCGCGTCGACCTCCTCCACCGTCGCGGCGAGCGCGAGCTGCTCGAGTGCGGGCCTCGGGGCGAGCTCGAGGATGGGAAGGGTGGCGAGAAGATCGACGATCGGCGCCAGCACGTCGAGCTCGGCAGCCCCGGCTCGATCGAGGACGAGGGTGCGACGGACGCCGATGACCGCGAGAGCGCTGACGCCCACGCCGACCGTGACGAGCATCGCCGACAGGCTGAGCAGGTCGACGAGCGGCGACACCACGAGCGAGCCGGCCAGGATGGCGATGACGATGGCGGAGTCGAGCAGCCCGAACACTCGGCCGCGCAGCTCGTCGGGGAGGGCTCGCTGCAGCAGGGTCACCGCGAGCACGTCGACGGCGGTGCCGCCCGCTCCGGAGACGACCATGAGTGCCGTCGCCGCGATCGGGCTGTGCACGAGGCAGAGCGCGGCCATCGGGAGCGCCGCGAGCGCCAGCCCCGTGAGGAGCGTGGGAGCGAGCCGCCGTCCGGACGCCAGACGGTTCACCAAGGGAGCGGCGATCACGCCGCCGGCGCCGAGCGCGCCGAGGAGGTAGCCGTAGCCCCGCGCGCCTGTACCGAGCCTTTCGTCCGAGACCAGCACGAGGGCGACGGTCTGCGCGCCGTACACGAAGGCCACGCCGAGCAGGAAGCCGGCCAGCACACGGGCGCCCGCGGAGCTCGCGACCTCGCGCACGCCCTCGAGCAGGTGCGCAGTGAGGCGGCCCGACCCCACCGGCAGCTCGTCTCGGTTCCGCGGGGGCTCGAGCCGGCGTAGGCCGAAGGTGAGCAGGACGGCGGGGGCGACGAACGTGAGAGCGTTCACGCTGAATGCGAAGACCGGCGTGGTGAGCGCGAGGAGGGCGGCTCCGAGGGCCGGCCCGACGACGATCGTGAGGCTGTCGACCAGGGTGTTCAGCGCATTCGCGGCCGCCAGGTCGTCCTCGCCGACGACGGACGGGGTCACCGCCATCATCGCCGGCTGGTAGGCGGTGCCGAATGCCGTCGTCGCAAAGGCGAGGAGCGTCACGAGCAGGACCGGCCCGTCGGCCGCCGCGGTGATGGCGAGCGCGGCCATCGACACGGCTCGGAGCAGGTCCGAGCAGATCATCACCCGACGGCGATCGAATCGGTCCGCGACCACCCCTCCGAGGGGAGCGAGCACGATGTAGGGCACGAGCCGGAGCACGGTTGCCGCCGCCACCCATCCAGCCGACCCCGTGCGGTCGAACACGTACACCGCCAGCGCGACGTTGTAGAGCCAGTCGCCGCTTTGGGAGATCGTCGATCCGACGAGCAGGATGCGATAAGCCCGGTGCCGAAGCGGGGCGCGGAGCGACGCGCTGGTTTCGATGGTGTGGCTCATGACACACGAAGCGTGTCACACGGTCCACAGAGGCGCGAACCCGTGTGGAGCATCATGGTGACCGAGGGGAACGTGCGGCCATTCGGTCGCCACCGATGAAGGGGAGGGCCAAAATGGCTGGAGCCAAGAAGACCAGCAACAAGAAGGACAGCGGCAAGAAGGAAGCGGAGACCGTGGGTCACGTCACCAAGAAGGGCGGAGTCACTCACAAGGCCAGCACCAAGAAGGGCAACGACGCCGACGTCTCTGGCCACATCGTCGCTCGCAGCTCCAAGAAGACGGGTCACAAGCGCGGCGACGACCTCAGCGGTCACGTCAAGTAGGCACGTTCCCGGCCTCCTTGGCACCTCCACGGCCCCCGGAGGGGCGGGCCGTGGAGGTGCCATTTGCCGTTGCTCGGCCGCGGTGATGCGATGCTGACGCTGTGACGAAGCCGCGCGACGTCCTCCGAGGTCTCGGCCGCTTGGGCTCCGACCTCGGCATGGCCCTCGCGCCGGTCGATCACCATGAGGTCCTCGAGGCCATCTGCGAGGCAGCGCAAGTCGCGTTCGGAGCAAGGGCGTGCTCCATCGCCGTCTTCGACCCCGACACCGCGGAGCTCGTGTTCGAAGCCGCGACCGGCTCGGCGGCCGCGAGTGTGATCGGGATGCGCCTGCCCGTGAAGCGGGGCATCGCCGGGTATGTGGTCGCGTCAGGCCAGGCGATCGCCGTGCACGACGTGGAGCGCGACCCTCGGTTCGACCGGGAGGCCGCGGAGGCGACGGGGTACATCCCGAAGTCGATCTTGGCGGTGCCGATCGAGACTGCCGACGAGGTGTCAGGCGTCATCGAGATCCTCGACTGGACCGATGAACGCGTCGGAGAGGAAGGGCTCGAGCTCGCCGGGAAGTTCGCGCGTCAGGCGGGGCTCGCTCTGCAGCAGGCGGATCTGTTCGCGAACGTCGGTCGGATGGTGCTGCTGGCCGCTGGCCAGGCGTCGAAGTCGGAGGATCCCGACCTCGCGCGGTCGTTGCGTGTCGTCGCCGATCGCATCGACGGGCCGAGCGCTGAGCTCGCTGACATCGCTGCTTGCTTTCGGGAGATCTCGGCGCTCGGCCCTGTCGAGCGCCGCGCAGGCGCTCGCGATCCTCGAAGAGTTCGCGGCCTACGCACGGCGTCAAACCCGGAGACGATGAGACCGGCCTGGGCAGCCGCGTTCGATCGGGGTCGGCTGGCTGACGCGCATCCTCTTGTTCCCGACGGTGCCATCACCCGCTCCTGGGCCTTCGGCGATGGACGGGCCGCACGCACGCGGGTCGCGATCGTCGACTCGGGCATCGAAGCGGGCCACCCGATGGTCGGCTCGGTCGCGGGCGCCGTCGCGATCGAGCTCGATCCAGACGATCGCGATGGCGACGGGCTGCGATTCGTCGAGGGTCCCCACGAAGACCTGTACGGCCATGGCACCGCGTGCGCCGGCATCGTCCGCTCGCTCGCTCCCGATGCCGAGCTGTACTCGGTGCGGGTGCTCGGCACCGAGCTCACGGGCCGGGCGAGCGTCTTCGCTGCGGGGCTGCGCTGGGCGATCGAGCACGACATGGATGTCGTCAACCTCTCCCTCTCGACGTCGCGAGGAGAGTGGTACGGCACGTTCCACGAGCTCGTCGACCTGGCCTACTTCCGCCGCTGCGTCGTCGTGTCCGCGATGAACAACCTGCGGATGCCGACGTTTCCGTCCGAGTTCGCCTCGGTCGTCTCGGTCGCCGCGCACTCGGGCACCAACCCCGAGCGGTTCGACTACAACCCTGACGGTCCGGCCGAGTTCGGCGCGCCGGGCATCGACGTCGAGGTCGCGTGGTCGGGCGGAGGCACGCTCGAGGTGACGGGAAACAGCTTCGCCGCGCCACACATCACCGGGATGGTGGCCCGCATCCTCGGACAGCACCCAGAGGCCACGCCGTTCCAGGTCAAGACGATCTTGCACACGCTGGCCGACAACGCTCGTCGGTAGTCTGCGGCATGGCCACGCGTCGCACGTACCTCGACGGGATCGTGGACGCGCACCGCGCCGCGGCCGCTGCGGACACGCGCGACGTCGCCGCTCTCATGCACCGCACGACACAGCTGCCGCCGGCACGCGGTTTCTCCGGCACGCTGCGCGGTGACGGCATCTCGGTGATCGCGGAGATCAAGCGCCGCTCTCCGTCGAAGGGCCCGCTCGCACCCGATGATCTCGACCCGGCGCTGCTGGCGAAGTCGTACGAAGCGGGCGGCGCGGCGTGCCTCTCTGTGTTGACCGACGAGCAGTTCTTCGGCGGCTCCTCCGACGATCTCGCCTCGGCCCGCGCTGCCGTGCAGTGTCCGGTGCTCCGAAAGGACTTCACGGTCGACGAGCGCGATGTGTGCGACGCTCGCCTGATGGGTGCGGATGCGGTGTTGCTGATCGCCGCCGCGTTGTCGGACGGGGAGCTCAGCGAGCTGCACGCGCTCGCTGTCTCTGTCGGGCTCGAGGCGCTCGTCGAGGTGCATGACGAAGCCGAGCTCGAGTCGGCGATGGCCGTCGGTGCGACCCTCGTCGGTGTGAACCAACGTGACCTCGTCACGTTCGAGGTCGACCACGAGCGCGCGTTGCGCATGGCGGCCGCGATGCCCGTCGGCGTCGTGAAGGTCGCCGAGTCAGGGGTGCGGGGCCCTGACGACGCGAAGCGCCTCGCCGGCGCCGGTTACGACGCGGTGCTCGTGGGCGAGCACCTCGTGACCTCGCCGGATCCGGCCGCGGCGATCCGGCTGCTGCGAGGAGAGTGAGGGGACTCATGCGCTTCTATCTGCCTGCCGACAAGATGCCGACCGCGTGGTTCAACGTGATGCCCCGGCTGGATGAGCCCGTGCCCCCGCCGTTGCACCCGGGGACGCGCGAGCCCGTCGGCCCCGACGATCTCGCGCCGCTCTTTCCGATGGCGCTGATCGGCCAGGAGGTGTCGGGCGAGCCGTGGATCGACATCCCCGGCGAGGTCCTCGACATCTTGCGGCTCTGGCGGCCGACGCCACTCGTGCGCGCGGAGCGGCTCGAGCGTGAGCTGGGTACGCCGGCGCGCATCTACTTCAAAGACGAGTCGGTGTCACCCGCGGGCTCTCACAAGCCGAACACCGCGGTGCCGCAGGCGTTCTTCAACAAGGCCGAGGGCATCGCTCGGCTCACCACCGAGACCGGCGCCGGTCAGTGGGGGACTGCGCTGTCGTTCGCGTGCAGCCAGTACGACCTCGAGTGCAAGGTGTACATGGTGCGGGCGTCGTACAACCAAAAGCCGTACCGCAAGATCATGATGGAGACGTGGGGCGCGGAGTGCGTGCCGTCACCGGTGGACGACCCCGACTCTCCTGGTTCGCTCGGCCTCGCGATCTCGGACGCGGTCAGCGGACGCGGCCGGCCGAGCCGACAGCCACTACTCGCTCGGGTCGGTGCTCAACCACGTCCTCTTGCACCAGACGGTGATCGGGTTGGAGGCCAAGGAGCAGCTCGCCCTCGCCGGCGAGACGCGGCCCGATGTCGTGATCGCTCCGTGCGGCGGCGGCTCGAACCTCGGCGGGCTGTCGTTGCCCTTCGTCGAGGATCGAGGTGTTCGTCTCGTCGCGGTCGAGCCGTCCTCCTGTCCCACCCTCACGGAGGGTCGGTTCGACTACGACTTCGGCGACACCGTCGGCATGACCCCGCTCCTGCCCATGTACACGCTCGGGCACGACTTCATGCCGCCGCCGATCCACGCGGGCGGGCTTCGGTACCACGGTGATGCTCCGATCATCTCCCACCTCGTCCGCACGGGCCGGATGGAGGCACTCGCGTATCCGCAAGGGAAGGTCTTCGAGGCCGCCAAGCTGTTCGCCCGCGTCGAGGGCCGCCTTGCCGCCCCCGAGTGCGCCCATGGCATCCGTGCCGCCATCGACGAGGCGCTCGCGGCAAAAGAAGAGGGGAGTGAGCGCGTGATCCTGTTCAACTACTCCGGCCATGGCCTTCTCGACCTCTCTGCCTACGACGACTTCAATCACGGCCGTCTCATCGACGCGTAGGCGTCGTTCGTCGATGTTCGTCAAGATCTGCGGGATCACCAACGAGGACGACGCCCTGCTCGCCGTCGCCCTGGGCGCGGATGCCGTGGGCTTTGTGTTCGCGCCGTCGAGCCGCCAGATCGCGCCTGCAATTGCTCGGGACATCGCCCGTCGCCTCCCGCCCGAGGTGATGACAGTGGGCGTGTTTCGCGACGAGACCGCAGAGCGCGTGGTCGAGATCGTCCACACCGCAGGCCTTCGCGGTGCGCAGCTGCACGGTCACGAGACACCCGAGACCACCCGGTACGTCGCGGCCAGAGTGCCGTTCGTGATCCAGGCGTTCGCCGCGGGTGACCGCGCGCTCGAGCGGGCCTCGTCATACGGCGCGAACGCGATCTTGGTCGACTCGCCGGCCCCGGGATCGGGCGAGCTGTTCGACTGGGCGCTCGCCGAGGGCGCGCCGCTCGGCATGCGGGTGCTGCTGGCCGGAGGCCTCACGCCCGAGAACGTCGCGGGCGCGATCGAGGCAGTGCGGCCGTGGGGAGTCGACGTGTCGACGGGCGTGGAGGCCAGTCCCGGGCGCAAGGATCCTCGCAAGCTCAAGGCGTTCATCGAGGCCGCTCGAGCGTCGGCTCCCGAGCCGTACCGCGGACCGGACGTGCTCCCGTACGACTGGCAGGAAGACGAGTGAGGGCGGGTCGGTGAGCTCCCTCATGGGTGAGCCCGACGGAGACGGGCGCTTCGGTGAGTTCGGCGGGCGATTCGTCCCTGAGACGCTGGTGCCGGCGTGCCAGCAGCTCGAAGCGGCGTTCCGCGACGCGTGGGCCGACCCGACGTTTCGCGCCGAGCTGGACGCTCTCTTGCACGACTACGCCGGACGGCCCTCACCGCTGACCGACTGCAAGAACCTGAGTGCGCGGCTCGGGGTACGGGTCCTGCTCAAGCGGGAGGACCTCAACCACACCGGCTCGCACAAGATCAACAACGTGCTCGGGCAGGCCTTGCTCGCTCAGCGGATGGGCAAGGGCCGGCTCGTCGCCGAGACCGGCGCCGGACAGCACGGCGTCGCGACGGCCACGGCAGCCGCTCTGCTCGGGATGGAGTGCCGCGTCTACATGGGCGAGGTCGATGTCGAACGCCAAGCGCTGAACGTGTTCCGCATGCGGCTCCTCGGCGCCGAGGTCACTCCCGTGTCGTCAGGCAGCCGCACGCTCAAGGACGCGGTCAACGAGGCGATGCGTGACTGGGTCGCGTCGGTGGAGTCGACGCACTACTGCCTCGGATCGGTGATGGGTCCCCACCCGTACCCGTGGATGGTGCGTGAGTTCCACCGCGTGCTCGGCGAGGAAGCCCGCGCGCAGTGCGAGGCATTGCTCGGCGGCCCACCCGATGTCGTCGTCGCCTGTGTCGGCGGAGGGTCGAACGCAGCAGGGATCTTCTCCGGCTTCGTCGACACGGGCGCGGTGCTCGTCGGCGCCGAGCCGGCGGGAGGCGCCGCGATCGGGCACGGCGTGCCCGGTGTCGTGCACGGGATGAAGTCGTACCTCATGCAGTCCGAGCACGGTCAGGTGCTCGAGGCGCACTCGATCTCGGCGGGACTCGACTATCCCGGGGTCGGGCCCGAGCACTCGCACCTCGCGACGATCGGCCGTGCTCGCTACGAGCCCGTGACCGATGCGGAGGTCATCGAGGCGTTCACGGTGCTCTCGCGCACCGAAGGCATCATCCCCGCGCTCGAGCCTGCGCATGCGATCGCGTGGGTGATGCGGGCGGCACCGCAGATGCAGGGCGCGACCGTGCTCGTGAACCTCTCGGGCCGAGGTGACAAGGACGTCGCACAGATGATGGACCTGCTCGGTCGACGCGCCCGTGAGTCGGCCGGCGCTCGAACCGACGCTTCGATCCGCCCGCGACGCGGGACGCAAGCTGTTGGTGCCGTACATGACCGGCGGGCTGGGCGACGACTGGCTCGACGTCGTACGTGCGTACGCGGCTGCGGGCGCGGACGCGATCGAGATCGGCATCCCGTTCTCCGATCCGGTCATGGACGGCCCGACGATTCAGGAAGCGTCGGAGCGTGCGCTGCGCGGCGGTGCGACTCCGATGGGGATCATGCGCGAGCTCGCCGATCTCGATGTGTCGGTGCCGCTCGTCGTGATGACCTATTACAACCTCGCCTTCCACGCAGGGCACGAGCGGTTCGCGCAGAGCCTGGCGGCGAGTGGCGTCGGCGGGTGCATCCTTCCCGATCTCCCGCTCGAGGAGGCCGGCCCGTGGTGCGCCGCTGCGGACGACACGGGAGTCGCCACGGTGCTCCTCGCCGCGCCGACCGCGCCCGACGAGCGGCTTCCTCGCATCTGTGCCCGCTCGCGCGGCTTCGTCTACGCGGTGGGCCTCGTGGGAGTGACCGGCGAGCGGGCCTCGCTCGCCGCCTCGACGACGGTGATGGCGAAGCGATTGAAGGCAGTGACCGACCTTCCTGTCATCGCCGGCATCGGGATCTCGTCGGCCGACCAGGCTGCGGAGGCATGCACCGAGGCCGATGGGGTCGTGATGGCATCGGCGATCATGCGCGTGCTGCTCGACGGTGGCGGTCCCGAAGACGCGGGGCGTTCGTGGCCGATGTGCGCGCAGCGATCGACGCGCACTGATGCGCCTAGCGTGACGGTCATGTCCTGCGAGCTCTGCGAGGCGGCCAAGATCACCGAGTGGTTCTACGAGGACGACCTCTGTTGGATCGCCGAGTGCGAGATCTGCGCGGTGCCGATGGTCGTCTGGCGCGAGCACGACGCGTCGCCGTCAGAGGACGTGAAGGCCGCGCTCCACGAGCGTCTGGCCGCGGTCGTCGCCGAGCACTTCGAGTTCGAGCACTACGTCGACGATCACATGCGCAACATCCCAGACCACTATCACGCCCACGCTCGTCCTCGGGGCGGGTTCTTCGGTCACGGGCTCAGTCGTCGTCAGGCGTAGTGCTCTCCGCTACCGGGATCGCTCGGCCGTAGCGGAACTCCATGTAGAGGCCCTTGGCGGTGCCTGCGATGGGAGTGCCGACGATCGCACCGGGAACGCCGAGCGCCGCCGCACCGACGAGCGCCGCGAGCATGGTCGTCGGCGGCGACAGGTTCACCGCGTCGCCGACGATCGCCGGCTGCAGGATGTGGTTCTCGAAGTTCATGTACAGCACGTAGAGCACGAGGCAGATCACGCCTGTGAGCGGGCTCGCGGTCGTGCCGAGCAGCACGAACACCGCCCCGCCCAAGAAGCCTCCGACCTGTGGGATCAGGTCGGTGACCATCATCCACACTGCCGCGAGCGGTGCGAGGGGAACGCGCAGGATCAACCCGAGGGCGAGGATGTACACGCCTGCCAGGACCGCCACGAGCAGCGATCCCGCGAAGTACTTCGCCAGCACCTTGTAGAACGTGCGCCCGATCCAATCGGCCTGCGGGCGGCGACGTGCGGGCACGAGGCGCCGCACCCGAGCGACGAGGAACTCGCCGTCGAGCAGGACCGTGAACGCGACGAGCGCGACCGTGAAGAGCGTCGCTGCGCCGCTGACGAGCGCGCTCGTGAGGTTCGTGATCGTGTCGGTGTCGATCGACGCGGGCAGATCGTGCGCCCACTGTTCGACCCGACCGGCAGCATCGGCGCGCTCGAGGCGTGGGCCGATCACCGGGAAGCTGTACATCTGCGAGACGGTGTCGGGCAGCTCGCTGCCGAACCGCTGCGCCTGCCGCACGGCGGCGGGTCCCATCACGACGAGCAGCAGCGAGAACGCGATCATCAAACCGAGCCCGACGATCACGACGGCGACGCCACGCCTGCAGCCCACTCGGCGACGCACCATCCCGACGACCGGATCGAGCGCCAGGGCGAGCACGATGCCGGTCGCGACGCGCAACAGCGCGTCCGATCCGCTGCTCACCAGGCCGACGACGAGCAGGACCGCCAGGAGCGCTCCACCAACGGCGAGCAGCGACACCCAATCGAGCTCGATGGTCACCCTGCCGCGGGCGCGTTCGACGACTTCGGGCAGCGGCGGCGCGACGGGAGTCTCAGCGGGTGCCTCGGCAGGTTCACCGGCCTCGGTAGCCACGCTCGGTACTGTACGGGTCCATGACGGCCCCGACGGGGGACCAGCGAAGCGAGCCTTCGCGCACGCGCGAGTCATCGCGATCGCTTCGTGTCGCGATCGCGTTCTCGAGCGTCGTCGCGCTCCTGCTGGTCGTGGTGTTCACCTTCGCGGTGAGAAGCGTGCTATCCGATGCTCGACACACGCTTGCCCTGTTCGTCGCCGCGGGCATCAGCGCCATCCTGCTCACACCCCTCGTCGAGCTGTTGTCGCGCTGGATGCGCCGAGTCATCGCGGTGGGCGTCGCGGTCGTGATGCTCCTCGCAGTCGCGAGCCTCGTCGCCTGGGGCGTGCTCGGCGACATCAACCTGCAGATCGATCGATTGCAGGAAGCCGCGCCCAAGGCGGCGGCGCAGATCGAGCAGTCAGCGCGGTTCGGGAACGTCGCCCGCGAGTTCCATCTCGAGCAGCGAGTCACCGAAGCGGTGAACAACCTCGGTCAGAACACCACGCAGCAGGCACAGAAGGCAGCGCGGCGCGTCGCGACCTATGTGGTCGGAGGCATCCTCATGCTCTTCCTGCTCTCGTGGGGCCCACGGATGGGCCAGGGCGCGCTCGCGCAGATCTCGGACGACGAGCGACGAGCTCGCATCGACACGGTCGTCGGGAACGCTCTCCGGAGCGGTCGGACTTACCTCCTCATCGTGTTGGCTCAGGGCTTCGTCGTGGGCTTCGTCACCTGGGTCGTGTGTCGCGTCGCCGACGTCCCCGCTCCGGCGCCGCTCGGCCTGATCATCGGCCTCTTCAGCGCGATGCCCTATCTCGGGATCGTCGTCGGCTCGATTCCCGCGTCTCCTGCTCGCCGCCGGGTTCCGCTCCTTCACCGCGGCAGCCCTCTTGCTCGCGGTCTTCCTTGCCATGCAGATCGGCCAGATCGTGCTCTCGCGGCGGTTGCGGGGTCGAGTCCTCTACGTGGGTCCCGCCCTGGTGACGGTCGTGTTCCTGCTCGGATACGACGTGTACGGGATTGGCGGAGCCATCTTCGGAACCGCGATAGGGGTCTTCGCGATGGCACTCGCGGCGGCGATCGGCACCGATGACCCAGAGCTGGACGCGGTCGCTCCTCCGGCGGTCGTTCCCGGTTCGGCCTAGGGTCGGCCGGTGCTCCGTGCCGGCAAGTGGCTGATCGGTGTCGGGGTCGGCCTGTTGGTCGTCGCACTGCTGTGGTTGGTGTTCGCAGTGCCCGCTGCTCGTGCGGTACCCACTCGACATCGATGCGACGCCCATCTACGAAGGCAAGTTCACGCTCTTCGTGGATCCCGACACGTTCGCGCCGCTCGACACGCCGCGGGTGCTTCCCCTGAAGGTCACGCGCCACATCGACGCGCTCGGGAGCAAGAGCAGCTTCTCGAAGGTCGTCGTGTCCGAGAAGATCGACTTCGAGGCGGGGAGCGGTGAGTTCTCGTCCGCACAGGACAACCAGTATGTGATGAACCGACGGTCGATCAAGAACGTGGAGGACGATCAGGCGTACGCGTTCGCCCCCGACAACGTGGTCGATCGGTCTCCCGCGTATCGCATCAACTTCCCGCTCGACACGAAGGCGGACGAGGACTATCTGATCTACAAGAACGAGATCGGCGCGACGTACACCGCCTCGCCCGACCCTGTGCAACCGGAGCTCGATGTCGACGGACTGCACCTCGTCGTGTTCGCGGCATCGGCAGGTCCTGCGCCGATCACCCCTGCCTACCTGAAGCTGCTCTCCCAGACGGTGCCACTCCCCGCGACGCTGACGATCACACAGCTGACCCCGCTGCTCCTGTCCGTCGGCATCGACGTGCCGGGCACGCTCGCGGCACTCGGTCCGGTCATCAGCCCGGACGACCTCACGACACTGACCACCCTGGCCGCGCAACCAATCGCGCTGCAGTACCTCGACACCTTCAGCGGCGGCGACGCGGTCGAGCCCGAGACGGGCGCGATCGTGGTCGTGCGCGACGTCGTGGAGACGGTGTCGGCCACAGCGTCCCCAGACGCACTGCCCCCGATCCTCGACGTGCTGTCGAAGTATCCGCAGGTGCCCGAGGCCCAGAAGGCATTGACCGGGCTCAACTCGTTGGCGACGAACCCGATCCCGCTCTTCCGCAACGAGTTCAGTCAGACCGACGCATCGATCGCCGACATCGCGAGTCAGGTGAAGGACCAGAAGGACAAGGTCACGTTGGCAAAGAAGACGGTGCCGACGATCCTGGTCGCGCTCGGCCTCGTCGCGGGTGTCGGTGGGCTGGTCCTTGTGTTCGCCGGGAGCCGTCGTGGTCGAAGCGCGGAAGCACCGGAGTCAGAGGGAGAGGTGGCGACGTAGGAAGTCGATCGTTCGCTGCCAGGCGAGGTCGGCCGCGGCGGCGTCGAACGCAGGTGGTCGGTCGCTCTCGAAGAACCAGTGCCCCGTCCCTGGATACCGGTGGAACTCGACCGGGCGCCCTTCGAGGTGAAGGGATGCTTCGAGAAACGCGATCTCGTCATCGTCGACGAACTCGTCGTGCTCGGCCCAATGCGCGAGGTATGCCGCTTGCGCGTCCTTGAAGTCGACATCCTGGGCGCCGTAGAACGCAACGACCGCGCCGACGTTGTCGACGGCTCGGGCCGACAGCCACAGCGCCCAGGACGCGCCCATCGAGAACCCGATCGCAGCGATGGGTGCGTCGGGTGTGATCGCGAGGCCCCGCAACGTCGCGGCGGACGAGAGCACCAGTGCCGCGGTCGGGTTCGGATCGATCTCGGCGAGCAGTCGCTCGGCTTCGTCGGGACGGTCCGCGGTGCGGCCGCCGTGAAGGTCGGGGGCGAGCGCGACGAAGCCCTCGTCGGAGAGGCGGTCGCAGATGTCCCGGAAGAAGGGGGTGAGACCCCACCACGAGTGCAGCACCAGCACTCCGGGGCCGCTGCCGGACGTCGGAGCGACGAGATAGCCGGTGCCAGCGTTGCTCACAGCGTCTGCGCCATCGCCTTCGACCACGGTCGCACGAGCTCGCGCACCCGAGCGCATCCCGCTTCGCCGATCGCACCCCACGGAGGTGCAGCAGCGCGGTCGGTCGTGGCTTCGACGTCGGCGCGCACCGCGCTGCCCTCGTCGGTGAAGCTGCCATCCGGGTTCGTCCAGCCGCGTGCGCAGAGGCCGTGGACGGCTTCCGACCACGCGTCGTCCGGCCACGCCCGCGTCGATTGCAAGATGGCGCTCGGGACCTCACCCGATGCCGCATGCATGACGAGCGCCTCGATGCCGGACACGCCGGCGAGGGTCAGTGCGGCGATGTGGCCGTCGCCTCGATGCTCACGCAGCACGCTGACGCCGTGCCAGAGCGCGATGTGGGGCTCGTCGGGCCAGGGGAGCGCGGCGTGCGCGGCCGCGAGGGGACGACCGCCGCAGCTCACCGCGCTCGCGGCTACGCCGACGAGCGCAGCGGCTTCGGCGAGCTCGTCGCTCTCCACTGCGTCGCCCAACACGCGCCGCAAGGCGCGATCAGCCGCCTGGAAGCGGGCAGCGACGATCGCAGCGGGCTCGGCCGCGTCCCATGCAGCGGGGATCGCAGCGTGGACGATCGCCGGGTTGAAGTTGAAGAACGTCGCGACCACGACATCGGCGCTGACGGCGCCCATCGGCGCGGCGCGGGAGGCGAAGTAGCCGTGACGCCCGTGGATGCCGAGGCGGCCGTACTCCTCGGCGGCTTCGGGCACGAAGTAGATCATCCCGTGGTACGGCTCGAGCGTTCGCCAGACCTTGCGGGCGGTTCCGGGGTCGACAGGTGAGTGCACCGACGAGACTCTGGCACACTCGATCGCAGTGTCTGTCTACGACCAGGTCGGGGCCGAGTTCTTCGTCGTGCTCGTCGATCGCTTCTATGACGCGGTCGAGGATGACGAGGTCTTGCGTCCGCTCTATCCCGAGTCGCTCGAGCTCAGTCGCGCCCACCTTCGTGGTTTCCTGATCCAGTACTGGGGTGGGCCGGGCACGTACAGCGAGGAGCGCGGCCACCCCCGGCTGCGGTTGCGTCATGCGCCGTTCGCGATCGGGCGTGTGGAGCGTGACGCCTGGTGGACGCACATGGCCGAGGCGGTGCGCACGATGGGTGCCGCGCCCGAGATCGAGGCCGTGATGTTGGAGTACTTCGATCAGGCGGCGACCGCGATGATCAACACCGGCCTGTCGCAGTTCACTAGTCCGTGAGCTGAGCCTCGGCTGCCCGGAGGCGGCTGCACAGGTGGAGCAGGAGCTTGTGCGCCAGGCCGGCGTGCTCCTTGAGGAGCGGCACGAAGTTGAACTGTGCGATCGCGAGCGTGTTCACCGGAGTCACCGCGGTGCACGTCGCCGTGCGGGGCTGCCCGTCGATGAGGGCGATCTCGCCGAAGTAGTCGCCGGGAGTGAGCGTGGTCAGGGTGCGGCCCTTTCGCTTGACCGCGACTGACCCCTCGAGCACGAGGTAGAAGCGCCCCGACGGCTCGCCCTCGACGCAGATGTCTTGGCCACCTTCGAAGTCGATCTCCTTCGCGACCGACAGGATCTGGCCTAGCTCTCTTCGCGAGCACTCACTGAACAGCTCGACGGCCGCCAACATGTCGAGTCTCGGGTCCTTGCGCGCCATCGGCTGAGGGTAGCGTCCGCACATGCTCACCCGCCGCCTTGGTCGCACGGAACATGAGTCGTCTGTCGCGGTGCTCGGTGCCGCCGCGTATGGCCGCTCCACGCCCGAGGCGCGGCCGCATCGTTCGCGTCCGCGCTGGCGGCCGGAGTCAACCATCTCGACATCGCACCCCGATACGGCGATGCGCAACGCCTCATCGGCCCGCTGGTCCCTGCGGTGCGCGATCGCCTTTTCATCGGGTGCAAGAGCACGCGCCGCAACCGCGACGGCTTCCGCGCGCAGCTCGAAGAGTCGCTCACGCTCCTCGGCTGCGATGCGTTCGATCTTCATCAGCTGCACGCGGTCACATCGCTCGACGAGCTCGACACCCGTCAGGGAGCGATCGATGCGCTCCTCCAGGCTCGCGACGAGGGCCTCTGCCGTTTCGTGGGCATCACCGGCCACGACTTCGGTGCACCGGCAGCCCACGCCGAGGCGCTGCGGCGCTACGACCTCGACACGGTGATGTTCCCGGTGAACGCCCGGATGTGGGGCGACGATGCCTATCGGCGCGACGCCGAAGCGCTGCTCGAGCTGTGCGTCGCGCGTGATGTCGGTGTCATGGCGATCAAGACCGCGGCGGCCCGGCCCTGGAAGGCCGACAGCGAGCGCACGTCAGACACATGGTACGAGCCCTACACCGATCAGTCGGCCGTGGCGCGGGGCGTGCACTTCACGCTGTCTGTCGAGGGCGTCGATGCGCTGTGCACGCCCGGCGACGAGGATGTCTTGGCCGAGGTGGTGCGCGCCGTCGAGGCGTTCACACCGATGAGCCCATCGGAGATGGCCTCGGCGATCGAGGCGGTCGCAGGCGAGCCGATGATCTTCCCCATGCCCGTCTGAGTTCACGGAACTGACACGGAACCAGCGATTCGCTTCGCACGTCCCATGGGAAACGGCACGACCTGAACCCAGGGGGCACCATGCGCAGGAACGTCCGAAACATCACGTTGATGGGCATCGCCGCCCTGGTGCTGGGGGGTGTTGCCGTGGCGGCGTCGGGCACGTTCGATACACCGCCGACAGACGCTGTCGCGAGCGACCGCTTTGCCGCACCCGCGACGACAGTCCCGGGGTTCGCGCCCGGAGACGCGAAGCTCGACAGCACAGAGAGCGCAGTGGCGGGGGGTGCGGCCGTGGCTGCCGTGGCGCCCGCACCCGCAGCTCCCGGCGACGTTGCGACTCAGACACCTGACGCGCCCGCTGACGGTCCGAAGATCGTGAAGACCGCGGACCTCACGGTCTCGATCGCAAAGGGCAGGTTCGGCGGCGCGTTCGCCGAAGCATCCCGAATCGCGACCGCGAACGGCGGGTTCGTCGTCAGCTCGTCGACGTCGACGAATGGGTTCCCGGGCAACCCGATCCCGCTCGACGACACTCGCACCGCGACGAGCTCGGACAACCGGGCTCAGGCCGGTCAGCTCACCATCCGCGTGCCGGCCGAGAAATTCGACGCCACTCGCGCTGCACTGTCGGGTCTCGGTGACGTCGAGAACGAGTCGATCAACGGTCAGGACGTGTCGAGCCAGCTCGTCGACCTGGGGGCCCGGATCACGAGCCTGAAGGCAGAGGAAGCGGCGTTCCAAACCCTGCTCGGCAAGGCGACCGCGATCGGCGACGTCCTCCAGATCCAGGATCAGCTCTTCAACGTGCGCACGCAGATCGAACAGCTCGCAGCCGAGCAGGCAAACCTCGACGACCAGGCGACGTTCTCGACGATCACCGTCTCGCTCTACGAGCCCGGCGTGGCGTTCGCGCCGCAGCCCGAGTCGCAGCCCACGATCCTCGCCAAGGCGTGGGACGACGCAACGGGCAGACGCGCTGAACGTGCTCGGTGGCATGGTCGTGATCCTCGGCTACGCGGTGCCCCTCGCGGCGCTCGCTCTGCTCGGGTGGGGCGTGTGGAGCGCCACCGGTCCGTGGCGTCGTCGCCGCCGGTCAGCCGAGCAGCAGCTCGCGGTGGAGGCGTAGCCACTCCAGCATCTGCCGGGCCTCGTCGGCGAGACCTTGCTCCATGAACGTCTTGAACGGTTCGATGCCCTGTGGGCCGTGCTCCTCGATCTCGTCGATGTCCGCCTGTTGGTGGCGCTCGGCGAGAGCGATGAGCATCTCCGGTGTCGCCCCGCGACCGTAGGTGCCGCACACGAGGCGGAGTCGGCGCACGCGGTCGGGGATCTCTGTGAAGCCGAGTGCTCGGCATCGCTCGTCGTCGCGCAGGGGCACGATCTCGAACGCGATGTAGCTCACGTCGTAGAGAGGGATGGCCGGCGTGGCGAAGTCCCAGTCGATGAGTGCGACGGGTTCATCGCGCCGCCAGACGATGTTCCACGGTCCGGGGTCGCCGTGGCACATGATCTCTCCGAGTGCGAGCGGCTGTGCAGGCATGTAGTCGGCGACGGCGTCATGCATGCGGGCGATGAGCTCGACAACGGCGGTGAGTCCCTCATCGCGATGCAGCACTTCCGGCCACTCGCCATCGAGCGAGACGTGGCCTTCGATGAACGACAGGACCTCGCGGCCTTGGTCGTCGAAGCCGAGCGCCCTCGGCGAGCCCTCGAAGCCCGCGTTCTCCAGATGACGGAGCAGCTCGTGCACGGCCGGTGTCGCCGCGCTGGGCGTGCGCCGCACGGTGTCGCCCACGCGCACGACCGAGGGGTTCACCGCGCCGCCGCGGAGCACCTCCTCAGCCGTCACGAAGGCCGCGGATCACGCTCCCGGAGTCGGAGATCGAGGCGAACAGCAGCTCGAGCACCAACAGCGAGGCGTCGTGGTTGGAGCGCGCCAAGTCGTTGCCGATCGGTTCGGCGGTGCAATCCGCGAGCACGACACAGTGAAAGTCGCGGAACATCGCATCGCGGACTGTCGACTCGACGCACACGCTCGTCGTGGCGCCGACGAACAGCAGCGTCTCGACAGCGAGCTCTTTCAGTGTGGCTTCGAGATCGGTGCCGTAGAAGCCGCTGTAGCGCGTCTTGTAGATCACGATGTCGTCGGCCTGCGGCGCCAGCTCCTCGACGATGTCCGTGTTCCAGGTGTCGCGCACCAGGACCCGGCTCGGCCGACCGTCTGGTGCCGATGTGTCCTCGCCGACACGAAGCGGCGCGTGCTTGAGCCATGTCGGTGAGTCAGGGAAGCCCGCGTCCTTGAGATCGGGTGAGAACGCCATCTTCAGATAGATGACACGGATGCCGGCCGTCCGAGCAGCGTCGATGAGTCGCCGAGTGGGTTCGACGATCGCTTGGACCGGCGAGATGTCGATGCCGGCACAGTCGAACATGCCTCCCGCGCTCGCGAAGTCGTGCTGCATGTCGACGACGATGACCGCGGTATGCGCGGGGTCCAGCGCGAGCCTCCCGTCCATCGGCCGAGGGTACGCTCCCGGCTGCTGTGGCTTCGTCCCCCGATGCCGATCGGCCGCGCATGCAGATGTCGGGCCCGGTGCTCGACGCTCCCGATGTGCCCGAGCTCACGCGCTTCTACGAGCGGTTCCTCGGCTGGCCGGTCCGCGAGATCGAGGGTGACGGCTGGTCACGGCTCGGACCGGCTGATGGCAGCACCAAGATCGAGATCCAGCTCGAGGAGCACTTCGTCCGGCCGGTGTGGCCGGGCGCGCCCGGCGCTCAGGGCATGCAGATGCACCTCGACATCTGGGTCGAGGACCTCGAGCGTGGTGTCGCGTGGGCGATCGCGTGTGGCGCGGTCGAGGCCGAGCACCAACCGGAGGATCGCGATCGTGCTCTTCTGCGGATCCTGCTCGACCCCGCCGGTCATCCGTTCTGCCTCTGGACGTGAGCGTTGCTGCGCGGCGAGGACGCCCACCTGCAGCGAGTGCGCAGGTTCCCCTTCTCGTCGAAAGCGGCTCAGGGGTGCAGCTCGCCGAGGCGGGCGCGCTCTCGCCATCGCCCCGCTCGCCACGCGGTGGTCTTCGGTACGCGTCCCGACCGGTACCAGCCACGGCGAACTCGGAGCACCCGGCCCCGCGTGACTTCGTGCCCGAGCGCGTCGGCGAGCACCTTGCGCGGGTACGCGCCGCCGACGTGGTCACCTCCACTCTCGAGTGCGCGCAGGATCGTCTCGATCGACATCGGTCGCCGCGTGCTCAGCAGCAGCGCCAAGATCGCGTGGCGCAGGACTCGGCCGTACAACTCCATGTGGTCGGGCTAGGGCGACGCTGTGACAGCTCGGTCCGTTTCGACGAGAAGGGGAACGACGCGTGTCTTTCTGGGACGGTGTGGCGCGGTTGCCTACGGTCGGGCTTGAGACCCCTTCGACCAGAAGGGGAACCGCAACACTCGGTGAGGGTGGGCCAGAACGACTCGAGGCGCCTTCCCGCGATCTGAGCGCCGGTCGCTGGATCCAGCGTGATGGTCTCACGACCCTGAAGGTTGTCGCACTCGCAGACGATGGCCTCGAGGGTCGCTCTCGTGACCGCGAGTGCATCGACGCACAGGCGAGGAGTGCGCCAAGCCATGCCTCCCTGTGCGAGCGCGACGATTTCAGAGAACCCCACGAGGAGAAGAAGCGACGGGTTGATGGATGCCACGACGTGCTGGGTCGGGTCCGGCGGGAGGATCGAGGCCGATCCCGGCGCCCCCACGACATCAACGAGATACGCGAGGCCATCGACCACGACCACGAGTGAACTTGCATCTGACGAATGGCGCGCCCCGCCGGGACTCAGTGCCACGATCGGTGGAGGCGATCTAGCCTCGACACATGCCGCTCGAACCAGGTGACAAGGCGCCCGCGATCGCGCTCAGCGATCAAGACGAGAACACCGTGAAGCTGTCGGGCTACAAGGGCCGCAAGGTGCTCGTGTACTTCTATCCGAAGGCCGACACTCCCGGTTGCACCACGCAGTCGTGCGGGCTGCGCGACATCCTTCCGACGTCGGCGACACCGCGGTGATCGGCATCAGTCCCGACAAGCCGGCGAAGCAGAAGAAGTTCGACGAGAAGTACGGCCTCGGCTTCCCGCTGCTGGCCGACACTGAGCACGCGGTGGCCGAGGCGTTCGACGTGTGGCGGGAGAAGTCGATGTACGGCAAGAAGTACATGGGCATCCTGCGATCGGCCTTCCTCATCGACGAGAAGGGGAAGATCGCGGAGGCCTGGTACAAGGATGAGCCCGAAGGACACGCCGACGAACCTGCTGAAGGCACTCGGCTAGTGATCCTGCCCCGAGGCCGGTCGACATCCTTCCGCACCGACCGCCGTTCCTCTTCCTCGACGAGGTGACGGCGCTGATACCGGGCCAGTCGGCCGGGGCAGGTGGCATCTCACCGGCGAGGAGTGGTTCTTCCCCGGTCACTTCCCCGGTCGACCGACCCTCCCCGGCGTGCTCATGGCGGAGTCGATAGCGCAGCTCGGAGCCGTGGCGGTGCTCACCGACGAGCGCTTCGCGGGCGCTGCCGCTGTTCGGCGGGCTCGACTCCGCCCGCTTTCGACGCCAGGTCACACCGGGTGACACGTTGGAGCTGTAGGTGCAGCTCGATCGGATCTCGGGCCGCGGCGGCAAGGGCAGCGGGCAAGGCGAGCGTCGACGGTCAGGTCGCGTGTGAGGCCGAGCTGCTGTTCGTGGTGGTCGACGCAGGCTGAGAAGCGCTACTCGGCTGGGCCGATCACGAGGCAGCCGTTGTGGCCGCCGAACCCGAACGAGTTCGACAGCGTGGGGCCGGGTTCCCACGGCCGCGGTGCGCCATGCACGATGTCGAGGTGCACGTCCGCGTCGGGCTTGGTGTGTCCGGCTGTGGGCGGGATCAGGCGGTGCTCCATGGAGAGCAGCACGGCGGCGGCCTCGAGTGCACCGGCCGCGCCGAGCGTGTGACCCGTGATGCCTTTCGTCGACGTGACGGGGGGACCCGGCGTGCCGAACACCTTCCCGATCGCCTCGGCTTCGGCGGCGTCGTTGAGCGGGGTCGACGTGCCGTGCGCGTTGATCTGGCGGATGTCTCCTGGTTTGATGCCGGCCTCGCCGAGCGCCAGCTCCATGCACGCGACCGCGCCGGCACCACCGGGCGAAGGCGCAGTGATGTGGTGCGCATCGGCAGTGCTCGCGCCGCCCATCACCTCGCCGTAGACGTGGGCGCCCCGAGCATGCGCCGCTTCCCACTCCTCGAGCACGAGCACCGCGGCGCCTTCGGCGATGACGAAGCCATCTCGCTCGGCGTCGAACGGCTTGGAGATGCCCAGGGAGGAGAGGGCAGTCATGTTGATGAAGCCTTGGATGCCGACGGACGTCATCGCGGCCTCTGATCCACCAGCCATCACGGCGTCGCATCGGCCCGAGGCGATGAGCCGGGCAGCGTTGGCGATGCCGTGGGTGCTCGCCGCGCACGCGGTGACGACGGTCTCGCACGGGCCCTGCCACCCGAATCGCATCGACACGCCCGCCGCGCCGGCGTTGGCCATCATCATCGGCACGAGGAACGGCGACACCCGGCGTGGGCCCTTGCTGTCGAAGACCCGCACCTGATCCTCGATCGTGGCGAGGCCGCCGACACCGGTCGCGATGATCACGCCGGCTCGACTCGGGTCGGCGCCGGGCTCGCCGGAATCCGCGAGCGCGAGTGTCGCCGCGGCCAGCGCGAACTGTGCGAAGCGGTCGGTGCGGCGCGCTTCCTTCGGGTTGTCGAACCACTGCTCGGGCTCGAAGTCGAACACCCTGCGCTCGCCGTCGGGGGCGGGCCCGAGCAAGCCGGCCCAGAACGCCTCCTTGCCGATGCCGCACGGCGCGACGACGCCGATGCCCGTGACCGCGACGCGCCTGCCCTGCATGCCGATCGCCGCCGCGCTACTTGGACGTGATCAGCTGGTAGGCCTCGCCGACGGTCTGGATCCCGTCGAGCTCCTCTTCGGGAACCTCGACGCCGAACTCTTCCTCCAGCGCCATCACGAGCTCGACCAGATCGAGGCTGTCCGCATCGAGGTCGTCGCCGAACTTGGCTTCCATCGTGACCTTCTCGGGTT
>CAVSDE010000011.1:0-93563 GCA_963726695.1 uncultured Acidimicrobiales bacterium
CGGCGTCTTGCTCCGCACTACCCGATCCTCTACTCCGGAGCCGCCGGCCTCGTGGCCCATGAGTGCATCCTCGACCTCCGGACGATCACGAAGCAGACCGGTGTCAGCGTCGACGATGTCGCGAAGCGGCTGATCGACTACGGCATCCACGCGCCGACGATGTCGTTCCCGGTCGCCGGCACGTTGATGGTCGAACCAACTGAGAGCGAGAACCTCGCCGAGATCGATCGCTTCTGTGAGGCGATGATCGCGATCCGCGAGGAGATCAACCAGGTCGCGAACGGGACGCTCGATCCCACGGACAACCCCCTCGTGCATGCTCCGCACACAGCGGAAGCGGTGACGGCAGACGACTGGCCGCACCCCTACTCGCGCACTTGCCGCGTACCCGGTCGCGTCCTTGCGTCGAGTGAAGTACTGGTCTCCTGTGGGCCGCATCGACGGCGCGCAGGGTGATCGCAACTTGATGTGCTCGTGCCCGCCGCTCAGCGCGTACGACGCTCAGGCGTAGGCGTCGAACAGCTCCTGCAACGCGACGAACTGCCCGCCCTTCGTCGAAGACATCACGAGGATGGGCGTCGTCACGCCGGCGTCGAACCATGCCTCCACGCCGTCACGCACCTCCGTCGCCGAGCCGGAGAGGGTGCAGTCCGCGAGCCATCGGTCGCTCATGAGACCGGGCACCTTGTCGCGCTCCCCCGCAGCGATGGCCTGCTCGATCGCGTCCATCTCCTCGACGTAGCCGGCGGCCTTCCAGTAGTTGCGATAGTTCGGCAGCGCGACGTATCCGGTGAGGGTGCGTCGGTTGATCGCTGCCGCGGCGTCTCGGTCGTCGTCGATCACGGTCGGGATCATGTTGCCCACGAAGAAGCCCTTGGCCCGACGGTCATCGGGGATCGTGCGAAGGCTCGCGGCCATGTGGCTGCGAGAGGCATTCGCCCACACCGCGCCCTCGGCGACCTCGGCGGCGAGCGCGACCATGCGCTCGCGCAACGTCGCCAGCACGATCGGCGGCAGCTCGCCGATCCGGTCACCTGCAGCCCGCATCGCCCCCACGTAGTCGCGCATGTCCGAGAGCGGCCGCCCGACCTCGAGCTGCAGGCGCTCGTGCACCGGACCGTGACTCACGCCGAGACCGAGATCGAAGCGGCCGCCGCTGACCTCGTGGATGTACGAGGCGGTCTGGGCCATCGAGGTCGGATGCCGGAAGTAGATGGGCTCGATGGACGTGCCGAACCGGATCGTCGTCGTGACGTGCGCCAGTGACGTGCACAGCCCGAGGGCATCGCCGAGGCTCGGGCAGTAGATGCCGGGGAACCCCCGGCGCTCGATCTCGGCCGCCATCTCGAGCGCACGCTGGCGCTTTCCGGGGACCGCGGCGAGGGAGACGGCAGGAGTGCGCACGAGGGTCCTCTCGGTCGATGGATCGTCGGCCGTGAGTGTGGCACCTTGCCGGGGTGCGCACTCGACTCGTGCTGGCCATCGCGCTCGCGCTCGGCCTGGCGGGGTGCGGCGGTTCGGGCGGCGGTGCGAGTGGGGATGACACCTCGTCAGCGAGCACCGCTGCGTCATCGACCTCGACGACCGCCTCGCTCGCGTCGTCGAGCACCAGCGCAGCGACCTCGCAGGCAACGACGACGACGGCCGCAGGCGCGAACCAGGCGGTCGTGTACTCCGAGCCCGGCCCGTTCCCGGTCGGCATCGCGGAGCTCACCGACGGACCGGTGCCCATCACCGTCTTCTATCCGGGCCTCGACGGCGCCGAAGAGGGCAAGCCCGAGGCTGCCTACGACCTGCGAGCGTGGCTTCCACTGGCAGAGGCGGCGAAGGTCACGAAGCCGCAGTCGTTCACGATGTCCGCCTTCAACGGGATCGCCCCCGCCGACCCCGACGGCGGTCCCTATCCCCTCGTCGTGTTCAGCCCCGGCCTCGCCGGCTACCGCCTGCAGTCGACGTTCCTCATGACCCACCTCGCGTCGTGGGGCTTCGTCGTCGCGGCGGTCGAGCATCCCTACCGCAACCTGACCGCGGCCTTCGGCGACCTCGGCTCGGTGGTCGCGGGCTTCGGAACGACCGATGCGCCCGACGTCGGTCAGCTCGTCGCGGCGATCGACCAGGTGGCATCCGCCGCGTCGTTGTCGACCGGGCCACTAGCGGGACTCACGGTCGACACCACGACAGTCGGCGCGGTCGGGCACTCCGCCGGCGGGTTCGCCGTGTACGCAGCCGCCGCGACCGACCCCCGCATCCTCACCTATGTCGCGCTCGGCATCGCCCGCCGGTGGCTCGTTCAGCAGCGCGACCCCGACGACGACACCCGCGATCACGCCACCTGACAAGCCCTCGCTGCTGATCGCGGGAAGCGCTGACGTGATCGCTCCGCTGCCCCGCGTGCAAGCCGCGTACTGACGCGCTCCCCGCGCCGAAGACGCTCGCGGTGATCAACGGCGTCACCCACCTCGGCTTCATGGACGTCTGCATGATCACCCCGCCGGGCGAACCGAACGTCCTGCAGATCGCGAAGGAGGCCGGCGTCGCGGTGCCCGACATCATCCTTCGGCTCTTCGCCGACGGATGCGATCCGAAGTACACGACGGCCAGCGCCGCGTGGGGGCCGATCAACGCGCTCACGACGGCACAGCTGCGCGGCGCGCTCGGTCTCGACGATCCTCCTGTCGAGATCGATCAGGCCGATCTCGACGCCGCGTTTCCCGATCTCGACATCACCCTGTCGAGGGAACCGTGACCTCGTGATTGGGTCGTCGCCGCCACGTATGGCACCTTTCGTGGGTGGGGAGGGTGTCTCGGGTGGGGATCGTCGTCGTGCTCGCCGCCGCCGGTTTCACTGCGTGCGCGAGCGAGTCGACCGGCACCGCGTCGCCCTCGGTCGAGGCAAGAGTGGTCGAGCCCGGGCCGTCGCTCCCACGCAACGAGGCCTCGGTCTATGGCGGTCGCGGTCCATATGCGGTCGGGGTCACCGAGATCACCGGCGGCCTGACCCCCATCACCGTCTTCTATCCCGCTCTGGACGGCTCTCAGGAAGGCAAGCCGCCCGCCACCTACGACCTTCGAGAATGGCTGCGCCCCGAGGATGCGGCGAAGGTCAGCGGGCTTCCCGACTTCGAGATGGACGCGGTTGCCGACCTGCCACCCGCTCGCGGCGAGGACGGTCCTTTCCCGCTTGTGCTCTTCAGCCCAGGGTTCGCGGGCTACAGGCTGCAGTCGACGTTCCTCATGACTCATCTCGCCTCGTGGGGTTTCGTAGTCGCCACCGTCGAGCACCCGTATCGCAACCTGACCGCGGTGTTCGGCGACCTGAGTGCGTTCGCCGGCACGATCGGCACCGATCGATCTCCCGACGTCGGCCAGCTGCTCGGTGCAATCGACGTCGTGGAGGCCGCGAGCAACGAGCCCGGGAGCTCGATCTCCGGCCTCCCGGTGGACATCGAGCACGTCGGTGCCGTCGGGCACTCGCTCGGCGGCTTCGCGGTGTTCGCAGCGGCGCGCGATCCCCGCATCGACAGCTACGTCGCACTCGCGTTCCCCGTCGGTGGATCATTCGTCGAGCCGACGGCCCCGACGACCATCGGCGGTCCGGCGCCGCCCTCGAAGCCCTCGCTGCTGATCGCGGGCACGGATGACGCCATCGCCCCGCTCCCCCGCGTCGAAGCCGCATACGCCAGTCTCCCGTCACCCAAGCGCCTCTCGGTCATCGGCGGGATGACCCACCTCGGGTTCACCGACATCTGCGCGCTGACGCCCCCGGGCACCCCCGACGTGCTCAGCACCGCGACGGCCGCCGGCATCTCGGTGCCGCCGATCGTCGCCGCGGTGTTCGCCGACGGGTGCGATCCAAAGCACACCGCCGCGGCAGGCGGTGTGGCCGGCACTGGACGAGCTCACCACAGCGCATCTCGAGGCCACCCTCGGCGTCGACAGCCACGCACTCGACTTCGATCAGGCCGATCTCGCAGCGGCGTTTCCCGACCTGCACCTCACGCTGTCGGAGTCACCATGACCCTGCCCGCGCACGGCCTCAGCCGAGACGACGTCCTCGCGCAGCTCGACGCGATGCGGGAGCGAGACGTCGACTGGCGAAGCGGCCGCGTATTCACGCTCGCCTACCACGCAGGCGAGGAGGTGCTCGAGCTGCAAGCCGACGCGTACGTCAAGTTCATGGACGACAACGGGCTCAACCCTGACGCCTTCCCGAGCAGCCGCCAGCTGCAAGCCGACGTCGTGTCGATGGTGAGCGGCCTGCTCGATGGCGGGCCGGACGCCGCCGGCTTCCTGACGACCGGCGGCACAGAGAGCTTGCTGATGGCGGTGAAGGCAGCACGAGAGCGTGGCCGAGCCCGCGGCGTGACCGAGCCCGAGATGGTGCTCCCCACAACAGCGCACGCGGCGTTCGAGAAGGGAGCGCACTACTTCGGAGTGAAGTCAGTGCGCGTCGAGGTCGGCGACGACTATCGGGCCGACCCGAGTGCGATGGCCGACGCAGTCACGGACCGCACGGTGCTCGTCGTCGGATCGGCCCCGCAATACCCCCAGGGTGTGATCGATCCGATCGAGGACATCGCAGCGATCGCCGCGGACCGCGACATCAGCTGCCATGTCGACGCGTGCATGGGAGGCATCACGCTTCCGATGCTCGAGCGCCTCGGGCATGCCGTGCCGCCGTGGAGCTTCCGCGTCCCTGGGGTGACCTCGATCTCGGTCGATCTCCACAAGTACGGATACACCGCGAAGGGCGTGTCGGTGATCGTCCATCGCTCACGCGAGCTGCGCTCGTATCAGACCTTCTTCACCGACAATTGGTTGGGCGGCGCGTACGGCTCGTCCGCAGTGCTCGGCACGAAGTCGGTCGGCCCGTGGGCGGCGGCGTGGGCCGTGATGCAGCACCTGGGCGAGGACGGCTACCTCCGCCTGACCGCTGACGCGCGGCGCGCCACCGAGGATCTGATGGCAGCCGTCCGTGCGATCCCGGGCCTCGTGATCCGGGGCGAACCGGACGCGACCCTCGTGGCCTTCGGGTCCGTGGACGAGGCCCTCGACGTCTTCGCGCTCGGCGACGCTCTGTGGCGGCGCGGTGGTACCTCGATCGTCAAGGGCCGCCCGCGAGCCTGCACGCCACCGTGAACGTGGTGCATGCGACCGTCATGTCCGACTTCGTGAAGGACCTACGGGTGGCCGCTGACGAGGTGCGGGGCGCTGGGTCCCATGGCGATCAGGGCGCGTACGGACATGCGGAGTAGCCAGCCGTAAACTCCCCGTTCATGCAGCAGACGAACACGCGCAAGCCCGCGTCCAGGACCAATGTCGAGGAGCGGCTCCACCGCAAGCAGCGCCTCGCCGCGGCGTTCCGGCTCTGGGCAAGCTGGGCTACGACGAGGGCCCGGCCGGGCACATCACGGCGCGAGACCCCGAGCTGCTCGACCACTTCTGGGTGAATCCCTTCGGGAAGCACTTCAGCATGATCAGCGTCTCCGACCTGCTGCTCGTCAACCACCACGGCGAGGTGGTCGAAGGCAACGACATCGTGAACCGAGCGGCGTTCGCGATCCACTCACAGATCCACGCAGCACGGCCCGATGTCATCGCTGCTGCCCACTGCCACTCGATGCACGGCAAGGCGTGGTCCTCGCTCGGTCGCCCGCTCGATCCGATCACGCAGGACGCGTGCGCGTTCTACGACGACCACGTCGTGTTCGAGGATTACACGGGTGTGGTCCTCGACACCGAGGAGGGCAAGCGCATCGCCCACGCGCTCGGCGGAGCGAAGGCTGCGATCCTGCGCAACCACGGGCTGCTCACGGTGGGTGAGTCGGTCGACGAAGCGGTGTGGTGGTTCATCACGATGGACCGGTCGTGCCAGGCCCAGCTGCTCGCCGAGGCCGCGGGCAAGCCGATCGTCATCGACGACGAAAACGCTCGGCTGACCTACACCCAGGTCGGGTCGCACCTCGCCGGTTGGTTCTCGTTCCAGCCGATGTACGAGATGATCGTGGCCCAGCAACCGGACTTGCTCGATTAGCACTTCCACCCTCCCTCCCTCGACAGCGCTGGTCGACGCCGGCACATCCGCGCTGGCGCGTCAACGCATGGTCGGTGGTGCGGTGGGCGGCGTTCTTCGCGTACTTCTGCGTCTTCGTGTGGTTCATGGGCCGCACGGGAATCCCCTTCGACCGCGAGCGCCTCTTGCTGTGGATCGTCGGCGGCATGTTCATCGCGTGCATCGGCCGTCCGTGGCGCGTGTTGCCGCGGATGTTGCTCGACTGGTCGATCTTCATCATCGGGGTGACGCTCTATGACTTCGCGCGGGGAGCGGCCCGCTTCGTCGACGCCCCGATCCAGGTCACGCCACAAGCCGACATCGATCGCATCCTCGGATTCGGGCACGTGCCGACGGTGTGGCTCCAACAGCACTTCCTCGAAGCTCAGCCCCGTTGGTGGGACGCCGCCGCGAGCATCACCTACGCGAGCCACTTCATCCTGCCGTTCGTGGTCGCGGGCATCCTCTACGCGACGAACCGCAAGGAGTGGGGTTGGTTCGCCAGCCGCTTCCTGGTCCTCTGCTTCCTCGGCTGCGTGACGTACGCCCTCATCCCGACCGCTCCCCCGTGGTACGCCAGCCAGATCGGCGAGATCGGGCATGTGGTCCGGTCGACGGGGCGCGGCTGGCAAGTGGTGCACGTGCACGCGGCGGCCACGTTGATCCACAAAGGTCAGCTCGTCGGCAACGCCTACGCCGCGATCCCGTCGCTCCACGCGGCGTGGGCGGCGTTGTGCGCGACGGCGGTGTGGCGTCGCGTCAAGAGCCCCATTCGATGGCTCGTCTACGTCTACCCCGCGGCGATGGCGCTCACGCTCGTGTACACGGGCGAGCACTACCTCATCGATGCCATCGCCGGGTGGGTCTACCTCGCGCTGATCTGCATGGGGATGCCGTACCTCGAACGAGCGTGGACTCGCTGGCGCCATCCCGACCAGGATCCGGACGACGCTGGTCTGTCATCATCGACTGATGCAGTCATGGCCACTTCGATTCGGGATCTTCCTGCCGCCGATGCACCTGGTCGGCACGAACCCAACGCTCAACCTGCAACGTGACCTCGAGCTGATCGAGCATCTCGATCGCCTGGGCTTCGACGAAGCCTGGATCGGGGAACACCATTCCGCTGGGGCCGAGACGATCGCCTCACCCGAGGTCCTGATCGCCGCCGCGGCCGAGCGCACCCGTCACATCAAGCTCGGAACCGGCGTGAGCTCACTCCCCTACCACCATCCGCTGGTGCTGGCCGACCGCATCGTCATGCTCGATCACCTCACCCGTGGACGCATGATGTTCGGGGTCGGTCCGGGCCAGCTGCACGACCGACGCGGTGCATGCTCGGCATCGACACCAACGAGCAGCGTCGGATGATGGAGGAGAGCTTCGACGTGCTGATGGCGCTCTTCAAGGGCGAGACCGTCACGTCCCACACTGACTGGTTCACGTGCGAGGGCGCCCGCCTCCAGATGCGTCCCTACAGCGATCCCCTGTTCGACGTCGCCGTCGCGGCTTCCCTCTCGCCGGCTGGCCCGAAGACGGCAGGCAAGCACGGCGCGGGACTGCTCTCGATCGCCGCGACGAATCCGCTCGGGTTCGAGATGCTGGCCGGACACTGGAAGGTGATGGAGGAGCAGGCGGCCTTCTACGGCACGACGGTCGATCGCCGCAAGTGGCGGATGATGGGCCCGATGCACCTCGCGGAGACCGAGGAGCAGGCGCTGGAGAACTGCCGGTACGGGCTGGCGTGGGTGTTCGACTATCTGTCGCACGTCATCCCGACTCAGCCGTCGGCGGCGACGACCTACGAGGAGGTCGTGCAGCAGCTCAACGAGACCGGATCCGGCGTCGTCGGCACGCCCGAGATGGCCATTGCGCAGATCCAGCGCTTGATCGACGAGTCAGGTGGCTTCGGGTGCTACCTGTTCCTCGGAGCCGACCTCGCCGACTGGAAGGCCACGCTGCGCTCGTACGAGCTCTTCGCGGAATACGTCATGCCTCACTTCCAGGGGCAGCTCGCGCCGGTGCAGGCGTCCTACGACTCGGTGATGGGTGCCGGCGACACGTACGTCGACCGCGACGTTCACCGCGCAGATGAAGTCGGTGGGCGAGTACCAAGCCGAGCGCGAGGCTCGCGGCACGAGCTAACCGCCCAACTGGCACCGGACGCGCCCTCGAGGGGCGCGTGGCGAGCCAGTTGCGGGGAGGCTCGGCTGTCGGCGCCGGGTTCACGGCCCAACTGGCAGCGGACACGCCCTACTGGGGCGTGTGGCGTGCCCGTTGGCAGCACGAGGCTCGCGGCACGAGCTAGCGGGACACGAACGGGGTCTTGACGACCTCGGCGGGGATGCGGTCGCCGCGGACGTCGATCTCCACCACGTCGCCGATCTCGACCGTGGGCGGCACGAACCCGAGCGCGATGCCGCACTGCAGCACCGGCGAGAAGTTGCCGCTCGTCACGACCCCTGCAGGTTCGCCGCCGACGAGGATCGTCTGCTCGGCGCGCGGTGGACGGCGTCCGTCGACGCGGAGACCTCGCAGGCGTCGGGTCACTCCCCGTTCTTTCTCGGCCGCGAGTGCGTCGCGGCCCCTGAACCTCGGCTTGGCCCAGCCGACGACCCATCCGAGCCCCGCCTGCAACGGGGTGATGCCCGGGCCGAGCTCGTGGCCGTGCAGCGGGAGCCCGGCCTCGAGGCGGAGAGTGTCTCGAGCGCCGAGCCCGGCGGGAACGACGCCCGCATCGCCGAGTGCCTGCCAGAGCTCTTCGGCGGCCGAGACGGGCACCGCGGACTCGACGCCGTCCTCCCCCGTGTAGCCCGTGCCCGCGACGGTCATGTCGACGCCGCGCCACACCACCACCCCGACCTCGAACCGTGGGATGGCCGCCGCCTCCGGACTCACGCCCGCAACGCGCTCACGGGCGCGCGGTCCCTGCACGGCGATGATCGCCCGTGTCGAAGTGACGTCCTCGCCACCGATCGCGCTCCGCACCCGCTGCGTGTTCGATGCGTTCGGCATCACGTCGAATGACTGCTCGTGCACCCACCACACGATGATGTCGTCGAGCACCGAGCCGTCGTCGTCGAGCAGATGCGTGTACTGCGCGCGGCCCGGGGAGATCTTGCCGAGGTCGTTGGTCAACGCGTCCTGCAGCCGCTCGAGACGCGTCTGCACTCGTGACGCGGACGGTGCCGAGATGGCTGACGTCGAAGGCGACCGCGTCGTGACGGCACGCCATGTGCTCCGCGATCG
The DNA here is from genome assembly GCA_963726695.1 of uncultured Acidimicrobiales bacterium. Classification (GTDB taxonomy): domain Bacteria; phylum Actinomycetota; class Acidimicrobiia; order Acidimicrobiales; family DATKAS01; genus DATKAS01. Next base: position 9,302 of record CAVSDE010000011.1, read on the forward strand.
TTCCCGAGGGATACGCGAGCGGCATCTCCCAACCGCCGAAGTCGACCATCTTGGCGCCGAGCGCGCGATGTGCTGCGTCGAGTGGCGAGTGGCGCAGGTCGCTCACGAGCCGGGAAGCGCCGGCGTGTCCTCCATGCCGAATCGTTGGACGAGCGCCGCGTAGTCGCCTCGATAGATGATCTTCACCCGCACGTCCGGATGGCGGGCCTCGAGCAGGCGCACCTTGCGGTTCTTGCGGGTGACCAGCTGCTGGCGGAGCGTGGTGAGCTCGAGGTACAGATCGAACGCCGGCAGGTAGAAGTCGGGGGTGAAGGCCTCGAGGGGCCGGCCGGCTTCGTCCTCATCGAGCACGAACGTGTGCGGCTCGTAGTGCCACTCGATGCCGTAGAAGTCGAGGAGCTCGGCGAACCGACGCTCGGACTGATGGGCGAAGCGGGTGCCCCCGGCCGCATCCAGGACGGTCAGCCTCCTGCGCCGAACGCGAGCTGGCCGTCGCCCTCGTCGTCGGCCGTGATGTCGAGGATCGCCGCGTCGAGCTGTTGCTTCACGCCTCCGAGCGGGAGGATGTTGAACACACCTTGGCCGCGCTGCACGAGGTCGGTGAGCTCATCACCCCGGCAGAGCACCACGGTGCTGCCGCTGATGACGAGATGCGCGGACGCGATGTCGAGGCCGACGCGTTGGCGGAGCTCGGTGAACGCGAGGCGCACCGACTCGAGCCGGATACCCGCGTCGAGCAGGTTCTTGATGATCTTCAGCTCGAGCAGGTCTCGGTAGGAGTACTTGCGACGCGTGCCGCTGCCGTTCGCATCAGCGAGGCTCGGGCGCACCAGGTCAGTGCGTGCCCAGTAGTCGAGCTGTCGATAGGTGATCCCGACGACGAGCGCGGCACGCTTGCCGCTGAAGCCCTGACTCACTGCGTCCACCACGTTGGGGACCTCCACCCATCACAGTCACAGCCACGTAACTACGCCGTTGTGATGCAAGGTTAGGCTGAGGGTCAGATCAACGTCAACGAACGCTTCAGGTTTACCCAGGATCAACCGAAGTCTTCGGGGCTGACGTGCTCGATGAACTCCCGGAACTCGTCGACGAGCTCCTCGGATTCGCCTTCGGGCTCGTCGGCGGCGGGTTGGCCGGCCTCGTCGAGCACCTGCTCAGCAGCGAAGATCGGGGTGCCGGTGCGGGCCGCGAGAGCGATCGCGTCAGACGGTCGGCTCGAGACTCGGTGCGTGGCCTTCCCGATGACGAGCTCGATCTCGGCGTAGAACGTGTGGTCTCGCAGCTCGGTGACCACGATGCGCAGGGGCTCGGCCCCGAGCTCGTCGAGGATGTTGCGCAGCAGGTCGTGGGTCATCGGCCGCGCGACCGGAACCCCTTCCAACGCGTACGCGATGGCCGTCGCCTCAGAGCTGCCGATGTAGATGGGGAGCACTCGATGCGAGCCGGTGGATTCACGCAGGAGCACGATCGGGGCGTTGGCCGGAAGCTCTACCCGGACTCCGAGCAGCTCCATCTCGACCACGAAGTCACCCTACCCCCGGTCCGGTGGAGCCGTCATCGCTCTGGCGGGTCGGGATACAGCTCGCCGATGAGCAGATCGGGATCGGCGCGCACCTCCGCGAACGGCGCGGACGCGATCATCTCGAGGTTGCGGTACCGGCCTGCCATGTCGAGCCCGTAGCCCAGCACGAACGCGTCGTCGATCGCCGCACCGACGAACCCGAGCGGCACCGGCACGATGCGTCGCGAGCGCTTGTCGATCAACGCGGACACCTCGAGTGAAGCGGGCTGGCGCTGGCGAAGCTCGCCGAGCAAGTACGCCAGGGTCAAGCCGGTGTCGACGACGTCTTCGACGAGCACCACGTCGCGGCCGGCGATGTCGATGTCCAGATCCTTGAGCAGCCGGATGCGGCCCGAGCCGCGGGTGTAGGTGGAGACCGCGAGGAAGTCCACGGCGCAGTCGATCGAGAGGGAGCGCACGAGGTCGGCGAGGAACATCACGCTCCCCCGCAGCAGCCCGACCACGACGAGGTCACCGCGGGCGTCGCGGTCGCCGCCATATGCGGACGAGATCTCGTCGCCCAGACGGGAGACGATCGCGCGCAACGCCTCGCGATCGAGGAGCACCCGCGCCTTCGCCAAGGTCAGGGTGCGGAGTAGTCGCGAAGCGCCCGCCGCAGCATCGTGGCGCGCATGCTGTCGCCCAGCCTCAACAGCGTCTCGACCGTCTCGGCCGCTTGCTCGCGCGCTCGAGGGTTGCGTTGCTTGACGAGCGGCATGACCACGCTCTCGACGAAGCCGGCCTCACGCTCCGCGCTCGTGCGGTACATGCGCAGGTGACGGGCCTCGACCCCGAATTCCAGGAACTGTGCGGCCAGCTTCGCGACCCCGACCGCATCCTCGTCGTAGTACGTGTCGCGCCCGACGGCCTTGCCGGCGACGAGGCCGTATCCCTCGACCTCTTTGAGCTGGGCAGCGGTGAGCCCGCTCTCTGCGACGACCTCGTCGAACGTGTACCCGCTGCCGGCAGGCCTGGGCGCGGGTACCCCGGGCGTTGCCGCGGGACGAGCCGGCGGCGGCGCGGGCGGGCCAGGGCGCGGCGGCTTGGGCAGCCAGGCCGGCACCGGCTCCTCGAGGTCGACCTCGGGCGTTGCCGGCGTCGCGATCGTGGGCTCGCCTTCGACGAGCGGCTCGCCGCTGTCGAGGCGGTCCTTGATGACCTTGAGCGGAAGGAAGTTCTCCCGCTGCTCGCGCAGGATCCAGCGCAGCCGCTCGATGTCGGAGGGATAGAACTTCCGGTACCCCGACGGTGTGCGCTCGGGGTCGATCAGCCCCTGGCTCTCGAGAAACCGGATCTTCGAGATCGTGACGTCGGGGAACTCGCTCTGCAGGAGCGCGAGCACCTCGCCGATCGACATGTACGCCCGGTCGGTCATCAGGCCGGCCGCCCGGTGAAGAAGACGAGCTTGAACTTCCCGATCTGCACCTCGTCACCGTCCGTGAGGGTGATCTCGTCGATCCGGTGCCGGTTCACATACGTGCCGTTGAGCGAGCCGACGTCCCGGAGGACGTACTCGCCCGTCGGGGCGTGCGAGACCTCGACGTGACGTCGAGACACCGTGATGTCGTCGAGGAAGATGTCGCTGCGGGGGTGCCGACCGGCCGTGGTCAACGGTCCGGTCATGAGATGGCGGATCCCCGGGTCGGCTCCGGACTTGAGCACCAGCACCGCCGCGCCCGGGGGCAGCTCGCCGCGATCGATGCGGACATCGTCATCGGACGGGTCGACGACGAGGTCGTCCGGGTGGAAGACGCCGGTGTGCTCCTCCCTGGGCACGGGCGCGCCACAGGACGAGCAGAAGTTCGCGTCGACAGGGTTGCGGTGACCGCACTCGACACAGACGATGCTCTCGGCCAACGACGCCCTGCCTCAGCTCTCCACGAGCGCCAGGTAGGCGGCAGCACCGAGCAGGCCGTCGATCTCACCCGGATCGGTCATCTCGATCACACAGAGCCAGCCCTCGCCATACGGGTCGTCGTTGACCCGCTCGGGGGCGTCAGCCAGGTCGGCGTTCACGTCGACGACGACGCCGCTGACGGGCGCGTAGATGTCGGACACCGACTTCGTGGACTCGATCTCGCTGAACGCCTCGCCGGCCTTCACCGCGGCACCCGTGGGCGGCACTTGGACGTAGACGACGTCGCCGAGCGCGTCTTGCGCGTAGTCGGTGATGCCGATGCGGGCGCGCTCACCCTCGACCTTGACCCATTCGTGGTCGGCCGAGTAGCGGAGGTCCTCCGGCACGTTCACGGGCGCTGACGCTACAAGAAACCTGCACGTGACGTTGAGGGATGTCAGCACTGCTTTCGAGTCAGCGCAGCATCTGACGGATGCGGCGGGCGTATTCCTGTGCCAACCGTCGCGCGTCGGTGTCCGAGCCGGCCTCGGCCCAGACGTGGGTGATCGGCTCCTCCGGGTCGGGCAGGGCCAGCACCCAGCCGTCGTCGTGGATCACCTTGACGCCGTCGACGAGGATGAGCTCGCGGTCCTTCGTGTGCTCGACGAGGCTGCGCATGACGGTGCCCTTCTGCTCCCATGGCGTCACGAGCGTCTCGTGTGCGATGTGGGTGCGGGGCAGGGAGGCGACGACCGACGACAGCCTCACCGCGCTGCGGCCCATGAGGTCGAGCACCTTGACGAAGGTTGCCGCCGCGTCGAAGGCAGGCAAGAAGCCGGGGAGGATGAAGCCGCCGTCGCCGCTCGCCGCGAACCCGACGCCGGGCTCGTTGGCGGCGTCCATGAGCGCCGGGGCCGAGAGCTTCGTGGTGAGCACCTTGATGCCCTTCGAAGTCGCGATGTCGGCCGCGGCGGACGTGATGTTCACGGGCAGGGCGATGCTGTCTCCGAGAAGGTGGTCGGTCACGAGCGTGACCATGGCGAGGAGCGACTCGGTGTCGGTGAGCACATGGCCCTCGTCGTCGATCAGGGTGATGCGCTCGCCATCGGGGTCGATCACCGCCCCGACGTGGGCGCCAGAGGCCCGCACCAGGTTGGCGACGTTCTCGGCATGCGCCTCGATGTCGAAGGAGATCGCGCCCATGGTCGAGGTGTACGGATTCACCGCCAGCACGTCCGCGCCCAGCTTGGCCAGGACGTTCGGCATCACGAGCGACGTCGACCCGTATGCATGGTCGATCACGACCTTGAAGCGGCTGGCGGCGATCGTCGAGATCTCGACGGTGCTCTCGAGGGCGATCGCATAGTCCTCGACGGCCCTGGGTAGGAAGCCGATGTCGCCGATCTCGGCGGCGAAGACCCGCCGGTAGTCCTCCCGCTGGAAGAGACGCTCGATCTTGCGCTGCGAGTCCTCGGTGATGTCCGCGCCGTCGTTGTCGAGGAAGCGCACGACGACCGACTGCGGATCGTGCGGCGAGAGGCGCACCGACAGGCCGCCGATCTGGCGCGGCGAGCGGGTGACGAACCGGGTCACCGGCATGCTCGCGACCTCGAGGTCCATCACGTTGACGCCCGAGGAGTTGAGCCCCGCCATCATCGCTCGCTTGAGCATCCGCGCCGAGCGGCTCGAGTCACGCGAGGTGACGACCGTGTCACCCTTGCGCAGCGTCGTGCCGTAGGCCAGCGCGAGGCGCGTGGCGAGCTCGGGTGTGATGTCGACGTTGGCGAGGCCGGCGACGCCGTTGCGGCCGAACAGCGACCGAGCGCCGCGTGACTCCCACACGATCGAGGAGTTGACGACCGCTCCCGCCTCGACGGTCTTGAAGGGGTAGACCTTGACCCCCGCGGCGAGCACCGAGTTCTCGCCGACGAAGCACTCGTCGCCGAGCACCACTCCCTCTTCGAGGCGTGCGTGCCCGCGGATGTCGCACGACCGGCCGACCACCGCGCCGCGCAAGCGCGCGCCTTCGCCGATGTAGGCGTTGTCGTGGATGACGACGCGTTCGAGGTCGACGTCGCCGCGCACGCGCACGTTGGACCCGAGCACCGTGTACTCACCGAGCCGGGTGCCCGCCTCGACGCGACAACCGGGGCCGATCACGGCCGGTCCGACGACCTGGGCGTCCGGATGGACCTCGGCGCCCTCCCCCAGCCAGACGCCCTCGGCGATCTTGAAGCCGGGGATGTCGAGTGCGACGCGGCCGTCGAGGACGTCCATGTGCGAGCGGAGGTACGCGTCGAGCGTGCCGACATCCTCCCAATAGCCAGCTGCGATCGCGCCGACGAGTCCCTCGCCCTCGGCGAGGAGGCGCGGGAACACGTCGCTCGAGAAGTCGACCTGCTTGTCACGGTCGATGTACTTGAAGACCTTCGGGTCGAGCACGTAGATGCCCGTGTTGATGGTGTCGCTGAACACCTGACCCCAGGTGGGCTTCTCGAGGAAGCGCTCGATCGAGCCGTCCTCTCGCGTGATGACGATGCCGAACTCGAGCGGGTTCTCCACGTGCGCGAGCCCGATCGTGGCCATGGCGTCGCGCTCGTCGTGGAACGCGACGATGGCGCTCAGGTCGATGTCGGTGAGCACGTCGCCGGAGATCACGAGGAAGCGTTCGTCGAGCAGCTCGCGAGCGTTGCCGACCGAGCCCGCGGTGCCGAGCGGCGTGTTCTCCGTCGCGTACGTCATCTTCACGCCGAACTCGGAGCCGTCGCCGAAGTACGTCTGGATGTTCTGGGCCAGGAACGCGACCGTGACGACGACCTCATCGAAGCCGTGCTTGCGCAGCAGGGCGACGATGTGCTCCATCATCGGACGGTTGGCGACCGGCAGCATCGGCTTCGGTGCGTTCGAGGTGAGCGGCCGGAGCCGCGTGCCCTCCCCGCCCGCCATGATCACCGCTTTCAAGGGTGCCGCCCTTCTCGTTCTGCTCGTCCATCGCGGAGCGCCCGGCGGGCCTCCGGCACATAGGTGACCGCGGCGTAGTAGCTGAGCACGAGGCCCGGGATGCCGGTTCCCCAGGCCACGAGCCTCGCTGCGTCGGCGAGCTGCGAGTCGCTCGACGAGAGGAGGAACGCCGGAAGGGAGAACATGAGGGCGAAGGTGCCGGCCTTTCCGACCCACTTGACGTCGAACCGCTTCATCCCGAAGAAGAGGGTGAGCACCGCCAGTGTCGCACCGACGACGACCTCGCGCACCAGAACTGCCACGCCGAACCAGGTCGGCACCGAGCCGTCGATCAGGATGGCGCCGCCACACACGATGAACACGAGCCGGTCGGCGGTCGGATCGAGCACCTTGCCGAGCTCGGACACCTGGTGGAGGTGGCGAGCCGCGTATCCGTCGACCCAGTCGGTCGCGCCGACGAAGCCGAGGAGCCATGCCGCGTTCGCCCGGTCGCCTTGCACGAAGAGCAGCCACAGGAAGAGCGGGATGCAGAGCAGGCGCGCGCGAAGAGATGGCGTTCGGGATGGTGAGGACGCGGTCGGGCGCCGGAAGCGTGGAGGCCACGGGGGCGGGCGTCACTGCCCCAGCCTACGATCCCGGCATGAACGGACGCATCGCCCTCGTCACCGGTGCCGGATCGGGTCTCGGCGCGGCCATCGCGCGCCGACTGGCGGCGGATGGCGCACACCTCATCGTGAACGACCTGAGGGCTGAGGCGGCGGCGAAGGTCGCGGCCGATGTGGGCGGCGAGGCGGCCCCGTTCGACGTCACCGACTCTGCGGCGTTCACGGCAGCGGTCGATGGGGCGGTCGAGCGCCACGGACGCATCGACGTGCTCGTCAACAACGCCGGCATCGTGCACGACCGGCCTGAGGTGCGAGCGCGGAGCATGGCGAACATGGCCGCTCGGATGGAGGGCCGCGACAGCGCGCCCGTGAGCGCGACGTCGACGCTCACCGACGAGCAGTGGGACCTGATGATCAAGACCCATCTGTACGGCACCTTCTACGGCACCCGGGCGGCGTTGCGGCACATGGAGCCCGCGCGCTCCGGCTCGATCGTGAACCTTGCCTCGATCTACGGCATCGTCGGCTCGGCCGGCACCGCCGACTATGCCGCGGCAAAGGGCGCGATCGTGCTGTTCACGAAGTCGGTCGGTCGTGAGGTGGCTCCGCTGGGCATCCACGTGAACGCGGTGGCGCCCGGCTTCATCGACACCCCGCTTCTCGCTCCGATGGCGGACATGCGCGGCATGCTCGAGATGCAGATCCCGAGCGGCCGTCTCGGCGAGGCGGACGAGGTCGCCAACCTCGTGCGATTCCTCGCCGGCGACGAAGCCAGCTACTGCTTCGGCGATGTCCTCACCCTCACAGGCGGCTACTCCATCTGACGATGCCGACCATCTTCTCCCGCATCATCGAAGGCGAGATCCCCGGCACGTTCGTCTGGCGCGACGACCTGTGTGTCGTGTTCATGTCGATCAACCCGCTGCAGACCGGGCACGCGCTCGTCGTGCCGCGGGTCGAGACCGATCACTGGCTCGACCTGGACACTGCAGTCGCGCAGCACCTGATCGTCGTGTCTCAGTTCGTGGGCCGCGCGCAGCAGGCGGCGTTCAACCCGACGCGCATCGCGATGATGATCATCGGCGAAGAGGTGCCGCACGTGCACCTGCACCTCATCCCGATGCACACGCTTGCAGACGTGAACTTCGCGAACGCGGCTCGCTCGGTCGATCCCGACGACCTCGAGCGCGCCGCCGAAGCGATCCGCACCCAGCTCAGCGCCCAAGGCCACGCGGAAGCCACCGCCTAACCCCCGACCGAGTGCGCGCGAGCCGGACGCATCGTCCCGCTGGCGCGCAAACGCTCACTCGGGGTCGGCGGGGTCGATCAGGTGGGGACCCTTGTTGCTGACCTTGTTCACGTCGGTGCTCACGGGATGCATCGTGAGCAGATGCGCGGGCGCGGGGATGAGCAGCCCCTGCAGTGACGCGAGGTCGTCGTTCTTCGGGTCGAGCCACTCGTCCCACTTGCTCGCCGGGAGGATGACCGGCATGCGGTCGTGGATCGGCGCCATCGTCTCGTTGGCGGAAGTCGTGATGATCGTCGACGAGTAGAGCGTCTGCTCTGCCTGGCGGTCGGCGCCCCTCCAGGTCTCCCACAACCCCGCGAACGCGAGCGGCTCTCCATCGAGGCGGTGGATGAAGTACGGCTGCTTGCGCTTCTCCCCCGGCGTCGCCTTCCACTCGTAGAAGCCGTCGACCGGGATGATGCACCGCTTCTTCTTCAGCGCATGCTTGAACGCGTTGGATGTCGCGACGGTTTCGGCGCGCGCGTTGATCATGCGATTGCCGATCTTGATGTCCTTCGCCCAGACCGGCACGAGCCCCCAGTGGAAGACGGCGAGCTCGCGGCCGTTCGGCCCGTCGACCACCGCATAGATGTCGGTGGTCGGCGCCACGTTGTAGTTCTCGGGCAGCAGCGTCTCGGCGAGACCCGCACCGAAGTACCGGGCGAGCTGGTCGGGCGGGGTCGCTGCGACGAAGCGTCCGCACATCGGGTCTGACCGTACAGTGACCGCGGGATGGCGCCTCGCTCGCTTGCGGGATTTGTCGACAGGCTCGACGCGTGGCAGCAGAAGCGCCGCGTGCCGGGGTTCGCTGTCGCGGTCGGGCAGAAGTACCGGGAGGACCGGGGCCGGCAGTACGCCGCCCTCCTCTCCTACTACGGGTTCATCTCGATGTTTCCGCTGCTGCTGCTCTTCGTTTGGCTTCTCGGCGTCTTCCTCAAGGACTCGCCGAGCCTCCGAGACAAGATCCTCGATTCGATCATCGCCCGCTTGCCCGTGCTGGGGGCCCAGATCACGCGGGACGCCAGCAGCCTGCAGCTCAACGGGTGGGCGGTCGCGGTCGGCGTCGTGACGCTCCTTTGGGCAGGGCTCAAGGTCGTCCGCACGACGCAGGACGCCTTCAACGAGCAATGGGGTGTCCCGTGGATGCAGCAGCCTGGGCTCGTCACGAAGTCGCTCCGGGGTGTCGCCCTGCTCGCGGTCATCGGCGGCGGCATCGTGGGTGCGACGGTGGTGACAGGTCTCTTCGCGTTCAGAGCCGATCTCGCAGGAGCCACGAGGGTCTGGGGCGCGTTCGTCGCGATCGCTCTGAACGTCGGGTTGCTCCTCGCCTCCTTCAAGCTGCTGACCGGGCCGCACCTCACCCTGAAGGCAGCGTTGCCGGGCTCCCTCGCGGGTGGTGTCACCCTCTGGCTGCTCCAGCTCGTCGGTGGTCAGTACGTCACCCGAGTCATCGACTCCGCGAGCGACGTGTACGGAGCGTTTGCGTCGGTGTTCGGCCTGCTCGTCTGGATCGCGCTCCTCGCCCGCGTGGTGCTGATCGCGGGCGAGGTGAACGTCGTCTTGCACCAGCACTTGTGGCCGCGCACCTTCAAGCGCCCGACTCTGCCGCCCGCTGCCGAGGAGTAACTTCGGCGCTTCCCCCCCGTGAGTTCCCCCGTGATGAGGAGGCATCGGCATGGCGCAGATCGTGCGAGCCGCGTTGCTGCAGACGGCCTGGACCGGCGACAAGGAGTCGATGATCCGGGTCCACGAAGACAAGGTCCGCGAGGCCGCGTCTGCCGGCGCGCAGGTCATGTGCTTCCAAGAGCTGTTCTACGGTCCGTACTTCTGCCAGGTGCAGGACGAGGTGTACTTCGAGTACGCGGAGTCGGTGCCGGGACCAACGGTCGAGCGATTCCAGCAGCTCGCCCGCGATCACCGCATGGTGCTCGTGCTGCCCGTGTACGAACGGGAGCAGGAGGGCGTGCTCTACAACACCGCCGCTGTGATCGACGCCGACGGCAGCTACCTCGGGAAGTACCGCAAGACCCACATCCCGCAGGTGAAGGGGTTCTGGGAGAAGTTCTACTTCCGGCCCGGCAACCTCGGATACCCGGTCTTTGACACCGCGGTCGGCCGCGTCGGCGTGTACATCTGCTACGACCGCCACTTCCCCGAGGGCTGGCGCGCGCTCGGCCTCGCCGGGGCGCAGATCGTGTTCAACCCGTCGGCCACCAGCCGCGGGCTCTCGATGTACCTCTGGCAGCTCGAGCAGCCGGCTTCAGCGGTCGCGAACGAGTACTTCATCGGCGCGATCAACCGCGTCGGCGTCGAGCCGCTCGGGGACAACGACTTCTACGGCTCCACCTACTTCGTCGACCCGCGCGGGCAGCTCATCGGCGAGGCGGCGAGCGACAAGGTCGAGGAGCTGGTGATCCGCGACCTCGACCTCGACAAGCTCGCCGAGGTCCGCGGCCTGTGGCAGTTCTATCGAGACCGTCGCCCGGACATGTACGGCCCGCTCACGGAGGCGTGAACCGATGACCACCCTGATCACCAACGGCACCGTCGTCTCGCCGAGTGGCGCCGTGGACATGGACGTCCTCATCGACGGCGAACGCATCGCGGCACTCGTGCAGCCCGGGTCGAGCGCGCTCGGCAGCGACCTCGCGGCCACAGCGGAGCGAGTGATCGACGCTCGCGGCAAGTACGTGGTGCCCGGCGGAGTCGACGCGCACACCCACATGGAGCTGCCGTTCGGCGGCACGTTCGCGTCCGACACGTTCGAGACCGGCACGCGGGCCGCGGCGTGGGGTGGCACGACGACGATCATCGACTTCGCGGTGCAGCGATCGGGTGAGCGTGTGTTCGACGGGCTCGAGGCGTGGCACGGCAAGGCCGACGGCAACTGCGCGATCGACTACGGCTTCCACATGATCGTGGGCGGCGTCGATGACGACTCCCTCGCAGCGATGGATCGGCTGGTCAACGAGGAAGGCATCTCGAGCGTCAAGCTCTTCATGGCCTACCCGGGCGTCTTCTACAGCGACGACGGCCAGATCTTGCGAGCGATGCAGAAGGCGGCGTCGAACGGCTCGATGATCATGATGCACGCCGAGAACGGCACCGCGATCGACGTGCTCATCGCGCAGTCGCTCGCCCGAGGCGACGTCGACCCGATCTTCCACGGGCTCACCCGGCCTGTCGCGCTCGAGGAGGAAGCCACTCACCGCGCGATCAAGCTCGCCGAAGTGGCCGGGGCTCCGCTCTACATCGTGCACATGTCCGCACGCGAGGCCGTCGAGCAGGTCGTCGCGGCGCGCGATGCCGGAGCCAATGTGTTCGGCGAGACGTGCCCCCAGTACCTCTACCTGAACCTCGAGGACCATCTGGGCGCGCCGGGGTTCGAAGGGGCGAAGTACGTGTGCTCCACTCCCCTGCGGTCGAAGCACGAGCACCACCAAGCCGACCTGTGGCGCTTCCTGCGCACGAACGACCTGCAGGTGGTCTCGACCGATCACTGCCCGTTCTGCATGAAGGAGCAGAAGGAGCTCGGCATCGGCGACTTCTCGAAGATCCCGAACGGGATCGGCGGGGTCGAACACCGGATGGATCTGCTCTACCAGGGCGTCGTCGACGGCGAGATCACGCTCGAGCGCTGGGTCGAGGTGTCCGCGACGACGCCGGCACGCATGTTCGGCCTCTATCCGCGGAAGGGCATCATCGCTCCCGGCGCCGATGCCGACATCGTGCTCTACGACCCCCGCGCCACCACACTGCTGAGCGTCGAGACCCACCACATGAACATGGACCACTCCGCCTACGAGGGCACCGTCATCCAAGGCAAGGTCGACACGGTGCTCAGCCGCGGCGAGGTGATCATCGAAGACGGGCAGTACCTCGGGAAGCCCGGCCATGGGCAGTACCTGCGCCGAGGCCTCTCGAGCTTCCTGCGCTGATGGACATCGGCATCGTGCTGCAGACCGATCCGCCGGCGCGTCAGGTCATCGAGTACGCGAAGCGCGCCGACGCCCTCGGCTTCTCGCACGTCTGGACGTTCGACTCGCACCTGCTCTGGCAGGAGCCGTATGTGATCTACAGCCAGATCCTGGGCCAGACCGAGCACGTCGTCGTCGGCCCCATGGTGACGAACCCAGGCACGCGCGACTGGACGGTCACCGCGTCGCTCTTCGCCACGCTCGATGAGATGTTCGGGCCTCGCACCGTGTGCGGCATCGGCCGCGGCGACTCGGCACGGCGGGTGCAAGGCGAAAAGCCGATCGGGCTCGGCGACGTGTCACGTTCGATCGAGGTGATTCGAGCGCTCGTGCGCGGCGACGAGATCGACTTCAACGGCCAAGTCGTGGACCTTCCCTGGTGGAAGGGCACCCCCGGCTTCGAGGTCTGGATGGCTGCGTACGGGCCGAAGGCGCTGCAGGTGTGCGGCACCGTGGCCGACGGCTTCATCCTCCAGCTCGCGGACATCGACGTCACGAAGTGGATGATCGGCCACGTGCGGGAGGCAGCGACGGCCGCCGGTCGAGATCCAGCATCGATCACCATGTGCGTTGCGGCCCCCGCATACGTCGGCAGCGACCGTGACCACATGCGCGATCAGTGCCGATGGTTCGGTGGCATGGTCGGCAACCACGTCGCCGAGATCGTGAGCCGCTACGGCGGCGACGGCAGCTCGGTGCCGAAGGCGCTCACCGACTACATCGAGGGCCGGCGCGGCTACGACTACAGCGAGCACGGTCGGGCTGGCAACACGCACGCCGAGTTCGTGCCCGACGAGATCGTCGAGCGGTTCTGCATCCTCGGCCCGGTCGATGCGCATCTGGAGCGCCTGCGCGAGCTCCGCGCTCTCGGCGTCGATCAGTTCGCGATCTACCTCCAGCACGACGACAAGGACGGCACGCTCGAGGCGTATGCGCGCGACATCCTCCCCACGGTCAACACCTGGTGATCTGGGTCTGCCCGAAGTGCCAGCGGCAGTTCGGCCGAGTGAAGCAATCGCACGAGTGCGCGCCGGCGATGTCGCTCGAGGAGTACTTCTCGACCGGGCCCGAGCGCGAGCGTCCGATCTTCGAAGTCGTGCGAGCACATCTCGAGTCGCTCGGCCCGATCCACATCGAACCGGTCTCGGTCGGCATCTTCATCAAGCGCGAGCGCACGTTCGTCGAGCTGCGCCCCATGGTGAAGTGGGAGGCGCTGTCGTTCGGCCTATCCCGCACGATCGACCACCCGCGCATCGCCCGGAAGATGAAAGGTGGCCGCCGGACCTATCACGTGGTCAACATCCGCGAGCCAGCCGACGTCGACGACCAGGTGAAGCAGTGGCTGACCGAGTCCTACGTCGACTTCGCACCGTGACCGGCGACGCGCTGCACCTCCTGCACGAGCACTGAGCGCTGAGCCATGACCTCGTCGAGCTGCGCCCGGCGCGCGTAGACCGCGTACCAACCGCGGGCGAGGCGCACGAGGCCCACCCCCCATTCGAGGATCAAGATCGCGCAGAGTCCGAACACGGGTGCCGTCACGAAGACGAGCAGACCGGCCCAGAACCCGGACCGGTTGTCGAACACGATCGCGATCACGGGCGACAAGGGGAACGAGAGCGCTGCGAGCACTTCAGAGATCACGGCGCCACCCACGTCGAACCAGGCGACCAGCAGCCACGTCAGAGGGAACACGACGATCGCGACGAGGATCCGCACCGTTCCCTTCGTCACCGGCGACTTCACCGTGAGGCCGGCGACTACGACCAACAGCGCGGGCACTGCGTTGATGAGGAACCCTGCGATTGCGAACGGCGCGAGCAAGAGCACGCCGATCGCCAGCCACAGGGCGCGCTTGAACAGACTGGTGGGCGTCGACCTAGGCACGAGCTCTTCGTCGGTGACGCCGAGCGCGTCGAGCGCGAGGCTGTATCGGCCGAGCTCTCCGCTGAGCCGAGTGCGCTCGTCGACGTCGGATCGAGCGAGCCGTGCCGCAAGGGGCTCGCGCTGTGCCAGCGGAACCGACTGTTGTGGGCGTTCCATGCCGTCGCGAAGCGCGATGTCGGCGGCCCACGAGAAGGCGGCGCTGTCGAGGAAGGTGTCGAAGTCGGGTGACACTGCTCGCAGACGCTCGGTGATCACCGATGTCAGCGCGCGCACCGACTCGTGGTCGTCGTCGGTTGCCTCAGCGCCTTCCGGCAAGATCGACCAAAGCTCGTGGTCGAGATCGAGCGGCTCGCCCGCCCGTACGAGCACCCGAGACCGCAGGGCGACCTTGTCCTCGAACCAGAGGCCGACCGGCACGATCTGGAGGTCGCGGACGCCGTGTGCCTTGGCCCCGAGCGCGATGCGCGCCGCGCCAGTGCGGATCGGCGCGAGGCGCGGGATGTCGTGCGTGGTGCCCTCGGGGAACACCGCGACCGTGCCGCCGTCGCGGAGGTCGGCCTCCGCATCCTCGAACGCGCGCCGGTTCGCCGCCCCTGCTCCCCCGTCGACCTGCCTGTGGATCGGGATCACGCCGGCGAACGCGAGGAGGGGCCGCACCAGCACGACCTTCCAGAGCGTTGCCTTCGCCAGGAACCGCGGCAGCCGTCCCAGTGCGGAGACGACGAGGACGGGGTCGGCGAAGCCGTTGAAGTGGTTCGCGACGATGAGTGTCGGCCGCCGGCTGTCGAGCCGATCGAACCCGGCCGTCTCGACCTTGCGGTAGAAACCTCGCGTCGCGATCCTCGCGATGCGAAGCACGAGCTGGTCGAGGATCCGCCTGATCACGTGCCGGCGCTCCCTGGCGCAGGCGCTTGAGACAGCCTCGCTTCGAGCGACGCGAGCTGCTGGCGGACCGCGGCGAGCTCTGCCACGACGTCCCTCGATGACACGCTGGGCGCCACCGCATCGTCACGCTGGACCTCGTCTTGCACGGCATCCTCACGCGCCGACTTGAAGAAGCTCGCGAGCGTTCCCGAGATGATGCCCAGCGTGGCGACGCCCGTGAGCATGAGGAACACGCCCGCCCACCGTCCCGTCGTCGTCTGCGGAGTGATGTCGCCGTAGCCGACGGTGGTGAGGGTCACGATCCCCCACCAGAGCGCGTCGCCATAGGTCGCGAACCCCGTGTTCGTTCCGTGCTCGGCGATGTACGCGGCCCACGAGGAGAACAACAGCATCCCCACGGCGAAGATCCCGACCTGGCCCAGCCTCTGTCCGATGAGTCGCGCCGAAGGGGTGACCGCGACGATCCGCAGAAGGCGGGCCATCCTCGCGAGCTGGAGGATCTGGGTGCCCTCGAGGCCCGGGATCAGGAACCACGGCGCCGTGAGGATCACGACGACGAGGTCGAAGATGCCCGTGCCGGTGCGCAGGTAGTGCCGGATGTAGCGCATGTGGACGACGAGGTCGATGATGAACACGACCCAGGCCACGATGTTGATCGTGATGGAGACCCACGAGTCCGTCGTGGCGCGCGAGAACGCCACCACGATCGGCATGATCGCCGACAGGACGAGCAGGAGTCGGGTGCGCTGCTCGAACCGAGCCAGTGTCTCGAGATCGCGCTCGGATCGCGCGCGGTCGGCCAGCTTCTTTGCTCGCGAGGTGGTGGTCTCCGATGCGACCGCCAATCATGGGCCGCGCCACCGCGAACGGTGGGGGATCCCGGTCAGTCGCCGCTGCCGTAGGGGCGGGTGAGGATCTCGAGTAGGTGGCCATCGGGATCAGGGAAGTAGACGCCCCGCCCACCGTCGTCGTGGTTGATCTCGCCGAGCTGCAGCCGCATCGGGTCGGCCCAGTGGTCGAGGCCGCGCGCCTTGATGCGTCCGTAGATCTCGTCGAACTCTTGCTCGCTCACGAGGAACGCGTAGTGCTGCCCGTCGATCGGCCCGGAGCGAGACTGGTAGTCGAGCGTGATGCCGTTCGCGACCTCCACGGCCATGAACCCGTAGAAGGACGTTGCGTCAGGCAGTCCGAGGACCGCGGTGAGGAACGCCGACGAAGCGTGCTTGTCTGTCGCCCAGACGATCGTGTGATTCAGCGAGACGCTCACGTCATCGAGCCTAAGGCGGCGCGAGGTACCTCGGAGCCGGTGACTTCCCCCGATGCCACCGGCTCCGATACCCACCCCGTCACGCGGATACCCACCACACCGGCCGTCAGAATCGACGTTGATTCCGACGAAATGCTCCGCTTCAGGTATTCCTTCCAACGGGAAAAGCACTACGAGAAGCGGACGGTAAAGGGCAGCGTACAGGGCTGTCAAGCGTCGTTCAGACGGCCATCAGCGAACGCCTTTTGACGAAATACCGCGAAATGTCAGTAGCGGCATTGTTTAGTCAACCGCCGACCACCTGCTGCCCCGACCGAAACTCGGGGGCCACATCGGCGATCGATCGGAAGTCGACCACCCGTCCGTCGATGTCGTATTGGTGGGCTCCCAGGGCATGCACGGTCGGGTTCTCGGCGAAGAAGTCGCGCATCTCGGCGCGCTCCCTGTCGTCGAGCCACGAAGGCGGATCGGATGTCGCCCGGAAGCCGCAGACTCGAGCAAGGTCCTGCAGAGCGGACCGCGCCGCGCGGTCGAGAAGGTTGTACCGGCGGCGGAAGTACACGACGTCGGGATCGGGCTCGATGAGCGGCGCGAGCCACAGTCGGTGCAACGAGGTCGCGATCGCGAACCGTGTGCTCGGCGCCGTCGGGTCATGGAGGTACTCGGTGACGAGCGGCATGTCCCACCATGGGGCGACATCGGGCCCGACCCGGATCGCATCGAAGACACCGATCGAAGGGATGATCGGCGCGCCGCAGGCGAGCAGGTACACGTCGTCGCCGGCGGCCCTTCGGATGAGCTCGACCGCGTCGCGATACACCTGCTCGCGGGGAGTGTCCGCGGAGCGGCGGCCGGGGAGCGCGGCGGCGTAGAGGAAGTCGAGCTTCAGGTAGGTGAAGCCGTCGTCGACCGCGCGCTCGATCGCCT
Source organism: uncultured Acidimicrobiales bacterium (assembly GCA_963726695.1). Classification (GTDB taxonomy): domain Bacteria; phylum Actinomycetota; class Acidimicrobiia; order Acidimicrobiales; family DATKAS01; genus DATKAS01. Next base: position 26,500 of record CAVSDE010000011.1, read on the forward strand.
CGACCACGAGATCTCGTGCTGCGGGGCGGGTGAGATCGAGCGCGACGCAGTCGCCACCCCAGTTACGACCCGCGAAGAGCAGCTCACCATCGGGACGGCGGGCGAACAGCTCGGGACGGTCGCGGACGACCGGTGCGTCCGAGCGGGCGAGAAACGGCGCAAGCCACAGGCCGGGCTCGAACCCGACATCACGGACCCGGCGGGCCATCGCGCGCATGCCCGACGCAAAGCGATCGTTCGCGTGCCAGTCGCCGATGCCTCGTTGCCAACCGTCATCGATCTGGAAGACGTCGAAGGGAAGTCCCTCGAGGTCGTCGAGCACGGCAAGCAGTCGAGCCTCGTCGATGTTCCCGTAGAACGAGTACCAGCTGCACCAGATGCGAGGGTGACGCGCCGGTCGTCGCCCGAGCCGCTCGGCCAGGAGCTCGGCGTAGCGGGTGAACGCCGTGACCTCCGCGTCTCGCACCACCAGCCACTCGCCCGCCGGCCCTTCGCAGTGCCCGACGAGTCGAGCGCCATCCCACGTGACGCGGCCACCCAACCCGAGCGCACCGAGCAGCACGATCTCGCCGGGGGTCCGCTCGATCGCACCCACCGCGCTGCCGCCGTGGAGGTCGCTCGTGGCGTGGGCCGGGTCGTCGACCATCGGCCAGCGCTCCGCGATCGGGTTGCGCGTCGGCGGTTGCGTGGGATCGAGCCACCGGGTGTCGCTCCACGACTGCCACCCGTGCTGGTAGTAGCGACCGTGCGGATCCGGTACGTCGATCACGACATCGGTGCCGCGCAGGATCTCGTCCACCTGCCCAGGATGCACCCTGGTGGATCGCGTGTATGACCGGGCCGAGTGCGGGGTACCGCCCGAGTGCAAGACCCCACCCAGGGAGTGCAACCCGCTCGGCCTCATACGCCTTGTCAGCCCCGACGGGCGGGTTGCGCCCCTCGGGTCAGGTGAACCGCGCTGCTCGGGTACCCGGAGGGTTGTGCGCTCCCGGCTCGGCGTCCGGGTTGTCGACGAGCACCTCGCCCTCGAGCCCGTCAGGGTCGCGGAAGAAGACGGAGTACGCCTCACCGAAGTCGGTCACGAAGTCATCCGCGGCACCGCGCTGCATGAGCCGGCGACGGATCTCCTCAAACGCCGCCATGTCCTTCGCGCGAAGCCCGATGTGGTCGATGCGTCCACGGCCGAACATCGGCACCTGGTGCGCTGCTTCGGTGTTCCCGCGGATGTCGAACACGTTGAGCATCGTGCCGTCGCCGATGTCGACGATCGACATGCGGAATCCCTCGCCCTCGGCGGGGTCGTGGTCGTCGATCACGACCACGGCCTCGAACACCTCGCGGTAGAACGAGTGGAGCCGATCGGTGTCGCTGGTCAGTGTTGCCACATGGTTGATCCCGGCGAGCAGCATGAGAGGAGCGTATCGACGCGTGTGATCGGCCGTCGGTGTGGGTACGGGGCCGACATGTTGCTCTTTCTGATTGCCGCAGTCATCGCCATCGTCGGAATCGTCCAGCTCCTTCAGGGCCAGATCCTGTTCGGCCTCCTGCTGCTCGTCGCCGCGTGCCTGGTCGGCCCCGGGGGCTACAGCATCTTCCGGTCACGCCGCACGGCCTGAACGACGTGCCGCACGTGATTTGATGGCTGCACGATGAACGAGTCGTGCAGCCATCTCGACACCATCGCCGACGTCCAGCCGTCGAGCACCGGGTGCGAGGACTGTCTTGCGCATCGGCGGTCGAGTGGGTCCACCTCCGTCTGTGCATGGCGTGCGGACATGTCGGCTGTTGCGACAACTCGCCGAACCGTCATGCAACGGCTCACTGGCACGCACAACCAGAGCACCCGATCATCCGGTCGTACGAGCCCGGTGAGGATTGGTGGTGGTGCTACGCCGATGATCTCGCGTTCGAGGTCGACGGTGCCCCGCCGGCGCCGTCTCACCCCTGACGGTCGGCGAATAACCTCACCCGGTGCCCAAGCCGGTGATCATGGTCGTCGACGACGACCCGGCGGTCCTGCGTGCGATCACGCGCGATCTCGGAGCTCATTTCGGCCAGGAGTTCCAGATCGTCAGCATGCCGTCGTGCCCGCCGGCCTTGAAGCTGCTGGCGGAGTACGCGATGCGCAATCGGCCCGTGGCGATGATCGTCTCCGACCAGCGCATGCCGGTCATGACGGGCATCGAGCTGCTCGAACGGGCCAAGCGGGATGCTCCTGGAGCGAAGCTCGTGCTCCTCACCGCGTACGCCGACACCGATGTCGCGATCAAGGCGATCAACGACATCAAGCTCGACCGCTACCTCATGAAGCCGTGGGACCCGCCGGAGGAGAAGCTCTACCCCGCGCTCGACGACCTCCTCGACGATTGGCGGCGGAACCACCTCGACGATGATCGCGACGGCGTTCGCGTCGTCGGGCATCGGTGGTCCGAGCGCAGCCACGAGATCAAGACGTTCCTCGCCCGCAACTACGTCCCGTACCGGTGGTTCGACCTCGAACGAGACGAGGAGGCGCAACGGCTCCACGATCTCGCGCACGCGCTGCCCGGTGACCTACCGCTCGTCCTCATCGCCGACGGCGAACCGCTGCGGTCTCCCTCGACCCTCGATGTCGCCGCAGCGCTCGGCTTGCGCACGACCGCCGAGAAGCCGCTCTACGACTTGTGCATCGTGGGCGGTGGTCCGGCCGGGCTGGCCGCCGCGGTCTACGGCGCGTCCGAGGGGCTCGAGGTCGTCATCGTCGAGAGCCACGCTCCTGGTGGTCAGGCAGGTCAAAGCGCAGCGATCGAGAACTACCTCGGCTTCCCGAACGGCTTGACCGGTGCCGACCTCGCGTCACGAGCGATGGCCCAAGCGAAGAGGTTCGGCGCGGAGATGGTGCTCGCGCGTGAGGTGGTCGGTTTCGACGCACGGGGGCCGGTCAGAGCAGTCCGGTTCAGCGATGGCACCGAGATCGAGGCGCGGGCGCTCCTGATCGCGTCGGGCGTCGCGTATCGCCTCCTCGAGGCGGGCGGCCTCAGCGCGCTGACCGGCCGCGGCGTCTACTACGGCGCAATCGCCTCCCAGGCGAATGCGTGCGTCGGAGACGACGTGTACGTGGTCGGTGCCGCGAACTCGGCGGGGCAAGCCGTGCTCAACCTCGCCCGGTTCGCGCGACGTGTCGTCTTGGTCGTACGCGGCGATGCCCTCGAGAAGGCGATGTCTCAGTACCTCGTCGAGCGGATCCGCGCGACCGACAACGTCGAGGTCCGGCTCCAGACCGAGGTCAGCGGGGGTGTCGGTGAGGACCACCTCGAGGGTCTCACGCTCACGGATCACGACTCAGGCATGAAGACCGAGGTCGAGACCAACTGGCTCTTCGTGTTCATCGGAGCGACACCACGCACCGAGTGGCTCGAGGGGGCCGTCGCACGTGACGAAAAGGGGTTTGTGATGACCGGTCGCGATCTGCTCGGCAAGAGCGTGCTCCCACGTTGGCCACTCAGTAGGACGCCGTTCATGCTGGAGACGAGTGTGCCCGGAGTGTTCGCTGCCGGGGACGTTCGGTTCGACTCGATGAAGCGAGTTGCGTCCGCTGTCGGTGAAGGCGCGATGTCCGTGCACCTGGTCCACCGCTACCTCACCACGATCTGATGCACGCGGACGATCTGCGCGACGGCTTCCTGTTCACGAGCTTCACCGACGATCAGCTCAACGACCTGCTCGCGGCGGGTGATGAGGTCGCCTTCGACGCGGATGACGAGCTCTTCAAGGAGGGAGATCCCGCCGACTTCTGGTGGGTGCTGCTCGACGGCCAGGTGAGCCTCGTGCGTCGCGCCGGGCGCGAGCAGGCAGTCGTCATGATGACGATGGATCGACCGGGTCAGTGGGCCGGAGGCTTTCAGGCGTGGGCCGACGCGAGCTATCTCGCGACCGGGCGCGGGGCCGTTGCAGGCCGCATGTTCCGCGTCCCCGCGAAGGAGCTGGGACGGCTCGCGAACGAGTGGACCCCGTTCGGCGTCCACATGATCCAGGGCTTCTTCCAGACCGTGCGGGTCATGGACACGCTCTCGCGGGAGCGCGAGCAGCTCATCAAGCTCGGCGAGCAGTCGGCGAGGTTGGCGCACGAGATCAACAACCCCGCGTCCGCCACGGCTCGCTCTGTGGACGCCCTGAGCGAGACCTGCGACACGCTCCTCTCGTCCCTCGTCCAGCTGAACGAGCAGGGCCTGAGCGCCGACCGGTTCGTGGCCATCGACGCGCTTCGACGCGAGCTCGATCCGTCGTCCGCGGATCGAGACCCGCTTGCGGTCGCCGATGCGGAGGAGGCGCTGTCCGATTGGTTCGCCTCGCATGATGTCGACAACGGATGGCGCATCGGTCCCCCGTTCGCGGCGGCCGGCGTCGACACGGCGTGGTGCGATCGGGCGGCCGCGGTGCTCGAAGGCGACACGCTCGGACCCGGGCTGGAGTGGGTGGCGAGCACGCTCGCGAGCCAGGCGCTGCTCGCAGAGATGAAGGAATCGACCTCGCGCATCTCGGAGCTCATCGACGTGGCGAAGTCGTACTCACAGATGGATCGCCCGACCCTGCAGAGCATCGACGTCACTGAGGGCATCGAAAGCACCCTTGTCATGCTGCGCAGCAAGCTCGGCACTGGCATCACCGTGGTCCGCGACTACGCGCCCGACGCTCCGCCCATCGTGGCGAACCCCGCAGCGTTGAATCAGGTGTGGACGAACCTGATCACGAACGCGGTCGACGCGATGGACGGCACGGGCACGTTGCGACTCTCGACGAACATCGAGCCGAAGGCACTTGTCGTCGAAGTCGGCGACACCGGCCCAGGCATGCCTCCCTACGTCCAGAGTCGTGCCTTCGAAGCCTGGTTCACCACGAAGGACGTCGGGAAGGGCACCGGTCTCGGCCTCGATGTCTGCCGGAGGATCATCGTCGACGTCCATCACGGCGACATCACCATCCACTCGACACCGCGTGGCACCGTGATGCGCGTCGAGCTGCCTTCGCAGCGTTCCTAGCGCGGCTCGTACCGCAGGAGCACGACGCCGCTCGTGAACGTGCGTGCCTGCGCGAGGCGCAGCGCGACCGGCGCACTCGAGGTCTGAAACAACCGACGCCCCTCCCCCAGCACCACCGGATGGACGTACAGCCGATACTCGTCGATGAGGCCCAGGCACGAGAACGTGTTCCCGAGGTCGGCCCCGCCGAGCACCAGGTCGCCGCCCGGCTCGGCCTTCAGCGCCACGATGGCGTCGGGCACGACCTCGCGCTCGATCGTCGTGTTCCACTCCGCATGCTCCAGCGTCCGCGAGAAGACGATCTTCGGCTTCTCGCGCCAGATGCCGGCGAACTCGCGCACCGGCGCGGGGTTCTCCGGGTCGTCATCGGCGGTCGGCCAGTAGCCCACCATCAGCTCGTAGGTCACCCGGCCATCGAGGAACATGCTCATGGCTCGCAGCTCGTCGTTGAAGTGCTGGTGCAGCTCCTCGTCCACGAGCTGCCAGTCGAGCTCGCGGTTCGGCCCCTCGAAGAATCCGTCGACCGAGATCGACATCATGGCGATGAGCTTGCGCACCGCTATTCGACGAGCGCGATGCCGTTGCGGTGACGCACCGCGAGCTCCGCGTACGCCGCCGGGTTCGTCTGCACCCAGAACTCCGCTGGGGTGCCGGCGAGCTCGCGCTTCACGACCGCGGGCGAGCCCGCCGCGAGCACTCCAGGCGGGATGTCCGCGCCTGCCGCGACGAGCGAGTGCGCCGCGATGAGCGTGCGGGCTCCGATCTTGGCTCCGTCGAGGACAGTCGAGCCGTTCGCGATCAGCGCCTCCTCACCGACGATCGCGCCGTGCACCACGCAGAGGTGGGCGACTGTCGCGCCCGGTCCGATCTCTGTCGGGCTGCCCGGTGGCGCGTGCAACAGCGAGTTGTCTTGCACGTTCGCGCCGCGATGGATGATCACGGGCGCGAAGTCCGCTCGGATGACGGCGCCGTACCAGACGGAGGCGCCAGCCTCCACGGTCACGTCGCCGATGAGTGTCGCGGTCGGGGCGATGAACGCGTCGGGGGCGACAGTCGGAGCCTTGCCTTCGAATGAGTACAGCGGCATGGGGCGAAACGTATCGCCGCTAGGCCTGGGTCGGCTCGGGCAGCACGATCGTGCCGTGCAGCTGGATCGTCTCCGTGCCTTCGTAACCGAGGACGAGCTGCACATCAGCTACGCCCTCGCTCACGACGATGACGCCGGGGCCGAAGCTCGGGTGATAGCCCCAGCCCCCTTCCTCGGGGTTCTGGAAGTACAGCTCGTACGCGAGCGAGTTGAAGTCGTTGCTGTCGACCAGTGTGTAGGTGGCGTCGCCGTGGTAGCCGGGGATGCTGAAGCAGAACCCTCTGATCGTGCCGTTTTCCATCGCGGCGGGGTCGATGCACTCGACGGAGACGGCCAGGGCGCCGTCCTCCGCGAAAACGACTCGACAGCGAGGCCTTCGGCGACACCGACGACGTAGCCACTCAGCTCGACTCGGCTCGCGCTCGCGTGAGCGACACGCTTGGCTCGGGCCTCCGCGGCGCTCTTGGCGTCGAGCTCGGCCTTCTGAGCTTCGTTGTAGGCCTTGTAATCCTTGATCGACTGCGGCGTGATGGCGTCGATGATGGCGTCGTCACGCATCTGCTTCGCGTCACTTTCGATGTCGCGCTTGAGATACTCGTTCTGCCGCTCCGCGTCCCTCTGATCCTGCGGAGTGGCCCCGATGCGGGTCGCGTTCTTGACCTCTTGCTCGGCCCACTTCTTCGCCTTGCCGAAAAGTGAGCCGAGCGTGTTGTCCTTGGCCATCGCGTTCCGATCGTTTGGTCGCCGCAGCGAGGGGCGGAAAACGTAGGCCAACCCCGTGTGCGGTCCAAGTCAGGCGCGAGCCTCGTCCCCCTCAGGTCGCGAGTGCCTTCGCCTTCGCCGCCTCGAATTCCGCATCCGTGATGACGCCTTGAGCCTTGAGGTCGGCGAGCTTCGCCAGCTCGTCGGCCGCGCCGCCCGAGCTCGCCGTCACGTTCTGGACGTACGCGCGCATCGCTTGGTCTTGCGCTTGGGCGGCCTCGACTGCGTGCTCCTGCATCTTGTGGCCGCGGGCGATCACGTAGACGAACACGCCCAGGTAGGGCACCACGATGATGAAGATCGTCCACAGCGCCTTGCCCCAACCCGAGAGATCGCGGCTGCGGAAGATGTCTCCGAAGACGATGAAGAGCAGCCAGATCCAGATGAAGAAGAGCGTGAACCAGACCATCGACCAGAAGACCTGGCCGGAGCCGAAGTCGGCGAGAACCATGGGGAAGCTACCTCCGCTGTGTTGAATCGGCGGGCGTCATGATTTGACCCGCCGAAGGATGAGCTTGCCGGTTTCGGCAAGGATGAGATAGCCGAGCACGGCGATCAGGCACACTCGCCATTGGTCGCCGTTGAGCTCGACGGTGTCGAGGATGCGTTCGAGGACGCCGAGCGTTGTCGCGAGGAACGTCATCGCCAGCGCCGCGAGGATCAACAGGTTGAAGCGGCCGTTGGCGACGGTCGACCGATTGAAGATCGTGTTCTCGGGATCGCGCCACTCGAGCGCTGCAACGATGTGCAGCAGGGATGTGACGGTGAGGCCCATCGTCGTGGCGACCGCGAGGCCGTAGCGGTCCTCGCCCCACGACACGACGATCAGGGCACCGATCGCGATGCAGCAGGCCTGCGAAGCCGAGACGGGCGCCGAGCGAACGGCGACGATCACCGGCTCGGTCAGGCGATCGCGGCTTGCGCTTGCATCAGGCCGGGCGTCGGCGCGTCGAACCCGAGCCCGAGCGCGAGCAGCACGTCGATCGCGAAGTTGATCCACAGGATCTGCAAGCGGCAGCAGCGGTGAGCCGTTGGCGATGTTGAAGATCGCCGGCGCCGACGAACGTGAGGATGAAGCCGGCGAGCATGACCATCTGGACGCGGACGTACTTCATCAGGTTGTCGTAGAGGCCACGGCCGCCCTCGACCGCCGCGACGATCGTCGCGAAGTTGTCGTCGGTGAGGATCATCTCGGCGGCGTCCTTGGTCACCTCGGTGCCGGTGATCCCCATCGCGACGCCGATGTCGGCGCGGGTGAGCGCGGGCGCGTCGTTCACGCCGTCGCCCGTCATCGCGACGATGTTGCCCTGGGCCTTGAGGAGGCTGACGAGGCGCACCTTGTCCTCCGGAGCCACGCGGCGCGACGACGCCGATGCCGTCGAGCTCGGCGCTGAGCTCGCTCGTCGGGCATCGCAGCGAACTCGGCGCCGGTGAGCGCTCGTCCCTCGATGCCGAGCTCGTGGGCGATCGCGGCGGCGGTGATGGCGTGGTCGCCCGTGATCATCCGCACTCGGATGCCCGCGTCGTGGCAGAGCGCGATCGCGTCCCTCGCCTCCTTGCGAGGCGGATCGACGATGCCGATCAGCGCGAGCAGCTCGAGCTCGTCGACGAGCGCGAGGAGGTCGCGCCGACGGATCGAAGGTCGCCTTGTCGAAGTCGCGCCGAGCGACCGCGAGCACCCGCATGCCCTCGGAGGCGAGCCGGTCGTTCTCCTCGACGACGCGTCCGCTGAGGTCGCCGATCGACTTCGTGCCACCGTCGAGGTCGAGGTACTGGGCAGATCGCGCGAGCAGCACGTCCGGTGCGCCCTTCACGAAGCAACGCACGACGCCCTCGATCTCGTGGAACGTCGCCATGAGCTTGTACTCGGCGTCGAAGGGGACTTCGCCGACCCGGGGCTGCGACTTCCGCGTCTGCTCCACGTCGAGCCCGCTCTTCGCAGCGAGGACGACCAGCGCGCCTTCGGTCGGGTCGCCGATGCACTCGCCGTCGCGGATCACGGCGTCGTTCGCCAGCGCCATCGGCAGCATGAAGGCTTCGAGTGACTCGTCGTCCAACGCTTCGCCGGTGCCCCCGATCCGCAGGATGCGTCCGGTCGTCGAGTAGCCCTCGCCGTCGACGCTGTAGCGCCGGCCCGCCGAGCACGAGCTGGCGAGCCGTCATCTGGTTGAGGGTCAGCGTGCCCGTCTTGTCCGAGCAGATCGCCGACGTCGATCCGAACGTCTCGACCGATCGCAGCCGCTTGACGATCGCGCCCTTGGCGGCGAGCTCCTGGGTGCCGAACGACAGCAGCATCGTCACGACCGCGGGGAGGCCCGTCGGGATCGCCGCGATCGCGAGGCTGATGCCGATCAAGAACAGAGTCGTCGAAGGATTCGCCGCGGATCAAGCCGATGAGCACGATCGCGCACCAGCGCGGCCGCCGCCATGATCGTGATGATCACGGTGAGCTGATCGAGCTGCTTGGTGAGCGGCGTCTTCTCTTGCTCGACACCGCTGAGCATCCCGGAGATGTGGCCGACCTCGGTGGCCATCCCGGTCGCCGTGACGACCATCTCGCCTCGGCCTCGGGTGACCTGCGAGTTCATGTAGCCCATGTCGATGCGGTCGCCGAGCGCGACATCGGCACCCGCGACCGGTGCGATGGACTTCGGTACGGGAGTACTCTCGCCGGTGAGGCCCGCTTCCTCGATCTCGAGGGTGGCGGAGACCATGATGCGCCCGTCGGCGGGCACCTTGTCGCCCGCTTCGAACATGACGATGTCGCCGGGGACCAGCTCCTCGGCCGGCACTTGCACGCGCTGTCCGTTGCGGCGGACGTTCGCAGTCATGATGAGCATCTGGCGCAGTGCGGCGACGCTCTCGGCGGCCTTGCCCTCTTGGTGCAGGCCCATCACCGCGTTGAACACCGTGAGCCCGATGACGACCAGGCCGGTGGTCATGTCCTGCAGCGCCACGATGCTCACGACGGCAGCGCCGACCAGGACCAGCTGCATCAGATCGCGGTACTGGCGCAGGAACGACTTCCAGGCGGGCTCCTTCGCCTCTTCGGCGAGCCGGTTCGGCCCGTAGCGCGCACGCCGCGTGAGCACCTCGGCGTCGCTCAAGCCGGCCGCGAAATCGACCGAGAGCCGCTGGCACGTCTCCTCGACGGTCAGCGAATGCCACACAGCAACCGCGTCGGACTTGGTCCTCTCCGCGTCGCTGGCCCGTTCGGTCACCACAGCGTCAACATAGTGACCGTCGGGCACCAGCGGTCTCACGAGTGACCTAGGTGGTGGTCGGGGCGCTCGTGGTGGTGGCCGCCACCGTCGTGCTGGCCGCGGTGGTGGGCGCGGTGGTGGGCGCCTCGGTGCTTGCGGCTGCAGCGGTCGTCTCTGGCGTCGTCGTGGTTGCCGAGCTGCTCGCGATCGCAGCGAGCGCCTGCTCGAACGCCGCCAACGTCGCCGCGTCGACCGCACCGGTCTCCGGCAGGCCATTGGCCTTCTGGAACTGCTTCAGGGCGTCTGTCAGCTCAGGCGTCCACTTCCCGTCGACAGGACCGGTGTAGTACCCGGTGAGCTTGAGCATGGTCTGCAACGCCGCGGTCTGCAGGGTTCCCTTTGCAAGCTTCTTCTCGAGTGCCAGCGCGGTGGCCTGGTCGACGAGTCCGGTGACAGGAAGACCGCTGTCCGTCTGCAGCTGCTCGACCGCGGCGACGGTCTGCGGACCGTAGATGCCGTCGACTGCGCCCTTGTAGTAGCCGGCCGTCTGAAGGTCGGTTTGCAATGCCGCCGAGTACGCGGCGACTTGCGCCACTGCCTCGGCTTGCTGCGCGTCGGAGAGGCAGCCCGCATCGGAGAGGAGCTTCAGCCACGCGACCTCGAGGGCGAACGCCGCCGAGTTGTACGCCGCGGTGGCTTCGAGCAGCGGGGTCGAGTCGGTGATGCCGGCCGCAGTGGTCTCGAGGTCAGACTCCGCTTGCTTCACCCGCGTGATGGTGGCCGGCGGGACCAGTGTGGTCGTGGTCGTCGGCGCCGGGCTGGTCGTGCTCGCGGCCACGCTGGACGCCGCGGCCTGTGCCTCCGCGAGCGCTGCTTGCGCGTCAGCGAGCTCCTGCTCGGCCTTCACCACGTCACTCTGCGCGGCATCGATCGCCGTCGCCGACGCGGTCACGGCTTCCTTCGGCGCGATGAGATCCGCGCCTCCGGTCTTCACGTCGCCAACCGTGGCCTTGCTGTCCGTGAAGAGCTTGCCGTACCGATCGAGCACCGTCACATAGTCGGCCGCGTCGCTGCAGAACTGCTTCTGCGCGGACGTGAGCGTGCCGTTGGCCGTGTCGAGGCCGGCCTGCGCAGTGGCGACCTGGGCCTGGGCCGCGTCGACCGAATTCGGCGGGGACGTGACGCTCGCGGTGCTGTTCGCGCTCGAGTCATCCGAACCGCATGCGGCCAGGACCAGTGCGGTGGCGACCGTGACGACTGCGCATCGGGCGAAGGTCACCGTTCGTGAGTGCTGTGCGTGCGTTCCTGCGTGCCGCATCTCTCTCCTCCTTGCGTGAGGACGCGTCGGGCGACGGGGTGATCAGCCCAACTGCGCGGTCTTTCAGGTGCTTCAGCTTGGGAGGAAGGCTAGGTCGCACGACTCGCGAGGAAGTGGTCATCCCGCATTTCCGCAGGTCTACGCGTGCGCGACAACGTGGCGATCTCGGGATCGCTTCCACATGAGATCGATGACGATGCTGATCACGAGGATCGCTACGAGAGTGACCGCGGTCGCGGGCTCTTCGACGAGCGTCGTGAGGGCGAAGGTCACGAGCACCGTCACCGTGCTCATGATGCCGAGCACCAAGATCCACGCTTGTGCGCCGGTGTCCTTCCGCACCCGTAGGTGGGCCGCGGTGATCAACGTGAACACGCAGAGAGCGATCGCACTGCCGATCGACGCGATCGAGCTCAGGTCGAAGCCGACCGCGAGGACGATCGCGATGAGCGCCGTGAGCAGGATGCCGACCGGTGCGCGGCCGCCGAGCGCGTCGACCGAGCACCGGCGGGAACTGGCGCTTCGTGGCCATGTCCTCGCACAGTCCGGCCGCGGATAGAGGCCGGCGTTGGTGGCCCCGGAGGTCGCGAACAGCGCAGTGACGGTCATCAGCCAATAGCCCGCTCTGCCGAGGACCGGCTCGGCCGCGACCGCGAGAGCGGTGCCGCCCGAGGCGATCACCTCGTCGACGGTCAGCGTGCCGAACACCCCGAGCGAGACAGCGACGTAGATGACCGTCGCGATGGCGAGCGCGAGGTAGATCGCCCGCGGCAGCTCGCGGTCAGGGTGCTTCAGGTCCTTCGCGGTGAACGTGACGACTCCGAACCCCAGGAAAGCGAAGAACGTCAGCGCGACGCTGGAGACGATGTCCTTCACGGACGGGATAGCCCGAGACGGCCAACAGGTCGATCTTGATGTTGGCGAGCGTCGTCACCGCGAACAACGACAGGATGCCGATCACGACGATGACGATCACCGTCTGCACCCGGGCGACCGCTTGCGAACCCACCACGTTGAGGACGGTCATCGCGAGAACGACGACCACGGCGAAGACCTTCAGCCACGTCTCGCTGCCGTCGGCCACTGCCGAGCTCGCGTAGCTGCCGAACGACACCGCGACCATGCCCGTGACGATGGCGTTCGCCGCGAGCAGCAGCCAGGCGATCACGCCCGTGACGTGGCCGTCGCCGAAACCTCTCGAGACGTACTCGAGCATCCCGCCCGCCGACGGGTAGCGGGCCCCGAACTTGGCGAACGAGTAGCCCTGCAGGCCTGCGACGGCACCAGCGATCAGAAACGACACCCACACCGCGGCGCCGGCGACCTCGCCGGCCGCTCCGAGGAGCGAGAAGATGCCCGCGCCGACCATCGCACCCACACCGATGAACGCGGCCTGGCGCACCCCGAGCACGCGCGCCTCCCCGTCGGCGCCGCGCCGGCCCCACCCTCTGTCGACACCAGACGACCCTAACGGCGAGGGTCTCTACAACCCGAGGATCTTCGCCTTCTGCGCCGAGAACTCGGCCTCGGTCAGGATCCCCTGGTCCTTCAGCTCAGCGAGCGACTTGATCTGCGCGATCGGATCGGGCGCAGCGGCTGGAGCAGGTGCGGGTTGCGCGTACTGCGGCTGCGCATATTGAGGCTGGGCGTACTGCGGCTGGGCGTACTGCGGTTGCGCATATTGAGGCTGCGCATATTGCGGTTGGGCGTACTGCGGAGGCGCATATTGAGGCTGCCCGTACTGCTGCTCCTGCTGGTACGCCGCCGCTTGGTCCTTCTGCGCCCAGCGATTGGATTGCCGGCGCGACACGTGGTTGCCGACCGCGGTCGCGGTGCCGGCGATGACCGCGGTGCGAGCCATTCCTCCGATGAGTCCCATGACTGTGCCCTTTCCTTTCAGTCCTCAGGCTTCGAGGGCGTCGAGCTCCGCCAAGATCGCCTGGGTCGGGATGTGACCTTGGGCGACGAGCTGGCCCCCGGCGGCTCGCGCGGCGGCCGCGAACGGAAGTGACCACAGGTTCTCGTACACGACCAGCAGGCCGAGACTTCCGGACGAGAGGAGCGACGCGGCGGTGGCTGCGTCGTCGTGCGAGAGCAGGCCCGACGATGCCCCCTCGAGGGCACCCAGGTCGCCCACCTTCTCCGGGTCGAGCTCGGCGGTCGTGAGCGCGTCGAAGTCGTCATCGGCTCGCTTGATCAGGATCAGCACGTCGAGGATGCGGATGAGCCGGCGATCGACGAGATCGAGCAGCGGTGGCACGAGCGCGCCGTTCATGTCCTTGCCCGGCGCCTCGACGAGCAGCCAGTCGATCGCTCCGGTGTCTTCGAGGTCGCTCATCGGATCCACTCCTGACTCGGCCTGGGCTCGGCGCAGGATGGTACCGCTCGGGACGAGCCCGAAAGCCGAATCAGCGTGGCATCGGGTGCAGCAGTCGGAGCAAGTTCGGAGCGACAACCTGCGCGCTCGCAGCTGCGACGGCGGGCTCAGGATCGGGAGCCGGCGTGCACTGCGCGTCGGGGCCAGGACCGGGGAGGCGTGCCGGGAGGGCTCCGCTTTCGAGATAGTCGGCCGGTCACGTCACGCAGTCGTCTGCCGCGATCGCGGGAGTCGGTTAACGTTCGTTCACAGGCCACGGGGAGGTGCACGCCTTGAGCGACACGGTCATAGGCACGGGACAAGTGCCGATCGCACCCGACGTCTTCACGGAGGGCGACCGACCGCAGCTCATCGGCAGCCGGTGCGGCGCGTGCGGCGTCGTCACCTTCCCTCGTCAGGGCGGTTGCGCGCGCTGCGGTGCAGCCGACATGCGTGACGAGCCTCTCCACCGTCGCGGCACGCTCTACACATGGACGTCACAGGGCTACATGCCCAAGGAGCCCTACCTCGTCGACGCGACGGACGAGCCGTTCGCCCCGTATCTCCTCGGGTACGTCGAGCTGCCCGAGCAGGTGCGCGTCGAGGGACGACTCATCAACTGTGATCTCGACTCGGTGCACATCGGCATGGAGATGGAGCTGACCTTCTTCCCCCTTCGTCACGACGAAGCGGGACGCGAAGTGATGATGTACGTGTTCGAGCCGGTCGCGAGCGAAGGGACTTCGTGATGGACGTCGCAATCGTCGGGATCGGGATCCATCCGTTTGGCCGGTTCCCGGGAGTCACCGGAGACCAGATGGGCGCGGTGGCAGTGCGCGGTGCGCTCGCCGACGCCGGAGTGGCGTGGAAGGACATCCAGTTCGCCTACGGCGGGAGCATGGGGGCGACGCTCGGCCATCAAGACGTCGGCTCCGCCGACACGCTCGTCAACGACTTGGGCATGACGGGGCTCCCGTTCGTGAACGTGGCGAACGGCTGCGCGACAGCGGGATCCGCCCTCTCCGTCGCCGCACACACGATCGGGGCCGGCGCGTTCGATCTCGGACTCGCGGTCGGCTTCGACAAGCATCCTCGTGGTCACTTCAACGCGGACGCGGGAACCATCGGTCTGCCGTCTTGGTACGGCGAGGCCGGCTTCATGGTCACGACGCAGTTCTTCGCGATGAAGCTCGTCCGCTACATGCACGAGCACGACATCACCCAGAACACGCTCGCAAAGGTCGCGGCGAAGGCGTACCGCAACGGTTCGCTCAACCCCAACGCATGGAGACGCACGCCGTTCACCGAGGAGCAGATCCTCGAGTCGACGATGCTGAACTGGCCGCTGACGCAGTACATGTTCTGCTCCCCCGACGAAGGCGCCGCAGCGGTGGTGCTCTGTCGCGCCGACCAGGCCCACCGCTACACCGATCGCCCGATCTACCTCAAGGGGGTCGGTCTGAAGACCCGGCAGTTCGGTGCGTTCGAGGTCATGAGCCCGTCCCTGGCCCTCGACCGGCGGCATGCACCGACCGTCGATGCTTCGCTCGCGGCGTACGAGATGGCCGGCGTGGGTCCGGAGGACATCGATCTCGCTCAGCTCCAAGACAGCGAGCCCGGTGCGGAGATCATGCACATGGCCGAGAACCAGCTGTGCGCCGACGGCGAGCAGGAATGGATGATCCAAGCGGGCGAGACCGAGATCGGCGGGCGTCTTCCGATCAACACCGATGGCGGCCTCATCGCGAACGGTGAGCCGATCGGTGCGTCGGGCATGCGTCAGGTGTACGAGACCGTGCTGCAGCTCCGAGGTGACGCCGGACCTCGCCAGGTGCCCAACTCACCGACGGTGGGATACACGCAGGTGTACGGCGCGCCGGGCGTCGGCGCTGTCACGATCCTCACGACATGATCCTCACGACATGAACGACATCGCGCTTCTCGACGAGACCATCGACAAGTTCCTCGAGGCGCACCCTCCCGCGACAACGGAGAAGCACCGGTTCTGGGCGGCGCAATTCGATGCGGGGTTGGCGTGGGTGCACTTCCCGGTCGGATACGGCGGACTCGGGCTGAACCCCAAGCTCGCCGAGCGGCTCGACGCCCGACTGGGCGAGGTGTCAGCGCCGCGCAACACGAACGTGAACTTCATGTTGGTCGGCATGGCCGGCCCCACGATCGTGGCGATGGGTTCCGAGGAGCAGAAGCAGCGCTTCCTGCGGCCGGGCTTCGCGTGCGACGAGATCTGGTGTCAGCTGTTCTCCGAACCGGGGGCCGGGTCCGACCTCGCCTCGCTGTCGACGAGGGCCGAGCGCGACGGAGACGAGTGGATCTTCAACGGCCAGAAGGTGTGGACGACCCTGGCCCACGTCGCCGACTGGGCGATGGTGCTCGCCCGGACGAACCCGGAGCAGCCGAAGCACAAGGGCCTCACCTACTTCCTCATCGACATGAGTCAGCCAGGCATCGAGGTGAGGCCGCTTCGTCAGATCAACGGCGAGGCCGAGTTCAACGAGGTCTTCCTCAGTGACGCCCGCACTCCCGACTCGCTGCGAATCGGAGACGTGGGCGAAGGGTGGCGGGTTGCCGTCACCACGCTGATGAACGAGCGCACCGCGTTCGGACACCTGGCCAAGGCTCCCCGCGGCACCGGCGCGGTCGCGGATGGCACTCGACGCCTACCACGAGTACGGCAACGCCGATCCGGTGCGACGCGACGCAGTCACGCGCAAGTGGATCGAGAACGAAGTCGTCCGGCTCACGACCTTGCGCGCACAGGAGCTGCGCGACAAGGGCACTCCCGGTCCCGAGGGCTCGGTGATCAAGCTCGCGTACACGTGGGCCTCGTACAGCACCTACGAGCTCGCCGTCGACCTGATGGGTGCGCACGGCATGCTGATCGACAACTACGAGATGGTGCGGCCGGCGATCATGGGCGGGTCTTCACTCGGTGGCGGCAGCGACGCTGCACCGAACCCGCAGAAGGCGTGGCTCACCTCGCTGGGCGGCACCATCGGCGGCGGCACGTCACCAATCGCGAAGAACGTGCTCGGGGAGCGCGTCCTGGGGCTTCCCGGCGACGTCCGCGTCGACAAGGAGCTGCCGTGGTCTGAGGTGCCGCGCAGCTGATCGGTCTGAAGGCGCGTCAGCCGATGGCAGTCACTCTGACGACACGCGAAGCAGGCCGATCACGCTGCCGAAGAACGCGATGGCCGCGCCGAACGCCATGACCCACATCCCGGCACCGACCTTGACGTCGACCAGGATCAGACCACCGGCCGCATCCTCCGCCTCGCTGATGCGATTCCTGATGTCGGAGAACTCGAACACCCACAGCAGTGCGAGCGCGATCGTCACGACCACCGCGAAACTCGCCGATCGACCCTGAGATCCACGGCAGCACGGCACCGATCGCCAGGGCGGCCGCGCCGACGATCATCGCGATGCGGCCCTTCTGATCGGCCGCGGGTCGAGGCGCTAGGCGGCGGTGGAGATTGCAGAGGTGGCGGCGGTGGCGGAGGTGGGAGCGCGCTCATCGAGCGCGGGACAGTACTGCCCTCACTCGGCGCGGTGGTCGGTGAACCGCTCGACCGGCGCGTGGCCGGAGTCCTCACCGCCGTACGTCCAGTCGGGCTGCTTGTCGAGGAAGGTGTCGTCGACGACAGCGCCTTGGTCGGTCAGGTCGAGCAGCTCGGTGATCAGCGCGGGCTCGACGGGAGTGGCATCTCCGGCCAGGTGCGCGTCGAACGCCTTCGGGAACGCGTCGAGGAGGCTTCGGATGACTCCCTCTTGCTGCCGGCCGAGGTTGCACCGGGCGCCGTCGGCGACGGTCGCGAGCCGGTCACGCACGAGCTCGATCTCGTTGCTGTTGGCCTCGCCGCGACACAGGCGCCTGAGACCGTCCGCGATCGACAACCCATCCTGCTTGCACGGCGTGCACTGCCCGCACGACTCGATCGCGAGGAACCGCGAGATGCCCGCCGCGACCGCGACGGGGTCGCTCTCGTCGTCGAGCACGAGGAAGCTCGCCGAGCCGAGCGCGCTTCCTGCCGCGGTCATCGTTTCGTAGGTCAGCGTGGTGTCGAGCCGATCGGCCGTGAGGACTGCGTTCGACGCCGCACCGACGACGCCGATGATCGAGTGATCAGGCCGCGCGCCTCCGCACAGATTCGTCGATCACACCGCGCAGCGGGCTACCGAGGACGACCTCACCGACCGCGTCGTGTTGCACCGCTCCCGTGATCGTGGCGACGATCGTTCCCGGTGACTCGGGAGTGCCGACCGAGCGGAACCACGCCGCGCCTTTCGCGATGATCCCTGGCACGTTGGCCAACGTCTCGACGTTGTTGGCGAGCGTCGGCGGAGCGAGCGAGGACTGATCGGGACCGGCCATCTCGACATCGGCAGACAATCCACTGCCCGACTCCGCGTCCTCGTCGGTGGCCACGACCTCGTCGACTCCTCGACGGTACGGAGGCGCGATGCGCGGGAACGGCGGACGACCGTCGAGCACCTCGAGCAGCGCCGTCTCTTCGCCGTAGAGGTATTCGCTCGGACCCTCGACGACCGTGACCTTCACGTCGTCGCACCAACCTGCCTGGGCGATCTCGTCGATGGCGAAGCGCAGTCGCGCGACCTCCGTTGTGAACCTCGCCTTCGTCGCGACGATCACCGAGCCGGCTGAGACCGCGCGAGCCGCGATGAGCGCGCCTTCGAGGACCGCATACGGGTTGGCCCGCAGGATCGCTCGGTCCTTGAACGTGCCCGGCTCCCCTTCGGCGGCATTCACCACCACGGTCGACGACACGACGGACGACGTATTCGCAGCAACCGTGCGCCACTTCCGTCCGGTCGGGAAGCCGGCACCGCCGCGGCCGCGCAGCCCCGATGCGTCGATCTCGTCGATGAGAACTTCGGGTGCGACGGTGCGCGCCGCCTCGAGTGCGGCTCCCCCTCCCGCGGCCACGTAGTCGGACAGGGTGCGATACGGCTCCGCCGGCAAGACGCGCTCCAACCTCCACATGACCCCTCTGTTCCCCGAAAGCGCGACTTCTAGGCGCCGAGCACGCCCGCGACGAACGGGGTGTAGTCCACGGTGCGCCACCGGCGCGGGGTCAGCCGCACGACGCGACTCACCGAGTCGGCGATCGCTTCCAGGTACATGTCACCGATCTCCGGTCCGAGGTAGCGGTGGGCAAGGCTGCGCTCCACCCCGTCATCGACGTCGCCGACGACCGCCGGACCCTCGACGGTCACGTACATGTACGGCACCGTCTCGGTCTGCACGCACAGACTCGCCTCGCCGGTCGCTTCGATCCGCTTGATCTTCTCGCTGTTGGCCTCGAAGACGAACACCACGTCGCCGCCCGGCTCGTAGGTGTACCAAACCGGCACCGCCAACGGAGGAGCACCGTCACGTGCTGCCGTGATGACTCCCACGTGGAGGTCGGCCAAGAAGGCTTCCCGCTGCACCTTGCTCATCGTCAGCTCGCTCATGCGGCATGGCTACACCGGAAATTCGGTTGGGAGCGTGTCCAACCCGGCGCAGGATCAACGTCATGACCTTCTCCTCCCCCATCGCACGTGTCGACCCACCGCACGTCAGCTCAGAGCTCGCAGCTCTCAACAGCTGGTTGGACTACGAACGCGCGACGCTCCTGCTGAAGCTGCAAGGGCTCACCGACGAGCGGGCCGGGCAACGCACGGTGGCGTCGGACACGACCTTGCACGGCATCCTCCGACACCTGACGACGATCGAGCAGTGGTGGTTCGTGGAGTGCGTGGCCGGTTCGAAGGAGCCGTATCCCTACTACGACGGCGAGGAGATCGACTGGGACTGGGACCTCACCCGCAGCGAAGGCCTTCAGGCTGATGTCGATCGGTACCTCGCGCTGTGCGAGCGCATCCGGCAGATCACGGCGGACGTCGATCCGACCGCGACGATCACCACCAAGCGAGGACGGGTCGTGGACATCCGGTGGATCATGATCGGCATGATCCACGAGTACGCGCGCCACAACGGCCACGCCGACGTCGTGCGCGAGATGATCGACGGCGTCACGGGTGAATGAGCGCCTCGCCGCCCGCAGCGCGATACAGGTCGCGCAACACGCAGATCTGCGTGCCGTGATGACTCACCTCGTTCAGCACTGACGCGACGATCTGAGCGCCCGTCGTCGCCGGGCCCGGTGCGCCCCCATAGCTCCAGAACCGCGTGGGCACTTCGAGGTGTTCGTCCGACGCGCTCCGGAGCGCGAGGTCGAGTGCTCGCCACCCTGCACGCATCGCTTCGACAGCGTCCGTCGCATTGGTGAACACGGGATGCGGTGCGAGGTAGGGAGAGGTCCAGCCGCTCTCGGCGCTCCGGTCGCCTTCGAGGAAGTCGAGCTGCGTGACGCGCTCCGGCAGCGAGCCCACGTGCCAGAGGAGCCACCCGATCGTCGGCAGCGGCGTGAGACCGCGATCCTCGACCTCCGCGGCCGCGAGGTCCCAGTCGAAGTCGACCGCCCAGTCACCGTCGCGGAATGGCGTGGGGGTCACGCACTCATCGGCACGCCGCACGTTCCACGATCCTGCGACGGGCTCCCAGAACATCTCGTCATCGGTCAGGTGCGTCCACGCGCGGTTGAGCGTGTACATCTCGATGAACAGCATCGAGTCGAGCAGGGTCTGCGCCCGCTTCCCGGCCATCGCCGGACACTACGTGCATCACTCTTGCCACTGTTCGGTGGCACGAAGCCGACCGCGCCAGAGGTCGACCTCCTCAGCAGAACGCTCCGCCTCCGCGATCCGCATCAGCTCCTCGCACCTCGTGACCATCGCCTGATGGCGCGCCGACCACCCGATGCCAAGATCCGCGGCGTCGAGCAATGCGGGGAGGGCGTCGACTGCGCCAGGGTGGTGAGTGCGCACGATCCACTCGGCCCATGCGAGGTCCTCCACCGGCTGCCCGATGTGAGCAAACTCCCAGTCGAGGAGCGCGGTGATCCTGTCGTCTTCGAACAGCACGTTCTGAGGCCCGAAGTCGCCGTGGACGACCACTGAACCGCTTCCCTCGAGGCCGGGCACATCCGAGAGCGGGATCTGCTGAAGGCTCACGAGAAGTGATCCCAATAGGCGCAGGACCTCGGGTGCGCGACCCGCGTCGATCATGTCTTGGCCGTGCGCGCCCAAGCTCTCCCGGACGATGAGCAGCGGGACCGCACGGTCTCGTTCGATCACCTCGGGGACAGGAACGTGATGAGCCAAGCTCACCAAGCACGCGTGCTCGCGTTCGGCTCGAGCGGCGCGATCTGACCCCACGTATTGCTTCTCGACCATCCCACCGGCGAGCCGACGTGTGAGGTTGGTGTAGCCATGGCGAAGGCGGCCTCGCCCGACGATCGCATTCACAGGTTCATTGTCTACGGTGCGCGCACGACGACCCAGAGGGGGTTTCAGTGCAGGACATCATGATCAGGATCGAGACTGACGACTTCGAAGCGTGGAAGGAGCAGCACTACCTCCACGCCGAGAACCGGTCGAAGTACGGCATCACCGACGGTCCCGCGTATCAGGACATCGACAACCCGAACGCTGCGTTGTTCCACATCAAGACTGACGACATGGATCGCGCCATGGAATGGTTCAAGAGCGACATCTTCAAACAAGCATCACAACTGGCCAAGGTCACCGGCCGAACCTTCTACCTCGCCGAGCCGCAGACCAGATAGGCCAAGACCCGTGAGTCCCTCGACTTGACGCATGCCGATATCGGCATATGATCAGCGCCATGGCACGAGCAGCGACGACGTCGGACGTCTTCAACGCGATCGCCGAGCAGCAGCGCCGGGAGATCCTGCTGCTGCTGCGGGCCGGTGAGGGGCCGGTGACCGAGCTGGCTCAGGAGCTGGGGATGACCCAGCCGGGGGCGTCCAAGCACCTGCGGGTGCTCCGGGAGGTCGGACTGGTGCGGGACCGCAAGGTGGGCAAGCAACGCCTGTACGGCCTCGACGCGCGCGGGCTGCGACCGGTGCACGAGTGGACCGGTGGCTTCGAGCGGTTCTGGAACGAGAGCTTCGACCGCCTGGAGCAGTACGTGCAGGACCTCGAGCAGGACGGCAGGAGGAGCAGCTGATGAGCGCGACGGCAGATCGCGAGATCGTGATCTCTCGGATCATCAGTGCCCCACGAGAGCTGGTGTTCGAGGCGTTCACCGAAGTGCGGCACGTATCGCAGTGGTGGGGGCCGGAGGGGTTCACCACCACCACGCCGCGCGTTCGAGTTCCGCGTCGGCGCTGAGTGGGACTTCACGATGCACGGACCGGACGGCACCGACTACCAGGAGTGGATCTCCTGGACCGAGATCGCCCCGCCGGAGCGGATCGCGCTGCTGCACGGTGAGCGCCGCGGCGACCCGAACGCCTTCGAATCGGTGTTGACGTTCGCGCCCGATGGCGCGGCGACCCGGATCGAGATGCGCACGGTGTTCCCCACCAAGGAGCTGCGCGACGAGGCGATCGAGAAGTACCACGCGATCGAGGGCGGCCAGCAGACCCTGAGCCACCTGGCTGACTACGTCGCCGAGATCGTTCGAAAGGGAGTTGAGGACTGATGGCCGGGAAGGTGTTCTTCAGCGTGTCGATGTCGCTGGACGGCTTCATCGCGCCCGGGTCTCTCGGGGAATTGATGGGGGAACAGTGGATGGAGCTGCAGCAGTGGATCTTCCCGCAACGCTTCTTTCGGGAGAACCTGAAGCTCGGCGAGGGCGGCGAGGAAGGGCGCGAGAACGACATCGTGCGGGAGACGTTCGAGCGCACCGGCGCGAGCGTGATGGGCAAGCGCATGTTCGAAGCCGGCGAGCAGGGATGGCCGGAGGACGCTCCGTTCCACACGCCGGTCTTCGTCGTGACGCACGAGAAGCGTGACCCCTGGCAGCGGCCGGGCGGGACCACCTTCCACTTCGTCAACGACGGCATCGAGCCCGCGCTCGAGCAGGCCCACGCTGAAGCCGGCGACCGAGACGTGCGCATCGCGGGCGGTGGCACAACGATCCTGGAGTACGTGAACGCCGGCCTGATCGACGAGTTCACCATCGCGCTTTCACCCGTGCTGTTCGGCTCCGGGATCCGTCTGTTCGAGGGCGTGGACGCGGGCCGCGTGGCCCTGGAGCCGGTCCGCGCGGAGCCGACGCAGCGCGCGACCCACCTGACCTACGCAGTGCGGGAGCGGTAGCTGTCAGCGCTGCTCCCGAGCGCGCCGCTTGCCCTCGTGCATGGCCTGGACGCGGCCGACCGGGATCGTGTGGCCCTCCTCGACGAGCTCGTCGGGGAGGTGCTGGGGCGCCGGTAGCTGCGCAGCCCACGGGTCGGCGTCGCCGAGCCGATCCATCGCCGTGTGCACCGTGAAGTCGCCGGGCACGACATCATCCAGAGCGTCCCAGCCGACTGGGTAGGACACGGGCGTCCCGTCGCGCACGCGAGGGCTGTACGCGGCGACGACGGTCGCCCCGCCCACACGCGTCGAGTCGACGAACACCTTGCCGCCTCGGTTCTCCTTCATGAACTCGACCGTCGCGAGGTCAGGGTCCAACGCCGCGGCACGTGACGCGATCGCCCTCGTCGCCGCCGCGGTCGCCTCGAGCGTCGGCTCGTCGTCGATCGGCACGATCACGTGGAGCCCCTTTGCGCCGCTCGTCTTCACCGCCGAGCCGAGGCCGGCGTCGGTCAGCACTTGCCGTACGAGCCGGGCGACGGCGACCACGACGGCGAAGCCGCTGCCCTCCGGCGGGTCGAGGTCGAGCACGAGGTGCGTCGCCCGGTCGAACCGATCCCGGCGCACGAGCGTCGGGTGGTACTCGACCGCGCGCTGGTTGGCGAACCACAGCAACGTCCGCCGGTCGTTGCACAGCGCGTACGCGACCTCGCGCTTCGACGCCTCGGCCCACAGGCGGACCGTGGGCACCCACTCCGGCGTGTACTTCGGGACGTTCTTCTGCATGAACGCCTCCTGACCGCGGTGCACGCGGATCACTGAAAGCGGCCGCTCGCGCAGCTCGGGCAGGATCCGGTCGGAGACCGCATCGAGGTAGTCGACGAGGTCGCGCTTCGTCGCGCCAGCCCCCTCGAAGAGGGGCTGATCGAGGTTCGTGAGCGGGACGCCATCCCGTTCCTCGCCGGCTGGCACCCTTCGTTTCTACCCCGACCACCACGTCAGCGCGCGCGGTGAAGTCGGTACACGTCTGCGCCGCATGCACCGTCATGCCGCGCGCCGTCGGGGTGGTCCGGTCGTCATCACCTCCTGGTTCGGGAGCGTCAGTGTGAGGACGCGGTCTGGCCCGAGCTCGACGATCCATCCCGCGTGATGGATCTGGTCGTGATGCCGAAAGCAGACGGGCAAGGAGGTTGTCGAGGTCGGTGCGGCCGCCGTGGCGCCACCATCGGATGTGGTGGATCTTGCAGTGGTCGAACCGCGTCGGGCAGTCGGGGATCGCGCATCTCGGGTAGATCGCCCGCAACGCTCTTCGTTGCGCGACGTTCGCGAGCCGAGTGGTGCGGCCCAGGTTCAGTCGGCCCGGTGCGTGGATGATCGCTCCGTTGCGCACCACGACGGTGTGCACGTCGGCATCCGCGGCGATCTTGGTGAGCACGCTGACCGGAAGCTCGACCGGGATGCCCCAGTCGACGCGAGGTCCGCGACCGCCGCTTTCCTCGGCGTCGCGCGTGTCGCGCGTGTCGACCACGACGATCACCTCCGGCCGACCGCCTCTCGTGCCGTGGCCCTCACAGAGGTCGAGCAGAGCGAGCGCCTGCAGGTATCCGTTCTTCTCCATCGGGTCTGACGGGCAGCCTTCGGGCACCTTGTCGGCGAACAGCGTCGCCACGCGGTCCTTCAGCTGGTTGAGGAGCTTCATCCCGCGCAGCGGGTCGAGCTTGCCCCAGAACTCGATCATCCCAGTCGCCGGATCGACTCGGTGGTTGAATCGGATCGCCCGCTGCTGGCGCTCGAAGCGGCTCTTGCCTTCGTCGTCATCCATGCGTTGCTGCTCGGCCCGGATCATCCGCCCGAATTCCTCTGCGCTCATCTCCTCCGCGTCGCCGGCATGCGCGTCGATGCGCTCCGCGAGCTCCTTGCGCTTGTCAGCGCCGACGTTGGCGAGCGCCGCGGCTGCCGCATCGAGGTGCTCGCCCGAGACCTTGCCCTGGTCGAGTGCCTCGCCGAGCTTGGGGGTCTCCTTCTTGGTCTCGTTGCGCTTCAGCGCACGCCTGGCCTTCTTGTTCGATCGCCCTGCCTTCGCGATCGGCTTCTCAGGTATTGGGCTGTGCTTGGCCATGTACCCCGCGTGCGCGACCTCTCTGCCGTCGCACCACCGGGTGATCGCGGCAAGGTCGGCGATCGCCTGGATCACCTCGTCACGACTGGCCGACTCATCGACCGCAGCGACGGCTCGCACCAACCCCACGATGCGTTCAGCGTCCACATGCACCTCCCCGCGCGGATCAGATTCGAGATCACCAGGGGAAGTGAGATACGAACACTAGTTCGATCAGCGGAGGAATGCAACCCCAACCGCAAGAAATTCTCGACGCATCGTACGAGGGGGGTGTGACATTCCCCGACCGTCAGGGCTCGACCGGGTACATCTCGGAGCACGGCATCTCGCGGGTTCCAGTCGGCGTCGTAGTAAGCGCATCTGTCCGACGTCGGCAAGGGCAGGTGCGGGAGCACGTACGCGCACAACGTCCACACGAAGAGCGCAACGAGGATCCCGACCGCGATCCGAACCTGCCGCGGCAACTCGTCCCACCGGTCGGCGACGGTCACATCGAAGACGTTACGAAGACGGTGTGACTGGCCACGGCGAAGGCGAAGCCTGCTGACGCTCGACGCCGACGGCAACGTCGCCCGCAACGTGCGGAATGACAGACTTGCGGCGTGTCCACGCGTGAAGCGCTCCTGGACGACGCCCGAGCCGCATACGACCAGAGCCAGTGGTCCGCGGCGCGGGCCGCGCTGCGCGACGCCGACGCCGATCAGCCGCTCGGACCCGATGACCTCGAGCGGCTCGCCTGGTCGTGCTGTTGGGCCGGCGATCCCGCCGAGTTCTTGAACACCCTCGAACGGGCGGAGGTGGCGTTCACCGACGCCGGTGAGGTTGCAAGTGCCGGGCGCATGGCCCTGGAGCAGGCCCGCCACCACGCGATGATGCTCGACAGCGCGGTCGCCCTCACGTGCTATGTCCGAGCCACCGAGCTCTTGGCCGATGTGCCGGAGTGCGCCGAGCACGCGCAGGAACGATGGTCGCTGGCCTTCGCGCTGATGCAGGCCGGCGACGCCGATGCGGCCCGCGCTGCGCTCCTCGAAGCGCGTGCGATCGCCCGGCGGGTGGGCAGCCCGGGCATGGAGGCAATGGCCGTGCAGGGGCTGGCCCACGTAGCCGCCTCCACCGATGAGGTCAGTGAGGTGCTCCCGCTGCTCGACGAGGCCGCTGCGCTGGCCATGCGACCAGGGGTCGCTCCTGTGCATGCCGGCTACGTGTACTGCGCGGTCATCTCGATCTGCCGAGCGCTCTGCGACTGGGGGCGGGCCACCGAGTGGACCAAGGTGTCGACCCGCTACTGCGAGCGCGAGTCGATCACGGGCTACACGGGGATCTGCCGGTTCCATCAGGGAGAGATCGATCGACTCCACGGTCAGCTCGCAAAGGCAGAGGAGCGAGTGCTGCAAGCGTGCGAGGAGCTCCGCGAGATCAACCGGTGGAGCGCGGGCTGGGGGTACAGCGAGCTGGTGGAGATCCGGGTGCGTCGCGGCGACCTCGATGGTGCGGAGGAGGCACTCGCCGAGGCAGTCGCTCTCGGAGACGACGGCCAGCCAGGGCGGGGTCGCCTGCTGCTCGCGCAGGGGGATGCCCGAGCGGCGGCGCGGAGCCTCGGCCGCTCACTCGAGGACCCCGGCTTCCTCGCTCGCGAGCGTCGCGTCTTCCTCCTCCCCGTGCACGTCGCGGCGTGCGTGGCGGTGGGCGACGAGCAAGGCGGCGGCCGAGAGCATCGCCGAGCTGGAGGACCTGGCTCGGAGGCTCGGCACCTCCGGACCGGCGGCCGCGGCGGCAGTCGCGCGCGGGCATCTGGCGCTCCATCGTGGCGACACCAACGAAGCGATCGCCGCGCTGCGCGAGGGTGTCCGGACCTGGAGCGAAGTCGACGCCCCCTACGAAGCCGCTCAGGCGCGCGTGTTGCTCGCTCGGGCGCTGACCGCCGACGGAGATGACGCGGGCGCGTGCCTCGAGCTCAAGGCCGCCGGCCGCCTGGTCGACGAGTTCGGCGTCGCGGTCGACCTCGACATCGCTCCCGCACGGCCCGAGGGGGCTCGAACGATCCGCACGTTCATGTTCTCCGACATCGTGAACTCGACGCGACTGTCCGAGGCCATGGGCGATGCCGCGTGGGAACCGCTGCTGCAGTGGCACGACCGCACGTTGCGGGCCGAGTTCGAGCGGTGGAACGGCGAGGAGATCAAGCACGGAGGCGACGGCTTCTTCGTCGCCTTCCGCGATGCCGACGACGGCATCGCGTGCGCCGCCGCCATCCAGCGCGCCCTCGCCCGCCACCGCGCCGAGCACGGCTTCGCGCCGAGCGTCCGCATCGGGCTCCACGGCGGCGAAGCGACCTCCCGCGAAGGCGACTACTTCGGATCGGCGGTCACCCGGGCCGCTCGCATCTCCGCGGCTGCCGGTGCCGGCGAGGTGTTGGTGAGTGCCGACCTGATCGCGGGCTGTCGGCTCGCGGTGCCTGTGTCGGATGAGCGCACCCTCGAGCTCAAGGGCATCGCCGAGCCCGTCGTCGCCGTCCTCGTGACATGGGACGCGGCAGCCGACGACTAGACACGGCGCTACATCGTGACCGGTCGGGTCGGCCACCCAACATCCACGCAGAGTCCGTAGTGGTCGCTCGCGAACGTGCCGGTCCTCCGCTCATTGAATACGAGGGCGGCACTCAGCACGCGACCTGCACCATCAGCGTGGCCAGATGGATCACCGACGAACACGTAGTCGATGCGCCGTGGCGGCTCGTTCGCTGCAGTGGCGAGGTCGTTCGCAGGATCCCAGGTCGCGCCGCGGCCTTCATGAAGCACCGCCCACGAATCTTGGAAGTACGTGCTTCGTCCGTCGATGACCGCATCGGAGGTGAGGAAGCGGATCTCATCCGACATCGGCCCTGCATTGAAGTCACCGCAGAGGATGGGCGGCATCGACGACGAGTCGTATGTGCGTCGGACGGCGTCGTCGATGAAGAGCACCTGTTCGACTCGTAGGGCCGCCTGCCCGGCTGAGGGCTGAAGGTGGGTGCTGTAGACGTCGACCCCCGCGGTTCGGACATGGAGGAGTTCGAAGGGCATGCCAGGCGGCAACGCCGGAGGCCGCATCGACACGTGAGCCGGCCCGAGCTCGTCGCGAACTAGAGGCAACATCACGACGTCCGTCGCTTCGCATGGCCATCGGCTCAGAATCGCGGACCCGAACCGAAGCGACGGGTCGGCGCCGACTGAGGCCGGATCGGGAGGCGCGAACCCTCCGAACTCCCAGTGCCACACACCAGCGGCATGCTCGGCGATCCATCCCCCAGTGTTCGGATGCCGATCGTCTTGCCACACCTCCTGGAGGCACACCACGTCGGGATCCAGCTCATCGAGCCAAGTCACGATCTCGTCGCGACGCTCGCGCCACCCGCGACTGACCAACGAATCGACGTTCAGCTGCACCACCCGCAGCACGCCCTGAGCCACGCGACACACATTGCCCGCTGGGCACGGTTCGTGCTCAGACCTGGAGGAAATGGTGTCTGAGGTGCTCCTGCTCTTGTCTGGTCGGGCTGGGGAGATTTGAACTCCCGGCCTCCTGACCCCCAGTCAGGCGCGCTAACCAAGCTGCGCCACAGCCCGTGAGGGCAAGACGCTAGCGGACCCACCTGCCCTCAGAACCGTCCGATCAGCCACTCCACGCCCTGGAACGCACGCCACCCGAGATACAGCACGAGCGCGACGACGAGCAGCTTGAAGTGCCACGGCATCTTCTCTTCGCCCGCGAGCTCCTTGAGGTCGACCTTGCGGGGATCGCCGAGCGGACGGCCACACGTCGGGCACTTCCCGTCGGCCTCGACCGAGCTGGGGTTCCAGAACTTCGAGCAGTCGTCACACCACGGCATCGAGCGGGCGCCCTGACACTCAGACCGGCGGCACGCCGTGGCGCTTCTCGACGAAGAACCGCTCACGACCGTCTGACGCGGCGAACCGCCGGACGATCTCGTCGCGCAGCCGATCGAAGTCGACGACCGCGTCGACGACGAGCTCAGAGGCGAGATGGAGGAGGTCGACATCCTCCTCGTACTCCGCACGCCGCGCGGCCACGAACGCTGCACGCTCGTCGAGATCCTCGATCGCGTTGATCTTGTTCGCGTACACCGCGTTGACCGCGGGCTCCGGTCCCATCACCGCGATCTTCGCCGTCGGCAACGCGAGCGTGGCGATCGGGTCGAACGCAGGCCCCGACATCGCGTAGAGGCCCGCTCCATAGGCCTTGCGCACGATGACGCAGACCTTCGGCACGGTTGCCTCGGCAACCGCGGTGATCATCTTGGCTCCATGGCGGATGATGCCCTCACGCTCGACCGCGGTGCCGATCATGAAGCCGGGCACATCGGTGAGGAAGAGCAACGGCACGTTGAACGCGTCGCAGAGCCACAGGAATCGCGCGGCCTTGTCGGCAGAATCGCCGAACAGCACGCCACCCTTCTGCATCGGGTTGTTGGCGAGCACGCCGACCGTGCGTCCGTCGATGCGGCCGAACCCGACGATGAGCTCGCGCGCATAGAGCGGCTTCACCTCGAAGAACGAGCCCTCGTCGATGAGGCCCTCGACGACGCGGTGCATGTCGTAGGCGTGGCGCTCCTCGGCGGGCACGACGTCAGCCGTCAAGGGCCGAGCGGGCTCCGCAGCGGCAACGCGCGCAGGCAACGCGCGCCACGTCGATGGCAAGTACGAGAACCAGCGCTTCACCTGCGCGATCGCATCGGCATCATCAGAAGCGAGGTTGTCGCCGCATCCGGAGACCGTGGCGTGCATGCGCGCGCCGCCCATCTCCTCGAGCGACGCGATCTCGCCGATGACCATCTCGGCCATGCGAGGCGAGCCGAGGTACATCGACGCGTTGCCCTCGACCATCACCACGATGTCGCAGAAGCTCGGGATGTACGCGCCGCCCGCGGCAGAGGGCCCGAACAGGCAGCACGCCTGCGGCACCTTGCCCGACAACCGCACCTGGTTGGCGAAGATGCGCCCGGCACCACGCCGGCCGGGGAAGAGCTCGACCTGATCGGTGATGCGTGCGCCGGCGGAGTCGACGAGCCAGAACACCGGCAGCTCGTCGGCCAGCGCCCGCTCCGTCACCCGGATGATCTTCTCGACCGTGCGCGTGCCCCACGAGCCGGCCTTCACGGTCGGATCGTTCGCCATGACGCACACCGGTCGACCGTCGATCGTGCCGATGCCCGTCACCACGCCGTCGGCGGGCAGGTCATCAGTCGGCGCGAGCGCGTTGGCGAGCAGGCCGTCCTCGATGAACGAGCCTTCGTCGAGGAGCAGGTCGAGCCGATCGCGGACGAAGAGCTTCCCTTGCGACGCGAGCTTGTCGGCTTGCGTCGCGAGATTGCCCTGCGCGGCTCGGGCGGCACGGCGCTGCAGGTCGTCCATCAGCGCGAGTCCATCACGAACGTCGCCGCACCCGGAGCTTCACGGGAGTGCTGCCGAGGTCGAGGTCCTCACGGAGCCGACCCTCGAGGTAACGCAGGTAGGTCGGTGGCAGCTCTCGGTTCACGAACAGCGTGAACGTCGGCGGATCCGTCGCGCCCTGCGTCGCGTAGAGCACCCGGCGCTCCCCCGGGAGCCGGCTGGTTCGCCTGCGCCGCCTGGATCACCTTGTTCACCTCGCGGGTCGGCACCCGCCGGTGGTAGTCCTCGATCGCGAGCTGCAGGAGGGGCAACAGCTTGTGCACGCCCTTCCCGCTCTGCGCGCTGATGCGCAGCACCGGTGAGTTGCCGATGAAGTGCAGACGATCCTCGACATCGCGGGACACGTCGAGGCGCCCCTCGGTGTCGAGCAGCTCCCACTTGTTCAGCAGCACGACGATCGGGCAGCCCGACGCGTCGACTCGCTCGGCGAGTCGCTGATCCTGATGCGTCACGCCCTCGGTCGCGTCGATGACGAGGAGAGCGATGTCGGCATCGTCGACCGCACGGAGCGCGCGCACGACGGAGTAGTACTCGGTGCCATCGTCGACCTTCGACCGTCGGCGCATGCCGGCGGTGTCGATGAACCGGATCGGGCCGTCCTCGGTCTCGACGACGGTGTCGATCGCGTCCCGGCGTCGTGCCGGGCATGTCGTGCACGACGGCGCGCTCGTCGCCGATCAGGCGATTGAAGAGCGTCGACTTGCCCACGTTCGGACGTCCGACGATCGCGACGCCGGGGATCGCAGGCCCTTCCTCGACCTCCTCAGGCGGATCGATCTCGGGGAACAGCTCGACGAGTGCGTCGAGCAGATCGCCGGTGCCGAGGCCGTGGAGCGCGGTCACCGCGAACGGCTCGCCCAAGCCGAGCGACACGAACGTCCAGATGTCACCCCGGCGCGACTCGCTGTCGACCTTGTTGGCGACGAGCAGCACGGGCCGCTTGGCGCGCCGCAGCCACTCCGAGACGTTCGCGTCCTCCTCCGTGACACCGACGGTGGCGTCGACGACGAACACGACCGCATCCGCGTCGCGTACGGCCCGCTCGGACTGCGCGCTGACCTTCGCGTCGAGCGACGACCCTCCCGGGAGCCATCCGCCCGTGTCGACGACCGTGAACTCGGTGCCCTGCCACTCGGCCTCGAACGACTTGCGGTCACGCGTGACGCCGGGCAGCTCCTGCACGATCGCGTCGCGGCGCCCGACGAGCCTGTTGACCAGTGTGGACTTGCCGACGTTCGGCCGGCCGACGATCGCAACGACGGGCCGGCTGGGGTTGACGTTCATGCCGGCACTCCGACCGGTGCGCCGAGCGCGGCCCGTAGCGCGAGCCCATCGGTCGCGATGACCTCGACCGCGCGAGGCAGATCCGCCGGCGTCAGCCCGTCGAGGAACTTGCCCTCTGACAGGCACACATCGGGCAGCAGGTACCGGTGCCCATACGGCTGCTCGGCGAGCACACGCGCGAGGTCTTCGCCGACGAGCAGACCGGCGACGCCGATGTTGCCGCCGAAGAACTCGTTGCGCACGGGCACCACCCGCACATCGTGCCGACCGAGCTCTTCGACCAACGGGGTGAGGATCCGCGCGCCGTACTCCCCCGTCAGGATGCCGATCGGCGCGTCTTTGCGAGGCAGCAGCGCGACCGTGCCCGCCGCCGGCACGACGCGCGGCGCGCGGTAGCCCTCGGCCGGTGCGCCATCGACCCAGGAGAAGAAGCCAGGAGCGACGCCGGTCGCCTCGTCGACGAGCCCGTGCATCTCGAGCTCGAACGTGCGGGCCATCCCGATGCCGTCCTCGTGCATGGGGAAGCCCTCGTACGTCTCCGCGGGCGGGAACTCGCGGTCGGCGAGCAAGTAGTACTCGTCGGCGAGGAAGGCCATGTGCCGGCCGAGCACGCGCACGAAGGTGCGCTGCCAGCCTTCGACGAGGTCGACGACGCGCGCCGCCTCGTCACGCGTGTGCGAACGCAACGACGGCTCGGTCGACCACCGGCTCACGCCGAGCGGCACGATGCACAGCGACGCGAGCTCGGGATACCGATCGAGCACGCCCGCGAGCGTGCGCTCGAGCTCGTCGCCATCGTTCACGCCGGGGCACACCACGACCTGTCCGTGCACCGTGATGCCTTCGTCGAGCAAGGCGCGCAGCCAGCGCAAGCTCGTCGCGCCCCGCCGGTTGCGCAGCATCCGCGCCCGCAGGTCGGGATCGGTGCTGTGGATGCTCACGTTGAGCGGGCTGAGCCGCTCGGTGATCACGCGCTCGAGATCGGCTTCGGTGAACCGCGTGAGCGTCGTGTAGTTGCCGTACAGGAACGACAGGCGATAGTCGTCGTCCTTCACGTACAGGCTCTTCCGCAGCCCCGGCGGCAGCTGGTAGATGAAGCAGAATTCGCAGTGGTTGTCGCAGGTGCGCACCTGGTCGAACAGGGCCGAGTGCACCTCGATGCCGAGGGGCTCCCCCGCCCGCTTCGCGACGACGAGCGTCAGCTCGAGCCCGCCCCGCACGATCTCGAGCTCGATGTCGGGCTCGTCGGTCAGCAGCTGCCACTGGATGACGTCTCTGGGCGCCTGCCCGTTCACGGCCTCGATGCGGTCGCCAGGGTGCACGCCCGCCGCCTCAGCCCGTGAGCCGGGCGCGACAGCGACGACTCGAGGCGAGGACATCCCCCAAGGATACGGGGTGAGCGGCCCCTCGCCTTGGGCGACCCCCGGTACCGTGAACCACCGATGGCAGTGGACCGTGTGCTCCTCGCCTCCCCCAGGGGCTTCTGCGCGGGAGTCGAGATGGCGATCAAGGCGCTCGCGTGGATGGTGCGAGCCTTCGAACCGCCCGTGTACTGCTACCACGAGATCGTCCACAACAAGCTCGTCGTCGACCGCTTCACCGCGCTCGGCGTGGTCTTCGTCGACGATGTCGACGAGGTGCCCGAAGGCGCGCCGCTCATGTTGTCCGCGCACGGCTCGGCCCCCGAGATCGTCGCCGCGGCACGCGAGACCGGCGGTTACGTCGTCGACTCGGTGTGCCCGCTCGTCACGAAGGTGCACCACGAGGTCCGGGTGCGAGCCGGCAAGGGCTATCGCATCGTGTACGTCGGCCACCAGGGACACGAGGAAGCCGTCGGCACCATGGCAGTCGCTCCCGATGCGATGTACCGCGTCGAGTCAGCCGACGACGTCCGCGCGCTTCCCGATCTCACCGAACCTGTCGCGGTGCTCGCCCAGACGACGCTCTCGCATCGCGACTGGGCCGGAGCGCTCGAGGCCTCGCGTGAGCGGTGGCCAGACCTCTGGGTGCCCGGCCGCAGCGATCTCTGCTTCGCCACGACGAACCGGCAGTCGGCACTGATGGAGATGGCACCACGTTGCGACGCCATCGTCGTGATCGGTTCGGCGAACTCGTCCAACACTCGAGCGCTCGAGAAGCTCGCGATCGAAGCGGGATGCCGGTCGGTGCACCGCGTGAACTCCGTCGACGAGCTGCCCGATGAGCTGCACGGCATCGTCGGGGTGACGGCCGGCGCGTCCGCACCTGAGGAGCTCGTCGAGGCGGTCATCGCACGGCTCGCTCCTCGGGACGGCGTCGAGGAGGTGTGCATCACCGAGGAGGACGAGTACTTCCCTCCTCCGCGCAACATCCGGGATCTCCAGGGAGCGATCGAGGTCGCGGCGACCGTCGTCGCCGGGGGTTCCCTCGCCGCCCGGCCCGCCGTCGACGACCGGGCCATCGCCGCGAGTGATGTGCTCGACGCCCTGCGCGCCTAACGCGGTTTCCGTCGTCATCTGACCCTCACACCGTGGAATCCGCGCGTGTACCGTCGCGGAATGACGGGGCAGGGGCGCAGTGACGTCGCCTTCGACGGCGTCACGAAGAGCTTCGGCGAGGTCGTCGCGGTCGACGACGTGTCGCTGGTCGTCGAGGCGGGCGAGTTCTTCACCTTCCTCGGGCCATCTGGCTCGGGCAAGACGACCTGCCTGCGGATGATCGCCGGGTTCGAGCAGCCCACCTCCGGACGCGTGCTGCTGCACGGCGAAGATGTCTCCAAGGTCGCCCCGTACGACCGCAACGTGAACACGGTGTTCCAGGACTACGCGCTCTTCCCGCACATGACGGTCGGCGAGAACATCGAGTTCGGCCTCAAGGTGCGCCACGTCCCGAGGGCCGAGCGCCGGCCGCGGGCAGAGGAGGCGCTCGGCCTCGTGCACCTCGTCGGCTACCGCGATCGGCGGGTGACGCAGCTCTCGGGCGGGCAGCGCCAACGGGTCGCGCTCGCCCGAGCCCTCGTGAACCGTCCTCGCGTGCTGCTCCTCGACGAGCCCCTCGGTGCACTCGACCTGAAGCTGCGTCAGGACATGCAGGTCGAGCTGAAGCGCATCCAGACCGAGGTCGGCATCACGTTCATCTACGTGACCCACGACCAGGACGAAGCGCTGGCGATGAGCGACCGCATCGCGGTGTTCAACCTCGGCCGCATCGAGCAGGTCGGCGTGCCTGCCGAGATCTACCAGCACCCCGGCTCTGCGTTCGTCGCCGGCTTCGTGGGCACGTCGAACGTCGTGTCCGGAGACGTCGCGATGCGGTTGCGCGGCGCGCCCGACACGTTCACGGTGCGGCCCGAGCGCATCACGCTCCTCCCCGCCGACGCGGACACCGCGACAACGAGCGGAGAGCGCCGGGCCAGCGGCACCGTCGTCGAGGCTCTCTACCTCGGCGAGCGCACGCGGTTCGTGGTCGACCTCGACGGCGGAGGTCAGCTGACCGTCGTCGACCAGAACTCGCACAGTCACGCGGCGGCGAGCTGGGCGATTCCCGGCACCGCGGCGCAGCTGTGGTGGGAACGTGACGCCGACCAGCTGTTGCCCGATCTCATGCCCGAACAACTGACAAAGGGGAGCACATGAAGAAGAGAAGGATCGCCCTCGCGGCCATTGGGTTGACCGTCGCGTTGGTGATGGCTGCGTGTGGGGACGACAGCGGTGGAGGCAGCAGCTCGGCCGCGCCACTCGACAAGGTCGGCGCGGGCGAAGGCGCGCTCAACATCATCGCGTGGGCGGGCTACGCGGAGGACGGCTCGACCGACCCGTCCGTCGACTGGGTGCATCCGTTCGAGGATCAGACCGGCTGCAAGGTGAACGTGAAGATCGGCAACACGAGCGACGAGATGGTGCAGCTGATGAGCACCGGCGAGTACGACGGCGTCTCTGCGTCGGGTGACGCCACGTTGCGCCTGATCGCCGCGGACGAGGTCGCACCGGTCAACACGGATCTCGTGCCGAACTACGCCGACATCTACCCGTACCTCAAGGATCAGCCGTGGAACTCGGTCGACGGCCAGATGTACGGCATCCCCCACGGTTGGGGGGCCAACGTCTTGATGTGGAACACCGATGTCGTGAAGGAGGATCTCGACTCGTGGGGCGCGGTCTTCGACGCCAACTCGCCGTACAAGGGGAAGATCACGGCCTACGACAGCCCCATCTACATCGCGGACGCGGCGCTCTACCTCTCGAAGTCGCAGCCCGACCTCGGCATCAAGAACCCGTACGCGTTGACGTCCGATCAGCTCGCGGCCGCGGTCTCACTGCTGAAGCAGCAGAAGAGCCAGCTGTCCGAGTACTGGTCGCTCTACACCGACGAGCAGGCCGCGTTCGACAACGGCACGAGCGTCGTCGGCACCACATGGCAGGTCATCTCGAACCTCGTGGAGGCCGACGGCACCAAGGTGAAGACCGTCGTGCCGAAGGAAGGCTCGACCGGATGGTCGGACACGTGGATGATCTCCTCCAAGGCCAAGCACCCGAACTGCATGTACATGTGGATGAACTACATCGCCTCGCCCTCGGTCCAAGCCCAGGTCGCCGAGTGGTACGGCGAGGCCCCCGCCAACGCCAAGGCGTGCGCGGAGACCGCGAACAAGGACCACTGCAGCATCTTCCACGCCGACGACGTGGCGTACGCCAGCGCCCTTGCGTACTGGACGACGCCGACCAAGAAGTGCCTCGACGGCAGCGGGGACAACTGCACCGACTACCAGGACTGGACGAAGGCCTGGGACGAGGTGAAGGCATAGCTACCGACACTGGGGTCGGCGAGGTCGAGGGGTCACCTCCGGAGTCACCTCCGGTCGCGCCTTCGGTCTCGCCGACTCCGTCGCGCCGCGTTTCACGCCGCGCTCGACGGCCACCCGCGCGGCAAGCTCATCGCGCTGCTCTCGGCGCCCTTGGCCTGGCTGGGCTTCGCCTACATCGGATCGCTCACCGCGCTCCTCATCACCGCCTTCTACAAGACCGACCCTTTCACGACGCAGATCGTGAAGGAGCTCACTCTCCAGAACTTCTCCGATCTCTTCAACCCCGCGTATCGCACCGTCGCGGTCCGCACGGTCATGGTCGCGGCCACCGTCACCGTCATCGACTTCCTCATCGCGCTGCCGATGGCCTTCACGCTCGCGAAGGTCGTCTCCGACCGCGCCCGGCGCATCCTCATCGTGCTGGTGCTCATGCCGCTCTGGGCGAGCTACCTCGTGAAGGCGTACGCATGGAGGGCGATGCTCGCCCCTCAGGGGATCGTGAAGCAGTTCTTCGGGCGCACGCCCGGGTACGGCCTCACTGCGACGATCATCACCCTGAGCTACCTCTGGCTCCCGTACATGGTGATCCCGATCTACGCGGGCCTCGAGCGGCTGCCGAACTCGATGCTCGAAGCGGCGAGCGACCTCGGTGCGAAGTCGGGACGCACGTTCTTCAGCGTCGTCGTCCCCCTGCTCAAGCCGGCGATCATCGCCGGCAGCATCTTCACGTTCTCGCTCAGCCTCGGCGACTACATCAGCGTCGACATCGTCGGCGGCACCACCCAGATGATCGGCAACGTCGTCCTGCGCAACTTCGGCGCCAACAACATCCCGTTCGCTGCGGCCCTCGCCACCGTCCCAGTGGCAGTCATGGTCCTCTACCTGCTCGCCGTCCGTCGCACCGGCGCGCTCGACAACCTCTGATGGTCCTGTCCCCCCTCGCCCGCGTCGTGCTGCGTGTGCTCACCGCGCTCGGGCTCGCCTTCCTCTACGTGCCGATCGGGCTGATCGCGGTCCTGTCGCTCAACAAGGCGGGCAACCTCGTCTGGCCGCCTGCTGGTCTGACGCTGCACTGGTGGCATCTCGCCTGGCACAACCAAGGCGTTCGAGACGCGCTCTGGACCTCGGTGAAAGTGGGCATCTTCGCCACGGCCCTCGCGCTCGTCCTCGGCACGATGGCCAGCCTGGCCGTGCACCAGTTCCGGTTCTTCGGGCGGAACTCGATCTCGTTCCTGATCGTGCTGCCGATCGCACTCCCCGGCATCGTCAGCGGCATCGCGCTCAACCGGGGATTCAACCAGGCGGGCATCTCACTGAGCTTCTTCACCCTGATCGTCGCCCACGCGACGTTCTGCGTTGTGGTCGTCTACAACAACGTGCTCGCCCGCCTCCGCCGCCTCTCCCCGAACCTCGAGGAGGCTGCCGCGGATCTCGGCGCCGACACCTTCCAGTCGTACCGCTACATCACGTTCCCGCTGATCAAATCGGCGCTGCTCGCGGGAGGGCTCCTCGCGTTCGCGCTCAGCTTCGACGAGATCGTCGTCACCACGTTCACGGCCGGCGTCGGCATCGAGACGTTGCCGCAGTGGATCTACAACAACATCGTGCGCCCGAACCAGGTGCCGATCGTGAACGTCGTCGCGGTCTTCGTGATCGTGCTGTCGATCATCCCCGTGTGGCTGGCGCAGCGACTCACCGACGCGACCGCCGGAATCGCCGGGAGGTAGCCGCTCTCAACGGACTCCCCGCGGATCTCCGCGGCGTCGAACAGCGTCTGCAGCGAGCCGGAGAGCTCGTTGGTGACCTTGGCGAGCTCAGCTCGGTCGACGCGACGACCGACGATCGCGGGCGGCGCGATCGGGTCGCCCACGATCACGTGGATCTTGTACGGGTAGATGAGCTTGCTGCCCTTCGGCATGCAGCGCTCAGAGCCGCCGACGCCCACGGGCACGACCGGCACTCCGGCCTTGGCCGCGACGTAGACCGCGCCGTCGAACAACGGCTGCACGATCGGGCCGGACTGTCGCGCCCCCTCGGGGAAGAGCACGATCGGCTCCCCTTCCGCCAGGATCGCGAGCGCCGTCTTGATCGCCTCGAC
Organism: uncultured Acidimicrobiales bacterium; assembly: GCA_963726695.1. GTDB lineage: Bacteria > Actinomycetota > Acidimicrobiia > Acidimicrobiales > DATKAS01 > DATKAS01. The sequence continues at coordinate 65,170 of CAVSDE010000011.1, forward strand.
ATCGGCGGTGCCTCGATGCACCGGGAAGCCGCCCACCGTCGCGACGAACGCACCCAGCGGCTTGATCTTCCACAGCGAGTCCTTGGCCATGAACCGCACCCTGCGGCGAGTGATGCAACCGACGACGAACGTGTCCATGTTCGAGCGATCGATCGGCGCGATCACGTACGGCCCGGTCTCGGGGAGCTTCTCGGTGCCCTCGTAGGACACGCGAAACCAGATCTTGCAGAACGTGATGACGACCGCCCACGCGCGACCATGTAGAACCAGAGCGGCGGCTTCTTCACGTCAGCATCTCCACGATCTCCGCGACGACATCGTCGACCGACCTTCCCGTGGTGTCGAGCGTGACCGCGTCCTCCGATTCGACGAGCGGCCCATGGGTGCGACCCTCGTCGCGCGCATCGCGCTCGGCGATCGACGCCGCGACCTCCTCGTAGCGCAGGTCGGCGACCTCCTTGTGCCGTCGCTGCGCTCGCACCTCGGGATCGGCGGTGAGATAGACCTTGAGCTCAGCCTCGGGGAACACGACCGACCCGATGTCGCGACCTTCGATCACGCCGCCCCCTCGCGCCTCTGCCCACACGCGCTGACGACGGCGCATCTCCTTGCGCACGTCGGGGTTTGCGGCGACGAGGCTCACGGCCCGGGTGACCTCAGGCCCACGGATCTCGATGCTCGCGTCGACACCGTCGACGAACACGCCCTTCTCGCTGACGTCGAGCTCGACGTCGTTCGCGACCCGCGCCACCGCAGCTTCTTCGTTCGGGTCGATGCCACGTCGGAGCGCGGCGAAGGCGACGCCTCGGTACATCGCGCCGGTGTCGAGGTATTCGAGGTCGAGACGTTTGGCGAGGGCCCTCGCGACGGTGGACTTCCCCGCCCCGGCCGGGCCGTCGATGGCGATCACGCGCATCGGGCCGCGACCCTACCCGGCCGCTGCGCGGAGCCCGTCAAGCCGGGCCCAGTAGTCGGGGAACGTCTTCGCGACGCAGTCGGGATCGCTGATCGTGATTCCGGGCGTGACCAGGCCGAGCAACGCAAAGCTCATGGCCATGCGATGGTCGCCGTACGTCTCGACCGTCGCACCGTGGGGCGTGCCCGGCTCGATGAGGAAGCCGTCGGGCCTTTCGTCGGCCGTGAGGCCGCACCTCCGAAGCTCGGAGACGACTGCCGCGATCCGGTCTGACTCCTTGGCCCGGATGAACCCGATGCCTATGGCCTCGCTGGGCGTGCTCGCGAAGGGCGCGACCACGGCGAGGGTGGGCGCCGTATCAGACAGGTCGGTGAGATCCACCTTCACGCCTGCGAGGGCGCGACCTCGCACTGTGGTGGAGGTAGCGCTCCTGTCCACCTCGGCTCCCATCCGCTGCAGCACCTCGACGAAGGCGAGGTCGCCCTGCACCGACCCGGAGCCCAGGCCGGGCACCGTCACTCGACCGCCGGTGATCGCCGCCGCGGCGAAGAAGTACGACGCAGCACTGGCATCGGGCTCGACGGTGAGGTCCGCCGCGCGGTAACCGCTCGCCCCACCGGTTGCCCCGAACGTGCGCAAGATCTCCGCCGTCATCGCGATGTACGGCCGCGACACCTGACGTCCCGTGACCTCGATGGCGAGGTCGCCCAGTGCGCACGGCGCCGCCAGCATCAGGCCGGAGAGGAACTGGCTCGACACCCCCCCATCGATCGACACGGCTCCGCCCGCAAGCCCATCGGCCTCGACGACGACCGGGAGGTGGCCCGGTTCACCTTCCTCGACGATCCGCACACCGAGCGAGCGCAGCGCATCGATGCCCGGGCCGAGCGGCCGCGAGCGCAGCTGCGCGTCGCCGTCGAGCCGGTACCGCCCGTGGCCGAGCGCGAGCATCGACAGCAGGAAGCGCGCCGTCGTGCCCGACTGCCGCGCGTCGAGGTCGGCTTCGGTCGCCGGGATCTCGCCGCCGGTGCCGTGCACGACGACGACCTCGGCATCACGGTCGATGTCGAGCCGCACACCGAGTCTCTGCAGCGAGTCGAGCATCGCCTCGGTGTCGTCCGCGAACAGCACGCCCCGCAGCGTGCTGACGCCGTCGGCCAGAGCGGCCGCGACCAAGGCCCGGTTGGTGATGCTCTTCGACCCGGGCACTCGGATGTCGACGTCGGGCGGAGCCGAGAGCGGCTGGATCGCGAGCGGGCCGGTCATCCGAGCCGCTGCACCGACGGCCGGTAGCCCGCGCGCCATCAGGCCGCCGCGGAACAGCTCGGCGTTCGACGCCTCGACGAGCATGATCACGACGCCTCGGTTGCCCTCTGCCGAGTGTGCGATCTCGATGTCGGCCGTGTTCACGCCGAGCTCGGCCGCGAGCGTCGTCACCTCGGCGAGCACGCCGGGACGGTCGGGCACCGGGATGCGCACCTCGGCGAGATCAGACGGCCGCGCCACCCGACTGGGCAAGTTCGCCCTCGCGGCGCGCGCCCGTTCGAGCCGATCGAGCAGCGCGGCACTGTCGCCCTTGTCCACCACTTCACGCATCTCTGCGAGACCCTCGATCAGCGCGTCGAGCGCTTCGACGATCGCGCCGCGGTTCTCGCGGCAGATGTCCTGCCAGATCGCCGGGTGGCCCGACGCGATGCGGGTCATGTCGCGGAAGCCCCCCGCGGCAAGTCGAAGCAACGCGGCGTGCTCCTCCGCACGTGTCTCTGCGACGCCCATCAGCGTCGCCGCGGTGAGGTGAGGGACGTGGGAGACGACGGCGACGAGGGCGTCATGCCGGTCCGGTGCCACGGCGATCACCTCGGCACCGAACGAAGACACGACCGACGCGACCTGGGTGTACGCGCTGTCGGAGGTGTCGCTCGTGGGAGTCAGCACCCACACGGCTCCCTCGAACAGCTCGGGGTCCGCGCCTTCGACGCCGTCCTGCTCTGAGCCGGCCATCGGATGGCCTCCGACGAACCGCGGGTCGGCGACGGCTTCGATCACCGGACCTTTGACGCTGCCCGCGTCGGTGACGACCGCACAGCCCGCCGCAAGCGCGCGCCGAGCGCCCTCCGCGATCGTCATGACCGGAGTCGCGATGAACGTGATCGCCGCGGTCGGGTCGAGCCCGATCTCATCGATCGCACCGAGCTCGAGTGCCCTCTGGACCACGGCGTCGTCGGCGTCGGAACCGAACACCCTCCAGCCACGCTGCCGCAAGGCCATCCCGATGGAGCCGCCGATCAGCCCGACGCCGATGACGTTTGCGGACCGCGCCGGGCTCAGTCGTCGAGGTCACTGCGCAGCACCTTCGCGCCCTCGAGGAACACGTGCCGCATCTCGCTCCGCGGCTTCTCGGTCGTCACGTGTGCGAGCAGCCGCACGCAGAGCGGCAGGCCGCCCCGCACGTCGATCTCCTGCGCGCCCATCAGCGGGACGTCGGAAAGCCCCCACGCCCGCGCCGCCGTCGCGGGATAGCCGCAGTGGATGTCGGCGGTGGCCGTGATCAGGATCGAGATGACGTCGTCGTGGGTGAGCGAATTGCGGCTGTACAGCTCGTCGAGCAGCGCGTGCACCCGCTCTCGCATGTGGTCGACGTCATCGAGATCGAGGGTGGTGGCGCCGCGAAGCGCACGAACGGCGGCGGGCACGGCGGGGCAGGCTAGCCGTCGTCGGTGTCGGCAACGGCACGCTCGAGGGCTCGCACCTCGTCCATCGTGAGCGCTCGCCAGACTCCGGGCTTCAGGTGTCGATCGGTGATGGTGCCGACCCTCACCCGTACCAGCCGGCGAATGGGGTGGCCGATCGCGTCGCACATCCTCCTGACCTGCCGGTTGCGTCCCTCGTGGATCGTGATGCGCAGCAGGTTCGGCGGTGACAGGGCCACCTTGGCCGGAGCGGTGGCGCCATCCTCGAGCTCGACTCCCTCGCGGAGCTGGCGGATGGCGGCCGCAGACGGCCGTCCCGCGACCTCTGCGAGATACTCCTTCTCGACGCCGTACGACGGATGGGTGAGCCGGTGCGCGAGCTCACCGTCGTTCGTCAGCAGCAGGAGCCCCTCGGTGTCCGCGTCGAGGCGGCCCACCGGGAAGACGCGGGGCTCGGTCGGCACGAAGTCGGTGACGATCTGGCGGCGCTGCGGGTCGGCGAGCGTCGTCACCACACCCCTCGGCTTGTTCAGGAGGTAGTACACGAGACCCGGACGGACGGCGAGGGGTGCTCCGTCGACCTCGATGCGGTCGTGCATCACGTCGACGCGTCGCCCGAGGATCGCGATGTCGCCGTTGACGGTCACCCGTCCGTCGGCGATCAGCTCTTCGCAGTGACGCCGGCTGCCGAGACCACGTTGCGCGAGGACCTTCTGGAGACGGTCGCCCTCGTGCTCGTCAGACAGAGGTGGGTGGCTCATCGGGCCCCGCAGGGCGCAACGTCGTCTCCAGCGCTTCGACGACGTCCGCGCCGGGCACGAAGTCACCGAGAGGGGGTAGGTCGTCGAGCGAGTCGAGGCCGAGCTTTTCGAGGAACAAGGGCGTCGTGCCCCACAGCACGGCCTGGCCGGGACCCGGGTCGCGGCCAAGGGGCTCGATGTAGCCGCGGAGCTGCAGGGTGCGCACCACCGCTTCGACGTCGACGCCGCGGATCGACGCCGCTTGCGCGCGTGAGATGGGCTGCTTGTACGCGATGATCGCCAGCGTCTCGAGCGCGGCGTTCGACAACCTCGACGACTGCCCTTCGAGCACGAACCGCTCGACGTAGGGAGCGAGATCGGGATGGCTCTGGAAGCGGTAGCCGCCGGCCACACGCGCCAGCATGAAGCCTCGGCCCTCCGTCTCATAGGCGACGACGAGCGCGCGGCACTCCTCCTCGACGGTGGCGATCGGCACCTCGAGGAGCTGCGCGAGCAAGTTCGGCGGTACCGGCTCCTCGGCGACCATCACGATCGCCTCGATGGCGCGGGCGATGTCTTCGGTCATCTCAGCCCTCGTAGACATCGATGGCGGCGAGGCTCTCCGCATCGAGATGGTCAGGACCGCGCCAGGTGACGACGATGTCGCCAAAGGTCGCGGTCTGGTCGAGATCGACGAGGCCTTGCTTGCAGAGCTCGAGGATGGCGAGGAAGCGCACGATGCACTCGAGCCGCTCCTCGATCGCCGAGGTGAGCTGACGGAACGTGGCCCGCCCGAGAGCGGGAAGCTCACCGACGAGAGCCGAGACCGCATCGGCGACGCTCACCCGGATCGGGGCAACGTGATCGAGATCGACGCGAGGCACGGGCTTCGGTGCCGCCGCGGTGAGGAACGCGGCGCGGAGGCGCTCGGCGGTGACACCCGTGAGCAGGTCGGGCGCGAGCCCCACGAACCTCTCCTCGAGGCCGGCGGTGCGCGGGTACGAGCGGCTCGCCTCCATGCTGAGGCGGCTGAACACCGCTGAGACGTCTTTGAACGTCTTGCACTCGAGCAGTCGAGCGAGGAGCAGGTCGCGCTCCTCCCAGAGGGCGAGCTCCTCGTCGAGGTCGATGTCGTCACGGCCGGGCAGGAGGCGGCGGGCCTTCAGCTCGACGAGGGTCGCGGCGATCAGCAGGAACTCGGTGGCGATGTCGAGGTCGAGCCGCTCGGCATCGGCGGTGATGCGGTCGAGCTCGGTGAGGTACGCGTCGACGATCGTGCTGAGCGACACCTCGTACAGATCGACCTGCTCTCGGACGATCAGGTGGAGCAGGAGGTCGAAGGGACCCTCGAACACTGAGGTCTGCACCTCGTAGGGCACCTCCGCAGGGTAGCAGCGGGAGTTACACCAGCGTGATTTGGCCCCGGCGCCTCTAACCTGCCCCGCCATGACGGTCGTGTTCTCGGGCATCCAGCCGAGCGGAGAGACGCACATCGGCAACTACCTGGGCGCGATCCGGCACTGGGCGGTCGACCAACACGAGCACCAGTCGTACTACTGCGTCGTCGACCTCCACTCGCTCACGCTCCCCCACGATCCGGTCGAGCTGCGGTCGAAGACGCTGGCGATGGCCACGATGCTCGTCGCCTGCGGGCTCGACCCCGACGTCTGCACGATCTTCGTGCAGAGCCACGTGCCCGAGCACCCCCGTCTCACGTGGCTGCTCGAGTGCACCGCGAGCATCGGCGAGCTGCAGCGGATGACCCAGTTCAAGGACAAGTCGTCGCGCAACACCGGCGAGTTCATCTCGGCCGGGCTGCTCACCTACCCGGCGCTGATGGCGGCCGACATCCTGCTGTACGACACGAACCGAGTGCCGGTCGGCGACGACCAACGCCAGCACATCGAGCTCGCCCGCGACGTCGCCATCCGCTTCAACTCGCGGTACGGGTCGACGTTCGTGGTGCCCGAGGCCTCGATCCCTCGCGCCGGCGCGCGGGTGATGGACCTGCAGGAGCCGACGAACAAGATGTCGAAGTCGGTCGAGTCCCCTCAGGGCACGGTGATGGTGCTCGACCCGCCCGAGGTCATCGAGCGCAAGCTGAGCCGGGCCGTCACCGACTCAGACGGCGAGGTGCGCTTCGATGTCGCCGAGAAGCCCGGCGTGTCGAACCTGCTGTCGATCTTGGCCGCCAGCACCGGCGAACCGATCGAGACGCTGGCCGCGGCAATACACGCAGTACGGGCCGCTCAAGAAGGACACCGCTGCCGCGCTCATCGAGGTGCTGCGGCCGATCCGCGAGCGCTACACCGAGCTCGCCGCAGATCCCGCCGCGATGACCGAGGTGCTGCGCAAGGGAGCCGGCAAGGCGCACGACGTCGCCGCCGTCACCTTCGAGCGCGCCCGCTCCGCCATCGGCCTCCTCGAAGGCTGATTTTCTTGGTGCTACTGCATCTCTGCGACGCGAATGCACCAAGAAAACCGGCTGGAAGGCCTAGTCGTCGTCGGCGTCTTTGAGGGCGGACGCGAGGAGACGGGGCAGCGTCCACGTGTCCTCGGGTTGATGGTGCTCACGGGTCCAGGTGACGGTCACCGGGTCGCTGCCCGCGAGCTCGAGTCGCTCAGCACCGATCTCCGCGTGACGCGCGTAGAGGCCGATCTTGCGAGTGAACCCTCGTGCCGCGGTCCACTGCTCGGCAGCCGACTGCCCCGCGATCGACACCGACAGCGTGGCGACGACGCGGCCGTAGGGACCGAGCGCCGCGTCGAGCTTGCCGACGTCGTGGAGCAGGGCCGCCGCGACGACGGGCCGTTCTGCCTCGTGGCCGAGCGCACGTTCGACCCGCCGGGCCACCCCGATCGAATGGCGACGATCGGCGCGGCTCATCTGCTGCCACAGCTCCCATTCAGCCGGCAGCAAGTGGGCACGTGCCCACGTCACGTCGTCCGACGCAGGTCCACCAGGCCGCAACGACCCGAAGAACCGCTTGCTCAGATGGCCCAACCGCACCCGTGATCCTCCGTCGTCCTACAGCAGATGCGCCCAAAGATCGATCGCCCGAGTGAAGATCGAGTTGAGGACCCGGGGCAGGGCGAGCACGACGATGATCAGCACGCCCATCGTGTACTGGCGGATGCGGAGCCACTGCGGGTACCACGAGCGGGGCATGACCCGCTCGACGACCGCTGACCCGTCGAGGGGTGGCAGCGGGATCAGGTTGAACGCGGCGAGCACCACGTTCGTGACCCCGAGGTCGATGATCACCCGGGCGACCGTGCCGTGGGGCCTCCACGTGCGCAACACCCACGCTGCGAGCACCGCGATCAGGATGTTCGTCGCCGGCCCGGCCAGAGAGACGAGCAGCGCCTGGTTGCGGGGATGGCGGAGCTTGCTGACGTTGACCGGCACCGGCTTCGCGTAGCCGAAGACGCCGAACGAGGTCAGCGACAGCAGCAACGGCAGGAGCAGCGAGCCGAACGGGTCGATGTGCGGGATCGGGTTGAGCGTGAGGCGTCCGGCTCGCTTCGCGGTGTCGTCACCGCACCAGTACGCGACGACGCCATGGGACAGCTCGTGCAGGATCACCGATGGGATCAGCACCCCGAGGAAGATCAGGGTGGACTGAAGGTCGAAAGACAACGGTCAGGTGGGCCTCGCCGCGCAGCGGATGCACCAGCGCGTCTCGGGCATTGCCTCGAGTCGCGCGTCGCTGATCGGCTCGCCACAGCTCTGGCAGGGCCCATAGGTGCCGTCGTCGATGCGGTCGAGCGCCTCTTGCACCGCGGCCAGCTGGTCTTCGAGGGAGCCGGCGAGCGAGCGAGCCTCGCCGACCTCGGCGGCCACTTGGCCCGAGTCGGCGAAGTTGTGGTCGAGGTCAGATCCGTTGGTGCCGCCGCCGAGCGCGGCGAGCTGACGGCTCAGCCGGTCTTTCTCCACCTCAAGGGCGGCGCGACTCGTCGCGAGCTCTGCGGGGGGCACATCGCAAGGCTAACGGCTTCGCTTCGCCCTGGGGTGGGCGTTCTCGTACACGGACCGCAGCCTCTCGGCGCTGACCAGGGTGTACACCTGCGTCGTCGCGACCGAGGCGTGGCCGAGCAGCTCTTGCACGACCCGGATGTCGGCGCCGTGATCGAGCATGTGCGTCGCGCACGAGTGGCGCAGCACGTGAGGGCTGAGCCGATCACCCAGCCCCACGCGATCGGCGTGCACACGGACGATCCCCCACGCGCCCTGCCGTGAGAGCCGTCCTCCCCGCGCGTTCAGGAAGACCGCTTCGGCGTCGCCTCGCTTCGCCCACCGTTCGGGCACGAGTGCTCCCCGACCGCTCGGCGCGAGCCAGTCCTTCATCGCATCTGCCGCGAGTCGACCGACCGGCACGACGCGCTCGTGGCTCCCCTTTCCGAACACCCGCATCACGCGGTCGCCGAGATCGACGTCGCCCATCGACAGCCCGACGAGCTCGGAGATCCGGATGCCGGTGCCGTAGAGCACCTCGAGGATGGCGCGATCGCGGCGCTCGAGCGGACCGTTGCCGACGACCGACGCGAGGAGCGACTCGACCTCCGCTTCGCTCAACGGCTTCGGCAGCCCTTGCGGCACCTTGGGCGACTCGACGTCCGCGGCCGGGTTGCGGTCGATGCGCCCCTCCTCGGCGAGGAAGCGGTGCAGCGAGCGCACGGCGACCAGCGACCGCGCGATCGACGTCGCCGCCTTGCCGGCGCGCTGCTGCGTGGCGACGTATCGCTCGACATCGGACTCGGTGACCTGTTCGAGCGTGCGGTGGTTGCGAGCGAGGTACGCGGAGTACGCAGTGAGATCTCTGCGGTACGCCGCGATCGTGTTCGGCGACCGGCCCCGCTCGACCGAGAGCCACACGAGGAACTCCTCGGCGTCGAGCGGCAACGGCGGAGTCGGGCTCACCGCTCGCTCACCGCGCGCTCATCGGATGCCGAGCCGCTCCCGAGCGAGAAGGAGACCGATGATGGTCTTCGCATCGACGATTGCATGCGAGCTCACGAGCTGCAGCGTGTCCTCGAGGGGAACGAGCTCCACGGTCATGTGGTGCTCCTCCTCGCTCTGGCTATCGGTCGCGACGGGGGTGAGGTCGAGCCCCAGGTAGATGTCGAGGCGAGCGTCGGAGAACCCGGCTGACCCGTGGTACACGCACAGATGCTCGAGCCGACCGGCGTGGTAGCCGGCCTCCTCGCCCAGCTCGCGCTGCGCGGTGTCGATCAGCGCCTCGCCCTCGACGTCGCACATCCCGGCCGGGATCTCGAGGAGGTCGGTTTGCAGCGCGGGACGGTACTGACGCACACACACGACTTCGTTCGTCGGCAGGATCGGGACGACCGCGACCGCAGGCAGGGTATGCACGACGTCGCGGTCGAAGATCTGCCCGTTCGGGCTTTCGAACGTCTCGTTCGTGACCCGGATGACGAAGCCTTGGTAGATCTCGCGCTCGTCGAGACGACGAAACCCGGTCACGCCTCGACGGACAGCAGATGCGGGTTGCGACCCTCCGCACGCGAGACCGCCGCACCGATGAAGTCACGGAACAGCGGGCCGGGACGGTCGGGCCGACTCTTGAATTCCGGATGCGCCTGCGTGCCGACCCACCACGGATGGTCGGCGAGCTCGACGAACTCGACGAGACGGCCGTCAGGCGAGGTGCCCGAACAGATGAGCCCGGCCTCTTCCATGCGGGTGCGGTACGCGGGATTGAACTCGTACCGGTGACGGTGGCGCTCGGACACGATGGGCTCGCCGTACGCGGCCATGGCCTTGGAGCCCGGCTGCAGCACCGCGAAGTACGCACCGAGTCGCATGGTGCCCCCCATGTCGACGACCTCGCGCTGCGAGTCCATCAGGTCGATGACCGGATGCGGCGAGGTCGCGTCGAACTCGCTCGAGTTGGCGCCTTCGAGCCCGACGACGTTGCGCGCGAACTCGATGCACATCACCTGCATGCCGAGGCAGATGCCGAGGCACGGCATGAGGTTGACGCGGGCGTAGTTCGCGGCGGCGATCTTGCCCTCGATGCCCCGCACGCCGAAGCCCGCGGGGATCACGATGCCGTCGAGGTCGCGCAGCCGGCCTTCGGCGAGCAGCCCCTCGACGTCCTCGGCCTGGATCCAGTCGATCTGCACGTCGGCACCGTGGTGGAAGCCGCCGTGCTTCAGCGCCTCGACGACCGACAGGTAGGCATCCGGGAGGTCGATGTACTTGCCGATCAGGCCGACGCGCACCGGGCGCACCGATGTCTCGATGCGATCCACCAACGCCTCCCATGAGGTGAGGTCGACCACACGATCCTCGAAGCCCAGCAGGCGGCAGAGGTAGCCGTCGAGCCCCTCCGCATGAAGCACCAACGGGATCTCGTAGAGGTTGCGGGCATCGGCGGCGTTCACGACGGCTTCGACGGGTACGTCGCACAGGTTCGAGATCTTGCGCTTCAACGCGTCGGAGACCGCCTTCTCGCTGCGGCACACGATCGCGTCGGGCTGGATGCCACGGCTGCGCAGCTCGGTGACCGAGTGCTGCGTCGGCTTCGTCTTCTGCTCACCCGACGGGCCGATGAACGGCACGAGCGTGACGTGGACATAGGCGACGTTGTCGCGACCAGCGTCTTTGCGGAACTGACGGATCGCTTCGAGGAAGGGAAGGATCTCGATGTCGCCGACGGTGCCGCCGACCTCGGTGATGACCACGTCGACGTCGTCAGTGGCGAGCCGGCGGATGCGCCGCTTGATCTCGTCGGTGATGTGCGGGATCACCTGCACGGTGCGGCCCAGGTAGTCGCCGCGGCGCTCGGCCGCGAGGACCGCTTGGTAGATCGAGCCCGTCGTGGCGTTCGAGTTGCGGGACAGCGACTCGTCGATGAAGCGCTCGTAATGCCCGAGGTCGAGGTCGGTCTCGCCACCGTCGTCGGTGACGAACACCTCGCCGTGCTCGAAGGGGTTCATCGTGCCCGGATCGACGTTGATGTAGGGGTCGAGCTTCTGCATCGTGACCCGAAGCCCCCGGGCCTTCAGAAGCCGCCCGAGTGAGGAGGCGGTGAGACCCTTGCCGAGGGAGCTGGCCACGCCTCCGGTCACGAAGATGTGCTTCGTCACGACGCTCCTCAAGATTTGGCGGGCGACCACCCCACGGACAACCCGATCGAGGGTAGCGCGGGAATTCCCGACCGAGGTGGAGGCTCCTTGCCAGACTGCGCCTCATGAAGGTGACAGTGAGGCTGCTCGGTCCGGAGGAGGGCGACGCGTCCACGCGGACGTTCCGCACGGCGATGGTGTTTCCCGTGGCGAACCAGAGCCACCTCGACGCGCGCCGTCCCTTGTACCTGATCTCGCGGTCGTTCGGGGCCTGCGAAGGCAAGGACGTCGTCGGCACGGCGGCGGCCTGGCCGTGCGACATGGTGGTCCCGGGCGGTGGCCGAGTCGACGCGGCGGCGGTCACTGGCGTCGGTGTGCTCCCGACGCACACGCGTCGCGGCATCCTCACGAGCCTCATGCGCACGCAGCTCGAGGATGTTGCCGACCAGGGTCAGCCCGTCGCGATCCTCTACGCGAGCGAGAGCATCATCTACGGCCGGTTCGGCTATGGCTTGGCCACGACCGGCGCGTCGCTCTCCCTCGAGACGAGGCACGGCCGGTTCCTCGAGCCGGTCGACGACGCCGGTCGGCTGCGACTGGTCTCGCGCGCCGACGCGCTCGCGCTCTTCCCGACGATCTTCGAGGAGTTCGACCGCGAGCGCCCCGGCACGATCAGCAGGCCGCTCGTGCGGTGGGCACACCCGTTCATGTACGGCGAGCCGCCCGAGGGCGAGCCGACGCCCCCCGAATTCTACGTCGTGCACGAGGACGCCAAGGGCAAGCTCGACGGGGCCATGGCCTACGAGATCCTCGATCGAGACTCGTGGTGGGTGAAGCCCGGTTACATCGAGCTGCACGACCTGTTCGGGTCGCCCTCCGCCTACGTCTCCCTGTGGCGTCACGCGCTCGACGTCGACTTGGCCGGCGGCGTCAAGTTCCACATGCGCATGGCGGACGAGCCGCTGCGGTGGATGCTCGCCGATCCCCGCCGCCTCGAGATGAAGCTGGAGGACCAGCTGTGGCTGCGGGTGCTCGATGTGCGCGCCGCGCTCTCCGCCCGCACGTACGGGCGCGCGGGCCGGCTCGTGCTCGACGTCGCCGATCCGTTCCTCGGCCGCGGCGGACGCTTCGAGCTCGAGGCCGACGAATCCGGGCAGGCCACGTGCAAGACGTCGCGGCGAGCGGCCGACCTCGAGCTCACGATCGCGGATCTCGGTGCGGTGTACCTGGGCGGCCACAGCTTTGCTGCACTCGCCGCCGCCGGCCGTGTCGTCGAGCGACGCCCCGGCGCCGTGGCCCTCGCCGACCAGCTCTTCGCGCACCATCCCCTCCCCTGGTGCGGCACCTTCTTCTGACCCCGACCCAACCGAGTGGGCGCCAGCCGGACGCATGATGCCGCTGGCGCCCACTCGGTCAGCGGCCGCGCTCTCGGGCGGCGGCGGCGAGCAGCTCCTCCGCGTGGCCGCGGGCGGTGGCACTCGACGGCATGCCCGACAGCATGCGGGAGAGCTCGACCCGCGCGAGCGTCTCCTTCGACCGATGTCGCGCGCACGACCGTGCGTGACTTCGACTCGTGCTTGTCGACGGCGACCTCCGCGTCGGCGTAGGCCGCGACCTGCGCGAGATGGGTGACGACGAGCACCTGATCCGCGGCTCCGAGGCTGGCGAGGGCGCGGCCCACGGCCAGCGCGGCCTGACCTCCGATGCCGGCATCGACCTCGTCGAACACCAGCGTCGGCGGAGCCTCGGTCACGACGAGGCGGAGCGCGAGCATCGTGCGAGCGAGCTCTCCGCCGGACGCAACCTTGGCGAGCGGCGCCACGTCCTCACCCGGGTTCGCCGCGAAGCGATAGGTCACGGCATCGCCGGAGTCACCGTCGACGTCGATCTCGAGACGGGCGCACGGCAACGCGAGCTCGACCAGGTGCGATTGCACCACGGTCGCGAGCAGCGGCGCCGCAGCGCGACGCGCCGCGCCGACCCTGCGTGCCTCCTTCTCGACCGCGTCCAACGCCGCCTGGCGCTCCGCGTCGAGCATGGCCGCACGGGCATCGTGCGACGCCAACACCTCGAGCCGCGCACTTGCCTCGTCCCGGTAGGCGATGACCTCCCGCAGCGTCTCGCCGTACTTGCGGATGAGCTCGCGCAGCAGCTGCCGGCGAGCGCGCAGCTCGGCGAGACGTTCGGGATCCTCCACGATCTCCTCGGACGCCCTGCGCAGCTCGATGCCGACGTCGGAGGCCTCGGCCTCGAGGCCGTGAAGCCGCGCCTCGACCTCCGCGAACGGAGGCCGACCGGCGAGCGCGGCTCGGGCCGATCCGAGTGCGTCGATCCCGCCGCCGTCACCGCTCAGCGACTCGATCGCGCGTGCCGCCGCCTCACGATCCGCGACCGCATCGGCGAGCCGGTCCTCCTCGATCTCGAGCGCGCGATCCTCGTCGGGATCTTCGATGCCGGCTCCGACGAGCTCGTCCACCTGATAGCGGAGGAGGTCGATCTCCCGGGCTCGAGTGCGGTCGTCGCCGCCCAACGTGGCCAGCTCGGCCTCGACCTCCGCGACACGTGCCCGGGCTGCACGGAGCCCACTGAGGTCGACGCCTCCGAACCGATCGAGCGCACGCGCGCTGCTCCGCGACACCGAGCAACGACTGGTGGCTGTGCTGGCCGTGCAGATCGACGAGATGCCGGCCCTCGTCGGCGAGCTGCGCGACGGTCGCCAGCCGCCCGTTGCGGTACGCCCGCGAGCGCCCGTCCCGCGGGATCACCCGGCTCAGCACGACCTCGTCGTCACCGAAGACGAAGCGTCCCTCGATCGAGCACTCCGCTGCTCCTTGGCGCACGACCCCGCTCTCGGCGCGGCCCCCGACCAGCAGCTCGATCGCGTCGACGAGCAGTGTCTTGCCTGCGCCGGTCTCGCCCGTGAGCGCGGTCATCCCGGGGCCGAGCACGAGCACGAGCTCGTCGATGACTCCGAGGTTGCGGACGGCGAGCTCGGTCAGCACGGGTTCAGCGAACGCACCGGTCAGCGATCACTCAGGCCGAACTTCGCCTTGAGGATGCCGTGGAAGTTTCGGCGGCCGAACGTCACGAGGCGAGCGCTGCGATCGGCTGGCGAGCAGTCGACGATGTCGCCCTCCTGCAGCTCGCCGACGCTCGTGCCGTCGACCGACAACGTGGCCGGCCGGTGCCCGATGACTTCGAGGCTGAGGGTCTCGCCCGGATCGAGGATGAGCGAGCGGTCGAACAGCATGTGCGGCGACACCGGAGTGAGGAGCAGCGCACGGTGGCGGGGCGACACGATCGGGCCGCGGGCGGAGAGCGAGTACGCCGTGGATCCGGTCGGTGTCGCGACGATGAGCCCGTCGGCCGCGTAGGACGTGAAGACCTCACCGCCGATGCGCACCAGCATCCGCACGGTGTGCCCCGACTGGGTCTTCTCGACGACGGCCTCGTTCAACGCCCGGAAGCTCCAGCCGTCGACGAGCGGGCGCTTCGACCGGATCGTGACCGACAGCATCATGCGGTCCTCGATGCCGTACTCACCGGCGAAGAAGCGCTCGAGCGCAGCCGTCATCGCGTTCGGCTCGACCTCCGTGAGATAGCCCAGCAACCCGACGTTGACCCCGAGGACGGGCACCTCGGCCTCCTCCACGAGATTGACCGTGCGGAGCATCGTGCCGTCACCGCCGAGGCTCACCGCCAGCGCGACGTCTTGACTCAGCTTCTCGTCGGGCACCGCGAGATCGAGCATGTCCACGGCCTCGGCGTCCGCGAGCGGCATGCGCACCTCGTGCCCGTGGGTGAGCAGCCACGCCGCCGCTTCCCGGGCGAGCTCCGCGGCGTTCGTGCGCTGGTTGTGCACCACGAGGGTCACGGCAGTCACGGCAGCACGGCCTCCGCGAGCCGCGTCGTCGATCGTGAGACCAGGGCCGAGGGCCGCACCCGTGCCCGCACCCGACCCGGGCGCACGCGCGTGCACGAAGAACTCGACGTTTCCCTTCGAGCCCCGCACCGGCGACACCATCCACCCCATGATGGCCGCTTCGCGAGCCGTGAGCGCGTCCCCTGTCGCGTCGAGCACCGCCCGCCAGACCGCGGGGTCGGTGATGACGCCCTTGCCGCGATCGGCTTCGGCCTTGCCCGCCTCGAACTGAGGCTTCACCAGGAGGACGAGGTCACCCCCTGGCCGACATGCGCCGATCAGCTGCTCGAGCACGGATCGCAGCGAGATGAACGAAAGGTCGGCCACCACGAGCTCGAAGCCGGTGAGCTCCCCCGGCGCGATCGTGCGCACGTTGACTCGCTCGCGGACTTCGACCCGGGGATCGTCGCGAAGGCGAGCGTCGAGCTGGCCGTGCCCGACGTCAACCGCGACCACGCGAGCCGCGCCTGCCTGCAGCAGGCAGTCGGTGAACCCGCCCGTCGACGCGCCCGCATCGAGCGCGACTCTGCCCATCACCTCCACTCGGAACCGGTCGAGGGCACCGGCCAGCTTGTCGCCGCCACGGCTCACGAACCGCGAGCGCGGCGCGAGCACCTCGACCGGCTCGGCCGCCCCGACCATGCGGCTCGCCTTCTCGGCCGGCGCGCCCCCGACCGTCACGAGACCTGCCTCGATGACACGTTGCGCCGCTTCCCGACTCACCGCGAGCCCACGCCGGACGAGCTCGGCGTCGAGCCGCCGACGAGGCGGGGTCACGCCTTCTTGGCCGCCGCCTTCTTCGCGGGAGCCTTCTTGGCCGTCGACTTCTTCTTCGCAGCTGCCTTCTTGGCCGGAGCCTTCTTCGTGCCCGCCGATGCCCTCATCGCGTCGACCTTGCGCTCGAGCTTGGCGAGATCTGCCTTCGTTGCGAGGCCGAGCGTCGACAGCTGCGACATCACCTCACCGCGCACGGCCTTGACCACACGATCGGTGTTCTCCCGGCTGCGGTCCATGAGCTCCTGCACCTGCTGCTGGGTCTGCTCGGTCTGCAGCTCGCCCGACCGCACCAGGTTGCTGACCACCTCCTCAGCCTTCGCCCGAGTGGTCTGGGTGAAGGCCATGCCGGCTTCGAGGTACTTCCGGATCGCATCGAGCTGTGCCATGGGCCAACACGCTATCGACCAGCGACCTCGGTATGGTCCTCGGCGGTGATCCCCCTCCGGGACGACAACCCGACCCGCCGTCGTCCGGTCGCGACGATGGTGTTGATCGCGCTCAACGTCGCAGTGTTCTTGCTCGCGCAGGCGCCCCTGCGGGGAACGGATGTCGTGCGAGTCGGTGAGGGCACCGTGCGCATCGACAGCACGCTGCGCTTCGACCTCGAGTACGCCGCGATCCCTTGCGAGCTCACGCAAGGTCGACCGCTCACCATCGACGAGATCCGGGCGACGTTCGTCGAAGGCGACCACTCGGCCTGCTCCCGCCAGGACCGGAGCCCGCCGCTCTTCCCTGACAAGAACGTGTACCTCGCGGTCATCACGTCGATGTTCCTGCACGGGGGATGGCTGCACCTCGGCTTCAACATGTTGTTCCTGTGGGTCTTCGGGAACAACATCGAAGACCGACTGGGGTGGGCGCTCTTCCTGCTCTTCTACCTGCTGGCGGGGATCTTCGCGGCGGCCGGCCAAGTCGCGCTCGACCCGTCGAGCACGGTGCCGGTGATCGGCGCGTCCGGCGCGATCGCGGGAGTGATGGGCGCGTACCTCGTCTGGTTCCCCAGGGCGAAGATCTTCACGATGTTCTTCGCGATCCTCGTGTGGTTCAGAGAGATCGAGGCGCGGGTGGTGCTGCTCGTCTGGCTGGCGCTGCAGCTGCTGTTCAATCGCGGCGGCGACGTCGCGTGGATGGCCCACGTCGCAGGCTTCGGTTTCGGGATGGTGGTCGCCTGGCTGTTGCGGCCGCGCGCGAAGCCGCCTGCGATCACGGATCCGTGGGCGTCACCGCCGAACCCGTTCGGCTGAGGATCTCGTCGACGAGCGCTGCGAGGTCCGACGCGACGATCGCGGGTGTGGGCTCGATCTTCGAAAGGTCGTCGTCGCTGCGCACGATGCCGGAAAGCACGAGCCCGAAGGCACACCCGAGCTGCACCGCGAACAACCCGTCGGTGTCCGGACGATCGCCGACCATGAGCAACGGCACGTCACCGACAACCTCTCGGACGAGCGCTGCCATCGCCGGATGCGGCTTGCCCGCGACGACAGGCACCGCCTCGGATCCCGTCGCGACGGCGGCGAGTATCGCTCCGCCGCCCGGGATCGGCCCGTCCGGGGTCGGATAGGTCACGTCGTCGTTCGTACCGATGAGGACCGCTCCGCCGCGGATCGTGTCGCTCGCGACCTTCATCCGCTCGTAGTCGAAGTCTCGGTGGAAGCCCACGACGACGGCATCAGCCGCTCCCTCGCGCAACGGCTGCACGCCGCGGGCCTCGAGCGCCTCGACCACCCCAGGCCCGCCGAGCACGACGGCCCTCTTGCCCGGCTCGATGAGCCGAGCCGCGGCCATTGCGGACGTGAGCACGTCTCCGGTCGCGGGGATGTCGAAGGCTTCGAGCTTCGCGACGACCGCGCCCACCGGGACGGACGAGTTGTTCGTGACGAACAGGACGCGGCGCCCGCTCGCTCTCAGGCGCGCGATCGCGTCGGCAGACCCGGCGATGGCGTGATCGGCGAGCCAGATGACGCCGTCGAGATCGCAGACGACCGTGTGCGCGTCGAGACCTGAGCTCGGCGCGCTCACCCGATGGCGTGAGTGGCGTGGCTCGAGATCACGTCGATGATGAAGGGCCACAGCGGCTCGGGCAGGTCGTGGCCCATGTCGTTCAGCACGACGAGGTTCGCGCCGGGCACGAGCTCGGCGGTGCGCTCGCCCCCGCTCACGCCGATGAGCGTGTCGGCCCGACCGTGGATCACCAAGAACGGCAGCTTGACCTTGCGGAGGCCTTCGGCTCGATCGCCGCTCGCCACGATGGCGCCCATCTGGCGACCTGCACCCTCCGGATAGAACGCGCGGTCGTACGACTCGCCCGCCGCGCTCACGAGCTCTGGCGGCGTCGAAGTACCGCGGGCTGCTGAAGATCTTCGAGCCCTCGACCGATGCCTCGATCGCCGCCGCTCGACCTTCGGGAGGCGGGGTCATGAGCGCGGCCATCGCCTCGGGCGCGGCCTGGCCGTAGTCGGGCTCGCCGGTCATCGACATGATCGACGTGACGGTGCGCAGGCGATGCGGGTGCTCGATCGCCATCGTCTGCACGATCATGCCGCCCATCGAGGCGCCGACGATGTGGGCCCGGTCGATGCCGAGCGCGTCGAGCACCGCCATGCCGTCTTCGGCCATGTCGGAGAGCGTGTAGGGCACGGGCGGCACCTCGCCGCCGGTCATCGCACGCGTTGAGCAGCTCGCCCATGTCGAGCAGCACGCCGTCGAGGTGCGAGGACAGCCCGCAGTCGCGGTTGTCGTAGCGGATCACGAAGTAGCCCTCGTCGGCGAGGCTCTGACAGAACTTCTCGTCCCAGGCGATCATCTGGGCGGTGAAGCCCATGACGAGGAGCAGTGGCTCGTCGCTCGGGTCACCGACGGTGTCGTATTCGATCTCGATCCCGTTGTTGTTGGCGCGCGGCATGAGTGCATTCTGACATGGGCGGCTTTCGCCGCGGCATCTGGTAGTCATTCGAGCGTGCCCCGGTTCGAGCCCTTTGTCGGCGTGCTCTACGACGACGCGTTCGACCTCGCGGACGTCACCGCGCCGCCTTACGACGTGATCGACGACGCCGAGCGTGAGGCACTCGGCGCCCGGTCGCCGTACAACGTCGTGCACATCGACCTGCCGGCCGAGGCCGACGGGCGCGATCGCTACGAGAACGCCTGCTTCTTGCTGCACCAGTGGCTCGAGGAGGGCGTGCTCCGCTTCGACGAGGAGCCCTCGTTCTACGTGTACCGCATGGGGTACCACGACGAGGCGGGTCACGCCCTCCAGACCGCGGGCGTCATCGGAGCACTCGAGCTCAGCGAGCCGGGCACGAAGGGCGTGTTCCCCCACGAGCAGACGACGCCGAAGGCGCACAGCGACCGGCTCGAGATGTTGCGCTCGTGCCGGGCGAACCTCTCCGCGGTATGGGGTCTGTCGCTCACCTCAGGGCTCGGCGCGCTGTGCGAGCTACCCGGGCCGCCCGAGGCCCGATGGACCGACGACGACGGCGTGCACCATCGCCTGTACCGGGTGAGTGAGCCGGGCGTGGTCGCGGCAATCCGCAACGCCGTCGCCGCGTCACCAGTCGTCATCGCGGACGGCCACCACCGGTACTCGACCTCGCTTGCCTACAAGGGCGAGCGCGACGATCCTGACGGCCCACCTGGGTACGTGATGGCGTTCATCGTCGAGCTGGCGCCCGAACAGCTCAATGTCCTCCCCATCCACCGCCTGCTGTCGGGCATCGACGCACACATCGACGTCGTCGCCGCGCTCGGCCCGTGGTTCGAGGCCTTCGACGCCGGTCCCCTCGACGGAGCCTCGACCATCACGGCTCGTATGGCTGACGCTGGGGCGCTCGCGCTGGTGCGCCCCGAAGGCTTCTGGCTGCTGCGACCCCGGTCAGGTGCGTTCGACGGCGTCGACGATCTCGACTCGAGCCGGCTCGAGGCCGCGCTCGGTGCCCTCGGTCCGCACGAGATCGCGTATCAACACGGAGTGAGCAACGTCGTGAAGCGCGTCACCGGCGAGCCCGGCACGATCGGCGTGCTGTTGCGGCCGGCGACCGTCGATCAGATCGCGGCGACGGCCCACGCGGGCAAGCTCATGCCCCCGAAGACGACGTTCTTCGCGCCGAAGCCCAAGACCGGCACCGTGTTTCGCATGCTCGACTGAGCGTGTGCGCCAGGCGGCTAGCTCACGTCCCAGGTGCCGCCCGAGGCGAGCAGTGCAGTGAGGTCACCGGGGCCCTTCTCGCTGGCGAGCATGAGCTGGCGTGAGGTCTCGGATGCGAACTCGGCTCGATCGACGTCGCGGAACACGCCGATCGGCGTCGGAGTCGTCGGGCTGTGGCTCAGCCGCGACAGCGCGAACGCCAGGCCAGGGTCGGCGTGGTGCTCGTCGTGGACGAGGAGGGCAGCCTCACCGACCTCGGCGACGTCGACGATGCGCAGCTGGCCGTCGCTGCCCATCACGACACCCTTCTCGTTGTCGGCACCGAACCGGATCGGCTCGCCGTGCACGAGGTTGATGAGCATTGCGCCGCGGTTCTCACGCGACAGGATCGTCTCGAACGCGCCGTCGTTGAAGACGTTGCAGTTCTGGTAGATCTCGACGAACGAAGCGCCCTTGTGGTCGTGCGCGCGCCGGAACGTCTCCATCATGTGCTTGCGGTCCATGTCGTGGGTGCGAGCGACGAACCCGGCCTCCGCGCCGAGCGCGAGGCTCACCGGGCTGAACGGGTAGTCGAGCGAGCCGAAGGGCGTCGACTTCGTGACCTTGCCGACCTCACTCGTCGGTGAGTACTGCCCCTTGGTCAGGCCGTAGATCTGGTTGTTGAAGAGCAAGATCGTGAGGTTCACGTTGCGCCGCAGCGCGTGGATGAGATGGTTGCCGCCGATCGACAGCCCGTCGCCGTCACCGGTGATCACCCACACGTCGAGATCGGGGCGGGCCATCGCGACGCCCGTCGCGATCGCGGTGCGCGGCCGTGGATGCCGTGCACGCCGTAGGTGTTCATGTAGTACGGGAACCGGCTCGAGCACCCGATGCCCGAGATGAACACGGTGTTCTCGGGCTTCACGTTGAGCTCGGGCATCAACATCTGCACCGCGGTGAGGATCGAGTAGTCGCCGCAGCCCGGGCACCAGCGCACCTCTTGGTCGCTGGTCCAGTCCTTCTTGGTCGTCACCGGCACCGTGTCAGTCACTGCAAGCCTCCAAGATGGCGGTCTCGAGCTCGCCGGCGGTGAACGGAGTGCCCTGCACCTTGTTCACCACGCGAGCGTCGACGAGGAACTCGGCGCGGACCATGCGCCACAGATGCCCCGAGTTCATCTCGGGGATGACGACTCGGCGGTAGCGCCGCACGACGTCGCCGAGGTTCGCCGGGAACGGGTTGAGGTGCATCAGGTGCGCATGTGCGACCTTCTTGCCCCGGGCCCGAGCACGACCGACCGCGGCGTCGATCGTGCCCCACGTCGACCCCCATCCGAGCACGAGCACATCGGCGTCTTCGTCACCGTGCACCTCGACGAGCGGGATGTCCTTCGCGATGCCCTTGATCTTCGCCGCGCGCAGATCGACCATCCGGCCGTGGTTCTCGGGCGTGTAAGAGATGTCGCCCGATCCGTCTTCCTTCTCGAGCCCGCCGACGCGGTGCATGAGACCGGGCGTGCCGGGCACCGCCCACGGACGGGCCAGGGTCTCGGGATCGCGGAGATAGGGCCAGAACACCTCGGTGCCGTCTTCGCGTACGTGGTTCGGCTTCTCGGCGAACGCGACGGAGATGTCGGGAAGCGTGCTGACGTCGGGGAGCAGCCACGGCTCGGCGCCGTTCGCGAGGTACCCGTCGGATAGCAGGATCACCGGCGTGCGGTACTTGACGGCGATGCGGACGGCCTCGATGGCCGCGAAGAAGCAATGCGACGGGCTCATCGCCGCGACGATCGGCAGCGGTGCCTCGCCGTGGCGTCCGTACATGGCCATCAGCAGGTCGGCGGCCTCGGTCTTGGTCGGCAGCCCGGTCGACGGACCACCACGCTGGATGTCGATGACGAGCAACGGCAGCTCGAGGCTCACGCCGAGGCTGATCGTCTCTGACTTCGAGCGCGACACCCGGACCGCTCGTCGTGGTGACACCGAGGTGGCCGGCGAACGCGGCGCCGAGCGGGACCCCGCGGCGGCGATCTCGTCTTCGGCTTGGAACGTGCGGATGCCGAAGTTCTTGTGCTTCGAGAGCTCGTGGAGGATGTCTGAGGCCGGAGTGATCGGGTACGACCCGAGGAACACCGGCAGCTTCGCGAGCTGGCCGGCGGCGACCACGCCCCACGCCGAGCGCGATGTTGCCCGTGACGTTCGTGTAGGTGCCGGCGGGTAGGTGCGCGGGCTTGACCTGGTACGCGTGCCCGAACAGCTCGGCCGTCTCGCCGAAGTTGTACCCGGCCTTGAACGCCGCGGTGTTCGACGCGAGCACCTGCGCGCTCTTCTTGAACTTGTCCTCGATCCATTGGAGCGTCGGCTCGACCGGGCGCGTGTACATCCACGACACGAGGCCGAGCGCGAAGAAGTTCTTCGAGCGGTCCGCGTCGCGCGGCTTCACTCCGAGGGGCGCCGTCGCCTCCTTCGTGAGCGAGGTCATCGGCACCTCGTACACCGTGTAGCCCTTGAGGCTGCCGTCGGTGAGCGGGCTCTCGGCGTACCCGGCCTTCGCGAGGTTGCGCTCGTCGAAGGTGTCGGTGTTGACGATGAGCGTGCCGCCCGGCTCGAGCCGATCGAGGTCGGCCTTGAGCGCCGCGGGGTTCATCGCCACGAGCACGCTCGGGCGCGTCACCGGGCGTCGTGATCTCGTGGTCGGAGATGTGGACCTGGAACGACGAGACGCCCGCGAGCGTGCCGGCCGGAGCGCGGATCTCCGCGGGGAACTCGGGCAGCGTCGACAGGTCGTTGCCGAACAGCGGCACTGGCGCTCGTGAACCGGTCGCCGGTGAGCTGCATGCCGTCGCCGGAGTCGCCGGCGAAGCGGATGACGACCCGATGCAGCTCCTCGGGTGCCTCCGGACGTGCTGTGTCGGTCACGATCCCCCCTGGGACGCGCGGTTACATCAACGTGAAGTCGAGACTACCGGCACGTCAACACCACTCAACGCATACCAGGTGATGTGGATCAGGCGACGGTGATCGCCTCGTCGAGATAGACGTCTTGGACGGCGTTGAGGAGTGCGATTCCGTCTGCCACCGGCCGCTGGAACGCCTTACGACCGGTGATCAGACCCATGCCGCCGGCCCGCTTGTTGATCACCGCGGTGCGCACCGCCTGCGCCATGTCGGCTGCGCCCTTGGACTCGCCACCCGAGTTGATGAGCCCGACCCGGCCCATGTAGCAGTTCGCCACCTGCCAGCGGCAGAGGTCGATCGGATGGTCGGTCGTCAGCTCGTCGTAGACCAATGGCGACGTCTTGCCGTAGCTCAGTGCGTTGTAGCCGCCGTTGTTCTCCGGCATGCTTCTGCTTGATGATGTCGGCCTCGATCGTGACGCCCAGGTGGTTCGCCTGCCCGGTCAGGTCGGCCGACAGCGAGTAGTCGACGCCGTCCTTCTTGAAGGCGTTGTTGCGCAGGTAGCACCACAGGACCGTGAACATGCCGAGCTCATGCGCTTCGGCGAAGGCCGCGCTCACCTCTTGCAGCTGCCGGGTGGACTCTTCTGACCCGAAGTAGATGGTCGCGCCGACGCCGACAGCGCCCAGGTCCCAGGCTTGCTGCGGACTGCCGAACATCACCTGGTCGAATTGGTTCGGATAGGTCAGCAGCTCGTTGTGGTTCAGCTTCACGATGAACGGGATGCGATGCGCGTAGCGCCGCGACGCCTGCCCCAGCACGCCGAACGTCGTCGCGACCGCGTTGCACCCTCCGTCGATCGCGAGCTTCACGATGTTGATCGGATCGAAGTACGCGGGGTTCGGCGCGAACGAGGCCGCGGCCGAGTGCTCGATTCCCTGATCGACCGGCAGGATCGACACATAGCCCGTGCCGCCTAGCCGCCCGTGGTCGAGCAGCGCGCCGAGGTTGCGCACGACCGTCGGGTTGCGATCGGTGTCGAGGAAGACCCGATCGATGTAGTCGGGGCCGGGGAGTGACAGCTCTTCGCGTGGGATCGCCTTCGCGGTGTGGCCGAGGAGGGACTCAGCCTCGTCGCCGAGCAGAGCAGAGATGTCGGACATGTGCCGAGCGTACCCCTGGGCGTCACCCGGCGACCCACTGCTCGCCGGTCGACAGGGCAGCCTCGATCGCCTTCTTCGCGCCGTGGCTCTGACGGGTCGGCACCACCGCCGTGGCCAGCACCTCGGTGCGGCTCTGGGTGGCACCCCCGGCTCGAAAGAATCGGCGACGCACGCGACCGGTGACGATCACCTCGCCACCGACCTCGAGCTTGTCGAGCGCGGTGACCGGCGCGTCGTGCCACGCGATGGGCACGACGTCGGTCTCGAACCCGTCGTCGCGCACCGTGATGTCGAACGAGGCGACGTGGTCGCCGGACGGCAGCGAGCGCAGGTCTGGCTCGCGGGTGAGCACGCCGTGAAGCAGGACGATGTTCATGGGACTTCCCCTTCGGATCTTCGATGCCGGAACTTCGATGCGCGAGGGAAGTCGTCGTGACCCTACAAGGGGGGTGTGACGTTCAGCCGAGCGCGCGCAGTCGCTGCGGCACGTCGGCGAACGTCGGGTCCGACTGGCGCACCCGTGTGAACAGCGTGCGGGCGTGGGGCACATCTCCCGCTCGGTCGTACAGGTCTGCGAGGGCGTACCAGAGCTTCAGGTGGTGCAGCTGCGCCTTGCGCGGCTTCTCGCTCGCGCGCTCGAGGAGCGCAATGGCCGCCGGAAGCTTCCCCTGGTCCGCGAGCGCGCCCGCCATCACGATGCGTCCGTCGGCGACGATGGCCGGGTCGGGCGACGCTTCCTTCAGCTCGTCCCAGAGCTCGGCCACCGCAGTCCACCGGTGCAGCGCGCGGTAGCAATCCGCCAGCACTGCGTTGAGGTCGGGCGATCGCGTGAGGACGCGAAACTGCTCGAGCTCCTTGGCGGCCTTGCGATACTCGCCGAGGCGGTAGAGCGTCAGGCCGTAGAGCTCTCTGACGCCCGCCGCTTCGGGAGCGTCACGGGAGAGAGGCTCGAGGAGACGGCGCGCCTCACCGAACCGGTCGCGCTCGTAGGCGCGACGGGCGTTCGCGAACTGTTGCTGCAGCTTCGCTGCATCGCGAGGGCCGGCCGCCGACTCGAAGTCGGCGACCACGTCGGGCGGCAGGTTCTTGACGGGCGCCTTGCTGTCGGTGTCACGGTCGACCGTCTTGGTCTTCGTGCTGCCGCGGTGGACTGCCCCCCGAGCCTCGTCGTGGACGTCGCCCTCGTCGGTCCACTCGTCGCCGACCCACTTGGTCGGCGGGGTGCGCTCGGGTGCGTGGCCGGTGCGGGGCGACATGACCTCGCTGGCTCCCTTGCGGGCGACGCCTCCGAGGCCGGCGCGCCGAGCCGCCTGCGACGCATCGATCGCTGCCTGCGGGATGCCGGGCTTCGGGGCCGGCGTCGGCCGGGGCGCGCCCTTCCCCTTGGGTGCGGCCTTTCCCTTCGCGCCCGAGCCAGTGCCTTTGGGGGCGGGCTTGCCCTTGGGCGCGCCGCGTGAGGGGGGACGCTGGCCGGGCATGGCGCGCAGCCTACGAGATGACGGGCATCACGAGGCAGGTGACGGTCCCGTGCGCCAGAAGCTTGCCCCCGGAGTCGACGAGACGGCCCTCCGCAGTCGCGATGCGACTCCCCCGATGGACGACCTCTCCAGTGGCGACGATCTCTCCATGGTCGGCTCGGATCGCCCGGGTGTAGTGGACCTGCAGGTCGACCGTCATGTAGCGCTCCCCTGCCAGCAAGGTCGAATGCACGGCACACGACGCCGCGGCTCGTCGAGCATCGTGGCTGCGATGCCGCCGTGGACCGTGCCGGCGGGGTTGCACATCTCTTGTCGGGCCACCACGGCAAATGCCACGTGGCCCGGCTCGAGCGCGACCGTTGTCATGCCGAGCAAGTGCGTGATGCCCGCGCCCGCACCGCCCTCGCCGAACACCGCCGTCAGCTGCTCGAGGCCGGTCAGCGCCGGGTCGAGCACGCTCACTTCGCCGCCCTCCACATCGCCCAGAGCTCGGGGCCACCCGGCTCGAGCCTGATCTCATGGGAGACCTCGAACCCGAGCGAGCGGTAGAAGTCGAGGTTCGTGGGATTCGTCGTCTCCAGATGCACCCCCACACCGTCGGCATCGGCGGCGGCCATCCCGGGCATGACCAGTCGACGACCCATGCCGTGGCCCTGATGCTCGGGGCTCACCGCGAGGAACTGCAGGTAGGAGTGGCGCCGCGTGGGTCGCACCGAGCCGATGGCCCTCAACGTGTCGCCGAGCTCAGCGAAGCGGTCGGTGCCGAGCAGCGCCGCGAGCAGCCCGCCGATGCTCGGCGGGCCCACGGCCACGGGCATCGCGGTCTCACCCGGGGGTTGCCAGACAGCGACTGCCTCGACGGTGTCCCCGGTGATCACATGGATCGGACCGCGGCTGATGTAGCGCTCCACGAACAGCCCGAGCCACGCGGCGGTGGCGTCGAGACGAGTCGACGGCTCGGGGAACAGCCACGCGAACAGCGGGTCGGAAACGAACGCCTCGCCGAGCACCCTCCGGATCGCCGGGACATCCGAGCTCGTCGTCAACCGCACGGGCGGACCCTAAGACGATGACGCAGTGCTTGCACTCCGGCCGTATCGTCGGCGACATCAGCACACACGGAGGAAGAGATGATCGCTGCAGGTGACGCAATTCCCGATGTCGAGATCCGCCAGATGGGCCCGAACGGCATGCCCGAGCCGGTGAAGACGGGCGAGATCTTCGCGAAGGGCCGCACGGTCCTGTTCGGCGTGCCCGGCGCGTTCACGCCCGGCTGTGACCGCATCCACCTGCCCGGCTTCGTGGACCAGGCCGACGAGCTGTTCGCCAAGGGCGTGAACCAGGTGGCCTGCGTCGCCGTCAACGATGCCTTCGTGATGGATGCCTGGGGCAAGGCTCACGACGTGGGAGACAAGATCGTGATGCTCGCCGACGGCAACGGCGACTTCACCAAGGCGATGGGCCTCGAGCTCGACGGCTCGGGGTTCGGACTGGGCAGCCGCTCGAAGCGGTACGCCGCGATCATCGACGACGGCAAGGTGACGCGCGATCGACGTCGACGAGACGGGCGGCGTCGTCGAGAGCTCGTGTGGTGCCGTGCTCGGGCGGCTCTGAACCTCATCCTGGCGGTCGACGTCGACGGCGTCCTGCTCGACCCTGATCGGGGCGGCCTCGGTCCGTGGGGCAATGCGCTGCAGGAGCAGCTCGGAATCGACCGAGCCGCGCTGCGCGACGCGTTCTTCGTTCCGTGCTGGCAGGACATCGTCACCGGCCGGCGTGCGATCGAGCCGGCTCTCGAGCGGGCCCTCGACCAGATCGGTGCCACGGCGTCGGTCGATGACGTGCTGGCCTGCTGGTTCGAGGCCGACTTCGTGGTGCACGAGGACGTGCTCGACGCGGTGCGGGCCTGGACCGACGCGGGCGTCATCCTCGTCCTCGCCACCAATCAGGAGCATCGCCGCCTCGTGTACCTGCGAGAGCGGCTCGGCGCACTCCTGCCCGTCACCGCCGTGATCGGGTCGGCCGAGCTCGGCGTCGTCAAAGCCGACGATCGGTTCTGGACCCTCGCCGCCGAGCGGCTGGGCGTCGCCAGCACCGCCGGCCGCCCGGTGCTCCTCGACGACGACGCCGACAACGTCGCCGCGGCGCGCCGATGCGGATGGGAAGGCGTGCGCTTCACGGGCCGGGACGGCTGGATGTCCGAGGTGCAGCAGACCCTCGACGAGCAAGGCAGAATCTCACGATGATCAGAGTCAGCGTCTTCTATCCCAAGACCGAAGGTGCGTCCTTCGATCACGACTACTACCGCGAGAAGCACGTGCCCTTGTGCGTGAAGACCTGGGGCCTTGCCGGCGCCGAGATCGACAAGGGGCTCGACGGCCCGAACGTGGCCGCGGTGCACTTCAAGTTCGACTCCATGGATGCCCTCGGAGCGGCGATGGGCTCCCCGGGCATGGCCGACATCATGGGCGACGTCGTCAACTACACGACGATCCAGCCGGTGCTGCAGACGAGCGAGGTCGTCGAGTAGGCGGACAGCTCGCCACGACCCCAGAACGACGAAGAGCCCCCCGTGAGGGGGGCTCTTTCGCGT
>CAVSDE010000012.1:0-33110 GCA_963726695.1 uncultured Acidimicrobiales bacterium
CAGCTGGACCACCTCCTTTCCTCGGTAGCACCAGCAAACCACATCCCCGCGGGGTGTCCGCGCTATTCACTCGGGCCGTCGAGACCCGCCCTGATCGCCCAGGCCGTGAGCTCCGATCGGTTCGCGACGCCGAGCTTGGCCAGGATGTTCGAGACGTGCACCGCCGCCGTGCGGGGCGAGATGTAGAGCTGCTTCGCGATGGCCGCGTTTGTGAGTCCCTGCGCGACGAGGACGGCGACCTCGCGTTCCCGAGCCGTGAGCTCGGTGTCATCCTGCGACGCGACGCGCTCGAGTCGCCTGAGGAGGGCGTCGACCTCGTCGCGGCGAAACCCTGGCCATCGCTCGAGCAATTCGCGAGCGCGAGACGCGGCAGCGGGGGCCTCGGTTCGCTCCCCCAGCGCCAGGTGGCACCGCGCCGCCATGAACCACACCATGGCGAGCGCGTAGGCAGGCAGCTCGGGCTCCGGATGCACGAGGACCGTCTCGAGCTGATCGAGCGCTTCCCGATGATCACCCTGCCCGACCAGGAGCATCGCCTCGCCCACCGGCGCCCACGGCCTGCCACTGGCGAGCTCCAGCATCGGAGCCACCACCTCGCGCACGAGCACCAGCGCGACGCCGGCGCGAAGAGCCGCGTCGATCGGCAGGGCGGTCCACTCGACGTTCGCGGGGTCTTCCTTCTCGGTCGCCACGTGCGCCAGGCGACGCAGCAGTGCCTCCACCTCGTCTCGGCGGCTGAGGCGCTCTGCGAGCTGCGTCGCCACCGCGAGCTCCCAGGGATGGTTCGAGCCGGCGAAGTCGACCAGCGCGAGCGGCGAGTGCCGCCGCGTCCTCCGTGCGTCCCTCCTCGAGCCAGATCGAGATCTGGTTCAGGGCGGGCCATTGCGTCTCTCGGGGGGTGAGCTCACCGACCCGCTCGACCCAGCTGTCGAGCCCGGCCTGCGCGCGGGCCATGTCGCCCTCGCTGATCGCGATCTCGACCTGCATGATGGCGTGCTTCGTGCGGATCATGGCGTCGTAGCCCGCACGTTCGGCGGCCGAATCGAGCGCGTCGACGATCGCCCTTCCCTCGCGTGTGTGGAGCGACACGCACTCGAGGAGGTTGTGAAGCCCTCGAGCGACGGCGACATAGTCGCCGACCGCCTCGGCCTCCGCGATGCCATCGCGGATGATCACGACTGCCTCGTCTTGGTGGCCCGCCCAGCCGGCGAGCGCCGAGCCCTTCTCGACCAACGCCAGCGCCCGCACCGGCTTGGCATCCCAGCGATCGGCTTCTTCGATCGCGCGCTCGGACCACTCGACTGCGAGCGCGCTTCGATGGGCCAGCATGTGCGCCTGTGCGACAGCGGCGCATGCCCGCGCCCTCTCGGGACCCTCGGGAAGCTGGCCCACGAGACGCTCGAGGTCCGCGACCGCGGCATCGTGCTCGTCGAACCGCCCCAGGTCCCACACGATCCGCGCCACCATGTGGGCGGCCTCGGCTTGTCCGACGAGGTCACCACGCGCTTCGGCACGCTCGCGCCATCGCCGTGCTTGACCGAACGCTTCGTCGTTGAGACCCACGAGCCACGCCGCCCGCGTCGCCGCCTCGAGCAACGTGAGGCAGTCCGGGTCCTCCCTGAGAGCGTCGGTGGCGAGCCGTAACGCTTGGTAGGACGACCCCCGCTCGAGGTAGTACCTGGCGCCCTCCTGCGCGAGGTCGAGGAACTCGTCGTAGTGACCGGCGCCCAGCGCGTGCTTCGCAAGCCCTGCGATGTCGGCGCTCCCCGAGTCGCGCAGCGCGGCGAGGGCCGCCTCGTGCAGTCTGCGGCGTTCACGACCGAGGAGCTGGTCCTCGACCGCGTCTCGCACCAGGGCATGCCGGAACACGAACTCGTCAGGGCGATCCTCGGTGATCAGGCCGCGGTCGACGAGCCCGCGGAGGTGACCGATCATCTCTTGCTCGTTCATGCGGGTGACCGTGGCGAGCACGTCGAACGACGCGCCCCTTCCGAGCACCGAAGCGGCGTCGATCACTCGGCGTTCGGCGCCGCTGAGCCCATCGAGCTGACGACGGACAATCTCGGCGAGCGTGAACGGCAAGGGCTGTGCAGCGAGGCACTCGGGGTCTGCGTCGTCGGACGCGCTCAGGATCTCCTCGAGGAAGAACGGGTTGCCCCCCGTGCGGGCGTAGAGCGCGGCTGCCGTCCTCGATGGGAGCGCCCGTCCGTACACGCGCGCGAGGAAGTGAGCGACCTCCGGCTGGGTCAGCGGGTCGAGCGAGAGGTGATGGACCGTGCGGCGACGATCGAGGCGCACGAGCAGATCGGCCGCAGGGAGCATCCTGCTCAGCTCCTCAGACCGGTACGAACCGACGAGCACCGTGCCCGCCGGCGTCCCCGACGCGAGACGCTCGAACACCCCGAGGCTCTCGGCGTCGGCCCAGTGCAGGTCCTCGAAGATGATGACGGCGGGACCCTGCCCGACCCGATCGAGGTAGGTCTGCACGACGGCGGCCAGGCGGTCGGTTGCGTCCGGCACGGCCTCGAGACCGAGGGCGTCAAGAGCGAGCTCGAAGGGACGGCCGAGCGACCCGGGCTCGGCCTGGCCTGCCAGCACCTGCACTTCCTCAGGGAGGGAACGCACCAGCTCACGTAGCAGGCGGGTCTTGCCGACACCGGCCTCTCCCACAACGAGGGCAACCGCGGGCTCGCGATCAGATGACGCCATCAGCCCGGTGAGGCGGGACAACGGGGAGGTACGTCCCACCATCACCGGACTGAGACCGGTGCGGCCCGCAAGCATGCGGTCGAGCATACGGATCAGGGCCTGATCCGCTTCCCCCGTTTCAGCCAGCGCCGCCGATGCGCGGCCTTCTCGAACGTCACCTTCCGCTGCTGGTGGATGGACTGCCCGAAGGTCGGGTGCATCATCATGTGCTCGAGCGTGCGCCTCTGAACCACCACGGCACATCGACACATCTACGTATTCGCGGGTGGTCCGCGCGCCTACGTATGTCCGACGTCACAGCCGGATCTTCACAGCCGGATCTTCACAGTTGAGCGTCACCGGCCGGCGGGCCGACGGCCCCGATCTCGCGCAGGTACTCGAAGTGCGCCTCGACGACGGCCGACACATCTTCCCGGCTGTAGGTGCGTCCCTCTGACGCGACCCGAGCGATCAGCGAGCCCACGCTCGCGTCCTCGTCCACCACGATGAGCTTGGCGGGATCTTGCGGCTCATCGAGCGCCGCCGGGGGCTTCAGGCCTTGCGCCCGGAGGTCAGCCATGTGCCAGCGCAGCAAGTCGCGCACGTCGGCATAGCTGAGCTCTGAGGTGACTTCCTCGGGCAGTCGCTCGCTGACGGAGAGCACGGCCTCATCGAGGTCGAAGACCACGCGCGGCGACATCGCGTCGAGGCGGTGCGCTTCACGGCCGATGACGACCGCAGCGATGATGAACACGATCGCCGCGGCGGCGACCAGGATGAGGACGTTCAGATGCCGATGCGCTGCGCGAGCAGCTCGCGGTGGTACGTCGGGTCACCGAACAGGAGCTCGGACGACTTCGCCGCGCTTGAAGTAGAGGTGCGCGGGGTGCTCCCAGGTGAAGCCGATGCCGCCGTGGATCTGGATGTTCTCAGCGGCAGCGTGGAAGTAGGCCTCCGAGCAGTACGCCTTCGCGAGCGACGCGACCGACGGCAGCTCGTCGTTCATCTCGGCTGCGCACCAGCCTGCGTAGTAGGCGGCGGACTTCGCCGACTCGACCTCGAGCAACATGTCGGCGCACTTGTGCTTGATCGCCTGGAACGAACCGATCGGGCGGCCGAACTGCACGCGCACCTTCGCGTACTCGACCGCCATGTCGAGGCACCTCTGCGCGCCGCCGACCTGCTCGGCGGCAAGGGCGACCGCGGCGAGATCGAGCACCGTCGAGAGCACGTTCCATCCCGCGCCATCGGCGCCGATCAGCCGGGCCGGGGTGTTGTCGAGCTCGAGCTTGGCTTGCTTGCGGGTCTGGTCCATCGTCGACAGCGCGGTGCGGGTGAGACCCGACCGCGCCACCGTCGACAGCGAACAGCGACACGCCCGGCGGCGGTGCGGGCCGCGACGATGATGAGGTCCGCGGTGTGACCGTCGAGCACGAACATCTTGGTGCCGCTGATGGTCCAGCCGTCGCCCGACTTCGTCGCCGGCGTCGTGATGCCGGCTTCGTCCCACTTGCCCGACGGCTCGGTGAACGCGAGCGTCGCGATCGTCTCGCCCGACGCGATGCCGGGCAGCAGATCCTTCTTGGCCTGATCGTCGCCGGAGTGGATCAACGCGTTCGCCGCGAGCGCCACCGTCGAGAAGTAGGGCGCGCACAGAAGCGAGCGGCCCATCTCCTCGAGCACGACGATGAGCTCGACGTAGCTGTAGCCCGAGCCGCCGAACTCCTCCGGCACGATGAGGCCCTGCAGGCCCATCTGCTCGCCCATCTGCCGCCACACCGCCTCGTCGTAGCCCTGCTCGGTCTCCATGAGGCGGCGCACCTCGGCTTCGGGCGACTTCTGGTCGAGGAAGGCCCGCACGGTGCGGCGAAGCTCTTCCTGCTCCTCGCTGAAGGCGAAGTTCACGGCATTTCCCCCTGGGACGGCGAGACTGGGTACAAGCGGCTCGGCTTTTCTACTAGACCCGCGGGTCAAGCCGCACATGCAGGCAAGACCGGATGTCACGGAGGTCCCCCGATGCACTACAGCGACGACCAGATCGAGATCCACAAGCTCGTCGTCGGGCCTTATGACAACAACGTCTTCGTGATGCGCTGCCGCGCCACCGGCGATGCCGTGCTCCTCGACGCCGCCAACGAGCACGAGAAGCTCCTCGAGCTCTGCCAGCGCCTCAACGTGCGCCGGGTCCTCGAGACCCACGGCCACTGGGACCACATCCAGGCGATCCCCCAGCTGCGGGACGCGGGCTACTCGGTCGGGGTCACCGCCGAGGACGCCGCGATGCTGCCGTCCTATGACGAGCTGATCGAGGACGACTCCGTGATCCAGGTCGGGCAGGTGCGATTGCACACGATCCTCACGCCGGGCCACACCGCGGGGTCCATGTGCTTCCTCGTCGAGGGCTCGCCCGTGGTGTTCTCAGGCGACACGCTGTTTCCCGGAGGCCCCGGCGCCACGAAGTTCGAGGGCAGCAGCTTCCCGACGATCATCGAGTCGATCGACCGCAGGCTCCTCACACTGCCCGTCGAGACGCTGGTCCTGCCTGGTCACGGCGACGACACGACGATCGGCACCGAGCGCCCTCACCTTCAGGAGTGGATCGACCGGGGGTGGTGATCCAAGACCGGGGAGTGGTGCGTACACTCACCGGTAGACACACCCACGAATGGGGAAGGTCATGGATCTCGGTGCCCCTGAACTGATCATCATCCTGATCATCGTGCTGCTCGTCTTCGGCGGAGCGAAGCTTCCGAAGCTCGCACGCTCGCTGGGACAGGCCCAGAAGGAATTCAAGACGGGTCTCAAGGAAGGCGCGCAGATGGACGAGGCCGACGACACGCCGGTCACGAAGTCCGTCGACAAGCCGTCAGACAGCTAGCCCAGCCGGTCGCGACGCCCGGCGCCGTGCACGGCTTCGAGCACCAGCAGCCGGATCTCGGGTCGCGCGAGCTCGAGCGACGCCGTCTGGGCGTCGCCGTAGAGCTCGAGGAGGTACGCGGCATCTCTGCCGTGCGCCGCCGCGCCGAGCACTTGTGACGCCCTGAGCTTGCGCAGGATCGCAACCTCCCCCGGGTCAGCCTCGGGATCGGCGACATCGACCAGGAACGCGGACTCGTCGCGCAAGGCCTTGTCGGTCATCGGGTAGTCGGCAACGACGTAGCTCACGGAATCGTCGAACGTGAAGCTGTCCGACCCGCCGCTCCCGTCGACACGAGCCATCCCGACGAGCAGTGCGTGGACCTCGCCACCCCCGTCACAGACCGAGATCGTCCACGACACGAGATCGAACGCCGCGGACGCTGCCGCAGCGACGGCTTCGAGCCGCTCCTCCTCGTCGGCCGACGCGAGCGGACCATCGAGCAAGGTGAGTGCGGTCTCGAGCAGACCCTGCATCTTTTCGCTGCGATCGCGGAAGAAGCGCCACGGCGCCCGCACGCCCTCGACGTGTGGGTCGGCTGCTGATCTCGACACGCGCACCCGGCCGCGACCCGCACGCTTCGCGGCGTACTGCGCGGCGTCGGCGGAACGGAAGAGCTCCCTCGGCCGAGCCACGTCGGGACCGGTCGTCGCGACCCCGCACGACGCCGTGAGGCGACGACCCGAGTACGCCTGCAGCAGGTTGAGCGCATCCTGGGCGATGTGTGCCGCCGCCGTGCCGTCGTGACCCGCGAGCAAGATGCAGAACTCGTCACCGCCGAGACGGAACGCGAGCGCGCCCTCGACGCCGGCGACCGCGTTGCGCAGCCCATCGGCCACCGCGATGAGCGCCTCGTCCCCGGTGTCGTGGCCGAAGCGGTCGTTCACCTCTTTCATGCCGTCGATGTCGAAGACGAGCAGTGACACCGGCCGGCCGGTGACCTCGGCGCGCTCGAGCGCCGCATCGAGCCGCTCGTCGAGCGCGCGACGGTTCGCGAGGCCGGTGAGGGCGTCTTCGAACGCGAGCCGCTCGAGCCGGGCCATGTGCTCCGCGTGGCCGACTGCGGCCGCGACGTAGAGCGCCGCCGCCTGCAAGAACTCGGTGTCGTCGGTGCTGAGCGGCGAGTCGCCGGGCGCCGTCGCGGCCCACAGCTCTCCCCAGACCTGCCCGTCCACCATGATCGGCACGCCGAGCTCGGAGCTGCGACCCCCCTTGCGGAGCCATTCGGCGATCGCGGGCATCTCGTTCGGGTCGTCGACAGACGATCGGTAGGGCTCACCCTTCAGCAACAAGGTCTCGACCCTGGGGAACTGGTCGAACGGGTACTCCTCGTCGGTGGGGAACCGCACCTCGCCTTCGGCGAGCACTCCGACGTTCACCAAGACCTTCAGCGTGCACTGATCGAGGTCGGCCCGGGCGATCGAGACCGCCGACGCCCCGAGTGATGCCCTGGCCTCCTCGGCGGCCATCTCGAGCGTCTGCATCAGGTCGTCGGCTGCCGCCACGGCGCGGGCGAGCGAGGCGAGAGCCGCCAGGCCCCGCACCGGGGACCCGGCCGCGTCCAGGTCGGCCGTTCCGCGCTTCACGATGCATCTCCATCGGCGGCCACGGAGGGTGACTGAGTGGGCCGGTCGGCCCTTCTGGGCGATTTGGGCGCTCTTTTGGCCCCGGCTATTTCCCCTATCTCCATAGTGCTTATTACACTGGTCCCGTGACTTCGGAGCTCCTCCGCATCGAGGATCTGCACGTCCGGCCCACCACGGACGAGGGTGCCGCGATCGAGATCCTCCGCGGCGTCGACCTCGTCGTCGCGCCGGGTGAGGTGCACGCGCTCATGGGGCCGAACGGCTCGGGCAAGTCCACGCTCGCCAACGCCCTGATGGCCGACCCCGGCTACGAGGTGACGAGCGGTCGCATCCGCTACAAGGGCGACGACATCACCGAGTGGCCGACCGATGTGCGAGCGAAGAGCGGCATGTTCCTCGCCTTCCAGTACCCGCAAGAGATCGCCGGCGTCTCGGTCATCCAGTTCCTGCGTCAGGCGCTGTCGGCGCGCAAGGGCATCGATCTGTCGGTGCTCGAGCTCCGCTTGGCGATCATGGACTGGATGAAGCGCCTCGACATGGATCCGTCCTTCGCGGATCGCTACCTCAACGAGGGCTTCTCGGGCGGCGAGAAGAAGCGCAACGAGATCCTGCAGATGGCGATCCTCGAGCCCGAGCTCGCGATCCTCGATGAGACCGACTCGGGACTCGACATCGACGCGCTGAAGGTCGTGGCACGCGGCGTGCAAGAGGTGCGCACCGACCGGCCCACGCTGGGTGTCGTGCTGATCACGCACTACCGACGGTTGCTCGACTACCTCCAGCCCGACCGTGTGCACATCCTCATCGATGGCCAGGTCGTGGACAGCGGGGGGCCCGAGATGGCCGAGCGACTCGATCGAGAAGGGTACGAGGCATGGCGGTGAACCCATGACGGCGAACGCAGGACTCGACGTCACTCGCATCAAGAAGGACTTCCCGATCCTCGATCGGGTGATCAACGGCAAGCGGCTCGTCTACCTCGACTCGGCGGCCACGTCGCAGAAGCCGCGACAGGTGCTCGACGCGATGGAGCGCTACTACGAGACGTGCAACGCGAACGTCCATCGCAGCGTGTACCAGATCGCCGGCGAGGCGACCGAGGCCTACGAGACGGCGCGGCTCAAGGTGCGGCGGTTCATCAACGCGCCGAGCGAACACGAGGTCGTGTTCACGAAGAACGCGACCGAGGGACTGAACCTCATCGCGTACTCGTGGGGTCGCGCGAACCTGCCGCGAGGGCGACGTCGTCGTGCTCACTCACATGGAGCACCACGCCAACATCGTCCCCTGGCACATCCTCGCTGCGGAGCGGGGCATCGTGCTTCGGTGGGTCCCGCTCACGCCCGACGGCTTGCTCGACCTCACCGACCTCGACACCATCCTCGACGGTGCCAAGGCGTTTGGGTTCACGGCGATGTCGAACGTGCTCGGAACGATCAACCCAGTGCGACAGATGAGTGATGCCGCGCACGAGCACGGCGCGTTGGCGATCGTCGACACGTGCCAGTACGTGCCTCACGTGCCGACCGACGTCGTCGCGATGGACGCCGACTTCATCGCGTTCTCCGCCCACAAGATGTGCGGTCCCACCGGCATCGGTGTGCTGTGGGGACGCGAACAGCTGCTCGACGCGATGCCGCCGTTCCTCGGTGGCGGCGACATGATCCGCGACGTGCGCCTCGACGGGTTCACACCGAACGAGCTGCCGGTGAAGTTCGAGGCAGGCACTCCCCCGATCGCCGAGGCCATCGGGCTCGGCGCCGCGGTCGACTACCTCACCGAGCTCGGCATGACGAACGTGCGCCAGCACGAGATGTCAGTGACCGGCTACGCGATCGACTCGCTCACCGAACGGTTCGGTGACGACCTCACGATCTTCGGCCCCCGCAACATCGAGGTGCGGGGCGGAGCACTGTCGATCGCCTTCCGCGATCTCCATCCGCATGACATCTCCCAAGTGCTCGACCAGACGAACGTGTGCGTGCGAGCCGGCCATCACTGTGCGAAGCCTTTGATCCGCGAGCTCGGAGTGAATTCCACCGCCCGCGCCTCCTTCTACGTGTACAACGACGAAGTCGACGTCGATGCGCTCGCCGATGGCCTCGACGCCGCCACCGACTTCTTCACCGCCTGAGGAAACGACGATGCCCGGACTCGAAGACCTGTACCGAGAGATCATCCTCGACCACTACCGCAACCCGCGGAACCGCGGCGAGCTGCCCACGCCGCCGGCGCACCGCACCGAGGGCTTCAACCCGTTGTGCGGCGACGAGGTGGTTGTGTTCCTCGACGTCGAAGACGGCGTGGTCAAAGACCTGCGCATCGCAGGTCAGGGTTGCTCGATCAGCCAGTCGTCGGCCTCGATGATGTCGACCGCGGTGAAGGGCAAGTCCGTCGCCGAAGCCCGAGACGTGATCCGGGCGTTCAAGGCGATGATGTCGATCCACGAGCACACGCTTGACGGTGACGAGGGTGACGACGACTCGATCGCCGAGGTGAAGCTCGGAGACCTCGAGGCGCTGCGGGGCGTCGTGAAGTTCCCGGTGCGCATCAAGTGCGCCACCCTCGCGTGGAACACCCTCACCCAAGGCCTCGAAGAGCTCAGCGCCTAGCCCAGGGTCGTGACGTGGCCGAGCTTGCGGCCGGGCCGTGGCGCCTTGCCGTACAGGTGCACGAACACGCCAGGACCGTCGGGCGTCGGGTCCGGCAGCTCGCCGATGAGGTTCGTCATCACCGCGGGCACGATCGGATCCACCGGTCCGAGCGCATGACCGGCGATCGCGAGCAGGTGCTGTGCGAATTGACTCGTCGGGGCGCCCTCGATCGTCCAATGCCCGGTGTTGTGGACACACGGCGCCATCTCGTTCGCCAGCAGCTCCTCGCCGATCTGGAACAGCTCGAGCGCCAGGACACCCACATAGTCGAGTGAGTCCGCGAGCGAGGTGGCGTAGCCCTCGGCGAGCTTCTGCAGCGCCACGCTCGTCCCCTGCCGCGGGCGCGGTGGTGCGGCGGAGGATGCCGTCCACGTGCACGTTCTCGACGAGTGGGTAGCACGACATCGCTCCGTCGGCCGACCGCGCGGCGATGATCGACACCTCGCGATCGAACGAGATGCGATCCTCCACGATCGCGTCGGACCCGACGATCTCACCACCCGCTGCGACCACCATCTGACCGCGGCCGTCGTAGCCGCCGCGACGTGACTTCACGATCACCGTGTGGTCGGCGCGGGCCGGCGCGTCCACGATGTCGACGAAGGGCGCGGTCGGGATCCCGATCGACAGAAAGTGTCGCTTCTCGACGAGGCGGTCCTGACTGACGGCGACGGCGCGAGGTGGCGGCGCGACACGAGTCACCTCGGCGAGTCGATCGAGCACGCCGACCGGCACTCCCTCGAGCTCGACGGTCACGACGTCACAGCGGCTGAGTACTTCGAATGCGAGCGGGTCGTCGAAGGCGGTGGCGACCCGCTCACCGCGCTCGAGTCGCGGCAGGTCGGTTTCGGGGTCGACGAGCACGATGTCGAAGCCGAGCAACGCGGCGGCCTCGGACAGCATCAGGCCGAGCTGACCGCCCCCGAGCACACCGACCTTCACTGCCGGGGGTCGGGATGCGCGAGCACCTCGGCGGTGCGGGCTTCGCGCCACGCCCGCAGACGCTCCCTCATCTCCGGTCGGCCCCTCGACACGATGGCGGTCGCGAGGACGGCCGCGTTCACCGCCCCCGGCGCGCCGATCGCGAGCGTGCCGACCGGCACCCCGCTCGGCATCTGCACGATCGACAGCAGGGAGTCGAGGCCGTTGAGGGCCTTCGACATCACGGGCACACCGAGCACGGGAAGCACGGTGTTCGCGGCGACCATGCCCGGAAGATGGGCAGCCCCGCCCGCACCCGCAATGACGACCTCGACGCCACGTCCCTCTGCGCTGGTCGCGAACTCCTGCAGCAGCGCGGGAGTGCGGTGGGCCGACACGACCTTCACCTCGTAGGGCACGTCGAGCGCGGTGAGCACATCGGCCGCACCCTCGAGCGTCGCCCAGTCGGAGCGCGAGCCCATGATGATCGAGACCAGCGGGGCGCCCATCGGCTCAGTCGAGGTAGGGCGCGTAGCCCTGTTCCTCGAGCTCGACGGCGAGGGAAGCGTCCCCCGATCGCACAATGCGCCCCTTCACGAGGATGTGGACGCGGTCTGGAGGCAGCTCGTGCAGCAAGCGGATGTAGTGCGTGATCGCGAGCACGCCGAGGTTGCCGTCGCGGGTCGCCGCCTCGACACGCTTCGCGCAGGCGCGGAGGGCGTCGATGTCGAGTCCCGAGTCGAGCTCGTCGAGGATCGCGAACGCGGGCTCGAGCACCGCGAGCTGCAGCGTCTCGTTCCGCTTCTTCTCCCCGCCCGAGAGGTCGACGTTCAACGGACGGGTGAGGAAGCGATCGTCGAAGCCGATGCGCGCCGCCTCGTCCGCGACGCGCTGGTGCAGGCCCTCGATCGGACGCCCCTGTGCTCGCAACGCCTCGGTCAGCATCGCGTCGAGGCTCACGCCCGGCACCTCGGTCGGGTACTGCAACGCGAGGAAGAGCCCGGCTTCGGCGCGCTGGTAGGGCTCGAGGGCGAGCAGATCGACACCGTCGAGCGTCACCGACCCACCGAGCACCTCGTAGCCCGGACGTCCCATCAGCACGTGCGAAAGGGTCGACTTGCCCGAGCCGTTCGGCCCCATCACCGCGTGCACCTCTCCGCTCGCGACGGCGAGGTCGATGCCCTTGAGGATCTCGCGCCCACCGACGGCCACGCGCAGATCCGCGATCTCCAGGACGCTCATGCGTCACCCGCGGTGACGTCGACGGAGTCGGGGATGTCGATGTAGACCTCGGCGTCGTCGATGAAGACCGGATAGGTCGGCACCGGCTTCGTCGCCGGGAGCGTCAGCGGCTCCCCCGTCTCGAGCGAGAACGAGCTGCCGTGCTTCCAGCACTCGATCTCGCACTCGTCGACGAGCACCTCGCCCTCGGACAACGAGATCTCGGCGTGGCTGCAGGTGTCACCGATCGCGAAGATGCGCGCTTCGATACGCACCACGCACACCGGAACGTCGCCGAGCAAGAAGCAGCGGGCCTGGCCTGACGGCAGGTCGCGGATCGAGCAGAGGTGCTCGCGGGTCATACGAGATCCCTTCGACTCAGCTTGGCGTTGATCTCCGCGCGCAGGGGGGCGACCATCTCCGGAACAGGAAGCCGCTCGAGCACCTCACTGAAGAAGCCGTTCACGATGAGCTCCTCGGCACGGTCAGGCGGCACACCGCGGCTCTCGAGATAGAAGCGCTGCTCCGGGTCGATCGGTCCGACCGCCGACGCGTGGCTGCAGCGCACGTCGTTCGTGTCGATCTCGAGGTTCGGGACCGAGTCGGCCCACGCGCCCTCGCTGAGCTTGAGGTTGCGGTTCGTCTGGAACGCCTGCGTGCCCGGCGCTTCCTTTCGCACACGGATCAATCCGCTGTAGACCGACCGGGCTCGACCTCCGACGGCGCCCTTGAAGAGGAGGTCAGACCTCGTCTTCGGCGCCGCGTGATCTTGCAGGGTGCGGAAGTCGTGCATCTGGTGCTGCTCGCCGAAGTACGCCGCGATCTGATCGCCCGACGCGCTGCGGCCGTCGAGGCGTGCGTCGGTGCGAACCCGGGCGTAGTCGCCGCCGAGCGCCACGTTCGCGATGAGCATCGACGATGACGCAGCGCCACGCGCGACCTGGGACGCGATCTGCCAGACGCGATGGCCGAGCTGGTTGACCGCGAGGTAGCGCAACGATCCGCCCGCGCCTACGTCGAGCTCGGTGACCGGCAACGTCAACCCGGCGACGTCGGCTGAGCTGTGGTGGTCCAGCACCGTGACCTCGCTGTCTGCGCCGACCCGCACCACCAAGCGCGGCAGCGTCGCGACGCCGTCGGAGGCGGTGAAGCACGCGACCACGACCGGGCTCGTGACTCGCAGGCCATCGGGCACCTCGACGACGATCGGAGCGGTCGCGAACGCGGTGTTGAGCTCAGCGTAGACATCGGGAGCGTCGAGCATCACCTCGCCGACCGACTCGCCGTCCGCCGGGCCACCGACACGGAACCCCCGCGCTGCGAGGGCCTCGTCGATCTCGCGGTGCACCACTTGGCCGTCGACGATCATGACGAAGGCAGCGCGGGACGGGATCAGGCTCTGCGTGGCGCGGACGGCCTCGGCGATCGCCTCGGGTGCAACACCAACCGGGCCACTCGGGTCGA
The DNA here is from genome assembly GCA_963726695.1 of uncultured Acidimicrobiales bacterium. Classification (GTDB taxonomy): domain Bacteria; phylum Actinomycetota; class Acidimicrobiia; order Acidimicrobiales; family DATKAS01; genus DATKAS01. The sequence continues at coordinate 13,452 of CAVSDE010000012.1, forward strand.
CCAATGCGTAACGGTCGAGGTCGAGCTCGCCGATGCGGCTGTAGCGCCAGATCTCCTCGGCCTCGGTCGGAGGCGCCGTCGCGAGCGCTCGGTCAGCTGCCGCGAGCCGCCGCAACCTGAGCCATTCCGGGCCTGGGAGCGCGGCGGCAACGTCGGCGGAGAAGGGGCTCACACCCAGAGGCTATGGCTTGCGGCGCAGACGCCTCCAGAACGGACGCCGTCCTCGCTCGGCTTCGACCTCGGCGAGGATCGCGGGACCGGCAGAGTTGACGATGTCCTCGGCCTCGTCGAGCAGTGCCGCCGCGCTGCCGTCGTCGATCCCGGGTGGCTCCGCGGGCGTAGGTGGCGCGACCAACGTGCCGTAGTGCCACGCCATGTCTGCCAGTCGCCGTTCGTACTTCGGGCAGTCGTCCGGGCACCGCCAGGGCGCGTCAGGCGCCAGGTCGAGGTTGCACTTCCGGACGGTCTCCCCGTTCGGGTAGGTGCGGCTCTCGTAGTTCTTGCACTCGACTCTCATCGGCACGGCCGAGATTGTGCCAGCCGCGCTGTGTGCCGAGGCGTCACGGTGTCCCGAGGCGTCACCGGTGACGTCGCTATCGTTTCGGGGTGCTCGAACGGCTGCTCGCCGGCGTGTCACCCAGAGCGAAGCGCGGCATCACGCTCGCGATGGTCGCGACAGGGTGGATCGGCTTCCTCATCGCCGTGTTCAACGGTCTCGTGCTCGGGGTCATCGTCATCCTCATCGGCTTCGTCCTCTGCTGGTTCGCCGCGTCGATGCTCGCGGTGAAGCCGACACTCGCTGCGGGCGAGAACGCAGACGAGCACGCCGCCGCGAACGGGGGTGGCGAGCCAGAGGAGCCGGCCGACATCGAGGCGAGGATCAAACGACGGCTCGAGGCGATGAAGCAGGAAAACCCCGAGGCCGAGACTTAGCCGACGCTGCCGTCCATCTGCAGCTCGATCAACCGGCTCCACTCCACCGCGTACTCCATCGGCAGCGTGCGGGTGACCGGCTCGATGAACCCGTTCACGATCATGCCCATCGCCTGCTCCTGCGAGAGCCCGCGGCTCATGAGGTAGAAGAGCTGCTCGTCCGCGACCTTGGACACGGTTGCCTCGTGCCCGACCTCGGCGTCGCGCTCCCCCACTTCCATGTAGGGAAGCGTGCGGCTCACCGAATCCTCGTCGAGGATGAGCGCGTCGCACTGCACATGGCTCTTGCAGCCGTGGGCGCCCTCGTCGATGTGGACCAGCCCGCGATAGGTCGTGATGCCGCCATCTTTCGAGATGGACTTCGACACGATCTTCGACGTCGTCTCGGGCGCGGCGTGCACCATCTTGGCGCCCGCGTCCTGGTGCTGGCCGGCACCGGCGTACGCAACCGACAGCACCTCGCCGGATGCCTTCGGGCCGACCATGTACACCGACGGGTACTTCATCGTGAGCCGGCTGCCGATGTTGCCGTCGATCCACTCCATGTGGCCCTCGGTCTCGACGCGGGCGCGCTTGGTGACGAGGTTGTAGACATTCGGCGACCAGTTCTGGATGGTCGTGTAGGTGACACGAGCGCTCGGACCGACGACGATCTCGACGACGGCCGAGTGCAACGAATTGCTGGTGTACACCGGGGCCGAGCAGCCCTCGATGTAGTGCACCTTCGAGCCTTCGTCGGCGATGATCAGCGTGCGCTCGAACTGCCCGGCGTTCTCGCTGTTGATGCGGAAGTACGCCTGCAACGGCATCTCGCACTCGACGCCCGGCGGCACGTAGATGAACGAGCCGCCCGACCACACCGCCGAGTTGAGCGCGGCGAACTTGTTGTCGCCCGGCGGGATGATCGTGCCGAAGTAGCGCTTCACGATGTCGGGGTACTCACGCACCGCGGTGTCCATGTCGCAGAAGAGGATGCCCTGGGCCGCGAGCTCGTCCCGGTTGCGGTGATAGACGACTTCGCTCTCATATTGCGCGGTGACGCCAGCGAGGTACTTCCGCTCTGCCTCGGGGATGCCGAGCTTCTCGTAGGTCGCCTTCATCTGCTCGGGCAGGTCGTCCCATTCGTCGACCTGACCCTGCGTGGGCTTGATGTAGTAGTAGATGTCGTCGAAGTTCAGGTCGGGCATGTTCACCGCGAACCACGGCGCCATCGGCTTCTTCTCGAACGTGCGCAACGCCTTCAGGCGCTTCTTCGCCATCCAGTCCGGCTCGCCCTTCCACCACGACATGTCCTGGACGACGTCGTCGTCGAGACCCTTCTCGGGCCGAAAGACGTAGTCCTCGTCGTCGGCCCAACCCAGCTTGTAACGGCCGAGATCAAGGTCTGTCACCGCCATGAGGGCTCACTCCGATCGAAGTCGAGGTCCGGGTTAAATTCCACTACGTAGATAGTAACAATTCCGCGGCCTGCCACCACCCTTCGCCAGGACGCTGGCACCATAAGACGCCATGCTTCGGTCTCGGGCGCTCGCCCTCGCGCTGATCACGCTCGCGATCGGGGGCGCACAGGTCGCGATTCCCGCCCGCACGGGCGCGATCATCGGCGGCAACCCTTCGCCGGCTGGTTCGGCCACGGCCGCCGTCGCGCTCGTCGACCAGCGCTTCCATGCGCAGTACTGCGGAGGCACCGTCGTGGCGCCGCAATGGGTGCTGACCGCAGCGCACTGCGCGGTGGCCTACACGCAGAACCCGGGGTTGATCAGCATCGTGACCGGCGCGACCGACCTCTCCTCTCCCACGCAGGTCGACATCGCGGTGAAGAGCATCGTGATCCACCCTGCATTCGATCGGCCGAACCGTCGCAACGACCTGGCCCTGCTGCAGCTCTCGTCGAACACGTCGATCGCGCCTGCCTCGTTGATGTCGCCCGATGTCGAGCCCGCGTACTCAGCGGGCAGCACCACCGGCACCGTCGTCGGGTGGGGCTCGACCGACCCGGCGGGTGGCGACGACGTCACCGTCCGACGCGAGGTCACGGTCCCCGTGCTGAGCGACGACCAGTGCTCGGCCGTGATCAGCTCGTTTCTCGGGGACAACCAGGTCTGCGGAGGCAGCTCGCTCGTCGGCCCGTGCACCGGCGACAGCGGCGGACCGCTGTTCGTCACCGACAAGAACGGAACCGCCCGGGTGGCTGGCGTGGTGAGCTACGGCAGCAACCCGTGCAACGCCACCCCTGCGGGGTTCTCGCAGGTGTCGGCGAACATCGCCTGGCTGCAGAGCGTGATCGGCCCCGCTCCGGCGCCTCCTCCTCCGGCCGCTCCGGGACCTCCGACCCAGAGCCCGAACCCGACTGGGGCGGGCTATTGGATGCTCGGCGCGGACGGCAAGGTCTACCCGTTCGGCTCGGCGGCTGCGCTCGGCGATCCCAGCGGGAGCCTCGACGGCTCCGCAGTCGGGATCGCCGCGACGCCCGACAACAAGGGCTTCTGGGCGGTCACGACGACGGGCCACGTCTTCTCGCTCGGCTCAGCTCCGGCGCTCGGCTCGGTTCCCGCCGGCAGGTTGATCCCCGGCGAGATCGTGACCGGCCTCGCCCCGACACCGACGGGCAACGGGTACGTGGTGTTCACCACCCACGGCCGTGCGGTCTCGTTCGGCGATGCCCCGAGCCTTGGCGACATGACGGCGACCGCACTGAACGGACCGGTGCTCGGCGGCATCGTCACACCGAGCGGCAAGGGCTACTACATGGTCGCCTCTGACGGCGGCATCTTCACCTTCGGCGACGCGGCCTTTCGCGGCTCGATGGGTGGCAAGCGGCTGAATGCTCCGGTGCGGGGCTTGGTACCGACTGCCACGGGCGGGGGTTACTGGCTCGTCGCGTCGGACGGCGGCATCTTCACGTTCGGAGATGCGGACTTCCGCGGCTCGATGGGTGCGACACCGTTGAACAGGCCCGTCGTGGGCATGGTGCGTTACGGCAACGGCTACCTGATGGTGGCGAGCGACGGCGGAATCTTCACGTTCAGCGACCTCGCCTTCGTCGGTTCGCTCGGAGCGCACCCGCCGCTCGTGCCCATCGCGAGTGTTGCCGTGGTCTCCTAGCGACGCCGCACCTACGCTCCCGACATGACTGAGCTTTGGCAGCAGGGAGCGGCTGAGCTGGCCGCGATGATCGCCGGCAAGGAGGTGTCGTCCACCGAGGTCGTGGAAGCGCACCTCGACCGGGTCGACAAGGTGAACCCGCACCTGAACGCGGTGACGAGAGTGCTCGGGGAGGAAGCGCGAGCCGCGGCCAAGGCGGCAGACGCCGCGGTCGCGAACGGCGAACAACTCGGGCCGCTCCACGGCGTGCCGTTCACCGTGAAGCAGAACATCGATCTCGCCGGGTGTGCGACCGACAACGGGGTCCCAGCACTCGCCGCGGCGATCTCGCCTGTGGACGCTCCGGTGGTCGAGCGAATGAAGGCGGCCGGCGCGATCCCGATCGGTCGCACCAACTGCCCGGACATGGCGCTCCGCGTGCACACGGACTCCTCGCTTCACGGTCTGACTCGCAACCCGTGGGATCCGACGCGCACGGCGGGGGGGTCTTCCGGCGGCGAAGCCTCGGCGCTGGCGTCGGGGATGTCGCCGATCGGCCTCGGGAACGACATCGGCGGCTCGCTCCGCAACCCGGCGACCTGCTGCGGCATCGCGTCGCTCAAGCCGTCGGCGGGGATGGTGCCGGAGTTCGCGTTCGGCCCGGGGGCCGACGGTCCCGCCTCGTTCCAGCTGATGCCGGTGGAAGGCCCGATGGCGCGTCGCATCTCCGATGTCCGCCTCGCGTTCGGACTGCTGGCGGGCCGAGACCCCCGCGATCCGTACTCACTTCCTGTGCCGATCGGCTCCGGCCGGGTCGAGGGCCGTCCGCTGAGAGTTGCCGTGCTCGCCGCCCCTCCCGGAGGATCGACCGACTCCCGGGTGGCGGATCGCGTGACGGCCGCGGCCGCCGTGCTCGCGGACGCGGGCTACGACGTGACCGCCGATGCACCCCCGCGGTTCGAGGACGTCGTCGCGACGTGGTTCGCGTTCATCGGTGAGGACATCAGAACGATGAGCCCTCTGCTCACGCCGATCATGGGTGACGACGGCAACCGATTCCTCGCCGCGCTCCTCGACGCGACCGCACCCCTCGATCTCGGCGGGTACACGCAGGTCCTGATGACCCGTCAGGCGCTCATGCGCGAGTGGGGCACGTGGTTCGCGCAGACCGATCTCGTGCTCACGCCGACCTGGACGCAGCTGCCGTTCCCACACGGATGGGATCTCGAGCACCCGGGCGAGACGCTCGAGCTCATGCGATGCGTGACGCCCGCGAACCTGCTGGGCTTGCCATCCGCTTGCGTGCCGGCTGGGCTCGTGGACGGCGTGCCCGTCGGCGTGCTCCTGACCGGCGATCGCTTCGCCGACGACAAGACTCTCGACGCCGCCGAGGTCGTCGAGGCCGCGCTGGGCCTCGCTACGCCGATTGACCCGAAGACGTGAGCTCTTTCGCGAAGAACTCGAGCGCCGTGCGGGTCTTCGTCGTCTGCTCGCCGGTCGTGTCGATGCCCTTGTTGGCGAGGAATGCCCTGGCCTCGGCCGCCACGTGGAACGCCTCGGGCGGCGGGCACTTCGTCGACAGCTCGAGGATGCGCGAACCGTCAGGGTAGTTCCAGAGCTCAGCCACGATCTTGCGAGGGAAGTCGGCGGGCTTCCACTTGAGCTTGAACACCACGATCGGCCCGAGCACCGACAGGTCGTTCATGTCGAGGCCCTCGGGTGCGTGCTCGGAGAAGAACGTCCGCTGCTCCTTCGAGAACACCTTCTTGATGGGCTTGTTGCCGAGCAGGACCTCGCGGACCTCGAGCGGACCCGAGGTGCCCATCGACCCCGAGCAGACGAAGCCTCCGGGGATCACGTCGACCTCGACGCCGAAGCTCGGGTTCTTTCGGAGTGCGGGCGAGAGGTCTGCGGGCAAGACCGGCCGGAGCTTGACGGTCGAGTCATCACCGACGCTCTGCACCCGCCGGGCCCGGATCACCACTCCCGCCTTGTCGAGCGCCAGGTCGGGCGTATCGAAGAACACGACCTGACGGATCTGGGCGTCGAGGGGGTCGATGCCCAGCACCTGCATGATGTGCCGCCCTCGGTCTGCCGGGATGGTGACCTTGAGCTCGACGCTGTCGACCGTCTTCAAGAGGCCGAGGAATTCATCGAGCTGATCGGTGTTCAGGCTGGGCATGGCTTCGGGCACTGCTGACCTCCGTGACGGGCGGGGCAATGCTTAGCCGCGGAAACACCCTTTCCGGGGCCAGCGTGCGTACGCTCCCTCGTCCATGACCCTGGTGATCGAGGCCGCGTCCGAAAAACGGGTCGAGCGGTCACCGTCCGACCTCCTGCGCCTCATCGTCGCCTTCCTGGTCCTGCTCGGGCTGATGCTGCTCGACTGGCTCGCCGGCAACACGCTCGTGAGGTTCCTGCACGACGTGCTCAGCGGCCTGGGCGCCATGCCCACATGGATCCTCGACGCGTTCGTGGTCGGCACTCGCATCGCTGCGATCGCGCTGGTCGTCCTCGGGATCATCACGCTCAGCCGTGACGGCGGCGTTCGCCTCCTCGGCACCGTCGTGGTCGCGATCGTGATCGCATGGGGCCTCATCACGATCCTCGAGGTCGGGGACACGGCGTCGCTCGGTCCTGTGGTGAGCCTCGACGACCTCGGCCCCCTCACGGCTGCCGGATGGGTGACGATCGGCGCGCTCGGCGGCCTCGCGGGCGGCCTCACGGCTGCAGCGCCATGGCTGAGCCGGCGAGCACGACGCTTCGGCTGGGCCGTCACCGTCGCGGTGGGTCTGGTCTACTTCATGACCTCCGCGGTCTCGTTCGACGCGTTGCGCGCGCTTGCCTGTGGATGGCTCGCCGGCGCCATGACGCTCGTGTTCCTCGGCGCTCCTCCGAGGCGGCCGACTGGACAGGCGATCGCGGACGGCCTGGCGGCCGTCGGCGTGCCGCTCGCCGAGCTCAAACAGGCGAGTCTCGATGCCCGCGGTTCGACGCCGTACTTCGGGAAGACGACGGACGGCCGATCGCTCTTCGTGAAGGCGCTCGGTGACGACCAACGCAGCGCCGACCTGCTCTTTCGTGTCTACCGGATGATCGACCGCCGCGATCTCGGCGACGAACGGCCGTTCTCGTCTCTGCGTCGAGCGGTCGAGCACGAGGCGATGGTGGCGCTGTCCGCACGCAACCTCGGCATCCGCACGCCCCGCGTCGTCGCGTTCGCGTCCGCAAAACCCAACTCCTTCGTCCTCGCGTATGAGGCTGTCGAGGGGAAGTCGCTCGACCGGGTGGAACCCGCCGACATGACCGATGAGGTGCTCGGCGCGGTGTGGGGACAGGTGCAGCTGATGCGCAAGCACGGCATCGCACACCGCGACATGCGGCTGGCGAACATCTTCCTCGCCGCGGACGGCGAGGTCTGGATGATCGACTTCGGCTTCAGTGAGCTCGCCGCATCCGACCTCCTCCTCGCGAACGACGTCGCCGAGTTCACCGCCTCCTCGTCGCTCAAGATCGGACCTGAGCGCGCCGTGGCCCTCGCCGTGTCCGCCGTCGGCCCCGAGGGAGTGCAGCCGGCCCTCGACCGCCTCCACCTGTGGGCGCTGAGCGGAGCCACCCGCACGGGCCTCAAGGAATCGCCCGGCCTGCTCGACGACCTCCGCAAGCGAGTCGCCGGAGCTGCGCAGGCCTGACGCTCAGCCCAAGAGCCGCTTTGCGATCACCACTCGCTGGATCTGGTTCGTGCCTTCGTAGATCTGGGTGATCTTGGCGTCGCGCATCATCCGTTCGACCGGGAAGTCACGCGTGTAGCCGTACCCGCCGAGAAGCTGCACCGCATCGGTCGTCACCTGCATCGCGACGTCGGAAGCGAAGCACTTGGCCATCGCTCCGAGCTTCGAGAGCTCGCCGCGAGGATCGCCCTCGTCGACGACCGCGCAGGCTTGGTACACGAGACCGCGGGCCGCCTCGATCCGCATCGCGGCGTCGGCGACCATGAACTGCAGTCCCTGCAGGTCTGCGATCGGTCGACCGAACGCCGTGCGCTCCTTCATGTAGCCGATCGCGTAGTCGAGTGCGCCTTGCGCGATGCCCACGGCCTGCGCGCCGATCGTCGGTCGCGACCGGTCGAGCGTGTGCATCGCGATCTTGAAGCCCTCGCCCTCGGTGCCCATGAGGTGCGTCGCCGGCACGCGGACCTCGTCGAGGAGCAGCTGCCCCGTCGGGCTCCCCTTGACGCCCATCTTCTCCTCGATCTTCGTGACCTGGACACCCCAGTCCTTCTCGACGAGGAACGCGGAGATGCCGCGATGCCCTGCACTCGGGTCGGTCTTCGCGAACACGACATAGATGTCGGAGATGCCGGCGTTGGTGATCCAGACCTTCGTGCCGGAGAGGACATACGAGTCGCCGTCACGGACTGCGCGCATGGCCATCGAGGCGACGTCGCTTCCCGCGTCGGCCTCGGACAGGCAGTACGAGGCTTGCGACTCCCCGCTCGCCACGCGCGGGAGATACGTCCGCTTGATCTCCTCACTCGCGAAGTTCGTGATCGGGAGCGTGGCCAGCTTCGAGATGAGCAGCATGAGGCTCGTCGACGCACAGACACGCGCGAGCTCCTCGGCGGCGATCGCCTGGGTGACGAGGTCGGCTCCCGCGCCGCCGTACTCCTCGGCGATGCCGAGAGCAGGCAGCTCCATCGAGACGAGGGCGTGAAATGCGTCCCAGTCGAAGCGGGCGAGGTGATCGGTCTCCGCCGCTCGGGGGGCGATCTTGTCCTCGCTGAACTGGCGCATTGCGTCCCGGAACTGGTGCTGCTCGTCGGTGAGCGTGATGGGCTGCATGCCCAGAGTGTCGCGCCGAGCAGGCGGTCCCTGGGATAGAACCTCTCGATGCTCGAACGGCCCCTGATCCCGGGGATGCGAGTGCTGCTCGTCGTGGCCAGCCTGCTCGTCCTCGGCGTGGGAATCCCATTGGTCCTGAAGCCTGAGGAGACGGCCGAGTACTTCAGCTGGAGCATCTCGCAGCCGTTGACCGCGACGTTCCTCGGCTCGGCGTACTGGGCGAGCTTCCTGCTCGAGTTCGAGGCGTCGCGCCGGCGCGCGTGGGATCACGCCCGCATCGCGGTGCCGGCGGTGTTCGCGTTCACGCTGATCACGCTGATCGCGACGCTGAACAACCTCGAGAAGTTCCACTTCGGTGATCCCGGCGTGTTCGTGTCGATCATCACGTGGGGCTGGCTGGTCGTGTATGTCACCGTGCCGGTGATCATGGCGGTCGTGTGGTTCCGCCAGACGCGCGAGCCGGGTGGCGACGGCCCTCGCCTCCGCCCCGCGCCTCGGTGGTTCCGGCTCGCCGCGAGCGCCGGTGGGACGGCGCTCATCGCGTACGGAGCAGTGATGTTCTTCCGGCCGAGTGCGGTGATGGCCTCGTGGCCGTGGCCCCTCACGACGCTCACCGCGCAAGCGGTCTCCGCGTGGCTGGTCGGCATCGGCGTCGCGTCCGTGCACACCGCGTGGGAGGGCGACTGGGAACGCATCGAGCCCGCGATGGCCGCGAACTTCGCACTCGGCGTGTTGGAGCTCTTCGCGTTGCTGCGCTTCCAGGACGACGTGGACTGGAGTCGAGCGAGCGCGTGGATCTACCTGGCCGTGGTGCTCATCTTGTGTGCGTCGGGTGCCTACGGCTGGTTCGTGGCGACGAGACCGATCAGCTCGGCCCAGCGCGTGGGATAGGCAGCCGCGCACCTCATCGTGTCGCATCCGCAGCGTCCCCTCGGGCACGCGGGCTGCGATCGCCCGTTGGCCGCCGTAGTGGATCGGCAACGAGACGGCTTGGAACAGGGGGCGACGCAGCTCGACGAGATCCGTGGGCGGCGCAGGATCGAGGAAGCCCCAGATCGTGAACGCCACCTCGAGGTCGTAGATCACCGGTGCGCGGCGAAACAACGACGCGCGACGAGTGCCGACGGCAACGCACCCCGCAACCACGTCTTCCGCGTGCACGTGCTCACCCGGGTGCAGGCGATCGTGGAATCGCTTCGCCAGCACGAGGGCATACCCCTGATCGGGCCCGGGGTCACCGAGCAGGAGACCCTCGGGTTGCGGCCCGTCGAGATCACCGGGGCGATCAGCGAGCCACGACTCGGGCACATGGTCCGGAGACTCGTAGGCCCGCGGACGGTCGGTTGCCTTGATGGGGACGTACTCCGGGGCGGCCATCGAGTCAGTCTGACGTCTCGGGCGTGTGGAGCAGGCCGAAGAGCACCGAGTCGAAGAGCGCGAGCCACGACGCCTCGATGATGTTCTCCGAGACGCCGATGGTCGACCAGGTCAGATCGCCGTTCGTCGAATCGATCAGGACGCGCGTGACTGCGCCGGTGCCCTTGTCGGTGTCGAGGACCCGCACCTTGTAGTCGGTGAGGTGCACGCGGTCGAGGGCCGGATAGCACGAGCTGATCGCGAGCCGGAGCGCTTGATCGAGTGCGTTGACCGGACCGTTGCCCTCAGCCGTGCGGATCACGCGCTCACCTGCGACGTGCACCTTCACCGTCGCTTCGGTGGTGAACGAACCGCTCGGTAGCTCGTCGGTCGTGACTCGGAAGGACTCGACTTCGAAGTACTGCTGCTCCCAGCCCGCCGCACGCCGCATCAACAGCTCGAGCGATCCGTCAGCGGCCTCGAAGTGGTATCCCTCGTGCTCGAGGCGCTTCAACGTGTCGACGACATCGCCGAGCGCCTTGCCGTCCAGATCGAGACCGAGCTCTTCGGCCTTGATCTTCAGCGTCGCCTTGCCCGCGAGCTCGGAGACGACGAAGCGGGTGCCGTTGCCGACGGTGTCCGGGGGGATGTGCTCGTAGGCGTCGGGTCGCTTGGCGATCGCGCTCACGTGGAGCCCGGCCTTGTGCGCGAACGCCGACGAGCCGACATAGGGCGCTTGCGGATTTGGCGCGACGTTCACGAGCTCCGCGATGTGGTGCGCGACGGAGGTGAGCCGCTCCATGCGGTCGGGCGGGATCGTCTGCATGCCCATCTTCAGCGTGAGGTTCGGGATGACCGTCGTGAGGTTGCAGTTGCCGGTGCGCTCGCCGATCCCGTTGATGGTGCCTTGCACCTGGCGAGCGCCCGCCTTCACGGCCGAGAGCGCGTTGGCGACCGCACAGCCGGTGTCGTCGTGCGTGTGGATCGCGATGATGACGTCGTCGCGGAAGTGGGACACGACGTCGCCGACGATCTGCTCGACGTCGAACGGCAGCGACCCGCCGTTCGTGTCGCACAGCACGAGGGTCGACGCACCGTTCTCGGCCGCAGCCTCGAGGACACGAAGCGCGAACTCGGGGTTGCGCTTGTAACCGTCGAAGAAGTGCTCGGCGTCGAACATCACCCCGAGCCCGTGCCCGCGGAGGTACTCGACCGAGTCGGCAACCATGGCAACACCCTCATCGAGCGTCGTGGTCAGCGTCTCGGTCACGTGGTAATCCCACGACTTGCCGACAATGCAGACGGCCGAGGTGCCGGCGGCCACGAGGTTCGCGAGAGTCGGGTCGTCGTCGACCTTGCCCTTGACCCGGCGAGTCGAGCCGAACGCGACGAGGGTCGACGTGCTGAGCTTCAGCTCGGTTGCGGCACGGCGGAAGAACTCCTCGTCCTTCGGGTTCGCACCCGGCCAGCCGCCTTCGATCCACCTGATGCCGAGATGGTCGAGCTGCTCGGCGATGCGGAGCTTGTCGTCGACCGTGAGTGAGATCCCTTCGAGCTGCGCTCCATCGCGCAGCGTCGTGTCGAAGATCTCGACCTGCTCACCTACCTCAGGCGACATGTTCGACCCACTCCTTGTACCTATCGACCTGGCCGCGGACGGCCTTGGCGTACTCGGCGGCGATCGCCACCGTCATCGGCCCCGGGCAGGGGATCACGCGGTCATCGACCGAGTTCACGGCGCTCACCTCGGCTGCCGTGCCGCAGACGAACATCTCCTCGGCGATGTACAAGTCGCTGCGAGCCAGGTCGCCGACGCGGCAGTCGAACCCGAAGTCGCGGGCGATCGTCATCACGCTGTTCTGGGTGATGCCTTCGAGCGCCCCCGACGACAGCGGCGGCGTGATCATCGTGCCGTGGCGCACCACGAACACGTTCTCACCGGTGCACTCAGCGACGAGGCCCTGCTTGTTGAGCATGATCGCCTCGTCGTAGCCGGCGTCAACGGCCTCGACCTTCGCGAGGGACGAGTTCACGTAGTTGCCGGTCGTCTTCGCCGCGGGCGGCATCGTGTTGTGGTCATGGCGCGTCCACGAGCTGATCTTCATGCGGACGCCCTTGGTCGCGGCGTCGTCGCCGAGGTACGCGCCCCACGGCCAGCACGCGATCGCGACATCGACGCTGCACGGCTTCGTGCTCAGCCCCATCTCGCCGTAGCCGTAGTAGGCGATCGGCCGCACATAACAGGCCGGGAGACCCGACGCGCGCACGACAGCCTTCGACCCCTCGACGATCTCCTCGACGGAGTACGGCTGCGGCATCCCGAGGATGCGGGCCGAGTCGCGCATGCGAGCGATGTGATCGGTGAGGCGGAAGATCGCCGGGCCGTCGCTCGTCTCGTACGCGCGCATGCCCTCGAACACGCCCATGCCGTAGTGCAGCGAGTGCGTGAGGATGTGGATCTTCGCGTCGGCCCAGTCGACGAGCTCGCCGTTCATCCAGATCTTCTCGGTCGGGGTGATGGGCATGTCAGACCCTTTCTGCGACGAGGTCGCCGATCTCGGTGGTCGACCCCGACAGGCTGGGGTCGGCGCAGGCTTTGCGGACGCGGGCAGCGGCATCGGCCTCGCCCAGGAACTCGAGCATCATCGCCCCCGACAAGATCGCGGCGATCGGGTTTGCCTTGTTCATCCCGGCGATGTCGGGGGCCGAGCCGTGCACTGGCTCGAAGAGCGACGGACCGGTGCGAGCGGGGTTCAGGTTCGCGGAGGCCGCGAACCCGATGCCTCCCGACACCGCGCCGCCGAGGTCGGTGAGGATGTCGCCGAAGAGGTTGTCGGTGACGATCACGTCGTAGCGCTGCGGATCTTGGACGAAGTAGATGCACGCCGCATCGACGTGGTTGTACGCGGTCGCGACATCGGGATAGTCGCGCGCGACGTCGTCGAACGTGCGCTGCCAGAGATCGCCGGAGAAGGTGAGGACGTTCGTCTTGTGCACGAGCGTGAGGTGCCGCCGACCGCGGCTGCGGGCAAGGTCGAACGAGAAGCGGATGCACCGCTCGACACCCATCCGCGTGTTCACCGAGCCCTGCGTTGCCACCTCGTGCGGCGTGCCCTTGCGAAGCAGCCCGCCCTCGCCGGCGTAGGTGCCCTCGGTGTTCTCACGCACGACCGTGAAGTCGACGTCGGGAGGGAGCAGGAACGGCCGGAGGTTCACGTACAGATCGAGGTCGAAGCGCAGCTTCAGGAGGAGTCCGCGCTCGAGGACGCCGGGCGGCACGTCGGGCGTGCCGACCGCGCCGAGCAGGATCGCGTCGAAGCCCCGCAGTTCGTCGACGGTGTCATCGGTGAGCACCTCGCCCGTGCGCAGGTAGCGCGCGCCGCCGAGGTCGTACTCCTGGGTGTCGAGGGTGACACCCGCAGCGCGCGCGACCTTGATGGCCTCGGCGACCACGTCGGGGCCGATGCCATCGCCGCCGATCACCGCGATCCGATGTGAGGTGGTGGACATTGCGGAATTCGCTCCCGAAAATCAGAAAACCGCCCCCGGAGGGACGGTCGGAAGCGCACGCCAGAGTGGAGGCGTGCGCTAGGAAATGATGACTACCGAGATCAACTGCATCAGTAGACCGTACCACGGGTAACTTGGCTCGGGTGAGCCAGACACAGCTGACCCCGTCGGCGCACGCCCGTCTCAAGGCCGAGCTCGAAGACCTCACCACTCGCGGCCGCACCGAGGTCGCACAGGAGATCGAGGTTGCGCGCGCCCACGGCGATCTGTCCGAGAACGGCGACTACCACGCCGCAAAGGACAAGCAGGGAATGATGGAAGCGCGCATCCGCAAGGTCGAGTCGATGTTGCGCGACGCGGTGATCGCCGAGGATGACGGCAGCGGCGCCGTGCAGGCCGGGTCGATCGTGACGATCGTCTACGACGGCGACTCGGCCGACGATGCCGAGCGGTACCTCGTCGGAAACATCGAGGAGAAGGTCCAAGGACTCGACGTGATCTCCCCCGATTCCCCGCTGGGCAAGGCGCTGATCGGCGCGTCGCAGGGCGACACCGTCGAGTACGAGGCGCCGACCGGCGCGGCGCTGAAGGTCACCGTCGTGGTGGTCGAGCGCTAGGAGATTCGATGGCCGAGCGGGATCGCTGGGTGCGCGACCTGCCCGGGCCTCCGGGTGCGCCCGTGGTCTTCCTGCTCCACGGGCTCGCGGCGACCGCTGACCTCAACTGGTTCCCGTCGTACGAGCCGTTGGCGCGCTCGTACCGCGTGATCGCCATGGACCACCGCGGGCACGGTCGCGGTCTCCGTTCGAAGCGCGTGTTCCGGCTCGAGGATTGCGCTGACGACGTCGTCGCGCTCGCCGATGCGCTCGGCGTGCCCTCCTTCATCCCGATCGGCTATTCGATGGGCGGCCCGATCGCGCAGCTGGTCTGGCGTCGCCATCAGTCGCGTGTCGATGGCCTGGTGCTCTGCGCGACCGCGACTCGGTTCACGGCCGGCAGCGAGCAACGACTGGGGTCCATGGGGCTCGGAGGCTTGGCCGTCGCGTCGCGGCTCACGCCGCGAGTGCTGCAGCGACATCTCGTCAACGGCGTCGTCTCGCGGCGTGACGCGGAGGGGCCAGAGCTCTGGGCGCGCGACCAGGTGCGTCGGCATGAGCTGACGGCTGTGTTGGAGGCGGGGCGCGCGGTGGGCCAGTTCTCTTCGACCAGCTGGGTCGGATCGATCGACGTGCCAACCGCGGTCGTCGTCACGACGCGCGACAGCCTCGTGCCCCCGCGCCGGCAGCTGGCCTTGGCGCATGCGATTCCCGGCGCGACGGTGCACCTCGTCGACGCCGATCACGATGCTGCGGTGCTCGGTGCCGACCGCTTCGTACCGGCGCTCCTCGATGCATGCCGCTCCGTCACCTCACGGATCGCACTCGCGCCCACGCGAGCGCCTGCGGGGCGCCGAACTTGCGAATGAGCGCGCCCAAATGGGCGCGCTGGCACTCGACTTCGGCGTCATCATGGGTCCCCCATGAGCTGGCACGAGGCGTTCGCGGAGGAGTACGACGAGTGGTCGGCGCGCATGACCGCGGACATCCCCTTCTACGTCGAGCTGGCGCGCGAGGCGGAGGGCTCGCTGTTCGAGCTGGCGATCGGCAACGGGCGGGTCGCGATCCCCGTGGCGCAGGCAACGGGCAAGCGGGTGAGCGGCGTCGACTCGTCACCGGCCATGCTGGCGCAGGCGCGCGTGAACGCCGCCGCGGCGGGCGTCGAACTCGATCTGCACGAGGGTGACATGCGTGACTTCACGGTCGCCGAGCCCGCTGCGCTGATCTACTGCCCGTTCCGCGCGTTGCTCCATCTCCCGACGTGGGCAGATCGGCGACGGGTCTTCGAGCGGGTCGCCGCCTCGCTCGAGCCGGGCGGACGATTCGCGTGGAACGCGTTCGTGTTCGACCATCACTTTGCCGCCGACGCGGACGGCCGACCGCAAGAGACGCCGCTCCCCCACACTGTTCACTACGCGATCGGCGACAACCGTCTCGACATCGTCCACGACGACGGCGGCGTCAGCAGCCTGTGGTGGGCCACGAAGAACGAGTGGCTCGGCCTCGTCGACGTCGCCGGGCTCGAGGTCGAGGCGCTCTACGGCGGGTTCGCCGGAGAGCCCTTCACCGAGAGCAGCCGCGAGTACGTCTTCGTCACGCGTCGCCCGTGAGACCCCGCTCGATGCGGGCGGCGGCCTCGACGACGGCGGCCGCGTACTTCTTGCCGGGCTGCCGAGTGGTGCGTTCGATCGGGCCGCTCACGCTCACCGCTGCGATCACGGCGCCGTCGTGGGCGCGCACAGGCGCGCTCACCGACGCGACCCCCGCCTCGCGCTCGCCGACGCTCTCGGCCCAGCCGCGCTTCAGCGCCTCGGGGTCGCCGCGCAGGATGCGGCCGGCGGAGCCGACGTCGAGAGGCAGCGCCGCGCCCAGCTGCACGATCGTGCGCAGGCCGTGGGGAGACTCGAGCGCTTCGACGCAGATGCGGTGGTCGCCGTCGCGGACGTAGAGCTGCGCGCTCTCGCCGGTCGCGTCGCGCAACGCCTCGAGCGCGGGACGCGCCACCTCGGGCAGGCCGAGCCCGTGCGCCGCGGCGCGTCCGAGCGCGACCAGGCCGAGGCCGAGAGCAAAGCGGCCGTCGGCGTCACGGCGCACGAGGCCGTGCGCTTCGAGCGCGGTGGCGAGGCGGTAGGTGGTGGCCCGCGGCAGATCCGGTCACGAGCATCAGCTCGGCGAGCGAGCGGGGCTCCTGCTCGAGCGCGCCGAGCACAGTCATCGCCTTGTCCAGCACGCCAACTCCGCTTACACTGCTGTTCACAGGACGAGACTCTAGTACCAGGATGTGAGACATGCCCAGCACGCTGGCCGAGAAGGTGTGGGATCGCCACCTCGTGCACTCGGCTCCCGACGAGCCCGAGCTGCTGTACATCGACCTGCACCTCGTGCACGAGGTGACGTCGCCGCAGGCCTTCGACGGGTTGCGGCTGAGCGGCCGCACGGTGCGCCGCCCCGATCTGACGGTCGCGACCGAGGACCACAACGTGCCGACCGAGCACATCGATCAGCCGATCGCCGATCCGATCTCGCGCACGCAGATCGAGGTGCTGCGCCGCAACTGCCGCGGAGTTCGGCATCCGGCACTTCGCGATGGGCCAGCTCGGGTCAGGGCATCGTGCACGTGATCGGGCCCGAGCAGGGCCTCACGCAGCCGGGCATGACCGTCGTGTGCGGTGACAGCCACACGTCCACCCACGGCGCGTTCGGCGCGCTCGCGTTCGGCATCGGCACCAGCGAGGTCGAGCACGTGCTCGCCACGCAGACGCTGCCGCAGACCCGTCCGCAGTGGATGGCAGTGACGATCGACGGCGAGCTGCCCGCAGGCTCGACGGCGAAGGACGTGATCCTCGGCGTCATCGGTCGCATCGGCACCGGTGGCGGCATCGGGAGCGTGATCGAGTACCGCGGCTCGGTCGTTCCGCTCGCTCTCGATGGAGGGGCGGATGACCGTGTGCAACATGTCGATCGAGGCGGGCGCCAGCGCCGGACTCATCGCTCCCGACGACACGACGTTCGCCTACCTCGAGGGCCGCGAGCACGCGCCGCAAGGGCAAGGCTTGGGAGCAAGCGCTCGACGACTGGCGCTCACTGCCCACCGACGAGGGTGCGACGTTCGCGAAGGACGTCGTCATCGACCCGGCGACGCTCGGTGCCGCACGTGTCGTGGGGAACGAACCCATCGCAGGTGATCGGCATCGACGGCTCGGTGCCCGACCCCGACTCGTTCCTCGACGCGGGGGACCGTGAGACGGCGGCGCGCGCACTCGCCTACATGGGGCTCGAAGCCGGCACGCCGATGCGGTCGATCCCCGTCGACACCGTGTTCATCGGCTCCTGCACGAACAGTCGCATCGAGGACCTGAGAGCGGCTGCCGCGGTGGCCGCTGGCCGCACGGTCACCGTGAAGCGCGCCATGGTGGTGCCGGGCTCGGTGGCCGTGAAGCGCCAGGCCGAGCAGGAGGGTCTCGACAAGGTCTTCCGGGCCGCGGGGTTCGACTGGCGTGAGGCCGGTTGCTCGATGTGCCTCGCGATGAACCCCGACAAGCTCGCGCCGCAAGAGCGGTGCGCCTCGACCTCGAACCGCAACTTCGAGGGACGACAAGGGCGAGGCGGGCGCACCCACCTCGTCTCCCCCGCCATCGCCGCGGCCACCGCGATCGCGGGCACGTTCGCGACGCCGGAGGATCTGTCGATGAAGGCCGTGCGAGCGATCACCGGCACTGCGGTCCCGCTCGATCGCAGCGACGTCGACACCGATCAGATCATCCCGAGCGATTGGCTCAAGAAGGTCGAGCGCACGGGGTTCGGCAAAGGGTTGTTCTCGGAGTGGCGCGACGATCGGTCCTTCGTGCTGAACGACGAGCGCTTCGCCGGCCTTGGTCAGCACGACAATCCCGCCGATCACCGCCTGCGCCACCACGCCGAGCGGCTGGGCGGCCGCGAGCCACACCAGGTCGCGCCGCCGCCTTCCGTCCGGCCTGAACCGCCAGGCCGCGATGAAGATCGGCCGGCGATGATGACCAGCGGGAAGTTCAGCAGCCGGTTGCTGAACTCGATCCAGGTGTTGACCAGCGTCTGCCCGGCGTTCTTGCTGGCCACGATGTCAGCCGCGCTGCACTGCGGCCAGTTCGGGGCAGCCCAGCCCGGACGCGCTGAGCCGCACCGCGGCGCCGGTCGACATGATCGCCGTGTCGGCGATGACGCTGGCCAGCGCGAGCCGCCGCATCGAGGCCCACGTCGGCGACAGCACGGGCCTGGTCCAGGCCGCCACGCGGGACCTCAGATGGGGGGGTCCGGGGGGGACGCCCCCCGGGGAACGGGCTGCGGACACGCCCTTATGGTAGAGCGCCCCGGGGGGGTCCCGGGGGGCATCCCCCGTGGCTAGTACCGCGCCAGCTCCCGCGCAGGCAACCATCACGCAGCAGATCGCCAGCCACTGCAGCACGCTCAGGTGCTGGCCAAGCAGGGCCAGCCCGATCAGCGCCGCCACCGCCGGCTCCAGGCTCATCCACACCCCGAAAAGGCGCATCGGCATCCGCCGCAGCGACTCCAACTGCCAGCCTTGGGATGACCGAGGAGAGCACCCCGATCACGGCGCCGGTGGCGAGCACGGCGGGCCGGAACATGGCGCTGGCCCCGGCGACCACGGCGGGCGGCGTGACGATGACGGCCGAGACCACCATGGCGATGGCCGGGCTGAGCCGGGGAACCGGCGTCCGGTCGCCGAGCTGAGCACGATATAGGCGGCCCAGCAGATCGCGGCCAGGACCGCGAAAAGCACCCCGAGCACGTTGAGGTGCCCGTGCCCGCCCTGGGTCAGCAGCACCACCCCGGTCGCCGCGAGCACGACCCAGCCCAGGTCCGCCAGGTGCCGTGATCCCGCCACCGCCACCGCCAGCGGGCCGAGGAACTCGATGGTGACGGCGACCCCCAGCGGAATCCGGGCGAAGGACTGGTAAATCGAGAAGTTCATAACCCCAAGCGCTAGGCCGAACGATCCGACGATGGCAGCGTCAGCGAAGGCTCTTCGCTTCCTCAGGTCACGCACCGAGCGGCTGAAACCATGCCCGGACAGCGCCACCATGGCCAGGGCGGACGTCCACAGCCGCAGGCCGGTCACCGCCGCGGGCGGGATCTCCGCGAACAGCCGGTCCGCCAGCCCCGCCCCGAACTGCACGGACACGATCCCGGTCATGATCATGGCGGCCGGCAGCACTATCCGGGACTGGGGTTGTTCCGGCCCTGGCCCTGCCCTCCGTCGCTCCCGGAGGGTATCCCTCACTCCCACCGGAACGTCCGCGCCGCGAGGATGATCGCGGCGGCGGCCCAGACCACCAGCGTGA
>CAVSDE010000013.1:0-109980 GCA_963726695.1 uncultured Acidimicrobiales bacterium
GACGCGATCGTGTCGGCGCCGGGTCGCAGCATCAGGTGATAGGTGTTTGCCAGCACGACCTGAACGCCGAGCTCGCGGAGATCGTCGGCGGAGAGGTGCTTCACGGCGGCCCGCGTGCCCACCGGCATGAAGCAAGGCGTGCGGATCTGGCCCCGCGGCGTGCGCGCGATGGTCGCGCGCGCACCCCCATCGCGCGCGGTGACGGTCAGCGAGATCGGCGCTTCGGTCATGCGTGCGGCGCGTGCCGATCGAGGAGCATCGCATCGCCAAACGAGAGGAACCGATAGCCCTCGGCCATCGCCACGGCGTACAGCGACTTCCATCTCGGCCCGACGAACGCGTCGACGAGCAGCAGCAGCGACGAACGAGGCAAGTGGAAGTTCGTCATCAGCAGGTCGACGACCTGCCACTCGAAGCCGCCGTGAATGAAGAGCGCGGTGTCGCCCGACAGCGGCCCGCGCGCAGCCGACTCGAGCGCGCGCGCACGGTCGTGGTGCCCACCGCGACCACCCGGCGCGCCGCGGCGCAGGCCTCGAGCGTCTCCGCCGGCACGCGGTACTCCTCGCGATGGATCACATGGTCTTCGGGTCGATCGGCGACGACGGGGCGGAAGGTGTCGAGGCCGACGACGAGCTCGACAGTACGCACCTGGATCTGCTTCGCCCGGCACCTCTGCAGCAACCCCGGCGTGAGGTGCAGCCCTGCGGTCGGCGCTGCCACCGACCCCGGCCGCGAGGCGTAGACGGTCTGGTAGCGCTCGGGATCGTGCAACGGCGTGTGGATGTACGGCGGCAACGGCATCGTGCCGTGGCGATCGAGGGCTGCGAGCGGGTCGTCGGCGAGCAGCCGCACCCGACGCCCTCCGGTGTCGTCGAGCGGCTCACCGACCTCGACCGCGAACTCGTCGCCGGCGGGGTGCACCGAGCGCAGCACCTCCCCGACGCCGAGCCGGCGAGCCGGCCGCACCAACGCGTGCCACCCTCCGCCTTCGAGGGGGCGAACGAGGAACACCTCGACGTTGCCGCCCGTCGCGCGGCGCACGCGCAGGCGCGCCGGGATGACACGGGTGTCGTTGACCACGAGCACGTCGCCCGGCTCGAGGAGGTCGGGCAGGTCGGACACCGAGAGATGATCGGGAGCGAGCGACGCACCGCGGTCGACCAGGAGTCGCGCCGAGTCCCGCGGTTCTGCCGGAACTTGGGCGATGCAGGTGGAAGGGAGGTCGTACTCGAACGCCTGCATGGGCGCGGGTCCCCCGTCGGTTGCCACCTCGGCCGGACTGTAGTTGCGAGGTCTAGGGTCCCCGACATGGCGATCACCACGCGCACCGAACAGCTCACCGCTCATGATGGCGGCCAGTTCGACGGCCACCTGTGGCTGCCCGACACGGGGTCAGGACCTGGCCTGCTGCTCCTGCAGGAGATCTTCGGCGTCGGTCCCTACGTACGTTCCGTGGCCGAGCGACTCGCCGGCCTGGGCTATGTCGTGCTCGCTCCCGACGTCTTCTGGCGCATCCATCCGAACTGGGAGGCCGACCACGACGAGCAGGGCCTCACCGACTCGATCGGGCTGATGGGCAAGTTCGACTTCGTGCAGGGTGTCGACGACTGCGTGGCCGCGTTCGAGCACCTCGCTGACATGGGCGACGTGCGCGGCGGCACGGGTGTCATCGGGTTCTGCATGGGCGGGTTGCTCACGTACCACGTCGCCGCCGCGACCGAACCCCAAGTCGCGATCTCGTACTACGGGTCGAACATCGCGTCGTCACTCGACCTGTCGGGCAAGATCACCTGCCCGATCATCTTCCACTTCGGTGAGCGCGACGCGTACATCCCCGTCGAGCAGGTCGATCAGATCCGAGTCGCGTTCGCGGGCCGCGACGACGCGCCGGTGCACTTGCACGACGCTGGGCACGCGTTCGACAACCACGAAGCGCCGATGTTCTTCGATCCCGAGGCGGCGAAGGCGGCGTGGGCGTTGACGTCAGCGTTCTTGTCGACGCACCTGCCGGCCTGACTGGTGATCTGACCGTCGCTCAGCCGTCGAACAGGGCGGGCGCCCGCTCGACGACGGGAAGCTCGAGCTCGAGATGGGAGAAGGCCGCCGCTGACGCGACGCGCCCGCGCGGCGTGCGCTGCAGTATGCCCAGCTGCATGAGGAACGGCTCGTAGACATCCTCGACGGTCTCGGGCTGCTCGCCCGACGCTGATCGCCAGCGTCGACAACCCGACCGGGCCGCCGCCGAAGCGCTCGCAGATCGTGCGCAAGATCGCGCGATCGACCTTGTCGAGACCGAGGCGATCGACGCCGAACAGGGCGAGCCCCTCGGCCGCCACTCGCTCGTCGATCGTGCCGTCACCACGGACCTCGGCGAAGTCGCGCACCCGTCGAAGCAGACGGTTCGCGATGCGGGGCGTGCCCCGAGCCCGCCCCGCGATCTGGGACGCGCCCGGCGTGTCGATCGGGACGCCGAGGATCGACGCGGCCCGCATGACGATCGACTGCAGCTCGTCCGCCGCGTAGAAGTCGAGCCGGGCGACGAAGCCGAACCGATCACGCAACGGGCCGGTGATCATGCCCGTACGAGTTGTCGCTCCGACCATCGTGAACCGCGGCAACGGCAGGCGGATCGAGCTCGCGGCCGGACCTTTCCCGACGACGATGTCGAGCTGGAAGTCCTCCATGGCGGGATAGAGGATCTCCTCGACAGGACGACCGAGCCGGTGGATCTCGTCGATGAAGAGCACGTCGCCCTCGTCGAGCTTCGTGAGGATCGCGGCGAGGTCACCGGCGCGCTCGAGCGCAGGGCCCGACGTGACATGCAGGTGGACGCCGAGCTCGTTCGCGACGACCGTTGCGAGCGTCGTCTTGCCGAGCCCCGGTGGGCCGGCGAAGAGCAGGTGGTCGGCCGCTTGGCCACGCCGGCGTGCTGCCTCGAGGATGATGCCGAGATGGTCCTTGAGCTCGCTCTGCCCGACGAACTCGTCGAGCGAGCGCGGCCGCAGGCTGACCTCGAGCGCGAGGTCGACGGGGTCGGGTGCCGGCTCGAGCAGCTCCTCACGCATGGCTACGCACCGAGGCGAGGCGGCGCAGCGCCTCTCGCAGGAGCGCGGCGGCATCGTCACCGTCTTCGAGATCGCGTACGGCTTCGCGCACCTCGTCGGTGCTGTAGCCGAGGCCGGTGAGCGCGTCACGCACATCCGCCAACGCGAACGACCCGCGGGAACCCAGCGCCGTGCCGGTCACGACGCTGAGGTCGATGTCGGGCACCGCGAGCCGCGACTTCAAGTCGATGAGCAGCCGTGCCGCGGTCTTCTTGCCGACTCCCGGCACGAGACACAGAGCATCGACGTCGTCGCTCGCCACCGCCCGTCGCAGGTCGTTCGGCGCGTGCACGGCAATGATCGCCAACGCGAGCGCGGGGCCGACGCCGTGCGCGCCGAGCAGTGCCTCGAAGCACGAGCGCTCGTCGCGGCTCGTGAAGCCGAAGAGCGTGTGCGCATCCTCTCGCACGTGGTCGTGCACGTAGACGAACACCTCTGCGCCGAGGTTGCCCACATCGGCCAGCGTGCGCGGCGTGACTGCGACGCGATACCCGATGCCCCCGACCTCGACGAGCAGCTCGCCGTCTGACGAACGGTCGAGGAGCGTGCCCCGCAGTGAGCCGATCATGCTCGCTCGAGACTCGCGCGCCACGGAGCCCACGCGAGGTGACACAACGCGAGCGCAGCCGCATCCGCGGCGTCGGGTGGGTTGGGGGGCGCGGCCAGGTTGAGCCGGACTTGCACCATCCGCTGGACCTGCGCCTTCGTGGCCGCGCCGTAGCCGACCACTGCTTCCTTCACCTGGTTCGGCGTGTACTGCACCACCTCGCAGCCCACAGACGCCGCCTCTGCGAGTGCGAGCCCACTCGCTTGACCGACCGACATCGCGGTGCGCACGTTCACCTGGAAGAAGACGTGCTCGACCACGACGACATCGGGCTCGAGCTCGGCGATCAACCTCGCGAGCTCACCTCGGAGCTCGGCGAGCCGCTGCGGCAGAGGATCGACAGGACGGGTGGTGAGCACGCCGAGAGCCGTGCAGACCGGCGTGGCCGAGGACGCGTCGACCGACGCGTAGCCGCACCGCGACAGGCCAGGATCGATGCCCAGCACGAACATAGGTTCGAAACCTAGTGCGGCCCCGGAAGAGTGTCGGGGATGCTGGTGTCGGGGATGCCTAGCGCCGCCCGCAGACGGCGCTGCACCTCCGGCCATTCGCTCGCCACGATGCTGTAGTACGCGGAGTCGCGTGGCCATGCTCCGTCGTACGCAGGCATGTGCGCGCGAAGCACGCCGTCGAACTGCGCTCCGAGGCGCAGGATCGCCTTTCGCGACCGGTCGTTGCGCGCGTCGGTCTTCAAGGTGACCCGCACCACCTTCCAGACGTCGAACGCGTGGCCCAGCATCAGCAGCTTGGCTTCGGTGTTGATCGGGCTTCGCTGCGCGCCGGGCGTGAGCCAGGTCGAGCCGATCTCCACGGCGTCCGGGGCCACCCCGGCCTTGTCCCAAGTCCAACGCTCGATGTTCATGAAGCGCGTCGATCCGATGACCTCACCATCGGATGCACGGGTCGTCGCGAACGGCAGCGCGGTGCCGGCTTGCTGGTCTGCGAGCGCCCGGTCGACATAGCGCTGCGCATCGTCCTCGCCGTCGGGCACCCACGTGAGGCCGAACGTCGAGCGGTCACCGGAGGCAGCGCGAGCAAGGGCCGACGCATGGGTCTGGGTGAGCGGCACGAGCTGTACGTATGCGCCCGAGAGCGTGACGAGTTCCACAGACCCAGCCTGCCCTGAAGTCAGGGACGGGTTGTGCCGATAGGCCATGATGGCCCTTGTGACGACCGAGCCGGCTGCGTCCGGCGCGGGCCCCGCGGCTCCCCCCAGCCCGCCGATGGCCGTGCACCTCGACCATGTCCGCCGCGGGTTCGGAGACAAGCCCGCGCTCGTCGATCTCTCGATCAACGCGCCGAGCGGCACGATCACGGTGTTGCTCGGCCCCAACGGTGCCGGCAAGACGACCGCGGTGCGGATGATCACCGGCGCGCTGACACCGGAGTCGGGGATCGTGAAGGTCTTCGGGCTCGACCCGAACGTGGACGGCGAGGAGGTGCGGCGGCGGTGCGGTGTCGTCGCCGCGAAGCCCGCGCTCTACGACCGCCTGAGTGGCCGCGACAACTTGGCCTACTCAGCCGATCTCTATGGGGTGAGCCGCGCCGGCATCCCGGCGGCCGCGGAGCGCTTCGGCATCGCAGCCGCGCTCGACCTCCAGGTGGGCGGCTACTCGACCGGCATGAAGACGCGGCTCGCTCTCGCACGGTCGGTGCTCCACGATCCCGATCTCCTGCTCTACGACGAACCCACCTCCGGGCTCGATCCCGAGTCGTCGGTCGCAGTGCTCGGGCTGATCCACGAGATGGCGAGCGAGGGGCGCACCGTCATCATGTGCACCCACTTGCTGCTCGAGGCGGAGGGTCTCGCCGACCAGGTCGTGGTCCTCGAAGGCGGACGCGACGTGATCTCCGGTCCGCCGGCCGAGCTCACCCGACGCTTCTGGCCCGACACAGTCGTCAAGATCGCGGCGACCGAGCCGGCTGCCCTGGCCGCCCTCACGCAGCGGCCCGGCGTGCTCGGGGTCGATCTTGATGGAGAAGGGCCGGCCGTCGTACGACTCGACGACATCGCCCGCGTTCCCGACCTCATCGATGCACTCGTGGCCGCGGGCGCCAGAGTCACGCGAGTCGAGCCCTTCACGCCGACGCTCGAAGACCTGTACTTCGCGGTGAGAGGGATCGGTGGGCAATGAGCTGGTTCAGGGTCAAGACGATCGCGCGGACGGATCTACGCCAGCTCGCGGAAGCGCGGGACTTCTGGGGACCGATGGTGATCCTCGGAAGCGTCTTCTTCGTGTTCGTGCCGCTCGTCCTGCTGCTCGCGATCACCCACGTCGGCGACATCCATGCGGTGCAGCAGGTCAGCCAGGCGCTCGACCTCTTGCCCGCGAAGGCGCAGGCGGCGATCAGAGGCGACACCGACTCGGCCCGTACCTCTTACGCGCTCGCCGTCTACCTCTTCGCTCCTGTGGCCGTGGTGGTGCCACTGACGATCGCCACCGCGGTCGGTGCGACGACGATCGTGGGTGAGCGCGAGCGCGGCACGGGCGAGTTCCTCGCGCACTCCCCCGCCGCGCTCGAGGACATCTACCTCGGCAAGCTGATCGCCAGCCTTCTCCCGGGCTACGCGACCACGATCGTGGGCTTCGGCCTGTACTCGCTGATCGTCAACCTCGTCGTCGGGCCGAAGGTCGGCGGATGGTTCTTCCCCACGACCGCGTGGTGGGTGCTGATGATCTGGGTCGTGCCGCCGTTCCTCGCGCTGACCCTTGCGATCGTCGTGCGCTACTCGGCACGAGTGAAGTCGAGCGCCGCCGCGGAGCAGGTCGCGGGACTCGTCAGCCTCCCGATGATCATCATCGCCTACAGCCAGTCGACCGGTGCCCTCTTCGGCGCGACGAACACCGGGTACGTGATCGGCGCGGTCGCATGGATCCTCGCGATCTTCGGTCTCACGCGCGGCATGCGGTCGATGACCCGCGCCCGCCTCCTCGGCGTCGCCGACGAAGCCTGACCCTCGTCGCTCTCAGGCGGAGGGCTGCGCGGCCTTCACCGCGTTGACCAGCTCGGTGGTGGGACGGAACGTGAGGCCCGCGACGGCCCGATGCGCGTACCGCACAACTCCCTCACCGTCGACGACGAACACCGAGCGGCGATAGAAGCCGAGCGGGCCGAGGATGCCGTAGGCCTCCCCCACCTTCTTGTCCGTGTCGGCGAGCAACGGGAACGCGAAGCCGCCGTGCTTGGCCGAGAAGCCCTCGTGGCTCTCGACGTTCTGGGGGCTGATGGCGAGGATCTTGGCACCGACGTCGGTGAACTCCCCGATGTCGCTGGTGTACGCGTTGAGCTGCTTCGTGCACACCGGTGTGTTGTCTCCCGGGTAGAAGACGAGCACGACGACCTGCCCGCGGAGGTCCGCCAGCGAGTAGTCCGTGCCGCTGGTGCCCGGGAGCGTGAAGTCGGGAGCCTTTTCGCCGACGCTGATCGTCACGGGGCGCAGTCTAGGAACCTCGGGTGCGAGGAAGGTCATTCGGCGTACGGAAGGTCGATCGAGTCCGTGTTGCCGTTCCATTCGAGGGTGAAGTGCCAGCAGCCTGCTGACGGCACGTTCACGATGGACGGGTAGATCTCGCCGGGGCTCGAGTCGGCGGCCTCGCTCTGCGACACCGTCGGTTGGTCGGCATCGAGAGGGTGGCCGGTGATGTCGAGATCGGAGACGCCGCGGGGCTGCTTCACCACCCACAGGATCTTGTTGGCCGGGTTCTCGGGCTCCCCGGCACGGAGCGGATTCCCGAAGAGGAACGCGACGGCGTTGCCGTCGTGCGAGGTCGCCTGGACCAGGTCGGTCGGGCCACCCGCTGACGCGGTCCAGTCCTCGCTGGCGCCGGTGTAGAGCACCGTGGCTCCGCAGCCCCCGTCGACCTCGTGCGCTCCGGCGGGGATCGCGGCGCCATCCGACCCGGAGTCGTCGCTGCAGGCGGCGATCAGCAGGAGGACGGCCGCGACGACGAACGCTCGCTTCATGCGTTCACTACACCGCCGAGGCTTCAGCGGTTGCTGAGACGGAAGTCGTCGCCGTCGTCACCGCCGCCGCGACGACGTCGACGCCACCACGGCTGCTTGCCCTGCTGGCGGTCGAGATCTTCGATCACGGAGGCCTCGACGTCGTCCACGATCTTCTCCGCGTCGGCCAGCACCGCGATGATGTCCTCGGTGGCGGCATCGGGCTCGTCCTCGACGGGCGGCGTGTGCGACAGCGAACCCTGCTCGAAGTCGGCTGCGATCAACACGATCCGCTCGTAGCTCGCGGCAGTGCTCCGGGCAACGCCACGGCGCCTCGGGCGCCAGACCGAGAGTGCAGAAGCGAGCCACTTCACCGTCATCGTCGTAGGCCCGACTCTCGTAGTGAGCGCAGTCCTCGCGCATCGTCACGGCTAGGCCTCGACCATCTCGAGGATCGCGTCGGGGATGTCGAAGTTCGAGTACACGTCCTGCACGTCGTCGTGGTCCTCGAGCGCGTCGATCACGCGCAGCACCTTCTTCGCGCTCCTCCGCGGTGGAGAGTGGCACCTCGGTCGAGGCCAGCATCGTCGCCTCCGCGGACTCCACGGCGATGCCCGCCGCTTCGAGCGCGGCACGTACGGCCTCGACATCACTGCGGCTCGCACGTGACTCGCCACGAGTCACCGTCGTCGACGATGTCGTCGGCGCCGGCGTCGAGGGCGGCCAGCATCAGGTCGTCCTCGCTCGCGCGACCCCGGCACGATCACGATGCCCTTCCACGACGAACTGCCAGGCCACCGCACCCGGCTCGGCCATCGAGCCGCCGCTCTTGGAGAAGATGCTGCGCACCTCGGAGCCGGTGCGGTTGCGGTTGTCGGTGAGCACCTCGACGAGCACCGCCACACCGCCGGGCGCGTAGCCCTCGTAGGTGATCGACTCGTAGGTCACGCCCTCGAGCTCGCCGGTGCCGCGCTTGATCGCGCGCTCGATGGTGTCGATCGGCACCGACGCCGCCTTGGCCTTCGCGTACCATCGTGCGCAGCGTCGGGTTCGACGTCGAGGTCGCCGCCGCCTTCGCGCGCCGCCACCTCGAGCTGGCGGATGAGCTTGGCGAAGAGCTTCCCGCGCGCCTTGTCCTTGGCGCCCTTCTGGTGCTTGATCGTCGCCCACTTCGAATGGCCGGACATGCGCTCAGGACCTCCTGCAGGAAGCGGGCTCGTGGATGCGGCGGTCGCCCGAGAGCTCGGGGTGGAACGCCGCGACCGTGACCGAGCCCTGACGGGCACAGGACTGGGTGGCCCTCGACCGTAGCGCCAGCACGTCGACGCCGGCGCCGACGCGCTCGACCGACGGGCGCCCGGATGAACACCGCGTGGAACGGACCGCCGTCGAGCCCGACGACGTCGAGGTCGGTCTCGAAGCTGTCGACCTGACGGCCGTAGCCGTTGCGGCGCACGGCGATGTCGATGGCGCCGAAGCGAGCGCTGGTCGGGGCGGCCGTCGAGCACGTCGGTCGGCGAGCAGGATCATCCCCGCGCAGGTGCCGAACACCGGCATGCCGTCGTGCGATGCGCTCGGCGATGCGGGTCGAACAGCCCCGACGACTCCAGCAGCATGCGACATCGTCGTGGACTCGCCGCCCGGGCATGCACGAGCGCGTCGACCGCGCCAGGTCCGCGCGGTCGTGCGCACCTCGACGGGTCGGCGCCGAGCTCAGCCAGGACGTGGCGTGGGCGCGCGAACGCGCCCTGCAGCGCCAGCACGCCCACCTTCGACCTGGTGGGCTCCGGACGTTGACGGCACCTCCGGCCTACCAGCCCCGCTCGGCGAGCTTGACCTCGAGCTCGTCCGATCTCCGAGGCCGGTCATCGGCGCGCCGAGGCCCGCGGCTGACCTTGGCCAGGATGTCGGGATCGCGGAAGTGGGTCGTGGCCTCGACGATGGCCTTGGCCCGCGGCGGGCGGGTTCTCGCTCTTGAAGATGCCCGACCCGACGAACACCGCCTCGGCGCCCGAGCTGCATCACGAGCGACGCGTCGGCCGGCGTGGCGATGCCGCCGGCGCAGAACAGCGGCACCGGCAGCCAGCCGGTCTCGGCGATCTCCTGCACGAGCGGCAGCGGCGCCTGCAGCTGCTTGGCCCAGTCGAACAGCTCGGCCGAGTCGGCCTGCGTGATCTTGCGGATGTCGCCGAGGATCGAGCGCAGGTGGCGCACGGCCTCGACGATGTTGCCGGTGCCGGCCTCGCCCTTCGAGCGGATCATCGCCGCGCCCTCGCTGATGCGCCGCAGCGCCTCGCCGAGGTTGGTGCGCGCCGCACACGAACGGGCACGGTGAACGCCCACTTGTCGATGTGGTGCGCCTCGTCGGCCGGCGTGAGCACCTCGGACTCGTCGACGTAGTCGACGCCGAGCGCCTCGAGGATCTGCGCCTCGACGAAGTGGCCGATGCGGGCCTTGGCCATGACCGGGATCGTGACCGCGGCCTTGATGCCCTCGATCATCTCGGGGTCGCTCATGCGGGCCACGCCGCCGTCGCGACGGATGTCGGCCGGCACTCGCTCGAGCGCCATCACGGCGCACGGCACCGGCGTCCTCGGCGATCTTCGCCTGCTCGGCGTTGACGACGTCCATGATGACGCCGCCCTTCAGCATCTCGGCCAGCCCGCGCTTGACCGCGGAACGTGCCGGTCGAACGAGTCGGATGCCGTCATGATCTAGGTGCCGCGACCGCCTGCGCCCTCCCGACCTGCGTTGCCCGTCGCGGGTGCCGTGGTCAGCCGTGGAACGTCAGGACGTCGTTGGCCTGGGCGGGACGATCGTGGCGCTGCCGGTCTTCGGCAACTCGACCCAGGTGCGGCCCGGGGTGAGCAGGATCGGGCTGGCCGTTGCCGTCGGTGAGCGCGGCCGGCTTGGTCGCATCGGGCCGGTTCCACGTGCCGGCGATGACCGTGCCGTCGGTGAACACCCACGCCTCACCACTGCCGACGGTCTGCGGCCTCGGGCGAGTTGCTCGTCGGCCGGGCTCGTCTGGTACGGCACGAACAGGAGACGACGTTCGGCGGCGCGATCTGTGGCCGTCGGCGTCCACGTGCGGCGTGCCGTCCTGGTTGCGCAGCCCACGCCGCCGAGCGTGTCGTTCCAGGCGCAGTCGACCTTCGTCGCCGCCGATGTAGACGATCTTCACGCCGGCGGCCGGCTCGCCGGCGGGCGGCAACGCCTCGCCGGCAGCGCGGTACTGGAACAGCGGCTGGGGCACCGGCGTCGCGGCCGGTGGCGAGCGAGAACAGCGTCGACGGTGTCGGCGTAGAAGTAGTTGTGCGGCTTGGCGCGGTGCGGTCGTCGCGGAAGTAGCCGCGGACGCGTCGCCGATCGGGCGTCAGGTTGTCGATGTTCGGCGCTGCTGGATCGCGGCGGTGACGTACGGGTTGCCGCCGGACCAGGCGAACAGCGGGTCGGCCGAGCCCGGCGAGGATGTTGACGTCGCTCGTGCGGGCCGATCGGATCGGCCCGACCGGGTCGGAGTCGACTCGACTGGAACACCGCGGCGAAGCGGGTGATGCCCTCGACGATCTCCTCGAACACGACGTCGGCCTGGTTGAGCCCGACCTGCGGACGGGCGTCGGCGGTGAGTTGTCGATCTTCACCACGAGCGCCGGCCGGGCCGCCGTCGCCGGATCCGTCACGGCAGGCCGGTGAGCGGCGCGATCGGCGACGGGCACGGTCGTCGACGTCGTGGCCGGAACGCGTCGTCGAAGTCGAACCGCTCGTCGACGAGCGCCGCTGCCGTGGTTGCCGCGGAGGCGCCGGCGTGGCGGCCTTGCTGCACCGCGGCCAAGGCGACGGCCGCTGAGCCGCAGCGAGCGCCGGTCGAGCAAGGCGCGCGAGGTCGTTGGGCGCGCGAAGGTGATTCAGAGCTCCCTGAGCGCAGCGATGCGCTCTTCGAGCGGTGGGTGTGTGTCGAACAAGCGGTTGATCCGAGCCGAGGCGACCCTCTTCGCCGACTCCGCGACATCGGTTGCTCGATCCAGAGGTGAGCGGTCGCCCGGGAGGCCGAATGCGGTGACCGTCTGGTCGTCGCGCAGCTTCTCGAGCGCCGAGATCAGGCCGGGCGGGTAGCGGGTCATCGCGACCGCCGCTGACGTCGGCGAGCGACTCGCGTTTGCGACTGACTGGCGGCCTGCATGACGCTGGGCGATGAGAGGGGCGAAGGCGAGCAGCACGAAGCCGAGATGGCCAGCGGAGTTGGACCCGCGCGTTGCCGTTGCGATCGCCGACCCCGCCCGCCGTTCCACCACATCATGCGGATCGCGATGTCGGAGATGAGGGCGATGGCGCCGACCAGCGTCACCGCCAGGGTCGACACGAGGATGTCGTAGTTCTTGATGTGGCTGAGCTCGTGGGCGAGCACGCCTTCGAGCTCGACGCGGTTCATCTTCTCGAGCAGACCCGGTGGTGACGGCGATGGCCGCGTGCTTTGGGTTGCGCCCGTGGCGAAGGCGTTCGGCGCCACGTCGTCGACGATGTAGATGCGCGGCATGCGGCAGGCCGGCGGCGATGCTCAGACCCTCGACGAGGTTGTAGAGGCGCTTGTACTGCTGCGGGATCAGCCGGCTTGGCCCGACTCACCGCGAGCGCGACCGCGTCGGACTTCCAGTACGACCGAACGGCGGTGAGCGCTGCAGCGATCGCGAGAGCGATCACGACCCCGCACGATGCCGAAGCCGATGAGCGCGTTGAACGCCCACCCGACTGCGACCAGGAGGATGATGAAGCCGACGATCAGTGCCGCGGAACGGCGTTTGTTGGAGGAGATCTGTTCGTACAGGGTGTGTTACCGAAGCTCGGGAGAAGGGATCAGAACTGGACCTTCGGGGCCTCGCGGCCGCGTCGTCGGCCTCGAAGTACTCGCGCTCCGTGAAGCTGGAGCATCCCGGCGAAGATGACCGTCGGGAAGGTCTGCGATCTTGGTGTTGTACTTCAGCACGCTGTCGTTGTAGAACTGCCGCGCGTACGCGACCCGACCCTCGGTGGCCGTGAGCTCCTCCTGAAGGGCGAGGAAGTTCTGGTTCGCCTTCAGGTCCGGATAGGCCTCGTTGCAGCGCGAAGAGCTTGTTCAACGCGCCGGTGATCATGTTGTCGGCCGCCGCCTGGTCGGCAACCGAGCTCGCCGTCATCGCCTTGTTGCGGGCGTCGATGACGCCTTGCAGCGTCTCTTTCTCGTGGGCCGCGTAGCCCTTGACGGTCTCGACCAGGTTCGGGATCAGATCGAGGCGCCGCTTGAGCTGGACGTCGATCTGTGCCCAGGCGTTCTCGACCTGGTTGCTGCTCTTGACGAGCCCGTTGTACGCCCCGACCACGAAGACCACGAGCAGCACGACGAGCACGAGCACGATGATGAGAACCCACATGCCCGGTGATCATACGGGTTCGGCCCCGCGGCCTTGGGTCACCGCGCTCGCAGGGCGTGGGCTCGGATGGCGTCGTCGTAGACGCCCAGGTAGGCGGTGGCGAGGGAGTCCATCGAAAACCGGCGAGCCCGGGAGTCGCCGGCGTCGGACAGCCGGGCGGCGAGAGCCGGATCGTCCAAGACGCGCTGCAGCGCCACGGCAAGCGCGCCGGGATCACCGGGCGACACGAGCAACGCGTCGCGGTCGGCGATGGCGACGTTTCGGTATCCGGGAAGGTCGCTCGCGACGACCGGCGTACCGGCGGCCATCGCCTCGAGCAGGACCACGCCGAACGACTCGCCCCGCAACGAGGGCGCGCAGAACACATCAGCACCCTTCATGCCGCGCCGCCTTGTCGGCGTCGGTCAGCCTTCCGAGCCACTTCACGCGCCCGTCGCCGGCGAACCGAGCCTTGAGGGCCGTCGTGTCAGGACCGTCACTGGCGACCCACAGCTCGACCGTCGGCGGCATCTTCGCCATCGCCTCGAGCAGCACGTCGAGTCCCTTGCGAGGCTCGTGCCGTCCGATGAAGAAGATCGTGGGCCGGTCTGTGGGCGTCGGCGACGCCTTCGCGTACAGATCGGTCTCGATGCCGTTGTACAAGAGCCGGTACTCGCCGCCGAGCGACTCGTGCGCCAGCTTGCGCGCGTCTTCAGAGACCGCACATCGTTCGGTGAGCCGCTTCGCAACCCATCGAGTGAGCGGCGTGAGCCATCGATAGGCCGCGCTGTCTCCGGCCGCATGGAAGGTGCCGACCATCGGGCTGCTCGAGAAGAGCGCGGCCGTCACCGTCGGCCCGGGCGCCAACGGCTCGTGCAGGTGCAGCACGTCGAAGTTCTCGTCGCGCAGCGCGCGGATCGTGCGCAGCGCAGCGGCAGGGTCTGGAGCAAGAGGAGCGACGGACCCGTTCGCAGAGGTGCCCATGCTGCTGCCGAGAGGCGTGACCCCTGCATCCGGCGGTGGACCGTCACACGGCGCGAGCAGACGCACCTCGTGTCCCATCTCGCGCAACGACCGGAGAAGACCCAGCGCCTGCGTCTGCACGCCGCCAGGAACGCTCAGGCTGTACGGGCAGACGAGACCGATGCGCACCGTCGAACGCTAGTGCGTGGTCAGTGCGGCACCTCAGTGTGGTGCGCGCCGATCAGGAACACCGCGAGCCGCGCGGGAGCAGAGCCGTGGTTGCGCCACACGTGTCGCGTGCCGTTCTGCACGACGCAGTCACCGGCGCGCAGGTGCACCTCTTCACCGTCGTCGAGCTCGAGCCACACTTCGCCGTCGAGCACGACCTCGAAGTCGATCGTGGCGGTCGTGTGCATGCCCGGAGCTCCGGGCTCCATGTGCGCGCCGAGCCCGGGCAGCTTCGCCTCCATGTCCACGAGCGCTCCCGCGACGTCGAGGTCGGCAGGCACAGCCTCGGCACCGTCGGGGGTCACGGTGAACATCCCGAACCGAAATCCCCCGACCGGCGGGAAGTAGGGATCATCAGGCGGCCGAGCGCCGGCGTCCGGGAAGTGCGGGGCTTCGTTGGCCCCCCACAGCCGATGGAACTCGGCTCCTGGCACTGAGCGCGAGGGTGATCGGCTCGACCTCTTCGTCGAGCACCACCATCGCCTTGCCGCTGGAGTCATGGCCTGTGACGACGCGTCGCACCTTCATCGGGCCACCTTAGAGATCGTTTGCCGCGACGACCCGGTGGGTAGGGTCGCACCGACACCGCTCGGAGGCGCACTGTGCACACCGAAGAACCCCGCCAGACAGAGACGCGCGCCGTGCTGGGTCCCGTCGTCCTCTCATTCCCGGCCGACAGCCGCATGGCCCGTGTCGCGCGCCTGGCGGCCACGGCGCTCGGCGCTGTCGCAGGCTTCACGGTCGACGACAACGACGACCTCCGCATCGCCGTCGACGAGCTCGTCGTGATGTGCATAGAGGGTGGCAGCGGCACCGACGTCACCATGAAGTTCACGGTGTCGGACCACAGCGTGCGAGTCGAGACCGAGACGCTCGCCGCCCCCGATCTCGGGACCAACCCCGAGCGCTTCATGCTCTCCGAGCAGATCTTGGGCGTCGTGACCGACTGGTACGCGGTCACCGCGGCCGAGGGCGTGCTGACGGCAGCCTTCACCAAGACCGCGAGCTGACCGTTGGCCGAGGAACGTGTGCCCGACGAACGATTCGCGCGGTATGCCGCGACCCGAGACCCGAGGCTGCGCGACGAGCTGATCAACGACCACCTGTGGATCGCGAGCCACATCGCTCGGCGGTTCATGGACCGGGGCGAGCCGCTCGACGATCTCGTGCAGGTCGCACGGCTCGGCCTCGTCAAGTCGCTCGAGCGGTTCGATCCCGAGCATGGCTCGAGCTTCCCGGCGTACACGATGCCGAGCGTGTTGGGCGAGGTTCGCCGGCACTTCCGCGATGCGACCTGGTCCCTGAAGGTCACTCGCCGAGCCAAAGAGCTCAGCCTCGAAGTCACGAAGGCCACGAACGAGCTCAGCCACGAGCTCGGCCGGTCTCCTCGAATCGACGAGATCGCGACCCGACTCGAGGTGTCAGAGGATCTCGTGCTCGACGCGCTCGATGCGTCCGCGGCGTACCGCGCACTTCCCCTCACGGGAGGCGGAGGAGGCGATGCGGACGACGACGGACCGGCGCCCGACGATGGCCCGATGTTGGGATACGAGGACGAGCATCTCGCGTCGACCCCCGATCGCGTCGCATTGCACACCGCGCTCGCCGGGCTCTCCGACCGCGAGCGACGCATCGTGGAACTTCGCTTCTACGAAGGCCTCACCCAAAGCGAGATCGCAGCGAAGGTCGGCACGAGTCAGGTGCACGTGTCGCGCTTGTTGCGCTCGAGCCTGGCGCGTCTGCAAGAGGTTCTCTCCGCATAGCACACGCTCGTGCGGGGTACGGCGTCGGTAGTCCACAAGGAGGACCGACCATGACTGCGCAACGAATCGTCACTGAAGACGGACGCGTCATCGCAGCCGACGAGCTTCCGGCTCCCGTTGCCGAAGATCGTCTGCGCCCCGCGACCGCGTACGACCCGACCCTTCCCTACGAACACGTCGAACACATCGAACGCACCACGACGCACACCCGCGCGACGTTCTCGCTCTCGCAGCTCGTGCACGCTGTCTGCGGGATCGGGCTGGCCGCGTTCGGGGCCGTGACCATGGCCAAGGCCGGCTTCGATCGGCCGATGGGCGAGCAGACCGCCGAGGTCTTGCGGATCACGCAGACCACCGCGATCGGCATCGCAGAGGCGAGCGCCGGTGTGCTGCTCATCCTCGCCGCCCTCTCGCCCCGCGGGAAGGTCTTCGGCGGCTTCATCGGAGCGCTCGTCGGCGTCGCCGGCCTCGTCGTGCTCGCGGGCTCCGACGACCTGATCGCAGACCTCCACACCGAACGCTCTCTCGGGTGGGTGCTCCTCGCGGTCGGTGGCATCTCGCTGCTTGCGGCCTTCCTGCCGACGCATTACGTCGATTCGACGCACGCCGAGGTACGGCCCGAGGTTCGCGAGCCCGCAGTGCGTCACTGAGACACGTCCCCCACGTGCCCGGCGAGTCCCTCCGCCCTCCGATGGGACTCCCGGGCGCGTGGACGGATCAGCTCGACGGGTCAGCTCGACCGATCCGCGACAGAGCCGTGCGACGGATCAGCGCTGAGCAGCAGGTCGAGCAAGTCGGAGACCTTCGCCGTCGCAAGCCCGATGCACGTGTCGGCGGCGCCGTAGTAGAGGCGCAACGTGCCATCCACCACGACTCCTCCGCACGGGAACACGACGTTCGGCACGTCCCCCGTCCGCTCGTAAGGCGCCGTCGGACTGAGCAGCCAGCGATCGGCTCGAGCTCGGACATGCACAGGATCGGCCAGGTCGAGGAGCGCGGCGCCGACGCGATAGATCGCTCCGCTCATCGTCTGTCGCACCCCGTGGTAGATGAGGAGCCAGCCCTCGGGCGTCTCGATCGGCGGCGGTCCGATGCCGATGCGGGCGTGGTCCCACCAGCCGCCGGGCCGGCAGGTCATCACTCGTTCCGGTGATCGCCACGACTCGAGATCCTCCGAGCGCGACAACCAGATCTCCGCCGATCCACTGGCCATGACCACCGGACGGTGCAGCAAGCACCAGTAGCCGTCGATGCGATGCGGGAACACCGCCGCGTTCTTGTCCTCGGGCGGCATGACCACGCTGTGGCGGTCGAGCGTCACGAAGTCGCTCGTGGAGGCGAGGTACACGCAGGGGCCTCCCGGCCCGAACGCCGTGCAGGTGATCACCCAGCCGCCGAGCTCAGGAGTGTGGACCAACCGGGGATCCTCGTAGCCCCATGCGCTCGCCACACTGCCTGGCTCGGGTCCGAGCAGCGGCTTCGGCTCGACCCGCCAGTTGGTGGCACCGTCATGCGACCGCGCGACGTGGAGCTGTGACAGCCCGCGTCGATCCTCTACCCGCATCAGCAGCAACGTCTCGCCGTCCACGAGGGTGGCGCCTGGGTTGAAGACGACGTTCGCCTCGAAAGGAAGGTCGGCGGCGGTGATGATCGGGTTCGCCGGATGGCGCTCGAAGATCTCGTCCACCGCACTCAGAGGTGCCGGTCGCTGGCCATTCGGCTCGACGCCAGTCGACGGCAGAGAGGACTGCGCGGGCTGGGCGCGGCGGGCGGGCCATGTGACGCGAGGCTTCTTCATGCGGTGACGGATGCAAGCGCGCGCACGGGCCGCGACGCAAGCTTCTGGTGCACGAGCACGGCCCGCTGGAACGCGACCGTCGACTCCGCACCACAATTCTGGTTGGGCTGCGCACCGAGACCGTCACGGCACGCGCCCGTCCCTGAGTCACCGAGCGCCACGCCGAGCACATTCGCACCCAGGAACCACGAGAAGCAACGCGTCGCTGCCGCAGCGTGCGAGCCGTCACCGGTGACATTGAGGGCAGCGATGTGTGCCTCCATCAGCGCGAGGGCCTCGAGCGGCTGCTCGTCGCCGGAATCCGCGACGCGATGGCCCTCGGACATCCATGTGTTGCCGGGGAACCGGTAGACCCCGGACGGGTGGGAGCAGATGCGATCGAGCCAGTCGAGCGCCGCGAGTCCCGTCGCGACACTCTGGTCGTCGGCGAGCTGGGCTCCGCCGCGTATCAGTGCCTCGCATAGCCGAGCGTTGTCGTACGTGAGCTGCGACTCGAACCAGGGCCACGAGCGGCCACCGTGCCAGCGCTCCGCGACTGCGAGCACCTGGCGCTGCAGCAGTGCGGTCGCCGAGGCGGGGCGCGCGGAACCCCACGCCGCGAGACCGAGCGCCGAGTAGACGCTCGTGCGAATCGAGGGGTCAGAGTCGTCGATGCCTGACGCGAGTCGGCGAAGGAGCTGTTCGGCAGGTCCGCGCAGCCCACTCGCTCGCTCGCGACTCACGAACTCGCCGAGCGCCCACATCGTGCGGCCGACGTGGTCGCCGTGGTGGGGCTCGTCGAGCCACGTCCGGTCCCAGCTCAGGAAGTTGCGCATCGCGGCGGACCCGTCCTCGCTCGCGGCACGCAAGAAGGCGATCGCGCGCGCGATGTCGGGCAGCCACGAGGCGTCGGTGGTCGCAAGCTCTTGCGCGACGGCAAGGAACCGGGCGACGTCGTCGACGCAGTAGCCGTGTTCGAGCGCAGGCACCATGCCCGTCGCGTGCTGGAAGATCCCGGTGTCGTCCACCATCGCCCGAAGGTGCGCTGTCGAGGTGCGGATGGCGACGTCGGGTCGTCGCGTCGTCGGGACACGCGGCACGCGACGATTGGACGAGCGACGTCGTTGTCCTGCCTCGACCGCGTCGAGCAACACCAACGCGGTCTGCCGGCCCACCTCGGGCCAGGAGAGCGACGCTCCTGCCGCGACGCGCCGCCTCACGAGCCTCCTCGAGCGCCTCAGGCTTGAGGAGCAGCTCAGTGCAGCGCGTCGGCGAGCGGACCAGCAGCGTCGAACGGCACCAACCTGCCCGCTCCGTCGCTCAGCAGATCCTCCGCGTAGCGATAGGGCGTGGACACCGCTGGCTTGCCGGCGGCGATCGCGAACGTCAGTGCTCCTGACACGATCTGGTCGCCGTGTGTGTAGGGCGTGCAGAACACATCGGTGGCCGCGAGCAGTCGAGCGAGATCGCCGACGTCGAGGAAGCGATCGAGGAACAAGACGTTGTCGTCGAGACCCAGCTCTCGCACTCTCTCCGTGAGGCTGTCGCGATAGCGCTCACCCTCGGTGCGGACGATCTCCGGATGCGTCCGGCCGGCGACGACATACACGACGTCGGGCACGAAGTCGCGCACAGCTGCCAGCGCCTCGATGGCGAGCTCGATCCCCTTGCCGGAGGACAGCAGACCGAAGCTCGAGACGACCG
Source organism: uncultured Acidimicrobiales bacterium (assembly GCA_963726695.1). Classification (GTDB taxonomy): domain Bacteria; phylum Actinomycetota; class Acidimicrobiia; order Acidimicrobiales; family DATKAS01; genus DATKAS01. The sequence goes on from CAVSDE010000013.1 coordinate 19,479, forward strand.
GCCTGCCCGCCACGCCGAGCCACGCCTTGGCATCGTCGGGATCGAGCGGCTCGTAGAGCTCGGCCGGCGCGCCGTGAGCCACGACTCGAACCTTGCTCGGGCGCACGAGATGCTGCTCGAGCATCAACCGCCGCGCGGTCGCGGTGAAGACCATGACCGACACTGCTCGATCGCAAAGGTGGCGAACGATGCGCGATTGGTTCTCCGAGGGACGCGGCAGCACGGTGTGCATCGCGACCACCAACGGCACGTCCAGCGCATCGACGAAGTCGAGGATCAGCTCGCCGTCAGGCCCACCGAAGATCCCGAACTCGTGCTCGAGCAGGACGGCGTCGAAGCCATTCGCGACACGTGCTGCCTCTGCATAGGAAGGGGCATCGCCATGCCCGATCGCCACGACGACGTCCGGGCCGAGCTCCTGTGCGTCGCTCACCACAGCCGCAACACCAGGGCGTTCCAGGCCGCATCTGCCGTCCAGCGATTGCACGACATCTGCCGTGAACGTGGCGATGCCGCACACTCGAGGCGGGTAAGTACCAACGACGAGAGTACGCATGGACCGTCCCTACCCTACCCGTGTCCTCGCGAAACGGCCTGAAGACGAACGAGCCCGCGGCATGAGCGCCGCGGGCTCGTCACCTGCAGTTCTGTTCGATGTCTACTTCTTGAGCTTGTCCTTCACCGCGTCGACGACCTCGTCAACCTTGTCCTTGGCTTTCTCGGCCGTCTGCTTCACCTTCGCGCCAGCCTGATCCGCCTTGCCTTCGTTCTCGAGGTCCTTGTCACCAGTGACCACTCCGGCGGCCTCCTTCACGCGACCCTTCATGTCGTCGGTCTTTGACTCACCCATGTCGGTTCTCCTTGATCGGATGCGAACGAACTTCGTCTTGTTCGCGGTACCCGACGCGTCCCCGTTCCAACCTTCGCGACAAGACCGCACCGATAACGTCATCGTCGGTGACTCTCCGATGGCGGCTCGGGTTGATCGCCGCCGCTTACGTCCTCGTGACGCTCGTGGGCGGCCTTGCGACACTCCGCGCCGCGCAAGATTGGTCGAGAGCCCTGGACGATCGCCGCGAGTGGCTCGTCGCTGCTGAGCAAGCAGCGCGCCTTCGCTCGAGCTACGTCGACCAAGAGACCGGGCAGCGCGGCTACCTGATCACCGGTCAGCAGGACTTCCTCGAGCCGTACGAGACCGGGCAGTCAGACGCGGCAACGCTCCTCGCGTCACTCAAGGCACTCGATGCGAGGGATTCCTACGACCTGCCGGTGAGCGGCGTCGAGCAGGCTGTGAACGATTGGCGCGCGGAGGCCGCCCGAGAGATCGCTGCCGTCCGCGACGGAAACCAACAGCTCGCCGACTCGCTCGTCTCCGCGGGCGTCGCTCGAGCTCGGTTCGACATCATCCGCGACCGTCTCGATCAGGTCGATGGCGCAATCTCGGCGCGCCTCGCCACGATCTCCCACACGGTCGACGACGGCCGAGTCCGCACCGCGCGGGCCTTCGTGATCACCGTCGGACTTGCGCTGCTCGTCACCGCGACCGCCGCGTTCCTCGTGCGTCGCTGGCTCATGGTCCCGCTGGCGTCGATAACCACGGCGGTGCGTCACATCCGCAACGGCGAGCCCGCGACGTTGACACCGCAAGGCCCACCCGAGCTCAAGCAGGTCGCGGTCGCTGTTGACGAGATGCAGCGAACCATCAGTCAGCAGCGCGACGATGCGATCCGAGCGCGGCGAAGCCATCGAACAGAGTGCGATCTTGGCCCTGCAGGTCCGCTCAGAGCTGGCGAGCGACCTCGGTGACTATCCGGAAGGCTGGACGATGGCAGCGGGCCTGCGCCCGGCCGAGGGCGTCGTCGCAGGCGACTGCTACGACGTCTCGCTCCTGTCTCCGACGACGATCGGGGTGGTCGTGCTCGACATCGCCGGACATGGCGCGCAGAGCGCCATCGCCGCCCTGAAGTGCAAGGAGCTCCTCAAGGCGGCACTGCGGTCCGCCCTCGAGCCAGGAGCGGCGCTGACGTGGCTCAGCGAGCAGGAACATGGGCTCGGCGACCTCTTCCTCACCGCGTTCCTTGCGGTCATCGACACGGACTCCGGCAGGGGTACGTACGCCAACGCCGGCCACCCGCACGCGCTGCTCGCGGGGGGACCCGATCTCGAGCGCCTCGGGCCGACTGGTCCGATCCTCGGGCCGTTCGTGACGAGGTGGGAGACCGCGTCCATGGTCGTGCAGCCGAGCGGCAAGCTGATCATCTACACCGACGGCCTCGTCGAGGCGCGCGACGCCGGCCGGCTCTTCTACGGCGACGAGCGGCTGATGCAGCTGCTGCTCAGCCTCGACTGCCCTCAGGCGCAGCCCGTGGTCGACCGGATCCTCGGCGATCTCGACGAGTTCCATCCCGGCCGGCTCCATGACGATGTGACCATCGTGGTGGCGTGCCGAGCCGCCGAGACGCCCGAAGACAAGACCGTGTCTGAACCTTCGGTCAGTGTGGGTACAGGGAGCCCAGGCGCGGGATCCCCCGCCCTTACCTCGCGGATAGATGACGATGTGCGCGCTTGACGAACCGTGCCATGAGTGATGACGGGCCTGACGTGAACCACGCGCCGACCGTCCGCGCCCACGCCAACCTCCGCCTGCCTCACAGTGACCGGGCGCCACGTCTCGCGCGGGCCTTCGTGGCCGACAAGCTGCACGGTTGGGAGCTCGACGAATTGATCGAGACGGCGTCGCTCGTAGTCAGCGAAGTCGTGACGAACGCCGTGATCCACGCCCGATCGGATGCAGAGCTGCTGCTCGAGCGCACCCCGAGCGCTGTCCGCATCTCGGTCACCGATCACGGAGGTGGTCTCGAGCGCCGCGACGCGGAGGCGTCGACCGACGGCGGCCGGGGCCTGCTCATCGTGCAGCAGCTTTCGACGAACTGGGGCGCTGAGCCAAGGGACCACGGCAACTGCGTGTGGGCCGAGCTCTCGATCGAGTCTTCATGACCAAGTGCATGTCTGGGAGGGCATTGTGGAAGCGAATCCCGAAGAGCTGACGATCCGCCATCACGTCGACGGGAGCACTCTCGTTGTCGAGGTCACCGGAGAGATCGACCTCCACACGGCGTCGGAGTTGCAACGCAGCGTCGACCGTCTCAGCCCGTTCCCGTTTCCGGTCGTGCTCGACCTCGGTGGCGTGGGCTTCATCGATTCGACGGGCATCAGGGCGTTGCTCGCCATCAACAACCGGGCCACCGAGACGACGGGCGAGCCGGTCACGATCACGCACGCGACGGATGCCACACGACGGCTGCTCGAGCTCACCGGCATCGACAAGATCATGAAGCTGGCCGAGCAAGACGGCTGACTACGCGAACGTCCAGTCCGGACGCTTCTTGGCGTGTCGCTCGTCGTAGATGACCGTCCCGTCCTCGCGGATGTCCTCGATCAGCGGCACGAGCGCCGGACGCAACGGGCCGGCCGTGCCTTCCATCCGCGCTGCGAACGCCTCGGGGAATGCCCGTAGGAGGCTCGATATGACGAGCTGCTCCTCGGTGCCGAGGTAGCAGCGATTCGCATCCGTGACCGTGCGAAGCCGAACCTGGATCTCCGCGAGGGCGTCGTCGTTGCCGACGCCTTCCTCGATCGCCAGCAAACGGTCGGTGATCTCCATGCACCCGCTCTTGCAGGCGGGACACTGGCCACACGACTCCACCGCGAGGAAGCGGCTGAGCTCACGGGCCACGCTGGCCATGTCGGCCGTGTCGTCGTAGACGACGAAGCCCGCGGCGCCGAGGCCGGTGCCGATGGACTCCATGTCCTCGTACGTCAGCGGCACGTCGAAGTGATCCGCGGTGAGCACCGGGTTCGAGACGCCCGACAGCGCGGCCACGAGGCGGCGGCCGGGGTGCGCCCCTCCGCATGCCTCGAGCACGGTCTGCAGCGGGGTGCCGAGCTCGACCTCGAGCACACGGCTGCGGACGCACATCACCCACGATGGTCACGATCACGGTGCCTGGCGACTCCGCAGTGCCCATCGATCGAAACCAGGTCGCGCCTCTGGCGAGGATGTGGGTCGCCGACGCCAGCGTCTCCACGTTGTCCACCAGCGTCGGATTGCTCTGTCCACTTCGACCGGCGCTGACGTCGGCCTCCCACCCCAGCTGCAGCGTGGCGAACAACCCTCGCTGGTACGGAGGAAGCAGCGTCGGCAGCGGATCGCGCCCCTCGATCACCTCGAGCAACGCCTTCTCCTCGCCGAACAGGTATTCCTCAGGGCCTTCCACGATCGAGACCTTCAGGTCGCCGAGCAGCCCGACGGCGCCCAGCTCGAGCGCCGCGCGCCGCAGCGCCGACACCTCCTGTGCGTACTTTCGCTTCGTTGCGCAGAACGCTTCGACCGCACCGACCGCGAGCGCAGCGATCGCCAGCCCTTCGATGACTCGATACGGGTCGCGCCGCATCAACGTGCGGTCCTTGAAGGTCGCCGGCTCGCCTTCCGCACCGTTGGCGACTGCGTAGTGGTCGCCGCCACCTGCCGTCTGCACGGAGCCCCACTTCAGACCGGTCGGGAACCCCGCCCCGCCGCGTCCACGCAAGCCCGACCGCGCGGAGCTCGTCGACGATCCCCTGGGGACCGAGGCGCCGTGCGGCTTCGAGCCCGGCTCCGCCTCCTCCGGCGATGTACTCGTCGACGGTCTCGAACGGCTGATCCGGCAACAGATAGACGCTGCCGAGACCAGCTGGCACCTCACGCCTCGCCAGGAGCCGCTGCGGGCGGCAGCTCGTCGTCGAAACGACGGTCCTCGGCCTCGTGCAGCAATCGCACTTGGCCTTCGGTCATCTCGGGCCCGAAGTTCACCACGACGACCCCACGGCCGCCACAGCTCGGGCACCGGATCGCGAGCACAGCGAGCATGTCCGATGGGTCGGATGCTCCCTCCAGCCGGCGAAGCGAGTGGATCTCGAGGGCGTCCGGTGCGATGACGGACTGGCATGTGCCGCACCGCACCGAGCCGTCTTCGAGAAGCTCGAAGTCCGTGGTCCATCCCGCGTCCTCGTAGCCATGGAGCACATCGACGAGCGTGGTGTTGTCGTCGGGCACGCCGGCCATCTCACCCACCGATCTCACCCACGATCGAGCACGCGCTCCAGCTGTGCCTTGCTCATCTTCGAGCGGCCGTCGATGCCGCGGCGCTGCGCCTCTGCGTACAGCTGCCGATAGGTGCGTCCACCGGGCCCACGGTGCGAGCGTAGACCTCCGCGCCGGCCCGACGAGATGTCGTCGGTCGACGTGCGACTCGGCTCCTTGGCCTCACCGTTCTGGGCTCGTTCCTTGTTCACCGTTCGGGCGGCGATCTCCTCGGCCTTGTCCTCGCCTTCGCCGCGCTCGAGCAGGCCGTCCTTGATGTGCTCGTACTGGCGTTCACGCTTGTCGGACCAAGTCGGGTTCGCAGATTCGCCGGGCATGGATGCACCTCCTGTGCACGTCATGTGTTCCCTCTTTTCGCCGAGATGAGACTCCGGACGCGAAACGGCCCTGGCACCAAGAGGTGACAGGGCCGCCGGTGAGCAGATGTGACAGACGTCAGGTGACCGGCTTCAGCTCGTCACCATGCACGGTGAGAGCGAAGATCACGAGAACGCAGATCACGATGATCGTCATGCTCCAGATCGGGTACGCCTGGATCGTCGACAGCTGCGCGATCGTGCTGAGCCCAGCCGCGAGCACGCCGATGATGCGTCCGTAGAGCGATCCCTTCAGGATGCTGAACCCGGCCAGCACCAGCAGCACGCCGATGATGAGCACGGTGAAGCCCCACCCGGTCGGATCGAACACGAACAGCCGGCCTGTCTGTGATCTCACCAAGTAGTTGTCGTCGAACAACGCGATGAAGCCGCTGATGATGTCCATCGCGCCGACGAGGATCAGGATGACGGCGGCGAAGAAGGACCAGCCCACCCAGCCCGTCATCTCTTTCTCTGCACGTTCCTGCACAGGTCAACCCCTTTGTCGATGCTGCGACGTCGCGACCGCAGCACGGTCAGGGTATGACAGCGGTGCCCATGACGTGCGGCATCACGCGCGGAACGTGGTCAGCAGACGCGTCAGCGAGACGCTGTCGACTTGCGGCTGCGCTGCCAGATCACGGTGATGATGAGCGCGCCGACGAACGAGCCGAGGATGCCGCTCGGTCGGATCGCGAGGCCGTCGCCAGCCAGCAAGCTGACCAGCAGGCCGCCCACAAACGAGCCGACCAACCCCGCGACCAGCGCCATCGCCCAGTCGGTTTGGCGACCGCCCTTGCCCAACACGAGCTGCGCCAGCCACCCGATGCCCATGCCAAAGGCCAAGATTGCGAGGATCAACATGAGAGCGACGCTACCCGGCGGCGTCCTCGCCGTACTTCCCCGCGTGATGCGCGTCGGCGTCGACGGTCGTCGCACCTTCTGGAATCGGTGCCTGCAGGCTCACGGGGCGACGGTCGGGATCGAGCACGGTCGCCTCGGCGACGCCCCAGTGCTCCGGCGTGAACGGCTTCGCGTACTCGGGCGTGCGGGAGGGCGCGAACGTGGTCGAGTCGCCCACCCACAGGATCGGATGGGTCTCGAGCTCACCGTCGAGGTGCTCGGCGATGAACACGTACGGCCCACCCTCGGGTGCTGCCATTGCCCCGACCCGTGGTCGGTCTCGAACATGTTCTCGAAGCCCAGCGACTGCCAGAACGCGGCCGTCGCTCCGTAGCTCCTCGTCTCGACGTAGAGACCAATGATGCCCTCAGTTGCCACGGGACGTCCTCCTCTGTTCTCGACCGGCCTCACGGGCCAGGTGCTCGGTGAGCGCAGCGGTGACGATGGCCGACAGCGACTGCTCTGTGTCCACGGCGTGGTGCTTCACCGCTCGGATGAGCTCGACCGGGAGGTACACGTTGAACTGCTTCACGGTCGGTTTGCCGGCAGCCATCGCAAGAATGCTAGCATCCTAGAGTCTGGGCGCGCCGATCCGGGGAATGATGCGGAGCATGCAGACCGAAGCGTTCCTCGACGACATCGAGCAGACGACCCAGCTCGACGGCGCGGCGGACTTGTTGCTCGACCGCTGGGGAAAGACGCTCGCCGACAGCCCGTTCGGTGACCTGCTCAAGGGCAAGTGGCTCGGACATCCACTCCATCCCGATGCTCACCGACATCCCGATCGGCTTCTGGACGTCGGGTGTGGTGCTCGACTTCCTCGCGCCGAAGTCCGGACGCAAGGCCGCGCAGCACCTCATCGGCCTCGGGACACTCAGCGGCGATCCCGACCGCGCTCGCCGGGCTGACCGACGCTTCCGCGATCGAGGATCCCGCGGAACGCCGAGTCGCGGCCGCACACGCGATCGGCAACGGCAGCGCGACCGCGATGTTCGCGTTGTCATGGCGGGCTCGTCACCGGGGCCACCACGGCCGCGGCGTCATGTGGAGCCTCGCCGCAACTGGGGTCGCGACCGCTGCGGGGCTGCTCGGCGGCAACCTCGCGTTCGGCCGCAACAAGACCAGCTGAGAACGGCGGCTGGGTCGGTCCGCCCGACCCAGCACACCGCCACACCCCACCCACGTCAGCGGCATGCGCCCACGCGAGTGGCTCCCTCGAGCCACGCTCCGCCGCGTGGCATTGGGCGACCCACACCCCGAGGGGCTGAACGATTGGCGTAGTTCGGGCGGGCCGCCGATTCCTACATCGCTCCAGGACCGCAGCGCGTTACACCTGCGGCACCCAGCGGCGGCCGCAAGCTGGGATGGTGACGGTCGACCTCGCCGGACCAGGCACCGATGCAGGCGTCGTGGTCTGCTCAAGCTCCGACTCGTCTGACGGTCACGACGGGCCCCCGGGGCGTTCGCGGCCCTTGAACGGCGCGGTCGGGCCACGGTGGCTCTACACGTCGAGCGTCGTCGTCGCCGACGTGTGCCGAGGTGACGTTGGACGGCCTTCACCGACGCTCTCGGGACCGGCGGCGTAGTCGCGCACGTGCCCAGCGAGGACGTCGACCACGGCTTGCGGGATCGGGTATCGCGTTGAGACACACCGCCCTCGCCGCTGCGATGGTTGCGGGCCGGCCTCGCTGGGGACATGCGAATGAGCCGCGAGGCCGGCGCCGCAGAACACCTCATGGCTTTGGCGTGGTCCCCGCGAGGACGTCCTGGACGTACTCGCGTGTCCGGGTCTCCCACAGGGGCACGGATTCCTCCGTGATGCGAAACATGACCATGTGCTTGTCGGTGAAGAGCAGGTCGGCCTCGTCCGGGTGGTTCGCCAGCAGCCACGCAGCGAACGGCCTCCCCATCTCTGCGTCGAACCTGTTGCCCACGGTTCGGAATTGGATCGCGGCGGCGACGACGACCTTCTCGTCGCTGATCGTCACGTCGATAGTGCTTCCCGTGTAGGGGCCGTGGCCGAGCTCGGCGGAGCGAAGCGCTTGGTAGTCGAACGGGCAACGGACGACGCTGCCGAGGGAAGTCGTGGCCTGGTCGTGACATGAGGTGACGATGAACCTCGTGCCCGTCGCCTTCATGAAGCGGATCCCCAGTCGCCAGTCCGGGGCCAACCCGGCCCAGGTCGGGTCGGCCAGGTAGGTCGCCGCGGTGCTCGTGTCATAGGTCGTGTAAGCGTCGAGGAAGCGTTTCGCCACCTCCACGGGCGTGGGTGGCTCGATGGGAGGCCGGTTCGTGGGCCGACTCCCTCCGTTCACGAAGCCCCAGCCGCTCGCCGCAATGACGACAAGCGCGATCGCGGCCGCGGTGAGCAACCAACGAGGATTGCTGCGACGTACATCCCCCTTGACCCTCGTCTCGGTGAGCGTCAGCGCTGTTTCTCGGTCCATCAAGGTGTCCAGGTAGCGAGCAGCGTCTGCTCGCGGTGCGATGCCGCCCGCCGCACGGGCGGGGTCGCCTTCCACGAACAAGCTGAGCACTTCGTCGTCGGTCGTCATTCGGCACCTCCCGCCGCGACACCGCGGGACGGATCTGAGGCCTCGAGGCGGCGGTACTCGCGAGCGAGGTTCCGACGCCTGCTCGGTGCAGCCGTTGCTTCACCGCGTTCGGCGCGACTCGAGCACGACCGCGATATCGCCGATCGACAGCAGCTCCCACGCCGTGAGTCGAAGCACCTCCGCGTCGGTCTCGTTCAAACGCGCTGCCGCGTCGAGAACTCGGCGGTGGTCTGCGCTGGCGATCACCGATTCGTCGGCCGCCGCCATCGGGGGATCGGCCGCAAGGCGCAGGCGTTCACCGAGACGGCGGCGGCGCGCTGAGCCGGCGCCCACGCGTGACCGATTACCCGATAGGCCACGCGGTACAGCCACAACCGCGCCGCGTCGCCGGAGGGCACGTCATCGAGGCGACGCCATGCAGTGAGGAAGGTGTCGGCGACGACGTCATCGACCAGATCTGTAGCGACCCGGCGGCGGCAGTAGTCCAGCACGGCGTCGAAGTGGCGCGTGTAGAGACCGGCGAACAAGACATCCTCGTCTCGACGCCCCCGGCGCGCCGTGCTCGCCCCACCACCCGTCATGAACCCTCTGTGCCCACTCGTCCCCCTCGGTTACGCGACATTCCGCGCACCCCACGAAGAGTTTCTCCGCACGCCCCCCTGCGAGCAACAGAATCAATCGACGGGAGGCCACGCCCACGGCGGGGCAGGGCCTTCGCTTGGCGGGATGTCGCCCCGAGGACGGAAGCACTTCAACCGGGTTGGCCCTGGTACCCCGGATCGCTCGGCCAGTTCGGCTGCAGCAGGTGCCACTGCTCGGGGGCGGCGCGGATCAGCTCTTCGAGTCGGTACGCCAGGTCTTGCGTGATCCGCGCGATGTCGTCCGACATGGAGCCGCCGCCGCGCCTCGTGTCGAGCGGCGCGCCGACCTTGCTGAAATGGCCTGCGTTCGGCCGGAAGTAGACCGCGGTCGGTAGCACTGGCGCGCCGGTGCGGAGCGCGAGCGTCGCGGGCCCCGCGGGCAGCGTCGTGCGCTCGCCGAAGAATTCGACTTCGACGCCCCCGCCGCCGATGTCACGATCGGAGAGCAAGCACAGCACGCCGTTCGCCTTCACGGCCTTGATCGCAGCGGAGGCAGCGCCCGGGCCGAGCGGCACGACATCCATCCCGATCGAACGGCGGAAGTCCGCGAACCACTCGAAAAGCTCAGGGGGCTCGACCGGCTCGACGATCACCGTGAGCGGAATTCCGCAATCCGCGATCCATCGGCCGGCCCACTCCCATCCCCCGAGGTGAGGCAGCGCCAGGATCACGCCGGTGCCGTCGGCGAGCGCGCGGCGAACGTTGCCGAAGCCCTCGTGCGTGAAGTGCTCGGCGATCTCGACGTTCGACAACGTGGGGATGCGGAACGACTCCACCCAGTACCGCGCGTAGGAGTCGAAGGAGCGATCCACTGCTCGTCGTCAGCGCGAGACCCTGCAGCGACGGGCCGTGCACACGGCGGAGATGTCGGGCGACGGTGTCGCGACGGCCACGCATCGCCTGGCCGAAGCCGACCCCCGCGACCCTCGACAGCGGCTCGACGAACGACCCCGGCAACGCCTGGGAGATCTTCGCACCGGCCTTGTAAGCGGCGACGACCGCGCTGCCGTCCGCCAACGGGTCAGGGCTTGCTGTTCTGGCGGCGCTCCGTCCGCGTGCGTGTGCGCGCGGTGGGACGGGCGATCCGGCGGGCCTGCCAACGGGAGGGCTCGTGGGCAGGACGCTCCGCGCTCGCCTGGCGCCAGACCTTCACGAACCGCTGGACCGCGGTGAACGCAGTCAGGACGAGCATCAACCACAGGATCGGGACGAGCAGCGAGTCGAACAGCAGACCGAAGCACAGGAGGATGATCCGCTCGGCGCGCTCCATGATGCCGCCCCGGGCATCGAACCCGAGCGACTCGGCCTTGGCTCGCTCGTAGGAGATGAGCGACGACATGGCCAGGACTGCGAGCGGGAGGATCGCGGCTCGTCCGCCGTTCACTGTTGCGAGGTACCACGCGACGCCGCCGAACAGCAGCGCATCAGTGCAGCGGTCTGCCACCGAGTCGAAGAACGCGCCACGGCGCGACGCCGTGCCGGATGCCTTCGCGACTGCGCCGTCGAGCAGGTCGGGCACGGCGGCGAGGATGACCAACAGGAGGCCACCACGGAGAGCGCCGGCACCGATCGCGATCGCTGCGCCTACTGCGGTCAACAGGCCGAACGCGGTGAGATGATCGGCCGTGATGCCCGTGCGGCGGATGTTCGCTCCGACGGGCTGCAAGCCACGCTCGAAGCTGGTCCGCCACTTTCCGTCGAACATGTGGGCTCCAGGGAAGGGGACCAATTCAGGGTACCAGCGGGTTCGCCTGATCGGGCGGACGCGAACCGCTACTACGCTGCGGCCCATCGGCTCGGGGGAGCCCGAGCAGCCAACGCGCGAGGGGGTTCGTTGAAGACCTATCCGACGCCCAAGATCCGCAACGTGGCGCTCGTCGGTCACTCCGGTGCCGGCAAGACCACGCTCGCCGAGGCCCTGCTGCTGCGGGCTGGGGCGATCAGCCGGGCTGGCCGGGTGGAAGACGGCACCACTGTGTGTGACTTCGATCCCGAGGAGCAGAAGCGCAACCTGAGCCTCTCGCTCGCGCTCGCCCCATTCGAGTGGGAGGGCCACAAGGTCAACCTCATCGACACGCCGGGATACGCCGACTTCATCGGCGACGTCCAGGCCGCACTGCGGGTCGCCGACCTCGCCGTCTTCGTCGTGAGCGCGGTCGACGGGGTCGAGGTGCAGACCGAGGCGATCTGGCGAATGGCCGCCGACCTCGGCGCTTCCGCGCATGATCTTCATCAACAAGCTCGACCGTGAGCGCGCCAGCTTCGAGCGCACGCTCGAACAGCTCCAGACGAAGTTCGGCGCAGGCATCGCACCGCTCGAGCTGCCCATCGGCGAGGAGACCGCCTTCCGAGGGGTGGCCGACCTGCTCACCGACAAAGGCTTCTTCTACGAAGGCGGTACGCACACAGAGGCAGAGATCCCTGACGAGCTGAGCGCGCTCGAGCACGAGGTGCACGACAGCCTCGTCGAGGGCATCGTGGTCGCGGACGACGCGATGCTCGAACGGTTCCTCGAGGGCGACATCCCGTCGCCGAGCGAGCTCGAGCACACGCTCGCGGTGGGCGTCGCCGCAGCGTCGGTGTTTCCGGTCGTGTGTGGATCGGCGACGACGCAGGTCGCGATCGATCGCCTCGCCGACTTCATCTGCGAGATCGGCCCGTCCCCTGCTGACCGCCCCGGCGTCGAGGTCACGGCGGCCGGCTCCGAGCAGCAGGTCGCGCCCGACGCGAACGGCCAACCGCTCGCGTTCGTCTTCAAGACGATCGCCGATCCCTACGTCGGCCAGCTGTCGCTCTTCAAGGTGCTGTCGGGCACGGTGAAGCCCGACGACCACCTCGTGAACCCTCGCAACGGCTCCGACGAGCGCCTGCACGCTCTGTTCGCGATGCGCGGCAAGGAGCAAGACCCGGTCACGAGCGTGCCTGCGGGCGATCTCGCCGCGGTGGCCAAGCTGGCCTCGACCGCAACCGGCGACACCCTCGCTCCGAAGGGCACACCGGTGCGCGTCGCCGGCATCGACCCGCCTCCGCCGGTGCTCGCGCTCGCGATCCGGGCGCGCACCCAGGCCGACGACGACAAGCTCGGCTCCGCGCTTGCTCGACTGCAGGAGGAAGACCCGGCGCTCGTGCTCGAGCGCAACGACGAGACGAAGCAGACGCTGCTGCGCGGCACCGGCGAGACCCACCTCACGATCGCGCTCGAGCGCCTCCACCGGAAGTTCGGCGTCGACGTCGACACTGACGAGGTGCGCGTGCCGTACCGCGAGACCATCTCCCAGCAGGCCGAGGCCGAGGGCAAGTACAAGAAGCAGTCCGGTGGTCACGGTCAGTTCGGCGTCGCGTTCCTGCGCGTCGAGCCCCTTCCCCGTGGCGAGGGCTTCGAGTACGTCGACGCCATCGTGGGTGGAGCGATCCCCCGGCAGTTCATCCCCGCGGTGCAGAAGGGCATCGAGGAGACGATGGCTTCGGGTGGGTTGTACGGCTACCCGGTCGTCGACGTGAAGGTCACGTGCTTCGACGGCAAGTACCACTCGGTCGACTCGTCGGAGATGAGCTTCAAGATGGCCGGCTCGCTCGGCTTCAAGGATGCGATGGCCAAGGCTGGCGCGGTGGTGCTCGAGCCTGTGTCACTTCTGAAGGTCGCGGTGCCGGCCGAGTACCAGGGCGACGTGATGGGCGACATCAACGCCCGTCGTGGCCGGGTGCAGGGCACCGACGCGATCGGCGGGGGCGAGCAAGAGGTCACCGCACTCGTGCCGACTTCCGAGATCATGCGGTACGCGATCGACTTGCGGTCCATGACCGGCGGCCGCGGCCGGTTCACGGCGACGCACAGCCACTACGACCCGATGCCCTCGCATCTCGTCGACAAGCTCGCGAAGACGAAAGCAGAAGCACACTGAGCGACCTCTCCCCAGCCGACGCGGTCGCCGCGGCGCGGTCCTTCTCGCGACGGCTGCGCGAAGCCTCGTCGGCCGCGCCGCCGGCTGACGCGAACGCCCCGTCGGCCATCCGCACGCTCGCATCGCAGGTTGCCGGCGTGCTCGACGACACGACGCGACAGCTCGGCGGTTCCCCGCCGCTCGGCGCCTCGGCCGACGCCGTCGAGGCCGTCACGGCGTCCGCGAATGCGTTGATCGACGCGATCGGAACGTACGGACCGGACGACTGGCGGGCGCCGCGTCATGGCACGACGGCCATCGACATCCTGCGCGGGGGCATCGCTGCTGCCGCCACGCTCGTGCGCCGTGCCGAGGCTTTGGGCGGGGACTAACCCTTCGCAGTCAGGTTCTGGTACATCTTGGTGAGCGAGCGCTTGACGGCCGTCACCTCGCTCGCAGGCATGCCTGCAGTGGCCTTGTCCTCCCAGCCGAGCGTGCTCGGAATCAACCGACGGACCAGAGACGCGCCTTTGGGGGTGAGCGCCACAGCCACTTCGCGGTTGCTCGTGAGGGACCGGCTGCGAGTGACGAGACCCTGGTGAACGAGGCGGGTCACAAGTCTGGAGATCGCCGGGGCATCGATCGATGTCATATCTGCGAGGTCGACTTGCCGCTGTTCCCCGCGATTGGCGAGCACGGCGAGCACCCGCCACATGTACACCGTGAGCCCCTCCTTCTTGAGCTCTTCCGAGCCGAACCCCTCGACGAACGCCACTCCGACGCGGTTCACGAGGTATGGCAGGTAGCTGCCGAGCGCGAGCTGCGCGGATGTTGTCACTGGCCCTCCTTCCTTTGCGCGTCAGTTTGAGATAACTCTTGCGTTTTCAACAGTTGTGATTACAACATATCCCAGAGGGATCGCACGAAGGGGGACCACCATGGACTTCGGCTACTTCACACTCAGCGATAACCACTACAACGACAACCGACGCGGCGCGAACCAGCTCGTCCGCGACATCGCTGCCGAGGCCATCTACGCAGACGAGCTCGGGATGAGCTCAGTCTGGATCGGCGAGCACCATTTCAACTCGCTCGGTGTGCTCTCGTGCCCCGATCTCGTGCTCGCGTCCATCGCTGCGCGCACCTCGCGTGTCAGACTCGCGCCTGCCGTCACCGTGTCGCCTTTGCACAACCCCATTCGCATCGCGGAGCAGTGGGCGACGCTCGACCTCCTGTCGGACGGCCGCGTTGACTTCGCCGCAGGCCGAGGCTACGACCGCCGCGAATACGCGCCCTTCCACGTCGACTTCGCGGACAACCAAAGCATCTTCGAGGAGGGCATCGAGGTCGTGCGGAAGCTCTGGGACGCGGAGGAACCAATCTCCCACCACGGCAAGCACTACGACTTCGACGATGTGCGCATCACGCCACGGCCGATCCAGGATCCGTTGCCAACGTACATCGCCTCGTTCTCCCAGCCGTCGATCGAACTGGCGGCTCGCCTCGATTGCGGGCTGGTCGTCGCGCCCTTCGCTGCATCGATGAGCTTCGGCGGATTGTCACAGGTCGCCGACCTGTACACCGACCTGTGCGCGAAGCACGGTCGCAACCCCCGCCGGCTCATGTGCAGCTACTTCGTACACTTCTACGACAACGCGAAGGAAGAGGCGGAGCAAAGGGCCCGGCAGATCCGCTACTACAAGGAGTGCGTCATCCCTGCGTTCCCCGGCGATCCAGCGACCGCCCCCCCGAGCTACCGGTACTTCATCGACATGGTGACACGTCTCCAGAGCGTGACTGCGGAGCAGCTCACCGAGAACTCAGTCCTGCTCGGGAGCTCCCAGTCGATCACCGACACCCTGAAGAAGGTCGAGGCCGCAGGGTTCTCGGAGGTGATCCTCTACTTCAACGTCGGGCTGAAGCCCCACCTGCAGGTGCTCGAGGAGATGGACCGGTTCATGCGCGAGGTCGCGCCGAACTTCGACGGCGTTCACAGTCGGATCCCGGCTGCCTGACACTGCGGAAGTATTTGGATCGCGGCTGTCGAAGTGAGGCCCTCAGCGCCGTCGTAGGTTCGAGTCGCCAACCGGCGACGCAGAGGAGGATCCGATGAAGTACATGCTGTTGATCTACAGCGCTCCTGACGCCGGACCGCAGTGGGGAACGCCCGAGCGCGACCTGCAGATGAAGCGCTACTTCGAGTTCTCGACCGAAGTCGTCGAGAAGGGCCTGTTCGTGGCGGGCGATCCGCTCGAGGACACGAACGCCGCAACGACGGTGCGCGTCCGCGATGGCAAGGCGCTGACGACCGACGGCCCCTTCGCCGAGACGAAGGAAGTGCTCGGGGGCTACTACGTCCTCGACTGCGAGAACCTCGACCAGGCGCTCGAGTATGCGGCGAAGATCCCGAGCGCGGAGTTCGGCTCGATCGAGGTGCGCCCGCTCATGTCCGTCCCCGGCATGTGATGTGACCCCCGCCGTGATGGCCTCGACCAGCGACGTGAGTCGTGCGGTCGAGGCCGTCTACCGGCAGGAGTGGAGCCGCATCATCGGCGCGCTGGTGCGTGTCACCCGCAGCCTCGAAGTCGCAGAGGATGCAGTGCAGGAGGCGTTCGCGATCGCGGTGCAGGCATGGCCCTCCACCGGCATCCCGAATCGTCCCGGAGCGTGGATCACGACGACGGCGCGGCGCAGGGCGATCGACCGCCTGCGGAGCGCGTCGGTGTCGCAGCGAACTGCGCTTCGCGCCGCGGCGCTCCGGAGCCTCGAAGCGCTCGATGGCGGGCCGGACGATGCACTCGACCCTGTCTCGGACGACCAGCTTCGCCTCGTCTTCCTGTGCTGTCACCCCTCGCTGGCGCTCGAGGCGCAGATCGCGCTGACGCTGCGGTCCGTCGCCGGTCTCTCGACCGCGTCGATCGCTCGAGCCTTCCTCGTCCCCGAGACGACCATGGGCCAGCGCCTCGTGCGCGCCAAGCGAAAGGTCGAGGCGGCGGGCATCCCCTTCTCCGTGCCGGCGCCCGAACAGCTGCCCGACCGTCTCGACGCGGTGCTCACGGTGGTCTACCTCGTCTTCAACGAGGGCTACAGCGCAACGGCCGGCGACGCGCTCGTGCGGCGAGAGCTGTGCATCGAGGCCATCCGGCTGGGACGCCTGTTGCGGGCGCTGCTCCCCGACGAGCCCGAGGTCGAGGCGCTGCTCGCACTGATGCTGCTGCAGAACTCACGACGCGACACGCGCATCGCCGCCGACGGATCCCTCGCGCCGCTCGAGGAGCAAGACCGCGGCGGCTTGGGATCGCACGGCGATCGACGAGGGCTCGGCGCTCGTCGAGTCTGCGCTCCGCCGAGGACGTCCAGGGTCGCTTCAGGTGCAAGCGTCGATCGCGGCGTTGCACGCGCAGGCCCCGACGATGGCGGACACCGATTGGTCACAGATCGCGGCGCTCTACGACGTGCTCAACAGCCGTTGGCCGTCGCCGGTCGTCGCGCTCAACCGCGCCGTCGCAGTCGGCATGAGCGAGGGACCGGAGGTCGGGCTCGCGATGCTCGACGACATCGGCGCGGATCTCGACGGATACCACCTCCGGCACGCCGCACGGGCCGACTTGCTGCGCCGCTCGGGTCGATGCGAGGAGGCCGTCGTCGAGTACGAGCGAGCGGTCGCATTGGCTGGTACCGCGCCCGAGCGTGCGTACCTCGAGCGTCGCCTGCGCGAGGTGCGCGAAGCCGGCGACCTCAGCTGACGCCGGACCAGTCCTCGGGGTTGTCCTCGGTGAAGTGATCGACGATCGTGCCGTCGACCGCGTCGACGAGCACGAAGCCACGGCGAGTCGGCGGCTCCTCGGTCGAGTAGAGGAGGATGCGCCACGTGGGCCGGCTGCGCAGCCCTCGCCACCCGAGCTGAGCCGATGCGTGACCGACCGGGAAGCCGACCGCCTTCGACGCCGCGACGAGCGCGCCCTTCTCGTCGACACCGAGGTGCCAGCCCGACGTGATGCAGTAGATGCCGACGAGCGCGAGGAAGATCGAGACGTAGAGGAACCCGTCGTTCACGAGCACTCCGCCGTCGTGATAGCCGAGCCAGAGCAAGAAGCACACCACAGCGACGCCGATGTAGATGTACCCGGGGATGCGACGCCTGCTGTTGTCGGGGAACTGGTACGGACCGACGAACGAAGAGACGTCGAGCTCGTCAGGCAGCGCGTCCCGGTGCTCGATCTCGGCCATCACACCGACGCTACCGGCCACGCCGCGGTGAGCTTCAGCCAGCTGTCGTCGAGGCTCTCGGGCAACACGCGGGTCTCGGCCACCGAGGTCATGAAGTTCGTGTCGCCCTGCCATCGCGGAAGGCAGTGCACGTGGAGGTGAGTTGGGATGCCCGCACCGGCGGAGTGCCCGAGGTTCAACCCGATGTTCACGCCGTCAGGTCGGTAGGCGGCCTTGATCGCGACGACACCGTCACGCACTGTCGTCCACAGCTCATCGTGCTCGTCGGAGGTGAGCGCTTCGAGCGCGGCAACCTCTCGATAGGGCATGACGAGCAGATGTCCGCTGCCGTAGGGGAACGCGTTCAAGATCGCGAAGCAGCTCCCCCCGCGCCAGAGCACGTGCGTCTCCCGATCGGGCGCTCCGGACTCGAGGATGCGAATGAACACCGATGCGGCGAGAGGGTCGGCGTCGGGGATCGAAGACACGTAGCTCGAACGCCACGTCGCCCAGAGCCGGTCGAGCGTCACGACAGGTGGGCGATGACCTCGCCGCGCAGGCGCGCGACGAAGTCGTCGATGGCGACGCCCCGCTCGACGTCGCCACCGCGAGGGTTCACCCCCACCGTGCCGTCGCGTACGTCGTCGTCTCCGACGACGAGCACGTAGGGGATCTTCTCGAGCTTCGCCTTACGGATGCGCGCCCCGAGCGGTTCGTCGGCCTCGACCCAGTCAGCGCGGAAGCCCTCCGCTCGCAGCCGGTCGGCGAGCCGGTCCGCGTACGCATCATGGTCGGCGCGTACGCCCAAGAAACGCACCTGCACTGGCGAGAGCCACAGGGGCAGCGCTCCGGCGTAGTGCTCGAGGAGGATCGCGAAGAATCGCTCGATCGAGCCGAACAGCGCGCGGTGGATCACCCGAGGACGGTGGCGCTGGTTGTCGGCCCCGATGTACTCGAGGTCGAAGCGAGGCGGGAGCTGGAAGTCGACCTGCAACGTCGACATCTGCCAGCGGCGACCGATCGCGTCGCGCACGTGGACGTCGATCTTCGGCGCGTAGAACGCACCCTCGCCTTCGGCGATGACATACGGAAGGCGGGCGGTCTCGAGCGCCTCGCGCAAGGCTTCCGTAGCCTCGTCCCACTCGTGGAGCTCGCCGACGTACTTCTCGGGCCGAGTGGCGAGCTCGGCCTCGAAGTCGGTGAGACCGAACGTGCGGAGCAAGCGCAAGACGAACGCGAGCAACGAGGCGAGCTCGTCTGCGAGCTGGTCCGAGGTGCAGAAGATGTGCGAGTCGTCCTGGGTGATGCCGCGCACGCGGGTGAGGCCGTGCAACACGCCCGTGCGCTCGAACCGGTACACGGTGCCGAACTCGAACAGACGCAACGGCAGCTCGCGGTACGAGCGCTGCTGCGAGCGGTAGATCAGCATGTGACCGGGGCAGTTCATCGGCTTCGGGTAGTAGGTGGCCCCCTCCATCTCCATCGGGGGGTACATGCCGTCCGCGTACCAGCTCAGGTGGCCCGAGGTCTCGAACAGCGTCGACTTCGCGATGTGCGGGGTCCAGACAAACGAGTAGCCCGCCTTCTCGTGCTCGGCTCGGGAGTAATCCTCCATGAGCTTGCGGATGAGACCACCCTTCGGGTGGAACACCGGCAGGCCACCGCCGATCTCGGCGGGAAAGCTGAAGAGGTCGAGCTCGACGCCGAGACGGCGGTGATCACGCTTCTCGGCCTCCTCGAGGCGGTGGAGATGATCCTTCAGCGCCTGTTCCGACTCCCACGCGGTGCCATAGATGCGCTGGAGCATCGGGTTGCGTTCGTCGCCGCGCCAATACGCGCCCGCGACACGCATGAGCTTGAAGTGCCCGAGACGACCGGTGTGAGGCACGTGCGGACCGCGGCAGACATCGCAGAACTTTGGCGGGTTGTCATAGACGCGCACCAGACCCGCATCAGTGCCCGAGGTCGGATCCTCCGCCTTGCCGCCGATGATCTCGAGCTTGTACTTGTGCGCCGCGAAGCGCTTGGACGCTTCGCTCTCGCTGATCTCGCTGCGAATGAACGGCTGCTTCTCGGCGATGATCTCGCGCATCCGCGCTTCGATGCGTTCGAGGTCGTCCGGTGTGAAGGTGCGGCCGTCGGGAAGATCGAAGTCGTAGTAGAAGCCGTCCTCGATCGGCGGACCGATGCCGAAGGTCGCGCCGGGGAAGAGATCGAGCACGGCCTGCGCGAGCACGTGCGCGGTCGAGTGCCGCAGCGTGTAACGACCTCGATCTGACGCCGGCACCACGATCTCCACGGTGTTGCCGTCGGCGAGCACCCAGTCGAGATCTCTCTCGGCGCCGTCGACCACCGCGATCACCGCATCGCGACCGAGCCGAGGCCCGATCGCCTCGGCGAGACCTCCCGCCGTCGTGCCCGGGGCGACCTGTCGGGTCGATCCGTCCGGGAGCACGATGTCGATGAGGTCAGTCATAGGGACCGGGAGCCTACCGGCGACCTGTTGCGCGTCCGGCGGGGATTGTCAGCCGGCTGTGATGATCAGCCGGCTCGGGCCAGCTCTGGCTCGCGCTCGGTCGCATCGCCCAATCGCACCTTGGCGACCTCGGTCGGCAACGTCTCCGCCTTCTTCGTGGCGTACCGATCGACGTACACCTGCCCGGTCAGCTCACAAATCTCGTACATGAGCTCGTCGGTCAGCTCGCGGTAAGCGAGGTGGTCGCCTTCGCGCTTCTTGTAGTCGCGAGCTCGATCGGCTGCCCGATGCGGATGGTCGCGGACTTGAACAGCTTCGGCACCTTCGCGTCGGGCGGTTGGATCTCGACCGTGCCGATCACTCCGACTGGGAAGATCGGGAAGCCGGTGCCGAGCGCGAGCCGCGCCGCTCCGGTGTGCCCCTTGTGGAGCAGCCCGTCACACGAGCGAGTGCCCTCCGGAAAGATGCCGAACAGATGGCCGCGGCCTAGGGCGTCGGCCGCCGCCGTGAGCGCTGCCTCGCTCGCTCGACCTCCTGACCTGTCGATCGGGATCATGCCCATCGCGGGGAAGAGGTACTTCGTCTTCCACGAGTCCATGTACTCGGCCTTGCCGATGAAGCTGATGCGGCGCGGCACCGACATCATCAGGAACGCGGAGTCGAGGAAGGAGATGTGGTTCGGGCACAGGATCGCCCCGCCCTGGGGCGGCAGGCGATGCAGACCCTCGACCTCGACCTTCCAGAGCGTGCGGTGGATCGGACCGCCCACGGAGCGAACGATGTCTTGCATCCTCCCCGCGCCGGGCTCAGCCGTACGCGCAGCCTAAGCCAGCAATCGCCGGAGGTCGCTCAGTTCACGGCCTCTTCACAGGCTCTTCATCGCTGAGGGTGAGATCGACCCCGAGCAGCCCCGCCGCGCTGGACACCGCGTCACCCGCCGCGGCAGCAGCATCGATCGCGGCAAGCGCTCGGGGCGTGTCGAGGTCGTCATCGAGGGCATCGCGCACCTCGGCCAGGGCACCGTCACCGGCGCCGGCAGCGTCGCTCCACTCGCTGAGGCGAGCACCGGCACGCGGCATCAGGTCTTCGTCCCACTCCCACGAGTCTCGGTAGTGATGCTCGATGATCGCGAGGCGGATGGCGCGCGGATCCCAGGTCTTGAGCAGATCGCTCACGAAGACGAGGTTGCCCAGTGACTTCGACATCTTCTCGCCGTCCATACGCACCATGCCGACGTGCATCCAGTGGCGCACGAAGGGCTCGCCGGTCGCGGCCTCGCTCTGCGCCCGCTCGCACTCGTGGTGGGGGAAGATCAGATCGGAGCCCCCGCCGTGCAGATCGATCGTCGTGCCGAGCTCGCGGAGCGCGAGAGCCGAGCACTCGATGTGCCAGCCCGGACGCCCCGGACCCCACATGGTCTCCCACGTCGGCTCGCCTTCTGCCGACGGCTGCCAGAGCACGAAGTCGAGAGGGTTGCGCTTGTGCGGATCGTCGATGTTTCCGCCGCGCTCGCGCGCGAGCTCGATCATCTCGGCGTGCGAGTAGTGGCTCACCTCGCCGAAGCCCGGGAACGAGGAGACATCGAAGTAGACCGCTCCCCCGGCCTGATATGCGTGCCCCTGGTCGAGCACCATGCCGATGAACCCACGGATGTCGGGGATCGCGGATGTGGCCCTCGGCTCGCTGTAGCAGGGCAGCACGTTCAGTGCCTTCATGTCGCTGTCGAAGCGCGCCACTTCACCTGCGGCGAGATCGAGGTAGTGCACACCGAGCTGGCGCGCCTTGGCCAGCAGCGGATCGTCGACGTCGGTGATGTTGCGAACACAGCGCGTCTGGTGGCCGAGGTCGCGCAGGCGGCGCTGCAGCACGTCGTAGACGACGTACACCGTCGCGTGCCCGAGATGCGTCGCGTCGTACGGCGTGATGCCGCACGTGTACATCGTGACGAGATCGTCGGGCTCGAACGGCACGATCTGCCGGCGCGCCGTGTCGTACAGACGCATGGCCACGGCTAGAGCTTGATGCCGGTGAGCCTGGGCGCCACGCGGGTCTTGTAGCGCACGTTCAGCTGGAGCAGCACTGCCGTGAACGCCTCGATCGCGGTCGCGTTCGAGAGCTCGCCCGCGTCGAGCGGCCGGCATCCGGGGATGCGGGCCGCGATGTCGGCCACCACGAGGATCGCTTCCGGGTAGTCGGAGCAGATCAGCACGTCGCTCTCGATCGGCTCACCGAGGTGGCCGAGCTCACGTGCCGGCAGATGATGGAACGCCGCAGCCACATGACAACCCGGCACGGCCGCTTGCACGCTCGCCGCGACCGAGCCGCGGGGAGGGACGAGTGGCTGGAACTCATGGCCGACCTTCACGAGCGCGTTGGCCATCGAGATGACGACCTTGCCGTTCAGCTGCTTCTCGAGCGAGCGCGCGGTCGTCGCCGCGCTGTCCCATGGCGTCGCGAGCACGACGACGTCGGCTGAGGCTGCGCCCTCGTTGTCGGACGCGTCCATGCTCAGGTCGTAGTCGGGCCATTGATTGAGGATGCCGTCGACCGACTCCATGGCCCGGTACTTCGATCGTGAGCCCAGCGTGACGTCGTATCCGACCGATGCCAGCCTGGCGCCGAGCGCTGTGCCTGCGGGCCCGGTGCCGCCGAGGATGCCGATCCGCATCTCGTCAGCCTTGCACACCAAGCCGTTGACACTGGGCCGTGTAGCACGGCCGTGCGGGCCTGACCTGGCAGTAACGTCGCCGCCGCATCGACGGTCGGAGGCACCATGGGTCTTCTCGAGGGCAAGCGCATCGTCATCACCGGGGTGCTCACCGATGCCTCGCTTGCGTTCGGCGTCGCCCGGCTCGCGCAAGAGGAGGGCGCCGACATCGTGCTCACCGGAGCCGGCCGCGGCTTGTCGCTCACCGAGCGCACGGCCCGCAAGCTCCCGGCGCCCGCGCCTGTCCTCGAGCTCGACGTCACCGTCCCCGATCACCTCGACGCGGTGCGCGCCGACCTCGAGGAGCGTTGGGGGCGCGTCGACGGCGTGCTGCACGCCATCGGGTTCGCGCCAGCGACCTGCCTCGGGGGAAACTTCATGGACGCGCCGTGGGAAGACGTCGCCGTCGCGCTGCAGGTGTCGTCGTATTCGCTCAAAGCACTCGCCGATTGCTTCGTGCCGCTGATGACCGATGGCGGGTCGCTCGTCGGCCTCGACTTCGATGCAACCGTGGCGTGGCCCGCGTACGACTGGATGGGCGTTGCGAAGGCCGCGCTCGAGTCGACGTCCCGGTACCTCGCCCGCGAGCTCGGACCGAAGCGGATCCGCGTCAACCTCGTCGCTGCGGGACCGATCCGCACGATGGCCGCAAAGTCGATCCCGGGCTTCTCACGGTTCGAGGACGTGTGGTCCGACCGCGCGCCTTTGGGATGGGACATCAACGACTCGAGTGCTGTCGCGAAGGCGTGCGTCGCCCTGCTGTCGGACTGGTTCCCCGCCACCACCGGGGAGATGCTCCACGTCGACGGTGGCTACCACGCCATAGGTGCCTGACCTAGGTTTCCCCTCCATGTCCGCTCCGCTTTCCTCTCCGCGCGCTCGACCCCGCTTCGGCGTCGGCCTGGTTCTCGTGCTCGGCCTTGCGACGTTGGGTCTCGTCGCCTGCGGAGGCGACGACTCCGGCGCTGCGTCCACGACAGCCGGCGGCGGTGCGAGCTCGACCGCGGCGAGCTCGACGGGAAGCGAGACGACGAGCGGCGGATCGACATCGGGAGACGCGGTTCCCGTGGACACCTGGGCGGGCAGCGTCTGCGGCGCCGTCGACACGTGGCTCGCCGGAATCAACGCGAACGGAGCGAAGCTCACCGAGGACGTGAAGAGCATCACCGACCTGACGGCCGGCCGCGACATCCTCGTGAAGTTCATGGACGACGCGGTGGCCCTCACCGACACGATGATCAGCGACGTGCAAGCAGCAGGCGCCCCCGACATCGCATCTGGCGACGGGGATCAGCTTTCGGCCGACCTGATCGATGCGCTGACTCCGGTGAAGGAGACCTTCGCAGATGCGAAGACCGAGGCTCAGAAGCTGCCGACCAGTGACCCGGCCGCGTTCAGTCAGGCTGCAACCGATCTCGGACAGAAGATCACGAGCTCACAGACCGGCTTCTCGGCCAGCTTCGATGCCCTTCAGAAGAAGTACGACGATCCGGCGCTGAACGACGCGTTCGCGAACAACCCCTCGTGCGTCAAGCTCGGCTGATCTTTCAGCAGTGAGCCCGGAGGGTCGGGTACGGGTTCGTGGTGCCGTGCCTGCCGGGATGGATCTCGAAGTGCAAGTGGGGCGTGCCCCTTGCGTTGCCGTCGTCGCCGACGTAGCCGATCACCTCACCCGCGCGCACGCTTCTCGATCCTCCTTCGTAGCCGGAGAGGTGGGTGCCGAAGTACTCGTTGCCGTCGGCGCCTTCGAGGAAGAACGACCGGCCTCCGAGCGACACGCTGCGGAAGCCGACCGTGCCGGCCACAGGGGCCACGATCGGCGTGCCCCTGGTGGCCAGGATGTCGTTGCCCGCATGATGGCGACCGCCGGAGCGTGAATCGCCGTAGTCGTTGCCGAACGCATGCGCGCCCACGACGGGGCAGATCCATGCGCCGCCCATGATCAGCGGCGACGCGCCGCGCGTCGGGGAGGTCCGTCGTGTCGCGGCAGCGGCGCGCGCCTTCTGAGCCGCCTCGGCTTGCTGGCGCTTGCGTTGCAGGGCTTCGAGCGCGCGAGCTCCTTCATCGCTGACGCGCGCTTCGCAGTGAGCTGGTCGACGGCGGCTGACTGCGCGCTCTGGCGATCGGCGAGGAGCGTGGCGCCCGTCTCGAGGTCGGCCTCCAACGACCGGTAGCGGTCGATCTGGTCGAACGAGCCCATCGTCACGAATCGGGCAAGCGCGTTGGCTCGCACTTCAGCGTTGAGGTCGCCACCGAGGAGGAAGGGCAGGTCCGCGCCGCCCACGTGGACGTAGCTGCGGACGACCGTCGCCTGCACGGCGGTGCGCAAGCCATCGAGCTCGGTCCGCGTCGTCTGCTGGTCTGCCTCGACGCGGACGATGTCGTCCTCGATCAAGGCGAGGTCGGTGTTGGCCTTGGCGAGCTCGTTGGCGGCTGCGTTGGCGCGCCGCTGAGCCGTCGAGACGTCGTCGGCGCCCGCCGGTGTCGCACCCAGCCCACCAACCGCCGCGATGAGGGTGCATGCGAGGAGGAGCCAGGCGGCTCGACGGCTCACGATGGGCGGAAAGGGTAGCGAAGGGTGGTGGGTCGTGCCCCCGCGACAGCTTTTGTAACCTAATGATGTGAGCATCGAACGAACGCGAACCACCCCCCTGGACTGGGAGAACGCGGCGAGGTCAGCCGCCCGGCTCGCGAAGCAGGTCGAGCTGGCGCTCGACGCGGTCGACCTGAGCCTGCCGCAGTACCGGGTCATGGTGTTCCTGTCCGAGGGTGCCGCGGGCGCCTCGACGCTCGCCGGCACGCTGGCGGTGAGTCGACCGACGATCACCGTCGTGGTCGATGGCCTCGTCGCCAAGGGGTATGTCGAGCGGATGGGCGACGACACCGATCGCCGGAAGGTGCACCACCTGCTCACGGCCGACGGCACCGTCGCGCTCGGGCACGCGGACGCGGTGGTCGCGGAGCGGCTGGGCGAGATCGCGAGCCACCTCGACGATGCCGAGGCGCACACCGCGGTGGTCGGCATGGGGCTGTGGGGCAAGGCGCTCTTCGCCAGCGCGCACCGCGGCGGGAACCCGCCGGTGACCACTCCACTCCCTCCCGTTGACCGCGACGCGGACTGGTCTCCGTACGAGCCGCTTGGCGTGGTCGCCCGCTCGGGGCCTCCGAGCGCGTATCCGACCGCCGAACCGAACAGGACGTGGTGGCGACGGATGCTGCCGTTGCTCCTCTCCGACAAGCGCGCGTTCTACTCGTCGCTCGGCGCTGCGTTTCTCTCTCTCGTCGCCGCGATCCTGATCCCCCGCGTCACGATGAACGCGATCGACGACGCGCTGATCAATCGCACGTCGGCTCTCGCTCCCTACATCTGGGCGCTGCTCGGGTTGGCCCTTTTCCGCGCCGTCCTCACCTATGCGTACCGGTCGTCGCTGTACGGCATCGCCTACCGGCTCGAATACGACCTGCGCGTGATCGTCTTCGAGCACCTCACGCGGATGTCGTTCTCGTTCTACGACCGGGTGCAGTCGGGCCAGCTCATCTCGCGGGCGAACTCCGACATCCGGTCCGTGCAGCTCTTCCTGACCTTCGCTCCCCTGGTCGCGCTGAACATGGCGAGCTTCGCCATCGCGCTCGTCTTCATGTTCACGATCCACGTCGGCCTGACGTTGGTCGCCCTCTCGACGATCCCGTTCGTCTACCTGGCGGGCGTCAGGATGCGGAACCAGACGTTCCCGCTGTCCTGGATCGTGCAGTCGCGCACGGCCGACGTCACGACGATCGTCGACGAGAACGTGAACGGCGTCCGCGTCGTGCGATCCTTCGCGGCTGAGCAGACCCAAGTCGACGAGCTGGCCGGCGCCGCCCAACGGCTGAAGTGGGCCTCGGTGCGCACGTCGATGACACGGGCCCGCTACGCGCCCTTGATGGAGAACCTCCCTCGCCTCGGCATGGCGGCCGTCTTGCTCTACGGCGGCGTGCTGGCGATCAACGGGCAGATCACCGTCGGCGCGATCGTGGCGTTCAACGCCTATGTCGTGATGCTGCAGGCCCCGTTCCGCATCCTCGGCATGATGACGATGCTCGGGCAGCGGGCGGCCGCGTCAGCGGCACGCATCTACGAGATCCTCGACGAGCCCGCGGACATCGTGGACCGGCCGGGCGCGGTCGATCTCGTGTCACCGAGTGGTGACGTCGAGCTGCGCGACGTCACGTTCGCCTACCACCGGCCCGGAGCCGACACCGACGAGCCCGTGCTGACGCACTTCGACCTGCACGTCCGTCCCGGCGAGACCGTCGCGATCGTCGGACGCACCGGCAGCGGCAAGTCGACGGTCGCTCGTCTGCTCCCCCGCTTCTACGACGTCGACGAGGGCGCAGTGCTGCTCGACGGCCAGGACATCCGTGATCTCACGGTCCACAGCGTGCGCGCGAACGTCGCCGTCGTGCTCGACGAGCCCTTCCTCTTCTCTGTGTCGATCCGCGACAACATCGCCTACGCCCGACCGGACGCGTCGATCGAGGACGTGCAGGCCGCGGCCCGAGCCGCGCATGCGGACGAGTTCATCGGCCAGCTACCCGAGGGCTACGACACGATCATCGGCGAGCGCGGCTACGACCTCTCCGGCGGGCAGCGCCAGCGCATCGCAATCGCGCGCACGCTGCTCGCCAACCCGCCCGTGCTCGTCCTCGATGATGCGACGAGCGCCGTCGACGTGCAGGTCGAGGAGCACATCCACGAGGCGCTCCGGGCCTTGCTCTCGGGGCGTACGACGCTCGTCATCGCCCACCGCCTCTCAACTATCAGCCTCGCCGACCGAGTGGTCTTGATCGAGGGCGGGCGCGTCGTCGCCGATGGCACCCACGCCGAGCTCATGGCAAGCGAGCCGCGGTATGTCGAGGTACTCGCCCGCGCCGAGCACGACGGTGACGACACCGACGAGAGCGCGAGCTTCGGTGAGCTCGCCGCGACGGGAAGCGACTGATGGCCTGGGGAGGTGCCGGAGGCGGCTTCAGCGGGCCGAGCGCGGTTTCGTCGAGCGCGGCCGCGGGCCTGCCGTTCGCCGGAGTGCCGCCCGAGCTCCTGGAGCGCGTCGAGGCGATCCTCGAGACCGAGCCTGAGCATCCCACGGCTCACGTACCGTTCACTCAGATCGAACCCGCGAGGCGCCGTTCACGCTGCGGGGCTTCCTCGGCACCCGCAAGCCGGCGATGGTCGGCGCCTTCGCGCTCGTGCTCGTCGAGACGCTCACCATGCAGCTGGGGCCGCTGCTGACGCAGCGCGCCATCGACAAGGGCATCCTCGCGAAGTCGTATCAGGTGCTCGTCGTGACCGCGGTGATCTACGCCATAAGCGTGGTCGTGAGCATGATCGCGAGCGGGCTGCGCGTCGCCTGGACGGGGAAGGTCGGCGAGTCGCTGCTGTACGACCTTCGAGTGCGGGTGTTCGCGCACCTGCAGCGGCTCTCGATCGACTTCTTCACCGGAGAGAAGGCCGGCCGCGTCATGACGCGGATGACGAGCGATGTCGAGGCGCTCAGCCAGCTCTTCCAGGACGGCATCGTCAACCTCGCCGTGCAGGCGCTCACGATGGTGATCGTCACGGTGATCCTGTTCTTGCTGAACCCAGTCCTCGCGGCCATCACCGTGCTCCTCGTCGTGCCGACGATGACGATCGCGACGATCTGGTACCGCAACGCCTCGGATCGCGGGTACACGAGGGTGCGCGAGCGCATCGCGGAGGTGCTCGCCGACCTGCAAGAGAGCCTGTCGGGCATCCGCATCATCTCGGCGCACAACCGCCGGCGTCACAACGTCCAGCAGCATCGCAACATCGTCGGTGACTACCAGAGCGCGAACCAGTACACGGCTCGGGTCGGTGCTGTGTACGGCCCTCTGACCGATCTCATCGGCGCGGCAGGCCAGGCCGTCATCCTTCTCGTCGGCGGCAACATGGTGCTCAACGGCACGTTGACAATTGGCGAGCTCACCGCGTTCGTGCTGTATCTCGCCGCGTTCTTCGCTCCGATCCAGCAGCTCGTCCAGCTCTACACGACGTATCAGTCGGGACAGGCCGCAGTGGTCAAGCTGCAGGAGCTGCTCGCGACAAGGCCGAGCGTGCCCGAGAAGCCCGGTGCCATCGACCTTCCACCCATCGCCGGCCACGTGGTGCTCGACCACGTGTCGTTCGGCTACATGCCGGGACAAGAGGTGCTCGAGGACGTCACGCTCGACATCGCTCCCGGCGAGACCTTCGCGTTGGTCGGCGCGACGGGTGCGGGCAAGTCGACGATCGCCAAGCTCGTCACGCGCTTCTACGACCCGACCGTGGGCACGGTGTCGATCGATGGGCACGACCTGCGGGACGTGTCACTCGGCTCACTGCGCCGGCAGCTCGGCGTCGTGCCGCAAGAAGCGTTCCTCTTCGCAGGCTCTGTGCGCACGAACGTGACGTTTGCCCGCGCCGACGCGACCGATGCCGAAGTCGACGAGGCATGCCGCGCGGTCGGGCTCGACGAGCTGATCGAACGGCTGCCTCACGGACTCGACACCCTCGTGCACGAGCGCGGGGCGACGCTCTCGTCGGGCGAACGCCAGCTGCTCGCGCTGGCCCGTGCGTTCCTCGCCCGGCCCCGCGTCCTGGTGCTCGACGAGGCGACGGCCAACCTCGACCTGCGCAGCGAAGCCCAGGTCGAACGCGGTCTCGACGCGCTCCTCGAAGGCCGCACAGCGATCTTGATCGCGCACCGGCTCGCCACTGCCATGCGGGCCGATCGCATCGCGGTGGTGGACGGCGGACGCATCGTCGAGCTCGGGTCGCATGCCGCGCTGCTCGCGGAGGGCGGCCAGTACGCGCTGATGTACGACACATGGCAACGGCACATGAGTGGCAGCGAAGCGCCCGCCGGAGAACCCGCGATCTGAGCGACGGTTACGGTTGGCCCGTGGCGACATCAGCACGAGACGGACGCGAAGTGCTGCTCGAGGTGCTCCGCACCGAGGGCGTTCGGCATCTCTTCGGCAACCCCGGCAGCACCGAGCTCCCCCTGATCGATGCGCTGGCCGGGCCGGCAGGCGAGGGCCTCGACTACGTCCTCGCGCTGCAGGAGGCGACGGCTGTCGCGATGGCCGACGGCTACGCGCAGGCGACCGGTCGCCCCGCGTTCCTGAACCTCCACACCTCCGCCGGTCTCGGCAACGCGATCGGCAACCTGACGAACGCGGTGGCCAACGGCTCACCGCTCGTCGTGACCGCCGGTCAGCAGGACTGGCGCCACATCGTCACCGACCCGTTGCTGTCCGGCGACCTCGTGGGTCTGGCGCGGCCCGTCGCGAAGTGGGTGCACGAGGTGCGCACGGTCGACGAGCTCGGCACGATCATGCGCCGCGCGTTCCACGACGCCGCTTCCCCGCCCGCGGGACCGGTGTTCGTCTCCCTGCCGATGTCGATGCTCGACACGGAAGGCGACCTCACCGTGCCTCCTCGTTCGGAGCTCGACCGTCGCACCGTGCCCGCGGGCCTCGATGCGCTGGCCCAGCTGCTCACCGAAGTCCCGGTCGGCGCGTTGGCCATCGTCGCCGGAGATGAGGTGTCCGCATCGGGCGCCGTGGGCGAGCTCGTTGCGCTCGCCGAAGCACTCGGAGCCCCAGTGTTCGGCGCCCCGCTGCACTCGACAGCCGTGTTCCCACCCGCCCATCCGCTCTACGCAGGGATGCTCGCTCCCGCTGCCGCGGCAATCAACGCGTCTCTCAGTTCCTTCCGCCGCGTCCTCGCGGTCGGCGGCCACACGTTCATGGTGTACCCCTACACCCCGGGCTCAGCACTGCCCGACACGGTCGAGCTCTTGCACATCTCGCCCGACGCCGCGCGGCTCGGTCGCACCTACCCGACGAGGCTCGGAGTCGTCGGGGACCCGAAGTCGACCCTTGCGGCCCTGCTTCCGCTGGCACGAGGGCGCGTGGACGCCGCAGTCGTTGCTGTCGCAACGGCCGCAGCCGACGCCCGGCGCAGGCAGGAGATCGAGGGGCTCGAGGAGACGGCCCTCGCGCGCGCTACTCGTCCACACCGATGGATCCGATGGCCGCCGGACACGCGCTCGTCCGCGCGCTTCCCGCCAACACGACGATCGTCGACGAAGCCATCACCACCGGCTTCTACGTACGCGGCTTCCACCACTGGACAGAGCCCGGCCACTACTACTTCTGCAAGGGCGGAGGCCTCGGTTGGGGGATGCCTGCAGCGCTCGGCGTGTCGCTCGCCCGCGACCGCGAGCCCGTGCTCTGCGTGGTCGGCGACGGCTCGGCGATGTACTCGCCCCAAGCGCTGTGGACCGCTGCGCACGAGCAGCTGCCGGTCGTGTTCGCGGTCGTGAACAACCGCCAGTACCTCATCCTCAAGGGCTACCTGCGCGGCATGGGCCGCGACAGCGTGAAGGCCGGCCGGATGGTCGCGATGGACATCGACGAGCCTCCGGTGGACTACGTCGGCCTCGCGCGGTCGATGGGCGTCGACGCGACGCTCGTCGAGAAGGCCGGCGATGTGGGCGACGCAGTGACCGCTGCACTCGACTCGGGACGGCCCCACCTGCTCGAGCTCCCCATCGCCGCGCAGTGACAGCGCAGACCGCGCAGGGCTCGGCGGTCGAGCTGCGCGACGTCAGCGTCGTCTACGACGGCGCGCTCGCACTCGACCGTCTCGACTGGTGCGTGCAACCGGGCGAGCGATGGGTCGTGCTCGGACCGAACGGTTCCGGCAAGACGACTCTCGTGCGCATCGTGTCGCTCTACCTCCATCCCTCGAGCGGCACCGTGCGGGTGCTCGGGGCCGAGCTCGGTCGCGTCGACATCCGGAAGGTGCGTCCCCGCATCGGACTCGCGAGCGCCTCGATGGCATCCATGCTTCGCAAGGAGCTCGAGGTGACCGACGTGGTCATGACGGCGCGCAACGCCGCGCTCGAGCCCTGGTGGCACACCTACACCGAGGAGGACCGCGCGCGAGCGCTCTCGCTGCTCGATCGATTCGGGATGCGCGACTTCGCCGGACGCATGTTCGGCACGTTGTCGAGCGGTGAGCAGCAGAAGGTGCAGCTCGCCCGCACGCTCATGGCCGATCCGGAGCTGCTGATCCTCGACGAGCCCGCGGCAGGCCTCGACCTCGGCGCGCGGGAAGACCTCGTTGCCAGACTCGCCGCGCTCGCCGAGGATGCTGCGAGCCCCCCGCTCCTCCTCGTGACCCATCACGTCGACGAGATCCCGCGGGGTTTCACGCACGCGCTCCTCCTGCGAAAGGGCCGCACGATCGCGTGCGGCGCCATCGACGACGCGCTGACCGCGGCTGCGCTCTCGGAGACCTTCGGATTGCGGCTCACGCTCGAGCAGCGAGACGGCCGCTGGACCGCGATCAGCCGGCGAGGCAGGCCAGTAAGCGGGGCCGGCTGTGCTCGATCTCGTCGCCGAGCATGTGCTCGAGCACCGGGCCCCAGAGCGCGCCGCCGTAGTGCAGATGCATGACGAGGCGGCTCCCCTCGTCGATCGGCGAGATCGTGCGCGCTGAGGACCCACGGCGCGTGCGCCCGGCCGTCAGCCTCGCGGCGCTCGAACACGACGCTCCCGTCGCCGCTGACGGTGCGCACCATCCGGAGCCGTTTGGACCGGGCGAGCGGGCCGAGGCGACCTCGCAGGTCGACGAGCCAGGCCGGCCCCGTGTCTCCCTCGACGGGCGCGGCTGGCGATGCCGACGTGACGATGGCGAGCCATTGGGGGTAACGGCCCAGGTCATCGACCCAGGCGAACAGGTCGCTGGGCGCACAGGGAGCCGTGAGGTCGGCGCTGACGTCCACTCGCCCAGCATCGCGCCTGGCAACTCGTTCACGAGCGCATCACAATTCCCTCATAGGCGACGGCCATCATCAGCGCATCCCCCCAACCACACGACCAGGAGACCTCCCATGATCCGCAAGCTCATCGCCGGCCTTGCCCTCGTCGGCGCCCTCGCCGTTGGCGGCGCGAGCGCCGTCTCGGCGGAGACGAGCGGGCCCTCGGGCACGACCCCGTCGACCCAGAACGCCCCCAAGTCGGTGCACGATCGTCGCTGCGCCATCGGTACCCGGCTCGCGAAGTTCCTCGACAAGGTCGAGGCTCGACAGGCTGACCGCCTCGCGAAGCTCGAGGCCAAGAAGTCAGAGATCACCGATCCCGACAAGCTCGCCAAGCTCGAGACCGTCATCACGAACGTCGAACACCGGCAGACCGAGCTCAAGCAGCGCACCGACAAGCTGGCCGCCAAGCTCGCCACGAGCTGCCCGGCTGCAGCACCGGCCGCGGCCTGACCTCGCCTCAGGCGGAGAGGTCATACAAGGTCACGCCGCCCACCTGGGTCGAGCTGAAGTTCTGCTCGACCCAGGTGGCGATCTGCTGGGCTTCGTTGCTGCCGCCGTTCTGATTGCCGAAGCCGCCGCCGGCGACGTAGTAGTGGATCTTCCCGTCGGCGACGTACTGCTCGAACTGGGCGAGAGTCGGTGACGGATCGGATCCGTTGAAGCCTCCGATCGCCATGACCGGCTTCTCGGTCGCGAGCTGATAGCCCGACGCAGTGTTCGATCCGATTGCCGCGGCTACCCACGTGTAGCCCTCACTTCCGTCGAGGAGCGTCTGCACCAGCTCGCTGCTCGGGGCGGACGCGTTCAGCAGGCCACCACCGGCGCGAGCGCCGAACCCTCCCCCTCCTGCGAACGTCGGGGGCGTCCCGTTGCCGGGAGGTGCGCCGGCAAAGCCACCCGGCTGGGCTCCGGGAACGCCCGCGCCACCGGGACCGCCCGCGCCACCCGGACCACCGCGTCCGCCAGGGCCACCGCCGAAGCGGCCGGCCGCGATGGTGGGGCCCGCGGTGACGATGGACCCCGAGTGCGGAGTCGACGCGGTCTGCACCGCCCACGCGGTCTGCCCGGCGAGCGAGATCGCCACCGCCGCGATCCCGACGCCCGTGAGCATCTTTGGTGACACGAGTCGCGGACCGAGGATGATCGCCGCCGCGGTGAGCAGGCCGCCGACGACGATCGTCGGGCGCAGCCACGGGTTCCAGCTCGGAGCCCGCGAGAGCAGAGCCGACGACCAGAACGCGGTGAGCACGACCGTGCCCGCCAGCACCACCGATGCCACAAGGTGGTGACGGCGCTGCCACAGAAGATGTGCCCCGATGCCGACCATCGCCGCGATCGCTGGAGCGAGAGCGACCGTGTAGTACTCGTGGAAGATCCCCTTCATCATGCTGAACACGAGCGCGGTGACGAGGAGCCAGCCGCCCCACACGATGAGAGACGCGCGGGTGGCGTCGGTCCTAGGGGCTCGTCGCGTGATCCAGAGCCCGGCGACCAAGAACACGAGCGCCGCAGGCAGCAGCCACGCGATCTGTCCGCCGATCACGCCGTCGAACATGCGCGTGAGACCGGTCTTCCCCCAGATGGACGCACCGACGCTGCCGGTCTCCTCGCCGGTGAGGCGACCGAAGCCGTTGTATCCGAGGGTGAGCTCGAGGATGCTGTTGTGCTGCGAGCCCCCGATGAACGGGCGCATGCTTGCGGGCGTCAACATCACCGCCGCGATCCACCAACCCGCCGAAACGATCATGACGCCGCCGGCGATGAGCATGTCGACGACGCGACGGGTGAAGCGATGCGGCGCGGCGACGAGGTACGCGAGTGCGAAGGGAGGCACCACGAGCAGCACCTGCAGCTGCTTGGTGAGGAAGCCGAACCCGATGAGCGCACCAGTCGCGACGATCCAGCGCCTCCGTCCGTCTTCGACGGCCCGAAGGGTGGTGTACGCGCCCAGGGTCATCAGGAGGACGAGCAGCGCGTCCGGGTTGTTGAACCGGAACATCAGCGCCGCGACCGGCGTCGTCGCCATCGCGGCTCCGGCGATGAGGCCCGCCGCGGGAGACAGCCTTCGCCGCACCGCGGCGTAGACCACGCCGACGGTGGCGACGCCCATGAGCGCTTGGGGCACGAGGAGGCTCCACGAGCTGAGCCCGAAGATCCGCACCGAAAGACCCATGAGCCAGAGCGATCCCGGCGGCTTGTCGACCGTGATCGCGCTGGCGGCGTCGAACGAGCCGAAGAACCACGCCTTCCAGCTCTGGGATCCCGCTTGCGCCGCGGCCGAATAGAACGAGTTGGCCCACCCGGAAGCTCCGAGTCCCCAGAGGTAGAGGACGGCGGTCGCCGCCAGCAGGGTCGCGAGGGCTGGCCGCTCCCACGGAGCCCGGCGAGCCGGAATGGTCTCGGCGGGCTCGAGGGTCGGCGCATCGTCGACGACGACAGGACGGTCGAGGGTGATCACGCGCGTGCTCCATCCGGAAGAGGCGGGCAACGCCCTTCAGGTCCGCGACCGCGGTCGGCACGATGTCGACGCGGGTGTCGGGGTCGTCGATCCAGTCGACCGGGACCTCGTGGATCCGTAGTCCGTTGCGCTGAGCGGCAACGAGCAGCTCGGTGTCGAAGAGCCAACCCGTGTCCTCGACCGTCGGGATCCGAAAGGTGTACGGAACGACGGCGGTCAGGTGCTCGTGGAGCCGCCTGACCGAGCGCTCGAGGTCGGCCTCCTCGTTGTGGACGGGGATCACCCCGTCGAGCAGGGGGCTGGTCGAGGTGCTCGACGGGTGGGCCTCCCTCCCCGACGGGTGGGTCATGGTCGCAGCCATGACACGGACCGTAGAAACCCCCTGTAAGGCGCGCCCTCAGCCAATCCGGGAACTTTGTAAGAGGCCTACCCCGCGAGCTCCCCGCCCGAGAGCGACGTCTCGGCGCCGACCCATGCCGGCACTGAGAGGTCGGCTGGGGTCTCGTCCGGCGCGAAGCCCACCTCGAGCAGGATCAGTCCCTCCTGCGGCCCGTGCAGCACGTCGACGAGCGCGGGCCGGCCGCTGACATCGATGCGATGACGCGTCTTGCGAAGCTCGCGCGCGGGAAGCGATGAGAGCAGCGAGTGCTCGGCTTCGGTCAAGTAGATCGTCGTGTGCATGACCGTGCCCGCGTCACCAGGATCGGGCCGGTGCTTGTGGCCGAGCTTGTACACGGTGGGCGCGCCGGGCGCTTCCACCTTGCGCAGCCTGAGATGACCCCCGTCGATGTAGCGATCGGAGATCTCGACGGGATCGGTCGCGTGCGGGGGAACGGCATCGAGCAAGAAGCGTCGCTCGATCTCCGGCCGGGCGTACTTGTCGACCGTCACTCGTCGGGAGAAGGTGACGGCGGAAACGACCGCTTCGAGTCGTCGCTCGGGCTCATGATCCCGATGTCGAGCCCGTTCGGGTCCGCGACGATCGCGTAGCGAGCGCCCCAGAACGCGTCGTACGGCACCTGGCGGCCCTCGTGACCGGCCGCGGTGAGCTTGTGGTACAGGTCGTCGACCGCTTGGCGTGTCGACACCGAGAACCCGATGACGACGCGGCTGCTCTCAGCGTCGGCTCGCCATCCCGCGTTGTAGGTCGATGCCAGCGTGGCGTTGTCGATGTGCAACGAGGCGCCATTCGGGAACTTCACGTCCGCATGCCAGATCTCGTCAGGCCCGCCGCCGCCCGCTTGCACGTCGAGGCCGAGCGTTTGGTAGAAGTCGACGGTCGCCTCGAAGTCGTCCGCGACGATGTCGACGAGATCGAACACGGGTCGTTCGTGACTCATCCGGAGACCCTCCTCGCTTCCTCGCGCACCTTGGAATTGGGATCCTCGCGGGCCATCTCCGCGATGCGAGCTTTCACTTCGGGCGTCAGGCAGATCACGGCCGTCGGCTTGCAGCCTGCGCAGCCGAGGGCGTGCACCGCGTTGCGTCGCACCCGAGCGACAGGATCGTCGAGCAGAGGAGCGATCAGATCGATCGCCCGCGGGTCGGGTACGTGGTCGAGCACCTGGACCGACCACCACCGCACGACCGGACTCGGATCTTCGACCCCGCGCCCGAGGGCAGCAAGGGTCTGGTCGTCGACCTGGATCGAGCGCAGCTCGGTCGCCGTGAGCCCGCCGACGAGGGCGCGGATCGCATCGTTGCGCTCGCCCTTTGACTTGAACCGCTGCACGAGCTCGTCTGGGGACACGGAGTCAGTCTGGCCCAGGAGCGAGGGCCTCGAGCCGACGAATTCGCTGCCGGAGGATCTTGCGCGACCCGAAGAACGCCGTCGACATCCTCGTGTGCGGATACTGCAGCCACAGGTGAGCGTCGTCGAGGGACGCGACGCGCACGGTGCGCTCGTCGGCGTCGATCCGCCGCAACGCGGAGAGCAGCGCAGCGGGGTTGCGGCGATAGCGCACCGCGAGCCCGTCGCTCAGCTTGGCGCGACTCCTCAGCACGTGACGCCGCAACAGGACGCATCCGAACGCGAGCGGAGCCGTGACGATGCTCACGGGGATGAGCAGGAAGCTGTCGTGGCCGAAGCCGGCGAACGGTGCCGCCCAGAGCTCGAACACCCTCGCCGTGCAGGCATACACCGCGGTGTCGAGGGAGACCTCGAGGACGGCGATGCGACCGACCTCGTACGCGAGCACCGCCTCGAGCTCGTCGCGGCTGAGCGACTCGACGAGCCCGGTGGTGACGATGACCCACGCGGTTTCTGGCTTCCGTCCGATGGTCAGGCAATTCGGTGCCGGATCTCGCAACACGGCGCACGACGGAGGCAGCACCCCGGCAGCGATGCTCACGCCGTCGAGGAGATCGCGCACCCGCTTGTGCTCGGTGACAGGCGCGCCAGGCGGCGGGAGCGCCGCGACCTGACCAGAGAACGGGCGCGGAACGCGTGCATCGGCGTGAGCAGCTCGCGCTCCGTGTGCCGAAACACCCAGATGAAGCCGACTCCGACGATCGCGAGGGCGAACGCGAATGCGAGGCCGAAGCTCAGACCGATGAGCTTCCAGCCGTATCCCCACGATCCCCCGAGCAGCGTGCCGAGCGCGCCGACACCGAGCGCGAAGGGAAAGAAGACGATCGCGAGCGCGAGGCCGAGCATCACGATCCCCAGCCCGGCGACGACGATGATGCGGCGCCGGCCGGACTCGATCAGGTCGTCGTGCACGACTCCATTGTGACGAGGCCGGGGGGACTTGACCGTGGCGCCCGCGGATTGGCGGACGGGAGCGTCAAGTTGCGGCGAGCCGGGCGACCTCGGGGACGCAGTCGGCGAGCCGCGGCCCCAGGTCGGTCGCGACCTCGTCGAGCGTCGCAGCGCTCTCGGCCAGCTCCAGCAACCGCCTGCTCTCCACGAGCTCGCCGGCGAGGGCGCGCACCGACGGCAACGCCTCGTTCCAACCCGGGACCGCCACACCCCAGAAGGCGGTGACGTGGGTCTGGAAGAGCAACGACAGCGTCGACCACTCGTCCACCTCGAACTCGAAGAAGGCTGGCCAGTCGCGTCCGATGAACTCGTTCAGCTCTCTCGCGCGCTCGACGCCCCGGAACAACGGATCGGGAGCGAGCACGTGCACGTGGCGCACAGGACTCAGCCGGATCGCGCCGAGGCATTGCAGGCACGGCTGCAACGTCGTCCAGAGCTGCAGCTCTCGTGGGCTCGCTCCCCATCGGAGCTTCGCGAGCGCGTTCATCTCCGCGTGTGCGAGTGAGCTGCCGGCCAGCGCGTCTTCGCCCGGATCGGTCTCGGCGAGCCGGTTGCGACCGGTCGCAGTGACCTCACCGTCGAGTGTGATCACGGCACCGATGCCGAGGCTCCCGGCACAGAACGACTCCCACGCCAGCTCCATCGCTCGGTGCATCGGAGGGTCGAGCTCACGCATGGGAGACCAGGGGACGCACCTCGTCCCAGAAGCGCTGGAGCTGGCGGGCCTCGTCGGCGACAGGCCAGATGTACACGCGCTGCACGCCCGCCGCAGCGAACGCCGAGAGCTTCTCCGCGAACTTCGCCGGCGGACCGATCGGAAGCCGCGCACGTAGCTCGTCAGCACCGCGGTGGATGGTGGGAACGACTCGTTCCCGAAGGACTCGTTCGGCTTCGGCGTCGTCATCGGTGATGTAGCACCACATCGTCCCGACGGCGTTGGGGAAGGACTCGGGCTCCTTTCCATGGTCGGCGAGCTTCGACCTCAGGCTGTCCCACGCGTCGACGAACAGCTCGGGCGTCGTGTTGTACGCCGACGCCAACCATCCGTCGGCGAGACGGGCGACGCGTCGCAACCCCGCCTCGGATCCCCAGCTCGCGACCCACAGAGGCGGGCCGGATGCGTGCGCGGGACGAGGTTCCAACGCCAGCCCCTCGGTCGCGTAGAAGCTCCCGACGAACGGCGCTCCCTCGGGGTTGAAGAGACCCCTCATCGCGCCGATGGACTCGTCGAACCGCTGCCATCGCTCCGAGAAGTCGATGCCGACGGCGGCGTAGTCCTGCTCAGACGAGCCCGGCCCCACGCCGACGACGAGTCGCCCCCCGGACAGGCGGTCGATCGCGCCCAACGTCTTCGCCAGCTGCACCGGCCCGCGCACGACTGGTAGCGCAACGGTCGTCGCGAGCGTCATCGCGCCGCGTGTGCTCGAGCACCGCAGCGAGCGCGACCGGGCCGTCGAGCCACGGGACCGAGAACACCAGGTGATCGTTCGCGCAGAGGGTGGCGAAGCCGAGATCCCTCGCGGTCTTCGTGTACGCGACGAGGTGATCGAGCGTGTACGGATGGCCGCCGAAGTCCATGAGCGGGAGATGAGCACCGAACTCCATCGAGATGCACCTCTCCGCTGCGCCGCGCCATGTTTCAGTTACTCAGTCGGACGGCGTCCGGCCGCCCTGCCGGGTGTCGGGGCTAGCGCCCGGCGATGGTCTTGACCTCGTCCGTCCACGAGAGAACGTCCTCGAGCGGCACGGCGGTCTGGGACTCGAGCACGAACGCGCCGCGCCGCGCGATCGCTTGCTGGGACTTCATCGCGGAGACCTCGTCGGGATAGGCGGCGATCGCGAACAAGCAGTTGTCGCTCCACAGCACGTACTGCGCCTTCAGCTCGCCGCCGCACTTCGCAACGATCTCGTAGGCCGCGACCTGCTCGGCGGTCCGCTCATCGTCGCTCATGTCGGCCCACTTGGGTGTGAACGTCAGCTTGGTTGCACTCAGATGGCTCATGCCATCCTCCTCTGGTTGTCTCGCGGGACCGTAGCGCTGCTGACACTTTTCTGCCCCGATCGCTCGCCTGGCCTTCACGTATCGCCCTTGACCTTGAGGTCGACCTCAAGGTTTATCGTCGGCGGTGTGCCGAACGGACTCCGCATCGCCGAAACGGCTCGTCGCGCGGGCCTTACCCCCGTGACGCTCCGCTACTACGAGGAGATCGGTCTGGTCCCGCCGCCGAGGAGGACGAGCAGCGGCTACCGGCTCTACGACGACGTGGCCCTCGAGCGTCTCTCGTTCATCACGCGAGCGAAGCAACTCGGCTGCAGCCTCGACGAGATCGGCGAGCTGCTGATCGCATGGGACGGCGGCCGGTGCGGCCCGGTCCAGGAACGGTTGCGCGAGGTCGTGTCGATCAAGCTCGCCGAGGCGGAGACACGCGTGGTCGAGCTGATGATGCTCACGGCCGACCTGCGCCGTGCTGCAGCCACACTGCTGCTCCACCGCCCCGACGGGCCGTGCGACGACAGGTGTGGATGCACGTCGACAACCGAGGCGACCGCGACGACGGTGACGGTGAGCGCGAAGCCGCCGAGCGATGCGGACCCGCCGATCGCTTGCACGCTCAACGGCGAGTCGATGGCGGCCCGTCTGCTCGAGTGGCGCCGACTGCTCAGTTTCGTCACGGCCCGCAAGTCGATCGACGGCGGTGTCCGTCTGGAGCTCGCTGCCGCTGCTCCCGTGGACGAGATAGCCCGACTCGCGACCGCGGAGCAGGACTGCTGCCCCTTCTTGTCGTTCGCGATCACCGTCGACAGCCGTGGTGTTGCTCTGGAGGCCCGGGGTCCCGCCGAAGCCCTCCCGATCATGCACGCCGTGTTCGGAGGGCCGACATGACGAAGTCGAAGGACGGAGCGGCTCTTGCCGGCGTCGTCGCCGCGTGCGCGGCGTGCTGCGCCGGACCCGCTCTGGCAGCGCTCGGCGCCGTCGGGCTGTTCACAGTGGCTGGCGTCGCGACAATCGGGGTGCTCGGTCTGCTGGCCGCTCTCGTCGCAGTCCCGCTTCTCAGCAGCTACCGCCGACGGCGATGCCGGCCGCCCGTCGGACCTGTCGCAGTAGAGGCGCCGAGAGTGCGCGTGGAGCGATGAGCTCGCCCGCAGTGACCGGCCGAGTCGTCGCGGTGTTGCTGATCGCGGGGGCGGCGACGTTTGCTGTTGGCGCGGCGGTCGAGCACAGCGACCATCACGACAACCCCGCTGCCGAGACGGCACACCCCACTGAGCCGGCCGGCCAAGACGAAGCTTCCGAGTCGGCCGGTCAGGACGCGGCGACAGCAGCGAGCCCGTCCGCGCAGGCGTCTCGCCGAGAAAGCAGCGAGAACGCGAAAGTCCTCGGACTCGACATCGAATCGGCCGGGTGGGTCGTCGTGGGCGTCGCGACGTCTCTGACTCTCGCCGCCTTTGCCTGGCGGTGGCCCCGGCGGACCACCTTTCTCGCGACCGCGGTCTTCGCTGGGATGTTCGCCCTTCTGGACGCGGCCGAGGTCATGCACCTCGCGGAGCGCTCGCGAAGCGGCCTCCAGGTTCTGGCTGTGCTTACGGCTTTGGTACACCTGAGCGCGAGCGCGATCTCAGTGATCGCGCTCGCGTCACCTCGATCACAACTCCCCGACACACCCGAGACCGCGGCCGCAAACGAGAAGTCCGCTGCGACCGAGCGGCCGGACTCCCTGTCGGGCGCACAATTTCGCGCGGTGACGCTGCGCTACTAGGAGGAGATCGGTCTGGTCCCATCCGCCCGACGAGCGACCGGATGCGTGTGTGGCACTCTCGCTCGTGGTGCGTTTGGGACTTCTCGTGGCGGCTGCGGTGGTCGGCGTCGCGCTCATCGTGTGGGGCGCGGAGATGTTCGCCCGTCACGTTGCCGCAGCCGCGACGCGCCTCGGGGTGACCGTGTTCGCGCTGGCGATCCTGCTCGCGGGGGCCGAGCCCGAGGAGCTGGCCACGGTCGTCACTGCGTCGTTGCGTGACGCTCCCGGCATCGCGTTCGGCGATGTGATCGGAGCGAACGTCGCCATATGTCTGGTGGCGCTCGGGGTGGGAGCGGTGCTCGCGCCTTTGCCGTTCGACCGCCAGGTGCGCCGCTACGCCCTGGCCGGACTTCCCGCGGGCGTCCTGGCCGCGTGGTTCGCGTGGGACGGCACGGTCTCGCGGCCAGAGGGACTCGCGCTCGTAGCCGGCTACCTCGCTTTCGTCGCCGCGATCTGGCTCCTGGAGCGCAGACCGCCGGTCCTGGGAGAGACCGGCGAGCTCGGGCTCGCCGAACACGACGGCTCACGGACTGCGAAGGTGGGACGCGAGCTCGTCTTGGTCGTGTGCGGCGTCGCCGCGATGGCGGTCGGTGCGTCGGCTTTGGTGGAGAGCGTGCGTCGGATCAGCAACGTCGAAAGCACCCAGATACGGCTCGGCATTGTCGTGGTCGGCTTCGCGACTGCGTTTGAGCTCGTGGTCCTCGCGTGGGCCGCCACTCGTCGAGGCGTCACCGCCGCGGTCGTCGCGGGCGTCATCGGCTCGTTCACCTACAACGCGACGATGACTCTTGGAGCAGGCGCTCTCGCCCGGCCACTCAACGTCATCGACGCCGCCCAGCTGCACTTGCCGTGGGTCCTCATGG
Source organism: uncultured Acidimicrobiales bacterium (assembly GCA_963726695.1). Classification (GTDB taxonomy): domain Bacteria; phylum Actinomycetota; class Acidimicrobiia; order Acidimicrobiales; family DATKAS01; genus DATKAS01. The sequence continues at coordinate 62,104 of CAVSDE010000013.1, forward strand.
TCGCGGCGCTCGCGGCCGTGATCGCGCTCGCCTGGCCCAAGGGCCGTCTCAACCGCAGAGCAGGGATCGTCTGCCTCGGCCTTTACGCCGCGTTCGTCGCAACAGTGCTCGTCGCGTGAGTGCGCCCTGACCAGGAGGAAGGCACCCGCTCACGAGTGGGCGTAACAGAGTGGGCGTAACAGGACTCGAACCTGTGACCTCGCGCGTGTGAAGCGCGCGCTCTAACCAACTGAGCTATACGCCCTAGGGGCCTCACACCATACCGCAGGCTCCGGTGCCCTCAGGGGGGCGACGAGCGACTTCGCGAGGCCGAGCGGCGCCCGCGCGGGATGCAAGGTCGCCCGCAACCCAGAGACCATCGCCCCCGGATGACGACCCGCCAGCGGCTCGAGCGCATCGTCCGGCTTCGCCTCGACGACGATGCGGGCGAAGTGCGCTCGTCCTCGTTGATGGCCGGGAACGATCATGCAGCCGTCGCTGCGCCGTTGCAGTGCGCGCACCGGCACGAGCCACGGCAGAGGGACGCCACGCGGAGCGCCGCGCATCGAGAAGCCGCGCTCCGACCAGACGAGCGCACGCTCGTGGCCGTCGACCTCCCAGTGCAAGTCGGCGCGCTCGGACGGGAAGCCCCAGTTGAGACGGCCGCCGACGCGGGCATCTTCCGCGGTGACCACGGACTCGCTCACCATCCACCCGACTCGCAAGCCGAGCCTCGCGGGATGACCGACGATGAGCTCGACGAACGCACCGACAGGTGAGTCGGTGTACCGCGTCGCGGCGACCAGCGAAGGGCCGGGCAGGCGCACGAGGCCTTCGGCAAAGACCGGCGCTCGTCCCCGCCAGCGCGCGAGGCCGACGATCGACTCGCCCGCGAGCGCCCACGGCGCGAGGGGAGGCTGAGCACTGCTCATTGCGCGCCCTTCAACAGGTCACGGGCCCGCCCGAACAGGAACGGCACCGACAGCGCGATGCGCTCCCACTCGGGATCGTGACGCTTGCCGGTGCGATGCAACATCACGTTCAGGCCACTGATCACACCGAAGCGATACCCGGAAAGGGCCCGATACCACCCGATGTCGCCGACGGCCGTGCCCACACCTTCTTCATACCGGGCCTCGAGGGCTTTGAGATCAGGACCGCCGGCGAAGCTGCCCGCGTCGTACCAGCTCTGGGGGTCGTTCATCATGAGCAACCAGCCGATGTCGAGCCGGTGGCCGCCGATGCCCGAGATCTCCCAGTCGAGCACCGCCTCGAGCACCCCGTGGTCGAACAGCAGGTTCGACGTCTGGTAGTCGCCGTGGAACAGGCCGACGGGCGGATCGACCGGCAGTGCGGCGAGCAGGAGGTCATGGACCTCCTCGCCCATCGTGATCCACCCTGGCTCCGCGGCCTTCTGCAGGATCGGCTCCCAGTACGCCACCTCGTCGGCCAACGCCCGAGGCTCCTCCCAATCGGCCAGGCGGGCGCGCCAATCGAACTGGTGGATCGTCACCAACGCGTCGACCGCCTGCTCGAACATCGACCGCACGAGTGCCGGGTCGGGAGTCACGGCGGGATCGCGGAACGCGAAGGTGCTCCCGGGAAGGCGGTCGACCATGAAGTACGGCACGTCGAACCACCGCTCGTCTTCGCTCCACCACCGCACAGGCGGCACTCGCACACCGTCGGCGTGCAGCGCCTGCAGCAACGGCACCTGACGGATGACGTCGGTGTTGCCCTTGCGCCTCACTCCCTTCGGAGGCACGCGCATGACGAGCTGGTCACGATCCTCGCCGTGCTCGACGGTGAAGCCGAAGCTCAGCCCCGCGTGTCCGGGCATCGTCTCGACAGCGGTGGCACGCGCGTGCTCGCCGTAGTGGGCTTCGGCCCATGCCTGCAGCCGCTCGGCCAGCCACGCGAGATCGATGGCCACGGTTCAGCCGATCGGCGCGAGGCGGTCGTCGCCGAGGCGATCCTCGAGCAGGGCGAGCAGCCGGAGCACGCCGACGTCGCCGTGTTGCGGCCCGATGACCTGTAGTCCGATCGGCAGCCCCGTCGCCGAGTAGCCCGCGTTCACCACGCCGGCCGGCGACCGCGTCAGGTTGAACGGATACGTGAACCGCACCCAGTTCGCGTCGGGGTTGCCGTTGATCACACCCACCTCGCCCTGCAGCGGCGTGACCGCGGCGGTCGCGGGCGTGATGAGGAAGCTCACCCCGCGCAGCACCTCGACGAGTCGGAGGTTGAGCAGATGGCACGCGTCCTGCGCCTGCTTCAGCCCGACCGCGGTGACGTTCGCCTCTGCCCACTCGATCGTCTGCCGCGAGGCCAGGGTCGATCTTCTGGAATGCCGGCGAGTCGCGATAGGGCAGCACCGAGACGAGAGTTCCGACGCCGGCGATCGTGAGGAAGTGCCGGATCGGGTCCTCGTCGAACACGATGGGCACCTCGACGATCTCGGTGCCGAGACCTTCGAGGAGCCGAATGGCTCGCTCACACACTTCAAGGACCTGCGTGTCGACCGGGGCGTAGCCGAGCGTGGGCGACCACGCGACCTTCAGCGGCGCACCGAGATCGTTCAACACGCGTGTCCAAGGCACTTCGGGCATCGCCAACGAGAAGATGTCGGTGGGGTCGGGACCGACGACGCACTCCAGCGCGTAGGCCACGTCGCGTATCCGCCTCGCCATGGGTCCCTTCGTCGAGAGCCCGGCCCAACCCGGCGCGCTCGCACCGCCGGTGGGGACGCGGCCGAGCGACGGCTTGAGCCCCGACAGCCCGTTGATGGCGGAAGGGATGCGGATCGAGCCGCCGCCGTCGGATCCGGTCGCGAGCGGCACCATGCCCGCGGCGAGCGCTGCACCAGTGCCACCTGACGACCCGCCCGCGCTTCGGGCCAAGTCCCAAGGGTTGCGCGTCGCGCCGAACACCTCGTTCTGCGTGTCCGACTTCCATCCGAACTCGGGCGAGTTCGTCTTCCCCACGATCACGCAACCCTTCGCCCGCAGCCGCGCGACCAGGATGCTGTCGGTCGCCGCGGGGGCGTCGTCGGCGTGCAGCGGAGAGCCGTGGGTCGTGACGAAGCCCGCCGCATCTTCGAGGTCCTTCACGCCGATCGGGATGCCGGCGAGCGGACCGGGATCCTCACCCCTCGCGACGCGCTCGTCCATCGCGGCGGCCTCGGCGAGCGCGCGCTCCGCGTCGACCGCAACGAACACGTTGACCTGTGGGTTCAGGTGCTCGATGCGGGCCAGGGCATGCTCGGTGAGCTCTCGCGACCCGACCTGCTTCGAGCGGACCTGTGCGGCCAGACCGGCCAGCGACTCGGTGCGAAAGTCCATCGCGGCCGACGTTAGTAGTGGCGTAGCTCGAGGACGTTGCCGTCCGGATCGCGCACGTAGAGGCCCTGGCCGTACCCGCGCGCGCCCCACAACCTGCTCGGCCCGCTGACGACATCGAAGGTTCCCGAAGCGGCCACCGCGGCAAGATCGTCCACGTCGACGACCAAGCAGATGTGGTCGACGTTCTCTCCTTCACGGGGACCGGCGATCACATCGATGATCGTCGCCTCGTTGACGCGCAGCGAGGGAAAGGGAACCTCGCCGTTGCGCCACTCGTCGACGCGTAGCGGCTCGAGCCCGAGACGGTCGGCGTACCACTCGAGTGTGCGGTCGACGTCAGAGACCGCGAGCACGAGGTGATCGAGACCCACTGCTCTCATGTCACTCTCCCTTCGCCACGCACACTCGTGCCGTTCCCCCGGGGGCCACGTAGTAGTCGGTGTCGGCCGGGCACGCGAGATCGAGTGGGATGACAGCCGCTGCCCTGCCGTCGTGTGGCTCGGTGCACGGCACCTCGAGGACTGGCTCGCCGGTCGCGACCAGCACGCACGAACCCACCTGCACGACACCATCGCTCGCGCCGGCGCCATGCGGCGTGCGAGCGCCGTGGGCTGCGAACACGCTGACCACGAAGATCAGCAGCAGCACGACGAGCATCGCGATGAGCGGCGCGCCGTGCACGGCACGGGTGACCGCGTCTGCCGTCTGGTCTGCCGGGGGCACGTCTTCCGCGGAGGGTGTCTGCCGCGGCGCGGGCGCCGGACGAGGCGCAGCGGCCGCCTGTTGTCCTCGGTCGTACTGGCGGCGACGACCGGCGTCACCGAGGACGTGCCACGCCTCGTTGACCGCGGCCATGTCGGCCGATGCCTTCCGCTGCTCGGCCGGAGGGCGCTCGGCATGGCGATCGGGGTGCAAGGCGCGGGCGCGCTGGCGGTACGCCTGTCGTATCTCGCCCTCGGATGCGGTCGGGGCGACGCCCAGTCGGTCGTAGTAGGTCAGACCCCGAACGGTACCGCCGCCCCGGAAAGCGCCGGCTCGCTACTGCGCGAGGAAGAGCTGGAACTCGAGCGTGGCGTCGGACTCGACGTCGACGATGCCGGCGATCGTCGGCGGGTCCATCCCGAAGTCGGACATGGGGAAGGTCAGCGACCCCACGACCTCGATCTGGCTGCCGTTCAACTGGGTCTGCAGGGGGATCGTGACCGACTTGGTCACACCGTGGATCGTCAGATCCCCGGTCGCCTGGACGGTGACCGGCGAGCCCGACAACGCCTCAGCGGGGATCGCGACCGGCTGGGTCAGCTTGAACGTCGAGGTCGGGTAGGTATCGGTCTCCAAGCCACGCCGCTTGATCTGGCTGTCGCGCCGGTCGCTGTCGCTGGCGAGGGTCGTCACGTCGACCGTGAAGTCTGCGGCGCTCACGGTGAACGCGTCGCCCGAGCCTTCAATCGTCATGGCTCCGGTGACATCGTGCGTGCGGCCGACTGCGTCGCTCTTCGCGGGGAGCTGAGCGAGTTTCTCTCGCACGCGATACCCGGCGACGGAGCCGTCGGCGATCTTCCACGTTCCGGCAAGAGAGTCGGCGGTCACCGGCGCTGCCGTCGTCGCGGGCGTCGACGGATCGGCCGACGAGACGTCTGACGAGACGTCTGACGAGGCATCGGACGAAGCGCCGGTCGTCGCGGCGCCGGCGACGGTCGTGCCCGTGCTCAACGTCAACGGGGGCGGCGAGTCGTTGTTGAAGAACGCGAGGTACACGGCGATGAAGCCGCCCACCAGCACGACGACGACCACACCAATGGCGATCCAGAGCTTGCGCATGCAGCAACCTACGAAGTCAGGGCCGACGGTGTTCACGGCCAACGGTCACGTGTCGAGCGAGTCTCGGGGTGTTCGACAAGAAACGTCTGAAGGACGCCTGAGAGTTCCCTGTCAGTCAGTCGGGGCAATCGGCCGGGCTCAGGTGTCGACGGTCCCCCCGGTGCGCCAGTACTCGCCGTCATCGCGGTCGAGGAACCCCTCGTCGACGAGATAGCGGCGGAGCGCAGCTGTGTCGGGGTGCCACTTCGCGAGCATCAGGTTGACCATCGCTTCGCGGTAGTGGCGACCCGGCTCGAATTCTTGCGCCAGCATGTCGAGCACGACGATGCGCTTCGCGCGAGGTGTCGGGATGGTGGTGAGACGCCCGTCGCGCACGAACGAACGCAGCACCTTCGCCGCCTCCGGATCGACGTCGGCGTCGAGCCAGTCCTCGTTCGGGGATGCCGCTGAGCTGGCCGCGACGCGGGCGGCGAGGGTGAACGCCTCGGCGAGGAGGTAGAGCGCGCCGTCCTCACCGTGCTCGACGAGCCCCGCGTCGGCGAGTCGGCTCAGGGCACGCCCGGCAGCCTTCGTATCGAGTGTGGTCGCGCGTACGACTTCGTCGAATGCGGTCGCGCCGAGCACGAGTGCAGCGAAGACCGCTCTGCGGTCGGAGTCGGCCAGCAGGCCGGCGAGCGTGCCTGCGTCGAGCATCGCTTCAGTATCCGAGTGACGGGTCCACCGGCCCGATCAGCGGATCGCCGTGAGCCCAGCGCCGCACGTTCGCCGTGATCCGCTCGGCGAGCAGGGGCTTGGCCATGTCAGGGGTGTTGCCGACGTGAGGCGTGATGATGCAGTTGGGAAGCGACCAGAGCGGATGGCCGGGGGGCAGGGGCTCGGGCTCGGTGACGTCGAGACCAGCGCCCCCGATCTCGCCCGCCCGGAGCGCCGCGACCAGGTCGTCGGTGACCACGTGGCGGCCGCGAGCGACGTTGACGAGCCACGCGTGCGGCTCCATCATGCGCAGCTCGCCCTCCCCGATGATGCCGTCGGTGTCCGGGGTCAGCGCCAAGGCCAGCACCACGAGGTCCGCGCCGGGCAGCGTGTTGTGGAGCTGCTCGCTCTCGACCACGACGTCCGCGCCGTCCATCGGCCTCACGCGGTTGCGCACGACGGTGATGTGGGCGTCGAACGGCGCCAGCATCGAGAGCAGCACCTCGGTGATGCCGCCGCCCCCGATGATCGTGACCTGCGCGCCCTGAAGGTTCGTTCCCGAAGGAGGCTCCCATTGCGACGCCCACGCGTAGGTGGACAGACCGCGCAGACCGCACAGCCCGAGTGTCAACGCGAGCTCGGCGACCGGCGCTGCGTACACGCCCTTTGCGCATGTCCAGATGCGATCGTCGTCGATGACGCCCACGTAGGGCTCGATGCCCGCCCACGGCAGCTGGATCCATTGGAGGTGCGGCGCACGCTCGAGCAGATCGACGAGCTCGGAAGGCTTCGCTGGCGCGCCCCACACGAGCACGCGTGCGTCGGCGAGCGGGCTGACGAGGCCGCCGCCCTCGGTGATCGCCTCCGCCATCCATGCCGGGGCAGAGTCCGGCGCGAGAGCGATGCGCGGCGCGCTGCTACTTGGCATGGTTCCGCCAGGCTAGTAGTTCACTCAGTTGCCGGTGAGCGTCGCGGCGACGTCCCCAGCGGAGTCGCCGCCGCGCTTCAGCACGAGCGCGACCGCCCCGAGCGCAAAGAGGGTGAGCAGCAACATGAGCGTGGCCGCGGCCGCGATGTCGGGCTTGATCACCGACCTGACCGACGAGAAGACGTACACCGGCAGCGTCGTCGACCCCGCGGTGCTCACGAACGTCGAGACGATCGTGTTGTCGAGGCTGAAGGTGAAGGCGAGCAGCCCTCCCGCGAGCAGTGCGGGGAACATGAGGGGCAAGGTGATCTGCCGGAACGCCCGAGACGGGGTGGCGCCGAGATCGGCGGCGGCCTCCTCGAGCGACTCGTCGAGACCCTGCAGCCGAGCACGGACGATGAGGGTGACGACGGCCGAGCTGAACAGCGAGTGCCCGACGAACAGCCGCACTTCGCCCGAGCTCAAGAACGCGAGGCCATCTGAGAACGGGCCGCCGATGCGCACGAACCAGATCAGGTAGGCGATCGCGTCGACGATCTCGGGCGTGACGAGGATGAGGAAGACGATGCCCATGAACCCGGTCGCCCACTTGCCGCCTCGCCTCGCGAGCGCGATGCCGGCGGTGGCGCCGAGCACGACGGCGATGAGAGTGCTGCCGACCGCCACCTTGAGCGAGTTGCGGATCGACTGGAGCAGAGGCTCGTTCTTGAACAGCTCGTGGTACCACTTCGTGCTGAACCCCTGCCAGACGAGCAGCGCCTTCCCGCTGTTGAACGAGTGGGCGACGATGAACCCGATCGGCAGGAACAGAAACACGAACACGAGCACTGTCCAGACGCCGAGCCCGATCGAGAGGAAGTCGACACGCCTGCGGCGGGTGGGCGGAGGCGCTGCGATCGCGCTCACGCCGCGACCGCCGCCGGCGTCGAAAGGTCGATCTGCCTCGACTTGCGGAGCACGGCCCGCACGATCAACGCGGCCAATGCCGCGACCGCGATGGTGCCGAGGATCACGAAGATCAGCAGCATCGCCATGGCCGAGCCGAGCGCCCAGTTCTGAGCGGACAGGAACTGGCTGGCCACCAGCGCGCCGGCCATGTTTCCCTTGGCGCCCCCGAGCACGCTCGCGGTGATGTAATCGCCCGCCAACGGGATGAAGACGAGCAGCAGCCCGGCGATGATCCCCGGCATCGCGAGCGGCAGGGTCACCTGGGTGAACGTCTTGAGCCGGTTGGCCCCGAGATCCTTGCTCGCCTCGCGCAACGCGCCGTCGAGGCGATCGAGGGCGACGAACAACGGGAAGATCATCAGGGGCAGGTAGTTGTAGACGACGCCAAGCTGCACGGCTTCGCGCGTGTCGAGGAACCGAATGGGCGTGTGGCGAAGGCCCATCGTCTGCAGCCAATTCGAGAAGAAGCCCTGAGGAGCGAGCACGATGCGCCACGCGATGGTGCGGATGAGGAAGCTCGTCCAGAACGGCACGATCACGAGCCCGAGCATCAGGCCTCGCCACTTCGCGGGCACCTTCACGGCGATGAAGTACGCGACGGGGAAGCCGATGAGCAGGCAAAGCGCGGTGCCGATGACCGCGACCCTGAACGTGTTCTGGAACGTCTTGAAGAAGGTGTCGGACAGCGCGTCGCGGTAGTTCTGCAGTGACAGATGGTCGGTCGCGATCGGCCCGCGACCGGCGTTCACCGGCGGCTTGTAGCCGAAGCTGTACCAGACGATCACCATCACCGGCACGATGAAGAAGCCGATGTACCAGATGTACGACGGGATCGCGAGGCCGTACTTCGGCATCCTCAACCGGCGCTTCTGCGGAGGCGGCGCGGCGCGGCCCTCGTCGAACGACACCGGGGGAGTCGCCGTCGCGGTCATCGACTCAGGATCCGGGTCAGGATCCGGCCTTCGCCTTCGCCTTGTTGTAGATGTCGACGAGCCGGTCCTGCGCTTCGTTCACGGCGCCGGCCTGCATCGTCTTCACCTGCTCGGGCGAGAAGAAGATCATGTCCTTGAACTCGAGGTCGGCCGGGAGCAACGACTCGATGTCCTTCAGCGCCGTGTTGTAGCCGTGGAACTCGAGGTCGATCACCGAGTTCGCCGGGTCGAGCATGAAGTCGATGAACGCGTAGGCAGAGTCTTCGTGGGGCGCGTCCTTCACGATCACGAAGTTGTCCATCCAGAGCTCAGTTGTCGGTGCCCCGAGACCCCAGGTGTACTTGGTGGGATCGTCGACCGAGAGCAGCCCTTGACGAGCATCGCCGTTCCACACGTTCGACAGCACGTAGTTGCCCGACGTGAGGTTGATGCCGGGATAGGAGTCGAACGCCTTGATGTGCGAGGCGAGCGTGTTGACGATGTAGTCCTCGCAGGCGTCGAGATCCTTCGTGCTCGTCGTCGTCCAGTCGATGCCGTTGGCCCAGAAGTACAGGCCCGTGAGGTTCGGCGCCGTGTCGAGCACTGAGACCTGGCCACTGGCCGGACCCGTCGCGGCGTCGAGGAAGTCGTTCCACGTCTTCAGTGGGGTCGTGATGACGGTGTTGTCGTAGATCCACCCCGTCGAGCCCCAGTCCTTCGGGACCGTGTACGAGTTGTCGGGATCCCACGTCTGTCCCAGGTAGATCGGGTCGACGTTGCCGAAGTTCGCGAGCTTGGTCTTGTCAAGGTTGCTGATGAGGCCGTCGGCGGCCATCTGCGGGATGTACACGCCGGTTGGGACGATGAGATCGAAGCCGCTCGTGCCGCCGGACGCCTGCAGCTTCGCGATCGCCTCCTCGTTCGAGTTGAAGACCGTGACCGTGACCTTGCCGAACTTGTCGAGCAATTCCTGCGAGTGATACTCGGCCCATGTGAAGAGGTTGAGCGTGTGGTCGCCCCCGCCGCCCGAGCCACCGCCGGTACCCCCCGCGCTGGCCCCGCTGTCGTCGCTGCCGCACGCCGCGAGGAGCCCCGGCCCGACGACCAGGCCCGCGAGACCCGCGGCACCCATGCTGAGCAGCCGACGCCGGGTGAGGTCGGTGCCGAGGCGATGCGCGCTCGCGGGGGACGCGAGGATCCGGATCGGGTCATCAGCCAACGAAGGTCTCCTTGTGGATGTCGGTGGGTGTCATTCCGCGGGATCGGCCATCACGAGAGTGGTCTGGTCTCCGCCGAACACCTGTACGCGGTCAGTGTCCCAACGGCACCACACGTCGGCGCCAGGATCCAGGCGCGCCGCTTCGTGGCGAGGCTGTCGACTGAGCATCTCGCGTCCCGCGGTCGTGATGACCACGTACTGGATGAGATCTCCGAGGTGCGAGATCCCCGCGAGCCGACCCCTGATCGCGTTGACCGCCTGGTCGGGCACGTCGAGCGCCAGGCTCACGGCTTCGGGCCTCACGGCCGCGATCCCCGGGCTTCCCGCAACTGCGTCGGGCGCGGCACGTCCCGCGACGACGGTGAACCCCTCCCCCGCGAGCTCGTGGCCGTCGCCCGCCACCATCCCAGGCAGGAAGTTCTGCTGCCCGATGAAGCCGGCGACGAACGCTGATGCGGGTTGGTCGTAGATCGTGTCGGGATCCGCCGCTTGCTCGACGTGCCCGTCGAGCATCACCACGATGCGGTCGGACATCGACAGCGCCTCCTCTTGGTCGTGGGTCACGAAGATGAACGTGATGCCCACTTGCGTCTGCAGCAGCTTCAGCTCGATCTGCATCTCTTGACGCAGCTTGCGGTCCAGCGCACCCAGTGGCTCGTCGAGGAGGAGGACCGAAGGCTTGTTGACGAGCGCGCGTGCGAGCGCGACGCGCTGCTGCTGTCCGCCCGAGAGCTGGCGAGGCTTGCGGCGAGCAAGCGGAGTCATCTTGACCATCTCGAGCGACTCGCCGACCCGCCGCGAGGTCTCGTGCTTGTCGACACCCTTCTGCCGCAGCCCGTACGCGACGTTCTCGGCAACCGTCATGTGCGGGAAGAGGGCGTAGTGCTGGAAGACCGTGTTCACGTCCCGCTTGTGCGGGGGCACGCCTTGCACGTACGCACCCGAGATGCGGATGTACCCCTCATCGGGTTGCTCGAAGCCGGCCAGCATCCGCAGCGTCGTCGTCTTGCCACACCCGCTCGGCCCGAGCAGGGACAGGAACTCGCCCGCCTGCACCTCCAGGTGCAACGTGTCGACGGCCACCATCGTGCCGAAGCGCTTGGTCACGTCGGTGAGCTCGACCGAGCCGCGCTCCCCCGTCACGCTGTGTGCACCTCGCGGCCTCCGGTCCATGTGCCCATCACGGCGACATCGGCGACCTCGCTTCCGGCGATCGCGCTGATGTCGGCCGAGAGCGCGCAGAGATCAGCACGCTTGCCCACCGCGATCGTTCCCCCCGTGCGTTCCTCGAAGCCCTGATAGGCGGTGCCGGCAGTGTAGGCAGCGAGGGCCTGCATGATCGGGAGCCGCTCCTCGGGCAACCACCCGCCCGCGGGCATCCCTTCCTTGTTCTCGCGTGTCACCGCGACCGCGAGACCGTGCAGAGGGTGCATCGACGACACCGGCCAGTCGCTGCCGAAGCTGATCGGCGCGCCGGCGCTCGCGATCGTCGCGATGGGGTACTGGAGCGCGGAGCGCTCAGGGCCCAGTCGCGGGATCGTGAGCTGTTCCATCATGGGGTCGAGGCATGCCCACAGCGGCTCGAAGTTCGCGACGACTCCGAGCGAGGCGAACCGCACCCGATCGTCGAGATGCACGAGCTGGGTATGGGCGATCACCGGCCTGCGGTCGCGAGCACCGTTGCGTTCGGCGGCGGACTCGATCGCGTCGAGTGCCATCCGCACGCCACCGTCGCCGATCGCATGGATGTGGATCTGGAAGCCGGCTTGGTCAAATGCGGCGACGGCCTCGGCGAGCTCCGCCGCAGTCCAGTTCGGGAGCCCGCAGGTGTGCGGCGCGTCGGTGTACGGCTCGACGAGGAAGCCCGTCCCCATCTCGATCACGCCGTCAGCGAAGAACTTGACCGTGCGAGCGCTCACCAAGTCCCGAGTCGCCGGGTCGGCGTCGAGCTCGACACGTGACGCGACGTACCCGTCAAGGGCGCGAGCCCACCGACCGGGCTCGGCACGGAAGGCGATGTTCGTGCGGGTCGTGAGCTCGCCCCGGCGGGCGACCTCCGCATAGACGCTCGCCTCCGCGGGACTGCTCGCCGCCTCCTGCACCCATGTGATCCCACACCGCGCGAGTGCCGCCATCGCGCGACGCAGACCCTCTTCCTGCTCGGCGCGCCCGGGTGGGGGAAGCAGGTTGCGCACCATCGCGATCGCGCCCCACTCGACGAGGGTGCCGATCGGGCTGCCATCGCCTCTGCGCACGATCCGTCCCAGCTCAGGATCAGGTGTCTGCGCGTCGATGCCCGCTCGCCTGAGCGCCTCGGAGCTGACCCACATGGTGTGGTGGTCGCTCGCCTCGAGCGCGACCGCACGGCCGGGCGCAGCCGCGTCGAGCACCATGGCGTCGCCCACGCCGTTCGGCAGCAGCGTCGGGTCGTAGCCACCGCCCTCGATCCATTCGAGGTCGGGATGCGCGGCCGCATAGATGCGGATGCGTTCGACGAGGTCGTCGAGCGACCGTGCGCCCACGAGCGGCGCCTGGCCGATCTCGATGCCTCCCCACAGTGGATGGGCGTGCCCGTCGCGGAATCCCGGCACGAGGCATCCACCGGCGAGATCGAACTCCGTCGCGCCACGGCCGCGGTACTGCATCGCATCGTCGTCGAGCGCCGCGATCTGGTCGCCGTCGATGGCGACCGCTCGCGCGATCGGGTTCGCCGGGTCCGAGGTGAGCACTGTCCCGTTGCACAAGAGCACCGCTCGCCCCATGGACCGGGGAACCTACGCAGCGAGCCCGACGAAGAGCAAGGGAATCCACGTTGAGAGTGTGTGAACCCGATGGAATCCCTTGCGTGTCGCGCGCCGACACCCCAAGATTCGGCCATGACCAGCGCACGACAGAACTTCATCGGCGGAGGGTGGCGAGACGCGAGCAGCGATCTCACCGATCCGGTGATCGACCCCGCGACGGGCGAGGTGATCACCGACGTTGCATCATCGAACGAAGCCGATGTCGACGCTGCGGTCGCCGCAGCGGTCGCCGCGTTCGACGGGTGGGCCTCGACGACTCCCGGACAGCGAGCCGCTGCGCTCCATCAGCTCGCTGACCGTCTCGAAGAGCATGCCGACGAGCTGGTCGAGATCGAAAGCCGCAACGTCGGCAAGCCGATCGCCGCGGTGCCGGACGAGATCGGCTTCCTGGCAGACAACCTTCGGTACTTCGGGGCCGGTGCCCGCAACCTGACCACTCAGGCGCCCGGCGAGTACCTCGAGGGGTACACGTCGATCCTGCGCCGCGAGCCCCTCGGTGTCGTCGCGTCGATCGCGCCTTGGAACTATCCGCTGATGATGGCGGCGTGGAAGATCGGGCCCGCACTCGCCGCGGGCAACACCGTGGTGCTCAAGCCATCAGAGCTCACGCCACTCACCGCACTGAAGATGGCCGAGCTCGCAGGGGACATCTTCCCCCCGGGCGTGCTCAACGTGATCACCGGCGACGGCGAGCATTGCGGCGCCGCCCTCGTCGCCCATCGGGACGTGGCGATCGTGTCGCTGACCGGAGAGGTGACGACCGGGAAGGCGATCATGCGCGCCGCGTCCGAGACGTTGAAGCGGGTCCATCTCGAGCTGGGGGGCAAGGCACCCGTCGTGGTGTTCGACGACGCGGACCTCGAAGCGGTCATCGGTGGCGTGCGGCTGTTCGGCTACTTCAACGCCGGCCAGGACTGCACCGCCGCCACGCGGGTCATCACTGGTCCCGGGATCTACGACGACTTCGTGAGCGAGCTCGCCGCCGCGGCCAAGAGCCTCAGCGTCGGCAGCCCGACCGACCCCAACACCGAGCTCGGGCCGGTCATCTCCGCCGAGCAACGAGATCGAGTGTCGGGCTTCGTCGACCGAGCCAAGGCGGCGGGGGCAACCGTCGTCACCGGTGGCTCCGCCGCCCCGGGTGCGGGCTTCTTCTACGAGCCGAGCGTGATCACCGATGTCGCGCAGGACTCGGAGATCATCCAGCGCGAGGTGTTCGGCCCGGTCGTCACGGTGCAGCGCTTCGCCGACGAGGAGCAGGCGGTCGCGTGGGCGAACGGCGTGGATTACGGCCTCGCCGCGAGCGTGTGGACCCGCGACGTCGGCCGCGCGATGCGCGTGAGCCGTGCCCTCCAGTTCGGCACCGTGTGGGTCAACGACCACGGTCCCCTCGTGTCGGAGATGCCACACGGCGGCTTCAAGCAATCGGGCGTCGGCAAGGACATGTCGGTGTACGCGATCGAGGCCTACACCGAGCTCAAGCACGTGATGATCAAGACGGCGTGATCAGAAGCCGTGCCGAGAAGCGCGCGTGCCAAGCCAGGGCTCGACAAGATCGATAGAGCCATCATCGAGCATCTCCAGGCGGATGGACGTGCCCCCTACACGAAGCTGAGCTCCGCGGTGGGTCTCTCGGAGGCGGCCGTGCGCCAACGGGTGCAACGACTGCTCGAGGCGAGCGTCATGCAAGTCGTCGCGGTCACCGACCCGCTGCAGCTCGGCTACCGGCGAATGGCGATGGTCGGCGTGCGAGCCGAAGGCGACCTGACCGCGCTTGCCGACAAGATCTCCGCGATCGCCGAGGTCTCCTATGTCGTCGTCACCGCCGGGTCCTTCGACTTGCTCGTCGAGGCCGTGGTCGAAGACGACGAGCGACTGCTCGACCTCGTGAACGACCGACTCCGCGCGTTGCCGGGCGTGCGGAGCACGGAGACGTTCATCTACTTGAGAATCCAGAAGCAGACCTACACGTGGGGAGCGTCGTGACATGGCTGCGCTGACAGTCGGAGTGCCGAAGGAGATCAAGACTGCCGAGCACCGCGTCGCGATGACACCCGACGGTGTGCGTGAGCTCGAGAACAACGGGGTCTCGGTGTTCATCGAGGCTGGCGCGGGAAGTGATTCGGCGATCGCAGACGACGACTACCGCGCCGCCGGCGCCGCGATCGTGCCGACCGCCGAGGACGCGTGGGCGCAACAGATGGTCGTGAAGGTGAAGGAGCCGCAGGAATCGGAGTTCGCGCACCTGCGAGACGACCTCACGCTCGTCACCTACCTCCACCTCGCGGCGTACCCCGAGGTAGCGAAGGCGCTCCTCTCTTCTGGTACCACCGCGATCGCGTACGAGACGGTGCAGCTGCCGGACGGCGCGCTGCCGTTGCTCGCTCCGATGAGCGAGGTCGCCGGACGGCTCGCGACGCAGGCGGGCGCCCACTACCTCGAACGTCAGAACGGCGGTCGCGGCGTGCTGCTCGGTGGCGCCCCGGGAGTGCGGCCCGCACGGGTCGTCGTCCTCGGCGCCGGCAACGTCGGCTGGAACTCGGCATGGATCGCGGCCGGCATGGAAGCCGAGGTGATGCTGCTCGACAAGAACCTCGACCGGCTGCGCTTCGTCGACCAGATCCATCGAGGCCGCATCGTGACGCTGGCATCCAACCGAGGAGCAGTGGAGCGCGCGGTCGCCCAGGCCGATCTCGTCATCGGAGCGGTCCTCGTCGCCGGGTTGCGCGCCCCCGTCGTCGTGAGCGACGGGATGGTGCGCGCGATGCGGCCTGGCGCGGTCATCGTCGACGTGGCCGTCGATCAGGGCGGCTGCATCGAGACGACCCACGAGACGACCCACAACGACCCCGTCTACGAGATGCACGGGGTCATCCACTACGCCGTCGGGAACATGCCCGGCGCGGTCCCCTACACGTCCACGTATGCGCTGACGAATGCGACGCTGCCATATGTGCTCGAGGTGGCTCTGAGCGGTCCTCTCGACGCGATCGACGATCCCGCGCTCGCGCTCGGGATGAACACCGCGCGCGGCCTCGTGACGAACGCTGCCGTTGCGGAGTCGCTCTCTCTTCCATACACCGAACCGCGCGACGCACTCGCGTAGCGTGCCGCCCGTGCTGCGGGCCTTCGCCGATGGGCTGATCTTCGGAGATGCCTACGGCACCGAGCCTTCGACGGTGTTGGCGCTGCACGGCTGGCGCCGAGATCGCTCCGACTTCCGTCAGGTCCTCGACGGTCTCGACGCGCTCGCCGTCGACCTGCCCGGGTTCGGCGCATCCCCTCCCCCGCCTCGCGCGTGGGGCGGCGCCGAGTACGCCCGCGCGCTCGAACCGGTCCTCGACCAGATGGCGGAGCGAGTGGTGATCGCGGGCCACTCGTTCGGCGGCCGCGTCGCAGTCCACGTCGCGGTGACGTACCCAGACCGCGTCGCCGGCGTCATGCTGGCGGGCGTGCCGTTGCTGCGCGTCACGGCCTCCACGAAGTCCCCCCTCTCGTTCCGTGTCGCGAAGGCGCTCAACCGCATCGGCATCGTCAGTGACGACCGGATGGAGGCGCGGCGCAGGCAGGCG
The DNA here is from genome assembly GCA_963726695.1 of uncultured Acidimicrobiales bacterium. Classification (GTDB taxonomy): domain Bacteria; phylum Actinomycetota; class Acidimicrobiia; order Acidimicrobiales; family DATKAS01; genus DATKAS01. Next base: position 78,317 of record CAVSDE010000013.1, read on the forward strand.
GGCTCGAGCGACTACCGCGCCGCCTCCGGCGTGATGCGAGATGTGTTCGTGCACTTGGTCCACGAGACCTACGAGACCGAGCTCGCCCAGATCAGTGCGCCCGTCGAGCTCGTCTGGGGCGACGACGACACCGCGTCGCCCCTCCTCGTCGCGCACCGGGCCGCCGAGCTCATCTCCCATCCGTCGCTGACCGTCCTTCAGGGTGCTGGGCATCTCACACCGATGACTGCACCGGACGCGTTGCGAGAGGCGATCGCCCGCTTGCTGCCCGCGTCATGACAGCGATCGAGATCGTCGCGGCTGGGGCCGGAGCGATCGGGTTCGCGTGCGCCGTGTTGCGGTGGCTTCGCGTCGCTCAGCGCGAGCACTACCTCCCGGGCGCGGCCACGAAGTTCGCTCGACGGTGGTGGGGCTCGACGACCACGAACGTCGCGCTGATCTCGGTCGCCGCGTTCACCGCCGCCCTCGCGTTCGCATGGCCCCTGGCGGGACTGGCCACGGCCGCGATCGCGGTGCTGGGGCCGGTCGGCCTCTCACTTCGGGGCCGAACCAGCCCGCTCGCGTGGACGCGACGCCTGCGCACCGTCGGCGTGGTCGCAGTGGTCCTCGCCGCAGCACTGGTGCTCGTCATCGGACTGCTGCTCGATCGGGTCGCCGCCGTCGCGACGCTCTCGGGCATCGCCGCGCCGCTTCTCGTCGACGGCGCGCTCTGGATCGTCGCGCCGTTCGAGCGCGCGCTCGCCCGTCGCCACACGCGGCGCGCCGCCACGATGCTCGAACGCATCGCGCCCATCGTCGTCGCCATCACCGGGTCGTACGGGAAGACGACGACGAAGCAGTACGCGTGTCACCTCATCAGCGGCTCTCGCCGCGTCGTGGCGAGCCCGGCGAGCTTCAACAACGCGGCAGGCCTGTCGCGGGCCATCACCGAGCAGCTCACTCCGGGCACCGAGGTCTTCATCGCGGAGATGGGCACCTACGGTCGCGGCGAGATCGCAGCGCTCTGCGAGTGGGTCAAGCCGACCGTGGGTGTCATCACGGCGATCGGACCGGTCCACCTCGAGCGGATGAGATCACTCGACGGCATCGTCGCGGCGAAGTCGGAGATCCTCGAGTGCGTGGACACCGCGATCCTGAACGTCGATGCCTACGGCCTCCAAGTGGTCGCCGATGCGAACCGGGTCGCGGGCAAGAACGTCATCGTGTGCAGCGGCAATCGGCTCACCGAACCGGTTGACGTCCGGGTCGTCCGCGAAGAGGGCCTCCTCTCGATCGACGCCGGTGAAGGCCGAGTCGTCAGCATCGAGACGAATGCGCAGGCGACGAACCTCGCGTGCGCCATCGCGATCTCCTCGGCTCTCGACGTGCCGTGGACCGACATCGCGGCGCGCCTCTCCGACCTCCCGACGCCAGAGCATCGTCAGCAGCTCGCGGTCGCGGCTTCGGGCGTGCACGTGATCGACAACACGTTCAGCTCGAACCCCGCCAGCGCGGAGTCCTCCCTCTCGCTGCTCGCGTTCACCGGCGACGTCGAGGCCCGTCGCGTCGTCGTGACTCCCGGAATGGTCGAGCTCGGCAAGGCGCAGTTCCACGAGAACGAGCGGTTCGCGAGCGGAGCCTCACTCGTCGCCAACGACATCGTCGTCATCGGTCAGACGAATCGACGCGCGCTCCTCTCCGGGGCCGCGGGCGGTCTCGCCGCGGTGCACGAGGTCGCAACGAGAGAGGAGGCGGTGGCGTGGGTGCGCTCCGAGCTGCAGTCCGGCGATGTCGTGCTCTACGAGAACGACCTCCCGGACCACTACGCGTGACCTCGGTCCCGAGACCTGCGGCGACCTCTGCCAGCATGGACGGGTGACTCGACCCGCTGTGCTGTTCGGGGGCCCCTCCCCCGAGCACGACATCAGCGTGCTCACCGGCCTGCAGGCCCTGACCGCGCTCGGGAAGGACGGCGTCGACGCGACCGTGCTGTACTGGGCACGCTCCGGAGACTTCTTCGAGGTCGACGCTTCCTCGCCCCCCGCCTCGTTCGTCGAAGGAGTGCCGCGGGGCGCCCAGCGACTCGATCTCGTGGCGCGCCCCGGGGGCGGATTCGTGCGCGAGGGAGGACGGCTGGGCAAGCGCGCTCCGCTCGCTTTGACCGCCGTCGTCAACTGCTGTCACGGCGGACCCGGCGAGGACGGCACGCTGCAAGCCGGCGCTCGACCTCGCGGGCGTGCGCTACACCGGACCGACGGTCTCCGGTGCCGCGCTCGGGATGGACAAGCTCGCGTTCGGCGGCACCATGCACGCGGCGGGGCTCAGCGCGCTTCCCCGCGCTGCGTTCGATCCGTCGGCAGGACCGCCATTCCCGGGGCCGTACATCGTGAAGCCCCGGTTCGGGGGATCGAGCATCGGCATCGAGATCACCGACGACCTCGCGGCAGTCGCCGCCCTGGTCCGGACCTCGCCGCACTACCGAGGTGGCGCGGTCATCGAGCCCTACCTGCACGGGGCAGTCGACCTCAACATCGCCGTCCTCACGCACCCTGAGGTGCGGCTGCTCGGCGATCGAACGGCCGCTGCGGGGCGGAGCCGACGCTCCCATCTACTCCTACGCGGACAAGTACCTGGGCGGCGAGGGCATGGCGAGCGCGAAGCGCGAGCTGCCCGCTTCGATCCCCGATGGGGTCGCCGATGCGATCACCCACACGGCCCGACGGGTCGTCGAGGTCGCCCTGGTGCGCTCGGTCGCCCGGATCGACTTCCTGTGGACAGGCGAGCAGGTGTACGTGAACGAGATCAACACGATCCCCGGCTCTCTGGCCTGGTATCTGTGGTCTGAGCAGGGCATCTCCTTCGCCACGCTGCTCACGGGGCTGCTCGACGAGGCCGATCGCCGGCCCACGGCGAAGTACTCGACCGACGGGGCCGACGGCACCGCGCTCCGTGCGGCTGGGTCGATCGCCTCAAAGCTCGCCTGACCTGCCTGACCAGCCTCAATTCCGTCGCTGCCGCGTGCCGATGGGGCTCGGTGAACGGCGCGGACGGACGGCGGGGCACTCGTTCGAGCGCGCGTGCGGCCACGGCGGCCGGCATCGCAGGGGTGGGAGTTGTGGGCATCTGCATCGCTTGGCTCGCCATGCCGTCTGCCGTCCCGGGCGGTCACGCGACGACCGTGCACCTCGACGCGCCGATCCCGGTCGCGGCGTCGACGACCACGCCCGTGGCACCACCCCCGAATGACGTGTTCGCGGCGGTCGTGACTGCAGCGGGTGCAGGTTCGACAGCCAGCGTCCCTCCCGCCCGCCACCAGAGCTATCTCGCCGCATCCACGACGAGCGCGCCGCCTGCCTCGAATGGCACACCCGCTCCCGCGGTGCTCACGGCTCTGACACCGACCTCGACGATCGCCGCCCAGCCGGCCGGTCGAGCAGACACCGAGCTGCCTTCGGTCGTGCTCACGACGACCCCGACACCGACCACCGCACAGTCGACGACCACGACCGCCAAGCCGACGACCACCACCGCCAAGGTCACGACGACCACGCAGGCGACGACGACCACCGCCAAGCACTCCACGACGACGGTAGCGACCACGCTGCCCACGACGACCACACCGACCGTGACGCTTCCGCCGACGACCGTCGACACCGTGACGCCCACGAACCCGACTCAGGACGCTCCATCGTCCCAGGAGATCTCGCAATGAGCACAAAGGACTGGCTGACTCAACCCGCCACGATGTTCGGCCTGAGCGCAGTGGCGTTCCTGTCGATGACCGGCGTCGTCTTGGCGGACACCGGCAGCTCCGGCGGCACCACGCAAGTCGTCGCCGCGCCGCCGTCGACGGACGCCGCCCCGAGGCGCGACGCGGCGTCGACGACGGAGGAGGAGACGACCACTGTCGTCACCGTCCCGCAGGACAACACCCCGCCGCTGCTCTCGCTCGACGCCAGCCTCTACGACGGCATCGATGTCGGCGTCGACCATCTGCTCGTGAGCGGGCTCACCGAACCCGGCGCGCACATGGTGATCGGCGGAGTGGAGTCGACCGCCGACGCGAATGGCGTCTGGGGTCGCGACATCACCCTGCAGCTCGGACCGAACCCCATAGAGGTCACCGCGACCGACGAGGTCGGCAATGGGAGCGGCTTCGCGATCACGATCAACTACGTCAAGAGCGCGCCGCCGCCGCCCGCTCCGTCGAAGAAGCCGCCGAAGGCGGTCGTCACGACGACCTCGACCGTGGCTCCGACGACGACCCGCGCCTCGAGCACGACACGTCCGGGCTCCTCGACCACTCAGACGACCTTTGCCACGACGACCGTGAAGGGTGTCACGACGACGACCATTGCCGGTCAGGAGATCGGCGGCGGAGCGACGACGACAGGCGGCTCGGGCACGACGAATCAGCCGACCACGACCCAGGCGCCCACCACCACCCAGGCGCCCACCACCACCCAGGCGCCCACCACCACCGCGGCGCCCACCACGACCGAAGCACCGACCACCACCGAAGCCCCGACCACCACGGACGCCCCTGTGACGACGTGATCGCGCCGGCCGCGCCCTGGGTACGGACCGGTCACCACTACAATCCTCGTTCACCTTTGAGTCAGCCCGGTGCTGCAAGTCGGGCACAGAGGGGTCCGGCAAGGACAGGTCGATGGCGCGGTACAGAGCGAAAAGGCGAATGAGAGCCGTCGGCGCCTCGTTCGCCGCGTTCAGCCAGGCCGTCGAACGGCGGTGGCGGCGGGTGCGCCTCTGGTTCCGCAGGCACGCACGCGACAACCTGATCCTGGCGGTGCTGGCGACGATCGGAGCGTTCTTCGCTCGTCCGTTCGGCCGCTTCCGCAAGCGCACTCGCGACAACGTGGTCTTTGGGGCGCTCGCGATCGGCGTCATCGCACTGCTCGCGGTGGTGTTCCTGGCGGGACGCGGCGGACCGGGCACGCAGCTCGTGCGCGCGGCGGAGCCACCGACGACCGCGATCGAGAGCACCACGTCGACCGAGCCCGAGCTCGCCCCTGCGCCTCCGCCCGACACGATGCCGCCGCCGCTCCTGCTCGACCCCTCGCTCACCGACGGCCTGCAGGTGGGCACCAATCACATCGTCGTCAGCGGCGTGACCGACCCCGGCGCGAAGGTCGTCGTCGCTGGCATCGAGCTGACGGCGGATGATTCCGGGACGTGGGCGGCCGATGTCCCGCTCGCGCTCGGTGCCAATCGCATCGAGATCATCGCCACAGATGACACCGGCAACGCGACGGGCGCCGTGTTCACCGTCGTGTACGTCGTCGACGCTCCTCCGCCGCCGGCGCCGAAGAAGCCGAAGCCGGTCGTCGTCACGACCACGTCAACGGTCGCGCCCACGACGACCACCCGCGCCGCCACCACCACCGGCAAGAAGTCCGGGACGCCTGCGCCACCGACGACGCTCGCGACGACCACGACGAGATCCGGCACCACGACGACGCTCGACGTCCCGAACGGAGCCGGCGTGCTGTACCCGCTGCCGCCGACGACCGCCGCCGGCACCACCACCACCCACGCCACCACGACCACGGCGGCAACCACGACCACGGCCGCAACCACCACGACCACGGCCGCAACCACCACGACCACGATCGCGACCACGACCACGGCCGCCACGACGACCCAGCCCCCGACCACCACAACGACCGAGGCCCCGACTACCACTACGACCGTCGTCGCTACGACTGACACGAGTGTCGTCGACACGACGGCGGCCGTCTAAGTGGCCGACCCCCTCGACCCCCGGAGCTCCGTCCTCCCGGCGTCGACGAGCAGCGCCGAACGCAGGAAGCCGAGCAGCTCGCGGCGGCGCATCGCGAGTGAGCGCATCGTCGGGTCGATGCCGACCGCGCGGAGCACCTCGACCTCGGTCGCGACGCCGATGACCGCCGAGTAAGCCGACAGCAGCACGAGCCGCGCGTCTTGCCGGCGCATGGTGCCGTCGTCCATCTCGGCTTCGAGGAAGAGGCGAGCCCGCTGCACCAGCGGGTCGAGCGCCTCCGTGAGGCGAGTCGCGGCCGGTGGGCCGAGCCGGCTGACCTCGCGGAGGAGTCCCAACAGCTCGGGCCGACGCAGCGCGAGCCGAAAGACCGAGCGCACGACGGCCTCGACTCGGTCCCATCCCTCGCCCGCCCGCGCCAGGGCGCCCTCGAGGGCAGCCGACAGCTCCGTGGCGCTGCGGTCGATCACCGCCTCGAGAAGCGCCTCTTTGGTCGGGAAGTAGTACAGGATGGTCTGCTTGCGGACCCCGAGCTCTGCCGCGATCGCATCCAGCGAGCTGGCCTCATATCCCCGCGTGCCGAACGACCCGAGCGCTCCGTCGAGGATCCGGTCGCTCGTGGCCACGAAGGGGAGGGTACGGCCACGGTGTCGGCCTGTCTACCAACTGGTAGACAGAAGTGTCTACCAGTTGGTAGATTCGCCCCGATGATCGAGCAGGCCCTCGCGGGCCGGCGCATCGCCGTCACGGGATCGACCGGCTTCCTCGGCACCGCCGTCGTCGAGCGGCTGCTGCGCTCGGTCCCCGAGTGCTCCCTCGTGCTGCTCGTGCGTGCAGGTCGACGAACCTCGGCACAGCAGCGGGTGCAACGAGAGATCCTCCGCAACGACGCGTTCGACAAGCTCCGGGAGATCCTGGGCAGCGAGTTCGACGAGGCGATGGCTCGGCGGATCACGGTCATCTCCGGCGACGTGAGCACGGACGGCCTCGGCCTCGACGACGCCGGACGCGCGGCACTTGCCTCATGCGACATCGTCATCCACTCAGCCGCAACGGTGTCGTTCGACTCCGCCATCGACGACGCCGTCGAGGTGAACCTGCTCGGTCCCGTCCGCATCGTCGAGACGCTGCACAGCCTCGGCGTGCGGCCGCATCTCGTGTCGGTGTCCACGTGCTACGTCGCCGGCAACCGGCGCGGCAAGGCGCCCGAGCAGCTCGTGAGTGACGGCCCGTTCGACCTCGGCATCGACTGGCGAGGCGAGGTGTCGGCCGCGCGCCGAGCGCGCGCCGATGCCGATGCCGCGAGCCGGGAGCCAGGCCGGCTTGCCGGCTTCCGGTCAGATGCCCGCGCCGAGCTCGGCGCCGCCGGCACCCCGGCGCTGGCGGCCAAGACCGAGCAGCTCCGTCAGCGGTGGGTCTTGGATCAGCTCATCCAGGCGGGACGATCGCGTGCCTCGTCGCTCGGTTGGCCGGATGCGTACGCGTACACGAAGGCGTTCGGCGAAGGCGCGCTCACGGAGATGAAGGGCGACGTGCCCGTGAGCATCGTGCGACCGTCGATCATCGAGTCGGCGTTGGTGGAGCCGAAGCCCGGCTGGATCCGCGGCTTCCGCATGGCGGAGCCGGTGATCATCTCCTACGCGAGGGGGCTGCTGAAGGAGTTCCCGGGCGTGCCCGAAGGGACCGTCGACGTCATCCCAGTCGACCTCGTCGTCGGCGCGATCTGCGCGGTCGCCGCGCTCGGCCCGGAACAGGCGCCTCCGATCGTGCAGGTGGCGTCGGGTTCGACCAACCCGCTGCGCTACAGGGGCCTCGTCGACCTCGTGCACGGATGGTTCAGCGAGCATCCGCTGTACGACAGCGCCGGACAACCGATCGTCGTCGCGCCCTGGTCGTTTCCCGGCCGCGGGAAGGTCCAGGGACAGCTGCAACGAGCGAAGCGCATGCTCGAGCGAGCCGAGAAGGCGTTCTCGGTGCTGCCGGTGCGCGGCGCGAGCGCGCAGGTGCCGGCGCGGCTCGAGGAGCGCAGGGGCGACATCGAACGAGCTCTGAGCTACGTGGAGCTCTACGGCGCCTACGCCGAGTGCGAGGCGATCTACAGCGTCGAGCGACTCATGGACGTGTGGGCGCTCATCGACGACGAGGACCGCGCGACGTTCGCGTTCGATCCACGCGGAATCGACTGGACGTACTACGTCACCGAGGTCCACCTGCCGTCGGTCGTGCAGCACGCGCGGGTGCGCACGACGCCCGGCGGGCGGTCGGGGCCGTCGCGCGACGAGCGGCTGCGATCCGCTGTGCTCGCGCCCGGCCGCCACCTTGCGGCATTCGACCTCGAGAACACGTTGATCGCCTCGAACGTCGTGGAGTCCTACGCGTGGCTGGCGAGTCGACGTCTCGATCGTGACGATCGCTTGAGGCTGATCGCCAAGACGGTGCGGGAGGCGCCCACGCTCCTGTCGCTGGACAAGAAGGACCGCAGCGACTTCCTGCGCCACTTCTACCGTCGCTACGACGGAGCCTCGGTCGAGCAGCTCGACGAGGACGCCGCCGAGCTCATGAGCGCGCTGATCTTGACGAAGTCGTTTCCCGCTGCCATCCGGCGAGTCCGCGAGCACCGGGCGCTCGGCCACCGCACGCTGCTCATCACCGGCGCGCTCGACCTGGTCGTGAAGCCCCTCCTTCCCCTCTTCGACGATGTCGTGAGCGCGCACCTGGGAGTGACCGCCGATGGCCGCTACACCGGCGAGCTGGTCGAGGTGCCGCCCACCGGCGAAGCCCGCGCTGCAGGTGATGGCCGACTACGCGGCACAGGAGGGTCTCGAGCTCAGCGAGTCCGTCGCCTACGCGGACTCCTCCTCTGACCTCCCGATGCTCGAAGCGGTCGGCTTCCCCGTCGCCGTGAACCCGGAGGTGCGGCTCGCCACCATCGCGCGCAAGCGCGGCTGGCTCGTCGAGCAATGGTCGAAGTCGGCCGGCGTCTCGCGCCCGCTCCTACCCATGGGCCCTCCTCATGCGACCGTGGCGAAGCTCCGCCGTCCCCGCCCCCTCCGCGAGGCCCGCTCGTGAAGGCGCTGCTCTTCGAGCGCAAGCTGCGCGCGCTACGCCGCGGCGCGAGTTGCGAGCGAGGTGCTGCCCGGTGGGGCGCACGCGTCGGTCCGCTCCGGCTCGTCGACGCCGATCCGCCCGAGCTGCCGGGGGCCGGATGGGTGCACATCCGCCCGCGTCTCTCGGGCATCTGTGGCAGCGACCTCGCGACTGTCGACGGCCGCTCGACCCGCTACTTCGATCCCATCGTCTCGTTCCCGTTCGTGCCCGGGCACGAGGTGGTGGCCGATCTCGAGGACGACAGGCGTGTCGTCGTCGAGCCGGTGCTGGGCTGCGTGACGCGGAACATCACTCCGCTGTGCCCCGCGTGCGCGCGCGGCGACCTCGGCAACTGTCGAGCGCGTCGCCTTCGGCCACATCGAACCCGGGCTGCAGTCGGGGTTCTGCTGCGACACAGGCGGGGGCTGGTCGACCTTCATGGTTGCCCACGAATCACAGCTCCACGCAGTGCCCGACGACATGAGTGACGACGCGGCCGTGATGGTCGAGCCGACGGCCTGCGCGGTGCATGCCGTCATGGCGAATGTCGCACCCGGCGCGGTCGTGGCGGTGCTCGGTGCAGGCACCCTCGGCCTCGGCGTGACAGCGGCCGCGCGCCAGCATGCAGCGCCGCTCACGCTCATCGTCGGCGCCAAGCACGCTCAGCAAAGGGCTCTGGCCGCGGACCTCGGCGCCGACCTCGTCGTCGAACCGGACGAGCTCGCCCGGGCCGTGCGCCGCGGCGACCGGCTCGCTCGCCTTCGGGTCCCAGCTCACTGGCGGCGCGGACATCGTGCTCGACTGCGTCGGCTCCGAGGAATCGATCGCCGACGCCCTGGCGATGGTGAGGCCACGAGGCACCGTGGTGCTCGTCGGGATGCCCGGCGCGGTGAAGCTCGACCTCACGACTCTCTGGCACCGCGAAACGAAGCTCGTCGGGGCCTACGCCTATGGCACCGAGACGCTGGCGAACGGCACCGAGCGTCGCACCTTCGATCTCGCCTTCGATCTCGTGCGGGACGCGCGCCTCGAACGCCTCGTCTCCGCCACCTATCCCCTGTCGCGCTACCGCGACGCGATCGAACATGCCGCCACCGCGGGACGCCGCGGCAGCGTGAAGATCGCGTTCGACATGCGCGAGGAACGTGAGAGGAACCGCTGATGCCGCGCCCCGGGTTCGTCCTCGACGTGGACCGCTCGACTCCCCCGCTGCTCTTCCATCACGGGGAGGGCTTGCACCTGCACAAGCTCCCCACCGGATCTCGGGTCATCTACCCGCCTGAGCCGCTCGATGGCCTCGAAGACGTGGATGGTGCGATCCGCCGGGCTCTGCTCGAGCCGCTCGACGCCGACCCACTGCCCACCCTGCTGCACGCCGGGATGCGGCTCACGATCGCGTTCGACGACATCTCGCTGCCGCTCCCCCAGATGAAACGCCCCGACATCCGCCAACGGGTGATCGAAGCCGTGCTCGACATGGCGGCCGATGCCGGCGTGGACGACGTCGAGCTCATCGCGGCCCTCGCGCTGCACCGTCGGATGACCGAAGCCGAGCTCAGGCGCGCGGTCGGTGACCGGGTCTACGACGTGTTCGCACCACAGGGTCGGTTGTACAACCACGATGCCGAGGATCCGGCCGCGATGGCGTTCCTCGGGACGACCGACAAGGGCGAAGAGGTCGAGATCAGCAAGCGGGCGGCCGAGTCAGACCTCCTCGTCTACGTGAACATCAACCTCGTGGCGATGGACGGAGGCCACAAGTCGGTCGCGACCGGCCTCGCGTCGTACCGCAGCCTCCGCCACCACCACAACGTCGACACGATGCGCCAGAGCCGATCGTTCATGGATCAGCACCACAGCGAGCTGCACTCGTCCAACTGGCGGATGGGACGTCTCATCGCAGCGAGCGGGGTGAAGGTCTTCCAGATCGAGACCACCCTCAACACCGACACCTTCCAAGCCCCGTTCGAGTTCCTGCAGAAGCGCGAGTGGGAGTGGAAGGCACGCGACCGGATGACGTTCATCGCGGCGTCGAAGTCGCTCGAGCGCACGCCACGCAAGATCGCACGGTCCATCTTCCAGGGACTGGAGGCGCCCTATGCGCTGACGTCAGTGCAGGCGGGCGAGGTCGAAGCCGTGCACAAACGCACCACCGAGTTCGTGCACAAGCAGCAGCTCGTCTCCGTCGAAGGCCAGAGCGATGTGCTGCTGATGGGGCTGCCCTTCCTGTGTCCGTACAACGTGAACTCGGTGATGAACCCGATCTTGGTGGCGTGCCTCGGCCTCGGGTACTTCTTCAACCTCTACCGCGGCAAGCCGGTCGTGCGCGAGGGCGGGGTGGTGATCATGGGGCATCCGACGCCGTGGGAGTTCCATCCGGTGCACCACCCGAGCTACATCGACTTCTTCGAGCAGGTGCTCGCAGACACGACCGATCTCGACGAGATCCAGGCGAAGTACGAGAAGAGCTTCGCCGAGGACGAGTGGTACCGACACCTCTACCGCACGTCGTACGCGTACCACGGCGTCCATCCCTTCTACATGTGGTACTGGTGCGCGCACGCCCTGCAGCACCTCGGCGATGTGATCGTGATGGGCGGGGATCCGAGGGCGGTGCGCCGGCTCGGCTTCCGTCCGGCGTCGACGCTGGACGACGCCCTCGAGATGGCGAGTGACGTCGTCGGACGCCACCCCTCGATCAGCTACATCCACAACCCGCCGATGTTCCTCGCCGACGTCACATGAGCACCGATTTCCTTGGTGACTTCCGCTCGCTGGTAGTGAGAAACACCAAGAAAACGAGCTGGGGGTTTCCGTATCGCGCCGCGGCGGTGCCGAGGGGCGTCGCTCCGCTGCCCGAGAAGGGCAGGACCGGTGGCGACTACGACACCGAATGGTCGAGGCGGCTGCCGGCCCGCATGGCGCGTGCGCTGATCGTCGAGGGACCGATCCGCGGGCTCGTGCGCGGCGTCGCCCGTCCCGAACGGACCGGGTTCGACCGACTCTCCGACCTCGACGACGACCAGCCGGTGATCTTCGCGGCCAACCATCACAGTCACGTCGACGCTCCGCTGCTCATCACGTCGATCCCCGAGCCGTGGCGGCACAAGCTCGTCGTGGGTGCGGCGGCCGACTACTTCTTCGCGACCCGCGTCACCGGCGCTCTCTCGGCACTCGCAATGGGGGCCATCCCGATCGATCGCACCCGCGTCAACCGGCGATCGGCCGACCTCGCCGCGGAGCTCATCGAGGACGGGTGGAGCATCCTCATCTTCCCCGAGGGCGGTCGCAGCCCGGACGGATGGGGACAGCCGTTCCGCGGCGGCGCGGCCTACCTCTCCGTCCGCACCCACGCGCCCGTCGTGCCGATCCATCTGGAGGGCACCGGTCGCATCATGGGCAAGGGGATGAACCGGCCGAAGCCGGGACGCACGGTCGTGACGTTCGGCAAGCCCATGCGGCCGCTGGCCGACGACGATGCGCGGTCGCTCGGGTCGCGCATCGAGACATCGGTGTACGAGCTCGCCGACGAGGCCGCGACTGACTGGTGGTCGGCACGCCGCCGTGCCACGCGCAGCGCGACGCCGGTGCTCACCGGCCCCGAGGGTCCGTCCTGGCGAAGGGCGTGGGCGCTCGGTGACCGCAAGGGCAGGACGCGCAGGCCGAGCCGCGCGTGGCCTGACCTCGACTGAGCCGGGCGACGCCACGCGGCGCCGCATACCTTGGGCGCCATGACCATCAGATTGCGTCAGGTCGCGCTCGTCGCACGTGACCTCGAGCCCACAGTCGACGCCATGTGCAGCACGCTCGGCGTCGAGGTTTGCTACCGAGATCCGGGAGTCGCCGAGTTCGGACTCGTGAACGCGCTGTTCGCGGTCGGCGACGCCTTCCTCGAGATCGTGTCCCCGCAGCAGGACGGCACCACCGCCGGGCGTCTGCTCGACAAGCACGGAGGCGACTGGGGCTACATGGTGATCATGCAGCTCTCCGACCTCGACGAAGCGCGGGCTCGGCTCGACGGCCTCGGCGTGCGCGTCGTGTGGAAGGCCGACCTGCGTGACGCGGCGGGCACGCACCTGCATCCGAAGGATGTCGGTGGCGCCATCCTGTCGCTCGACTGGATGGACCCTCCCGAGAGCTGGAAGTGGGCCGGCCCCGAATGGCAGCAGCACGTGCGAAACGACACGACGACCGCGTTGAGCGGCGTGACCGTTGCCGTGCCCGATCCTGACGCGACGGCGAAGCGTTGGGCAGACGTGTTCGACCTGACCGCGTCGGCGCGGCACATCGCGCTCGACCACGGCACCTCGATCTCGTTCGTCGAGAGCGCCTCCGCCAGCGACGAAGGCGTGTGCGGCATCTCCGTGACCGCAGCAGACCGTTCCCGCATCGGTGAGACCGCGACCGTGTGCGGCATCTCCGTGACGTTCACCTGATGCGCTACGGCGTCGCCATCCCCCACGCCAACCGGTTCGCGTCAGGTCCGGCGCTCGATCGCATGGCTGCGATCGTCGAGGACCTCGGGTTCGACTCCCTCTGGACGAGCGACCACATCATCGTGCCCGAGGGCTCGGGCTACATCCCCGAACACATGCTCGAACCGCTCGCCGCTCTGAGCTATCTCGCGGCGCGCACGACACACGTCACGCTCGGCGTCAGCGTCCTCGTCATCCCCTACCGCGACCCGGTCTTCACCGCGAAGCACCTCTCCACGATCGATGTGCTGAGCGGCGGACGGCTCGTGCTCGGCGTCGGCATCGGTTGGCTGAAGGAGGAGTTCGACGCGCTCGGCGCGTCGTACGACGAGCGCGCCGCGCAGACCGACGAGTACCTCGAGGTCATCCGCAACCTCTGGGAGACCGAGACCTCCTCGTACGACGGACGCTGGAAGCACTACGACAACATGCGGATGTTCCCGAAGGGCGCTCCCGATCGGCGCGGCACCATCCCGATCTGGGTGGGAGGCAACACCGGCCCCGCGCATCGGCGTGCCGCCCGTCTCGGCGACGGCTGGCATCCCATCAACATGAGCCCCGCGGAGCTCGAGGTCGGCGTCATTGCCTACCGCGCCGCCTGTGCTGCCGCTGGTCGCACGCCAGGCCCGGTCTGCCTGCGCCACATGCCCAATCGGCCAGGAGGCGACGCCCGACCGGTGCTCACCGGAACTCCCGACGAGCAAGCGAGCGACATCCGCGCGTACGCGGCGGCCGGCCTCGACGAGCTGATGCTGTCGATGCCGTGGCGATCGCTCGATCAGCTCGCCACCGATCTCCGCGCGTTCATGCGAGACGTCGCGCCCCGCGTGTCAGCGCGCGCTCAGCCGGGTCGCATCGTGATGCTGATGCGGGGGCCGACAAGCGACGCGGGCGCGACCTTCGGCACGCAGTGACGCCATTGCCGCTGGCAGTCGCCGCCCATCACGAACAGATCACCGCGCCCGAGCTCGAACGTGCGTGACGGGCCCCCGCCGGCGGGCTTGATCATGAAGCGACGGCGATGGCCGACCGAGATGATCACCACCAATCCGTCGGAGCGATCACGCAGGACGCGATCGCCGTGCCACGCGACGCTGTCGCGGCCGTCGCAGTACAGGTTGCACCACGCGGAGCCGAACCTCACGCCGTAGCGCTCGCCGAGCGCGCATGCCATCGAGTCGATGTACGGGAAGTCGAAGCGCTCGCCGAGCGCGAAGCCCGAGGTGCTGCGGGGCTGCTCGAGCGTGCGGTCGTACATGTGCACCTCGGGCCGCTGCCAGGTGAGTCGTGCGACGAGTTCGTCGAACACGACGTCTGAGCCGGAGAGCCACCCTGACTGGTGGTCGAGCCAGCTGTGATCGTCGAGGTCGTCACGGAGCAGCTCGCTGAACGACCCGTCGAACGAGGGGGCGCCCGCGTCGAGGAGGGAAGGCTGAACGAACATGCGTTCGATAGTAGTCGATCGAGCGACGGTAGGGTCCGGAAATATGGAGCCGTGGGGATCGCGCACCGCGAGGTGGACGCTCGCGGCAGCAGTCCTGGGCTCGGGGATGGCGTTCCTCGACGGCACGATCGTCAACGTCGCGCTGCCCGCGATGGCCGCGGACCTGCACGCCGATCTGGCTGACCTGCAGTGGGTGCTCGACGCGTACCTCGTCACCCTCACCGCCCTCTTGCTGCTCGGGGGCGCGCTGGGCGACCGCTTCGGCCGCCGCCGAGTGTTCACGATGGGCGTCGCCGCGTTCGCCGCGGCTTCCGCGTTGTGCGGGCTCGCGCCCACGACCGGCGCGCTGATCGGAGCCCGGGCCTTCCAAGGTGCAGGTGCCGCGATGCTCGTGCCCGGCAGCTTGGCGCTTCTCTCGGCGACGATCCGCCGCGAGGACCGGCCCCGAGCGATCGGCGCGTGGTCGGGGCTCGCGGGCGTGGCGGGCGCGGCGGGTCCCTTCATCGGCGGCTGGCTCGTCGACGCCGCGTCCTGGCGATGGGCGTTCCTCATCAACGTGCCGCTCGCGGCATTCGTGCTGTTTGCGGTGAGCCACGTGCCCGAGAGCGTCGACCCCGACGCGTCGAAGCATCTCGACGTGCTCGGCGCATCACTCGTCGCGCTCGGGGCTGGCGTCACTGACCGCGGGACTGATCGAGGCCGGCAACGGTTGGACGGCCCTCACGATCGGCGCGGTGCTCGTCGGCATCGTCCTCCTCGGGCTGTTCGTCGTCGTCGAGCGACGCAGTCACGACCCGATGCTGCCGCCCTCGCTCTTCCGTTCCCGGCAGTTCACCGGGGCGAACCTCGTCACGCTCGCGGTCTACGCGGGGCTCGGCGGCGCGTTCTTCTTCGTGGTGGTGAACCTGCAGGGCGCGCTCGGCTACTCCGCGCTCGAGTCAGGCGCCGCCTTGACCCCCGTCACGATCATGATGCTGTTGCTCTCGTCGCGGATGGGCGCGCTCTCGCAGAGGACCGGGCCCCGGCCGCTCATGACGATCGGCCCCGCGATCGTCGCGGTCGGCCTCGCGCTCCTCAGTCAGATCGAGGCGGGCGACAAGTACCTCACGACCGTGCTCCCCGCGGCGCTCGTCTTCGGGCTCGGGCTGTCCACCACGGTCGCACCGCTCACCGCAGCAGTGCTCGGCGCGGTCGACGAGCACCACCTCGGCGTCGGATCCGGGACGAACAACGCGGTCGCCCGACTCGCGGGGTTGCTCGCGGTCGCGGTCGTGCCGACGATCGCGGGGTTCGAGCTCACCGGCGGCGAGGGCTCGCTGCCGGGCTACGCCACCGCGATGCGCATCTCGGCCGGGCTGGCCCTCACGGGATCGGTGATCGCCTTCGCCACGATCGGTCGAGGCCGCAAGGTCACCGCCGTCACGCATCCGATCTTGCAGCCCTGCCTGGATCCCGCGCTCGCCGACGCACCCCACCGATAGCCTCCGCCGAGTGAGCAACCAATCTCCTGCCGGGCATCCGCCGACCGGCCGCCTGCCCGCCGTCTTCGACCTGGCCTTCCTCACCGACGTCGAGGACGTGACCGAGCTGATCCTCGTCCGTCACGGTGAGCAGGACATCGCCGGGTTCCCGAACGCGCCCGTCGGAGACGCGATCGATCCCCCGCTGTCGGCGCGTGGCAACAAGCAGGCCGAAGCCGTGGGCTTGCGGTTCAGCACGCAGCACGTCGACGTCGTGTACACCAGCACGCTTCAGCGGGCGAACGAGACCGGGCGCCAGATCGCCCGGCACCACAACCTCGAACCGATCGTGCTCGAGGACCTCCGCGAAGTCGAGGTGTTCCGCGACATCCCGCCAGAGCAGCTCGCGGTCGACTTCGTCGGACGCCAGCTGCTGCTCGGCATCCGTCAGCGCATGCTGACCGAGAAGAGCTGGGACGTGTACCCGTACTCCGAGTCGAGCTTCGACTTCCGGAAGCGCACCGTCAACGCGATCGAGGGCATCCTGGCCACCCACCCGGGTGAGCGCGTGGTGGTTGCATGCCATGGCGGCGTGATCAACGCCTACATCGCCCACATCATCGGCGTCGACTACGACATGTTCTTCCGGCCCGCACACGCATCGGTGAGCATCGTGCTCGCTGGTCATGGCGTGCGTGCGCTGCGCTCACTCAACGACGTACATCACCTCGAGGCCGACGAGCTCGTCTCGCACTAGGCGAGCGCCCCGGCATCGATCACACGAGGGGGCGGGTCGTCGGCAGGATCGGCGCCGGAAGGGTGGATTCGCCCGTGAGCCAGCGGTCGACCGATGCCGCGCAGGAGCGGCCCTCGGCGATCGCCCACACGATGAGGCTCTGGCCCCGGCCCATGTCTCCGCACGCGAAGACACCCTCCACCGACGTCTGGAAGCCGGCGTCGCGTTGGACATTGCCGCGGGCGTCCATCGCGACGTCGAGCTGATCGAGCATCGGGCCACGCTCCGGACCGACGAAGCCCATCGCGAGCAGCACGAGCTCGCACGGCAGCTCGAAGTCGCTGTCTTCGACCTTCTCGAATCGCCCATCGCGCATCTCGACCTCGTGCGCGATGAGCGCGCAGACGTTGCCGTCGTCGTCGCCGACGAAGCGCTCGGTGTTCACGCTGAAGATGCGCTCACCGCCCTCCTCATGGGCTGAGGACGTGCGGTACACCATCGACCACTGTGGCCAGGGGTTGTCGGGCGCACGGGTGTCGGGAGAACGAGGGAGGATCTCGAACTGGTGCACCGCGGCGGCCCGTTGCCGGTGCACCGTGCCGAGGCAGTCCGCCCCGGTGTCACCGCCGCCGATGATCACGACGTGCTTGCCCTCCGCAGTGATCGGCGGCTCGTCGAGGTCACCTTCTTGCACACGGTTCGAGAGAGGGAGGTACTCCATCGCCTGGTAGATGCCACCGAGCTCTCGGCCGGGGATCGGAAGATCGCGCCACGCAGTCGCGCCGGCCGCGAGCACGATCGCGTCGAACTCCTCGTCGAGCTCGTCGATCGTCACGTCGACACCAACCGCGACGCCAGGGCGGAACTCGGTGCCCTCCGCGCGCATCTGCTCGAGCCTGCGCTCGAGGACGCGCTTCTCCATCTTGAACTCGGGGATGCCGTAGCGCATGAGCCCGCCGATGCGATCGGCGCGCTCGAAGACAACGACGCGATGCCCGGCGCGAGTCAGCTGCTGCGCGGCGGCGAGACCGGCCGGCCCCGACCCGACGACCGCGACGTTCTTGCCGCTCAGGAGCGCGGGGGGTTGGGCAACGATCCACCCCTCGTCCCACGCGCGATCGACGATCTCGACCTCGACCTGCTTGATCGTGACCGGATCACTGTTGATGCCGAGCACGCACGCGGCCTCGCACGGCGCCGGGCACAGCCGGCCCGTGAACTCGGGGAAGTTGTTCGTCGCATGGAGACGCTCGATCGCCTCGTGCCAGCTGTCGCGGTAGACGAGGTCGTTCCAGTCGGGGATCAGGTTGCCGAGCGGACATCCGTTGTTGCAGAACGGGATGCCGCAATCCATGCAACGACCGGCTTGGTGTCGCAGGTCTTCCTCGGGGAACGGCTCGTAGACCTCGCGCCAGTCGCGCAGACGCACCGGCACGGGCCGCCGCGTCGGCCCGACCCGCGACCACTTGAGGAACCCCGTCGCCTCACCCATGGGACGATGCCATCACGTGCGCAAGGGTCTCGGTCTCGCCGATCTGGAGCGACTCGGCTTCGCGCATGACCTCGAGCACCCGCTTGTAGTCCTTGGGCATGACCTTGTGGAACGCGGCGACGGTCTCATCCCAGTCCGCGAGCAGACCCTCGGCGACGGTCGAGCCCGTCTCGGTGGCGTGGCGCGACATCACGTCCGAGAGGAACGCGATGTCGTCGTCGTCGAGTCGCTCGAGCTCGACCATGTCGTAGTTCACGAGCGACGGGAAGACGCCGGTGGGATCGTGCACGTAGGCGACGCCGCCGGACATGCCGGCGCCGAAGTTGCGGCCCGTCGCGCCGAGCACGACGACCTTTCCACCGGTCATGTACTCGCACCCGTGGTCGCCGACGCCTTCGACCACCGCGGTCGCGCCCGAGTTGCGCACACCGAAGCGCTCGCCCACGACGCCGCGGATCAGTGCCTCACCGCTCGTCGCTCCGTAGAGCGCGACGTTGCCGGCGATGACGTTCTCCTCGGCGACGAACGTGGCCCGCCGATCCGGGAACAGCACGAGGCGGCCTCCTGACAGACCCTTTCCGAAGTAGTCGTTGGCATCACCTTCGAGCCGGAGGGTGACGCCGCGCGGCACGAAGGCGCCGAAGCTCTGTCCGGCCGAGCCGTTGAAGTCGACCGTGATCGTCCCTTCGGGCAGCCCGTCGCCGCCGTAGCGACGGGTGATCTCCGAGCCGAGCATCGTGCCGACCGTGCGGTTGACGTTGCGGATCGGCAGCTCAAGATGCACGGGCTGCGCGTCCTGAAGCGCCCCTTCGCACAGCGCGAGCAGCGTCTGGTCGAGCGCCCGTTCGAGGCCGTGGTCTTGCGTCGTGACGCACATCCGGGCCTCGCCGTCGGCGATCGGCGGCATCTCGAGGATGGGCGAGAGGTCGAGGCTCGACGCCTTCCAGTGCTCGATCGCGGCCGTGGTGTCGAGCATCTCCGCGTGGCCGACCGCCTCCGCGATCGAGCGGAAGCCGAGGGCAGCAAGGTGCTCGCGGACCTCCTCGGCGATGTACTCGAAGAACGTCACGACGAACTCGGGCTTGCCGCTGAACCGCTTGCGCAGCTCGGGGTTCTGCGTCGCGACCCCAACGGGGCAGGTGTCGAGATGGCAGACCCGCATCATCACGCAGCCCGACACAACGAGCGGCGCGGCTCGCGAACCCGAACTCCTCGGCACCGAGCAGCGCGGCGATCACGACATCACGGCCGGTCTTCAGCTGGCCGTCGACCTGCACCACGATGCGGTCGCGCAGCCGGTTCACGAGCAGGGTCTGCTGCGTCTCGGCGAGGCCGAGCTCCCAAGGCGCGCCCGTGTGCTTCAGAGACGTGAGCGGGCTCGCGCCCGTGCCGCCGTCATGGCCCGAGATGAGCACGACGTCGGCGTGCGCCTTCGAGACACCCGCTGCCACCGTGCCGACGCCGACCTCCGCGACGAGCTTCACGTGCACCCGCGCCCGTGGGTTCGCGTTCTTGAGGTCGTGGATGAGCTGCTTCAGATCCTCGATCGAGTAGATGTCATGGTGCGGCGGCGGTGAGATCAGGCCCACACCCGGAGTGGAGTGCCGGGTCTTCGCGATCCACGGGTACACCTTGTGGCCGGGCAGCTGCCCGCCCTCGCCCGGCTTCGCGCCTTGCGCCATCTTGATCTGGAGGTCGTCGGCGTTGACGAGGTACTCGCTCGTCACCCCGAACCGCGCCGACGCCACCTGCTTGATCGCCGAGCGGCGCAGGTCACCGTTCTCGTCGGGCACGTAGCGGTCTGCGTCCTCGCCACCCTCACCGGTGTTCGACTTGCCCCCGATGCGGTTCATCGCGATCGCCAGCGTCTCGTGGGCTTCCTTCGAGATCGACCCGTATGACATCGCGCCGGTCGCGAAGCGCTTGACGATGTCGCCGACGGGCTCGACCTCCTCGATCGGCACCGGCGCGCGCTCGCCCTCCTTGAAGCGGAACAGGCCGCGGAGCGTCGCGAGCTTGGTCGACTGGTCATCGACGAGCGTCGTGTACTCCTTGAAGACCTCGTAGCGCTTCGACCTCGTCGCGTGCTGCAGCTTGAACACGGTCTCAGGGTTGAAGAGGTGGTACTCGCCCTCGCGCCGCCACTGGTACTCGCCGCCGAGGTCGAGCGTGCGGTGTGCACGAAGCGCGGGGTTGCGGGGATAGGCGTCGGCGTGGCGCGCCGCGATCTCGGCCGCGAGCTCGTCAGGCCCGATGCCTCCCAACCGGCTGACCGTGCCGGTGAAGTACTCGTCGACGAGGTCTCGGCTGAGGCCGATGGCTTCGAAGACCTGCGCACCCGTGTAGGACGCGACCGTCGAGATGCCCATCTTCGACATCACCTTCAGCACGCCCTTGCCCGCGGCCTTGATGTAGTTCTTCACGGCCTTGTGCGCGTCGATTCCGGAGAGCCGACCCTCGATGATCATGTCCTCGACGGCTTCGAATGCGAGGTACGGGTTGATGGCACCCGCGCCGTAGCCGACGAGCAGCGCCATGTGATGCACCTCACGCGCATCACCGGACTCGACGACGAGCCCCACCTGGGTGCGGGTCTTCTCACGGATGAGGTGGTGATGCACCGCCGCCGTCATCAGCAGCGAGGGGATGGGAGCCAGCTCCTCACTCGAATCGCGGTC
Organism: uncultured Acidimicrobiales bacterium; assembly: GCA_963726695.1. Taxonomy (GTDB): domain Bacteria; phylum Actinomycetota; class Acidimicrobiia; order Acidimicrobiales; family DATKAS01; genus DATKAS01. The sequence goes on from CAVSDE010000013.1 coordinate 99,426, forward strand.
AGAGAGCACGAGGATGCGAGCGCCGGATGCGATGGCCTCGCTCGCCTCGTGACGAAGCGTGTCGAGCGCGTCGACGAGCGCCGGCCCTCCCCCAGTGACCGGGTAGAGGCCGTGGAGCACGATCGCGCTGAGGCCGGGCATGTCGCCGTCTTCGTTTATGTGGACGAGCTTCGCGAGCTCGTCGTTGTCGAGGATCGGGAACGGGAGGGCAACCTGCCGGCACGACGCCGGTGTCGGCGCGAGCAGGTTGCCCTCCGGCCCGATCGTGGATCCGAGCGAGGTGACGAGCTCCTCGCGGATCGCGTCCAACGGCGGGTTCGTCACTTGCGCGAACAGCTGTTGGAAGTAGTCGAAGAGCAAGCGGGGACGATCCGAGAGCGCAGCGATCGGGGTATCGGTGCCCATCGACCCCAGAGGCTCCCCGCCGGTCGCCGCCATCGGCGCCAGCAGGATCTTCATCTCCTCGTGCGTGTAGCCGAACGTCTGCAGCCGCCGCATCACCGAGTCGTGGCCGTACAACACGTGCTCGCGGTCGGGCAGGTCCGTGAGATGCACGAGCCCTCCGTGCAGCCACTCGCCGTACGGAAGCTCTGCAGCGAGGTTCGCCTTGATCTCGTCGTCGCCGACGATGCGACCGAGGCTCGTGTCGACGAGGAACATGCGACCGGGTTGCAGCCGGCCCTTCTTCACGATCCGAGCCGGATCGATGTCGAGCACCCCGACCTCGCTCGCCATGATCACTCGGTCATCGTCGGTGACCCAGTACCGGCTCGGCCGCAGGCCGTTGCGATCGAGGACCGCGCCGGCGACCGTGCCGTCCGTGAACGCGATCGACGCGGGGCCGTCCCAGGGCTCCATGAGCGCAGCATGGAATTGGTAGAAGTCGCGCTTCTCGGCGCTCATCGACGCGTGGTTTTCCCACGCCTCGGGGATCATCATGAGCACCGCATGGGGAAGACCCCGTCCGCCGAGGTGAAGGAGCTCGAGCACCTCGTCGAAGCTCGCGGTGTCACTGCCGCCGGGGGTCACGATCGGGAAGATGCGGGCGAGATCGCCGGGGATCTGATCGCTCTCGAGCAGCGCCTCGCGCGCTCGCATCCAGTTGCGGTTGCCCTGCACCGTGTTGATCTCGCCGTTGTGGGCGATGTAGCGGTACGGATGCGCGAGCGGCCATGACGGGAACGTGTTCGTGCTGTAGCGCGAGTGGACGAGCGCGATCGCTGATTCGACTCGTTCATCAGTGATGTCGGTGAAGAACTGCGACAGCTGCGGAGCCGTGAGCATGCCCTTGTAGATGAGCGTGCGGGCCGAGAGGTTCGGGAAGTACACGGAGCGGCCGATCTCGTGCTCGATGCGCTTGCGCACGACGAACGCGAGGCGCTCGAGCGACATGCAATCGAGCTCGGTGCCGTGCGCCGCAGCGATGAACAGCTGCCGGAACAGCGGCATCACCTCGCGCGCCGAGTCACCGATCATGGACGCGTCGACAGGGACGTCGCGCCAGCCCAGCACCCGCAGGCCCTCGCTCGCGACGATCTTCTCGACGAGCGACACCGCCTGCGCGCTGTCGGCTTGGGTCGTGGGAAGGAACGCCATCCCGACCGCGTACTGACCGGCGGGCGGAAGGTCGAAGTCGACGACAGAGCGAAGGAAGCGGTCGGGGATCTGGATCGTGATGCCGGCGCCGTCACCCGTGTTCGCCTCGGCGCCCTGAGCGCCGCGGTGCTCGAGGTTGCAAAGCGCGCCGATGCCCATCGCGACGATCTCGTGGGTGGCTCGTCCCTTGATGTCGACGACGAACGCGACGCCGCACGAGTCGTGCTCGTTCGCGGGGTCGTAGAGGCCGAAGCGCGGCGGAAGATCGCCAGCCCAGGGGGTCGTCAGCTCAGTGCGCGATTCGCGTGTCATCACTGTCCATCCACATCACTCGTTTGGGGTGACGCAGCATGGTGGGACAGCGCTGGCCCGGCTGCAGTGCCGCACAGGATAGTCCGGCCCGACGGCAAGTGGCCCGATTTGCCGGGGTTGGCCACTCAGTCTTCGAAGACGGGATCGCGCTTCTCGAAGTAGGCCTGCACGGCCTCGACCTGGTTCGGTGACCCGATCAGCGAGCGGATCGTGCGCTCCTCGGCCTTGAACCCGTCGGCGAGGCTCACCGTGCCCGCCAGGTTCAGCAGTGCCTTCGCGCCCCGCACGGCCTGCGGGCTCTTCGATGCGATCTCGTGCGCGAGGCGCCAGCGCGTCGACGAGGGGCGTCTCGCTCACCCGAGTCGCGACGCCGAGGCGCAGCGCTTCGTGGCCGTCGATCATGCGGCCCGTGAAGGTGAGCTCCTTGGCCACGTCGAGGCCGACGACCTTCGGCAGCAGCTGGGTGCCCGTCATGTCGGGGATGAGGCCCCAGCGCACCTCGAGCACCGACATCTTCACGTCGGGCGCGACGATGCGGATGTCCGCGCCGAGCGCGATCTGAAACCCGCCGCCGAGCGCGACACCGTGCACCGCGGCGATCACCGGCGCCGGTATCTCCTGCCACACGAACGCCGCCTGCTGACCAGGGTTCGTGATCTCGCCGCCTCGAGCGGGCGTCACGTTCTCGAGGTTCCTCTCACTGTCACCGGCCATCGCCTGGAACGACCCGAAGTCGAGGCCGGCGCAGAACGCCCGCCCCTCCCCCGAGAGCACCACGGCACGGACAGAGGGGTCGGACTTGAGCGCCTCCCCCATCTCGACCAGGGCCGAGAACAGCGCGCCGTCGAGCGCGTTCATCTTCTCGGGCCGGTTCATCCGCACGTCAGCGACGCCGTCCTCGATGCTGCAGGTCACTCGGTCAGACATGACGCGAGTCTGGCATGCTCCCGTCCCATGAGCCTCCGCCTGAACCTGACCGCGGACGAGGTGCTGACCACCACCCGTTCGGTGCGCAAGCGACTCGATTTCGATCGCCCCGTCGAGCGCGCGGTACTCGAAGAGTGCCTCGAGATCGCGATGCAAGCACCCACCGGATCCAACAGCCAGGGATGGGCATGGGTCGTCGTCGAGGATCCCGCCAAGAAGAAAGCGATCGCCGACTTCTACGGCAAGAACTTCGACGTGTACGCCAACAGCCCCGCGACAACAGTTCAAAGACGACGACCCGCGCGCCGCACAGGCCGAGGGAGTCAGGTCGTCGGCGACGTACCTCCGCGAGAACTTCCACCGGGTGCCGTACATGGTCATCCCCGTCATCCGTGGGCGGGTCGACAACATGCCAGGTGCAGTGTCAGCGGGCTTCTGGGGATCGATCCTCCCGGCGGCCTGGTCGCTGATGCTCGCGGCGCGTGAGCGTGGCCTCGGCTCCGCGTGGACGACGCTCCACCTTCCGAACGAGAAGGAAGTCGCGGAGCTGCTCGGGCATCCCCTACGACAAGTGGAGCCAGGCCGGCCTCTTCCCGATCGCCTACACGATCGGCACCGACTTCAAGCCCGCGAAGCGCCTCCCCCTCGACGACCTTCGTCCACTGGGACACCTGGTAGCGGCCCCGCCCTCGCGGGTCGCCTAAAGCGGGTAGATGAGGCTCGTCGGGATGAGGGCGGTGTCGTAGACGACGGTGAGGGCGGCGAAGCGCACCGCGCCGGCGTCGAGGGCGAGGCGGCCGAGGTAGCGGCCGGTCGAGAACACGCGAGTCTCACCCTCGGGCGGGGTCTCGAACACCGCGTAGCTCGCGGAGACGGCGTCGGGCTCGGGCTCGCGGACCGCACTCACGACGTGCCGCAGCACACGCGGCGCGTACATCGAGAGCTCCTGGATCGACTGCACGCGGTCCTCCATCATCGCCCGGCTCTCACACAGCATCAGTGCGAGCGGCAGGCCACGCGTGAAGTTCTCGCGGGCGACGATGCGATACGTCGCGTCCTCGGTGAAGAACGACGGCCACTCGTCGAGCGGTCCTTCGTCGAGGACGTCCGCGTACGCGGCGAAAAGGTCCGCCGGCGTCACAGGTCCATGACCTCGCGGTAGTACGCGTAGAACGCTCGGATCGCCGACTCGGTGACGATGTGGTCGGCCCGCTCGGTGTCAGTGCCGCCCATCTCGACGAAGGCGGCGCCGTCGGGATCGACCATCGCCCCCAGCTGCGCGAGGCGCATGACCTCGCTGTCGTCGATCGACACGAGCCCCGACGGCCCCATGAGGTTGGCCTGCCGCAACCGCCGGGCGCGCATCTCCGCGTCCTCGCCGGCGTAGCCGAAGAACGTCCACATCAGGTCGAACTGCTGTGGCCCACGCGGCACCAGCTGGCGCATCGCCAGCGTGTTCGACTGCTGCTGCACGATGAGGTTCGGCCAGATCGTCTGCATCACGACGGTCGCGCTGCCGGGGAACTCCCGCACGGGGTCGAGCAGTCGGGGATCGCGAAGCTTCACGTCGCGGAACGCACGCATCTCCCCCGTCGCCTCGCTCGCCGCGGCGCCCCGCTCGGAGACCAGCACGCTGTGCCGGCCGGTCTCGTCCATCTCGGTCACCGACGGGTTGTCGGCGCGGAACAGACCGAACGTCACGAGGAACACGTGCAGCAACGACGCGTGATACGGGTCCTTGATGTTCTCGAACATCAGCTTCCAGTTCGCCGGGCACGCGCTGGCGCGAGTAGCCGAGCAGCTCGAGGTCACGTCCGTCGAAGACGCGGTCGAACCATCCGATCATCGTGTCGCCGAGGTACTCGTCGAACGCGGGCGGCGAGCCCAACGAAGCGAAGACCACACCATTGCGCTGCGCAACGGGCAACGAGGTCAAGCCGTGATCGGTCATCTCGAAGTCGTCGGGCATGCCTCCCATCCCCTTCACGCCCTTGCGGAAGGGCGCTGCGACGAGCGCACCGCCGAGGTCGTAGACCCACTGGTGGTAGGGGCACATGAGCTCGTCGGCGTGACCCGATGGTGCGCGGCAGAACGCGACGCCTCGATGGGCACAACGGTTCAGGAACGCGCGGACCGAGCCATCGGGCTGGCGCACCACGACGACGGGCTGCTCGCCGATCCAGGTCGAGATGAAGTCGCCAGCCGCAGGAACCTCGCACGCGAGCGCCACATACGACCAGAAGGGGCCGCCGAACACGCGTCTGTCGTTCGCGCTCGTAGATCTCAGGGTCGGCGTAGACCCAGTACGGGATGCGGGTGACGCCCTCGTCCGGCCACGCGCGCATGCACGGAGTCTGTCACTCGACCAGGCCGAGACCGGTGGGCGACGGGAGGTCGACGACGAACTCGGTGAGGTGCGCGGGGAACACGTGGACGCTCAACAGCACCGCATTGCCTGACACATCGCGCGTGACCCGCTCGCATCGCAGCACGGGCGAACCGACCGGCACCTCCAGCACCTTCGCGTCAGCGGCCTCGGCCAACGCCGCCGCGATCGTCTGGGTCGCCCCGCCGATCGCCACCGGCAGCAGCTCGTAGAAAGGATGAGCTCCGACGTCGGCGCGCGACAACGACGCGCCGAGCTCCGCCGGGCACCACACGGTCACACGAGCGAAGGGCACGCCATCGGCGAGGTTGAGCCGGCGCACTCGCAGCACCTGCTCGACCCCCAGAACCTCACGTACGTGCGCGTTCGCGGTCACGAAGCCGAAGTCGAGGATCTGGCGCTCCGCGACGGCGCCCCGTTCCGCGAGCTGGCGCTCGATCGTCGAGAGCTGCGCGAGGTTCTGGCGCACCCGGTCGACGGCCACGAACCAGCCGAAGCCCTGCCGGGAGTCGACCAGGCCCTCCTCGCGCAACGACTCGAGCGCCCTGCGGATCGTGACCCGGGAGGCGTCGTAGGCGCGGGAGAGGTCGGCCTCGCTCGGCAACAGGCGACCCGCGGCAAACTCGCCCGACTCGACCCGATGCTTCAGGTCTGCGGCAATCTCGCGGTAGCGGATCTCACGCACTTGTCCTATACTTGTCTACATAGCGGTTGGGGTCAACCGCACCAGTCAACACAGGAGTGAGCCATGGCTGTGACTGCGCAGACGCCGATCGAGCTCGTGCAAGGCGTGTACGGCACGCTCCAAGATCGGGTGGCGACGGGTCGCCGACGCCTGGGGCGCCCGCTCACGCTCGCCGAGAAGATCCTCGTCAACCACCTCGCGATCCCGAGGGCCAGGACCTCGAGCGCGGGCACAGCGTACGCCGACTTCCGCCCCGATCGCGTCGCGATGCAGGACGCGACCGCGCAGATGGCGCTGCTGCAGTTCATGACCGCCGGCCTCGACGAGGTCGCGGCGCCGACGACGGTGCACTGCGATCACCTCATCCAGGCCAAGGAGGGCGCCGGCATCGACTTGACGATCGCGCTCGACGACGAACGACGAGGTCTACGACTTCCTCCGCACCGTGTCGGCCGAGTACGGCATCGGCTTCTGGAAGCCGGGCTCGGGGATCATCCATCAGGTCGTGCTCGAGAACTACGCGTTCCCCGGCGGGATGATGATCGGCACCGACAGCCACACGCCGAACGCCGGCGGCCTCGGCATGGTCGCGATCGGCGTCGGCGGCGCCGACGCCGTCGACGTGATGACCGGCTTCCCGTTCAACGTGCGCTGGCCGAAGCTGATCGGCGTGCAGCTCACCGGCTCGCTCTCCGGATGGTCGTCGCCGAAGGACGTGATCCTCAAGGTCGCGCGAGGTCCTCACCGTCAAGGGCGGCACCGGGCGCGATCGTCGAGTACTTCGGCCCGGGCGCCGACTCGATCTCGGCCACCGGCAAGGGGACGATCTGCAACATGGGCGCCGAGATCGGCGCCACGACGTCGCTGTTCCCGTACGACGCGAACATGGCGATGTACCTGAAGGCGACCGGACGTGAGGCGATCGCCGACGCCGCCGAACGCGGTGGCCGAGCGACCTGCGCCCGGACCCGGAGGTCGAGGCCGACCCGAGCCGCTTCTTCGACCGCGTCATCGAGATCGACCTGTCGACGCTCGAGCCGCTGATCAACGGGCCGCACACGCCCGACCTCGCGCACGACGGTGAGCGAGGTCGGCGCCGCCGCGCAAGGCGAACGACTGGCCGCTCAAGGTCTCGTCCGCGCTCATCGGGTCGTGCACGAACTCGTCGTACGAGGACATCACCCGCGCCGCGTCGATCGCCCGCCAGGCGTCGGCGAAGGGCCTCACGGCCAAGACCCAGCTGCTGGTCACGCCCGGCTCGGAGCAGGTCCGGGCCACGATCGAGCGCGACGGCCTGCTCGCCGACCTCGAGGCGATCGGCGCGACGGTGCTCGCCAACGCCTGCGGGCCGTGCATCGGCCAGTGGGATCGCACCGACGTGGATCCGTCGGGAAGCAACACGATCGTCAACTCGCTACAACCGCAACTTCCCGAAGCGCAACGACGGCAACGCCAACACGCTGGCGTTCGTCACGTCGCCCGACACGGTGATCGCGCTACGCGCTCGCCGGCACGCTCGACTTCAACCCGCTCACCGACACGATCACGAACGACGACGGCGTCGCGGTGAAGCTCGAGCCCCCGGTCGGCGAGGTCCTCCCGCCGAAGGGCTTCGATCCCGGGTGAGAGCGGGTTCATCGCACCCCCCGCCGACGGCATGTCGACGTCGACGTCGTCGTCGCCCCGACTCGGACGCGCCTCCAGCTGCTCGAGCCGTTCGCCGGCGTGGGACGGCCAGGACTACATCGACCTGCCCGTGCTGATGAAGGCCAAGGGCAAGTGCACCACCGACCACATCTCGGCCGCGGGCAAGTGGCTCAACTACCGCGGCCACCTCGAGAACATCTCGCGGCAACCTGTTCCTCGGCGTGATCAACGCGTTCACCGGCGCGCACCGGCGAGGGCAAGGACCAGCTCGACGGCTCAACCCGCTCGTTCCCCGACATCGCCAAGCACTACGGCGAGGCCGGCGTCGCCTGGTGCGCCGTCGGCGACGAGAACTACGGCGAGGGCTCGTCACGCGAGCACGCGGCGATGGAGCCGCGGTTCCGCAACGGCCGGGTGATCTTCGCCCGCAGCTTCGCCCGCATCCACGAGACGAACCTCAAGAAGCAGGGCCTGCTGCCGCTGACGTTCGCCGACCCGGCGACCTACGACCAGATCGGCGAGGACGACCGCATCTCGGTGCTCGGCCTCGCGTCGCTGACGCCCGACACGCCGGTGCGCTGCCGCATCACGAAGCCCGACGGCACGACCATCGACTTCGAGTGCACCCACACGTTCAGCGACGAGCAGATCGAGTGGTTCAAGGCCGGCTGCGCGCTCAACATCATCCGCGCCCGCAAGGCCTGATTCGCGCGTGCTCAGTCGGTGCCGGGACGCCTCTTGGTCTCGGCGCGAGGGTCGCCCTTGTACCCAGACGGGTAGGTGAGCCGCAGCTCCTGCTGCGTCGGCTCGTGGTACTCGTGTGCCTCGGCCGGCAGCAGGTCCATGATCGCCCGCATGATGCGCTCGGTGTCCTTGGGCACGTTCTTGTACTTGAGCTCGACCGGCGCACCGACGCGGACGCGGATCGTCGGCGGGTCGGTCACGTTCAGCATGTTCGGCAACCGTGCGCTGCGCGGCCACACCTGCTCGGTCCCCCACAACCCGACAGGGATCACGGGAGCGTGGGCCGTGTGCGCGAGGCGAGCGGCGCCCCAGCGGCCCTTCAGCTCGGGATCGAAGAACGCCGGCCCTCTCGGGATCGTGCCCTGCGGCATGATCGCCACCAGGTCACCGGCGTCGAGCGCCGCGATCGCGGCCTTCAGAGGCTCGTCGGATCCCGTGCCACGATCGACCCGGATGCCCCCGAAGGCCTTCGCCAACTGACCGACGAGCGGCACATCGAAGACCTCCTTCTTGCCGAGGAAGCGCACGGTGCGGCCGCTCTTCGGCGATGAGCATCGCCATCGCGGCGCCGTCGAAGTAGCTGCGGTGGTTCGCAACGAGGATCGCGGGCCCCCGTTTCGGGATGCTGCTCGACGCCCGCGATGTCGAACCTCGCGTACAGCACGAGCTCGGGCCGCGTGAAAGCCATCGCGACCTGTTGCGGCTCGATGCCGAGGAACTTCGGAACACCTTCGGGCACGTCGAGGTGCAGCGTAGGCCACCGCCGCGCCGACGCGCCACCAGGCGCAGGCCCGGATCAGGGTTCACGACCACCGGATGACCGCACGGCGGAGAGCAGCGGCGTGTCGTACACGCTGTCGCGAGTAGGAGTAGCTCTGCGAGGTCGACGCCCTCGCTCCTCGGCCCACTTGCGCACCGCGGCGAGCTTGCCGTTCGCCCACACGAAGTTGCCGACGATCGTGCCGTTGTACTTGCCGTCGTCGTCGACGCCGTACCGAGTGGCGACGACATCGTCGAAGCCGAGGAGATCGGCGAGCGGCTTCACGAAGTCGTACGGCGTCGTGGTCGCGAGCACGAGCAACCGGCCCTCGGCGCGGTGCTGGGCGAAGAGCGCCCGGGCCTTGGGCTGCACCAGATCGAGCAGCACCCCGGCCGCCGCCTTGGCGGCGTCGTCGACGAGTGCCTGGCGCCACCCCTTCGCGAACGTCGCGGCCTGTCGGGCGAGCGCCATGCTCGGCAAGGTCTCGCCCAGGCGGTTGAACAGGCCGTAGACGAGGCTCTCGCCGGGGATCTCGCGGCTCGAGATCACGCCGGCGTCGCGCAGCGCAGCGCTGATGACGGGGCCACTCGCGCCGGCGAGGAGCGTGCGGTCCAGATCGAAGATCGCTGCTGTCTCGGCCACTGCTGCGCACCTTAGAGACGACCACGGGACGTGGAAAGGGCCGGAAAACGGAAAGGGCCGGCCCTTGGGGGGTTGGCCGGCCCTCTCAACCTGAGAGCCCTGCGGTGGGGGGACCGCTTGTAGGGCTCACATCGAGGTGGATCCGAGGGGGACTTGGTCCACTTCGATCTTGTGACGATCAGTATGCCGTCGCGTGTGTCCCAATCTGTCCAATAGTTATCAATGGTGTCCACGCATCGCTTTCACCGATGGGCCGTGGCACACTCGCCCGGTGGACGTCCGCCAGCTCCAAGCGCTCGTCGCGGTCGCCGAGCACGGCACGTTCTCGGGGGCCGCGAAGTCCGCTGCACACCGTGAGTCCAACGTCTGGCCCACGTTGCCCGACTCGAACGCGAGCTCGGCGTCACCCTCGTCGCCCGCCAGACCGGACGCCTCACCGTGGAGGGCACGGCCGTCGTCGCACGGGCGCGTCGGGTGCAGGCCGAGCTCGAATCGATCCGAGCCGACGTCGCCCGGCTCGGCACCGAGGTGAGCGGTGACGTGCGGTTCGGCGTGATCGGCACGACGGCTCGATGGCTCGGCGGGCCTGCTCGACGGGCTGCGGGAGCAGCATCCCCGCATCCACACCGTCGTCGTCGCGAGGCGAGCACGACGTCCCTCACGCACTCAACTCCTCTCCGGCCACCTCGACCTCGCAGTGGTGGAACCTTCCGGCCGACGACGTCGAGCTGACGACCGAGCCGCTCTTCGAGGAGGACCTGGTCCTGGTCGCACCCGCCGACCACCCGCTCGCCCAGCGCGATCGGGTGACGCTCGCCCAGCTCGGCGACTACCCGCTCCTGCTCGAGCGCGCCAG
>CAVSDE010000014.1:0-17089 GCA_963726695.1 uncultured Acidimicrobiales bacterium
CGTGCGCGACGGTGACCTCGTGGTGAGCGCGCTGATCGCGGTGAACGCGGTCGGCGACATCGACGACGGCAGTGAGCCGAGCTGGCCTCCTCCGCCTCCCGAAGGTGTGTTCGGAGCGGCGGGCAGTGTGTTCGGAGCGGCGGGCGGTGTGTTCGGAGCGAGTGAGAGCACGACCATCGGCGTCGTCGCGACGAACGCGAACCTCGACAAGATCGGATGCCTGCTCGTCGCGCAGGGTGGGCACGACGGCCTCGCCCGTGCCCTCGTGCCCTCGCACTCGCGAGGCGATGGCGACGCGATCGTGGCGGCGGCCACCGGTCCGCTCGAGGCCGTCGTCGACCATGTCCGGTTCTTGGCGGTGCGGGCGGTCGAGCGGGCCGTCCGCTCGGTTGCGGCCGCCGGGCACCCCTGACCAGCGTCTCCCGTAGCCTTGGGCGCAGTGGTGACTCTGAGCGCGCTGGCCGTTGAGGCCTCCACGTGCACCCGCTGCCCGCTGTCGGCCGGACGCACCCAAGTCGTGTTCGGCATGGGACGTCCTGACGCGGACCTGCTGTTCGTAGGGGAGGGACCGGGCGCCGAGGAGGACAAGCAGGGACTGCCGTTCGTCGGTCGCTCGGGGAAGCTGCTCGATCGGCTGCTCGTCGAAGAGCTCGGCATGACGCGCGACCTCTGTTACATCGCGAACGTCGTCAAGTGCCGCCCCCCGGAGAACCGCGATCCCCGGCCCGACGAGATCTCCGCCTGTCGGCCTTGGCTCGAGCAGCAGGTCGAGCTCATCCAACCCAAGGTCGTCGTGACGCTCGGCCGGTTCGCCGCCCAGCTGCTCCTCGACACCAGTGAGGGCATCACGAAGCTGCGGGGCCGCTCGTATCCGTTCGGCGCCGCCGTGCTGGTGCCCACCCTGCATCCCGCTGCCGCGCTGCGGGGCGGAGCGGAGCCGCTCGCGCAGATGAGGGCCGACTTCGTGCGGGCCAAGCTCGCGCTCGCTGCATGACCGCGATCCCGATGCGCAGCAAGGGCGTGGACGAGACCCACGCGATAGCGGCCACGGTCGCCTCCGTCGCGCGTCGCGGCGATCTCATCCTGCTCGTCGGTGAGCTCGGCGCCGGCAAGACCGCCTTCGTGCAAGGGTTCGCTCGCTCACTCGGCGTCACCAGCCATGTCACGAGTCCCACCTTCACGCTCGTCCATCGCTACGAGGGTTCGCTCGTCTTGCACCATGTCGACGTGTACCGCCTCGAGCGCCTGCACGAGGTCACCGACCTCGGGTTGCCCGAGATGCTCGACGAGGGCGTCACGGTCATCGAGTGGGGCGACGCCGTCAGGCCGGCGCTTCCCGCTGACTTCCTCGAGGTGCGGCTCGAATACGTCGACGATCAGGACGACGCTCGCGACATCAGCCTCACCGTCGTCGGCCCGTCGTGGGCGGCCCGTGCGGGCGCGCTTCGATCCGCCTGGGAGCGCTGATGCTGATCCTGGGCATCGAGACCGCGACTCATCGCGTCGGATGCGCGATCGGAGGACACGAAGGGGTCATCGCGCTGTACGAGTCGTCGCGCGATCGACGCCATGCCGAGACCCTGGTGCCGGCGATCGAGTTCGTCACGCGCCAGGCTCGCATCGGACTCGACGAGATCGGTGCCGTCGCGGTCGATGTCGGACCCGGGCTGTACACCGGGCTGCGCGTCGGCGTCGCAGCCGCGAAGGCGATCGCCAGCGCATTGCGGGTGCCGATGGTCGGCATCCCGAGCCTCGACCTGCTCGCGCTGCCGGTGCGCCACACGAGCCGCACCATCGTCACGATGATCGACGCCCGCCGAGGTGAGCTGTTCTACGCCTTCTACAGAGCGGTCCCGGGCGGAGTGCAGCGTGTGAGCCCTCACCAGGTCGGGAAGCCTGACGATCTGGTGTCCGAGCTCGAGGCGATGGGGCGCGACACCTTGCTCGTCGGCGACGGAGCGCTCCGGTACGCGGCCGCGTTCCAGGACCTTCGCGGCGTCGAGCTCGTCGAACAGTGGCTGGCCCATCCGTCCGCGGCGCCACTCGTGCAGCTCGCGCACTCGTACGCTCTACGGGAGGAGTTCGTGAACCCGTGGGACCTCGAGCCGGTGTACCTCCGCCGGCCCGATGCCGAGATCAATTGGGAGACTCGAGACAGCCGATGAGTGCCGCACGCATGCCGCGGGACGCCGCCGATCCGCTCGACGTGAAGATCGCGTTGATGCATCGGCGCGACGTGAGGCATGTCATGCCGATCGAGCAGCGCGTCTACCCGCGGGGCTGGAGCAAGGGCGTGTTCGTCCGGGAGATCGCGCAGCGCAGCACGCGTTGCTATCTCACCGCGAAGGTCGGAAGCACGCTCGTCGGCTACACCGGGATGCTGATGGCGCCCGACGAGGCGCACATCACAAACGTCGCGATCGCGCCCGAGTGGCAGCGGCACAAGCTCGCCACTCGCCTGTTGTTGACCCAGGCCCGCGTCGCGTCCTGGCGAGGTGCGAGCTCGCTGACGCTCGAGGTGCGCCCGAGCAACCTCGGCGCTCAGGAGCTCTACCGCCAGTTCGGGTTCGCGCCGGCAGGGATGCGCAAGCTCTACTACCGCGACCCTGACGAGGACGGGCTCATCATGTGGGCGCACGACATCGATCAGCCGGCGTATCTCGCTCGCCTCCGGTCGATCGAAGAGGACATCCCGGGCTCCACCGCGGTCGACGACGAGGTGTGGAAGTGAGGGACGTCGTCGTCGGCAGCGACACGTGCATCCTCGGCATCGAGACGAGCTGCGACGAGACCGCGGCCGCGGTCGTGGTCGGCGGCAGGGACGTGCGGTCTTCGGTGGTGTCGAGCCAAGTCGACCTGCATGCCCGCTTCGGTGGCGTCGTGCCCGAGATCGCGGGCGCGCGCACGTCGAGATGCTCACGCCGGTGATCGCGCAGGCGATCGTCGAGGGCGGCATCGACGATGCGCAGATCGATGCGGTCGCGGCAACGGTCGGCCCCGGGCTCGTGGGCTCACTCCTGGTCGGCGTCAGTGCGGCGAAGGCCCTGGCTCTTGTGTGGGACGTGCCGTTCGTCGCGGTGAACCATCTCGAGGCCCACCTGTACGCGGCGATGCTCGAGGAGCCCGATCTGCAGCTCCCCGTCGTCGTGCTGCTCGTGTCGGGTGGGCACACGATGCTCGTGGAGATGCGAGACCACGGGAAGTACCGCCTTCTGGGTCAGACGATCGACGATGCCGCGGGCGAGGCGTTCGACAAGGTCGCGCGATTCCTCGGTCTCGGCTACCCCGGCGGCCCCGCGATCGATCGACTCGCGATGAGCGGCGACCCGACGGCGATCGCCTTTCCGCGGGCGATGCTGAACGAGGGGCTCGACTACTCCTTCAGCGGTCTCAAGACCGCGGTCGTCCGCTACGTGCGCGCGCATCCGGACGTCGGCACCGCCGACGTGGCGGCGTCCTTCCAGCAGGCCGTCGTGGATGTCCTGCTCGCCAAGGCGCGGCGGGCGGCGGCCGAGGTCGGCGCGCACGGCCTCTGCCTGGGCGGGGGAGTCGCGGCGAACTCCTTGCTTCGAGAGCAGTTCCTCGACGCGTGCGAAGCCGACGGGCTGTACGGCTTCCTGCCCAGCCGGCCGATGTGCACCGACAACGCCGCGATGATCGCCAGCGCCGGGTGGTGGAGGCTCGCCGCTGACGGCCCAAGCCCTCTCGACACCGGCGCCGACCCGAGCCTCCGCCTCGCCCTGATCGACTCCTAGCCCAAATTCTTGGTGATTCTCACTTCATGCGCGTGAGTAACACCAAGAAATCCAGCCGGTTGCACCTTGGACCCGGGGCTCGTATCGTTAGCACTCGACCAATGAGAGTGCTAACGCTCGGAACTGACCATCCACTGGAGGCTGGCGCATGAACATCAAGCCCCTCGATGACCGCATCGTCGTCAAGGCCAACGAGGCCGAAGAGAAGACCGCTTCGGGCCTCGTCATCCCTGACACCGCCAAGGAGAAGCCCCAGCAGGGCTCCGTGCTCGCCGTCGGCCCCGGCCGTCGCTCCGAGCAGACCGGCGACATCATCCCGCTCGACGTCAAGGTGGGCGACACCGTCGTCTACTCGAAGTACGGCGGCACCGAGATCACCGTCGACGGCGAGGATCTGCTGATCCTGAGCGGCCGTGACATCCTCGCCGTGATGGTCAAGTAGGACCGCATGTCGAAGATGCTCAAGTTCGACGATGACGCGCGCCGCGCGCTCGAGGCGGGCGTCAACAAGCTCGCCAACGCGGTCAAGGTGACGCTCGGTCCGAAGGGCCGCAACGTCGTCCTCGACAAGAAGTTCGGCGCACCCACGATCACCAACGACGGAGTCTCGATCGCTCGCGAGGTCGAGCTCGAGGATCCGTTCGAGAACATGGGCGCGCAGCTCGTGAAGGAAGTCGCCACCAAGACGAACGACGTCGCGGGTGACGGCACGACCACCGCCACGGTGCTCGCTCAGGCGCTCGTCCGCGAGGGCCTCCGCAACGTCACCGCGGGCGCAAGCCCCCTCGTGCTCAAGAAGGGCATCGAGAAGGGTGTCGCTGCTGCAGTCGAGGCGATCAAGGAGCAGGCGAAGGAGATCGACGACAAGTCCGAGATCGCGCAGGTCGCGGCGATCTCTGCTGCTGATACGTCGATCGGCGACGTAATCGCCGACGCGATCGACAAGGTCGGCAAGGACGGCGTCGTCACCGTCGAGGAGTCCAACACGTTCGGCATGGAGCTCGACTTCGTCGAGGGCATGCAGTTCGACAAGGGCTATCTCTCGCCGTACTTCGTGACCGATCCCGACCGGCAAGAGGCCGTGCTCGAGGATCCGTTCATCCTCCTGGTGAACGGCAAGGTGACCACCGTCCAGAGCCTGCTCCCGGTCCTCGAGAAGGTGATCCAGGCGGCACGGCCGCTGCTGATCGTCGCCGAGGACGTCGAGGGCGAGGCGCTCGCGACGCTCGTGGTCAACAAGATCCGTGGCACGTTCCCGTCGGTCGCCGTCAAGGCGCCCGGCTTTGGCGATCGTCGCAAGGCGATGCTGCAAGACATGGCGATCCTCACCGGCGGACAGGTCATCGCCGAGGAGGTCGGCCTCAAGCTCGAGAACACGACCCTCGACCTGCTCGGTCGCGCTCGCAAGATCATCGTCACCAAGGACGAGACGACGATCGTCGAGGGCGCCGGTGCCGAGGACGACGTGAAGGGCCGCATCAACCAGATCAAGGCCGAGATCGAGAACACCGACTCCGACTGGGACCGCGAGAAGCTGCAGGAGCGCTTGGCCAAGCTCTCCGGCGGTGTCGCGGTCGTGAAGGTCGGCGCGGCGACCGAGGTCGAGCTGAAGGAGAAGAAGCACCGCATCGAGGACGCGGCTGTCAGCCACGCGTGCGGCCATCGAGGAAGGCGTCGTCGCCGGTGGCGGTGTCGCCCTTCTCCGGGCTCGCTCCGCGGTGCTGGCGCTGGTCGCCACCCTCGAAGGCGATCTGGCCACCGGCGCTCGCGCCGTGTGGGCTGCGCTCGAGGCCCCGGCTCGGCTCATCGCCGACAACGCGGGTGCCGAGGGTGCCCTCGTCGTGCAGCACATCGAGCGCGAGACCGGCTCGATCGGGTTCAACGCAGCCACGGGCGACTACGAGGATCTGGTGAAGGCCGGTGTCATCGACCCCGCCAAGGTCACGCGTGCGGCCCTGCAGAACGCCGCATCGATCGCCGGGCTCCTGCTCACCACCGAGGTGCTCATCGCCGACAAGCCCGAGAAGGAAGCGGCCGGCATGGCCGGCGGCGGCGGGATGGGCGGCATGGGTGGCATGGGTGGCATGGGCGGAATGGGGATGATGTAACCGTCTCCTCGAGACGAGTGTGACGGCGCCCCGGGTTTACGCCCGGGGCGTCTTCGCGTCCGCCGTTAGGCTCGGCTGCATGGCAGACCGACCCCCGCCCGATCCCGCGAAGCTCCTCGAGGATTGGATGCAGTGGGAACGCGGGGACGAGAGCCCCGGCCGTGTCATGGCGAACCTGAAGACGCACGGATTGCGCGAGCTGCTCGAGCACCTCGGTTCCGAGGCGACGGCAACGTCGTCGCCGACGTCATCGTGACCTCCCCAGCGGGGTGACTGCGCCGATCCCCCGTCCGACCGACGTCCGTGCCGGCGAACCCGCCCCTTGGGCGGCCCTCGACGCGGCGGCTCGTGTCGTCGATCTGGCGAAGGCGCGGGCCGCTCTCGCTGTGCACTCGGCGGTGCCGGCGCCGGCTGAGGCGCCGGACGATCGACCGTCCGCGGTGCTCGTCCCGCTCTTCGAGGAGGAGGGCGACCTGCGCGTCGTGCTGACCTTGCGCAACGCGAATCTGCGGAGCCACGCCGGTCAGGTGAGCTTCCCGGGCGGACGCATGGATCCGGGTGAGGACGCGATCGCGGCGGCGCTCCGCGAAGCGCTCGAGGAGACGGCGCTCGACCCTGACTGCGTCGAGATCATCGGCGAGCTCGATCACCTGCGCACGGTCGTGGGCAACTCGTTCATCGTGCCGATCGTCGGGGTGCTCCCTGGCCGCCAGGTGCTGACGCCGAACCCGGCGGAGGTCGATCGCATCTTCGACGTGTCGACGGCTGATCTCCTCACCGACGGCGTGTACCGCGAGGAGCGATGGGGCCTCGGTGACGTCGATCGGGCGATCAGCTTCTTCGAGGTCGACGGCGAAACGGTGTGGGGCGCGACGGGCACGATGCTGCGCAACTTCCTGCTGCTGTCGCTTGGGCTCGCGTGACGACTCGCGTGACGGGACTCGCGTGACCAAGGCGATCGGCTTCGACTCGATCTCGGCAGGAGCGGTCACCCTGCGACCTTGGGAGCCGCCGGACGTCTCCTTCGTGTACGACGCGTGCCAGGACGCCGAGATCCAGAGATGGACCAACCTGCCCTCACCGTTCCGGGCGTCTGATGCGATCGCGTTGTTGCATCTCTCCACATCGCTGCGGGAGGAAGGGAAGGCGGCGCTCTTCGCGATCTGCTCGACCGATCAGGGCGAGCTCTTCGGCGCGGTGTCGGTGCGAGAGATCGATCATCGTCGGCGCCAGGCGCTCATGGGTTACTGGGTGGCAGTCGAGGCTCGGCGCCGGGGAGCCGCGACGGCAGCGGTCGACGCGCTGTCGTACTGGGCCGTGACGACGCTCGACCTCGATGAGGTCTACGCGGATGTGCTCGCCGGCAACACAGCCTCGGTGCGCGTGCTCGAACGATGCGGCTACCGCGCCGACGGCGAGGGGAGCTGCACCCAACGCGGCCTCGCACTGCCGTCGACCCGCTACGTGCTGCACGGTGGCTGACGACAGGCTCGTCAGCTCACGAGGGCGCCGCCACCCGCAGCCCGATGACCTGCGCTGCCTCGCGCATGCGCACGTCGTAGGTGACCAGCGTTCCGAGGTCACCGCCCAGCTGGATGGCTGTGGCGAGGTGGATCGCGTCGAGCGATCGCAGGTCAAGCGGTTCGAGAATCCCGGCGGCTGTCAGCACCCGATCGCTCACCCGGAGCAGGTCGATGGGGGCCAGCGCGAGGCGGCCCCGGGTGAGTGCGTCGGTGCCGGCCGGCAGCAGCGCCCGCGCCACCTCGGTGCGAGCGAGCGCACTCGAGACGAGAGGTCGGCGGGTCCGGAGGTAGCGGCGAAGTGAGGATGACTCTGCTTCGCGAAGCGCCAACTTCACGATGGCGGAGGAGTCCAGGTAAGTGGCGGTCACCGTTCGTCACGGCGCAGGCGTGCCAGGACGGCCGACGGCAGCTCGACTCCTTCGGGCACAGGCAGTGGAGACGGGAGGTCGTCGAGGTCCATCGAGGCGCCCTCGACGTCGCCGGTGGACCGCAGTCGTTCGAGCGGTGAGCCCGAGGGCGGCGGAGTCAGTAGGGCGACCGGCCGACCTCGGTCGGTGATCTCGATGGTCTCCCCCTGCTCGACGCGGCGCAGGAGCTCGCTTGCACGCTGTCGAAGCTCTCGCACTCCCACGCTCGTCATGTGCTATTTGTAGCACATGAGATGAGAGGCATCTCGCGGCGTACCGTGGAGTTGTGTCAAACGGCGGAGAGAGCACACCGGCGGACATCGACCCTCGCCGGTTCGCGGTCCACACGGCGTCGCCCCGCGGGCTGAAGCAGGCGTACGTCCGGGAGGGGATGGGCGGCGTGCCGCTCGTCCTCGTGCACGGTTGGCCCGAGACGAAGCGCATCTATTGGAAGGTCATCGCGCCGCTCGCCGATGCGGGCTTCGACGTGATCGTTCCCGACCTGCGCGGCTTCGGCGACAGCGATGTCGCCACGGGGTTTCGCGACGTGCCCGCGCACAGCCGCGACCTCTACGCGCTCGTCCACGACCACCTCGGCCTGGAAGACGTGGTGCTCTGCGGGGGTGACCTCGGCGGGCCGGTGATCCAGGACATGTCGTTGCGGTTCCCGGCCTGGGTCGACCGGATGGTGCTCTTCAATTCGCCGCTGCCGTTCGACAAGGAGCAGATGGCCGGAATGGCGACGCGCCCGGCCGCTGAGGCAAGCGACTACTTCGTGCGGCAGGGCACGGACCCTGACGGTCTCGCCGAGGAGCTCGACACGCCCGAGAAGCGACGCCGGTACATCGCGACTTTCTACACCTCGCGGTTCTGGGCTCACCCGGGCACGTTCACCGAACGCGGATCAACGGGCAGGTTCGGCGCGAGCGCGGTCGTCGACTTCCACACCGAGCCGTTCGCCGACGGCGAGAAGCTGCGCGCGAGCTTCGGTGCGTACGAGAGCACGTTCTCGGGTGCCGCTCGCAGCGAACCCACGACGATGGCGACGCCGAACTTCACGCGGTGCCTCATCCTGTTCGGCACCTCCGACCATGTGATCTATCCCGAGTTCGACCGCATGGCCGCGGTCGTCTTCCCGAGTCATGTGGGCCCGTTCTTGTTGCGCGACTGCGGGCACTTCGTGCCGTGGGAAGCGCCCCATGCCCTGGTCAGCGGTCTCGTCGCGTACTGCGGCGACCGCCTCGCAAAAGCCCGATGACGGCATTGGGTGAAGTCAAGGGTTGATCTGCATCGGTCGCGGGTGCACGATCGAAGGACTCCCTTTGTGGGGAGGTTCGATTCCGTCAAGCAACCGGGAGGTTGAGATGCCTTCATCCACCCCCGACGCGGAGGAAGCTCCGCCCGACTGAGCACGCGTGGAGACGGGCTCGGCAGCCAGGAAGGTCGCTCGCCGCAAGCCCATCCCACAGGGTCGTCGCCACGCATCGACGTGCCGCCACCCCAGACCGGCTTCGAGCCGGCTGCGCCGCACGCATCTTTCGCTGTGCCCGACGGACGGTGGCTCCACAACGACCGAGGGGCGGGGGGCCGCTCTCTCGGGACACCATCTCTGTTCGCCCGGCGTCGGCCTTCCCCCAGGACGCCGGGACGTGCCGCGCAATAGGGTGGTTCGCATGCCGACTCTCTCCTTCGAAGGTGAGACGCACCAAGAGATCGTGAGCAAGGTCAAGAAGTGGCTGGCCTCGCAGGCCGGTGATGAACGTCTCTCTCCCACCGACGCGGTCGCCGCCACGGCCGACATCACGAAGGAGGCGCTGCGCGTCATCGCCGCCGCGGCCCCCGAGCCGATCGCGCAGAACGAGCTCGTGAAGGCACTCACCGGGATGGGCTACAAGGCGACCGACGCGACACGCGATGCGATGATCCAGTCGCTCAACGCCCTGTCGACGGTGACCGGCGGCGGCTTGCTGAAGCCGGTGAGCGACGCGCACGCGGCGGCGATGTGGGAGATGAACCAGCAGGTCGCGAAGCAGGTGCTCAAGGGGCTGAGCCGAAAGCGCTGAAGGCGCGGATGGCGCGGGACGTTGCGTGCTGAGGGTGACCTGACCGCTGTTTCGGCGGCGGTACGCTGCCCCCTTCCCCTTACTGGCACGAGGAGGCAGCGTGGCTGAGGTGGAGATCGGGCTGGGGAAGTCGGGTCGACGCGCCTACGGGTTCGACGACATCGCGATCGTGCCCAGCCGCCGCACGCGAGATCCCGAAGATGTCGACATCTCCTGGGAGATCGACGCGTTCCGGTTCGACCTGCCTCTCATGGGCGCGGCGATGGACGGGGTGATCTCACCCGCGACCGCGATCGAGATCGGCCTGCTCGGCGGTGTGGGCGTGCTGAACCTCGAGGGGTTGTGGACCCGATACGAGGATCCCGAGCCTCTGTTCGCGGAGATCGCCGAGCTCGACTCGGACAAAGCGACTCTTCGCATGCAGGACATCTACGGCGAGCCGATCAAGCCCGAGCTCGTGTCGGCCCGCATCCGCCAGATTCGTGAGGCTGGCGTCGTCTCGTCCGCGAGCGTCACCCCGCAACGCACCGGCAAGCTCGCTGACGCGATCATCGCCGCCGAGCTCGACTTGCTCGTGATCCAGGGCACCGTCGTGTCGGCAGAGCACGTCTCGAAGACCGTCGAGCCGCTGAACCTGAAGAAGTTCGTGCGAGAGCTCGACATCCCCGTGATCGTGGGCGGCTGCGCCTCGTACCAGGCCGCGCTGCACCTCATGCGCACCGGTGCGGCCGGAGTCTTGGTCGGCGTCGGCCCTGGCCACGCGTGCACGACCCGCGGCGTGCTCGGCATCGGGGTGCCGCAAGCGACCGCGATCGCGGACGCTCGCGCGGCACGCATGCGTCATCTCGACGAGACCGGTGTCTACGTGCACGTGATCGCAGACGGCGGAATGGCGACCGGTGGCGACATCGCGAAGGCGATCGTGTGCGGCGCCGACGCGGTGATGATCGGTTCGCCGCTTGCTGCGGCGGCCGAGGCGCCTGGCCGCGGCTACCACTGGGGGATGGCGACGTTCCATCCCACGCTGCCGCGCGGCGCGCGCGCGTGCGCACCTCGACGCGCGGCACGTTGAAGGAGGTCCTCGTCGGCCCGGCTCATGAGAACGACGGTCGCATGAACCTCTTCGGCGCGTTGCGCACCTCGATGGCGACGTGCGGCTACGAGACGGTCAAGGAGTTCCAGAAGGCCGAGGTGATGGTCGCGCCTGCGCTGCAGACCGAGGGCAAGTCGCTGCAGAAGTCGCAGGGCATCGGCATGGGCGCCTAGTCACGCCTATGGCGACGCCCGAGCCGTTCGACACGATCCTGGTCGTCGACTTCGGCGCGCAGTACGCGCAGCTCATCGCCCGGCGAGTGCGCGAGGCGCACGTCTACTCAGAGATCGTGCCCCACACGATCACCGCCGCCGAGATCACCCGTCGCCGTCCCGTCGGACTCATCTTCTCGGGTGGCCCCGCGTCGGTGCACGTCGACGGTGCGCCGCGCATCGATCCGTCGGTCTACGAGCTCGGGGTTCCCATCCTCGGCATCTGCTACGGCGCGCAGCTCATCGCGTTGCAGCTCGGCGGCGAGGTCGCTCGCACGGGTCGCGGCGAGTATGGCCGCACCGAGCTCACGACGCTCGGACCTTCGGTGATCCTGGGGGACGGCGCTCCGACTGAGGACACAGTGTGGATGTCGCACTTCGACACCATCACCCGCGCGCCCGACGGCTTCCACGTCGCCGCGTGCACGCCGGATACTCCCGCAGCAGTGCTCGAGCACGACGGCCGGCGGATCTACGGCGTGCAGTTCCATCCCGAGGTCGGCCACACGCCCCGCGGCCAGGACATGCTCAAGCACTTCCTGTACGCCGTGTGCGAGTGCCGGCCCACGTGGACGATGGCGTCGGTCATCGAGACGTCGGTCGACGCGATCCGGGCTCAGGTCGGCAGTGAGCGAGTCATCTGCGGCCTGTCCGGCGGCGTCGACTCGTCGGTCGCGGCAGCGCTCGTGCACAAGGCGGTCGGTCACCAGCTGACCTGCGTGTACGTCGACACGGGTCTCATGCGGGAGGGCGAGAGCGAGCAGGTCGTCGACACGTTCCATCGCCATCAGGGCATCGAGCTCGTGCACGTGAAGGCCGCCGATCGCTTCTTCGAGCGACTCGCCGGCATCACCGAGCCCGAGACGAAGCGCAAGGCGATCGGGGAGCTGTTCATCCGGGTGTTCGAAGAAGCCGCGGGCGGACTGACCGATGCGCGCTTCCTCGTGCAGGGCACCCTCTACCCCGACGTCATCGAGTCGGGCACCAAGGACGCGGCGCGCATCAAGAGCCACCACAACGTCGGGGGGCTTCCCGAGGACATGGACTTCGAGCTCGTCGAGCCGCTGCGGAACCTCTTCAAGGACGAGGTGCGCCGCGTCGGAGAGCAGCTCGGCTTGCCCGAGGAGATCGTCTGGCGGCAGCCGTTCCCCGGCCCCGGCCTCGGGGTGCGCATCATCGGCGAGGTCACCCGCGAGAAGGTCGCCACGTTGCAGCACGCGGATGCCATCGTGCGCGAGGAGGTGCGGCGGGCCGGCCTCGAACGCGAGCTGTGGCAGGCGTTCGCGGTGCTGCCCGACATCCGTACGGTCGGCGTGATGGGTGATGAGCGCACCTATGCGTACCCGATCATCGTCCGCGCGGTGACGAGTGACGACGCGATGACCGCGGACTGGGCTCGCCTGCCATACGAGCTGCTCGAGCGGATGTCGAGTCGCATCATCAACGAGGTTCCCGGCGTGAACCGGGTCGCCTACGACATCACGTCGAAGCCGCCCGGCACGATCGAGTGGGAGTGAGCGCGGGGGAGTGAACGCGGTCGCTCGGCTCGTCGACCGCCGTCCTCATCTGACCGGAGCCGATCTGCTGTCGCGGCTCGTGCCTCCCCGACGTTTCGCGTCCACGCGGTTCGCCTCGTATCTGCCCGACCCGGACCATCCCTCCCAAGCGGCGGCCCGCGCCGAGATGGAGAGGTTCACCGGAGCGCCGCACCAGGTCGCGCCGGCGAAACGGTGGCGCAAGCCCGTGACGCCGGCAGGCACCGCGGCGCGGTACCTCGATGGCGGCTACGGCGTCGGCAAGACACACCTGCTCGCCGCGGCGTGGCACGAAGCGCCCGATCCGAAGGCGTACCTGACGTTCGCAGAGCTCGCCGGCATCATCGGGTTCCTCGGGATGGAGGCGGCGATCGCGGCCTTCTCAGCGCACCGCCTCCTCTGCATCGACGAGTTCGAGCTCGACGACATCGCGCAGACCTTGATGACGGTGACCTTCCTGCGCGCGGTGATCGCCGCCGGCGTGCGCGTGGTCGCGACCTCGAACTCGTTGCCCGACCGGCTCGGCGAGGGACGGTTCGCCGCCGACGAGTTCACGCGGGAGATCGCGGCGATCGCCGCGCACTTCGAGGTCGTGCGCATCGACGGGCCGGACTATCGGGCCAAGGCTCGCGTCGAGGCCGAGCCGTTCGGTGTCGATGAGGTCGACGCTGTCGTGCACACGTTGGCGGGCGCGGGCGAAGCAGTGAGTGACGACGAGTTCGACGCGTTGATCGCCCACCTGCGGGTGGTGCCTCCTGTACAGGTCGCGGCTGCGCTCGAGGGGCTCGACGCCGTCGTGGTCCGAGGGCTCGCCCCGCTCGACAATCAGGGCTCGGCATTGCTGTTCGTCCACCTGGTCGACGAGGTCTACGACTCGGGACTCACCTTCGTGGCCACGGGCTGCGCGGTCACCGAGCTGTTCCCCGCCTCATATCGCCGCGGCGGCTACCGGAAGAAGTACGGACGATGTGAGAGTCGCCTCGCTGCCCTCCTCGGCGAGGCCCGGGTCGCGACGCGGTCGTGAGATGTGTCAGGAGGTCGTGCGTCGCTGGTGCAGCGCGACGAAGAGCGCCCATGGCTCTCCGTCTGGATCGCGTGGCCACGATGCCGCCTCCTCGACGAGGGCTTCGAGTCGGGCTTCGAGCTCGGCGCGCCGTTCGGGGCTGAGTCGCAGCGCGAGCCGGCTGGCCCTGCGCGTGTCGACCGGCGATTCGAGGAGCTCGGCGCGGAACGCCTCGACCATGGCACCCGTGACGTCAGGATCGGGCTCGCCGATGTCGAGCGTCCACGACTTGCCCGTCGATCGGTAGGGCACCTCGGCTGCGCCCCTCGCGCCACGACGAGACTCCTCGGCGGCCACGAAGCCGGTCGCGACCAGCATCCGCAGGTGGTACAGGGTCGTGCCGGGGTTGCGGCCGAGCCGGTCGGCCAGCTGCTTGTTCGTGAGCGACTCGTCGAAGGTCAGCCGGATGATGCGCAGCCGGTCGGGGTGGGCGAGCGCCTTCGCCTCCTCAGGAGTCGCCGCTCGCCGTGGCCGCCGTGGCGGTGACTTCGGACTCATTGACTTCTCTCAATCACTTCGCTAACCATACCGGGTGGCCCGTCCTGCCGAGCGCTCCCTGCTCCGCAACCGCGACTTCGTGTTGCTGTGGACCGGTCAGACCGTCAGCGAGGTCGGCAGCTCGGTCACGCAGCTCGCACTGCCCTTGCTGGCCGTCATCACCCTCGACGCCACCACGTTCGAGGTTGGGGCACTCGCCGCGTGCACGCAGCTCGCCTTCCTCCTCATTGCGCTGCCCGCGGGAGCGTGGGTCGACCGCTGGCGCCGGCGTCCGGTGCTGATCTGGGCCGACATCGGTCGCCTCGTCGTCATCGGCTCGATTCCGATCGCCGACGTCGCTCGGCATGCTCTACCTGCCTCAGCTGTTCGTCGTCGCGATCCTGGCCGGCGTGCTCACGGTCTTCTTCGACGTCGCCTACCAGAGCTACCTCCCGGTGCTCGTCGAGGCCGAAGACCTCGTCGACGCGAACGGCAAGCTCGGAGCGAGCCAGGCCTTCGGACAGGTCGCAGGGCCGAGCTTCGGCGGCGCACTCGTCGGCGCACTCGGCGCTGGCTACACGGTCGTCATCGACGCGTTGAGCTTCCTGTTCTCGGCGGTGATGACCATCGCGATCCGGCGTGAGGAGCCGCGGCCGGAGCCGCGGGCGGCCGAGCGTGGTCTGCGCGACGAGATCAGCGAGGGGCTCGCGTTCGTCTTCGGGCATCCGATCCTACGCAAGGTCGTCGGCTGCACAGCGACGAGCAACTTCTTCAGCGCGGCGACGTTCGCGGTGATGACGGTGTTCCTCGTGCGCACGCTCGACTCCCCGACGTGGGTGATCGGTGTCGTCTTCAGTCTGGGCAGCATCGGCGGCCTGGTCGGCGGTCTGCTCGCGGGTCGCATTGGCAAGGCCGTCGGCACCGCCCGCATCATCTGGCTGAGTCAGGTGGTGGCTGGACCGTTCGGCATCCTGGCGGTGCTCGCCTTCCCCGGGTGGGGCCTCGCCCTTGTCGCCCTGAGCATCTTCGCCGTGAGCATCGGCAGCGTGGTGTACAACACCGCGCAGGTGTCGTACCGGCAGAGCATCTGCCCGCCGGCGCTGCTCGGCCGGATGAACGCCTCGGTGCGCTTCGTGGTGTGGGGCACGATGCCCCTCGGAGCGCTCTTCGGGGGGATCGTCGGCTCGATCATCGGGGTGCGCGAGACCCTGCTCATCGGGGCGCTCGGAGGGTGGGCTGCCGCGCTCTGGGTTGTCTTCTCGCCGCTGCTCCACATGCGTGACCTGCCCACACTCGAAGAGGAGATGGGCCAAACGGACCTTTTCGCAACGCATTCGTAACGTCGAAATTCGCCCTCCTGCTAGGGTCTGGTCCCCATGAGCCCGGTCGTCGACCGAGCCCCCCACCGCAAGCGGAGGCGGGTCTCTCGTGCCGTTGTTGCGGCGGTGGTCTTCGGACTTCTGACCCCGCTCGTCGTCGCCTCACCCGCGTCCGCGGACAAGATCGGCGACATGCGCAAGCAGGCGGCGCGCATGGCCGATCAGCTCGACAACCTCCAGGAGCGGGCCGACACGCTCAGCGAGGACTACACCGACGCGGTCTACCAGCTCCACCAGCTCGACGACCAGATCGGCCAGGCGCAGGCCCAGATGGACGCCGCGGACGCGGCCCTCGGCCAGACCCGCAGCCGCATCCGCAGCTACGCGGTGAGCGCATACGTGCAGTTCGATCAGGCGAGCGACCTCATGGTCTTCCTCGGCAGCACGCCCGAGAACACCGAGGCCCGCATCGGGTACGCGAATGTCGCGGTCGGGAAGGACCGTGCGCTCGCCGACACCTTCCGGTCCGCGAGTGAGGATGCCGCCGCCGCCCGCACCGACCTCGCGTCGCAGCGCGAGCGCCAAAACGCCCTGCAGGCCGATGTGAACGCCAAGAAGAAGGCGGCTGAAGGCGCAGTGACGGCGCAGCAGCGGGCTCTCAGCAAGGTGCAGGGCCAGCTCGCGACCGCCGTCAAGGAGGAGCAGGCGCGCCGCGCGGCTGAAGCAGCCAAGGCAGCCCGCGCCCGACAGCAATCGAGCCGGTCGGGTCGGTCGTCGACCGCGGGGCGTGCCGTTCCCTCGCCGTCGGCCGGCGTGGGCGGTGCCATCGCAGCAGCGCGCAGCCAGCTCGGCGTCCCCTACCACTGGGCGAACGCATCGCCCGGCGTCGGCTTCGACTGCTCGGGCCTCACCTCATGGGCGTGGGGACGAGCCGGGAAGGCACTCCCTCACTCCTCACGCGCGCAGTACGCGTCGCTGCCTCACGTGCCACTCGATCAGCTCCAACCCGGGGATCTCGTCTTCTTCGGCGGGCGGAGCGTCAATCACGTCGGCATCTACATCGGCGGCGGGATGATGATCCACGCGCCTCACACGGGCGCCGTGGTCGAGACCACGACGATCTACCGCAGGGGTCTCATCGGAGCGGCTCGCCCCTGACGCGCGTCGGCGGCCACGCCGGCCCAGAAGTCCATCGCCGTCTGCTCGAAGCGCCGCCCGAGCTCGAGCGTGGCGAGCTCCCATTGCCCGGCCTGGTCATGGATCGCCGCGTGCAGGTCGTCGTACTCCGCGAGCTTGGCTTCGTGCACGGCGCGCTGCCCGTCCGCGAGCGCGGCGACATCCCCGGTCGAGCCTGCCGCCGCGAAGAACAGCTTGAGCAGCCCGAGGTCGCGCACCTCGGTGCCTTCGCCGGTGGGCTCCTTGATCCAGGCTTGGAGCGCGGCTCGCCCTGGGGGCGTGATGCGGTAGCGGCGGCGACGCCGGCCCCCTTGCTCGACTTCTTCGTCCAGAAGGCCCGCCGTCGCGAGTACGGGCC
>CAVSDE010000015.1:0-236515 GCA_963726695.1 uncultured Acidimicrobiales bacterium
TCGGAGCAACCGGCCGAGCTGAGCGGCGTGGTCGGTGGCACGCTCACGACCACGCCGGGGCCGTCGGCCGACGATCCCGTGCGGCTCGACGGCACGCTCTCGTTCACGGCGACCGATGGCTCCCTCCAGACGATGCGTGTTGCGCTCCGCGCGGGTGCCCTCGACCGACGCGAACGGCCTGACGACCTACGCGATCAACGCCGGTCGCTACCAGCTGACTGACGCGACGGGCGCGACCTCGACCGGGGGGCTTCTCGGCTCGATCGTCGTCGGGCCTGGCAACACGTCGAGCCTCGCGCTCACCTTCGCCTGACGCACCCGCGCGGAGAGCGCGGAGGGCTCTCGCCTAAGGTGCCCCGCCAATGCCGCCGCGCCCGCCGGCTGGCCGGCTCCCTCCTCGCAATTGGTGTCGTGCTCTGCGTGTTCGTCTCGAGTGCGGCACCGGTGTCGGCCGATGACGGCTCGAACGCCGTTCAGCCGAGCCGATGGCCGTCGGGACCGGGCGCGAGCCCGCGGATCGAGGCGGTCGCTCACGCGGTGCGCCTTCTCGGAGCCGACCGGTTCGAGACCAACCTCGCCGTGACCCTCGCGCTCCGCGGCGGCGGATCCTTCCCGTTCAGCACGAGCGATCGCACGAGCCGGGGAGCGTCGAGCCTCGCGGGGTCGAACAGCTGGTGGGGTGCGGGGTCCTGCCCGAAGTCGGTGATCGTCGTCGCTGGCGACAACTTCGCGGATGCGCTCGCGGCGACCTCGTTGTCCGATCCGACGGACAAGGGCACAGGGCCGCTGCTCGAGCGCGTCGCGGCCGCCGACCCACTGTTCGACCCCGTCGGTGGCTTCGCACGCCCCGAGATGGCCCTTGCGCCGATCATCGTGACGGCGTCCGGACGTCAGGGAGCGACGACGCTGTCGATCAGCTCGCGGATCGCCGCGCAGGACATGGCGCAAGGCGGATGCACCTCAGCCCGTAGCGCGGTGATCGTCGGCGGTGCGGGTGCGGTCGCGCGTTCGGTGGAGACCGATCTGCTGAGCGTGGGCTACACGCAGGTGTTCCGGGTCGCGGGAGTCGACCGCTTCGACACCGCGGCGCGTGTCGCGCAGGCGCTCGGCACGAAGCCGGTGCCGGATGCGTCCGCAGGGTGCCTCGACAACGACGTCACGGATTCCTCAGCGCGCATGGGCTTCTACGCGCCGTCGGTCGTCGAGCTTCGCGACAGCCCCACCTCGTGCCGTCTGCTCGGGCGCACGGTCGTGCTCGCCGACGGAGGCACCGGTGCTGATGCGCTCGCCGCGGGATGGTGGACGAGCTTCTGGCAGGTGCCAGTGCTCCTCACGAACGCCGACGGCAGCCTCCCGCAGGCCACGCGAGCAGCGCTCCAGTCGATCGCCGTGAACAACCTCGTGGTGCTGGGTGGCCCCGCTCGCATCCCGGACTCGACGCTGACCGAGGCGCAGTCGCTGACGAGCGCGTCGGTGGTGCGCATCGCCGGGCCCGATCGCTACGTGACCTCGATCGAGATGGCCGAGCGCTTCGGTGGCTGGTGGCCGACCGGCGACCCGAACGACTCGTCCGGATCGATGGTGTGCCTCGCCGCGTCGGGCGGGCAGGGAGCGAACTCGGTGGGGTGGCCCGATGCGCTGGGCGCCGGGCCGTTCTGCGGCGCGGTGAACGGTGCCGCCGCGAACCCCGGGGCGCCGACCCGGGCGCTGCCACCGGCGGCGGGCAGCTCACCGATGGTGACCGCCAAGCAGCGGCCAACGCACGACGCCGTGCCGATGCTGCTCGTCCCGTCCGCAAGCGACCGGAGCTGCCGGCGGTGGTGCAGGGGTTTCTCTCGTCGATGTTCCCGACGTCGAGCTGGTGCTCGAGTGCGGTAGCCGCTCCCTCGTGTCCGACGCCCGGCTTCACGATTGCGTTCGGTGGGCGAGCGGTCGTGTCGGATGAGGCGTTCACGGATGCGGCGTCGCTCGTCTCGGGTGGCACCTATCAGGTGACCGACGACGTGGCCCCCACGGTGGCGGGAGGCTTCACCACGTCGCTCGACATGGCGCCTGTGTTCGCGACCGGAGGCGGAGCCGGGCCGACACGTGAGTGCTACGCGCGGGGTGCGCTCGCCGCGGTGCGATGGCTGTCGGTCTACACCGATGTCGCCGCGACGCAGTTCGACAGCGAGCTCGACGTGATGACGAGTGGGCGCTATGTGACCGACGCGGACGGTGTCTCGCGCACGCCGGGAGCGAGCGCGCCGGTGTGCGTTGCGTTCACAAGCGGCGCACAGGGCTTCTCAGTCGTAAATGGGGTGAGCTTGTCGGGCCGCGCCACCGCGGATCGCTCTGTCCTACGGGGCGGTGCAGCGGATGACGCTCTCGGCGAGCATCGGGCAGTCGGGCCCCACGGGTTCGGGGGCCGAGTCGGAGTCGACGTTGCCCGCGGTCGGTACGACCTGGACCTTCTCCGGCACGCCGCTCGCTCCCGTGCAGGTCACCATCGCTGGGAAGACGCCCCAGCCGATCACCTCGTCGTCACTGAGCCTGACCCTCACCCGCGGCTCGAGTGGGACGATTCCGAGCTCGGTTGCTGGCAGCTTCTCGCTGACGACCACCTCGGGCGTCGTGACCGGCTCGGTGTCCGGGGAAGCTCTGCTCAGCGGGGGCGTGTGGCATCTGCGGGGCATGGCGGCGCTCACGGGAGGCGCCGGAGCGAGCGCCGGCTCGGGCGGGTTCACCGCGGACATCACGCTCGGCAACCCCGGCACCGGGGACGACACGGTGTCGTGGAACGTCGACGGCGTCGTCAGCTGATCGGCGCCAGTCGCTCGTAGAGGCTGGCCATGCCAGCGACCATCCCGCGACGACTGAACCGGAGGCGTGCCATCTCGAGCGCCGCCTGTCCCATCATCTCGCGCCGGTCTCGGTCTGCGCGGAGAGCTCGATGACAGCGCGCGCCAGCGCGTGCTCGTCGGTCGCGCTCACCAACCCGGTGCGACCGTCCATGACCACTTCGGTGGCGCTGCCGACGCGGGTGGCGACTGCGGGACGTCCGGCGGCCGCGGCCTCGATCAGCGACACCGGCATGCCCTCGTTGTCGGACGTGAGCAGCGTGAGATCGGCCGCGGCGTACACGTCTCCACGTCGGGGCGCCAGCCGAGAAGCGTCATTCGCCGGCCAGCGGTGCCACGTCAGCGGCCGCCCGCAAGTCGTCGAACCGCGCACCGTCACCGGCGACGACGAAGTGGACGTCGGGGCGCTCGGCCGCCACGCGCGTCGCGACCTCGACGAACCGATCAGGGCGTTTCACTCCTGCGAGTCGCGCCACGAACGCGACGATCGCCACGTCGGCGGGAAGATCGAGGTGCGCGCGCGCGGCGTCGCGGTCGAGCGGGGCGGTCATCTCGACGCCGGGGGCGATCACCTCGTACTGGTCCGGACGGCCGATGCCCGCGGCCAACAGCTCGTCGCGCACCTGACGGCCGACGGCGACGAGCGCCGTCGTCCCGGGCGAAGCGCGCGCTCGGACGGCACGACGGCTCGGGTCACGCGCGGTGAGAAGTAGCCGTGGAGCAGGTGACCGTGGAAGGTGTGCACCCGGATCGGCGCCCGCGTCGCGAACGCGGCGCTGCGGCCGAGCACGCCCGCCTTCGCGGTGTGGGTGTGCACGATGTGAGGCCGGAACCCTCGCATCTCCGAGATCGACCGCGGGCCAGGGCCTGCGGCGTCGCCCGTCGGGTCGGGGACCGGCCGAGCCCGTCGATGCGCGTGGAGGCGCAGGTGCGAGGCGCGCAGCTCGAGGTAGTCGACCTCGTCGTCACCGACGGTGCCGACGAGGAGGCGTTGGTCGAAGCGCTCGGGATCGAGACCGTCGGTGAGCGGCGTGACCCGGGCGGGGCCGCCGACGTTCATGCGGGCGACGCGAGGACGCGCGATCCGGCACGCGGAGTGCGGCGCGCGGCACGGTGCGGAGCCAAGACCGGTATGGCGCACGGCGTGCCCCGCTACCATGACCCGGTGCGCGTGCTGGTGACCGGTGGAGCCGGGTACATCGGGTCGCATCTCGTCGATGCACTGTGCGACGCGGGCCACGACGTGACCGTCCTCGACAATCTCTCCACGGCGGGCCGCGAACTCGCCCATCGACTCGACGAGATCCGCTTCGTGCAACGGCTCGATCCTCGATGCCGACCTCGTCGACAAGCGAGGTCGAGGCGGCTCGACGCGGTGTTCCACCTGGCCGCCGCGGTCGGTGTGCGCCACATCGTCGACGACCCGCTCGGATCGCTGCTGACGAACACCCGGGGCACGGAGAACGTGCTCGACCGCGTGCTTCCGCCACTGGCGCAAGGTGCGTCGCTCGCGTCGACATCGGAGGTCTACGGCAAGACGGCCGAACGTGCCCATGTGCGAGAGGACGACGATCGGGTCCTCGGGCCGACGACGGTGCACCGCTGGTCGTACTCGACGGCGAAGGCGCTCGACGAGCACCTCGCGTTCGCATATGCCAAGCGGGCTCCCCGTCGTCGATCGTCCGGTACTTCAACTCCTACGGGCCTCGCCTCGACGAGCGTGGCTACGGGTCGGTCGTCGCGAACTTCGTGCGCCAGGCGCTGGCGGGCGAGCCGCTCACGGTGCACGGCGACGGCAGCCAGAGCCGCTGCTTCACGTATGTCGACGACACCGTGCGCGGCACGTCTGCTCGCCGGCTTCACGCCCGAGGCCGACGGACCGGTCTTCAACCTCGGCACCGAGCCGAGACGACGATCCTCGAGCTGGCCGAGCGATGGTGATCGACGCTGATCGGATCAGGTCGATGGTCGAGCGACGTCGTACGAGAGCGTACTACGGCCCGGGCTTCGAGGACACGCAGCGACGACGTCCCCGACATCACCCGGGCGCGCGAGGTCCTCGACTGGGAGCCGGAGGTTGGCTTCGACGACGGCCTGACGCGCACGTCGACTGGTGGAGCACGGCCCGTGGCTGAGTTCGACTTCGCATCGCAGAGTCGACGAGCGTGAGCTCGTCGTCGGCGTCGTCGGCCTCGGCTACGTCGGGTTGCCGCTGGCGGTCGCGTACGCAGAGTCGGGCTTCCGGACGCGTCGGCTTCGACGTCGACGCCGAGCGCTGCCGCAGACGCTCAACGGCGGCCACAGCCACATCGACGACGTCGCCGACCGCTCGCGTCGCCACGCTCGTGGAGGCGGGACGTCTCCTCGCAACGGCGGACGCCGTCCGTGCCTGCAGCGAGCCGACGTGCGTCTTCATCTGCG
This sequence comes from uncultured Acidimicrobiales bacterium, assembly GCA_963726695.1. Lineage (GTDB taxonomy): Bacteria > Actinomycetota > Acidimicrobiia > Acidimicrobiales > DATKAS01 > DATKAS01. Next base: position 5,262 of record CAVSDE010000015.1, read on the forward strand.
TGCCCGACACCGTTCGACAAGGCGAAGACGCCCGACCTCTCCTACGTCCGCGCCGCGACGCGTCGGTCGCCTGCGTCGCTTCGGCCGGGGATGCTCGTCATCCTGCAGTCGACGACGTATCCCGGGCACGACCATCGAGGTCGTGCAGCCCGTGCTCGAGGCGACGGGCCTGCGCGCCGGTGTCGACTTCCACCTCGCCTTCTCGCCCGAGCGCGTCGATCCGGGGAACACCACATGGACCGTGCAGAACACGCCGAAGGTCGTCGGCGGGCTCACGCCCGGAATGCGACGGCGGGCCGCGCTGCGCTGCTCGAGTCGCGTCATGACGACGCCAGGCTCGTCCGCCAGGTCGTCGGCAGCCCCGCGGCGGCCGAGATGGCGAAGCTGCTCGAGAACACCTACCGCGCCGTCAACATCGCGCTGGTCAACGAGCTCGCGATGCTGTGCCACGAGATGGACATCGACGTGTGGGAGGTCATCGACGCGGCGGCGACGAAGCCGTTCGGCTTCCAGGCCTTCCGTCCCGGGCATCGGCCCGGCGGCCACTGCATCCCCGTCGATCCCCACTACCTGTCGTGGAAGGCCCGCGAGTTCGACTTCCAGCACCGAAGTTCATCGAGGTCGCCGCGGACATCAACCGGGGATGGCCGACTACGTGCTGCGGTCGGGTGCACGCGTTCGCTGAACCGGCAAGGTCTGGACGCTGGCCGGTGCGCGCGCGCTGTGCCTCGGCGCGTCGTTCAAGCCCGGCGTCACCGACATCCGCAACTCGCGAGCGATCCGGGTGATGGAGCTGCTCGTGCACACGGGCGCGCGCATCGATTTCGCTGATCCTCATGTGGACGAGGTCGACGTGTCGGGCGACCGGCACAAGGCGATCGAGATCGGTTCCTCGATGGCGTCGGGCTTCGACCTCGTCGTGATCCTGGTCGCTCACCCCCAATGGGGCGAGCTCACCGACCTGCCTGACCTCGCGCCGGTGTTCGACGCGGTGGGTGGGCTCGAGGCACGAGGCCATCCCGCGTACGAGCGGCTGTGAAGGCCTGGCTGGCCCGCGTCTGGGGATGGGCGGCGGCACATCCCGTGCTCTTCGTCTTCCTCGTCGCACTCGCGGCGCGGGTCGTGCTCGCCCTGGGCGTGTACCTCGCGCACGACGGCGCCCTCTTCGCTGACGACGCGTACTTCCAGCGGCTTGCGCGAGACATGGCTGACGGCAACACGTCGCACTGGGCCGACTACGACCGCTCGATCTTCTATGCGACCTCCACGTTCTTGTGGCCGTTGACCGTCCTGGCACGGTTGGTCTCTCCCGTCCTCCCCGGCCAGCTCATGGTCGCCGTCGCCGGAGCGGGGGCTGCGGTCCTGACGACCGTCGTCGGCCTGCGCGCGCTGCGCGTGCGGTGGGCGATCGCGGCGGGGCTCGTGATGGCGCTGCTGCCCTCGATGGTCCTGTGGTCGTCGCTGACGCTGAAGGACGCGTTCGTGTGGTGCGTGTTGGCGGGTCTCGGCGTCGTGGCGTGCGAGCTCGACGGCCCGCCCGCCGCGCTTCGTGATGGTCGGGGCGATCGGCGTCGTGCTGCTCGTGCTCATGGATCATCTCCGCGCCCAGACGTTCGTCATCGCGGTGTGGGCGTTCGCTGCCGCGCTTGTCCTCGGAGGAGGTCGACGCTGGCGTGAGCGCGGCGCCGTCGGCGTCATCGTGCTGCTCGCGCTCCCCGCGCTCCTGGGCTACGGAGTGGTGGCCTCGTCGTGGATCCACGACTCGATCCACGGAAGTGTGGAGCGACGGGAGGGGAACACGATCGGTGCAGCGAGCGCGTTGGCGTGCCACCGGACCGCCAACGACGTCGGCGGAGTCATTCGGCATCTCCCGTGTGGGCTTCCCGCGGCTGTGCTGCGGCCCTATCCGTGGGAGTCAGGCGGGTCGCTCGGCCTCAACCTCGCTCGCGTCGAAGCCCTGGCCTGGTATCCGCTCCTGGCGCTCTCCCTCTTCGGCCTCACGAAGGCATGGCCCGTGCGCCGCACCCTCGCGTTCCCCGTGCTCGCGTCGGTGGGGTCGCTGCTCGTGTACGCGAGCGTCGAGGGAAACCTCGGTACGGCGTATCGCCACCGCGGCGAGCTGGTGTGGGGCGTTGCGCTCCTCGCCGCGCTCGGCGCCCAGACCCTTGCCTCCCGGCATGACCGCACCGAGGGGTTCCCTTCAGAGCTCGAGCATGCCGGTACGCTCGCTGGCGAACATGGCGCTTGATCCTCAATCCGTCCGACGCACCACGATCGTCGCGGGCGTCGGCGGCGCCACCTGGCCCGAGACATGGCGGTCCCGCGAGCTGCTTGCCGCGATGGTGCGGCGCGACTTCACCCTCCGGTACAAGCAGACCCTCATCGGAGCGGGCTGGGCCGTGCTGCAGCCGTTGGGCCTCACGCTCGTGCTCGCCTTCTTCTTCGGCCGCTTCGTGCCCAACCCTGTGGCGGGGCTGCCCTACGCCGTCTTCATGCTGCCGGCCATGGTGGTGTGGCAGTTCTTCTCGAAGGCACTGTCGATGGCGGGCGTGAGCCTCTCGCAGAACTACGACGTCGTGACGAAGGTCTTCTTTCCCCGTCTCTACCTTCCGTTCGCGTCGATCATCGCGGCCTTCGTCGACCTTGTGTGTGCGCTCGGCGCAGCGATCCTCGTGATGGCGGCATACCGACGCGGACCGAGTTGGGCGGTCGTGCTGGCACCGGTGTTCATCATCGTCGCGATCATGGCCGCGGTGGGCGTGAGCGCGTTCTTTGCCGCGTTCGACGCGCGCTACCGAGACTTCAGACACGCGCTGCCGTTCGTGTTGCAGCTGTGGTTCTTCGCGACGCCCGTCGTGTACTCGACGTCCAACATCCCGCAGGACTACCGGTGGCTCTACTACCTCAACCCGATGGCGGGCGCGGTCGAAGGCTTCCGGTGGTCGCTGCTCGCCGACGTGCCCACGCCCCCACCCGGCGGACTCATCCTGTCTGGCGTTGTCGCCCTTGTGTTGATGGTCGGAGGACTGCGGTACTTCCGCCGGTCCGAAGGCGCCATCGTCGACATCCTCTAGCTCGATGGGCGACGTCGTGATCAAGACCGAGGACCTCGGGAAGAGCTACCGCAGCGTGGTGCTCGCGCGCGGCCGGCTGCGAGACGCGATGGTCGAGACGGTGCGGCGCGCCGATGCAGACCGCGGCCCGGTCGAGCCGTTCTGGGCACTGCGGCACCTCGACCTCGAGGTCATGGCGGGCCAGATCACCGGCATCATCGGACGCAACGGGGCCGGGAAGAGCACGCTCCTCAAGCTGCTCTCTCGCATCACCACGCCTTCAGAGGGTCGTGCCGAGATCCGGGGCCGGGTCGGATCGTTGCTCGAGGTGGGCACCGGGTTCCACATGGACCTGACCGGCCGCGAGAACGTGTTCTTCTCGGGCGCCGTGCTCGGCATGAGCCGCGCTGAGGTGCGGAGGAAGTTCGACGACATCGTGGACTTCGCCGGAGTCGGGCGTTTCATCGACACCCCGGTCAAGCACTTCTCGAGCGGCATGCAAGTGCGCCTCGGCTTCGCAGTCGCCGCCCACCTCGAGCCGGAGATCCTGATCGTCGACGAGGTGCTTGCCGTCGGCGACGAGCAGTTCCACCGCCGATGTCTCGACAAGATCCAGGAGATCGCAGCGCTCGGCCTCGCGATCCTCCTCGTCAGCCACGACCTCGTCGCCGTTCGCAATCGCTGCGACGTCGCGCACCTCTTCGACGCCGGCAGGCTCGTCGCGAGCGGCACGCCCCAAGACATCGTCGACACCTACGTCGCGAGCGTCGTGGCCGAAGGCCCGAAGATCGCCGCGGTCAGCGGGTGGAGGCTGAACGGGCGCACCGACGCACCACTGCAGCCGGGGGAGCCGTGCGTGATCGAGCTCGACATGGACGTTGCCGCGGCCGTCGATGACGCGACTGTGACCCTTCACATCGAGCGGAGCGGCGTCGCGCTGTGGGACGGGTCGGTCAGTGCCGTTCTCGCCGCGCGCTCCTACCGGGTGCGATTCGAGCTCACCGGTCTCCCGTTGAGTGCCGGAGCGTACGAGCTCTCCCTGTCCGTCGGGGGCGCGACCGGCTTGCGCACCACCGTGCCGCTCGATCCCGGCCTCGTCGTCGCGCCCGGTCCGATCGGCGGGCCGATCGTGGCCATCACCCACACGGGGAGCGTCACCGAGGGCTGAGTGCGTCGTACCACTCGAGCAACCGGTCCGCGAGCTCGCCGAACGTCGGCATGGGCAGCCGCCCGATGTCCTGCCAGGCGCCCGGAGGCTCGAGCAACGCATCAGTGAGCTCGGCGACCGATCCGGGCGTCACGACTCGGCCTCCGATCCGGCGGGCGACCTCGCCGATGCAGCCCACGTCGGTCGCGATGAGGTGCGCGCCGTGGAGGCGCGCGAGCCACGGAAGCGCTGACTGCGTGCCGCTGAGGTAGGGCATGACGCAGATCGCTGCGGCCGAGAGCACGTCGTGCAGTCGCTCTCCGGAGATGTACGCGTTCTCGATCGACACCAGTGACGGCCAACGCGTGTGAAGCCGCCGCAATGATGCCGGCACGCTTCCTTGCCCGACGACGACGAAGCGACGCTCACCACCACGGGCCCAATACCCGGCGAGCGCGTCGCACATCGCGTCGACGCCCTTGTAGGGAGCGAAGCGGCCGACCATCACGATCGTGCCGACGGCGCGGCAGCGGCTGGGTCCTGGTGAGGCCGGAGCACGACGGACAAGGGAACGCGGGAAGCTCGGCGACGAGAAGCTTCGGTCCGAAGGCCTTCGGCGCGAGTCGCTCACAGTGGACATGCAGTCCGCCCGCGGCGCGGATCGTGCGCGCGGCCACCGCGTGCTGGACGCGGTCGAGCAGCTGACCGTGCGGCTGGGGGTCGTGCCACGTCACGGCGACGGGGATCTCGCGAGCCGCAAGTGCGGTCGCCGTACGAGCCGCAGTGGGATAGCCCTCGCCGAACACGAAGTGCACGACCTGGGGCTTCCACGCATGCAGCTGCTCGGCGAGCTCGCTGGAACGGAGCCAGGATGCTGCCTCCCCGAGCGCGACGCCGGCGCGGGAGTGTCGCTTCTCGATGACGTGGGTCTCCGCTGAGAGGCGCAGAGCCGGGCGATCGGGCACCCACGCGCCAGTCGTCGTGCGCTCGGTCATCGCGTTGCTCAGCGCGGACACGTAGTCGCCGGCCGCGCCGGATGTCGTCAGGGCGACCAGCGCGACCCGCATCGAAGTCATCGGTGTTGGGCACGCATCTGCAGGTGTTGCGCGATCTGGATGGGGACGACCATCGGGAGCAGGGGATCGACGGCGACCCCGTGGGCAAGGGTCTTGGCGGCGGCGGCGTGACGGCGACCGAGGACCTGCCTCCAGGCGAGGTACGTCGCCTCCCAGCTGTGCCACCGCCGGTATCGCCGATGCAGCGCGGGAACGTCCTTGGTCTCGGCGAGGCGGGCGGCGCAGAGCGCGAGCTTCTCCTCGGTGAGCTCCACCTCGATCCCTTCGCGGAAGGTCAGTGAGTCAGCATGTGCGCGCGACCGGTAGACGACCTGATCGACTGCCTGTCGTTCCGGGCTTACGTCCAGCACGCGCATGAGCAAGTCGCCATCGGCGCACCGACGCCAGCGGGTGTCGAAGGGGCCCACTCGCTCGAGGAGCTCCCGACGAAAGAACCGCGAGTTCACGATCGGCGAGCCGTGGATGATGTCCTGCTCCCGCAGCAGCTTGGCGCCGACGTCGTTGACGTGGAGGAGCGTCTCCGTGCCGGCGGCGGTCTCGCGGAAGACCTCACCGCCGCCGGTCACCATCTCCACACCGGGATGGGTGGCGAACGCGTCGCCGACGGCGGCGAGGGCTCCGGATGCGAGCACGTCATCGGCGTTCAGGAAGCCCACGACATCTCCCGATGCCAGCGCGACGCCGCGGTTGATCGCGTCGTACAGACCGCTGTCGGTGCCGCTCTCCACTCGTACGGCGGGAACGCGTCCGAGGATCGACAACGTGTCGTCGGTGGACCCGCCGTCCATCACGATGTGCTCGACGTCGGGCCACTGCTGGGAGCGGACGCTCGCCAAGGCCTCGGGCAGATACCGGGCGGCGTTCAACGTCGGAGTGACGAGCGTGATCCTCACGGCGCGACGCCCGCCGCGGTCAGCAGCGCGGCGTCGGTGGCGTCGAGGTCTTGTCCTCCGGCAGCTCGATAAAGCGCTCGGCACGAGTGGGCGAGCCGATCCCACGAGTACGCGGCCGCACGCTCGTAGCCCCGCTTCACCAGCGCCGCTCGCAGCTCCTCGTCCAGCCAGACCTTCTCCAACCCGCCTGCGATCGAGTCCACCTCCTTCGGATCGAAGAGCACCGCGGCGTCACCGACGAGCTCTGGGAGCGAGGTCGTGTCAGAGCAGGCAACGGGAACGCCGGCGTTGAACGCCTCGAGCACGGGGAATCCGAAGCCCTCGAACAGGGAAGGAAACACGAGGCAACGTGCGCCCGCGTAGAGACGGGCCAGCTCGTCCTCCGTCACGTAGCCGCGGAACTCGATCAGATGCTCGACGCCCCGAGCTCGTGCATGGTCGCGAACCGTGCGGTCGCGCGCGTTTGGCTGGCCCGTGCACACCACTCGCACCTGGGTGCCCCGAGCCTGCAAGGACGCGACCGCGTCGATCAGTCGCACGTGGTTCTTGTGGGCCCACTGCTGTGCCGGGTACAGGGCGTAGGGCACGTCGACGACCTGCGTCGCGGGCACGACCAGCAGCGGAGCACCCGGCGCTACGACAGCAACACGGCTCGGGTCGATCCCGTACGCGTTCACGACGTCGTCGCGAACGAAGCGAGACGCGACCAGGACGAAGGTGGCTTGCTTGCAGCACGGTCCCCAGATCTGCTCGCGCCATCTGAGGTCGGCCGCGGAGAAGTACTCCGGAAAGTGGAGGTGCTGCAGATCCCAGGGTTGGTAGAGGTTCGGCAGCGCGGTGCGCTCTCCAGCCTGCGCCGCGAAGTGGACGACGTCGTACCCTCCGCCCTCCACCTTTTGCGGCGACACAGGGATTGTGGGCCCATCTGGCTCGCCGGGTCGCCGCCGGGCCCTCACCCAGAACACCACGCGTCTGGTCGGCGGGCCGAGCGGCGTGGACGCAATCCGCCGCGCGACGAACCACTTCACGTCGTGAAGCTGCGTCCTCACGGCCTGGAGAGGCGCCTTCGTGGGCTGCGGCGGAGTCGTCGGACTGAGGCCGACCCACGACGCGGCGCCGGCCAGGTGGTCGGCCAACGCGCGGCCCTGAGGTGCGGTGCCCACGAAGTCGAAGCGGTCGACGCCGTCGAGCTGGCCCAGCCCACGTGCAAGCCCTTGGACGTACTGCTCGATCCCGCCAGAGATCCCGGGCGCAAAGCATGGTCGGACTGCAACACGCATCGCGAATAGCCTCGCCTCTCGGTGCCTCGCCCCAGTCTCGCCTCATTCCAAGCGAGAGCCCGGAACATCTTGGGTCACGACGGACCCGTGGGACAGGATGCAGCTCTCAGACGAGACCTCGACGGCCTCCGCGTCGAGATCGGCCGGTTGCACGCCGCGCGGATGCGTGACGTACAGCAGCTCAGCGATGCTGAGTTTCATGTCTTCTCCCAGTTCGGCGAGGACGGCATCATCCAGTGGCTCGTCCAGCGCGTGCCGCTCGGCGAGCGAACGTTCGTCGAGTTCGGCGTCGAGGACTACAGCGAGTCGAACACACGACTGCTCGTCGAGATGGACGACTGGCGCGGACTCGCGATCGATCCGGGCGATCGTCACCAGAGGTTCCTGGCGGAGAGCTGGATCGGATGGCGCCACACCGTTGATGCGGTCTCCGCGTTCCTCACCACCGACAACCTCAACACGGTCATCAGCGACGCGGGGTACCGCGGCGACGTCGACCTCGTGTCGATCGACGTCGATGGCGTCGACTACTGGATGTTGGACGCGCTGAGCGTCGTCCGCCCCCGGATCCTGGTTGTCGAGTACAACAGCTTGTTCGGGCCCGACGCCTGTGTGACGGTGCCTTACGCACCCCGGTTCGATCGGACGACTGAGCACTTCTCGACGCTCTACTTCGGAGCGTCGATCGGCGCGCTCGCCCACGTGGGCTCGGCCAAGGGCTATGCGCTCGTGGGTGGCAACCGGGCGGGCACGAACGCGTTTCTCGTGCGGCGCGACGTGTTGGGCGACATCCCCGAATGCACCCCGGCGGCCGCCTGGCAAGAGACGCGGGTGCGTCAGGCCCGTGATCAGGAGGGCGCGCTGCTGTACATCTCGGACCGGCGCGAGCAGCTGGCCTTGATTGGGGACTGTCCGCTCGTCGACGTGCTGACCGGGACGACGACGACGGTCGCAGCATCTACCTGACGATCCGAGGCACAGCCCTCCCGGCCCCGGTGTGCGTCGGTGTCATTCGTGACGCGTCCAGCCGTTCACGACCCGTATGGCCTTCCGGACGATCCGCCGGCAAAGGATCAGCGTCCGGTACAGGGGACCCCAAGCGACGAGCAGCAATCGAGTCGCGTTCAGCACGAGCTGCGCCGCCGCTCGGAACCGACCCCAGGTTGGCCCGGCCAGCAGGATCACGGTGACGTGCGCCGGCAGGTTGGACATCGAACGGCGATCCCACAGCGAACGCCAGACCTGGCCGAAGTTCCCTGGCTCGAACGAGAACGGCGCGTCGCTCGGCGCTGCGATCCCGACCCACGTGCGATGGGTCACGGCGAGCGGATGGCCGGCCTTCGCGATGCGAAAGAACAGCTCGGAGTCCGCGCAGTAGTGCGGCAGCGCCCGTCTCCGGACGTTTCCGACCTCACGAAGGATGGACAGCGGCACGATCGTGGCTCGGCCGTCGAGCACCTCGGTGCGGGCGTCGAACCCTCCAGCCGGCGGCGGTGGCTCGAGCGGGACCGACCGGTAGTGGGCCCAATCGAACCTCGCGCCCGCGGCCAGCACACGGCTGTGATCGGTGTCGTCGACCTGCAGGGCTTCGACCGCCGCGTGGTGAGCACCCGCCTCCTCAACGAGCACTTGGATGAGGTCGTCGGGAATCGTGGTGTCGTCGTTCAGGAAGAGCACGAAGTCGTCGGCGTTGCCCTGCGCGAGCGCGTACCGCACCCCATGCCACGTCGCGCCGGTCCACCATTGCTCACCGATCTCCGCGATGAGCGTGATGCCCTCCGTTGTCCGCCACTCGTCGAGGCTGCTGTCTCGCGATCCGCCGTCCACGATGAGGATCTCGACGTTCCGATGCGTCTGCCGCTTCAGCTGCGCGATGCAAGCCCGGGTGTGGTCTGCCCGCTCGAACACCGGCACCACGACGAAGACCCTGGGCTGCACCGTCTGCCCCACCGGGCGCAACGCTACCGGTACTGTCGCTCGTCGTGACCGGGGGCGGGTGGCAGTACCTCGCGGTGTTCGCGGTCTCCGCGGCGTTCTCGCTGGTGCTCACGCCGCTCGTCTTGCGGTTCGCGCTCTCGCGGGCGGTGCTCGATCAGCCGGGCGGCCACAAGAGCCACACCGACCCGGTGCCCTACCTCGGAGGGCTGGCGATCGTCGGCGCGTTCGCCCTCACCGTGGGCGTCGCGGCGCTGGTGCGTCCGCCGGTGTCGGGCCGAGGCGAGCTGTTCGCCGTGCTCGGCCTGGCCGTGCTCCTCGCGACCGTCGGCCTGCTCGACGACCTGAGGGGGTTGAGCCCCGCGGTGCGCCTCGTGGTCGAGGTCGCCGCGGGTTTCGTGCTGTGGAAGATCGGCGCCGGTGTGGACCTCTTCGGTCCGGGCGCGACCGGACGCGCTCGTCACGATCGTCTGGGTCGTCGGGATCACGAACGCGTTCAACCTCCTCGACAACATGGACGGACTGTCGTCGGGAGTCGCGGCGATCGCGGCGGGCTCCCTGTTCGTGATCGCGTCCCAGAACGGGCAATTCCTCGTCGCCGCGTTGGCGATCGGCTTGGCGGGATGCGCGCTGGGGTTCCTCCGCCACAACTTCCACCCGGCCCGCATCTACATGGGGGATGCCGGCGCGCTGTTCCTCGGGTTCATGCTCGCCTACCTCGGCATGAAGCTGCGCTTCGACGGCCCGACAGACATCACGTTCCTCGTGCCGATCCTCGTGATGGGCGTGCCCATCTTCGACACGACGCTCGTCACGGTCACGCGGGTGCGGCGACGCGTCAGCCCGTTCCTCGGAGGACGCGACCACACGAGCCACCGCATCGTGCGCACCGGTTTGCCCGTCCCCGCGGCCGTGGTACTGATCTACACCGTCGGGATCTGCCTCGGGATGGTGGCCTTGGTGGTGAGCCGCATCGATCGGGCCTCCGCGTACATCCTCGGCGCGGCAGTCGTGATCCTGGCGGTGCTCGCCGGCGTCCTCCTCTCGCTCGTGCCGTCGGACGACGGCGCCGGAGGCGAGCCGATCCGCTGAGAGCGCGCCCCTATGCTCTGCCGGATGGCCAAATCGAGGCGTACGTCGCACCGTCCGGCGCGTCCGTCGACCAGCGCCAAAACGACGACGGGCACGATCGTCATCGATCCCCAGCCTGCCGCGACGCCCTCCGAGAAGGCCCGACCCCCGAGCGCGCCGGCCCGCAGCGCGCCGACGCCGGAAGGCGTCAGCCTGCCGCTCGTGATCGGCGCGGGCTTGTCCGTGCTCTGGACTCTGCTTTGGCTGATCGGGGCGTTGTCCACCTTCGGCCTCGCGCTCTTCATGATCGGGCTGTCGTGGGCCGCGATCGCCGTCGTGCGCACGAGCGGCGACCTCTGGGACCCCACCGACCCGCTGCGAAGCGCGCGGCGCATCGGCGCGTTCGTGGTCGTGGTCGCCCTGCCGGTCACATTCGATCCGGGCACCGCCGAGCGATATGGGGTCGCCAAGTTCTCAGTGCTGATGATCGGCGCGCTCGTGCTCGCCCTGCTCTGGATCGTCGACGCGATCACGAACACCGAGCTACCCGACCTCCGTACCGGCTTGCATTGGCCGATCCTCGCGATGGTCGGGGTTGGGGTGCTCGCAACGATCTTCAGCGTGAACCCTCGACTCAGCCTGGTCGGGGCCTACCAGTCCTACGACGGCCTGCTGGCCCTCGCCTCCTTCGCCGTGGTCGCTCTGATCGCGGCCGAGTCGTGGCGAGTCGTCGACCTCCGCCGCATCCTCACAGTGTTCGTGCTGGCCTCCGGTGGCCTCGTGATCCTTTACGGCCTCATCCAGACTGCCGACGTCGAGCTCGGCACCGGCTGGGACTGGATCCACTTCGTCAACGCCGGAGCGTCGTTCGGCCCGACCAGCACCGTCTGGTCCACGTTCGGCAACCCGAACCACTTCGCCGGCTTCGTGGCGGCGATGCTGCCCATCGGCGTCATCGTGGCGATCAGCGATCGGTCCGTGTGGATCCGGGCGCTCAGCGGAGTGGTGCTGCTCGGCGGCCTCGTGTGCCTGGTCGAGACGAGCAGCCTCGGTGGCCTGGCCGCTGCGGTGGGAGCGCTCGCCCTCACCGCGATCCTGCTCATCCCCGAGCTTCGTGGACGGCGCACGCTGGCCCTCTGGTGTGGAGCGGGCCTCATCCTCGCGGTCGGCCTCGCGTTCGTCATCGTCGGCGCGGAAGGCACGATCTCTCGCAAGCTCGACGCGGTCACCCAGTGGTCTTCAGGGACGAGCACCGCTGCACAGCGCGTGCAGTACTGGCACTCAGCCGTCGACATGGCCAAGGATCGCCCGATCCTCGGTTGGGGTCCCGACACGTTCGGCTACCTGGCGCCGACCTACCAGACGCAGAAGTTCGTGACCGTGTTCGGCCCGAACCAAGTCATCAACGCGGCGCACAACACGTTCCTGCAGACGCTCGCGACGAAGGGGGTGCTCGGCCTCGCCGCACTCCTCTTCTTCTTGCTGTGGCTCGCGTTGCGCGCCGTCGGCGCATGGCGCAACACGCGGGCGCGGGAACGCACGGACGAGGGGTGGCGTGAGCACCGCTTGATGCTCACAGCAGCCCTCGGCGTGGCACTCGGCGTGCTGCTGCAGAACTCGTTCAACGTCGAGCTGCTCGGCGTCAACATCGTGCTGTGGGCGATGGCCGGTGTCGTGAGCACCGTCGCGCTCGCCGTCGGTGTGCCCGTGGGACTCAACCCGGTGCGCATCGTGAAGGTCACGCCGTTCGACGAGACGGCGACGCCTCAGCCGGCACGCCAGCCCAACCGACGCCAGGCGCGCCGCTCGGCGTCGCGGTGCCTCTCGCGATCGGCGCGGTCGTGGTTGTTGCTCTCGCGTGGTTCTCCAGCACATGGTGGCGCGCTGACCGCTCCTACCAGGCCGCGATCGACGGCACCGTCGCGCTCACCTCGGGCAAGCTGTCGTCGGCGTCGCAATCTCGGGTCGTGAACTCGACCCTGCGCCACTTCGACCACGCGACGAAGCAGAACACGTCCGAATCGCGCTACGTGCTGAGCGAGGCGAACTTCATCCTCCAGACGCTCGCCGCGTCGAACGCGTCGACGGCCGACAACGTGACCGGCCTGACCCCGGTGCGCACCATGTTGCAGACCGCGGTCGACCGAGGCCCTCGCGACCCCGTGCCGCTCTCGAGCTACGCGCGCCTGCTCGCCCGGTTGCGTGAGCTCGCTCCAGGAAGCGGTGATCCGAAGGTCGAGGCGGCCCTGTTCGCTCGGGCGGCCCGCGCAAATCCCTTCGAGCCCAGCTTCGTCGCGGGGGAGGCCTCAGCCAAGCGCGTGGCCGGCGACCTCGCCGGCGCTCGGGCAGCTGTGGATAACGGTCTGACCAGGTTTCCGGACGACAAGACCCTCCTGACGGAGGCGGTGGCGACCGCGAAAGCCCAAAATGACACGGCCGCCGCCGATGCGTTCCAGACTCGCCTCGACGCGGCTTCGGGCGGCTGACCTGCCCTGACAGGGGCTGGCGGTTGTTGACCTTGCTTCGCGAACCCCTTTAGGGTGCCCCCAGCCGAATTTCGGGTGTCACGAGTCGTCACGCCTGGGGTTCTCGCTACCGAGGGGCGGCAGGGCTTCTGCCTGTTCCCGCATGCGATCGTGGTTCCGTTGGACGGGCGCGTCGATCGCAACCAAGACAGGACAACAACCAGGAGGTTGTATGAAGTCACCGTCCCGCAGGTTGCGGCGGTTGGTCGGCGCTGGTACCGCCGTCCTCCTCGCCGTAGGCCTCGCACCGATCGTGACGTCGGGGGTGGCGCAAGCAGCGTCCACCAACACCCCGGCGATCGCGATCACTGATCAAACCGTCATCGGTGTCGGTGACACTGCTGCCGCGGGCAACATCGCCGTGGGCGCCAGCACTGTGACCTTCACCCAAGGTGACGTCATCACCGTGCAGGTCGCACAGCCGGGTGTGGGTACGCCCACCACGGCTCCGACCCCTGCGATGAACGCCAACTGCAGCAGCGGTACAACCGGTCTGCAGTCGGGCGTCGGTGATCGTCGCTTCGTCGTGTACGCCGCGACCCCCACGGCCGCCGGTCCCACTGGTGGCACGCTGACCCTGCTTCCCGGCGTTGCCGGTAGCTCGACAGCGGTTGGCGCCAACGGCACCATCCCCGGCTTCTGCAACGCGGAGGACGGCGGCACCCGCAACGACATCTTCACCTTCACGGTGGCGACGTCGGGTCCCGGTCCCATCGTGATCAGCAACATCCAGTACTCGGTTGGCCGTGGTACCGGCCAGGCGAACCTGACCGGCGCGACGACCCGGCTGAACTCGACCACGACGGGCCCTGTCCGCATGTTCGTGTTCTTCTCGAACGTCACGACTGGCTCGACGGTGCTGACCAAGCTCAACAGCGCGGCGGCAAGCCTGGCCAACCCTGACTCGAACGCCTGGGTGACCACCATCGCGATGACTGGTCCTCCGAAGACGTTCGCCGTCACGACGGGTACGGCTCTCACGAAGACCATTCCCACCATCACGATCACCGAGAAGGTCGCCGATGCATTCGGTGTTGCCGGCTCGCCGAACAACACGTTCTGTGTTGACATCGTGTCGGGCAACGCCACGTTCGGGACCTCTTCGGCCCTGACCGTGACGGGTGGCGGTCTCGCGACCGACCTGCTGCAGTCGATCCTGATCCCGGATGCCGGCGTCGGTGGCCTCGCCAACACTCGCATCTCGATCACCATCTTCAACAACCCGGCCAACGTGCTGTCGTCCCTGACGCTGAACAACGTCGTGCTGAACATCGCTGCGGCGACGGTCGGCTCGGTCCGGGCGATCCTCGATGACTGCGGCGACCAGTTCGGTCCCGGCGGCTCGTTGAGGGGTCAGCTCACGGGTGACGCGAATGGTGGAGCAGTCACGACCAGCTCTGCTGGCAACGGGATTCCTCCCGCGATCAACCCCGCGACGACGGCCAACACGAACGTCGACACCATCGGCACCTTCTCGGGTCCGAACAACAGCGTGAACGACCTCAACCGGGTCGTGCTGTTCTTCCTCCTCCTGGCTGACCGTTCCGGCGGCAACGATCGTGTTGCCACGGCTCGCATCCTCCAGCAGGAGAAGTACGGCCTCGCCGGAGTCAACGCAAGCACCAACCTGCTGCAGGGCTGCAGCGGTCTGCCGAACACCGATGCTGTGATCCAGCAGCGTTGCGGTGGCACCCGGTTCGCACTCGTTGCAACGGCTGACAACTTCCCCGACGCTCTGTCGGCGTCGTATGCAGCCGGACGTATCGGCGCTGCGATCCTGCTCGTGCGTCCGACTGTGGACGCGCTGGGTCAGGTCCAGTTCGCGCTCCTGAACCTCGGCGTGAAGACGGTCCTCGTGCTCGGTGGCCCCGCGGCCGTCCCGGACACGGTGGTCGACTTCCTCAAGGGCCTGAACACGAGCTGCACCACTGATAGCCAGTGCGGTGGCTTCTCGAACACCTTCACCAACGGTGACCCGAGGGTTGCCCCAGGCACGAAGCTGTCCGTTGGCCGGGTCCAGGATCCGCTCAACGACACTCGGTACGGCACCATGCGACTGCTGAACATCCTCACGGGCCTGCCCGTGTCGATCCCGGCCGTCGTGCAGCAGGTGGCGCCCGCGATGTTCAACGCGACCAAGCAGGTCGCGCCGGCGTCGCCCGCCAACGTCTGCAGCTTCTGCCGCACCGCCTTCGTGGTGTCCGGTGCGAACTTCCCCGACGCACTTTCGGCGGGCGTTCGTGCCTACGCTCAGGGCATCCCGATGATCCTCACGGATCCCGCGGCACTGTCACCTGAGGCATCTCAGACCCTGAAGGACCTGCAGACCCAGCAGGTCGTCATCGTCGGTGGCGAGACTGCGGTTTCGGCTGCAGTCGCCGACTCGCTGACGAAGGCCACGCAAGACGGTGGTCTCGGTCTGGTCGTCGCCCGTGTCTCTGGTGCAGATCGTCTGTCGACGGCTGTGGCAGTGATGCAGTACTCGACCCGGAACCCGGCGAACACCTCGCTTCCGGGCCTCGGCCTCGGCAACCTCAACACCGTCCTGCTCGCTCGCAGCGACACCTTCCCCGACTCGCTCACCGCAGCGGTTCAGGGCGTGGGTTCGCTGTTCGGTGTGCAGACGATCAACGGTGGCTTCGGCCTCGGTGCTGATCCCAACAAGTTGAACTACGGCGGCAACGCGGCGATTCTGCTCGCCCAGAACCCGACCACGCTCAACTCCATCACGGCGACGCAGCTCACGGCAGTGGGCAGCGGCACCAACGGCCTCTCAACTGCCGGAGTGAATGCCATCAAGTGCATCGGTCTGCAAGCTGCGATCTCTGACGCAGTCTGCACGTCCGCTCAAAGCGCACTGGCTGGTATCACCACCTAGTCCGTCCAACGGCAACCTGAGAGAAGGGGCCCTTCGGGGCCCCTTCTCCGCGTTTTGGCGACGATCGGCTCTGGGTACGTGACTGGTAGAGTCGCGCCCCCTACGGGGCCGTCAGGCAGGGGAGGCACGATGCGGCGGAGACGATTGATCTCGACGGTCACGGTGCTCGCGAGCGTCACGTTCGCCACGACCGCTGCTCGCGGCAGCGCCGGTGAGCGCGGCGATCCCGTTCATCACGGCCGCGACCTTGGTCGCCGACTCGACGCCGGAGATCCCGGTCGGGTTCGGTGGCGGCATCGCCGGCAACCTGACGATCGGCACCAGCTCGACGATGTTCCAAGCCGGCGACAGCATCACCATCGCGCTCGATGATGCCGACAGCGCTCCGAACTGCTTCGCCGGCGTGGGCTTCCGTGACTTCGTCTCCTACGCGTCGACGCCCCTCGCCACAATCCCCGGGCCGACTGCTTCCACGCAGGTCAACCTCGGGTCGAGCCCCCTGTGTGCCAGCCAGGACGGCGGTACGAAGTTCGACGTGATGACCGTCAACGTGCTCATCGGAGGCAACGGCCCGATCAAGGTCTCGAACATCCGCTACACCGCCGGCATGAACGGCACGGTCGTCGGATCCGCGTCCGACGGCCCGGTGCAGCTCATCGTCTCCGGCGGTGGCGCGGTGGGGCCGCCGTTCACCCTCTCCACTGCGGACAACTCGAACGCGTGGCTCTCGACGATCTCGATGACAGGAGGGACGGTCGAGCGCGCCGATCCTGTTGCCGTCTCCGCCGGTCGCCATCGACCCGATCCAGCTGGCTGAGGCGGTGCCCGACGCGTTCGGGCCTGCCGGCACCGCGACCGATGTTTGCCTCGACACGTCCCTCAATGCCACGAGCGGGCAACCGAGCATCACGTGGTCGACGTTGCCTACCTCGACCGGCACGGGAAGCGTCGGCGGCGACGCCGTCAACGGCGTGACGATCGACACCGGGCCGGCAGGCCCGAGCTCGCGACTACAAGGTGTCCATCCAGAACAACGCGTCGAGCACCCTCACGACCCTCACGCTCAGCGGCATGAAGATCCAACCCGGCGCGTCGCCTGGCAAAGCGCAGATCTTCCTCACCGACTGCGACTCCGCTCCCTTCGGCACGCGCAGGTCGGGCGGAAACCCCGCGAGCGGCACGACGTTCGACACGATCGGCTACTTCTCGAACCCGAGCACGAACATCACACCTCCGATCGTCGTGAACCCCTCCGCGAAGACGATCACCCGCATATCCGGCCCCGATCGCATCGACACTGCTGACGCGATCTCACAGGCCAGCTTCCCGGGTGCCGGCACCGCGAGTGCCGTGGTGCTCGCTCGTGCGGACGGGTTCGCCGATGCGCTCGCGGGCACACCGCTCGCGGCGGCCAAGAGCGCGCCTCTGCCGCTGACCGGCCCGGCAAACCTCGATCCCCGCACGCTCGCGGAGATCCAGCGCGTGCTCACGCCAGGGAAGACCGTGTTCCTGCTCGGCGGCCCGGTGGCGCTGTCGACGTCGGTGCAGAGCGCCTTGACGTCGGCCGGATACCAGACTGTTCGCTTCGAAGGCGTCGATCGCTTCGACACGGCGGTGCGCATCGCGCGCGACGGCCTCAACAACCCTTCGACGCTCTTGATCGCCGATGGCGTGAACTTCCCTGACGCACTCACCGCTGGCGCGGCGGCGGCTCAGGCGAAGGGTGCGGTGCTGCTCTCCGCCGGGTCGTCTCCTGTGGCGATCACGTCGTCGTACATCAGCACTCGCCCGTCGGGAGGCACGCTCATCTCGGTCGGTGGCCCGGCCGCGACTGCCTACCCGGCCGGCCAGGCGATCGTCGGCACGGATCGGTACGACACGAGCGGTCAGGTCGCGGCACGGTTCTTCCCGACCCCGGGCACGGTCGGGCTCGCGTCGGGCACGAACTTCCCCGACGCGTTGGCCGGCGGCGCGCACATCGCTCGCTTCTCCGGGCCGATGCTGCTCACCGACCCGTCGACGCTGTCGCCACAGACACAGGCCTATCTCTCCGCAAAGGCATCGGGAATCGCGGGCGGGTTCCTGTACGGCGGCACGACTGCGGTGAACGACTCTGTTCGCCTCGCTGCGCAGGTTGCCATCGGTGGTGCTGCGAGCTGAGCCGCTGACTGCTCAGCGCACGCCGGCGCAAGTAGCCTCAAACCCCATGTCGAAGCCTCTCCGTGCCTGCTTGCTCGCGCTTGCTGCGGGCCTCGTCGTCACGATCGCGGCCTGCAGCGATGACACCGGGTCGTCGTCCGCGGCCTCGACTGCGGCAGCAGGCGCGAGCACCACTGCGGCGGGCACGGGTCCGACCAGCACGCTTGATCCGGTGGTCGGCAACGTCGACCTCGGCGTGCTGGCTGGCTGCCCCTTCTTCACCCCGGCCGACGCGAAGGCGTTTCTCGGACGGGACGTGGGTCCCGTGAACCAGAAGGGCAGCGCCGTCGACGGGGACACGATCTATGCGGTGTGCGCGTACAACGACACCTCGGGCGTGGCCGAGAACGGCGTCTCGGTCAGCGCGAAGCTCGTGCCCGGGTCGGGCTCACACCTCCAGGGTGACCTCGTCGACCTCGAGCAGAATCGCTTCGCCGGCGTCGAGCTCCAGACCGTCGACGGGATCGGTGACGCGGCCCGCGTTGCCGTGTTCCCCGGCAGTGACATCAAGGTCCTCGTCGTGTTCACCGGGCAGTACGAAGTCGACGTCGCCGCGGGGCCGAACCAGACCCTCGAGCAAGTCGCGCAGCTCGCCAAAGACACGATCGCGAAGCTGCCCCCGCCGGGCTAGTGGCTGGCTGACCGCATGACCGCCACGGTCGCGCTCCAGGCGCCGGGGGAGGCCCCGGCCGCTGCGCGGGTGCGGTTCACGTCTCTTGACGCGGTACGTGGTCTGGCCGTCGCGGGCATGGTCCTCGTCGAGAACCTGCCGGGACCGCTCGAGTCGTTCCGGTGGTGGCGCCACGCGCCATGGCACGGCCTCACGATCGCCGACGTGGTCTTCCCGCTGTTCCTCGTGCTGGTGGGCGCAGGCATGGCGCAGTGGCTGCGCCCACCGGTCTCGGCGCGCACGATGCGCCGGCTGGCGGCCCGTTCGCTCGCGCTGATCGTGATCGGGCTCCTGGTGTTCGGGTGGTGGGGTGAAGGCGGCCCGCTCGAATCGCTGCGCATCCCCGGCGTCCTGCAGCGCATCGGTGTCGCCGGACTGCTCGCTGGCGTGCTCGTGGTCGGGCTCCGCCGGTGGTGGCTGATCGCACTCGCTTCCGGGCTTGTGCTCGTCGCCTACGGCTGGACGTTGACCGTGCCGACCCTCGACGGCTGCCGGGGCGTCGAGGTGTCGTCGTGCACGGTGCCGGGTCAGATCGACGCGGCCACGTTCGGTTCGTCGCACCTCTACAGAGACGGCGCGGCCGGATACGACCCCGAGGGGCTGCCGTCGACCGCCGGTGCCGTCGCCTCGGTGCTGGTCGGTTGGCTCGCGGGAGACCTTCTGCGCCGCCGGCGACTGGGCGACCTCGTTGCGCTCGGAGGAGTGTGCCTCGTGCTCGGCGTGCTCTGGGAGTCCGCGGTCGAGGTGAACAAGCGGCTGTGGACGCCGTCGTTCGTCCTTGTCACCGCCGCGATCTCGATCGGCCTCATCGTGTTCGCGCACCTCTCGGTCGATCGAAGTCGGGTTGCGTCCGCCGTCGCGTTTCCCCTCGTCGCGCTCGGTCGCAACGCGCTGCTCATCTACGTCGGGCAGCACGCCGTCGGCGTGTGGATCTCACGCGCGCACGTCGGCTCGGTCACGGCGTCCACGTGGCTCATCGAGCACGGGGCGCAACGATGGGTCCAACCTCCGGGCGCGTACTTCCTGTATGCACTCGGGATGCTCGCGGCCTGGACGCTGCTCGCCTGCGTGCTGCACGCTCGACGCTGGTACGTGACGCTGTGATCCGGAGATGGCTCGCGCTCGGGCTCGCGATCGCGCTGCGCGCGTGGCGCGGCGGCCTGCTCCAGCGACGACGGGGGCTCGAGCGCGTCAAGCACTGCGGCCGGCGCGACGACCACGCGACCCACCTCGACGTCCACCACGGCATCTGGGCCGACGACGACCGTGCTGCTCGACAAGCCCAACCCGGATCTCTCGGCTCTGCCGACCGACGACCTGCCCACCGGTGTTGCCGAGGACTCACCGGCACCTGAGGTCGCCCCGTCCTCGTCGATCGCGTCGGGGTCGACCTCGAGCGTGCCGGTTGCGCCCGAGTTCGTCACGCCCGCAACCGGGGGCGAGCCCCCCACTGCGGTGCTGCCGCCGGCATCACCCGATCTGAAGATCCGCTACATCGTGATCCCCCACCCCGACGACGAGTTCGAGGCCTGGTCGATGGTCGCGAACGACACGACGCACTACATCGTGTTCATCCTTCTCACCCGCGGCGAGTACTCGCGCTACTGCGACGGCAGCGGCATCTCCGAGCTGCAGATGGACCGGGCCGAGCGGCAGCCCCAGCCCCAGCCCTTCACCGGCGAAGGCACACCGACCTGTGCCGAGCAACGCCTGGACGCGTGGTCCACCTTCCTCGACACGCGAGGAGGCCTGGAGTCGGCGATCGGGCGGCCCGGCTTCCTCGGCCAGTTCGACCTCGACGTGCCCGAGGGCGCCGCACTGCCGAGCAAGCTCGACGCGTCAGGCGAACGCGTGCCGTCGACGAAGTACCTGCTGTGGGTCGGCAACAAGTCGGCTCGCTTCGCGTTCGACTTCGGCGACCGCGACCTGAGCCTCAACGAGGTCGTGCTCGGCGTCGAGGCCGTGCGGGCGCTTCGGACTCGAGTCCTGCCCGTCTCTGAGGAGGACGACATCGTCGCCGGCGCGTACTTCAACGACTCGTTCGACCCGTCGATCCGTTATCAGCACCCCGACCACAAGGCGGTGCAGGAGGCGATCAAGGGCATCGACTTCGGGACGCCGGGACCGCAATGGGGTCGCACCGTCCCCGAAGACCCCGAGGTCGCCGAGACCCTCGAGATCCCGCCGGCGCTCTACTGCGCGGTGATGTGCGTCGACCCGGGGCCGATCGACCCGGCGACGAACTCGTTCGCGTTCCGCACCGGGACGCTGCAGCAGGACTACGGCTGGCTCGCGCCCGCGTACTCGGGTCGGAGCCGAGCTGCCCAGCGGCTCTATCTTCAGCCGGGTGCAGCCCTTCTGGAAGGTCTTCTGATCGTGCACCTCGAGCTCGACTACTCGGTGCAGCCGCGCGCCCGCTACGGCTGGGGCGCCGCGCCGCATCCCGGGCTCGAGGCGATGATCGCTCCGGGCTTCGATCGATACCGCGCCGTGCTGCAGGGTTTCCTCACACACCGCGACACGCTGGCGACGATCGCCGCGGCCGCGTCCTCACCCGAGCAGCCTTCGTGGCTGAACGACTTCATCCCCGGTCTCGACGGCGTCGCGCTCTACGCGTTCGTCGCCGACCTGCGCCCTGTGACGTACCTCGAGGTCGGCTCCGGCAACTCGACGAAGTTCGTCAGACGAGCCGTGAGCGATCACTCGTTGCCCGCCCGCGTGGTCTCGATCGACCCTTTCCCTCGAGCCGAGATCGACGAGCTGTGCGACGAAGTCATCCGTCAGCCCGTCGAGGACGTCGATCTCGCGCTGTTCGACCGTCTCGCCCCGGGCGACGTGCTCTTCATCGACAACTCGCATCGCACGTTTCAGAACTCCGACGCGACCGTGATGCTCACCGAGGTCATCCCCTCATTGCCTGCGGGTGTGCTCGTCGGCATCCACGACATCTTCCTGCCCGAGGACTACCCGCCTCAGTGGGCCGACCGCTACTACTCGGAGCAGTACCTGCTCGCGGCCTGGCTGCTCGGCGGCGGCGGGGGCTGCGAGATCGTGCTGCCCGCGCACTACATCCGCAGCTTCCCGGAGCTCGACACGCTGTGTCACCCGATCTGGTCGGCACCTGCGCTGGCGGAAGTACAGCGCCACGGCGGCGCGTTCTGGTTGCGCACGGGCTGAGTCAGGCGCACGCGTGGCGACGATCGCGTACTCCTGGGGGCCGAACAGCACGCTGTTCAACCGGTGCAACGCGTCGTTGATCGTCGCCACCTGCGCCGGAGCGTCGATGGTCTCGTCGAGCAGCGGCACCGCGAAGAAGTCCGCGGGTGAGTGGAAGCGCACGTCGACGCCCGCGAAGCCGGCTCGCTCACAGAGGAACGTCAAGAGCGAGGGGTGGAGCGGCCACTTGTGCGTGGGGTCGAGGATGTAGGAGTGCCCGAGCACGATGAGCGCCGTGGGGTTCGGTGTCTCGCACACGAGCACACCGCCCGGTCGCAGCTTCGCGGCGGCGAGATCGAGGAACCGGCACAGATCGGCGAACACGAGGTGCTCGACGACGTGGATCGCCGTGATCGCGCCCACGCTGCCGTCGTCCAGCTGCGCGAGGTACGAGAGACCGTCGCCTCGCACGACGTCGAGCCCGCTCGCTTGCGCCTCGGCGACCATGCCGGCGTCCAGATCGACGCCACGGCCTTCGATGCCTGCCTCACGCAGCACGGCGAGCAGCCCACCCGCTCCGCACCCGATGTCGAGGACGGGGGCGTGATCGGCGAGCAGCTCGACGTATCTCTCGGCGAGTGTCATCGCGACGTCGGCCGGGTCACCGCGGAACCGGCGCTCGAACCCCACGTAGTCGAAGTCGACCTCAGCGGGCGGTGCGGACGCGGTTGGCGCTGCGTTGACGTCTGATGACGGTGCGACTGTTCCCCCCTGCCCGAGCTGTCGCACCGCGCGGTCGAGGCGTTGGATCTGATCGCGCAGCTCCGCGAACCGTTGCGACGCTGCACCGATCCCGGCATCGGGAGCGATGGCCCGCCCGAGGTCGTCGAGCGTGCGCTCGAACGCCATGAGCTGGGCCTTGAGCAGCTCGAGCTGCACGGTGTGGACGCGGATCTCGTGCAGCGCATCGTCGGCCGACGCGAAGAGCTCGATGTTCGAGTCGAGGATGCCCAACGCGTGGATCGATGGCACGAGCTGCGTGACCTGCTGCTGCAGTGACGCGACCAACGCTGCCGAGCTCCTGCACGCGACCGGCGGTGCGTGTCTCCACCCTGACCGCGACCCGTTCGCTGACGCGGACGGCGATGCCCTCGAGGGCGCGGCGCGCGATGGGGCCGACGAGCGCAGCGAGGGCGGTCTTGGTCCGTACGGAGAGGGGCGGCACCGGCGGTCCGGGGGGCCTCGGCGCCGGCGGCTGGCCGAGCGCTTCGCGCAGCTCGGCCACGTGCTCAGGCGTGAGATCGGGGTCCGCGTTGCTCACCGGACGCTCAGCTCTGCCACTCGGGCCTCCGCTCGCGTGATGGGCCTCGACAGGGGCGGGGTGGGCAGGTCGCGGAGATGGCCGGCGAGCCGCCCGCCGGCAGGTGGCCAACCGAGTGCTCGAGCGACGTCGTCAGCCGGTCGGCTCAGGTCGTGGCTCTCTTCGACGAGCCGCCGACCCGCGCGACCGATCGCCGCTCCTTGCCGATGGTCAGCGCCGAGTGCGATCGCCTGCTCCACTGCTCGCCTGTGATCGTCGTCGACCACGAGCAGATGCACCCCGTCGGTGGCACCAAGAGCTGCCGCGGTTGCGCTGTCGCTGACGAGCGGGGTCGCGAAGGCCATCGCTTCGAGCGCGGTCGTTCCGGATGCAACGACTGCCGGACAGAGCGCGAGGAACGTGCGCAGCTGGCGCCATCCGAGACCCTCGGGCATCTCGACCCCGACCTGCATCGAGAACCGGCCCCGCCATCGCTCGCGCATGAACGGTGCGACCGCCCGGAACTGGCGGACATCGACGGCCTGCTCGGGTGTCTCGATGGTCAGGACGGCACGGCGGCTCCACTCGTCGGGAGCGGGGTCGTGACGATCGTGCCAGAGGACGATTTGCCCGCCTGCATCCTTCCCCGCCTCGAGTGCGCTGGCGCGCGCCACGAAGTCACGAACACGGCATCGACCGGAAGCCCGGGATGCCACGCAACGACGCGGCACCGGTCCGAGAGCGTGCGCAGCAGGGGCGCGACTCGGTCGTTGCCGGCCACGTCGGCCACGACTCCCAAGGTCGGGAAGCTCATCGCACCATCGCGCCCGACAGCAGCGCCTCGACGACCGGCTCCCACGACAGCCCGGCGACGCGGTCGCGACCCGCTCGGCCCAGCCGCTGCGTCAGCACGTCGTCCACGGCGATGCGATCGATTGCAGCCGCCATGGACTCGGCCGTCGGGTCGGCAACGAGGCCGTTGACACCGTCGGTGACCCACTCGAGCACCGCTCCCGCATCGGACGTCGTGACGACCGGCTTGCCGGCCGCGAACGCTTGCAAGGTGATGTAGCCGTAGTCCTCGTCGTAGGGCGCGTACAGCACAGCGCGTGCCGCGGCGTAGCGACGGATGAGCTCGTCGTCACCGGTCCACCCGAGCAGCTGCACCCGGCCGGTCAGACCATGCTGCTCGATGCGTGCGAGCAACTCGTCGTGGAGGCTGCCGGTGCCGGCGATGTGCAACGTGAGGTCGCTGTGGGATGCAGCCATCGCGTCGATCAGCAGCTCGGGTCGCTTGTTGCGTTCGAGTCGAAGCGCAGTGAAGAGCGCGCCTTCGGATGGGCCGGGGTGCAGCCGGTCGAAGTGTGGAGGGGGATGAGGCAGCGGCGTCGACGTGAGGCCGTTGTACCGAGCGAGCCGATCGGAGACGACGGCGGAGAGCGTGAAGCGCGTCGCCGCCTCTTCGAGCGCGTGCGTGTCCCACTCGACCAAGAGACGTTGCTCCTCGAGCGCCCCGTCGTCGAGGTCGAAGTCGCTCAGCTCCGAGCCGGCCAAGTCGTAGGCGACGCGATGCTGATGAAAGAGCCAGACGACCTTGCGGGGATGGCGCACGAAGTACGAGGGGAAGTTCGTCGCGATCACGAGGTCGGCGTCGATGGGCAGCATCCGCCACGCCATGGCGGCGTCGAACACCCGCTCACGCTCCCATGCCGCGGGGAGGCGCACGAGGTCGGCGCGATGCCCGGCCGCCCGCAGTGCGCCGACCAGGTTCTCGAGAAGCTGCTCGGCCCCTCCGTACATGAACGGCACCTGGGCGCCACACACCACGATGTCCATACCAGTCGGACCACAGTAGGCGGATACCCTGCGGGGCCTGTGGAGCGCACCGGTCGTCTCGGCTTCGTGCCGCCCCGCTATGGGCCTGGTGTCGTCGGCGGCGCCGAGGCTGTGCTGGCGGAGACCGCTCGTGGTCTGGCCGAGCGGGGTTGGTCCGTGGAGATCCTCACGACCTGCGCCCGTGATCACTTCACATGGGCGAACGAATTCCCGGAGGGCGTCGACGTCGATGGCGCGCTGACGGTGCGGCGGTTCCCTGCCGTCGTGGACACGCCCCGCATCGAGCGCGCCGCGTTCCACGCTCGCATCCTGGCCGGCGAGACCCTCACGATCACCGAGCAGCAACGGTGGGTGAACGACGACCTGCGCGTGCCCGCGCTCTTCGACCATCTGCTCGATCGTGGAGACGAGTACCGCGCGCTCGTCTTCGCTCCGTACATGTTCTGGCCGACCTTCGCGTGCGGGCAGGTCGTCCCGGAGCGCACGATCCTGATGCCGTGTTTGCACGACGAGCCCGAGGCACGGCTGCCGCTCTTCGCTCCGCTCTTCTCGGGGCGCGCGGCATCTGGTTCCTGTCAGAGCCCGAGGCCACGCTCGCGCACCGATTTCAACCGCTGCCCCCTCGCACCTCGGTCGTCGGCGCCGGGGTCACAGTGCCGACCACGTACGACCCCGATGGCTTCCGCAGCCGACACGGCATCGACGGACGCTTCGTGCTCTATGCCGGACGCCGTGAGGGCGCGAAGGGATGGGAAGGGCTCGTCGCCTCGTTTGCTGACGCGGTCGCTCGCCACAACCTCCCGTTCACGCTCGTGACGACCGGCACCGGCCCGGTGCTGCCGCCCGATTCGCTCGTCGGTCGGGTGGTCGATCTCGGCTTCCTGCCGGAGGACGAGCTCGCGACACGTGTACGCGGCAGCGGACGCCTACCTGCAGCCCTCGGCGCTCGAGAGCTTCTCGCGCACGATCATGGAGTCGTGGCTCGCGGGCACTCCGGTGATCGCGAACGGCCAGTCGGCGGTCGTCCGTTGGCACTGCGAGCGCTCGGGCGCAGGCCTGCTGTACGAGACCTCTGAGGAGCTCGCGGCATGCCTCGACTTCGTCGCGCAACGGCCCGACCAGGCACGGCGGCTCGCCGAGGGGGGCCGGGCCTACGTGCTGGCCCACTACGAGCCGAGCGACGTGCTCGACCGGATGGAGGCGACGCTCGTCGACTGGACGCGCTCGTGAGTCGCGTCCTGATGGTCACGCCGTACGCGCCCTACCGCGATGGCATCGCCGCGTATGCCGTGCAGCAGGTGAAGGCCCTGCGCACCGAGGGGCACGAAGTCGAGGTGCTGTCACCCGCGCCCTCCGCCGCGCACCAGTGGCTCGACCTGCGCAACCGGCGCGGGCCTGCGGCGCTCGCGAAGCGAGTGAGCCGGTTCGATCGGCTTGTGATCCAGTACCACCCGGACGTGTTCTTCCCGATCGGGGTCTCCCGCAACGACCATGCGATGAGCACCGCGGGGCTCATGGTCGCGTGCCGGCTTTCGCACGAGAGCGAGCTCGTCGTCCACGAGTTCGACGACGAGCCGTTGCGGTACGGCAGGCGCAACCGCGCGTTGACAGCCCGCATGTGGCGCTCGGTCGATCGGCTCGTGTTCCACACCGCTGTGGAGCGCGATCGCTTCCTCGGCGTGTGGCCCGTCCTGCCCGAGCGCACCGCCCTCGTCGCGCACGGCGCCAGCTTCGTTCCCCACACCAATGCCGATCGAGCCGCGGCGCGCGCGATCCTCGGGTTGCCGCCTGACCGCTTCGTGTTCGTCGCGATCGGGTTCATCCAGCCGCACAAGGGCTTCGATCGAGCGGTTGAGGCTTTCGCGGCGAGCGGGGCGGCAACGGTCGGCGCACAGCTGCACGTGGTTGGGTCGGTGCGAGTCGACGAGCCCGCGTTCTTGCAGCACCGCGACGAGCTCGCCGCACTGATCCGCCAGACGCGTGGGGCGACCCTCCATGATGCGTACTTGAGCGACGAAGCCTTTGATCTGTGGCTCGTCGCCGCCGACGCTGTGGTGCTGCCGTATCGCCAGATCTGGTCGTCGGGAGTGATGGAGCGCGCCGCGCTCTACAGCCGCCTCGTCATCGCCACGCGGGTCGGCGGGCTCGGCGAGCAGGCTCCCGCGGGCACGGTGCTCGTCGACGACGACTCCACCCTCACCGCGGCGATGGCTGCCGCGGCCGGCGTCATCGGGTCGCCGTCGCCGCCGCGTGAGGTCGAGCCGTGGCCTGAAGGCGATCGCGACGCCATCCAGGCCGAGGTGCGCCGCCGCGCTCAGCCGTCGCCCTGACCGCTTCCGTCGGTCGAAGGGGGTTCGGGCGGGGCTCGGAGATCGATGAGCCACGCGTCGCCGTGGGGCCGGGCGGTCGCTCCGGCAGGGAGTGCGGCCACGATGTCGGCGACCTGCTGGGGTGTGTACTCGTCTGCGCCCATGTGCAGCACGACGTAGCGCACGCCGAGCGCTTTGAGCCAGCGCGACGGCGTCGGGCGAGGGGAAGGTGTCGAGCAGCTGCCGCGTCTTCCGGGTAGCCCGGGGGCAGGTAGCCGGAGTACCCGTTCACGCGGGGATGCCAGTCGATGGTCGAGAAGAGCATCCGCGGCGACTCGACGGTGGACCAGGGGAAGCCTTGCGCCGGCGCAAGCGGCTGGATCATCGGCAGCTCGACGACGGGTTCTGTGCCTCGGTCGTCGAGCGCGCGGTAGACGTCGAGGGTGGCGTCCGAGGTGGAGATGGCCGCTGTGGGCGACGGCGCTGCCAGCTCGAGGAGGATCAGCGCACCGACCAGGATCGCGGCGCCGCCGCGTGCGAACGTCGAGAGGCGCCGCGTCAGCGAGGCGAACCCGACCCCGGCGAGGACGGCGACCGTCAGCCACGCGACCACCGCCATGCGAGACGCGACTCTGATGCCGCCGAAGCCGGGCACGTGGTCGTGCAGCACACCCATCGGCATCGTGATGCCGTAGACCTCGGGCCCGATTGCGAGCACGATCGACACCACGCCGGCGAGCAGCAGCAGTCTGAGCTCCCGGTGACGGCGATCTTCGACCGGTTCGGTCGGGGCTTCGCTCAGGTCGTCGCGCCAGGTGCGTCCCCGGCGGCGGCGGAGCGCGATGACGAGACCGATCAGAGCGAGGCCCATCACGACGAATCCGAGGAAGTGCATGTGCTCGCCGTCGCGCTCGGTGCCGATGCGCGCCATCCAGTCGTACAGGTAGCTGCGCGGCGCCGGCGTGAACAGGTCGGCGGCTTTCAATCCCCACGCGGGCACGGATGGCCGATCGAAGCCGGGCTGGCGCTGGAGCCTGGCGTACTGGATCGCGAACGGCGCGGCGATCACTCCCGCGATCCCTGCGGAGATGGCGAGCGCGCGCCACAGGCCTGGCTTGAGGCGGTATCGCTGTGACACGACGTGGCCAATGACGATCGTGACCGCGCACACGGCGAAGAGGAGGCCGTAGTACTGCGCCCCCAACGCGAGCGCGGCGGTGACTATGCCGAACGCGACGGCCCGTCCCGTGCTCGGCACGTCGAGCACCCGGAAGAGCAGGAGGAAGCCCAGGGGGAGCAGGCCCAACGTCTGGAGCTGAGGGTGACCCCAGTGCCCGAGCGCGTAGCCGCTGAAGGTGAACGCCAGCGCCGCAAGCACGGCCGCGTCGTCTCGACCCGTCAGTCGCTTCGTCAGGAGGTAGGTCGTGACCTGGGTGCCGACCATCATCAGCAGGACCAAGAGGTTGAGCGCGGCGACCGAGCTACCAGTGAGGAGGAGCAGCAGCCCGTAGACCGGCGCGGCGGGCAGCATCAGGTCGGAGTACGCCAGCGTCAACGACCGAGGCCAGAAGATCGGAGCGTTGAAAAGGTGCAGGGGATGCGTGACGAGCGCGTGGACGTCCCACGACATGATCCACGCGACGAGGGCCGGATCGCCCGTGTTCGCGGGGAGGGTGTGGAAGATGCGGCCGACGCTGGGTGCTCGCATCACGAAGACTGCGAGGACGAAGATCGAGCCGAGGACGACCGGCTTGAGCAAGGGCGATCGCTGCGGAGGCGGCGCGACCGTCGACGGCACGATGTCGATGCGTTCGTCGTCGGCGTCCGGCCGCGTGATGCTCACAGGGGGCGACGAAGCGGACCGCGCGAGTACTTCACGACGCAGTAGAGGGCTCGGACGCCGTCCTTCCAGCCGATCTTCTTGCCCTCGGCGTAGGTGCGCCCGTCGTAGGAGATGCCGACTTCGTACACACGCCATCCGCCCCGGGCGACCTTCGCGGTGATCTCGGGTTCGATGCCGAAGCGGGCCTCTTCGATCGTCACGGACTCGAGGACCTCCCGGCGAAACGCCTTGTAACAGGTCTCCATGTCGGTGAGGTTCAGGTCGGTGAACATGTTCGACAGGGTGGTCAGCGCCTTGTTGCCGACGGAGTGCCAGTAGTAGAGGACGCGATGCGGCTGCGAGCTGTGGAAGCGGGAGCCGAACACGACGTCGGCCTTGCCGTCCAGGAGCGGTTGCAGCATCAGGCCGTACTCGCGAGGGTCGTACTCGAGGTCGGCGTCCTGCACGATCACGTACTCAGAGGTCGTCTCGGCGAAGCCCCGGCGCAGTGCGGCCCCCTTGCCCTGGTTGACGCCCTGGGCAAGCACTCTGACCCGAGGATCCCCGCACTCGCGGGCGATCTCGAGCGTGTTGTCGGTGGACCCGTCGTCGACCACGATCAGCTCGCGCGACGAACGGTGAGGCGAGCACCTGCTCCATCACGATCTTGATGGTCTGGGCCTCGTTGAAGCACGGGGTGACGACCGACAGGCAGGACAGCGGCGCTTCGGTCACCGGGGCCAGTTTAGTGGCGCGTCACCTGAGCGCTTGGGCAAGGGAGCCCAGCGCTTCGGCGATCGCGAGGTGATCGTCGTTGTCAGTCACTGAGGACGCCTGGTCGCTGACCTGCTCGGCGAGCAGGCGGAGCGTGGTGGCCACCGTGTCGCATTCGCGCTGCGTGACCGTCAACCGATCGGCCCGCAGCAGCCCAACGAGCTGATCGCGCTGCATCTGCACCGACGACGCGGCTTGATCGGGGGCGAGGCGCCCGTCGAGCACTCCCCGGGCAGTTTCGATCACCCACCGCACCCTTGCCGCCGGCTCCATCGGTCCCGATCATGGCCCACCGGGGGTGACAGAGTTTCCCGATGCCGGTCTTGGAAGTGCTGGCCTTCGCCTTCGGTGCAGCCATCGTCGGCTACACGGGCTTTGCCGCGTTGCGCACGGTGGTGGTCCCTCGAGCGTCGAGCACGATCATCAACCGGATCGTGTTCATCGGCGAGCGGAAGGTGTTCAACCTCCTCGCTCACGAGCGCCGCACCTATGCCGCGCGTGATCGGGTGATGGCGCTCTACGGCCCCGTGTGCCTGGTCTCGCTGCCGTTTGCGTGGATCTCCCTGATGATCATCGGCTTCACCTTCATGTTCTGGGCGATCAACGTCGAGCCGCTCCGCCAGGCGTTCATCCTCAGCGGCTCGTCGATCTTCACGCTCGGCTTCCTCGCGCCGCACAACCTGCCCGTCGACCTGCTCGTCTTCCTCGAGGCGATGATCGGTCTCGGGCTCGTTGCCTTGCTCATCAGCTACCTGCCCTCGATCTACGGCGCCTTCGCGCGGCGCGAGCGCATGGTCGGCCTGCTCGAGGGACGTGCAGGCAGCCCGCCGAGCGCAGTCGCGATGCTCACGCGGTACGCGCAGATCGGCGCGTTGGGCATGGTCGACGACGAGCTCTTCCAACGGTGGGAGGAGTGGTTCATCGACATCGAGGAGAGCCACATCTCGTTCGTCGCGCTCGTGTTCTTCCGGTCTCCGCAGCCCGAGCGCTCGTGGATCACCTCGGCCGGATGTGTGCTCGACAGCGCGGCGATCATCCTCTCGACCGTGGACCGCCCTCGAAGCGCACCGGCACAGCTGATGCTCAGGTCGGGCTTCCTCTGCCTGCGCCGGCTCGCGGACTACTTCGGCATCCGCTACGACCCTGACCCCCGGCCGGACGATCCGATCTCGGTGACGCGGCGAGAGTTCGACCTGGTGGTCGTCGAGCTTCAGGCCGCCGGGGTACCGGTGAAGGCCGACCTCGACCAGGCGTGGAAGGACTTCGCAGGCTGGCGGGTCAACTACGACACCGTCTTGATCGCCCTTGCCTCCCTCGTCTTCGCGCCGACGGCTCGGTGGTCGTCAGATCGTCCCGTTCCGACCCCGAAGCCCAAGATCTTCCGCCGGTCCACCCGGGCCGCCTGACGCCTCGAGCTCGAAGTACTGGGCCCGCTTGTAGCCGAACGCCTTCGCGACGAGGAGCGACGGCACCGACGAGACGCGCCGGTTGTAGTCGCGCACGTCGGAGTTGTAGAGGCGACGGGCCGCCTGGATGCGATCCTCGGTGGTCACGAGCTGGCGCTGCAGGTCGAGGAAGTGGTCGCTTGCCTTCAGCTCGGGATATGCCTCCGCCAGCGCGATGAGCGAGTGCAGCGCGTCGGACAGCGCGGTCTCCTCACGGTTGTGCTCTGCTCCGGTGCCGGTTGCCGAGAGCGCGGCGGTGCGGGCCTCGGTGACCTCCACCAGCACTCGCTGCTCGTGACCCGCGTACCCCTGCACGGTCTCGACGAGGTTGGGCACGAGGTCGTGTCGGCGGCGGAGCTCGGTGTCGACGTTGGCCCACGAGTTCGCCATGAGAGCGGTCTGCGTCGCGAACCGGTTGTACGAGACGGAGGCGAGGAAGAACAACGCGACGACGATCGCGAAGCCGACCCAGATCATGTTCATTGCGGGCGGTTCATCTGGGTGGGTTCATCTCGGAGGGCCACATCTCGTAGACGAGCTGAGGGATGTGGGCGACGATCGCTTCGGTGAGCCTGTAGAGCGGAGCCAGCTCGTTGCCTTTGAGGCGCTTGGTGTGCAGCAGCACCCATCGGTTGTGCACCTCCATCTCGACGAAGCCATGAGTCGAGGCGAGCAGGTCGATCATCTGGGCGTCGAGGAAGACGTTCGCGAACTTCCTGTCCTCGCACGTGACGTAGAAGGTGCGGTTGAACTCCTCGGACTCGAACTCGAGGTCGCGGAGTCCGATCACCGAGGCCGCCTTGCTCACGATGCCTTCCTTCGTCAGCGAGAGCTGTGGCCACATCCATCCGACCTCGGCCGTCGCGCAGGTGCGGCGATGGTATGAGCGATGGGTCGCTCCCTTGTTGTCCTCGTACTCGTCGTACCACCAGTAGTCGAAGACACGGATCGGCTGCGGCGCATCGGCACGCCACATCACGTTCTGCGTGCCCCGCCCGTCACCCTTCCGAAAGAGGTCGAACGGCGGGCCGCCACAGTCGAACGGGTCGGCAGGAGAGAACGACAAGCCGGAGCGGCGCGCTGACGCTGCGAGCGCTCGGTCACGGTTGCGCTCCCCGATGAACATGGAGAGGCTCACGAGGCCGGCCACGATGCCGGCCGCGCCGATCAGGATCGCCACGAGCACGGCTCATTATCGGCCGGAATCGAGGTGGCGGTGAGGACTTCAGGCGGTGAGGATTCAGAAGCCGAGGGCGAGGATCACCAAGGCGACGAGCAGCACGGTCACGATCTCGAGGTTGTAGGCGACGTGCGCTCGTGTGCTCTCCATCATCGACTCGCGAGGCCGACCGGTGGCCCTGAATCGCCGCAGGTAGCACCACATGAAGTAGCCGCCGCCGATCGAGAGGGCGAGGGCGACTCCGATGGGGATGCCGATCACCGCGTGCATCAGGCCGAACTGCACCGCCTTGCCGACCCGCTTCGCCGGGCTCCATGTCTCGGCGCCGAGCCGAAACATCCGCTCCTCGGTCTCGGCGAAGACGGGGATCGCGGGCAGCAGCACGAGCAGGAACGCGATCGGCACGATCCAGGCGAGCGCGGTGCCCGCGGTCTGGTCGGTCGTGCCGGTCACCGGGTTTCCCTGACCGCCGATCGCGGTCCACCAACCCCAGCTCAGCACGGGAAGCTGGATGAGGAGGCCTGCGACGGTCAGCACCACGATGAGCACAAAGGGCGCAAGGAACACATGCCGCATGCGGATGCCCCTGACGATCAGGAGCGTGTGCACGCGGCCTGGTCCTTGCAGCGAGAGACGCGCGCCGCCGATCAGGCGTACTCCGACGAACGCGAGCACGGCGATCGTGAGAAGGTCCAGCAGCACCGGCGTTAGAGTCGCACGGACGCGGAGGACGACACCGTCAGGGGGACGCGATGGCCTGGGACTTCTCCACCGAGCCGGAATTCGAATCCAAGCTCGACTGGATGCGCGGGTTCGTGCGCGAAGAGATCATGCCGCTCGAGACCCTTGCGGATGTGTGGCGCACCGAGGAGGGGCGCAACGTCTTCGCGACGATCACCGCTCCGATGAAGGAAGAGGTGAAGCGCCAAGGCCTGTGGGCCGCGCACCTGCCACCCGACATGGGCGGCGGCGGCTTCGGGCAGGTGAAGCTCGGCCTCATGCACGAGATCCTGGGCGCGTGCGGCTACGCGCCGTCGATCTTCGGCAACAACGCACCAGACTCCGGCAACGCCGAGCTCATCGCGGTCGGCATCGAAGAGCGCCCCGACAGCGCGTGGCAGCGCGAGCGGTATCTCGAACCCCTCCTGTCGGGAGAGCTGCGCTCTTGCTTCTCGATGACCGAGCCGGGCGCGGGAGCTGACCCGACCTTGCTCACCACGGCAGCCGTGCGCGACGGCGAGGAGTGGGTCATCAACGGTCACAAGTGGTTCGCGTCGAACGCGTCGATCAGCAACTTCCTGATCGTGATGTGCCAGACGAACCCGGACGTCGAGCCCTTCCGCCGGTTCTCGATGATCATCGTCCCGACCGATACGCCCGGAGTGAACATCCTCCGCGACGTCCCGACGATGGGTGAGCCCGACCACAAGACCGGCGAGCCCGGTGGGCACGCGGAGATCCTGTACGAGAACGTGCGTGTGCCGATCGAGAACCTCATCGGCAACGAGGGCGATGGCTTTCTGCTCGCCCAGAAGCGTCTCGGCCCCGGTCGCATCCATCACGCCATGCGCTGGCTCGGTCAGTCGCAGCGAGCGTTCGACATGCTCGCCGAGCGTTCGCTCTCGCGGTTCACGCACGGCTCGCTGCTCGCGGAGAAGCAGATGATCCAGGACTGGATCGCCGAGTCGTACGCGGAGATGCAAGCGGCGCGCCTGCTCACGCTGCAGGCCGCATGGAAGATGGATCAGGTCGGAGCGTCGAAGGCGCGTGTCGAGATCGCCGTCATCAAGTTCTGGGGCGCGAAGGTGCTCTACAACGTGATCGACCGAGCGATCCAGGTGCACGGCTCACTCGGCTACACCACCGATCTTCCGCTCGAGTCGATGTACCGCGTGGCCCGCGCCGCGCGCATCTACGACGGGCCAGACGAAGTGCACAAGGTCACGGTCGCTCGCCAGACGCTGAAGCGCTACAAGGCGTCTGAGGTGCCGTCCGAGCACGTGCCGACACGGCGGCGCGCCGCACTCGAGAAGTTCGCGGATCACCTCGACGCCCTCGCAATCTCTACCTGAGCCGTCCGCCGCTGCGCTTCGGCCGGCTCCGGCTCGCTGCGCTCGACAATCGGTGCTGCGCGCACCCGGACGGCGCGTTGCGCCGTCCCTGTCAGCGCTCCAATTTCATCGGCGTGTGCGGGATGCCGTCGTCGAGGTACTCATCGCCGGCGACCTTGAAGCCCAGACCTTGGTACCACTCGACGAGGTAGCTCTGCGCGTCGAGTACGACGGGCCCCATCGTCGTCGCGAGTGCTTTGTGCACGAGCGCCGCGGCGAGGCCCTGGCCTCGGACCGGTGGCGCGGTGACGACTCGGCCGATGCGGCTCGCCCCGAGCGGAGGCCCGGAGAGGACGCGTAGGTAGGCGAGGGGCTCGTCCTCGCCCGCCCAGATGTGCAGGGCCTCGGGCTCCATGTCACGGTCGTCGAGGTCGGGGTACACACATGCCTGCTCGACGACGAACACGTCGCTGCGCAGCTTCAGGATCCGGTAGAGCAGCGCGCCACCGAGATCGTCGAACCGATCGACATGGATCGGCAGCGTCACGGGAACGCGGAGGTGATCGACGTCTGCGCGGCGGCCGCGCCCTTGATGAGATCGAGGGCGGCCTTGCCGGGCATGCCGCTGTCGATGCTGACGGGCTCGGAGAGGGAATACAGCGTGAAGACGTAGTGGTGCGTCTTGCCCGCCGGCGGACACGGACCTCCCCAGCCGAGCTTGCCGAAGTCGTTCGTGGCTTGCACCGCGCTGGGCGGCGGCGACCCTTCCTGGATCTCGGTGACGATCGTCGGGTCCATGCCGGCGATCACCCAGTGGATGAAGTCCTTGGCGTCGGAGTCGGTGACGACGAGCGCGAGCTCAGCCGTGCCGGTCGGCACGCGACCCACGAGAGGGGCGGCGACACGTCGTCGCCCTTGCACGTGTACTGCTCCTGGATCGGCGTGCTCTCACCGAACGGCGTCGCGAGCTGGAACGTGGCATTCGGGTCGAGGGTCGACGTCGTCACGATGCTGGCGGTCTGGTCGGGCTTCGACGCCGCAAGGGTGCGCCCATCATGGGAGCACGCGCCGAGCAGAAACATCCCAGCGACCACGAGCGCGGTCAGCGAACGGTGGCGCACGGCTCCGAGTCTGGCAGCATCGCCCGCTGATTCGAAGGCACCTAAGTTGCCCCCGTGCCCTACGAGCCCACCCTCGAATCACTCCGCGCCCATCCCGTGCCGTCATGGTTCGCCGATGCGAAGCTCGGCATCTTCGTCCACTGGGGCGTGTTCTCGATCCCGGCGTGGGCGCCGACGACCGGCGGGATGTTCGACCAGCCCGATCCCTTCCGGAACACCCCGTACACGGAGTGGTATCTGAACTCGCTGGCGCTCGAGGGCAGTCCCGCGCAGGCGCACCACCGCGAGACCTACGGCGACGACTCCTCCTACGACGAGTTCGTCGCCGCAGTTCAAGGACGCGACCCGCGGATGGGACCCGGGCATCTGGGCCGATCTCTTCGCGGCGGCTGGCGCGCGCTACGTCGTGCTCGTCACCAAGCACCACGACGGCTTCCTCTTGTGGCCGAGCGCGCATCCCAACCCGCCAGGCAGGGCTGGCACAGCGAGCGCGATCTCGTCGGCGAGCT
Source organism: uncultured Acidimicrobiales bacterium (assembly GCA_963726695.1). Lineage (GTDB taxonomy): Bacteria > Actinomycetota > Acidimicrobiia > Acidimicrobiales > DATKAS01 > DATKAS01. The sequence goes on from CAVSDE010000015.1 coordinate 41,492, forward strand.
TGCCGTCGCCGTCCGCGGAGCGCGGCCTGCGCCTGCGGGCTCTACTACTCGGGCGGCCTCGACTGGACGTTCGACGGCCTGCCGCATCGACATCGATGCGGTCGCTCGTCAACGCGATTCCGCAGAGCGAGGAGTACGCGCGCTACGCCGACGCACACTGGCGCGAGCTGATCGAGCGCTACGAGCCGTCGGTGCTGTGGAACGACATCGGCTATCCGAGCCGGCGCGAGCTCGCCGCGGCTGTTCGCCGACTACTACAACGCGCATGCCCGACGGCGTGGTCAACAACCGCTTCGACTTCCTCGGCGCTCGGCGTGGCACCGCACACGCGACTTCATCACGCCCGAGTACGCCACGCTCGACGAGATCCCGCGGCGAAGTGGGAGGCGTGTCGCGGCATCGGCCATTCCTTCGGCTCAACCGCACCGAGTCCGACGACGATCTGCTGACCGTCGAGGCGATCGTGCACCTGCTCGTCGACATCGTCGAGCAAGAACGGCAACCTGCTGCTCAACGTCGGCCCCACCGCGGACGGCCGCATCCTCGACGGCAGGCGGAGCGCCTGCTCGGGCTCGGGTGGTGGCTGAAGGTGAACGGCGAGGCGATCTACGGCACGCGTCCGTGGACGCGCGCGATGGGCACGTCGCTCGAAGGGCTCGACATTCGTTTCACGACGTCTGGCGACGCGGTCTACGCGATCGCGCCGGGCCGCCCGCCGGCGCGGTCCCTCACGATTCTCGACTTCCCGGTCGCGGGCGAGCCGGTCATCGAGATGCTGGGACACCACGCGCCGCTCGACTGGCGGACCGTTGGCGCTGATCTCGAAGTCACGCTCCCCGCGGAGCCGATCGACACACCCGCGCTGGCATTGCGTATCCGCGGCTAGCCGATACCGTGGCCCGGGTGGAAGAGCCGCTCTGCCTGCTGAGCGTGCACGCGCACCCCGACGACGAGGCATCCAAGGGGGCACCCACGGTGGCCCGGTACCACGCACGAAGGGGTCCGGACGGTGCTGGTCTGCTGCACCGGCGGCGAGGAGGGCGAGATCCTGAACCCCGCCATGGACACCCCCGAGGTGCGGGCCGATATCGGCGCGCATCCGCATGGCCGAGCTCGAGGCGTCCACGGCCATCATCGGCTACGACGAGACGGTGCTGCTCGGCTACCGCGACTCGGGCATGCCGGACTCGGAGGCCAACCGGCGACCGCGACTGCTTCGCCCAGGCCGACATCGACGAGGCGGTCGGGCATCTGCGTGGCGATCATCCGGCGCGAGCGCCCGCAGGTGATCATCACCTACGGCGACGACCAGAGCCAGTACCCGCACCCCGACCACCTGCGGGTGCACGAGGTCTCCGTCCTGGCCTTCGACGCCGCGGGCGATCCGGGCCGGTTCCCGAGCCGCCGGGACGCCGTCGCCCCGGCCAAGCTCTACTACTCGGTCTGGTCGGGTGAGCGCTTCCGCAAGATCCACGAGAAGTTCCTCGAGCTCGGACTGGAGTCGCCTTTCGACGACACGTGGCTCAAGCGGTGACCCGGACCACCGTATCACCACCACGATCGACATCACCGGGTTCACTCGTCCGTCCGCCGCGAGGCGCTCAAGGCGCACGCCACGCAGGTCGACCCGACCTCGAAGTTCTGGTTCGGCCTCCCGGCCGAGGTGCCAAGGCGAGATCCACCCGCTCGAGGAGTTCCGGTTGGCCTGGAGCCGCGTCGGGCCGACCGGACGCGAGCCGAGGACGACCTGTTCGCCGGGGTGCGCTGACCGCGGGGCGGGGAGCCGCCCCTCAGGCGGTGGGTCCGAGGAAATCCCCGTCGATGATTCGGCGCTCTGCAGGAGCACGACGATCCCGCGAAGGCGAGGACGCCGATCAGCACCACGGTCACGACCGGCTTCACGACGAGAGCTGCTCCCACGCGGCGAGCTCCGGCTCGGGTGCATCGGCGACGGCACGCCGGCGCGGAGCTGCTCCGGAGCCGGCTGTCCTCGAGGCGGCCGTCACGAGGTGGCGGTCACGGGGACGGCGGGTGCGTGCGGGCGGGGGCGCTCGACCCGAACGCCGCCTTCATGCAGGGGACAGGCGCCAAGGTCACCGGCGTGGCGTGGGTGATGGCCGCCTTGCTCGCCGCAGCCTTGTGGCGGCCGACGTGGCGGCCGATCCGAGCGGGCTCCGGCCGTCTTGGCAGCACCGGCGGCCACCGCCACTTCGCCGACGTGGTGCGGGACGGGCCTTCGTGGCGCCGCCTCCGGGCGGTGCCGTGCCGTGCTGGCCGTTGGATCACGGCGTCGAGATCCTCGACCGACCACTCCCGGATGACGAGCCGGGTGGTGGCCCCGCCTCCGCGCGGGTGAGCAGCACGTTCGCCCTGGCGCTTCTCGATCTCCGCACTCCGAGATCGGGTCGCAGCCGCAGCCGTGTGGGCCGTGGCGCGCTCGGGCCGGCAGCGACGCGTCCACCCCGGCGAGAGCGCGAGAGGTCGAACACGTCGGGCTTGCGGCACCGCTGCTTCGTGTAGATCCAGACGTCATGGATCGTGTGGCGGTCGCGGTCACGGGCGCCGACGCTCATCCGCTTCGCGCCGGGCGGCGCGCAGCGGTCGGTAGCCGATCAGCGTCGCCTCGGCCTCGTCGAGCGCCCGGCGGACCCCGTCCTCGGCGCAGATCATGCGGTGGTCGTCGACCCACGCCTCCCAGTCGTCGGTGGCCAGGGAGCGCAGCTCGGCGCTGTCGACGGCCGGGTGGAGGTAGAACTCGGTCACCCCCGGGCGGAGCGTCGCGATGTCCTTCTCGAACATCCCCCGGGACCCCCCCCGGGACCAGGCGGAAGTGGTCGGGGAACAGCCGCCCTCCTCGGCGGCGAGGCGCGGACCGGGAACCCGACGTAGCGCTCGATGGCGGCGCTCACCATGCGCAGCGGCAGGCCGAACTCGACTGCCATGTCGAGGTAGACGTCGAAGAACTCGGGCCGGATCTGGAGCGTCCCCATGTGCGCGTCGAGGTGGCTCACGTCGAAGCCCCACAGGATCGCCCGCTCGACCTGCGCACGGCATTCGCGCCGCACCTCGTCGAGGTCGGCGTGGTCCCACACGTCCTCGATCGTGCGCGGGAAGCCCCCGTCGCCGTCGAGCAGGGACGGGGCGTGCGTGATCGGGCCCCATCGATAGAGCGCGTACTCGGCGTTGAGCGTCAGGTGGACGCCGACGTCCTCGCCCCGGTAGCGGCTGCGGCCTCTCGGGCCCACGGCGCCGGGCACCATGAGCGATGCGCTGGTCACGATGCCCGTCGCGCAGGCACTCGTAGACGCCGACGTTGGCCGCGTGGCACGACCCGAGGTCGTCGCAGCTGATGATGAGGATTCGGTCGTCGGGCCGATAGCCGAGCCGCTCGGCCAGAGTTGCCACGAGTCGGAACATACCGGCTGCTCACCCGGACGCGGCACATGCCGACCACAGGCCGCGCCCGGCGCGACGAGCGTCGGCGACCGCGGCCCGAAGCTGATCGACGTACGAGACGTTGGGGGCGATGGTGAGCAGCTGGGCGTAGCCGTCACGCGCCAGAGCGAGGTTGACGAACAAGCCGTCGGAGACTCGGTAGACGTAGGCGAGGAGTCGGTCGTAGCGATCGCGCGGCTCGACGTCTCGTTCGAGGCGAACGACCGTGCCTGGCGGCAACAGCTCGTGCGTGTCGCGGAGGCCTCCTTGCCGAAGCACTGCACCGGCTTGCGCGGGTCGACCGTCTCAGGCGTGTCGATGCCGATGAGGCGCACGCGCTCGTCGCGACCCCCGACGTGCACGATGATCGTGTCGCCGTCGACCACCCGCTTGACCACGGCTTCGCCCGTGCCGACCGCGGGCCCCTGCGACCGGCCGCACGCCGCGCACAGCACCACCAGGGCGAGCAGGCTCCCAATTCGACGCATCCCGTCCCTCCGCCTGCCCACTCGCCACACTCGACCATCGAAGCGGCCGAACGCCGCGAGCAAGCAACCTCCTCTGATGGTGGCACGGGGGTGTGACATTCCCGAACCCCGCCCGCCCTTCCATGCACTTGACCGTGGCGTCCGGCGGGAGGCGGGCGTGAGTGTCAAGTCTCGGCGGGGGATCGTCGATCACAGGACATGCGCAGGTTCGGGCTCGCCGCCCTCCTCCTCGCCGTGGTCGCCGCGGCGGCAGCGTGCCAGCCCCGCCTCCCTGGAGCGCCGGGCTGCCCGGTGTTCCCGGACGACAGCATCTGGCATGCCGACGTGTCGAAGCTGCCCGTCGATTCGCACTCCGCGGCCTATGTCGCCACGATGGGGCGTCGGCGCCGCTCAAGGCCGACTTCGGGTCGGGGCTGTGGGACGGCGGACCGATCGGCATCCCGTACGTCATCGTCGGATCGAGCACTCCGAAGGTGCCCGTCTCGTTCGACTACACCGACGAGAGCGACGCCGGCCCCTACCCGATCCCGGCCGCAGCGCCGATCGAAGGGGGCGCGCAGAGCGACGGGGATCGCCACGTGCTCATCGTCGACAAGGACGCGTGCACGCTCTACGAGCTGTTCGCCGCCTCCCCGCAGGGCGACGGGTCGTGGCACGCGGGATCGGGAGCGGTGTGGAACCTGAAGTCGGACGCGCTCCGACCCGACGGATGGACCTCCGCCGGACGCGGCGGGACTGCCGATCCTCCCTGGACTCGTGCGCTACGACGAGGTCGCCGCCGGCACGATCGGGCACACGATCAGGGTGACGGTGCCTCGCACACAGCGCGCCGCGGTGTGGCCGGCCCGTCACGTGGCGAGCAGCAGCACGGACGCGTCACTGCCGCCCATGGGTCTCCGTCTGCGGCTCAAGCCCAGCGTCGACATCAGCGGCTACCCGCCGGAACTTCGGGTGATCCTGCAGACGCTGAAGACCTACGGGATGATCGTCGCCGACAACGGGTCGCCGTGGTTCATGAGCGGCGTGCCCGACGAGCACTGGGACAACGACATGCTGCACGTGCTCGGTCGGCTGCATGGCTCGGACTTCGAGGCGGTCGACACCTCGAGCCTGATGATCGATCCCGGCTCGGGTGCGGCCCGCGCCGGTTAGAGGCGCTCGATGATCGTGCCCGTGCCGAGCCCGCCACCGCAGCACATCGACACGAGGCCGTAGCGGCCACCAGTGCGCTCGAGCTCGAAGAGCGCCTTGGTGAGCAGGACTGCACCCGTGCCTCCGAGCGGATGGCCGAGGGCGATGGCGCCCCCGTTCGGGTTCACCTTCTCCATGTCTGGGTGGACCTCCTTCGCCCACACGAGCACCACTGAGGCGAAGGCCTCGTTGATCTCGAAAGTGTCCATGTCGTCTGCGGTGAGGCCGGTGCGCTCGAACAGACGCTTCGACGCGTCGATGGGCCCGGTGAGCATGAGGACCGGATCGACGCCGACGAGGCAGGTGTCGACGATCCGCGCCTTCGGGGTCAGGCCCAGCTGCGACACACGCGCTCCGCGGTCATGACCAGCACCGCCGCGGCACCGTCGGAGATCTGCGACGAGGACCCCGCCGTGTGCACTCCGTTCTCGCGTGCGACGGGCTTGAGCCCCGCGAGCTTCTCGAGTGACGTCTCCCGCAGCCCCTCGTCCTTCGCGACGCGATGGGTCGTGTCGGTGGGCTTGCCCTCATCGTCGAGATCGGGAGCGTCGACCTCGACGATCGATCCCGCAAACCGGTCTTCCTTCCACCGCGGATCGCGCGCTCTGTGAGGCGAGGCCGAACCGGTCGGTGTCGTCACGCGTGATGCCCCACTGCTCGGCGATGCGCTCCGCGCCCTCGAACTGTGAGGTCATCTCGTACTGCGAGTAGTACGACTTGGGGATCGGTCGGCCGAGGCCGAAGTCGCTGCGGCTGTCCGAGCCGATCGGGATCCGGCTCATCACCTCGACGCCGCACGCGACCGCGACGTCGACGACGCCCGAACCGACGAGCGAAGCCGCGAAGTTCGTGGCCTGCTGCGAGGACCCGCACTGCGTGTCGATGGTGGTCGTCGGCACCGAGAGCGGGAGCCCTGCAGTGAGCCACACGGTGCGACCGATGTTGAAGCCCTGCTCGCCGACCTTGCTCACACAGCCCGTCACGACCTGGCCGATCACCGAGGGATCGATGCCTGACCGCTCGACGAGCGCGGTCTGCGCGGTCGCCAACAGGTCAGCGGGATGGACGCTCGAGAGACCGCCGCCACGGCGGCCAACGGGGGTCCGGACGGCTTCGACGATCACGACTTCGGTCATGTGACGGAGCGTATCGGCGGCTGTCGACATCGACCCAGGCCAGCGAGCGCCATGCGCTATCTCCTTCGGCCTCTCCCCGGAGACCGCTCCGAGGACGAGGAGCAGCAGCACCGCTCCGATGAACGCGACGAAGATCGATCGCCAGCTGAAGCCGCTGATGCCTTCACCGCCGAATGCGGTGAACAGGAAGCCGCCGAGCAGACCGCCCAGCACGCCGATCGCCATCGTGAACAGACACCCGGGCGGCTTGCGGTAGCCGGTCGCCATTCGGGCGAACCATCCGGCGATGAGGCCGACCACGATCCAGCCGAGGATGCTCACGACCCGACGCTACCCACGAGCGTCCGTCGCGTGATCTCATGGCCGGGTGGCGACAGTGAGCGTTCGGTACATCGTGCACGACGTCGACGAGAGCATTGCCTTCTACTGCGGCAGCCTGGGCTTCACCGAGGTGATGCATCCGGCGCCGACGTTCGCGATGTTGTCGCGCGGCGACCTGCGGCTGACGCTGAGCGCGCCGGGAGGGCCCGGTGGCGGTGGCCAGGCGATGCCCGACGGCACGGTTCCGGAGCCGGGCGGCTGGAACCGCTTCGCGATCGAGGTGGCTGACCTCGACGCAACGGTCGACGGGCTGCGGGCGGGCGGAGCCCACTTCCGCAACGACATCGTCATCGGGGTGGGGGGCAAGCAGATCCTGGTCGAGGACCCGTCCGGAAACCCGGTCGAGCTCTTCGAGCCCACCCTGCCCGAAGCAAAGTTGTCGAACGGATAGCGCTCGGCGCGTACGGTGGGCGCCCCTGTGGTGAGCGTCCACCCTGATCTCGAGGCCGAACAGGCCTACATCGTCGCGGCCTACGACTACCTCGCTGCCATGCAAGGGCGCACGAGTGTGGTCTTCCAGGCCGCGCTAAGACGACGCGCGCCGTGGCGACGTCAACGCGGACGCCCAAGCGATGCACCTCGGGAAGCGCCTCGCGCAACTGGACGTCGGCGGCCTCGCGCTGTGCTTCGGTCGCATCGACGAGGACGACGGCGAGGCCGAGCAAGCCGACACCTTCTACATCGGCCGGCGCCACGTCGAGACTCCGAGAGGTGATCCGGTCGTCGTCGACTGGCGCGCCCCTGTCTCGATCCCCTTCTACCGCGCGACTGCGCAGGATCCGTTCGGTCTCGAGCGGCGCCGCCGCTTCAGCGTCGAGGGAAATCACCTGCTCGACATCCTCGACGAGGTCTTCGACGACCCGGACAGCATGTTGAGCGGCATGACGGGCGGCATCGCCGACCCGCTTCTCGCCGAGCTCGAGCGCGCCCGCACGGGCGAGATGCGGGACATCGTCGCGACGATCCAGGCGGAGCAAGACATCGTCGTGCGCGCGGGGCTCGACGTGTGCCTCGTCGTGCAGGGCGGTCCTGGAACGGGCAAGACCGCGGTCGGGCTGCATCGTGCCGCGTACTTGATGTACGAGCACCGAGAGATGCTCACGGACGCGGCGAGTGCTCGTGATCGGCCCGAACCCCGTTTTCCTCAGGTACATCTCTCAGGTCTTGCCGTCGCTCGGTGAGACCTCTGTCGTGCAGACGACCGTGCCCGGGCTGCGCGGCGCCTCCTTCCCCGTGCGAGCGCAAGAGCCCACGGCCGTCGCCGCGATCAAGGGCGACGCGCGCATGGCTGTCGTGTTGCGCAACGCGTGCCAGGGACGGATTCGTCGCCCTACCGACGAGATCGTGCTGTCGACCCGGTGGGGCCCGGTCCGCCTCTCGCCCGATGCGGTCGGGGACGCACTCGACGCTGCGCTCGCGCTCGGCCGGTCGTGGCAGCTCGACCGTGACGCGTTTCGCGGCGCGGTGCTTGCCCTCATCCTCGAAGGACTCGACCGCGTGCGCCCCGATGTCCTCGCGACCCGAGAGCAGATCTCGGAGGATCTCCGCAACGACCGCACCGCGAGCGGCGCCATCGACCGCGTCTGGCCGGCGATCAGCGCACCCGCGGTCGTGCGCGGCTTGCTCAGCAGTCGCGCCGGCCTCGCTCGAGCCGCGGATGGCGTGCTCGATGCGGAGGAGCAGCACCTGCTCTTGCGCAAAGCGGTCGGCTCGGTCGCGAACGAGCCGTGGACGATGGCCGACATCCCGCTCATCGACGAAGCGGAGGCGCTCATCACCGGTCCGCCTCGGCGGTACGGCCACATCGTCGTCGACGAAGCACAAGACCTGTCGGCGATGGCGCTGCGCGTCCTCGCTCGCCGCGCGGGTCCGCGTCCGTCGATGACGATCCTCGGTGACCTCGCTCAGGCCACGACGCCGTGGTCGCAGCCCTCGTGGGAGGACGCCCTGCGGCACCTCGGCTTGCCGCCGAACGCACAGGTCGCGGAGCTCGAGATCGGCTACCGGGTGCCGGGGCCGATCCTCGAGATGGCCAACCGGTTGCTGCCCGAGGCCGCGCCGCAGGTTCGTCCGTCGCGATCGGTGCGGGCCCACGGTTCGCCGCCGACCCTCGTGCGAGTGGCGCGCGACGAGCTCGTCGCGACGGTCGAGTCAGAGGTGGCCGCGTTGATGGGGGATTGGGTCTCCGTCGCGGTGATCGGTCCGGAGGCGCTCCTGCCCGAGCTCGCTGCTGTTCTGTCGACCGGCGACGGGGTCTCGCTGCTCGACCCGCTCGGAGCGAAGGGCCTCGAGTTCGACGCCGTCATCGTCGTCGAACCGGCAGCCATCTACGCCGAGGTCAACGGTGCGCGACTCCTCTACGTCGCGATGACCCGTGCGGTCCAGGAGCTCTCGCTCGTGCACTCCGAGCCGCTGCCGCCGGTGCTCGTCGCTTAGAGCCGACCTGGCGGAGCAGCCACTCCTACACGCCGGTCTGCGCGGTGAGCCGCCCGGAGCTCACCGCCTCGACGAACGCTTCGTAGTCCCGTTCGTTCTGGTCGGCGTAGGCGACGGCGAAGTCCGCGATGGCCCGGTCGAAGGCGTCGCCGTTGCCCAGGTATGCCGCTATCGCGATCCGGTCTCCCCAACGGGTGTGCGCCCGGGCCAGGGTCGCCCCGCAGATGCGGGAGTAGAAGGTCGCCCCCCGCACCCGCAGGTTGTCCACGTCGGCGCTGCCCTTCCAGTCGTGGAGCTGGCGAACGTAATAGTCGCGGGTCACCCCGTCGAACCCCTTGATCCGCTGCCAGCCCAAGAAGATGTCCCCGGTCGCCTGCATCAGGCGTTGGCCCGCCACCACTCGCTGGCCGTGATGGGAGTAGTACTGGCTTCTGCCCAGAAACCGTTCGAGGACTGACTGCTGGGCCTCTTTCACCTGGAGGATCAGGGGGTCACGATCGTCGCGACCGACCAACAGGAGGACGTAGCAACGCGTCCCGACGCTGCCGACCCCGACCACTTTGCGGGCCGCGTGGACGTAGCGGAACTCCTCGATGGGATGATGCTCCTGCGCCAGTGTTCGCCGGTAGGAGTCGAGCAGCTTCTTGATGAAGGCTTCGGCGTGCTCCCATTCCGAGCCAGGCGCGATCAGATCCTCGATGGGTACGACGAGCGGGGGGTCGGCCCGGAAACGCAGATCGCCGCCGATCCTGGCCGCCCGCTTGGACAACACCCGCACACTGTCGCGGGCCCTTGCCTCGGCCACGAGGCGCTCCGCGTCTCGCACCTCGACCTTGCCCACACGCTTGCGGCGTTGCTCATCCCGGACCCGGTCGAGGAGGTCCCCGACCTCGAGGTGCTCGTACCAGACGTCGAGGGTCCGCCTCGCGGCCGACCGGCGCACCCCCAGCCGATATTCCCTGACCCCCGCCATCACGATCGCCCGCCGATCGGCCGCAGCGAAACCTCGATCGCGTCCTCCGACCTCGAAACTGGTCGCGAGCCGCTTGAGATCCCACTCCCACGGACCGGGAAGCGTCTCATCGAAGTCGTTGACGTCGAACACCATCTGGCGTTCGGGAGTGCCGAACACACCGAAGTTCGACAGGTGAGCGTCACCGCAGAGCTGCACGGTGATCCCTGACCGTGGCGTGGCCGCCAGGTCGGTCGCCATGATCAGCGCCGCGCCCCGGTAGAACGTGAACGGCGAGACCAACATCCGCCCATACCGGATTGGGACAAGCTCGCCGACCCGGTTTTCGGCCTGCTCCTCGAGCAACGCAATCGGGTCCGGTCGGTCAGCCGGACGCTGCCACCGACCATGAGTCGACCTGGGCGTCTCCCTACGCGCCGCTTTCCCGCGGGCGACCCGCTCCTCGTCGGTGAGACGCGCACGCCGCCATGCTGATGCGAATGGCCGCGCCATCGGCCCCCCATCAGCGCGGTCCGATCCGCGGCCACTCGTCATACCTGGGCGTCTCGTCGCACTCATCGCTCCCCGAACAACGCGGCGGCCACACGCCGGCCCGCCCCCATACCGAGCCGACGCCCGAATGCCTCCGTAAGGTACCGCTTCACTTTGCGATGTCCGGTTTGGCCCTGCAGACCAGGCGCATACCGATGCCGTTCCTGTTTCGAGCCACGCCACAGCACGGGAACCGGCGGATGGCCCTCATCGCTCGGAAGCCAACCCGAAAGCGGCAGGGCATTCTCGAGACCCAACCGCCGGCACCCTCGACGCTACGAACCAACCGCAGCGCGTGACACGAACTCAACCATCAGGGCAATATCCGCTCGTGTATCCCGGTCGAGACCTCACGTCCGACGCGAGGGGCCCGACACTGCGGACACAACGCCTCGTGTTGCGGCGTTGGCGCGTCGAAGACCTCACACCTTTCGCTGATCTCAACGCCGATGCTGAAGTAATGGCGCACATGCAGAAGACCATGACCAGAGACGAGAGCGATGCCTTCGTGGCGCGCATCGAGGCGGAGTTCGACGAGTGCGGCTTTGGCTTTTGGGCCGTGGAGGTGCCGAGCCACTCGCCGTTCATTGGCTTTGTCGGCTTGCACCGAGTGCCGTTTGACGCTCCCTTCACGCCTGCGGTCGAAGTCGGATGGCGCTTAGCCCGCGAGCACTGGGGCTATGGATTCGTGACCGAGGCGGCTCGTAGTGCGGTTCGCTACGGACTCGAAGAGGTCGGTCTTGACGAGATCGTTTCCTTCACCAACCCAGACAACGTCCGGTCGTGGAAGGTAATGGAACGCCTCGGCATGATTCGTGATCCGGCGTCGGACTTCGAGCACCCCAACGTTCCAACGGGACACTGGCTCCGTCCCCACATCTTCTACAGATTTCCGCCTGCGGCCCCGTCGCCGTAGCGCCCGATCTGCCGATCTGCACTCGTGCAGGCGCGTCGAGGCGCAGACAGACCGTCGTCATTCCGGGGCCGATCCCCGGCGGTCGGACAACATCGCTGCCGGTCACCGGGGGCACCGCTACCGGGTGGGTGCATCTTGGGCGGGCTCCGCCTGCGGGGTATCCGTGCACCCGCGCGCGTCCCTCGAGTGGCCACAGCAAGGCCTCGTGGCCTGATGTCGCGGGGCCGTGACAAACGTCCCGATCGGGAATGTCACACCCCTCCGCATACTGGATCTATGGCACGTCAGCTCGCCTTGCTTGAGACCCGCACCGACGAACAGTGGCGGCTCGACGACTCCACGCGCGCCCTGGGCCGCAGGGGTGTCGCCGAGGCCCGACGGATCTTGCAAGAGTCGCTCGCCGAGGCCCGCGAGCACAGCACCGCGGCCTGACGCGTCGGCGTCAGTCGCGGGCGACGAAGTACTTCGCCCGAGGGTGATGGCAGATCAGCGCCGAGGTGGTCTGCTCGGGGTGGTACTGCCACGAGGTCTCCTCGCTCACCGAGACGTCGATCGCGTCCGCGGATAGCAGCTCCGCCACCTTCGCGTTGTCCTCGAGATCCGGACACGCCGGGTAGCCCCACGAGTAGCGCCCGCCTCGGTACTGCTGGCGGAACAACCCCGTGAGCGTCGGGCCGTCCTCGTCGGCGAAGCCCCACTCCTCCCGGATGCGTCGGTGCCACATCTCCGCGAGCGCCTCGGTCATCTCGACGCCGAGCCCGTGCAGCAGCAGGTAGTCCTGATAGCGGTTGTCGGCGAACAGCTCGGCGGCGGCGTCAGAGATCGGGTTGCCCATCGTGACGATGTGGAACGCCGCGTAGTCCGCGTCGCCCGACTCGACGGGTCGGAAGAAGTCGGCGATGCAGAGGTAGGGCTCGACGTGCTGGCGGGGGAAGGCGAAGCGCACCGCCTCGGCTGACCTCGTCTCGTCCTGCCAGACGACGAGGTCGTTGCCGTCGCCGTTCGCGGGGAAGAAGCCGTACACGAGCTGCGGCACGAGTACGCCCGACGTCTTGGCCTCTGCGAGCTGCGCGCGCAGCGTCGGCCGGATGCGGTTCTTGAAGACCTCGTCACTCTCGCCGCCCTCGGGCCGGAACTGCCACTGGTTCCGGAACAGCGCGGTCTCGTTCACGTAGGCGGCGATTTCGTCGAGGGAGATGCCCTTGACGACGCGCGCCCGAGGAACGGAGGCACAGGCACCACGTTGTCGATCACGACCTCGGGCGAGCGGCGAGGCAACGGCGCCGCCGGGGCATCGGAGCTCGGGCCACTACGAGCAGGAAGCACCCGTCCGGTGGGCACGCGGCCGAACTCGGGATCCTCGTCACCCGTGCGCTTGAGCTCCATCAGGCGTTCCATCGTGCGCAGTCCCTCGAACGCGTCACGGCCGTAGAACAGCCGACCCTCGTACAGCTCGCGCAGGTCTCGTTCCACGTACGAGCGCGTGAGGGCGGCGCCGCCCAGCAGCACCGGGTAGTGCGACAGCCCGTTGCTGTTCAGCTCCTCGAGGTTGTCGCGCATGATGAGGGTCGACTTCACGAGCAAGCCGCTCATCCCGATGGCGTCGGCCTTGATCGCCTCCGCGGTGGCCACCATGTCCCCGATGGGACACTTGATGCCGAGGTTGTGCACCTCGTACCCGTTGTTCGTGAGGATGATGTCGACGAGGTTCTTGCCGATGTCGTGCACGTCGCCCTTCACCGTCGCCAGCACGATGCGGCCTTTGCTCGTCTCCCCGCCCGTTCGCTCCATGAACGGCTCGAGGTGCGCCACGGCGGACTTCATCGTCTCGGCGGACTGCAGCACGAACGGCAGCTGCATCTCGCCGGTCGCGAAGAGCTCGCCGACGACCTTCATGCCGTCGAGCAGCACGTCGTTGACGATCGAGAGCGCGGGGGTGCCCGCGTGTAACGCCTCGTCGAGGTCGTGGTCGAGGCCGTCGCGGTCGCCGTCGATGATCCGGTGCTTGAGGCGCTCGTTGACCGGCCAGCCCGAGCGATCTTCCTTGACCGTCGCCGCCGTCTGCACGCCCGCGAACACTTCGAGCAACCGTTGCAAAGGGTCGTAGCCGGGACGGCGCCGGTCGTGCACGACGTCGAAGCACACCTGGCGCTGCTCATCGGGAAGCCGTGACAGCGGGATGATGCGGCCGGCGTGGACGATGGCGGCGTCGAGCCCGGCGTCGACGCACTCGTGCAGGAAGACCGAGTTCAACGCATGGCGGGTCGCGGGGCTCAAGCCGAACGACACGTTCGACACGCCGAGCACGGTGAACGCACCGGGGATCTCCGACTTGATGCGCCGGATCGCCTCGATCGTCGCGATCGCATCGCCGCGCAGCTCGTCGTCGCCGGTCGACAGGGGGAAGGTCAGCGCATCGAAGATGAGGTCGCTGGCAGTGAGGCCGTAGCGCTGCGTCGCGAGGTCGTGGATGCGATGAGCGACCGCCATCTTCCACTCGATGTCGCGCGCCTGGCCGCGCTCGTCGATGAGCAGGCAGATCACCGCCGCTCCGTACTCGGCAGCGAGCGACATGACGCGGTCGAACCGCGACCCCGGACCGTCGCCGTCCTCGAGGTTCGCCGAGTTGAGCACCGCGCGACCGCCGATGTGACGAAGCCCGGCCTCCATCACGGGAGGCTCCGTCGAGTCGAGGACGAGCGGCACGCTCGCCTGCGTCGCGAGCCGAGCCGCGAGCAGATCCATGTCTGCCGCGCCATCGCGGCCCACGTAGTCGACACATACGTCGAGCACGTGCGCGCCTTCCCGGATCTGGTCGCCCGCCATCCTCACGCTCGCGTCCCAGTCGGAGGCGAGCATCGCGTCGCGGAACGCCTTCGAGCCGTTTGCGTTCGTGCGCTCGCCGATGATGAGGAACGACGTGTCCTGGGCGATGGACTGCGGGCTGTAGAGCGAAGACAGCGCGGGTTCGTGGAACGGGCTGCGCGTTGCGGGAGTCAGATCCCGGCACCGCTCGACGACGACCCGCATGTGCTCGGGCGTCGTGCCGCAGCACCCGCCGATCACTTGCACGCCCAGCTCGGTCACGAATCGAGACAGATGGTCGGCGAGGTCGTCGGGGGTGAGGTCGTAGTGCGTGCGGCCGTGCACGACGCTCGGCAAGCCGGCGTTCGGCAGCACAGAGATCGGCGTGACGGAGTGATGGGAGAGATGGCGGAGGTGCTCGGTCATCTCTCGCGGGCCGGTGGCGCAATTGAGCCCGAGGAGGTCGGGCTTCATCGCGCCGAGCGACACGAGTGCCGCTCCGATCTCACTGCCGACGAGCATCCGCCCCGTCGTCTCCATCGTCACCTGCACCTGGATGGGGACCCGGTGTCCCTCTGCGGCCATCGCTCGCCGCGCGCCGATCACGGCGGCCTTCGCCTGGAGGAGGTCGTAACAGGTCTCGATAAGCAGAAGGTCGACGCCGCCCGCGAGCAGACCGCGTGCCATCACCTCGTAGGCGTCGCGAAGGGAGACGAACGGGACGTGGCCGAGCGACGGCAGCTTGGTGCCCGGGCCCATCGAGCCTGCGACCCAGCGCTCCCGTCCGTCGGCGGCGAAGTCGTTGCGAACCCCGGTCGCGAGCTCGGCCGCGGCCAAGCAGATGTCGTACGCCTGCGCCTGAAGGTCGTACTCCGCGAGGACCGTGGCGAACGCGCCGAAGGTGTTCGTCTCGACGACGTCGACCCCGACATCGAAGAACGATGCGTGCAAGTCCTGCACGAAGTCCGGCCGGGTGAGGCTGAGCACGTCGACGCAGCCCTCACGCTCGGGGCCGCCGTAGTCATCGATCGACGGCTCGCGCAGGTGGATGTTGGTGCCTATGGCGCCGTCGAAGATGACGACGCGCCGATGCACCTCGTCCAGGAACGGCATTCCGTCAGGCTACCGGCGGCCTCTCGGCCCTCCGAGGTGTTCGACGTGCAGCGCTCGGCGCGACCTAGGCTCCGCCAGCCATGAAGATCTACACCAAGAAGGGCGACGACGGCACGACCGGGCTCTTCTACGGCGGACGGGTGCGCAAGGACTCCGACCAGCCGAGCGCGTACGGCGTCGTCGACGAGGCGCAAGCGGTGCTCGGCATCGCGCGCGTCGAAGCCGAGGTGGGAAGCGAGCTCGACGAGATGCTCGTCGGCCTCGAGCGCGACATGTACGTCCTCATGGCCGAGCTCGCAACGGCGCCCGAGAACCGCGGCAAGCTCACGCCGGGCAAGTCCAGCGTGAGCCAGCAGATGGTCGACCGACTCGAGCCCCTGATCGACGATCTCACGACGCGGTTCGAACAGCCCACCGAGTTCGTGCTCCCGGGCCAGACCCGCGTCGCTGCCTACCTCGACCTCGGACGCACCGTCGTGCGGCGAGCCGAGCGGGTGTCGCTGTCCGCGGCACCGCCGCCGTCACTCGTGGTGCCCTACCTCAATCGCCTCTCCGACCTGCTGTGGACCATGGCCCGCTGGCAGGAGG
This sequence comes from uncultured Acidimicrobiales bacterium, assembly GCA_963726695.1. Lineage (GTDB taxonomy): Bacteria > Actinomycetota > Acidimicrobiia > Acidimicrobiales > DATKAS01 > DATKAS01. Next base: position 57,485 of record CAVSDE010000015.1, read on the forward strand.
GTGAGGCGTTGCCCGCCAAATCGACCTGATCGACCTGAGAACCGGAGTGCCCACAATGCCCATCGACTTCTCTGTCACGCGCAACGCTCCACGCGACACGGGTGCCATCGGCATCGGCGTCTTCACGGAAGGCGCCGTCGGTCGCGGACGTCGGTCTCGACCGCGCCGCGCTGAGCGCGCTGGGCTTCGAGGGCAAGCCCGGGCAGTCGTGTGTCGTCGCCGGCGGCAGCGGCGCAACGCGGGTCGCGCTCGGCCTCGGCAAGAAGGGCGAGACGACGGTGGCCGACGTGCGCAAGGCCGCCGGAGCGTTCGTGCGAGCCGCCGGTCGCTTCGGCTCGCTCGCGACGGGCATCGTCGAGACGGCGGGCGTCGATGCGAAGTCCGGCGCACAGGCGGTCGTCGAAGGAGCCACGCTCGGGTCGTACAGCTTCGGTCGCTTCAAGTCGGACAAGAAGCAGAAGCAAGGCGTCGACTCATTCGCGTTGATGACACCCGAGAGCGCGGCGAAGGCCACACAGACGGGGATCGACCGAGGCACCGCGATCGCGCAAGCGGTGAGCATGGCCCGAGATCTCGTGAACACCCCGGGAGGGTCGCTCAACGCGCGGCGACATGGCCGACATCGCGATGCAGGTCGCGAAGGACAGTGGCCTCGAGGTCGAGGTCATGGACGAGGACGCGATGCGCGCCGGGGGCCTCGGCGGCATGCTCGGCGTGAATCGAGGCTCCGACGAACCTCCTCGGCTGGTCAAGCTGACCTACACGCCGCGCAACCCGACGGGATCGATCGCACTCGTCGGCAAGGGGATCATGTTCGACTCCGGCGGGCTGTCGCTGAAGTCGGGCGAGGGGATGATGTCGATGAAGATCGACATGAGCGGCGCGGCCGCGGTGCTCGCGACGATGAGCGTGCTGAAGGTGACTCGGCCCCGGGCGAAGGTCATCGGGTTCCTCTGTTGCACCGACAACATGCCGAGCGGCAGTGCGCTCAAGCCCGGCGACGTCATCACGATTCGCAACGGCAAGACGGTCGAGGTGCTCAACACCGATGCCGAGGGCCGGCTCGTGCTCGCCGATGGCCTCTCGCTCGCGGTCGAGGAGGACGTGGACGCGATCATCGACCTCGCCACTCTGACCGGTGCAGTCGTCGGCGCGCTGGGCAACCGCATCGCAGGTGTCATGGGCAACGACGACGTGCTCATGGGCCAGCTGCGTGACGCGGCGGCGCGGGCCGACGAGCTCGTGTGGCCGCTGCCCCTGCCCGTGGAGTACCGCCGATTCATCGACTCTCCCGTCGCCGACATCAAGAACATCGGCGGCACGTCGGTGCTCGGCTCTGGTGGCGGTGGGGGAGGCGCGCTCACCGCGGGCCTCTTCCTCAAGGAGTTCGTGAGCGACGTGCCCTGGGTGCACATCGACCTCGCCGGCCCGGCGATCGCCGATGCAGACGACACCTATGTGTCGCGCGGCGGCACCGGCTTCGGCGTGCGCACGCTCGTCGAGCTGCTCGACCGGTTCGGCAAGTAGCGCCCCCCTTCCGAACTTGTCGCGCCACGGGCGCGTTGCGCCGCTCATGCGACAAGTTCGGTCGGGGGGTCGGCCGGGTCCGCCGTCCCGGCCGAACATCGGCCGACCGCCAGAGGAGGGGGGCGGTCGACCGACGACCTGAGCCGTCTCCGTCCCGTGCGTCAGGCAGCGTCGGGAGCGAGGCTTCGCGCGGCCTTCTCGTGCTCGGCCCAGCGCGCCGCCGCGTGGCAGAGGTCGGGAGCGAACCGCCAGCGCCCGAGCTGCGCCTGCACCGCGTCGGACGACTCACCCAGCTCGACGAGCGTGAGCGCGAGGTGGCGGGCCCGCCGAGCCGCGGCGTCCGGCGTCTCACGGGCTGGCAGCGGCCACGTCGTGTGCAACGTCTGCAGCCGCGCCGGCAGCCGCTCGAGCTGTCGGGCGTTCAGGGGAGGCAACCGGCGTCGCACCGCGAGTCGCGCGCCGTTCGGCTGCGCGAGCCCGAACTGGCAGGCGCGGACCAGGGTGCGAGCGAACGGCGAGTTGCGCCCGCCGAGCGTGCCTCCTTGCCCGCCGATGCCGAGCGCACGTGCCGTGTCGACCAGGTCGAGCGTGAACCCTTCAGGCGACCGGTCGAAGCCGGCGGCCAGTCGCCTCATGAACCACGTCGTGCTCGGGCCGATCACGCCGAGCCAGAACAGCTCGACATAGTCCGATCGGGGATCGAAGCCGAGCGCATCGACCACCGGGTCGACCCACGCCACGACGTGCATCACGTCGGCCGGGAAGTCGAGCTGCACCTGCGAGTCCGCGATCCCTGACATCTCCGTCCGCCTCCGTTCCCCGCGGGGCTCCGCCGCCACCACGTGTCGATGTATTTCATGTATTTCCAATCGAGTTGTCAAGACCATTCTTCGGGAGCGTGCTAGGCCACGCCCCATGCCCGGTCCCGCATCCGCTGCCGGCCAGGCGAGGGCGGCCGTCCGCGACGCTCAGCGCGTCGTGGTGCTGACCGGCGCGGGCATCTCGACCGACTCGGGCATCCCCGACTTCCGCGGACCGAATGGCGTGTGGACCAAGAACCCCGCCGCCGAGAAGATGGCGACGCTCCAGCACTACATGGGCGATCCGGAGGTGCGGAAGCTCGCGTGGCAGAGCCGCCGTGACTCGCCGACCTGGAACGCCGAGCCGAACGCAGGCCACCTCGCCATCGTCGAGCTCGCTCGCGCGGGAAGCTGCACGCAGTCGTGACGCAGAACGTCGACGAGCTCCACCAGAGAGCCGGCATCGACCCCGACCTGGTCATCGAGGTGCACGGCACCATGCGATCGGTGGTGTGCATGGCCTGTGGCGAGACCGCACCGATGGAGAAGGTCCTCGCAAGGGTCGACGCGGGCGAGGAGGATCCGCCCTGCCGGACGTGTGGGGGCATCCTCAAGTCGGCCACGATCTCGTTCGGCCAGTCGCTCGTGCCCGAGGTGATCGACCGGGCTTACACCGTGGCCGAGGAGGCCGATGTGCTGCTGGCGATCGGCACCACGCTCGGGGTGTACCCGGCGGCCAACGTCGTACCGATCGCGAAGCGCAACGGCGCTTTCGTGGTCATCCTGAACGGCGAGCCGACCGAGATGGACTCCCTCGCCGACGTGGTGCTGCGAGGCCCGATCAGCGAGCTGCTGCCCTTGATCGTCAGCGCTTGATCCCGGCCTGAATCGGCCGATCTGCCTCGTAGCGTAATCCCGACCTGCAAGGTAGGCTTTCGAGCATGTCCAGCTTCCGCGACCTGTTGGCGAAGGCCAAGAGCGAGATCCGCGAGGTCGACACCGCCACCGCCGACGACATGCGGCGACTTCCGGGCACGGTGCTGCTCGATGTCCGCGAGCCCGACGAGTACGAGCAGGGCGCGCTTCCGGGTGCGGTGCACATCCCGCGCGGCCACCTCGAGTCTCAGATCGAGGGCAAGGTGCCGGGTCACGACACGCCCCTCGTCGTTTATTGCGCCGGTGGTGTTCGGTCGGCGTTCGCCGCGAAGACGCTCGCGGAGCTCGGGTACACCGACGTCGTCTCGATGGCCGGTGGTTTCGGGCGTTGGAAGGATCAGGGTCGCGAGTGGGCGGAGCCCACGCAGCTCAACGCCGACCAGAAGATCCGCTATCAGCGCCATCTCCTTCTCCCCGAGGTCGGAGTCGAGGGCCAGACGAAGCTGCTCGGAGCGAAGGTGCTCCTCCTCGGCGCTGGCGGCCTCGGTTCACCCGCGGCGCTCTACCTCGCGGCAGCGGGGGTCGGCACGCTCGGCATCGTCGACATGGACGTCGTGGACGAGTCGAACCTGCAACGCCAGATCCTGCACAACACCGACCGCGTCGGCGACCGCAAGGTCGACTCGGCGAAGAAGACCCTCACGTTGCTCAACCCCGATGTCAATGTCGTCGCGTACGACACGCGCCTCGACGCGACCAACGTGCTCGACATCATCGACGGCTACGACGTCATCATCGACGGCGCCGACAACTTTCCCTCGCGCTACCTCCTCAACGACGCGTCGCTCGTCAAGAAGATCCCGGTGGTGCACGGCTCGATCTTCCGCTTCGAGGGTCAGGCCACGGTCTTCCATCCCTATGTCGGCCCCTGCTACCGCTGCATGGTCCCCGAGCCTCCTCCCGCGGAGATGGCCCCATCGTGCGCCGAGGCCGGAGTGCTCGGCGTGCTGCCCGGCATCATCGGTTCCATCCAGGCGCTCGAGGCGATCAAGCTGATCCTCGGCCTCGGCGACTCACTCGCCGGTCGTCTCCTCGCGTACGACGCGCTCGAGCAGTCGTTCCGCACCTACAAGGTGCTGCGCGACCCCGAGTGCCCCGCGTGCTCGATCGACCCGGCCGACATCGTGATCGCGGAGTACGACGAGCTCTGCATGCCGCACCGCGCGCACTGAACACCGCGCGTACTGAACGCTGGCCCCGACCCGGGCCTAACCTGACCGGCATGGCCGACGAAGAGCGCCGCACCGACTCCGGCATCGAGATCCGGCCGACGTACACGAGCGACGATCTCGCCGGATGGGACGCGGCCGCGCAGCTCGGAGCGCCGGGTAAGCCGCCGTACACGCGGGGCATCTACCCGACGATGTACCGCGGCCGGCTCTGGACGATGCGCCAGTACGCCGGCTTCGGCACCGCCGCGACGACGAACGAGCGCTTCCACTTCCTCCTGTCGGCAGGACAGACGGGCCTGTCGTGCGCCTTCGATCTCCCGACGCAGATGGGCTACGACTCCGACCATCCCCGCGCCGAGGGCGAGGTCGGCAAGGTCGGCGTCGCGATCGACTCGATCGAGGACATGCGGATGCTGCTCGCCGGCCTGCCGCTCGAAAAGGTCACGACGTCGATGACGATCAACTCGACGGCCGCGATCCTCCTGCTGCTGTACGAGTTGGTGGCGGAGGAGCAGGGTGTGCCGGCGGCCGACATCGGCGGCGGCACGATCCAGAACGACATCTTGAAGGAGTACATCGCCCGCGGCACGTACATCTACCCGCCGCGCCAGTCGATGCGCCTGATCACCGACATCTTCGCCTACTGCAACGAGCGCATCCCGCGCTGGAACACCATCTCCATCTCCGGCTACCACATCCGCGAGGCCGGCTCGACGGCAGTGCAGGAGATCGCGTTCACGATCGCGAACGGCATCGCGTACGTCCAAGCGGCGATCGACGCGGGCCTCGAGATCGACGAGTTCGCTCCCCGGCTCTCGTTCTTCTGGAACGCGCACAACAACTTCCTCGAGGAGATCGCCAAGTACCGCGCGGCGCGGCGCCTCTGGTACTCGATCATGGACGAGCGGTTCGGCGCCAAGAAAGACGCGTCGAAGCTCCTGCGCTTCCACACGCAGACCGGTGGCTCGACGCTCACCGCGCAGCAGCCCGAGAACAACGTGGTGCGCGTGGCGCTGCAGGCGCTCGCCGCCGTGATGGGCGGCACGCAGTCGCTGCACACGAACGGCTTCGACGAAGCGCTCGGCCTCCCGACCGAGAGGGCCGCGAAGGTCGCGCTGCGCACGCAGCAGATCATCGGATACGAGTCGGGGGTCGTCGACACGGCCGATCCGCTCGCGGGCTCGTACTACATCGAGTGGCTCACCGACGAGGTCGAGGCGAAGGCGCGTGAGTACCTCGATCGCATCGACGCGATGGGCGGAGCGGTTGCCGCCATCGAGGCGGGCTTCCAGATGGACGAGATCGAGTCGGCGGCCTACGAGTACGCGAAGTCGGTCGACGACGGCGAGCGCACGATCGTCGGCGTCAATCGGTTCGTCGAGGAGACCGACGTCGAGCCCGAGGTGTTCCCCATCGATCCCGCGCTGCAACGCGAGCAGGCCGACCGCGTGAAGGCCGTGCGCGCGGGGCGTGACCAGGCGGCGGTCGATCAAGCCCTCGACGACGTGAAGGCAGCGGCCAGAGGCACGCAGAACCTGCTGCCGCCGATGCGCGTCGCGCTGTCGCGTCGAGCCACCCTCGGCGAGGTCAGCGACGCGCTGCGCGAAGAGTTCGGCGTCTACCGCCCCACCCGCTGATCTCGGCGGGCGGCGCATTGCGCCGACGCAGAGACGTCACAGATCCGTCGAGCCGAAGGTGTCGCAGGTTCCCGCGTCGCCGCTGTCGAAGCCGACGTTGAACCACTTGACCCGCTGGGCGGACGAGCCGTGCGTCCAGGTGTCCTGGTTGATCGTTCCCGTCGCCTGACGTTGCAACGTGTCGTCGCCGACCGCGGTCGCGGCGCCGATCGCCTCCTCGACATCGCCCTGCTCGAGGTCGCCGCGTGCGAACACCCCGTGCGCCCACACGCCGGCGAGGCAGTCGGCCTGCAGCTCGAGGCGCACCGACAGCTCGTTGGCCTGATCCGGGTTGCTCTGCTCCTGCTCGTGCACCTTGTCGCTGATGCCGACGAGGTTCTGCACGTGATGTCCCATCTCGTGGGCGATGACGTAGGCCTGCGCGAAGTCGCCCGGTGCGCCGAAGCGGGTCGAGAGCTCGCGGAAGAAGTCGAGGTCGAGCCGAGCCGTCATGTCGACCGGGCAGTAGAAGGGCCCCATTCCCGAGTCGGCGAGCCCGCACCCTGACTGGGTCTGCCCGGTGTAGAGCACGAGGTCGGCGGGCTGGTACTTGTTGCCGAGCTGCTGCTGCCAGGTCGACTGCACGTCGTCGAACACATAGGTCACGAAGTCGACGAGCTCAGCATCGGGGTCGGGCGCACCGTTCAGCCCCGCCCCTGCGGCGGGAGCCTGGTTCACGGCGTTGAGGCCGCCGGGGTCGAAGGCGCCGCCGCCGCTCAGGATCGACTTCCCGCCGAGGATCACCGCGAGCAGCGCGATGACGATCCCCAGCGCCCCGCCGCCCTTCCCCAAGGGGCCGATGCCGCCGATGATCGAGCCGAGGCCCCCGAGTCCTCCGGCGCCCGCCGGCGACTCGCCGCGCTCGTCTCGTACGTGCTCCCTCGACGCCCCACGGCTCCATTTCATGTCGAGACACTGGTGCCCAGTCCCGGCGCTGGCAACACACACCCGTGTTGCTCATGTTGCTGCTGTTACCGTTGTGGTTGCTGTGGTCACCCGTCAGCAGGCGAAGACGAGCTCGAAGCCCAAGGGTTCCCGCGCGGCGCCACCGCCGCGCTCGGGGTGGCGCGAGGCGATCGCAGGCCACGAGGGAGACCTCGCCGGGCTCGCGTGCCTCGTGCTCGCGGTGCTCGCGGGTCTCGGCATCTACGCCGACTGGTCCGGCGTCGTCGGACAGGCGCTGCGCGAAGGCATCGGGCTTCTCGTCGGCTGGGTCCGCCTCGTGGTCCCGATCGCGCTCGCCTGCGTCGGCATCGCGCTCATCCGTGGCAAGGCCCCGGATGAGCGGCTGCGGCTCGGTCTCGGGTTCGCGCTCCTCGCCGTGTCGGCGACCGGGCTGCTGCAGCTCGCGCTCGGGCCCGACACGTGGGGCGCTCCGCTCGACGAGTTCCGCGACGCGGGAGGGTTCGTCGGCGCGGGGATCGCGCTCCCGCTCGAACGGGTCCTCGCGACCGCCGGTGCCACCCTCGTGCTCGTCGGGGTCGGGCTCGCCGGCATCCTCATCCTCACGAGAGCCACGTTGCAGATGATCGCCACCCGCGCTGCCGACGGGGTGCGCCCCGTGCACGCAGCCGCACGGCGCGTCGTCGGGTCAGTCTCGACGCTGTCGGGTGAGCGGTTCGGCACGGGCGCGATCGCGGCCACCGACGCCGTGATCGACGTGCGCGACGCATCGTCCGACGAGCCGGTGTCGCTCATCTACGACGTCGATGCGGAGGACGAGGCAACCGATTCCGAGGAGCTCGACGAAGACGATGGCGAGTCCGAGCTCGATGTCGACATCGACGACGACGCGGATATCGAGGTCGGCGCCGGCGAGGAGCTTGTGGCCGAACAGCTCGAGATCCCGCTCGGGCCGGCCGCGAAGAAGGGCGGATGGAAGCTCCCCCCGCTGAACCTGTTGCTCCGCAGCTCGGCGCAAGAGGTCGACGAGCGGATGGTCGAGGAGGCCGGCCGTGTGCTCGAGGCCGCGCTGGCCGCGCACGGGGTCGAGACACGACTCGTCGGCATGACGGTCGGCCCCACGGTGACCCGCTACGAGCTCGAGCTCGCCCCCGGCGTCAAGGTCGCCCGAGTGACGAGCCTGAACAAGGACATCGCCTACGCGATGGCGTCCGCCGACGTGCGCATCCTCGCTCCGATCCCCGGTCGGTCCGCGATCGGCGTCGAGGTGCCCAACCGCCAGCGGCATCTGGTGGCGCTCGGTGACATCCTCAGCTCGGGCGAAGCGCGGAAGGCCGTGCATCCCCTCGAGGTCGCGGTCGGCCGCGACATCGCCGGCCGCGCGGTGCTCATGAACCTGGCGACGATGCCTCATCTCCTCGTCGCGGGCGCGACCGGCGCCGGCAAGTCGAGCTGCATCAACTCGATCGTGACGTCGGTCCTGATGCGGTCGACTCCCGACCAGGTGCGCATGATCCTCGTCGACCCCAAGCGCGTCGAGATGGGTCAGTACAACCGGTTGCCGCATCTGCTCACACCTGTGGTCACGAACCCGAAGCGGGCCGCCAACGCGCTCGCGTGGGCGGTGAAGGAGATGGAGCGTCGCTACGACGTGCTCCACCAGGTCGGTGTGCGAGACATCACCGGCTACAACGCCGCCTACGACCGCGGCGAGCTCGTGGCGCCGCTCGGCTCAGAGATCGTCTACGAACGGCTGCCCTTCATCCTCGTCGTCGTCGACGAGCTGAACGACCTGATGATGGTCGCGGCCCGCGACGTCGAGGACTCGATCTGTCGCATCGCGCAGATGGCTCGCGCGGTCGGCATCCATCTCGTGATCGCAACCCAGCGGCCGTCGGTCAACGTCATCACCGGCGTGATCAAGGCGAACATCCCCGCGCGGCTTGCGTTCGCCGTGTCGAGCCTTGCCGACAGCCGAGTGATCCTCGACCAGCAGGGTGCAGAGCGGCTCATCGGGCAGGGCGACATGCTGCTGCTCGGTCCCGCGTCGAGCGTCCCTCAGCGTGTGCAGGGCGCGTGGGTGAGCGAGGAAGAGGTGCGCAAGGTCGTCGGCCACTGGCGGCGGCAGGCGGCGGAGCCGACGTACGTGGCCGGCATCGAGGGCGAGGACGGCCCGATGAGCGGCGCGAGGTCGACCTTCGCATCCGAGGACGACGACGACGAGGCCCTGACCCGCCAAGCCATGGAGCTGGTGGTGCGATCACAGCTCGGCTCGACGTCGATGCTGCAGCGCAAGCTGCGGGTGGGGTTCGCCCGGGCGGGTCGGCTGATGGACCTGCTCGAGCAGCGCGGGGTCGTGGGTCCCTCGGAGGGCTCGAAGGCACGCTCCGTCCTCATGACACCCGAAGAGCTCGACGGGATCGAGACCGACTGATCCTCAGGTTCGAGAGCGGTATCGTCCCGGCTCGTGCCGAGCTCGCCGTCCAAAGATCTGTGCGCGGTCCCGAACCCGCATCCGGGTCGTGACTACGTCGTCACGTGCGAGACGTCCGAGCTGACGTGCATCTGCCCGATGACGGGACAACCCGACTTCGCCACCGTGCGCATCGAGTACGTGCCCGATGAGTCGATCGTCGAGCTGAAGTCGCTGAAGCTCTACCTCTGGTCATTCCGCGACGAGGGCGCGTTCCACGAAGACGTCACGAATCGCATCCTGGACGACCTGGTGAGCGCGCTCGCGCCTCGCCGGATGACCGTGCGCACCAGCTGGCTGCCTCGAGGCGGCATCACGACGGAGGTCACTGCCACCCATGGCTGAGCTACGTGAGATCACGACCGGGCTGCGATTCCCCGAGGGGCCGATCGCGATGCCCGACGGCACGGTGGTGCTCGTCGAGATGTTCGGCCCCGCCATCACCCGGGTGCACCCCGATGGCACGAAGGAGGTGATCGCCGAAGTCGAGGGTGGGCCAAATGGACTCGCCGTGGGGCCGGACGGCGCTGTTCTACGTCTGCAACAACGGTGGCTGCTTCACGCCCATCGATCTCGGCGGCCTCATGCTTCCCGGTCCGTTCGATCCCGATCGCTACATCGGAGGTCGCATCCAGCGTCTCGACCCGGCGACCGGCAGCGTCACCGACGTGTACACCGAATGCGACGGTCATCCCCTCCGGGCGCCGAACGACATCGTGTTCGACACCGAGGGTGGCATGTGGTTCACGGACCACGGCATCCGTCACGAGCGGTCGAGCGACCGCACCGGCATCTTCTACGCGAAGGCCGACGGCTCGTCGATCACCGAGGTCATCTTCCCGGTCGACTCGCCGAACGGCATCGGTCTGTCGCCCACGGGCGACGTGGTGTACTACGCGGAGACGAACACCGGCCGCGTCTACCAGCGCCGCATCGTGAAGCCAGGCGAGGTCGGTCCGGTCGCGCCACTCGACTTCGCGGCAGTCCTGCTCGCCGGTCTGCCCGGCTTGTCGCTGCTCGACTCGCTGGCGGTCGACGGCGCCGGCAACGTGTGCGTCGCGACGATCGCCGAGTCCGCGGGCATCACGGTGATCTCACCCGCGGGCAAGGTCATCGAGCATGTCGACACCGGCGACTTCCTCACGACGAACATCTGCTTCGGGGGAGACGACCTGCGCACCGTGTACATCACCTGCTCGTCGAGTGGTCGTTTGCTCGCGACCGAGTGGCCCCGGCCCGGTCTCAAGCTCGCGGTACTGAGACTTGGTCAGCGCCCGCGGAACGTGGGCGGCCGTTTCTCCATGAACGCGGACTGGCCTTCGCGGTAGTCCTCCGACTGAAAGCAGGCTTCGACGAGCGAGGCGACTCGGTCGAGGTCTCGCCTGGCTGGGTCGCGTCGAGCCTCTCGGATCGCCACCTTCAGGGCCCTGATCGTCAGCGGTGCGTTGTCGCGGATGGCGCCCGCGAGCATCCAGACCTCGTCACGCAGCGTTTCGGCTGGCACGACACGGTTCACGAGCCCTGCGTGCAGCGCCTCCGCCGCGGTGAGCCGGCGCGCAGAGAACAGGATCTCGCTGGCCCATGACGGTCCGACGAGCTGGATCAGCTGGTCGACGCCGCCGAAGCCGTACCCGAGGCCGAGCCGCGCCGCGGGGACCGCGAACTGGCTGCCCTCGCTGCAGACGCGCATGTCGGCCTGCAAGGCAGTGAGCAGGCCACCCCCGATGCAGTACCCGCGGATCATTGCGAGGATCGGTTTCTCGAGCTCAAGCCATGCCCGACCGGCATCGAGCTGACCGGCGTCGAACGCCGCTCGCGCATCGGGCGTCGTTCGTTGGGATCCGAACTCGCTGATGTCCGCCCCTGACACGAAGGCCTTGTCGCCGGCGCCGGTCAGCACGACGACTCGCACGACGTCGTCAGTCTGCAACGCCCGCAACAGGGTCGGCAGCGCGGCGCGGATCGGCGTGGACAGCGCGTTGTGCTTCGTGGGGTTGTTGAACGTCACGAGGGCGATGCCCTCGTCGACCTCGCAGCGCAGCTGCTCGGTGCCGGTGTCGATCACGCCCACTCTTCGATGACCTCCTCGATGGTGACCGCGCACTCTCCGGCCGCGGTCCGCACGGTCGTGACGGCGTCCATCGTGACCGGGTTGCGGATCACGTCGAGGGCGACCATCTCGAGGTGTCGCACCTGCTCGTCGGCGAACACCTCGTCCATCGAATACACCGGCCCGCAGGGCACGCCCGCGGTGTTGAGCACGTCGACCCACGCGGCCGTCGTCCGTTCGGCGAGCCTCGCGGCGACGATCTCGTTGAGCGCCGCGTGATTGGCCGAGCGCTTCGCGCCGCTGTCGAAGCGCGGGTCGCGCGGCAGATCCGGGAGACCGATCGCTTCGCAGAACCGGTGGAGGAGGCGCCCCGACGGACCGGCGACGTTCACCCACCCGTCCTTCGACCGGAAGCACCCCATCGGAACGAGCGTCGGATGGTGGTTGCCTTCCTGCACGGGTACCTCGTCGTCGATGGTCCACCGCACGGCTTGGAGGTCCATCATCGAGATCATCGTCTCGAGTAGAGAGGTTCGTACCCATCGGCCGACTCCGGTGCGCTGCCGCTCGTGGAGCGCGACCAAGATGCCGATCGCGAGGTGCAAGCCTGCGGAGAGATCGCTCACCGGGATGCCCACGCGGGTGGGTTCGGTCCGCGGCTGACCGGTGACGCTCATCAGCCCGCCCATGCCCTGCGCGATCTGGTCCACGCCGCCTCGGTCCGCGTACGGGCCGTCCTGGCCGAACCCCGAGATCGAGCCATAGACGAGGCGAGGGTTGCGCGCGTGCACGACCTCCCACCCGAAGCCGAGCTTGTGCTTCACCGAGGGCCGCATGTTCTCGACGAAGACGTCGGCGCGATCGGTCATGCGCAGCAGCGACTCGATTGCGCCGTCGGCCTTCAGGTCGAGCTGCACCGTGCGCTTGTTGCGATGGAGGTTGCGTGCGTCGCTTCCGCGGACGCCCGCTGGATCAGAGGGCGGCTCGACCCGCACCACGTCGGCGCCCCAGTCTGCGAGCTGGCGCACGCATTGCGGCCCCGCGCGAGCAATGGTCAGGTCGACCACCCGGATGTCGCTGAGGGGGAGGCTCATCGGCCCCATCTTCGCCCGTGCACCGGCCAGTAGCCTTCCGGGATGCCGCAGAGGTTCTACATCGAGACCTTGGGCTGCCCGAAGAACCAGGTCGACTCCGACAAGATCGTGGGCACGCTGCTGGCAGAGGGCATGGCGCCCACCGACTCGGCTGCTGACGCCGACCTCGTCGTCGTGAACACCTGCGCGTTCATCGAAGAGGCCAGGCAAGAGTCGATCGACACGATCCTGTCGCTGTCGGGCGCGAAGCGAGCCGGGGCGCGGCGTCGTCGTGACCGGCTGCATGGCCGAGCGCTATGGGCAGGAGCTCGCCGCGGCGTTGCCCGAGGTCGATGCCGTCAGCGGGTTCGGCGTGCCGGTGACGCTCGGCAAGAAGCCGGGTACTGAGCCAGTGGTGCCCTCGTTCGACTTGCTGAACCTGCCCCGACCGCCCGCCTCGGCGCCGTGGGCCTACGTCAAGATCGCCGAGGGCTGTGACCGCACGTGCGGCTTCTGCGCGATCCCGTCGTTCCGAGGGCCGCAGCGCAGTCGCACCCCGGAGTCGATCTTGGCCGAGGTCGACCAGCTCGGCGCTCGGGAGATCGTGCTCGTCGCGCAGGACCTCGCGTCGTACGGCAAGGACGTGTCTGACCTGGGCGCGGGGTCGATCGTGCCCCTGGTCGAGAAGGTCGCGGCGGCCGTTCCGTGGGTGCGTCTCCTCTACTTGTATCCCTCTGACCTCTCCGATGGTCTGATCGACGTGATCTCGGGTGGCTCCGTCCCCTACTTCGACCTCTCGCTGCAGCACGTGTCCAAGCCGCTGCTGCGGCGGATGCGTCGATGGGGTGACGGCGACTCGGTTCCTGAGCCGCATCGAGGACATCCGTCAGCGACGACCCGACGCGGCCTTTCGCACCAACTTCATCGTCGGGTATCCGGGCGAGACCGAGGCCGATCACGACGAGCTCCTCGCATTCGTCGAGGCCGCGCAGCTCGACTGGTGTGGGTTCTTCACGTTCTCGCGGGAGGAGGGCACCTTCGCCGCGGGGCTGGACGGTCAGGTCGACTCCGGCCTCGTCGCGGAGCGCCTCGGCGAGCTGCGGAGCATGCAGGACGACATCACGGCCCGTCGTCGCGAAGCGCTGATCGGCGCGCAGGTCGAGGTGCTCGTCGACGAAGCCGGTGTCGCACGCAGCCATCGTGAGGCGCCCGAGATCGACGGCATCATCGAGGTGCCCTCGTCGCTCGCGGTTGGGTCGTTCGCGACCGTGACGATCACTGGTGCGATGGGACCTGATCTCGTCGCTGAGCTGGTGGCGTAGCGATGGCGACGAGCTTCGGTCCCTCTGCGCTCGCGACGCCGGCGAACGGGGTCACGGTCGGACGACTCCTCGCCGCGCCGTTCCTCTTCGTCCTGATCGACGGCAAGGAAGGGTCGTGGCTCGCGTTCGTCCTGTGGTTCGGGTTGTGCATCACCGACGGCATCGACGGCTATCTCGCCCGCAGGCACGGCACGACGCGGTCGGGAGCGTTTCTCGACCCGCTCGCCGACAAGGTGCTCGTGCTCGGTGCGATGCTCGCCCTCGTCAAGCAGGACGTGTTCTGGTGGCTGCCGGTCGCGCTGATCGCGGCGCGGGAGATCGCGATCAGCATGTACCGCAGCATGGCGGGGCGGCGCGGCATCAGCATCCCGGCGCGGCAGGGGGCGAAGGTGAAGACCGTCTGCCAGCAGCTCGCGGTGGGCTTCGCACTCTTGCCGTGGTCAGCCGATGAGCGCTGGCTCTACAACGGCTTCCTTTGGGTCGCGGTCGTCCTCACGTTGGTCACCGGCGCGCAGTACCTGTTCGATGCTCGCCGCGTCGCGCGCACGCAGCTCGCGTGAGCTTGCGTTGCGAGGTCCTCGCGGTTGGCACCGAGCTGCTGCTCGGCCAGGTGGTCGACACCAACTCCTCATGGATCGGTGAGCAGCTCGCGCTTGCGGGCATCGACTCGCACTTCCAGACGAAGGTCGGTGACAACCGGGCTCGCATCGTCTCGGTGCTGCGTTTGGCGCTCGACCGCAGTGACGCCGTCATCGTGTGCGGCGGCCTCGGACCGACCCACGACGACATCACACGCGAGTGCATCGCCGAGGTCATGGGAGTCGCGCTCGAGCGGCACGACGACATCGCCGAGCGCATCACGCAGATGTTCGCGGGCCGGGGCCGGCGCATGGCCGACAACAACCTGCGTCAGGCCGATGTCCCGGCCGGCGCAACGGTCATCCCACAGGTGCGTGGCACTGCGCCCGGCCTGATCTGCCCCGTCGGGGAGAAGGTCGTGTACGCCGTGCCGGGCGTGCCGCACGAGATCCGCGAGATGGTGACGAGGGCGATCCTGCCCGATCTGCGCGAGCGCTCCGGCGAGACAGCGGTCATCGTCAGTCGCACGCTCCGCACCTGGGGGGACAGCGAATCTGGGTTGGCCGAGACGTTGGCGCCTTTGATCGAGCGCCTCGACGACGCCGGGAACCCGACGCTCGCGTTCCTCGCGAGTGGCATCGAGGGCCTGAAGGTACGGCTCACGGCGAAGGCCGGGTCTGAGGCGCAGGCTGCGGACCTCTTGGCGGGCGCGGAACAAGAGGTGCGCGACATCCTCGGCGCGCTCGTCTTCGGCACCGACGACGAGACGATGGAGAGCGCGGTGCTCGATCTCCTCCGCGCGCAAGGGCGATCGCTCGCGCTCGCGGAGTCGGTGACCGGCGGCTTGGTCGCCGCCCGGATCACCTCGGTTCCCGGGGCGTCAGACGTCTTTCGTGGCTCGGTGGTGTCGTACACGACCGAGGTGAAGCAGCACGTGCTCGGGGTGCCCGAGGGACCGGTCGTGACCGCGGAGGCCGCGATGACGATGGCCGAGGGTGCCGCCCGCGTGATGGGTGCGGACGTCGGTCTCGCGCTGACCGGCGTCGCAGGCCCGACGGAGCAGGACGGTCAGCCGGTCGGCACGCTGTTCGTCGGTCTGTGCATCGACGGCGCGAGCGAGGCCGTGCATCTGCGACTCCCGGGCGACCGCGACCAGATGCGCCAGTTCGCCACGATCTCCACGCTGAACCTGCTGCGCCTGCGTCTTCTCGACCGTCAGGCCGCCGGCTGAGCGAGCGGCTGTTCGTCGCGGTGTGGCCACCGGACGACGTGCTCGACGCGATCGGGGCGCTGCCGCGTCCGTCGATGCCCGGAGTGCGCTGGACGACACGAGCGCAGTGGCATGTCACCCTGCGATTCCTCGGTGACGCTTCGGTCGACGCCACGAGGAGGGCGCTCGACGAGGTGTCGGCATCGCGGGCCGGGGTGTTGCTCGGGCCGACGGTGCAACGTCTCGGCCGCGGTGTGCTCTGCGTGCCGGTGGAGGGGCTGTCTGATCTCGCCGCAGACGTGCAGCACACGACGGCCGCGCTCGGCAAGCCGCCCGAGCATCGGCCCTTCCGGGGTCACGTGACCCTCGCCCGCCTCACGGGCGCGGCGCCGACGGTCGAGGCGGGGATCTCGAGTGGCTGGACGGTTGCTACGTTCGCCCTCGTGCGCAGCCTTCTGGGATCCGGTCGGGCTCGATACGAGACCATCGCCGAGTGGGAGCTCGCGCCGTGAGCGATCCCCATGCCGATGTCGTCGCCGCGCTCGACTCGCACGGCGTCGAGTTCGAGGTGATGCCGTGCGATCCTGACTTCGCCGACACCGCGGCGTTCTGTGAGAAGTACGGCATCTCACCCGACGAGTCCGCCAACACGATCCTCGTCGTCGGCAAGTCCGAACCGCGTCGGTACGTCGCGTGCGTGGTGCTCGCCACCACGCGTCTCGACGTGAACGGGATGGTGCGCCAACGGCTCGGTGTGAAGAAGGCGTCGTTCGCGTCAGCAGACGAGACGCGGGACCTGACGGGCATGCTGATCGGGGGAGTCACTCCGGTCGCGCTTCCGCCCGACATCCCCGTGTGGGTCGACGCCGCCGTGATGGCACCCGCGTCGATCATCCTCGGCGGCGGCGATCGGTCGACGAAGCTGCGCATGACACCGCGAGCGCTCGCGGAGCTCCCGAATGTCGAGGTGGTCGAGGGTCTCGCGGCAGCGAGGGATGCCTAGAAGAACGTGCTGAGGTTCGCGCGAGAAGCACCGTCTGCTCGAGCAAGATCACTCGCTTCGCGATCTTGAACGAGTCGCCGTCGCGGCGCAGCGTGTCCTGGCGGCTGCCGACCCAGGCGTCCTCTTCCGACTTCAGCCGCGTGCGGTAGATGTGGAAGTTCGACTCGATGTCGAGCTCGTCGCCCCGGTCGGTGATGACGCGCACGTTGTGCACCATGTGCCGCGTGCGCGAGGGCGGATCCTCCGCCCACGAGGTGCCCGACTCGAACTTCAGCACCCGGCCGTTGAGCAGCATCTTGTCGTCGTCGAAGTAGGCGATCTCACCCGGCTTGGTGAATTCCTTGTCCATCTCGCGACGAGTGCGGGTGCGCCGGATCGGCATGAAGTAGTGCGTGTCGTCGGTGAAGAGGTCGTACCAGTCGCGGTACCGGTGCGCGTCGAGCAGCGCGGCCTCGGCGTAATAGAACTGCTCGACCTCGTACTGCGTCACGATCTTCGCGAGCAGTCGGGGGTCGACCATCGCCTCTTGATCAATCGCCATGTCGATCACTCCTCCGTCGAACGGTCACATGAAGTCGCCGGGAGTGGTGTTCGCCCGGAGAGTGTCCCAATCGCTGCCCTTCATCCACTCCGCCCACGCCGCGTACGTCCACAGCTGTGCGTGCTCGTTCGTCGTGCCCTCCATGCGGCACCGGCCCTGCTCGTCGCGGAGCATCTTCCCTCGACCGAGGTCCATGCGGAGGAGCTGCGGGATGCGACGACTCGCCATCCCGCGCGTCTGCATCGTGCTCTGTGACCAGTTCTCGCCGTCCTCCTGCTCGAGCAGGCCGGCGGGACCGAAGATGTGGTTCGCGACCATCACGTCGACGGCGCGCCTCTCGGGAGGGTTGTCCTTGTTGGTGAAGCTGTACCACCAGATCTCGGTCTGGTTCGGCCCCCGCGGGATGCGCAGCGAGAGCTGCGCGGTGCCCGTCGCGATCCAGCTGTTGGGGAAGATGTTCGGATGGCCGGCGACGAGCGCGCCAACGGGTCCCAGAGCCTCGAGCACCTCGGGCTTCTCTCGCCATGAGGTGTCGATCAGGCCACCCGCGTCGCCCTGACCCTTCGCGCTCGGCCCACCGATCGCGTGCCCGTACTCGGCGACGAACGTCATCTCGTCCACCCCGGAGCCACCGAGCCCGGCGGGGATGTCGAGCGCTTCGCCTTGGGTGTTCTGCGCGCCGCCGGCGTCGATCTGGGTCTCGAGATCCGGCGGGATGATGCCCGAGGCGACTGCTGACATGTGGGTCACCTGCGGGTGGTACCAGTCGAAGAGGTTGTCGACCGCGAACTTCCAGTTGCAGTCGATCAGGAACTTCTGGATGCCCGGGATCGTCTCCATGTTCCCGCGCATCGCGATGAGGTCGATGCCGAGCCGGCCCGTCGGGCCGAGGTACTCGGTCAGCGGAGGAGCCGCCGGGTCGAGCGTCGCGAACACGAACCCGTGGTAGCTCTCGAGCTGCGCGACCTGACGAAGGCCGTGCTGGCTCATGTCGAGATCGCCCTTGTAGAAGAGGTCGATCCCCGGGACGCCGATCAGGTTGCCGCCGATGTCGTACGACCAGCCGTGATACGTGCACATGAAGGCCTTCGTGTTGCCCTCGTCGGCACGGCACACCGCGTTGCCCCGGTGCATGCACGTGTTGAGCAGACCCCGGATGCTTCCGTCCTTCTGGCGGACTGTGAGCACGTTGTCCAGGCCCATGGGCGTCTCGACGAAGTCGCCGGCCTTCGGGATCTGGGACTCATGGCACAGGAACTGCCACGCGCTGTCCGAAGATGAGCTCCATCTCGGCGTCGAAGATGTCGGGATCGCTGAAGATCCGCCGGTCGACCTCCCCACGCTCGACCGAGACGAGACCGTCGACGCTGAACGTTTCCATGATCGCCATGTGAGGACGATCTCACGGGACCAACCAGCTCTGGGGCACCCCGTTCCCTCAGATGGGAAACCTCAGCGGCGGTACGGCATCTTCGCCGTGTTCTCCTTCCCGTCCTCCCAGTGCTCCCAGTGCAGGACCTCGGACAGCGGGCGCCGCGTCGTGGGGCCATACCGGTTCTTGTCCGGGTAACCGAGCGGGATGAATGCAACAGGCTCGACGTCGTCCGGAACCCCGAGGACCTTCTTCGTCTGGTCGAGGGACGGGCCTCCGAACAGGCCGGTCAGCACGGCGCCGAGCCCGAGCCCGCGGCGCCGCGAGGAGGAGGTTCTGCACGGCGGGCCAGATCGATCCGTAGGCGCCGGGACTGCCCGGCGTGGTGAGGCAGACGACGATCCAGACAGGGATGTCGTCGATCTGATCGACCATCTTCTTGAGCTTGGGGAAGGGCGGCGGGTCGCCCGGTTGCGCTCGCCCCAACGCGGCCTGGTACATCCCGTCGAACGTGTGCTTGCCGATGGCGGTGAGCTCGGCGCGGACCTGGGGATCGCGCACGACGATGAAGGCCCACGGCTGGCTGTTGCCGCCACTCGGGGCCTTCGTCGCGGCCTCGACGACCTTCTCGATCAGCTCGTCGGGAACGGGATCGCTCTTGAAGCTGCGGATCGCACGTTGGGTGTAGATCGCGTCGAACAGTCCGATCTCGTCCATGGGCTCATGAACCTCCGGCGCTCGTCACAGAGTCAACGCGCGAGTGCCGCGGGGCAGAACACCGAAGCCGTCCCTGACCGATGTGATGCGGCAGAGTCGGGAGGTGGTGCCTCTTGCGGTGGATGAGATCGCTGCGCTCGTCGACCTCGAGGCGGGAACGGTCGCCGGACGGGCGTTCTCGGACGACGCCATCTACGAGCTCGAGCTCGAACGGGTCTTCGCCCGGTCGTGGGGCTACCTCTGCGATCCCGGCGACCTGAGCGAGACCGGTCAGTTCGTCAGCACCTTCATGGGAGAAGATCCGGTCGCGGTCGTGCGTCAGCCCGACGGATCGGCGAAGGCCATGCTGAACTCGTGCCGGCACCGCGGTCTGCCGGTGTGCGGGCTGGCAGGACAGGCGCTCGCGCTCACCTGCGGGTATCACGGCTGGACGTACGCGCTCGACGGACGGCTCGTCGGCGTGATCGACGGCGACGAGGAGTTCAGCCGCTGGGCCGAAGAGCGTGCCCTTGGCCTCGTGCCGGTGACCCGGACCGTGCTCCTCGGTGGTCTGCTGTTCGGTTCGTGGGATGCCACATGGGAGAGCGGCGACGTCGAAGACCAGGCCCGCGTCGAGGCCCCGGTGGTGGCACTGCGCTCCGGTGGGCCTCTGCGCCGTCATCGACGTCCTGTGCAGGTCGACGCGAATTGGAAGGCGGTGCTCGAGGTCCTCGGCGCGATCGCCGACTCCGAAAGCGGCGAGGTCCTGTTCCCGTCGTTCGTGGTGCTTCTCGAGAGGGGTCTCGTTGCCGCGATCCACCCGAAAGGTCCGACCAGGTGTGAGGTGTGGGTGTCGACGGCGCCGACCGCGCCCGTGGATGCGGTTGATCGGTTGCGGGTCGCGATCGAAACGGGATTGCAACCGGAGGGTCCCCGGACCGTCGCTCTGACCCTGAAGTCTCGCGTCACGGCAGACGGCTGCCCCGCGGAGGACGTGCCAGTCGCGCTGCCTCCGCAACACATCGGAGACGGTTCTGCAAGGCGCCTGTATCGCACGTGGGTCGTGCACATGACCGACGAGAGTCCTCTCTCTGGATTGCTCGCGACATAGCCCGATCGCGGGAGATTCCGTTCAGTAGAACCGGACCATTGGCCCCCGTCTCACCCAGCGGTACACAGACACGGTCAGCAGCAGTTGGGGGGACGGGGACGCGTGCACTCGAACGCGATCGAGGTCACAGGGATGAGCGTGCGGTACGGCACCCTCACCGCGCTGGCCGACTTCGACTTCGTCGCGACCGAACGCTCGATCACCGCCGTGATCGGGCCGAACGGTTCGGGGAAGACCACGTTTCTCAATGCCCTCACGGGCGCGGTGCCCTTCCAAACCGGCCGGGTGTCGATCCTCGGCAACGCGATCGAGCGGACCACCCCGGGGCTCATGCACCGTGCGGGGTTGAGCCGCACATTCCAAAACCTCGATCTGATGGACGACTTGAGCGTCGAAGACAACGTGCGGCTGGGCGCGGCGTGTGAGTCGAAGGCATCGCTCGTCGAGGCGGCATTCGGGCTGCCCCGCTCGTTCAAGGAGACTCGACAGAGGCGGGCGAACGCGCGCGCAGCGCTCGAGCAGCTCGACATCGTCGAGCTCTCGAAGTTCTCGATCAGCGAGCTGTCGTACGGCATGCGACGTCGGGTCGAAGTCGCGCGTGCGCTCGCGAGCTCGCCGAAGATCCTGCTCCTCGACGAGCCGACGGCGGGTATGGGCCCGAACGAAAGCGCGGAGTTCGCCGCCCTTGTCGTGCATCTCCGTGACGACATCGGTCTGACCGTGGTGCTGATCGAGCACGACATGTCGGTCGTGCGGGCGGTCGCCGAGCAGGTCTACGTGCTGTCGGCGGGGAGAGAGATCGCACACGGGGTGCCCTCGCGGGTCCTCGACGAGCCCGAGGTCAAGCGCGTGTACCTCGGCGACTTCGAGGTGGCCAGTGCTTGAAGTGCACGAGCTCTCGATGGCGTATGGGCCGATCGAGGTGGTGCACGACCTGTGCATGACTGTCGGCGACGGTGAGATCGTCACGATCCTCGGCCGAAACGGGGCCGGCAAGACGACGACCCTCAACGGCATCGCGGGCATCGTGAAGCCGAAGAGTGGTCAAGTGACGCTCGACGGCAAGCCGTTGGCGAAGCAGAAGGTCTCCGACATCGCTCGACTCGGCGTCGCATACGTGCCCGAGGGTCGAGGCGTGTTCCCGAGCCTGACGGTGTCCGAGAACTTGCTCTCGGCCGCGTACGGCCACGGCTTGAAGCGCCGGGCTGCGCTGACAGAGACCAAGCGCGCCGCCGCGTACTTCCCGGTGCTCGAGGAGCGCATGAAGCAGCGGGCGGGGACGATGTCGGGAGGGGAGCAACAGATGTTGGCAGTCGCCCGCGCCCTTGTGTCGAGGCCGCGGCTTCTCCTCATCGACGAGCCGGGGCTGGGGTTGTCGCCGATCCTCGTGTCACGGCTCTACGAGCATCTCGTCCTGCTCAACAAGGAAGGGCTCAGCATCCTCCTCGTCGAGCAGTACGTCGATCTCGCCATCAACACCGCGGCCCGGGCCTACGTGCTCGAGAAGGGTCGCGTCCGCACATCAAGGGGCGTGTGCAGACATCAAGCAGAGCAAGGAGCTGGTCAGCGTGTACATCGGCTGACCCCAACAATGGGGGGAACATTGCGTAGACGTCCAGCACGACGCAGCGCCTCGAGGGGCGTTGCAATCGGGTCAGTGCTGTTGTCGTTCGGCCTGCTGGCAGCTGCCTGCGGCGACGACAGCGGTAGCTCGGCAGCGACGACAGCAGGGGCGGCGGCCACCACCGCCGCAGGTGCCGCGACGACGGCCGCGGGCGCGGCCACGACTGGGGCCGCAGGGTCGACGACCACCGTGTCGATCGATCCGACGACGCTCACGAATGGGCAGGGAGTCACTGACACGACGATCACGATCGGCGTGAGCATGGACCAATCCGGTCCGTTCGCGATTCTCTCGGCGGGCATCAAGGGGGGGTTCGACGCCAAGATCGCGCACATCAATGACTCCGGTGGCGTGCTCGGTCGCCAGATCAAGCTGATCTACTACGACGACAAGAGTGATCCGGCTCTCGTGCTGCAGAACTTCAAGCGGCTCTGGGAGCAGGACAAGGTGCTCGGGATCTACGTCGCGAACATCGTGGGCCCACCGCTCGACTACGTGGCGCAGAAGAACGTGGCGACGACGCTTCTCGGCGGTCCTCCCGCGGTGTTCTCGTCGAAGTACCCGACGATCTTCCCGACGGGCTCGATCACGCCGGCGTGGAACGCGCAGGCCGACTACGCCGTGGTGAACGTGCTCGGTCAGAAGCCCAAGACCGTGGCCGTGACCTATGTGCCCTACGAGGAGCCCGTGCTGAGCTTCATCAAGGACGCGTGGACGAAGCTCGGCGCCACGAACGTGATCATGGATCCCTGGCCGGGCGGCCCCGCTGATCCGTGCGACGCGCTCGTGTTGAAGTACAAGGACGCGAACGTCGACTACTGGGACATGCATGCGGTGAACTTCCTGAGCTGCATCCCCGCGGAGGTCAAGGCGGGCTGGTCGCCGCCCATGGGTCAGGGCGGGCCGAGCACGAGCTCGCTCGATCTCGCTTCGTTCATCGGCAAGCCGATGGCCGACCTCGGCGTCATCGCCGGGGCGCCGACCACGCAGGCCGACGGCAGCCCAGTGCATACGTCGCCGACCCCGGCGACCCAGGAGTACGTCGACTCGATGAACAAGTACGCGCCGGACTTCGCGAAGTCGCACGATCTCAACGACTGGGTGCCGCAGCTCGCCTACATGGGCGGCACGTGGTTCGCGGACGGGATCGTCGGCTCCGCGCAGCTCACCGGCGGGATCAGCCCCGAAGGCTTGATCCAGTGGGCCCAGACGGTGAAGGACTGGGATCCGGGTCTCGCCGAGCCGGTGAAGAGCTCCGCTGCCGACTGCAAGACCGGCAACGACTCGACGGTCTGGGGCAAGTGGACGTGGGACGACGCGAACCAGCGCCTGAAGATGGTGCCCTTCGCCCCGGCTCCGGGCCAGCCCATGGTGAACAACGACTGGCTCGGGGTGGACGAGTGCTACCTCACCGAGATGGCCGACAAGTTCTTCTCGTGAGCCGGCCGTTCGTGGTGATCCGGCCGTAGTCCGGCGGCCTGGGCGAGCACCCCCACTTCTGCGCTCGTCCAGGCCGCTCCTCGCACTCAACGAGAGATCAGAGAGCGCATGAACTGGGAGCTGTACAGAGCAGCGATCGTCAGCGGCATCGCCGTCGGCGGCACCTACGCGCTCGTCGCGGTCGGCATCACGCAGATCTTCTCGGTCACCCGAGTCCTCAACTTCGCGCACGCGGGGTTCACGTTGTGGGGCGCGTACCTGTACGCGCAGTTCACGTACACCTGGGGCTGGCCGGTCGGGTGGTCGGCGGCGCTGACCATTGCGATCGTCGGCGTGATGGGCCTCGCGTCTGAGCTGCTCGTGTTCAGGTACGCCAGCCGCGCGACGCCCGTCAACAAGATCATCCTCACCTTCGGTTTGCTCCTGCTCCTGACCGCGATCGCAGCGCGGATCTGGGGCTTCGAGGTCAAGGCCGCAGTGCCCCTGTTCCCCACGGGCAGCTTCTCGGTGGTAGGGACGAACATCAGCTGGCAGGAGCTCGCGAACCTCGGCGCGGTGGTGCTGGTCGTCGTGGGCATGGGTGGCTTCCTGCGTTTCACGCGGCTCGGCCTCCAAACCCGTGCGATGGCCGAGGACACGACGATCGCCGAGCTGATGGCGATCTCGAAGAACCGCATCGGCTTCGTCAACTGGGGCCTCGCTGCGATGGTCGGCGGCATGGCCGGCGTGCTCGCCGCATCCCTTCAGCCCTTCACCGGCTCGGTGTTCCTGCAGTACTTCCTCATCGCGCTGATCGCCACGCTCGCAGGTGGGCTGCAGTCGCTCTGGCTCACCGCGGTTGGCGGACTCGCAATCGGCGTCATCTTCAGCGTCACGCAGGTCGCGAGCAGCACCATCGGCATGGGCACGCTCGTGGTCTTCCTCGGCGTCGTCGCCCTCGTGCTGCTCCGCAAGCACTGGCCGTCCGAGCTCACGAAGATCGGGTGGTCTCGCCCGCAGATCAGTGGAGCGAACCCTGGCTGGATGGTCGCCCGCCTCGTGCTGATCGGAGGCTGGCTCTGGCTCATCATCGCCATCTATCGCACTGACTTCTGGGGTCAGACGGGCGCCCTCGTGCTCGTCTACACGGTCGCCGTCTTCTCGCTGGTGCCGCTCATCGGCTGGACCGGTCAGGTGAGCCTCGCGCAGGGCGGGTTCATGGCGATCGGCGCCCTCGCAATGAACGAGGCCTACAGCTATCACGACCTGCCGATGGGCGTGGCAGTGCTCATCGCCGTCGTCGCCGGTGCGGCCGGCGGCGCCCTCGTCGGCCTCATCTGCTACCGGCTGTCGTTCGTGCAAACCGCAATCGTCACCCTCGCGTTCACGGGTGTCGTCACGCAGTGGCTGATGTACACGCACTGGTTCCACGCGCCATCAGCACGCGTGAGCGTGCTCGTGCCGTCGTTCCTCGACTCGGGCCGCAGTCTGTTTGTCGGCTTTGCGATCGTGACGGTCCTGGTGATGATCGTGCTGCGCAACGTGCGGAGATCACAGTGGGGCATCTCCTTCATCGGGGTGCGCACCGCTCCGGCGATGGCCAAGCATTTCGGTCTGAACCCGCCCGTCGTGCGCATCGTCGCGTTCTCGCTCTCGGGCGCGATCGCGGCGATCGCCGGTGTGCTCTACATCTGTCTCATCGGCATCGCTGATGCCTCGACGTTCGGAGTCGGGCTGTCGCTTCAGGTGCTGCTGTACGCAGTCGCCAGCGGCGTCGGCAGCCTGATCGGACCGTTGATCGGGCCGCTCGCGTTCCTCGCCATTCCGCAGGCGCTGAACCTGTCGCAGTACGGGTCGACCGTCTGGCCCGACATCCTGGGGGGCCTCGCGATCATCCAGCTCATGGCGACCCGACCCGATGGGCTGCTCAGCATCCTGCGGAGGCCGCCGCACCTGCCCGAGACCCGCGTCGAGAAGGCGCTGCACCACGTGACCCGCTACATCCCCCTCGTCAGCCACGGCGGTCCCGAGTCGCCGCCGGTGCCTCCGGAAGCGGCTGCCGACGCGGTGGACATCGCTGAACCAACCCGAGAGGAGCACGAAGATGTCGACGATCTCGTCGTTGGTCCGCGCTGACGAAGGCCTCATCGATCGGCGGATCTTCTCCGATCCGGACATCTACGAGCAGGAGCTCGAGCAGATCTTCGCTCGCTGCTGGCTGTTCCTTTGCCACGAGAGCCAGATCCCGAACGCCGGCGACTTCTTCTCGACGACGATGGGTGAGGACCCCATCCTGGTCGTGCGTCAGAAGGATGGAACCGTCGGGGCCTTCTTGAACTCGTGTCGGCATCGCGGCATGAAGGTGTGCCGGGCCGACTTGGGCAACTCCAAGGGCTTCACGTGCACCTATCACGGATGGTCGTATGGCCTCGATGGTGCGCTGGTGTCGGTGCCGAACCTCGAGGATGGCTATTACAACGAGCTCGACACCTCGCAGTGGGGCCTCGTGCCGGTCACACAGGTGGAGACCTACCTGGGGCTCGTCTTTGCGACGTGGGACCCGACTGCACCACCGCTGCTCGACTACATCGGCGACTTCAAGTTCTACTTCGACGCGATGTTCGACCGAGACCCTCTCGGCACCGAGGTGATCAGCGGAGTGCACAAGTGGGTCTTCAAAGGCAACTGGAAGTTCGCGGCCGAGCAGTTCTGCTCTGACATGTACCACGCGCCCATCAGCCACGCTTCTGCCGTGATGGCGATGGCGACTGGCGCAGAGCTCACCGCCGAGGAAGCCGCAGACACATGGACGCCTGGCGGCCGACAGTTCACCTCAGCGGGCGGGCATGGCACGGGCTTCTTCATCAGCCCGATGGAGCGCAACGGCGGTGTGCGGTTCATGGAAAAGGCGCTGCGCGAGTACTACGTGAGCAGCCAAGCGCGCTACGCCGAGCGCCTCGGTCAAGCGCGCGTGCAAGGCCCGATGAACGCACACGCGACGTTGTTCCCCTCGTTCTCCTATCTGCCCGGTACGAACACCTTGCGCGTCTGGCACCCGCGCGGCCCGGATCAGATGGAGGTGTACTCCTGGATCCTCGTCGAGAAGTCGATGCCCCCCGAGGTGAAGGAAGCCCAGCGGCTCTTCACGTTGCGCACGTTCTCACCGAGCGGTCTGCTCGAGCAGGACGACGGTGAGAACTGGGGCGAGATCCAGAAGGTGTTGAAGGGCACGGTGCAGAAGCGCTACGCGTTCAACTATCAGATGGGTCTCGGTCACGAGCGCGAAGACCAAGAGGGCTACCCCGGACGACTCAGCTATGTGATGAGCGAAGGAGCCGCGCGCGGCTTCTACCGTCGCTACACGCAGCTGATGGACTCGGCGGTCTTCCCCAGTGAGCTGCCGCGGCGGCCCGATCTGGAAGACAAGGCGCTCACGACCGTTCCGGCACCTTGACGATGCAGCGGCGAACGCTCGGCGCGTCAGATCTGTCGGTGTCGGTGGTCGGTCTCGGCGGCAACACGTTCGGTCCACCCCGCATCGACCAGGCCACCACCGCCGAGGTGATCCATGCCGCGCTCGATCTCGGCATCAATTTCGTGGACACCGCGATCGTCTACGGGCAGGGCGAGTCCGAGAAGTACATCGCGAGTGCGCTGAAGGACCGTCGAGACGAGATGGTCGTTGCGACCAAGTTCCACCTGATGGGGCTGGGTGACGAGAAGCCGGCCGACCGCATCCGGGCGCACGTCGACGAGAGCCTGTCGAAGCTCGCGACCGACCGCATCGATCTGTACCAGATCCACATGCCCAACCCTGCGGTGCCCGCAGCCGAGATCCTCGGCACGCTCGGTGAGCTCGTCGCGGCCGGGAAGGTGCGCGAGATCGGCTGCTCGAACTACACGTCGTGGCGCGTGGTCGAGGCTTGCTTCGAGGCCGATCGACTCGACGTGCCCCGGTTCGCGACCGTGCAGAACCACTACAGCTTGCTGAACCGGCAGAGCGAGCAAGAGCTCGTGTCGGCATGTCGCGCGTACGGGGTCGGGCTGATCCCCTACCACCCGCTCGCAGGCGGGTTCCTCACCGGCAAGTACCGCAAGGGCGAACCGCCGCCGCCGGGCACGCGCGGCGCGGCCGGCAGCCCGATCGTCACGAAGATGAGCAACGACCGCAACTGGGAGATCGTGAGCGCGTTGAGTGGGTGGGCCGCCGACCATGGGCACACCGTCGGCGAGCTCGCCATCGCGTGGCTCATCGCCAATGACGTCGTGACGTCGGTGATCACCGGTGTGAGCAACGTCGCGCAGGTCGAGGCGAACGCGGCCGGGGGAGCGTGGGAGCTCACGGAGGCCGAGAAGGCTGAGGTCGACGCCCTCGCGACGACCGGCGTCGAAGAGCCGATCGAGCCGCCGGGGCGCTAGTCCGGCGCCGCCGAGGTTCCGTCTGACGGACTGGCGCAGTGGGTCGCTCGTGCGAAAGTGCGGATACTGACCCGATGACGATCTCGTCGCTGGTGCGTGCGGACGAGGGCCTGATCGACCGTCGCATCTTCTCCGACCCGGACATCTACGAGCAGGAGCTCGAGCAGATCTTCGCTCGATGCTGGCTGTTCCTCGCCCACGAGAGCCAGATCCCCCAGCCGGGTGACTTCTTCTCGACGACGATGGGTGAGGATCCCATCCTGGTCGTGCGCCAGAAGGACGGCAGCGTCGGCGCCTTCCTGAACTCGTGCCGCCACCGCGGGATGAAGGTGTGCCGCGCCGACTTGGGCAATTCCAAGGGCTTCACGTGCACCTACCACGGGTGGTCTTACGGGATCGACGGTGCGCTCGTGTCTGTGCCCAACCTCGAGGACGGCTACTACAACGAGCTCGACGTCGCTCAGTGGGGACTCGTGCCGGTGACGCAGGTCGAGAGCTACAAGGGCTTCGTCTTCGCGACCTGGGACCCGACCACGCCTCCGCTCGAGGAGTACCTGGGGGGCTACAGGTACTACTTCGACGCCTTCTGCGATCGCGTGCCTGGTGGCAGCGAGGTCATCGGCGGTCTCCACAAGTGGGTCTTCAAGGGAAACTGGAAGTTCGCCGCGGAGCAGTTCTGCTCGGACAACTATCACGCACCCATCAGCCATGCGTCGGCCTTCATGGCGATGATGATGCACCTGTCACCGGAGGAGATGGCGGAGGCGGCTGCCGCGATCCAGCACATCGACGGGCTCCAGTACAGCGACCCGCAGGGTCATGGCACAGGGTTCCTCGTCGAGGACTTCCTCAGCAGCTTCTTCACCAAGACGCTGCCCACGGAGCTCGTCGACTACTACCGCCGGGTCATGCCCACGATGATCGAGCACCTCGGTGCGGACCGCGCCGGGGGACCAGTCACCGCGCACGCGACGATCTTTCCCAACTGCTCGTTCCTGCCGACGACGAACACGTTGCGGGTCTGGCATCCACGGGGACCAGACCAGATGGAGGTCTACGCCTGGATCCTCGTCGACAAGACGATGTCGCCCGAGGAGAAGGACGCGCAGCGTCTTCAGACCATTCGCACGTTCTCCCCGTCCGGTCTGCTCGAGCAGGACGACGGTGAGAACTGGGGCGAGATCCAGAAGGTGCTGAAGGGCACCGTGCAGAAGCGCTACGCGTTCAACTACCAGATGGGGCTCGGCCACTCGCCGCGGACGACCGCTATCCCGGCGACCTCGGCTACGTGATGGGGGAGAAGGCCTCACGCGGCTTCTACCGCCGGTACGCGCAGCTGATGGACAGCGACGTGTGGCCGAGCGAGACACCGGTGGCGAACGAGCTCACAGCCATGGCGAAGTGATGGAAGAGACACAGGGGGAAGCACAATGCCGTTGACCGACGAAGGCATCATCGAGGTTCCGGGGTTGATGAGCCGCTGGGTGCGACTCTCGACCGGGGCGAAAGCCCACTACATGACCTCTGGCGAGAGCGGTCCTGCGGTTGTGTTGCTGCACGGAGGGATCATCGGCTCGTCGGGCACTGCGGGATGGCGCTTCATGGCGCCGTTCCTCGGGGCGAACGGCTTCCGGGTGTACTGCCCGGACATGCCCGCGTTCGGTCTCACCGAAGATCCCGAGGACGCCTATGCGTTCGGCGACGGTGGCCACGCCGACTTCGTGCACGACTTCGTCAACGCCGTGTGTGTCGACAAGTTCCACATCTCCGGCAACTCGATGGGATGTTCGAACACGGTCAACTACGTGACGGCTCACCCCGAGCGCATCCTCAGCTACGCGCTCATCGCCGGCGGCATCGGCGACATCGTGCCGATGGGCGAGATGATGGCTGCTGATCCGCGACCCGTGGACGCGAGGCCCAACATCCAGCAGTTCGACGGCACGCCCGACTCGATGCGGCGCATGATGGAGGCGATCATCTACCGCCCGGGCGCGATCAGCGAAGACCTCATCGAGATGCGCACGTCAGCGGCGAACCGTCACCGCGAGGCGTACACGAAGCGGATGCAGATGATGATGGCCGAGAACGGCCCCGGTGGGACGCCGGACACGAACAAGGCAGCTCGCATGAGCACCAAGGGTCGCTTCGACAAGATGACGATCCCGGGCATCTACCTCTACGGTCGCCAAGACGTGTTGATCTCGCACGAGGCGGGCTACCTCCAAGAGGACAAGCTTCCCAACGTCCAGTTCTTCTACCCCGACGAGACAGGCCACCAGGGTCAGACCGATCAGCCCGACCTGTTCAATCAGACGTTCCTCGAGTTCTTCCGCGACGGCAAGGTGTCGTGGGAGACGGCGAAGGCGGCAGGCATCTCCGAACGTCGTCCCCCGAACCCCGACCTCGTCGCGGTTCCTGCGGGCGTCTCGGCCTGAGGGCGCGCGATGTCGATTGATCAGGACGCGCCGGCGATCCCGAGGGTCGTGCTCGAGGTCGACGCTGGCCTGCAATTCGAGCTCGAGCAATTCCTCTACCTCGAGGCAAGGCTGCTCGACGAGCGCAAGTTCGACGACTGGTATCTCCTCTTCGCCGACGACATCCACTACTGGATGCCGACTCGGTACAACCGCTTGCTGCGCGAGCTCGACCAGGAGCTCTCTGGTCCCCACGAGGTCGCGAACTTCGACGAGGACAAGCGTTCTCTCGGGCAGCGCGTCTTTCGGATCAACACGGGCATGGCGTGGGCCGAGGACCCGCCCTCTCGCACTCGTCACCTCGTGTGCAACGTCTGGGTGCGGCCCACGGAGACCACAGACGAATACGACGTCCAGTCTGCGTTCCTGACCTATCGCAACCGTGGCGACACCGAGGTCGATGTCTGGGCCGGACGGCGCGACGACCTTCTCCGCCGGATCGCGCCAGGCACCTGGCAGATCGCCCGGCGGAAGATCACGATGGACCAGTCGACGATCTTGTCCAAGAACCTCAGCGTCTTCTTCTAGGTATCAGGAGGATCCCATGGCATCAGTCAACGCCCTCGCCTACCTCGGCATCACCGGTCCCGACATCGACGCGTGGAAGACCTACGCGACCGACGTGCTTGGGCTGCAGGTGAGCCCGTCCTCCACCGACGACAAGCTGCTGCTGCGCATGGACGACCGCGTGTACCGCCTCTTCGTCGAGAGGGGCGACCCGGGCTTCTCCGCGATCGGCTTCGAGGTCAAGACGCGAGGCCAGCTCGACGAGCTCGGCAACGAGCTCGAGGCGGCGGGGATCGCGGTCAAGGAGGACGCGGCGCTCGCGAAGGAGCGGCAGGTCGTCGCCCTGCTCTGCACCAGCGACCCGGCGGGCAATGCGATCGAGCTGTCCTATGGGCAGCGCACCGATCACGACGCGTTCGCGTCCCCCAAGGGCCATCGCTTCGTGACCGGCGACATGGGCCTCGGTCACATCTTCATGATGGTGCCCGACCAGCAAGAGGCGTTCGACTTCTACGTCGGCAAGCTCGGCTTCCGAGAGAGCGACACGATCGAGCTCATGCCCGGCCTCACCGGCCAGTTCCTCCACTGCAACCCTCGCCACCACACGCTCGCCTTCGCGGCGGTGCCAGGGATGAACATCAGCGGTGTGCAGCACATGATGGTGGAGGTCGAGGCGCTCGATCACGTGGGCCACGCGTTCGACATCGTCGACGCGGGTGCGGCGGTCGCGAGCACGACGATCGGCATGCACACGAACGATCACATGATCTCGTTCTACATGCAGACGCCGTCCGGCTTCGATTGTGAGCTCGGCACCGCGGGCCGCCAGATCGACGACTCGGTCTGGTCGGTCGGCCACTACGAGGCTGCGAGCTACTGGGGTCACAAGCGGTTGCGCGAGATGCCGGTCGGCTAGAGCAGACCGCGCGTGGACTATGCACTCATCGGCCGCACGGGCATGCGTGTGTCGAGGCTCGCGCTCGGCACCGCCGTGCTCGGCCTCGCACCCCCTGAGGACGGTGTCGACTCCCTGATCGGCGCCGCGCTCGACGCGGGAATCAACCTGTTCGACTGCGCGAACACCTACGGGAGTCGCGCCTCGTTCGACCGTGAGGGCCTTCCTTCGGCGAGCGAGCGCAAGCACGCCGAGGAGCTGCTCGGCAAGGCGCTCAAGGGGCGCCGCGATCAGGTCGTGCTCTGCACGAAGGTCTCGGAGCCGGTCGGCACGGGTCCGAACGACGGCGGCATGATCCTGCGCGGGCTTGGCGGCAAGGGTGGCGGTCTCAGCCGCTACCACATCATGCGCGAGGTCGAGCACAGCCTCCGTCGTCTCGATACGGACCACATCGACATCTACCACTTGCACCATCCCGACCTCGAGACCGAGATCGAAGAGACGCTGCGGACGACGGACGATCTGATTCGCCAGGGCAAGGTCCGCTACGTCGGCCTCTCGACCTACAGCGGCTGGCAGCTGACGCAGGCCGTGATGACCGCCGACCACCTCGGGCTCGCGCGGCCGATCCTCAACCAGGTGCCCTACAGCCTCGTCAACCGCTGGCCCGAGGCCGAAGCGCAGCCCGCCGCGGTCGAGCTCGGCCTCTCGCTGACGTGCTTCAGCCCGCTCGCCGGTGGCGCGCTCGCGGGCGCCGAGGTCATGGACCGGCAGTACACCGGCCTGAAGCGTTGGGGGATGCCCTTCGACTTCCCGCCCGAGCAGAAGCAAGCCGCGCTCGAGCTCGACGCGCTCGCCCAGAAGTGGGGCCACAGGCCCGCCCACCTAGCTCTCGCCTGGCTTCTTTCGAGGCCCGCGGTCGGGTCGGCGATCATCGGGCCCGAGACCGCAGCCGAGCTGACCCAGAACGCGGGTGTCTTCGAGCTCCATCTGGACGAGGCCCAGCTCGCGGAGATCGACGCGATCGGCACGCCGCCCATGAACCTGCCCATCTGAGCGCCGGGGGCCGTTCCGAAGCACGGCACGGACTCGTCCCTTCCTCCGACCTGCGGATCTATCGTCCGGCCATGACCGCACTCACGCCGGAGAGCACCAGCCAGTTCGTCAAGACGAAGCTGCACAAGCTGCACTACTACGGGGCCGGGTCGGGGTCTCCCATCGTGATGCTCCATGGCAGTGGCCCCGGAGCGACGGGCTGGAGCAACTTCAGCCCCAACATCGCCGCCCTGTCGGCCGGCTTCCGCGTCATGGCATTCGACATGCCCGGATGGGGCGAGACCGAGGAGCTCGACCCGACGGGCGACCGTGACCATGTCGAGGCGCTCGTCCTCGCGCTCGACGAGCTCGGCATCGAGAAGGCAGCGATCGTCGGCAATTCGATGGGAGGGATGACCGGCATCAGGTTCGCGATCGAGCACCCTGACCGGATCTCGCATCTCATCCCGATGGGCGCGCCGTGCCCGGGCATCAACACGTTCACCCCCGGGGGCGGCATGTCGGAGGGACTCAAGATCCTCATCGAGGCGTATCAGGACCCGAGTGCCGACAACTTCAAGAAGCTCGTGTCGGTGATGGCGTTCGATCAGTCGTTCGCGACCGACGAGCTCGCGGCCGAGCGGTCGCGCAACGCGCTCGAAGCACCCCGAGCACCTTGCCAGCTGGGGATCGATGATGCGGTCGGCTCCCGCGTTCTTCGCTCTCGCCAACCGCGTGCAGGAGATCGCCGCGCCCACGATGGTGGTGCACGGCCGCGACGACCGGACCGTCCACTTCGAGAACGGCCTTCGCCTCGTGTCGGCGATCCCGAACTCGAGGCTGGTGCTCTTCAACCAATGCGGTCACTGGGCTCAGCTCGAGCACGCGGCAGAATTCAATCGACTCGTCGAGCAGTTCATCACCAACAGCTGAACGATCGGAGCAGACATGTCTGTCGACTTGGACCGGATCGACGACCTCGTCTCGGTCGAGCGGGGTGAGATCGACCGCCGCATCTTCTCGGACGAGGCGATCTTCGAGCGCGAGCTGGAGCAGATCTTCGGCCGAGCCTGGCTCTTCATGTGCCACGAGAGCCAGCTCCCGAAGGCGGGCGACTTCTTCGAGGCCCCGATGGGTCGACGACAGCGTGATCGTCGTGCGCCAGAAGGACGGTGGGCTCAAGGGCTTGCTCAACACCTGCCGGCACCGAGGCAACGCCGTGTGCCGCGCCGAAGAGGGCAACACCAAGGTGTTCATGTGCACCTACCACGGCTGGACCTACGACCTCGACGGCAGCCTCGTCGGCGTGCCCGGGTTCAAGGACTTCTACACGAGGACCTCGACCGCTCCGACTACAGCCTCAGGCGAAGTCGCGCAGGTCGACACCTACAAGGGCTTCGTCTTCGCCACGATCGATCCGGCCGCGCCTCCGCTGCACGAGTTCCTCGGCGACGATCGGCCGTATCGGCATCGAGCTCATCGCGGCGCGCGGCGACATGGAGGTCGTGCCGCGGCATCCAGAAGTACATCATCGACTGCAACTGGAAGTTCGCGGTCGACAACCTCTGGGACTGGTACCACCCGCAGATCACGCACATGTCGGCGTTCGACTCGGGCATCCTCCCCGGCGCCAACCCCGAGATGCTCGACCCGAACGAGACGATCAGAGCCGAGGGAGCCTCGACTCCCGACGGCAAGGAGCTGCAGATCCCCGGCGGCGGAGCCGTGGACTCGGTGACGGTGCTCGGCGAGTACGGCCACGCGATCGGCGGGCCGAAGGTGACCGACCGGCCGGGACCGTTCGACAACACCTGGCGTGAGCGTCCGGAAGCCCGCGAAGCCCTCGGCCCTGTCGGGATGATCGTCGCCGGCCACCCGAACATCTTCCCCACCACGTGGATCGCGGTGAGCGTGCAGCTCTCGCTGCGGGTGCCGATCAGTCCGACCCAGACCGAGATCTGGTGGTTCACCTTCGTCGACAAGAACGCGCCGCCCGAGATGCGTCAGATGCAGGTGTTCATGGCGAACCACGTGTTCGGTCCTGCCGGCATGCTCGAGCAGGAAGACGGCGAGAACTGGGACCAGAGCACGAAGCAGACCAGGGGGTACGCGAGCAGGAAGATCCCCCAGATCCTGAAGATGGATCTCGGTGAAGGGAAGATCATCAAGGAAGACGGCGTCGCTCGCATCGAAGGCGCGACGAGCGAGCACGGCCAGCTCTGGACCTACGGCGCGTGGGCCGCGTACATGCGCGGCGACAGCTGGGACGAGATCAAGGCCGCCACGACCCCCGGCGACTTCTTCTAGGCCGAGACAGGAGCCGAGATGTCCCTCGATCAAGCAGTCCCCATGGCCGACGTCGGCCTCGACCAAGACATGCGCACGCAGTTCGAAGTCGAACGCTTCCTCTACCGGGAGGCGCGGCTGCTCGACCTCAAGAAGTTCGACGAGTGGCTCGATCTGTTCACCGACGATGTGCACTACTTCATGCCCTTGCGGCGTACCCGCACTCGGCGTGAGCTACGACCAGGAGTTCACGCAGCCCGGCGAGATGGCCTGGTTCGACGACATCAAGATGGTGCTCGCCGGCCGCGTGGCCAAGCTCGCGACCGGCACCGCCTGGGCCGAGGATCCGCCGTCGCGGACGCGCCACATCGTCACGAACGTGCTCGTCCTCGAGGATCGCGGTGACGAGCTCGACGTCGACTCGAACTTCTTGCTCTATCGCACTCGACTGAAGTCAGAGGAGTACACCTGGATCGGCTCGCGCCAGGACACGCTCCGCCGTGTCGACGGCGGGCTCAAGATCGCCAAGCGCACGATCCTGCTCGAGCAGACCGTGCTGCTCGCGCCGAACCTCAGCAACTTCTTCTGAGTTCACGCGGCAGCCCGCCGTCTTGGCGGCCCTCCAGTGATCGAACCGCACCGGGGCAGTCGCGGATCGCACACCGCGGGTAGCGCGCACGCAGCACGCGTCGCTTCGCGGGGTGCGGCCAGTCGGCAGCTCTGGCTCAGCGCGGGGGCGAGGTCCATCTCGCTGAACCGCTCGCGTGAGCGAGGTCGCCCGCTCTGAGAGCATGCGCACATCGCCAACACCGCTCCCGACCCCGCCCTGCTCCGGAGGATCTACGACCTCGCCCTCGTCACCCGCGCCGTCGACGAGCGGCTTTGGATCCTGACCCGCCAGGGCCGCGCCGGCTTCGTCCTCACTGCGCGGGGCCACGAGATCGCCCAGATCGCCAGCGCGCTCACGATGCGCGCGGGACAGGACTCCGCCTGGCTGTACTACCGAGATCTCGGTGTCGGCCTCGCGCTCGGTGTCACGCCGTACGAGCTCTTCCTCGGGGCGCTCGCCGCGGACGACCCGCACAGCGGCGGCCGCCAGCTGACGGCCCACCTCTCGAGCAACGCCCTGCGCATCGGATCGGTGTCGAGCGAGGTCGGTGCGCACATCCCCCACGCGGTGGGCGCCGCCTACGCCGCGAGAGTCACGGGCGAAGACTCGGTCGCGGTCTGCTACTTCGGCGACGGCGCGGCCTCGGAGGGTGGCACGCACGAGGCGATGAACCTCGCCGGCGTGCACAAGTTGCCCGTCGTCTTCATATGCGAGAACAACGGCTACGCGATCAGCGTGCCGCTCGCACAGCAGATGCCGATCACGTCTCTCGAGCAGCGCGCCGAGGCCTACGGCTTCGCGGGCGCGACGGTCGACGGGTGCGATGCCGAGGCGGTCCACGCGGCGACCACGACAGCGATCGAGCGTGCGAGAGCCCAACAAGGGCCGACCCTCATCGACATGCAGGTGCCCCGCATCGTCCCCCACTCCTCGCAGGACGATGACTCGTATCGTGACGCCACGAGCAAAGCCGAGGCAGCGGCCCGTGATCCCATCCCGCGCCTGCGCGCTCGGCTCATCGAGCTCCAGGCGCTCGACCCCGACGAGGACGAGGTCGACCGCAAGACCATCGAGGCTGAAGTGCTCGCGGCCGCCGAGCAGGCCTTCGCGCAACCCGAGCCCACTGCCGACCGCGCCCGTCGGCACCTGTACAGCGATGGCTGAGCTGCGCCTCATCGAGGCGATCTGCGAGGCGCTCCACGAGGAGATGGAGCGCGACGACGCAGTCGTCCTCCTCGGCGAGGACGTCGGCGTGAAGGGCGGCGTCTTCGGCGCGTCGAGGG
This sequence comes from uncultured Acidimicrobiales bacterium, assembly GCA_963726695.1. Classification (GTDB taxonomy): domain Bacteria; phylum Actinomycetota; class Acidimicrobiia; order Acidimicrobiales; family DATKAS01; genus DATKAS01. The sequence goes on from CAVSDE010000015.1 coordinate 94,484, forward strand.
GCCTGCTGCAGAGGTTCGGCGCGAACCGCGTGCTCGACACGCCGGTCTCCGAGATCGCCATCGCCGGTGTCGCTATCGGCGCCGCGATGATGGGGTTGCGGCCGGTCGCAGAGTTCCAGTTCGCGGACTACATGCATCCCGCCTACGACCAGATCGTCAACCAGGCGGCGACGATCCGCTGGCGCAGCGTCGGAGGCTTCGGCGTGCCTGCGGTCTTCCGTGCGCCCTTCGGGGGAGGGGTGCGAGGCGGCATCTACCACTCACAGAGCATGGAAGCCGCGTACTGCAATGTCCCCGGCCTCAAGGTCGTCGTGCCCGCGACGCCTGCTGACGGCAAAGGGCTCCTCAAGGCCGCGATCCGCGACGACGACCCGGTGGTGTTCTTCGAACCGAAGCGCGCGTATCGCCTCCCGCCCGAACCTGTCGGCGGCCCCGACGAGGTCATTCCGCTGGGCGTTGCCAGGATCGATCGGACCGGCACGAGCCTCACGATCGTCACCTACGGCATCGGGGTGCACCTCGCCCGCGAGGCCGCGTCGACGCTCGCGGAGGAGGGCATCGACGTCGAGATCGTCGACCTCCGCACGCTCGTCCCGATGGACAAGGCGACGGTCGCGGCATCGGTGGTCAAGACCGGCCGCCTGCTCGTGCTCCACGAGGCGAACAAGACCATGGGGTTCGGCGCCGAGGTCGCGGCGTTCGCCGCGGAAGAGCTCTTCTACGACCTGGACGCGCCCATCGTGCGGGTCGCTGCCGACGACTGCCATCTGCCGTACAACAGCCCCGAAGAGGACGCGATCATCCCGCTGCCCTCCGACATCATCGTCGCTGCCCGGGCGCTCGTGGCCCGTTGAGCAGGTCTGATCCGTCCTGCGGAACGGCGACCTGGTGACGGCGGCCGTCCAACCAGCAGGCTGACCTCCATGGCCTGGGTGAAGGCATGCGCCGAAGGAGCGCTCAGTGACGGCGAGGCCGTGGTCGTGCCCGTCGACCCGCCGATCGCGGTGTTCATGGTCGACGGCGAGTACTACGCCACCGACGACACGTGCACCCACGACAAGTACTCCCTCGCCGACGGCTACATCGACGACGACATCGTCGAGTGTGCGTTGCACATGGCCAAGTTCTCGATCCGGACCGGGAAGGTGCTGAGCCTTCCCGCGACCCGTGACCTCGTCACGTATCCGGTGAAGGTCGATGGCGACGACGTGCTCGTCGACACCGGCCGCGAGTGAGCAGCACGGACTGAAGACCACAGGGAGGAAGTCCATGTCCATCGACGTGTCGAAGCTGGTCGACTACGAGAACGGTCTCCTCGACCCGAGGATCTACACGGACCCCGACCTGTACGAGGCCGAGCTCGAGCACGTCTTCGGGCGGTGCTGGCTGTTCCTCGCGCACGAGTCGATGATCCCGTCGACCGGCGACTTCATCCAGACCTACATGGCCGAGGATCCCGTGCTCGTCGCGCGTCAGGCCGATGGCTCGGTGAAGGCGTTCCTCAACCAGTGCCGCCATCGCGGCATGCGCATCTGTCGCGCTGGACCTGGGCTCGACCAAGACGTTCACCTGCTCGTACCACGGCTGGGCGTACGACATCGGAGGCCGGCTGATCAACGTGCCTCATGAGGCCGACGGCTATCACGACGAGATCGACAAGGCAGCGTGGGGTCCGATCCAGGTGGCTCAAGTGCAGAGCTACAAGGGCCTCATCTTCGGCACGTGGGATCCGACTGCGCCGTCGCTCGAGGACTACCTCGGCGGCTTCAAGTGGTACCTGGACTCGTTCTTCGATCGGTGGCCAGGAGGCACCGAGGTCATCGGTGGCGTGCACAAGTGGGTCATCAGCTGCAACTGGAAGTTCGCCGCCGAGCAGTTTGCGAGCGACATGTACCACGCCGAGATCAGCCACGCCTCGGCGATCATGGCCCTCGCTCCGCAACGGCAGGTCAGCTTCGAGGAGCAGGCCGAGCGCAGGATGCAGGGCGGCCGGCAGTACTCGTCGCCGAATGGGCACGGCATGGGCTTCTTCACGACCGAGAACTTCGATCAAGACGGCCCCGTCGTGCGCGACTGGGTGCTGGCGAACCGCGACATGCTCGAGTCCCGGCTCGGTGCGGCGCGCATGAGCTATGTCCGTGGACACCAGACTGTCTTCCCGAACTTCTCGTACCTCTCGAACGGCACGATGCGCGTCTGGCAACCTCGAGGGCCCGGTGAGATCGAGGTGTGGGCATGGGGCGCTGTGCCGAAGGAGGCGCCCGCGGAGATCAAGGAGGCGCTCCGCATCAACATCCTGCGCACGTTCAGCCCATCGGGCCTCCTCGAGCAGGACGACGGAGAGAACTGGAACGAGATCCAGAAGGTGCTCCGAGGCCGAGTTGCTCGCAGCCATCCGCTCAACGCCCGCATGGGCCTCGGACACGCCAGCCAGGACGAGGGTGACTTCCCCGGGCGCACCAACTACGTCTTCGGGGAGGAGGCCGCGCGAGGCCTGTATCGGCGCTGGGCCGACCTCATCTCTGGCAAGAGCTGGGCTGAGCTGGCCGACCTGCAGGCCGCGCGAGACCGGGAGTCGGTGCCGGCGGGAGTGTGAACGGCCGTTGGCACAAATCGGAAACGGAACCTTGTGTTCCATTTGCGAGAGGCTTACGATCCGTTCCGGACAGCGGAAATCCAGTCAGCCCGGGGGGGAAGGCATGGCAGGGTCAGTCGCACAACGGTCGTCTCGCAGTGCCGTCGGAGTCGTCGATCCCGCGGCCGTTGATGTCACAGTCGACGAGCCCGATCTCCTCGAGCCTGACATCGCGCCGATCGGGGGTGACCTCGACACGTCGGTCGGCAAGGCGCTCGCCCTCCTCGAGGCGTTCCGCACCTCCTGCCGGCCCATGGGCGTGACCGAGCTCGCCCGCCTCGCGCACCTCCCGAAGTCGACGGCCTACCGCCTGCTCGCGATCCTGCGTCAGTGGAACCTGGTCGAGCGCTCCGGGTCGGACTACTGCCTCGGCAAGCACCTGTTCGAGCTCGGCAACCTCGTGCCGTACTGCCAGCCGCGAGGCCTGCGTGACGTCGCGCTGCCGTACCTGATGCGCCTGTACGAGGCGAGCCATGAGACGGTGCATCTCGCCGTCCTCGATGGCACGGACGTGCTGTACATCGAGAAGATCTACGGACACAACCCGTGCAAGGCACCGACGTACGTCGGCAGTCGCATGCCCGTCGAGTGCGCCGCGCTCGGCAAGGCGATGCTCGCCTTCTCCGACAAGGAAGCCGTGCTGCGCGTCCTGTCCCGCGGGCTGCAGCGCGTGTCGCCGTACACGATCGTGCAGCCGCAGCACTTCGTCGACGAGCTCGGCACGATCCGCCGCGAGGGAGTCGCCTTCGATCGGGAGGAGTCCACGATCGGTCTCACCTGTGTCGCCGCACCCGTGCTCGGACCTGGTGGGAAAGCGATTGCCGCGGTGTCTCTCGCCGGACCGACCTATCGCTTCCGACCGGACGAGTTCGCGGGCCGTGTGCGCGAAGCGGCCGTCGGCATCGCTCAAGACTTCCAAGCGGTCAGTTGAGCCAGTCAGCGCCCACGACGCTTCGCGCCGACGCCCGTCGCAACCGCGGGCGCATCCTGACCGCCGCGGCCGAGGTGTTCGCCGAGTGCGGAGTGGACGCGGAGATGACCGACATCGCTGCGCATGCCGGGGTCGGCATCGGCACGCTCTACCGTCACTTCTCGACAAAGAGGAGCTCATCTACTCGGTCGTCAACGCGTGGTTCGAGGATCTGCTCGTCGCGGCCGAGCACACGGCGACGATCGAGGATCCGGCCAGTGCGTTCCGCACCTTCTTCGTCGAGATGTGCACCCGCGTGGCGAGCGCGGCGACGCTGGCCCGGGCCCTGCACACTCCGTTCACCACGATGCCGCGGCCTGTGCCCGCTGAGCGCAGGGTCGTCGAGATCATGCACGAGCTCCTTGACCGTGCTCAGAACGCGGGTGTCGTGCGCGAAGACATCGTCGCCCAAGACCTGCCACCGCTTCTCGCGACGATCGCGGAGGCGTCACACGACGACTTCTACGCCCACCGAAATTGGAAGCGGTACATGGAGCTGATCCTCGACGGGCTCTGCACGCCGGTGCCGAGCCCGCTCGCCCCGCGCACTCGATAGCTAGCTCTGGTCGCCCATCGACCCCATCAGGGCTTGCATCGCGGACTTGAGCGCGATGCCGACGCCGCCGTCGCAGTTGTGCACCGTGCCCGTCGCCGTTCGAGCGTCACGACGGTTGGCGAGCAACACGAAGTGGCCGACGTAGTCCTGGGCCTCAGGTAGGAACCCGAGCGGCATGAACGACTTCGCCATCTCGGGGTTCATCACGTCGCCGATCTTCATGTCACCCATGCCGAGGGAAGGCACGCCGCGGAGGTCGGTGATCATGCCGCCGGGTGCCACGCCGTTGACGCGGATGTCCGGGGCAAGGTCCCACGCGAGCTGCTTGACCATGCCCATGACGGCGTGCTTCGAGGTCGTGTAGAGCACGCCGCCGCCGCCGGGGTAGAAGCCCGCGTTCGAGACCGTGAAGATCATCGACCCCTTCGTGGCCCTGAGAGCGGGCACGGCCGCCCGTGCTGCCAAGACGTAGCCCTTCACGTTGACCCCGATGAGCTCGTCGAATGCCGAGCTCAAGGTCTCGAGGGGAACGTCGGCGATGTTCACGTTGAAGTCCCAGATGCCGGCGTTTCCGACGAGGCAGTCGAGCTTCCCGAACGCGGCGACCGTGTCGTCGACCGCGCGCTGGTTGTCTTCCGCGATCGTCACGTCTCCGACTGTCACGGTGACCTTGTCGCCGAGGGCGGCGTCGAGCTCGGCCGCCTTGTCCTTCGACTTCTCGAGCACGCCGACGCGGGCGCCCTCCTCAATGAACCGCTCGACGATCGCTCGTCCGAGACCGGAACCTCCGCCGGTGACCAGCGCGACCTCACCCTCCAGCTGACCCATGACGTCCCCCTTGTCTCAGCGCGATGCACTCATCGCGTGACCGTTGGCGATCTCGAGCGCGATGTCGACGAGCTGGTCCTCCTGGCCGCCGACGAGCTTCCGCTCACCGGCCCGCATCAGCATCTCCGCACCCGACACGTCGTACCGCTCGGCGGCGCGGTACGCGTGCTTGAGGAAGCTCGAGTACACGCCCGCGTACCCCATGATCAGCGACAGCCGGTCGAGCGTGCACTCCTCGTCCATCACGGGGCGCACGACGTCCTCGGCCGCGTCGAAGAGCGCCAGCACGTCGACGCCGGTCTCGACGCCCAGCTCGGCGCACACCGCGACGAGCGCCTCGAGCGGCGTGTTGCCCGCGCCGGCCCCGAACCGTCGGGTCGACCCGTCGATCTGCACCGCTCCGGCACGTGAGCGCGAGCACCGAGTTGGCGACGCCGAGCGCGAGGTTCTCGTGGCCGTGGAAGCCGACCTGGGCCTCGGGTCCGACTTCGGCGACGAGCGCGGCGACGCGGTCGGCGACCTGATCGAGGATCAGCGCACCAGCGGAGTCGACGACGTAGACGCACTGGCAGCCGGCGTCGACCATGATCCGCGCCTGCTCCGCGAGCGCGTCCGGCGGCTGCGTGTGGGCCATCATCAGGAAGCCGACCGTCTCGAGCCCCAGCTCGCGGGCGACCCCGAAGTGCTGGATCGCGATGTCGGCCTCTGTGCAGTGGGTCGCGATCCGCAGATGGAGACGCCCGCGTCCGCGATGTACTTGATGTCGTACTTCGTGCCGACGCCTGGCAGCATGAGCACGGCGATCTTGGACCGCGTCGCGGCCTCCACGGCCGTCGTCATCAGCTCGCGCTCGTCGGTGAGCGAGAAGCCGTAGATGTAGGACGAACCACCGAGCCCGTCGCCGTGGGTCACCTCGATGACGGGCATGCCGGAGGCATCGAGACCCGAGACGATGTCGCGCACCTGGGTGGTCGTGAACTGGTGCCGTTTCGGCGTGCGATCCGTCGCGCAGGCTCGAGTCGGTCATGCGGACGTCGAGAGAGTCGGAGAACTGGCGGGGTCCGTAGGTGGGCGGACGGCCATCCATCAGGCGGTCTCCTCTGCAGCGATGATCGCCCGGACCGAGCCGAGCCCTTCGATGTGCACTTCCGAACGTTGCCCTGCGGCGATCGGGGCCATGCGACCGAGCGCGCCGCTCATGATCACGTCGCCTGTCCTGAGCGGCGTGCCGCGCGCTGCCATCGTGCGGGCGAGCCACAACCCCGCGTTCAGCGGGTGTCCGAGGCACGCTTCGCCAGTTCCGTCCGAGACGACGTCACCATCGATCGTGAGCTGCATCTTGCAGGTCCGGAGATCCACGTCTCGCAGCCGCACCGGGCGGTTCCCCAACACGAACGCGCCGAGCTCGCGTTGTCGGCGATCGTGTCGACGATCGAGATCTTCCATCCCGTGATGCGGGAGGCCACGACCTCGATCGCCGGGATCACGTAGTCGACTGCCGACATCAGCTCCACGATCGTCGTGTCGGGATGGGGCAGGTCCTTTGCCAGCACGATCGCGACTTCGCCCTCCACGCGGGGCTGCAAGACGCGATGGGCCGGGATGGGCTCGGCGTCGCCGTAGCAGGTGTCCGCATACAGCGCGCCGAAGTCGGGTTCGTACACGCCGAACTGCTCCTGCACTGCGAATGAGGTGAGACCAATCTTGCGACCGATCAGTCGCCGGCCGACCGACACCGATCGTGCGGTGTTGAGCAGCTGCACCTCGTACGCGGCCTCGACGTCGCCTTCCTTGATGTCGCCGAGCAGCGGCTCGATGGTGACCCCGCTCTGCTCGGCCTCCCAGAGTCGATCGGCGGACTGCTTGGAAGTGGTCATTGCGGCGCCTCCTCGTGCAGGTGCCGCGCGATCACTTCACCGACCTTCGTAGCCGCGGCCGTCATGATGTCGAGGTTCCCAGAGTAGGACGGGAGGAAGTCCCCCGCTCCTTCCACCTCGAGGAAGATCGCGACGCGGCCGTGCTCGCCGAACACTCCGGGCGGATCGAACTGAGGCTCGGATCGGAGCCGGTAGCCGGGGACGTACTGCTGCACCTCGGAGACCATCTCGACGATGGAAGTGCCGACCTTCGCCTCGTCGACGTCGTCCGGCAACGAGCAGAACACCGTGTCGCGCATGATCAGCGGAGGCTCGGCTGGGTTGAGGATGATGATCGCCTTGCCCCGGTCAGCACCGCCGATCGACTCGACAGCCGATGCCGTGGTGCTCGTGAACTCGTCGATGTTCGCCCGAGTGCCCGGGCCGGCGGACTTCGAAGCGACCGTCGCCACGATCTCGGCGTAGGCGACCGGCACGCACCGGGACACGGCGTAGACCATCGGGATCGTGGCCTGACCACCGCAGGTCACCATGTTCACGTTGATCTCGGTGATGTGGTCGGTGAGGTTCACCGGTGGGATCACGTACGGGCCGCGGGCGGCGGGGGTGAGGTCGATGGCGCGAATGCCGGCGTCGCGGTATCGAGGGGCGTTGCGCACGTGGACGTACGCCGACGTCGCTTCGAACACGATGTCGGGCCTCTGGCCTCGGGCGAGCAGCCAGTCGACGCCCTCATGTGACGCCTCGATCCCCGCCGCTCGCGCCCGTGCAAGTCCCTCGGACTGGGGCTCCACGCCGACCATTGCCACAGGCTCGATCCAGTCGGATCGCAGAAGCTTGTACAGCAGGTCGGTGCCGATGTTGCCCGAGCCGACGATCGCGGCGGTCGCCTTCACCGAGGGAGCGTCCCCCGAGCAGCGCGACGAGGGAAGAAACGGGTTCCACCCGCCGAAACCCACCTCGTGCGCAGGTCGCACCGGCGTCGCACACTGTGACCGTGGCCGTTCAGGTGTCGAAGACTCGCGTACGGGTCGACATGGGGCTCTACTACGACATCGAGCAGTTCCTCCTCGACGAAGCCGACTTGCTCGACGAGCGCCGGTTCGAGGAGTGGCTCGAGCTCATGGCCGACGATGTCCACTACTGGATGCCGACCCGATCGAACCGGCTCGCCCGCGAGCTCGACCGCGAGATCTCGGCGCCGAACGAAGCGGCCTTCTTCGACGAGACGAAGGAACATCTCGGACAGCGGCTGTTCCGGCTCCAGACCGGGATGGCGTGGGCGGAGGATCCCCCGTCGCGCACTCGGCACCTCGTGACGAACCTTCGGGTTTCCGCCACGGATGACCCGAACGAGTTCGACGTCGAGACCTCGTTCCTCCTGTATCGCACTCGGCTCGAGCGCGAGATGGATCTGTTCGTCGGCAAGCGGTTCGACCGCCTCCGCCGGGCCGACAACGCCTACGGCTGGCAGATCGCGAAGCGCAAGATCATCCTCGACCAGTCGACGCTGCTGGCGAAGAACCTCAGCTCGTTCTTCTGACGCCGTCAGCCCTTGATGAAGTCGATGAGCACCTGGTCGTGCTCCTCGGGCTTCTCCCACTGTGGCCAGTGCGCGGCGTCGGCCATGTTGTAGAAGCTCGCCCCGGGGATGAGGTTTGCGCAGTACTCACCGAAGTCAGGTGCCTGACCAGGGTTGTGCTCGGTCCAGAACACGAGCGCCTCGGGCTTGAAGCTCTGCACATCGTCTTCGGTGAAGCGCATCTTGCGGGTCCACGGCCGACCGATTCGGTACACCTTCTGCATCGACTCGTAGATCTCCGGGAACGCGTACAGGCGGAGGCGGATCTCGACCATCTCGTCGGTCATCCGCTCGGGGCTCGCGACCAGCCACTCCATGCGCTTGCGCACGTTCTCGAACGTCGGGCTCACGACCGATTGCTGGGACAGCTCCTGCAGCGTCGTGCCTCCGCCCGGGTTCTCCTTGAAGTCCTTCTTCTGGAAGTCGATCGGCCCGATCCCGGTGTTCAGGATGAGCTTGCCCGCGAGCTCCGGGTACCGCATGCCGAACTCGAAGGTGATCGCGCCGCCCATCGACTCGCCCTCGATGTGCGCGTAGTCGTGGCCGAGCGCTCGGATCAGCTCGGCGAGGCCGTCGGCCTGGAGCTCGATCCAGTGCTCCTCGTCCCAGCCCTCCTTGCTGCTGAACCCGTGGAACAGGGCGTCGATCGCGTACACGTGGAAGCCGTTGTTCGCCAAGTTGTGGAGGCTGCGGGCATAGGTCTCGGCATGGCCGCCGATCCCGTGGATGAGGATGAGGGGCTCGCCGCCGCGGTCGCCGGCCTCGATGACCCGATGGTGCCACCGCTCGCCCTGGACGATGCGGGTCTGGGTGCCGAGAAGCTCGACCGAGACCGACTTCCACTCGTCGAGAGGCTTCGCCTCGGGCGTGTGCTTCAGCTGCAGGACCTTGGTCATGCACTGACTCTGCGCCAGTCCGCGGGTCGCGTCCCGCCTGCTGTTCTCCTGAGTTGAACAGCGGGGTACCGTCGCCTGCGTGTCGGCAGTCGAGGTCACAGGTCTTCTGAAGCGGTACGGGTCGGTCGAGGCGGTCCGCAGCATCGACTTCACGGTCGAACGGGGAGAGGTCTTCGCGCTGCTCGGTCCGAACGGTGCCGGCAAGACCACCACGCTCGAGATCCTCGAGGGCTTCCTCCCGCGCACGAGCGGCACGGTGCGTGTCCTCGGCGTCGATCCTGCCGAGGGCGCGTCGAGCGTGGCGCGAGAGCGTGGGCATCGTGCTGCAGGGTGCAGTCGTCGAGCCCTATCTCAAGGTGCGCGAGGTGCTCGAGCGCAATGCGGGCTACTACCCGAGGCCCCGGGCGGTGGACGACGTGCTCGAGCTCGTCGGCCTGGTGGACAAGGCAGACGCTCGTGCCAAGACGCTCTCGGGGGGGCAGCAGCGCCGGCTCGACGTTGCGCTCGGCATCATCGGCAACCCGGAGCTGCTCTTCCTCGACGAGCCGACGACCGGCTTCGATCCGTCGGCCCGGAGGGGAGCGTGGGAGCTCGTCGACAAGCTGCGCGGCGAAGGCACCACGATCATCCTCACGACGCACTACATGGACGAAGCGCAGCAGCTGTCCGATCGGGTCGCGGTCATGAACCGGGGCGAGATCGTCGCGTCCGGCACGCCCGAGACCATCGGGGGCCGGGCCCAAGCCGCGGTGCGCATCCGGTTCGGACTTCCGCCTGATGCCGAGGCCGCAGAGCTTCCTGTCGCGGCAACCCGCGACAGCCACGGCATGTTGGTGCTCGAGACGACAGACGAGGTGCGGGTGCTGCACGTGCTGACGTCCTGGTCGCTCGACCACGGTGTCGACCTCGTCGGGCTGACCGTCGATCGGCCGTCACTCGAGGACGTGTACCTCGAGCTCACCGCTGCGGAGGTGACCGAGTGAGCACGGTCGCGCTCTCCGCTCACCAGCTGCGGTACGAGCAGAAGAGCTATTGGCGCAACCCCGCGTCCGCAGTCTTCACGTTCGCGTTCCCGGTGATCTTCTTGTTGCTCTTCGGTTCGCTCAACACCGGCAGCACCATCGACTTCCTCGGCGGGCTGAAGTGGAACCAGTACTACATCGCCGGAATCTTGTGCTTCGGCGTGATCAGTGCGTCGTTCACCAACCTCGCGATGACCGTGTGCATCCGCCGCGACGAGGGCGTGTTGAAGCGCCTTCATGGCACGCCTCTTCCGGCGTCCTCGCTGTTCGGTGGTCTGCTGCTCAACTCGCTCGTCATCGCCGCGATCCTCACCGCGATCCTGATGTCGATCGCAGTCGCGTTCTTCGACGTGACGTTCCCCGGACACTGGGGCGCGCTGATCGCGGCGCTCGCGGTCGGCACTGCCGCGTTCTGCGCGCTCGGCGTCGCTGTCGCGTGCGTCATCCCGCATGCCGATGCGGCGCCCGCGATCGTGAACGGGATCCTGTTTCCCGTCCTCTTCATCTCGGGCGTGTTCTTCCCCGTGAAGGGCGGCTCGGTCCTGACGACGGTCGGCAACATCTTCCCGGTCCGCCACTTCGTCAACGCGGTCTTCGCCGCGTTCGACCCCCGCATCGCGCACGGCATGGGCCACGGGTGGAGCTGGGGCGACTTGGCCGTGGTCGCTGCCTGGGGCGTGGCGGGCGCGGTGGTCGCGGTCCGCCGGTTCCGCTGGGATCCCCGCCGCAGCTGATCTCTGACCGCCCCCGAAGGACCAGCCGGGCTCGTCGATCCTTGACCGAACAGCTGTTCGAAACTACAGTCGTGTCGTCCACCCGCAATGAATGTCACACCCCCTCTGTACGGTCGCCTTCCAAGCACAAGTGCGACCGCCGGGGGCGGCCAGCAGCGACGAAAGGACGACGCGTGGAGCGCGACAAGGCACTCGAGATGGCTCTGGCCTCGATCGACAAGCAGTTCGGCAAGGGCTCGATCATGCGGATGGGGGAGAAGGGCTCGATGAACATCGAGACCATCCCGACGGGCGCATTGGCACTCGATCTCGCGCTCGGCGTCGGCGGGCTTCCCCGCGGCCGAGTCGTCGAGGTGTACGGCCCCGAGTCGTCCGGCAAGTCGACGTTGGCCATGCACGTCGTGGCCGAGTCGCAGCGCAACGGCGGCATCTGTGCGTACATCGACGCCGAGCACGCGATGGATCCCGTGTACGCCCGGGCGATCGGCGTCGACGTCGACGAGCTGTTGATCTCGCAGCCCGACACCGGCGAGCAAGCGCTCGAGATCACCGACATGCTCGTCCGCTCCGGCGCGCTCGACATCGTCGTCATCGACTCGGTCGCTGCGCTCACCCCGCGGGCCGAGATCGAAGGCGAGATGGGTGACTCGCACATGGGCCTGCAAGCTCGCCTGATGAGCCAGGCGCTGCGCAAGCTCACGGCAAACCTGAACCGGTCGAACACCATCGCGCTGTTCATCAACCAGCTGCGAGAGAAGATCGGTGTGATGTTCGGGTCACCCGAGACCACGCCAGGTGGGCGAGCGCTGAAGTTCTACTCGTCGGTGCGGCTCGACATCCGCCGCATCGAGTCCATCAAGGACGGTGTCGAGGTCGTCGGCAACCGCACGCGCGTCAAGGTCGTGAAGAACAAGGTCGCCCCGCCGTTCCGGCAGGCGGAGTTCGACATCATGTACGGCAAGGGCATCAGCCGCGAGGGTTCGCTGCTCGATGTCGGCACCGACCTCGGCATCGTGAAGAAGTCAGGGGCCTGGTACACGTTCGACGGCGAGCAGCTCGGGCAAGGCCGCGAAAACGCCAAGCAGTTCCTGTCCGAAAACCCCGAGCTCATGGTCCAGATCTCGGAGCGGGTGAAAGACCAGGTCGGCCTCGGCCAGTCCGCTCCAGCCCCGACGCCCACGCCCACGCCGGGCTTCAGCGAGGCCGACGAGCAGCCAATCTCACTGGACTGACCGCGGTCCTCGTACCGCGCTCCGCGTTCTGGCATGCTCGCCCCGAGGGGGTGGCGCGTGGTTGACTGTCTGTCGAGCGGAGTACCCGGCCCTACGGGCCGGTTCGACGACATGACGCGACGGTGAATGGAAACGCTCAAGGTCTCGACCCGATCACATCCGAACTCAGTGGCGGGAGCGATCGCAGGGTTGCTTCGCCGCGAGGGCGTTGCGGTGCTGACGGTCGTCGGGGCTGGGGCGCTGAACCAGGCGATCAAGGCCTTGGCCATCACCCGTGACCACGTCCTCGGGGAGGGGATGGACCCTGTGTGCATCCCCTCGTTCACCGAGGTCGACATCGACGGCGTCACCCGCACCGCGATCCTGCTGCGCGTCGAAGACCGTGCTCGCGGGGTCACTGCGGCGCCCCGTCCCGCGGTCATCGACCTCCGGCCCCACATGAGCGAACCCACGCTCGACGCCAGTGTCGAGCCGCCCGCGGAAGACATGCCGAACACCCCGCGTGGGGCTGTCGCAGGGTGACGGCGCCTAACCTGACCAGGTGACCCGCTCGTACTTCGTCCGCACCTTCGGGTGCCAGATGAACGAGCACGACTCCGAGCGCATCGCCGGGCTCCTCGAAGCCGACGGACTCGTCGTCGCCGCGGACGCCGAGCATGCGGACGTCGTCGTCTTGAACTCCTGCTGCATTCGAGAGAACGCCGACAACAAGCTCTACGGCAACCTGGGCATGTTGAAGGCGGTCAAGGACCGGCGCCCCGACATGCAGATCGTCGTCAGCGGCTGCCTGGCCCAGCACGACGGTGAGGTCATTCGGGCGAAGGCACCGTGGGTGGATGTCGTCTTCGGCACGCACAACGTGCATCGCGCCGCGGACCTCGTCGAGCTCGCCCGTCGGGAGGGGCCGATCGTCGAGGTGCTCGAGGCTGCCGCAGCCGATGACTCCGCCGCGTTTCCGTCGGTCCTGCCCGCGAAGCGCGAGGAGGGCCACAGCGCGTGGGTCACGATCCAGATCGGATGCGACAACTCCTGCGCGTTCTGCATCGTGCCTGCCGTGCGGGGGCCGGAGATCAGCCGCCCGTTCGACGCCCTCGTCGCCGAGGTCGAGCGGCTCGCCGCCGCCGGCGTCACCGAGGTCACGCTGCTCGGCCAGAACGTGAACTCCTACGGCCGTGACCTCACGTTGGCGGCGCGGAGGGCGGGCGGATCGGGCGGCGTGCGTCCGTTGTTCGCGGACCTGTTGCGGTCGGTCGGCGAGGTCGAGGGCATTCGGCGCGTGCGCTTCACCAGCCCGCATCCGAAGGACCTGCGGCCCGACACGATCGATGCGATGGCCCGCACCGAGGCCGTGTGCGAGCACCTCCACCTGCCGCTGCAGGCCGGCAGTGATCGAGTGCTGGCCGCCATGCATCGGGGCTACACCGCGCAGCGCTACCTCGACCGCCTGGCCGCGGCCGCGCGCCGCGGTCGACGACCTGGCGGTGACGACCGACATCATCGTCGGCTTCCCCGGCGAGACCGAGGCCGACTTCGAACGCACGCTCGAGGTCGTCGCGGAGGCGCAGTACGACAGCGCGTACACGTTCATCTTCTCGCCTCGACCCGGCACCGAGGCGGCGTCGATGACCGACCAATTCGTGGACGCCGACGTGACGGCTCAGCGCTTCGAGCGTCTACGCGTCGTCGTCGAGCGGTCAGCGCTCGCCCGTCACGTCGCACGCGTCGGGCGAGACGAGGAGGTCGTCGTCGAGGGTCCGAGCAAGCGCAACCCGGACGTGACGACGGGACGCACCCGTCAGAACAAGCTCGTGCACTTCGTGCCACCGTCGCCGATCCGACCCGGCACGTACGCGCGGGTGCGGGTCACGAGCGCCGCCGCGCACCATCTGCAGGGAGAGCTCGTCGAGGTGCTCGACGCGGCCCGACATCGCACCCGCATCCCGGTGGTCGCGGACTGAACGCACCTGCGCCGATCGCCTCGCGATCGTCGGGCCCACAGCGACGGGGAAGTCCGCGCTGGCCCTCGCCGTAGCACGTGCGATGCCCGGTGTCGACATCGTGTCCATCGACTCGATGCAGGTGTACCGAGGCATGGACATCGGCACCGCGAAGCCGAGCCCGCAGGATCGTGCCGAGGTGCCGCACCATCTCATCGACATCGTGGATCCCTCTGAGGACTTCACTGTCGTGCGCTTCCGCCGTGCATACGACGAGGCGCTCGCGGAGATCGCAGCGCGGGGCCATCACGCACTGCTCGTCGGGGGCACCGGCCTGTATCTCCGAGCCGTCATCGACCGACTCGAACCACCAGGCGAATGGCCGGACATCCGCCGGGAACTCGAAGCCGAGCCCGATGTCGCGGCGCTCCATGCCGCGCCTCGACGCGCTCGACCCGGTCGCGGCGGCTCGGATGACGCCGACGAACCGGCGGCGGGTCGATCCGCGCGCTCGAGGTCACGCTCGGAAGCGGACGGCCGTTCACCTCGTTCGGGCCCGGTCTGACGACGTACTGGCGCGTGCGGCCGTTCCGCAGATCGGGCTGCGGCTGTCTCGGGCCGAGCTCACCGCACGCATCCGATCTCGGTTCGAGGCGCAGATGGCCGACGGGTTCGTCGACGAGGTGGCGGCGCTGGCCGAGCGGCCGATCGATGTCCCGCACGGCGGCGCAGGCACTCGGGTACCGGGAGCTCCTCGCTCACGTTCGGGGCGAGATCGCACTCCACGACGCGGTCGATCTCGCGGTCATCCGCACCCGTCGGTTCGCGGTGCGCCAAGAGCGTTGGTTTCGCCGCGATCCCCGGATCACGTGGTTCGATGTCGACGAGTCGACCGGCACGTGCGAATCTGTTGCGCTGAATCCGTTGCAGCTGAATCCGTTGGAGTACGTGCTGGGCAGGCTGGGAGACTCGTCCCGATGCACCTGAGCAAGTATCACGGGCTCGGCAACGACTTCCTCGTCCTGCTGCGCGACGACGACGTCCCGATGCCCGACGACGACGCGGCCGCTCGCGGTGCGACTCTGCCATCGCACGCAGGGCATCGGCGCGGACGGCCTCCTCATCGGCGGGCCGCCGGTGGGTCGCGTCGCGTGCGACCTGCAGATGTGGCTCTACAACGCCGACGGCTCCCGCGCCGAGATGAGCGGCAACGGCATGCGGTGTCTCGCGCAGGCGGCACTCGGGGCCCGCGGCGACACCGAGGGCATCCTTGCCGATCTCGACCGACGGCGGCCTTCGCCGAGTCGACATCAAGATGACGGGTCCCGAGACCGTGTGGGCGAGCGTCGAGATGGGAGTGATGAGCGCGTGTGAGCCGCCTCAGGGCTGGCAGCTGCTCGAGGTCGATCCGCTCCGCCCGGTGGCACATCTGTCGATCGGCAACCCGCATGCGGTCGTCCTGGTCGACGACGTCGACGCGGTCGATCTCGTTGCCGCCGGTCGTGCCGTGCCCGACGTGAACCTCGAGGTCGTGTCCGCCGGCCCGGACACCGGGGCGCTCACGATGCGGGTCCACGAGCGCGGCGTCGGCATCACGGAGGCGTGCGGCACGGGAGCCTGTGCGGCCGCGTTCGCGGCGCAGCAGTGGGGCCTCGTGGGCGATCGGGTCGTGGTGCACATGTTGGGTGGCGACGGCGAGGTCACCATCGACGGCGGCAGCGTCGACTCTCGCCGGCCCCGCCGTGCACATCGCAGACATCGAGGTATCCGCATGAGCCTGATCGAACGCACCATTCGTGAGCGCATCGTCTTGGTGGGCGTCACGTTGCCGCCCTCGAACGACGACGAGACCGAGTCCAGCTCTCGACGAGCTCTCGTTGCTCGTCGACACCGCCGGGGCGGAGGAAGTGGCGCGGATCGTCACCGTCGTGATCGGCCCGACCCCGCGACGTTCATCGGCAAGGGCAAGGTGGACGAGCTGCGAGAGGTGTGCCTCGAGGTCGACGCCGACACGGTGGTGTTCGACAACGAGCTCACGCCGGCGCAGCAGTACAACCTCGAGAAGTTGCTCGGGCGAACCGCGCTCGATCGCACCGCGGTGATCCTCGACATCTTCGCCCAGAACGCGCACACGCTCGAAGGCAAGGCCCAAGTCGAGCTCGCGATGCTGCGCTATCGATTGCCGCGGCTGCGTCGCGGCGCGCGCGGTGGGCTGTCACAGCAGGCGGGCGCATCGGCACCCGAGGTCCCGGTGAGACGAAGCTCGAGATCGATCGTCGTCGCCTGCAGCGCCGCATCACGAAGCTCGAGCAGGATCTCATCGGGCTCGAGAAGACCCGAGGCACGCAGCGCAAGGCCCGCGCCCGCAGCCGGCTGAAGCGCATCTCGATCGTCGGCTACACGAACGCGGGGAAGTCGACGCTGCTGAATCGCCTCACCGACGCGGGCGTGCTCGTCGAAGACCGGTTCTTCGCCACGCTCGATCCAAGCACGCAAGCGCATGCAGCTGCCGGGCGGCGAGGCCGTGCTCGTGTCCGACACCGTCGGCTTCGTCCGCAAGCTGCCCGCATCAGCTCGTCGAGGCGTTCAAGACGACCCTCGAGTCGTGGGCGAGGCGGATCTGCTCGTGCACGTCGTCGATGCTCCTCTGCCGATCCCGATGCGCAGATCGACGCGGTGCGGATCGTGCTCGCGAGATCGACGGCGACCGAGTTCCCGAGCTCATCGTCTTCAACAAGATCGACGATCGCGAAGGACGCCGACCGACTCGTCGAGTCCCACCCTGGCTCGATCGCGGTCTCCGCGAAGACGGGGGAGGGCATCGATGCTCTTGCTCGCACCATCGGTGACCGCCTGCGCGCGCTTGTCCACGATCGTCGAGCTCGTCATTCCCTACGATCGGGGCGACATCCTCGCGGAGCTCCATCGGGAGGGCGAGGTCGTGTCGGAGTCGCACGCCGACGATGGCGTGGTGATCCGGGCCCGGCTCGATCCTGCGGCCGCGGGCCGCCTCGCCGAGTTCGCCGCGAGCCCTTCGTGACCGAGAGCGTCGTGACCGAGCCGTTCGTCCCGCCCCCGTACCCCTACGACCGTCTCGACGAGGTCGCCGGCCGATCGCGGCGAACCACGAAGGCGGCATGGTCGATCTCTCGATCGGCACTCCCTGCGACCCTCCGCCGGAATCGGTGCTCGCGCGCGCTGGCGTCATCTGACAGCGAGCGCGGCTATCCGCCGTCGATCGGAAGCCTAGCGCCTGCGCATCGCGGCAGAGTCGTGGATCGCGCGGCGGTTCGGCGTACCCGAGCCGACCAACGCTGGCCGCGTGCGTGGGCACGAAGGAGTTCGTGGCCACCCTGCCGCAGTGGCTTCGCCTCCGCCGCCCCGATCGCGACACGGTGCTGTACCCCACGGTGGCGTACCCGACCTACGCGATGGGAGCGATCCTCGCCGGCTGCCGTCCGGTGGCGTGCCGGTCGACGATGGCTTCCGGCTCGATCTCGACGCGATCGACGCGCGCCGACGCCGACCGCGCGCTGTGCCTGTGGGTGAACACGCCGGGCAATCCGACCGGCGGCCTCGACGACCTCGCTGCGGCGGCGGCGTGGGGCAGAGCGCGCGACATCCCGGTGTTCAGCGACGAGTGCTACGTCGAGTTCACGTGGGACGGACGACCCCGCACCATCCTCGAGCACGGGCTCGAGGGTGTGGTCGCCGTGCACTCGCTGTCGAAGCGATCGAACCTCGCCGGCGTGCGGGTCGGCTTCTACGCCGGCGACCCCGATCTCGTCCACTACCTCTCCGAGGTGCGCAAGCACGTCGGGATGATGGTGCCCGGTCCGGCGCAGGCGGCGGGAGTCGCGGCGCTCGAGGACGATGCGCATGTCGACGTGCAGCGGGAGCGCTACCTCGCCATCGGCTCGAGCCGCGTGGCCGAAGGTCGTCCGCGACTGGTCCGGGCATCGAGTCTCGCTGCCGGCGGCGGCTTCTACCTCTGGATGTTCGCCGACGGCGACGGATGGGCGTTCACCGAGCGATCGCCGCGGAGGGTGGCGGCCTCGTGAGCCCCGGCGAGTTCTACGGTGCACCAGAACACGTGAGGATCGCTCTCGTGCAGCCAGATGACCGCATCGCGCTGTTCGCCCAGCGCCTCGGGGAGTGACCCTGGGGTAACTTCACCGCCTTGCGCTGGCGTCGGCTCCTCCCCGCACTCGTCGTGCCCATGGCGGTCGTCGTCTCCGCATGCAACCCGGTGATGCAGCTCGATGCGATCGCGCGCGTGAACCAGACGCGCGCCGCGCTCGGCCGGCCGTCGGTCCACGTCACCGAGGAGCTGACTCGCAAGGCCCAGGCACTTGCCGATCACCTCGCGGCGACGGGCCAGCTCGAGCACTCCGCTGACCTGTCGGCGGGGATCGCCGGTCCGTACTCGCTCATCGGTGAGAACGAGGGCTACGGCCAGTCGGTCGAGCGGATCCACACGATGCTCCTCGCGTCACCCGAGCACTTCGCGATCATGACCGACCCTCGGTTCAACGAGATCGGGATCGGCGTCACGGTGACGTCCGACGGCACGGTGTACGAGGTGCAGGAGTACAAGGCGCCTTGATCGCCGGCTCGCCCTTCGCGGCGCACAGATAGCCTCGGGTCGCATGGCAGACCTGCAGGGGCAGATCGAAGAGCTGTGGGAGCGGCGCAACGAGATCGAGCCGGGCGACAAGGCGGCGGCCAGGCTCGTGCACGAGGCAGTCGACCTGCTCGACACCGGGCAGGCCCGAGTGGCCGAGGTCGTCGCCGGCCGTGTGGTCGTGCACCCGTGGCTCAAGCAGGCGATCCTCCTCCTGTTCCGGCTCTCGAAGATGAAGACGATCGAGCTCGGTCCGTTCGAATACGCGGACAAAGTCCCTCTCAAGAGCGGGTTCAAGAAGCTCGGCGTGCGCGTCGTCCCGGGCGCCTCCGCTCGCTATGGCTCGTTCCTCGAACGAGGCGTCGTGCTGATGCCCAGCTACGTCAACATTGGCGCCCACGTCGGTCACAACACGATGGTCGACACGTGGGCGACGGTCGGCTCGTGTGCCCAGATCGGCGCGAACGTGCATCTGTCGGGGGGTGTGGGCATCGGCGGTGTGCTCGAGCCACCGCAGGCCGCTCCGGTCATCGTCGAGGACGATTGCCTCATCGGTAGTCGATCCATCGTCGCCGAGGGAGCGCGCGTCGGGCGGGGCAGTGTGCTCGGCGCGGGCTGCATCCTCACGGGGACGATCCCCGTGATCGACGCGCAGACGGGTGCCGAGGTCGGCCGCGGCAATGTGCCTGCGCACAGCGTTGCCGTGACTGCGACGCGGTCACGCAAGTTCGGCAGCCACGAGTACGGGTTGCCCTGCATCCTCGTGATCAAGCACCTGCACGAGGGCGAGCGTCACGACAAGTCCCAGCTCGAGTCGATCCTGCGCGACCACGGCGCGACGGTGTGAGCGGGGCCCCCTGTGGCCGACTTGCTCGCCCTCACCGCTGAACTCATTGGCATCCCTTCCGAGAGCCACGACGAGGGTGCGATCACCGAACGCATCCGCGGCGAGCTCGAGGCGACGCCCTGGCTGACGATCGACCAGGTCGGCAACAACCTGGTTGCCCGCACGGACCGAGGCCGACCGCTTCGACTCGTCCTCGCCGGCCACACCGACACCGTGCCGATCAACGGCAACGGCGCGCCCAGGATCGAAGGCGACACGCTGTGGGGATGTGGTGCGTCCGACATGAAGTCGGGCGTCGCGGTGATGCTCGAGCTCGCCCGCACCGTCTCCGACCCGTCGGTCGACGTGACCTACGTCTTCTACGAAGCGGAGGAGGTCGACGCGGTGCACAACGGCCTCGGTCGGCTGTTCAGAGAGCGCCCGGATCTCGTCGAAGGTGACGTCGCCCTCCTGGGTGAGCCGACGGATGGCGTGATCGAGGCGGGGTGCCAAGGGACGATGCGCGGTGGAGCTGCTGCTCGTCGGCGCTCGCGCGCACACCGCGCGTCCGTGGATGGGCAGAAACGCGATCCACCGGCTCGGCCCCGTGCTGCAGCGGCTCGACTCCTATGTGTCGCGTCGACCCGTCATCGATGGATGCGAGTACCGCGAGGCGGTGCAAGCGGTGCTCGTCGACGGCGGAGTCGCGGGCAACGTGGTGCCGGACCGTGTTCGTCTTCGAGTGAACCATCGGTTCGCTCCTGATCGCTCGGCCGACGAGGCCGCGGCCATGCTGCGCGAGCTCGTGTTCGCCGGGGGCGTCGAGGCCGACGGTGACACGTTCGAGGTCCTCGACTGCGCGCCGGGCGCACTGCCCTCGCTCGCGCATCCGCTTCTCCGCGCGTTGGTCGAGCGCAACTCGCTCGAGGTGCGAGCCAAGCTCGGCTGGACCGACGTCGCTCGGTTCGCGGAGCACGGCATCCCCGCGGCCAACTTCGGGCCGGGCGACGCGACCCTCGCCCACACGCGTGACGAGCACGTGGCCCGAGCCCCGATCGAGTCGACGTTCACGGCGCTGCGCGAGCTGATCACTGCCCCTCCGCCCTCATGATCGAGAGCGGCACTTGGACGGTCCTGTTCACCGACATCGTCGGGTCGACCGAGGTGCGCACACGCCTCGGTGACGACGAGGCGGACGTGCTCTTCAGCGCCATCGACGCGGCGGTCGCCGCAGCGGTCGAGCGCAACCAAGGACTGCTCGTCAAGGGACTCGGCGACGGCCACATGGCCGCGTTTCGAGGAGCCGCCGATGCGCTCGGCGCCGCAGTCGCAATCCAGCAGGAGGTGACTCGCTTCGAGGAGACCCAGCTCCGCGTCGGGATCAGCGCGGGCGACGCGCGGGGAGAGGGCGACGATCTGTTCGGCACCCCTGTGGTCGAGGCGGCCCGGCTCTGTGGTGCGGCCGAGGGTGGCCAGATCCTGGTCGCGGATCTCGTGCGGATGCTCGCGGGCACGCGCGCGGCGGATACGAATTCGATCTCGTTGGGCCGCTCACGCTGAAGGGTCTCGCCGACCCGATCGACGCATCCGTAGTGCGCTGGGAGCCCATCGCGGCTGCCGTCCGTCTCGCTCCGGTGTCCCTTCCTGCCGCGTTCGCTGGAGCCGAGGCGTTCGCCTTCGTCGGCCGCGACGAGCCCTTCGAGCTGCTCTCGTCGGCGTGGAAGATGGTGACCGGGCCCGATCCTCATGCTCGGGTCGTGCTCATCGCCGGCGAGCCCGGCATCGGCAAGACGCGGTTGGCCGCGCAGCTCGCTCGGCAGGTGCATCACGATGGGGCGGTCGTCTTGCTCGGCCGGTGCGAGGAGGAGATCGGCCTCCCCTACCAACCCCTCGTCGAGGCACTGCGCTTCACGATCGACCACGCGGATCCCGAGGCCTTGCCTCGCCTACTCGGCCGGTACCGCGGCGAGCTCGTGCGCCTGCTGCCCGAGATCGCTTCACTCGTGCCCGACATCGAGCCGCCGACGCGTTCCGATCCCGAGACCGAGCGGTATCGGCTCTTCGATGCTGTGGTCGAGTGGCTCGGCGCGATCGAGCGCGGAGCGGCCGGTGCTCTTCGTCGTCGACGACCTGCATTGGGCGGGCCGACCCACGCTCCTGCTGCTGCGCCACGTCGTGACGGCGTCACCTTCGATGCGTGTGCTCATCGTGGGCACCTACCGCGACACGGATCTGCAGCGTGGCGATCCGCTCGCGGACATGCTCGCCGACTTCCGAAGGGTGGAGCGCGTGGACCGTGTAGCGCTGCACGGCCTCACGACCGATGACGTCGTCGACTTCTTCGAGTGGACTTCGGGACAGAAGCAGGGACGGCGAGGCCGCGACCTCGCGTGGGTCGTGCGCGACGAGACGGAGGGCAATCCGTTCTTCATCGGCGAGGTCCTTCGGCATCTCGCGGAGACCGGAGTGCTCTTCGAGCAGGACGGGCGTTGGGCGACGGCGGTGCCCGCGGATCTCATCGGACTGCCCGAGGGTGTGCGCGAGGTGGTCGGCCGGCGACTCGGCAGGCTGAGCCCGGTCGCCAACGAAGTCCTCCGCGTCGCCGCGGTCATCGGCCGCGAGTTCGACCTCGACGTGCTCCTGCCCGCGACGGGGCTGTCCGAGGACGAGGTGCTCGTGGCGCTCGGATCAGCGGTGCAGGTGCGGCTCGTGGACGAGGTCACCATCGACCGGTGGCGGTTCTCACACGCGCTGGTGCGCTCGACGCTGTACGACGAGCTCGGCACCAGCCGTCGCGTCCGGCTCCATCGCGCCCTCGCGCAGATCATCGAGGAGCGCCGGCCCGATGATCTCTCCGCGCTTGCTCGTCACTTCGGTGAGGCGGCGGTCGCGGGTACGAGCGAGCAGGCCGTGCGATACGCACTCGCCGCGGGGGATCGGTCGCTCGCACAGCTCGCGAACGACGAGGCCGTGACCTTCTACGCGTCGGCGTGCGACCTCCTCGAGTCGGATGCCCCAGCACGCGCCTCCGTGCTCGCCCGGCTTGGGGACGCGGAACGACGAGCGGGCGATCCTGCCTATCGAGAAACGCTCCTCACCGCAGCCAACCTCGCGCACGCTTGTGGGGATACGGCGTCCGAGGTCGCAGCCGCGCTGGCGACGAGCCGAGGGTTCTTCGCGGTCGCCGGCCAGGTCGACGAGGGGCGGATCGCCGTCCTGCGCGCCGCTGCTCGAGTCAGTCGGCTCCAACGACAGCGTCGAGCGAGCCAGTCTCCTCGCGACGCTCTCAGGGGAGCTGCTCTTCAGCGAAGACCTCGGCGAGCGACAGATGCTGATGCGGGACGCGATCGCCATGGCTCGGCGCGTGGGAAGCGACGAGGTGTTGGTCCGCGCGCTGAACATCTTCACCGCCATGCAGGCCGACCTTTTCAACCTTCAGGGCATGCTCGCGATGGGGAGAGAGTCGCTCGCGCTCGCGGAGCGGATCGACGATCCTGCGCTTGCCGCAATGGCCGCGTCTGCGCTCCATGTGCTCGCCTGCCGCGCGGGCGATCGGATCGAGGCGGACGCTGCCCTTGCTCGTCAGATCGAGCACACCGGGCGCGCCCGACAGCCTCTCCTGTCCTTCGTGCTCGCGAACGCGCTGGCATTTCGAGCCCTCGGTGAGGGCCGCCTCGACGATGGGGAGCGACTTGCCGAGGAAGCGGTCGAGGTCGGCTCGGAATCCGGGCAGCCAGACACCCTCCTTTGGATGACAGCGCACATGGGAGTCCTGTGGGAGGAGGGGCGCCGGGCTGACGAGGCCGACGCGATGTTCACCGCCGCGGCCACGCTCATCCCGGCCGCGCAGGCGATGCTCGCTCACTTCGTCGGCGAATCGGGGCAGCGCGAGCGGGCCCGTGACCTCTGGCAGCAGGCGACGGCCGGGGGCGTGCCCGCCCTCTCGCCCGACCTCCTCTGGACCTTCGCGATGTCGTCGTTGGCCGCCGCTGCGTGGCTTCTGGACGATGCGACCTACGCCGGCGAGCTCTCGGCGCAGCTCGCACCGCTCGCCGGTGAGGTTGTCTGTTCGGGCGTGGCGATCCACAACGCGATCGATCACTACCTCGGTCTGATGGCGACCCTGCTGCGGGACTTCGACCATGCCGAGGCGTGCTTCGCCGCCGCTGAACGACTCGAGATGGGGATGGACCACGCGCCCCGCGTCTGTCGGACGTGGATGGCGTGGGCGGAGGCCATCACGCGCCGGTCGCCTGATGACCCCGCGGAGCGCACGCGGGCGATCGACCTCCTCGATCGTGCGGTCGCCCTCGCGTCCGAGCGTGATCTTCCCGCGACGCGCGATCGGGCGTCCGCACAGCGAGCCGTTCTCGCGGGTCGGGCGTGATCCGCCCCTGGCGAGCGATGGGCCTTGCCGCGCTTCTGACTGGGTGCAGCGTGAGCTCCTCGGCGTCGGTCACCACGACGATCCCGATCGCGTCCTCGATCGTGCCGACGACGACGGCGCGGGCGGGCGCGCCGCCTCCGCGGCCCCGCGCTCCGAGCGGGGACTCGGTCGAGACGATCACGCACGACGGCATCGAGCGCCGCTACCTGCTCCACGTGCCGACGGATCTGCCCGCCGACCGATCGGTGCCGCTCGTGCTCGTGTTGCACGGGGCGGGCGGTGGCCCCGAAGACATCGAGGCGGGCACCGGATGGAATGCGCTCGCCGACCAGCGCGGCATGGTGATCGCCTATCCCGAGGGTGATGGCGGCGACTGGAACGCGGGCGACTGCTGCGGCCTCGCGGTGCGGGAGGGACATGATGACGTGGGCTTCCTCGAGGCGTTGATCGACCACCTCGACGGCTTCGCGCAGGTCGACGCCAACCACGTCGTGGTCGCCGGACATTCGAACGGCGGGATGATGGCCTATCGCCTCGCGTGCGATCCGGCTGCCCACGTCGAGGGCGTCGCGTCGGTCTCGGGCACGAACATGGCGGGTTGCCAGCCGGCCCATCCGCTGTCGTTCCTCGAGATCCATGGAACCGCCGACCGCGTCGTGCCGTACGCAGGCGGCTCGACGCCCGAGAGCACTGCTGCCGGCCTCCCGCCGATGACGCCAGTCGAGGTGTCGATCGACTGGCTCGTCGACGCGCTGGGCTGTGAGACCGCCCCGCAGGAGGCCACGGTGGCGAAGACGGCGACCCAGACGTGGGCCGGTTGCCGCGACGGCACGCGGGTGCAGCTCGTCACGCTCACCGGCTCGGGCCATTCGTGGCCGACCGGTCGGCCCTTCGACGCGACGAGCGCCATCGCGGATTTCTTCTTCCCAGACGTAGGCTCCCCGAACGTCCCCAGCACCACCGAGTAGCACGAGGAGAGCAACGCGATGGCGATCACGGTCGGCTCAGAAGCGCCCGACTTCACGTTGAAGGACCAAGACGGCAACGACGTGACGTTGTCGAGCTTCCGCGGCGAAAAGGCCGTGGTGCTCGTCTTCTACCCGTTCACGTTCACGGGCGTGTGCCAGGGAGAGCTGTGCGAGCTCCGGGACGATCTCTCGAAGTACGAGCGGTCCGGCGTGCAGGTGCTGGCGTGCAGCTGTGACAGCCGCTTCGCGCAGAAGAAGTGGGCCGAAGAGCAGGGGTACACGTTCCCTGTGCTCGCCGACAACTGGCCGCACGGTGCGGTGGCGAAGGCCTACGGCATCTTCAACGAGGCAGTCGGAGCCGCGAACCGCGCCACGTTCGTCATCGACAAGACCGGCACGGTGGTCGACACGTTCCAGTCCGAGAACTTGGGCACGCCTCGAGGCAAGGAGTCGTACGAAGCGGCACTCGCCAAGCTTTGACCGTCGTCAGAGGCGTCGCAGCACGGTGACGACCTTGCCGAAGATCGTGACATCTGCAGCCGGGAACGACATGGGCGACAGCCGAGCGTTCGCGGGCACCAGCACGATCTGGCCGTCCTTGCGGGTGTAGGTCTTCACTGTGGCTTCTTCGCCCGGGATGCCCGCGACGACGATGTCGCCCCCGCGGGCGTCTTCCTGTCGCCGCGCGACGACGTAGTCGCCGCTGAGGATGCCCGCCTCGATCATCGAGTCGCCGCGCACCCTGAGCATGAAGAGGTCGCCCTCGCCCGTGAAGTCGGAGGGCAGCGGTAGCAGCTCCTCGACGTTCTCTTGCGCGAGCACGTCGGTGCCGGCGGCCACGTCACCGACGAGAGGAACGTGTCGAGTCGGCCGGCGCTCGATCGCCGCATCGGACGACGAGTCCCACCGCACTTCGATCGCGCGGGGCTTCGTCGGATCACGGCGGAGGTAGCCGAGGCGCTCGAGCGTGCCGAGGTGCGAGTGCACCGTCGACGGTGACGTGAGGCCGACGGCCTCGCCGATCTCGCGCACCGAGGGCGGGTACCCGTGCTCCCGCATGTGCTGCTCGATCACTTGGAGGATCTCGCGCTGGCGCTCGGTGAGGACCGTCTCCGTCATGGGTGCATCGTACGGATGTTCGCCAGAGGAGGTCAAACACCCGTTCGACGCTGTGCTTGCCGCGAAGCGGGCGTTCGTCCTTGACAGCGAACATGCGTTCGTGCTTGCATGACGAACGCATGTTCGTGACTGCTCCAGCGCCTGCGCCGCTCTACATCGCCCCCCGGCGTGACCTCACGCTGACGTATCGGCGGCGTCGCCTCGTCGCACTCCTGCTGCTCGTGGCGCTGGCTGTCGCGCTCGTCCTCGCCGTGCGCTCCGTCACGGCGACCCTCGGGGGCGTTCCTGCCTCCGCCCCCGGGGGCACCATCACAGACCCCCCGGCCCGCGTCGTCGTCGTGCAGCCAGGCGACACCGTCTGGACGATCGCACGCGCCGTGATGCCCGACGGCGACGTGCGGCCGCTGGTCGACGCGATGGTCGCGAGCCATCCCGGGCCGCTCCAACCCGGCGACCGCTTCCGCGTGCCATTGACGCACTGACCACTACCTTTTCGGTGGTGCGCTGCCCCACCTGCTCGTCGCTCGATGACAAGGTCATCGACTCGCGCACGGCAGATGACGGGTCGGCGACCCGCAGGCGCCGGGAGTGCCTGGCCTGCGGCAGCCGCTTCACGACGTTCGAACGTCTGGAAGAGGCGCCGCTCGTCGTCGTGAAGCGCTCGGGCGAGCGGGTGGCGTTCGACCGGTCGAAGGTCGTCAGCGGAGTGCTGGCCGCTGCAAAGGGTCGCCCGGTATCGCTCGACCAGCTCGAGGCTCTGGCCAGCGAGGTCGAGGAGGGGCTGCGCCTGGAAGGCGGCGGCGACGTCGCGACCGAGCGCATCGGCCTTGCGGTGCTCGACCGTCTTCGCGTGCTCGACGAGGTGGCCTACGTGCGGTTCGCGAGCGTCTACAAGAGCTTCGACGAGGCCGACGACTTCGTCCGCGAGCTCACGCTGCTCGCGAAGACCACCGAGCCGAAGCGGTCCTACCGCGATCCCGACGCCTGAGCGCGGTAGCGCAGGAACAACGAGCCGTCCTCCTCGAGCACGTGCACGAGCGCCATGCCCGTGAGAGTCGCCGCATCGCCGTGCACGATGCGCGCTGAGTCGCCGGCGATGAGCGCGGGGGCGACGGTGAGGCAGAGCTCATCGACGAGACCTCGCCGCGATCAGCTGACCGTTCAGGGTCGGTCCGCCCTCTGCCATCACCATGTGCACACCGTCGCCGCGCATGTGCTGCAGTGCCGTGCCGAGATCGACGTCGTCGCGTCCCGCCGCGGATGACGGGAACGTACGAGGGCACGTCGCCCGCGTCCTCCGTCGTCACGATGACGGCCTGGCCGCTGCGCATGAGCGCGGACTCCCAGTCGACGTCCAGCGATCGAGTGACCACGGCGATGCGAAGGTCGGGACGCTTCGGCGGCCCGTAGTGCTCCGCGCGCGCAGTGCCGGCGCCGACCAGCACCATGTCGGCTTGCCCCCGAAGAGCGG
This sequence comes from uncultured Acidimicrobiales bacterium, assembly GCA_963726695.1. Lineage (GTDB taxonomy): Bacteria > Actinomycetota > Acidimicrobiia > Acidimicrobiales > DATKAS01 > DATKAS01. The sequence continues at coordinate 122,148 of CAVSDE010000015.1, forward strand.
TGAAGACCGAGCGGTCGCCCGCGCCGCCGAGCGCCCCCGACCTTCCCTCGACAGCCGTGCCGCCGTCGGCACTCGCCACCATGCACACGTAGACCCAAGGCCGGCCGTCGTGCGATGCCCGGCTCGGGTCGGTGTATGCCTGGACGACGTCGACCGGCGACCGCGGTTCGGGATAGAGGCGCTGCATCCTGCCGACGATCTTGGCAGGGCAGCGCCCGCGTCGGGCACGCTGGTGCGATGAGTGATTCGCCGACCCGCACGGCCTTCCGCACTTGCCCCTTCTGTGAGGCGAGCTGCGGGCTCGAGATCACCCTCCGGGGCGACGACGTCGTGCGCATCCGCGGCGACCGCGACGACGTCTTCAGCCATGGCTTCATCTGTCCGAAGGGCTCGACGCTCAAGCAGCTTCACGAGGACCCTGATCGCCTTCGCCGTCCGCTGATCAGGCGTGACGGCGTGCACGTCGAGGTGACGTGGCAGGAGGCGTTCGCCGAAGTCGAGCGCCGTCTCGTGCCGATCATCGACGCGCACGGCCGCAACGCGGTCGCGACCTACGACGGCAATCCGGGAGCGCACAACCTCTCGGCGATGCTGTACGCGCGCACGCTCGCTCAGGCGCTCGGCACGCGGATGCGGTTCTCGGCAGGGACCGTCGACCAGGTACCCAAGGAGGTCGCGGCGGGTCTCATGTTCGGCTCGGCGTCGAGCCTCGCGGTTCCGGATCTCGATCGCACCGACTACATGTTGATCCTGGGTGCCAACCCGTACGCGTCGAACGGAAGCCTCTGCACCGCGCCCGACTTCCCGGGTCGTCTCGAGGCGTTGCAGGCCCGCGGAGGCAAGGTCGTCGTGGTGGACCCGCGGCGCACGAAGACCGCCGAGAAGGCAGACGAGTGGGTCGCGGTCGTCCCCGGCACGGACGCTCATCTGCTGATGGCGATCGCGCACGTGCTCTTCGGCGACGGCCTGGTCGACGTCGGCGCGCACGTGGCGCCATGGGTCAACGGGCTCGACGACGTCCGGGCCGTGACCGCCGACTTCTCGCCCGAGCGCGTCGCTCCGGTGTGCGGTGTCGATGCCGACGTGATCCGTCGGCTCGCGCACGAGCTCGCGTCCGCACCTTCTGCTGCGGTGTACGGGCGCATCGGCACGTGCACACAGGAGTTCGGCACGACCGCTTCGTGGCTCATCGACGTCCTCAACGTGCTCACGGGCAACCTGGATCGAGCAGGTGGGGTCATGTGGACGACGCCCGCCACGGGCAGCCCGACCACCGCGGCGTGCCGGGGAAGGGAGCGGGGTTCCGCATGGCGAGGGGCCACACCCGTGTCCGCGGCCTCGCGGAGGTGATGGGGCAGTACCCCGTAGCGGTGCTGGCGGAGGAGATCGAGACGGAGGGCCCCGGCCAGGTGCGTGCGCTCGTGACGGCCTCGGGCAACCCTGTCCTCTCCACGCCGAACAGCGAACGACTGGCGGCGGCACTCGACTCGCTCGACTTCATGGTGAGCATCGACATCTACCTGAACGAGACGACACGGCATGCCGATGTGATCCTTCCGCCGATCTCGAACCTGTCTCGCTCGCACTACGACGTCGCGCTTCTGAACCTCGCGATCCGAAACGTCGCGAACTACTCGCCCCCCGTGATCGAACCGGATGCCGGTGGGCTCGACGAGTGGGAGATCATGGCCAAGCTCGCGCTCATCGCGCAGGGCGAGGGCGCGGACGCCGATGTCGAGGGCGTCGACGACGTCGCGATCGCGCGGCTCGTGACGCACGCGGTTGCCGCCGCGACTGGTCCCCTGTGTGGCCGCGAGGTCGATGAGATCCTCGTGATGCTCGGGGCGCGCCGCGGGCCCGAGCGCATCCTCGACTTCATGCTGCGATCCGGCCCGTACGGCGACTGGTTCGGCGCCCGTGAGTCGTACGTCGATCACGACGGGCTCGAGCAACCTGCGCTCACGCTGGCCTTCCTCGAGGCGCATCCTCATGGCGTGGATCTCGGTCCGCTGCAGCCCCGCCTGCCCGGCCTGCTCCGCACGGAGTCGGGCCGCATCGAGCTCGCCCCGGCCGAGCTCACGGCCGATTGCGAACGGCTCAGGGCCTCGCTCGATCGAGATCGGGACGGGCTGTACTTGCTCATCGGGCGCAGGGACCTGCGCTCGAACAACTCGTGGATGCACAACTTGCAGGTGCTCGTGAAGGGAAAGGAGCGGTGCACGCTCCACGTGCATCCCGACGACGCCCGCGAGCTCGGGCTCGCCGATGGCGGCCTCGCTCGGATCACTTCCCGCGTCGGCAAGATCGACGTGCCCGTCGAGGTCACCGAAGCGATCCGGCCGGGCGTGGTCTCGATGCCTCACGGCTGGGGGCACGACACCCCTGGTGCTGCGCTTCGGGTCGCCTCAGTGCGCCCGGGTGTGAACTTCAACGTGCTCGCCGACGAGGAGCTGCTCGACACCGTGACCGGGACTTCGGTGCTGAACGGCATCCCGGTGACCGTCACTGCGGTGTAGCCGACGCGGAACACAGTGACCCCCTCGGGTGTTGAGGTCGCCATGACGTCAATCCCCGTGCGCCGCCTCAATCACGCCGTGCTCTACGTCCGTGATGTCGAACGGTCAGTTGCCTTCTACCGGGATGTCCTCGGACTCGAGCCTGTCCACGACGACTGGCGCACCATGGGGGCGGCGTTCGTGAGGGCGAAGGGATCGGCCAACGACCACGACCTCGGGCTGTTCGCGATCGGCGAGGCCGCCCCTGGCCCGGTGCGCGGTGCGGTGGGTCTGTATCACCTCGCGTGGGAGGTCGATCGGGTCGAAGACCTTGTGGAGGCGCGAGAGGTGCTGCGCCGAGCCGGCGCGCTCGTCGGCCAGAGCGACCACGGCGCCACGAAGTCGCTCTACGCGCACGACCCTGACGGCAACGAATTCGAGGTGATGTGGGCGGTGCCCCACGACCGCCTCGCCGAAGTGGAGGGTGCGCCGCCCGTCGCTGCCCTCGATCTCGAAGCGGTGGTCGCACAGTTCGCAGGTTGAGCAGGTCAGGGCCTGTGGAAATGAGGCACGAAATCCACCGTGAATTCACAGGGTTGTACCTCTTTTGGTCCACAGGACGCCCGTCTTAGGTTGACGCCCATCGAAGGCCGCAGCGCGAGAGCAAGGCGGATGGGTGGGGACCTCGGAGAGCTGGCTCCGAGTGGCACCACGGGGGTGGGCAGGCTCGTTTGAGCCTCCCCGGGCGCACGAGAACCGTGTGTCCGCCTCCAGACCTGCCTCCTCGCGCTGCGGCCTGAATCTCCTGGCGGAAAGAACCTGGTCGGCGGCCTCCGGGGAAGAAAGCCCAGCCCACGAGGCGTTGACACCCATGTAACTACAATGGTGTAATACCCCGCACATCTTGTGGCCCGGGCGATGGGGACCGCCCGCTGACCACTACATCTGTGAGAGTTGTGTCTGGGCAGTTGGGTCTCAAAGTCTGAGCAGAGGGAGAGTCGATGTCGCTGGCGCCGGAGCAAACGGGGATCGGGATCCGCAGGCACTTCACGACTCCCGGGGTCGACCCCTACGACGAGATCGACTGGGAGCGCCGAGACGCCCGCATCACCGACTACCGAGATGGCTCCGTTGCGTTCGAGCAGCGCGGCGTCGAGGTGCCGGCCACCTGGTCGGTGAACGCCACGAACATCCTCTCCCAGAAGTACTTCCGCGGCTCGCTTGGCACGCCTGAGCGCGAGACCTCGCTGCGCCAGGTCGTCGACCGGGTCGTCGACACGATCACGACGTGGGGCACCCAAGGCGGCTACTTCATCGACGATGCCGAGGCCGAGACGTTCCGTGCCGAGCTCAAGCATCTGATCGTGCAGCAGAAGGCGGCGTTCAACTCGCCGGTGTGGTTCAACATCGGCGTGAAGGGCGTGCCGCAGCAGGCGAGCGCCTGCTTCATCTTGGCCGTCGACGACACGATGGACGCGATCCTCAACTGGTACGTCGAGGAGGGCACGATCTTCAAGGGGGGCTCAGGCTCCGGCATCAACTTGTCCAAGATTCGTTCGTCGAAGGAGTTGCTCAAGGGCGGTGGCACGGCGTCTGGACCGGTGAGCTTCATGCGGGGTGCCGACGCGTCGGCAGGCACGATCAAGTCCGGTGGCAAGACGCGGCGCGCCGCAAAGATGGTCGTGCTCAACGCCGACCATCCCGATGTCCAAGAGTTCATCTGGTGCAAGGCGGTCGAGGAGCGCAAGGCGCGCGTGCTGCGCGACTCGGGCTTCGACATGGATCTCGACGGCACCGACAGCCACTCGATCCAGTATCAGAACGCGAACAACTCGGTGCGAGTCACCGACGACTTCATGCGAGCGGTCGAGCAAGACCTCGACTGGAACCTCTGCGCGGTCACGACCGGCGAGGTGCTCAAGACGATGAAGGCTCGCGATCTGTTCCGCGAGATCGCTCGTGCCGCGTGGGAGTGCGCCGATCCCGGCATGCAGTTCGACACGACCATCAACCGCTGGCACACAGCGGCAAACACGGGCCGAATCAACGCGAGTAACCCTTGCTCCGAATATGTACACCTCGATAACAGCGCCTGCAATTTGGCAAGTCTGAACTTGCTCAAATTCCTCGACGACGACGACGAGTTCGACGTCGAGGCGTACAAGGCAGCGATCGAGGTCGTGTTCACCGCGCAGGAGATCCTCGTCGGCAAGGCCGACTACCCGACCGAGAAGATCGCCGAGACGTCACGCCGCTTCCGCCAGCTCGGGCTCGGCTACGCGAACCTCGGCGCGCTGCTCATGGCGCTCGGGCTTCCCTATGACTCTGACGCCGGACGGGCGTGGGCAGGTGCGCTCACCGCGCTCATGACCGGCCAGGCGTACGCCACGTCTGCTCGCACCGCGGCGCGCATGGGTCCGTTCGCGGGGTTCACCGAGAACGTCGAGCACATGCTGCGCGTGCTGCGCATGCACCGCGCCGAGGCTGCCAACATCGACGAGGAGCTCGTGCCTCCGGCGCTGCTCGGCGCCGCGCAAGAGTCGTGGGACACGAGCGTCGAGCTCGCCGAGCAGTACGGAGTGCGCAACTCGCAGGCCACCGTGCTCGCACCCACCGGCACGATCTCGTTCCTCATGGATTGCGACACGACCGGCATCGAGCCCGACCTCGGCCTCGTGAAGACGAAGAAGCTCGTCGGCGGCGGCACGATGTCGATTGTCAACCAGACCGTGCCCCGCGCGCTCACCAAGCTCGGCTACACGCAGTTCCAGATCGACAACATCGTCGAGTACATCGACGCCAACATGTCGATCGTCGGTGCACCGCACCTCAAGGCCGAGCATCTGCCGGTGTTCGCCTGCTCGATGGGCGACAACGTCATCCACTACATGGGCCACGTGCGGATGATGGCGGCGGCCCAGCCGTTCATCAGCGGCGCGATCTCCAAGACCATCAACATGCCTGAGTCGTCGACCGTCGAGGACGTCGAGGACATGCACACGGAGGCGTGGAAGCTCGGCCTCAAGGCCGTCGCCATCTACCGCGACAACTGCAAGGTCGCGCAGCCGCTCTCGACGACGAAGAAGGAGAGCGACGCGATCTTCGCGGCGGCGCAGGGCGCCCCAGCGGAAGCGACGACCACGGTCGTCGAGCGGATCGTCGAGCGCATCATCCGCGAGCCTGTTCGCCAGAAGCTGCCGCGCACCCGGCATTCCAAGACGTTCGAGTTCCGTGTCGCGGACTGCAAGGGCTTCGTCACCGTTGGGGAGTACGACGACGGCCGTCCGGGTGAGATCTTCCTGCGGGTCTCGAAGCAGGGCTCGACGCTCGCCGGCATCATGGACGCCTTCGCGATCTCGATCAGCCACGGCCTGCAGTACGGCGTGCCGCTGAGGGCCTTCGTCGAGGCGTTCACGAACATGCGGTTCGAGCCGGCGGGCATGACCGACGATCCCGACATCCGGTTCGCCAGCTCGCTGATGGACTACCTGTTCCGCCGGCTGGCGCTCGAGTACCTCACCTACGACGAGCGGGCCGAGCTCGGCATCATGTCGGTGGGCGAGCGCCTGCAGCCCACGCTGCCCGGTGTCGAAGAGACCGTCGTCGAGACGACCCAGGGCTACGACATGGTCGTCTGATCCGAAGACGATCCCGTCGGCGAACGAGCTGGCGACGCAGATCGAGCTCGGCCTCGCGCCCGATGGCCGTCGACCGACGGTCCCGCGACCGAGCAGATCCGCATCGTGCCGCTCGGCACCGCCGCCTCCCGCCGCGACGCCCACGACCCGTGCGAGCGATGCTCCCATCTGCATGCAGTGCGGCGTCCAGATGGCCCGCGGCAGGCAGCTGCTACGCCTGCCCGAGCTGCGGCAGCACCAGCGGCTGCAGCTGATCTCACTCATGTGACCAAGACGAGGCTCGAGGCGTTCAGCGATGGCGTGTTCGCGGTTGCCATTACCCTGCTCGCCCTCGACCTCGCCGTAGATGGCCCGGGCACCGATTCCCTCGCGCGTCAGCTCGGCGACAAGTGGCCCTCGTACATCGCCTACGTCGTGAGCTTCTTCATCGTCGGGATCACCTGGGTCAACCATCACAGCCTGTTCGGGGAGATCGCGCTCGTCGATCGCACGCTGCTCTTCCTCAACCTGCTGCTGCTGATGTTCATCGTCGCGATCCCGTTCGGCACGGCCACGCTCGCCGCGTACCTCACCGCGGGCGGCGGTGACTCGCATCTCGCAGCGGCGATCTACGCGGCGATCCTCGAAGGTGCCGGGATCAGCTTCACGCTGATCTTCGCCTGGTCGGTGCGAGACCCGCAGCGGCGACATCACCCGTTGCCTCCTGAGGCAGCGCGGGTGGCGGTGCTGCGGTTCGGCCTGGGAGCGATCTTCTACCTCGTCGCCGTTGCCGTCGCGTTCATCAGTCCCTGGGCGACGCTGGTGATCGTCGCGGCGATGGCGCTGTACTACCTGTTCGAGCAGACGGCTCCCTCGCCGGGCGCGGCATAGTGCTCCGAGTGCCCAATCTCGCTGAGCTGCCGGTAGCCGATCCTTGGTGGGTGACGCGCCATGTGAGTGACGGCGTCACGCTGATCACCGAGCCGCACGTGCATCCACTGCTGCGGTGCAACGTGTGGCATGTGCGGGGGCGCGAGCCGCGACCTCGTCATCGACACGTCACTGGGGCTCGCGCCGCTGGCGCATCTCGTCGAGCACGAGGTCGGTCACGCCGTGCTCGCCGTCGCGACGCACAGCCACTCTGATCACGTCGGGGGCATGCACGAGTTCGCCGACCGGGCGATCCACCGAGTCGAGGCCACCCGACCTTGCCGCGCCCATGCCCACGACGCTGGTCTCGCAGCACTACGGCGAGACGGTGCTCGGGCCGTATCGCGACGCCGGCTACGACATCCCCGCGCTGTTCGTGGACGCAGTGCCGCCGGGCGGTCTGCGCGAGGTGACCGGCGAGATCGGCGCCAGCGCCGGTCACTCGCATCCTCGAGGACGGCGACATCGTCGACGCCGGCGACCGAGCGTTCGAGGTGCTCCACCTCCCGGGCCACTCTCCGGGAAGCATCGGGCTGTGGGAAGCCGCCACCGGCATCCTGTTCTCGGGCGACGCGGTGTACGACGGCCCGCTGCTCGACGAGCTCGAAGGCTCGAACATCGATGACTACGTCAGGACGATGCAGCGGCTGCGCGAGCTCCCGGTCACCGTCGTGCACGGTGGCCACGAAGCGAGCTTCGGCCGCGACCGGTTGGTCGAGATCTGCGACGCGTACCTCGCCCGGCGCGGGGCCGAGCGGGATCAGGGGATGAGGAGGACGCGGCCGAAGGCCTGGCGGCTCTCGATGTAGCGATGGGCCTCGGCGGCCTCGGCGAGCGGGAACATCGGTCGATCACGACCTTCAGCTCGCCCGACGCCACCCGTGCGATGAGCGAGCTCGATCATGGCGCGGACGCGATCGGGGTTGACGGCCATCTCGGCGCCGAGGAACACGCCGGTGATCGACGCGTTCTTCTGCATGAGCGGCCAGACCTCGGGCGGCCGCTCCTCGCGCCCGGCCCGGCCGACCCAGCTGACCCGGCCCCGATAGGCGAGCGACGGCGATGCTGCCCTCGAGCGTCTTGCCGCCGACGGGGTCGACGACCAGGTCGACGCCGCGCCGCTCGGTGAGCCGGCGGCACCTCGGCGGCGACGTCGGCGGTGCGCGTAGTTGATGCCGTGATCCATGCCGAAGTCGTGCAGCCGGTTCAGGCGGTCGTCGCTCGACGCGGTGGCGAGCACGGTGGCGCCGGCCGCCTTGGCCAGCTGGATCGCGGCGAGGCCGACGCCGCCGGCGCCGGCCTGCACGAGCACGGTCTCGCCCCGACTCAGGTGGCCGAACTCGAAGAGGCAGTCGTCGGCGGTGCCGAACTCGATCGGGATGCCCGCGGCCTCCTCGAGCGACAGCCCGTCGGGCACGCGCCCACGCCGACCGCGGCCGGCACGCTGACCAGCTCGGCGTGGGAGCCGTAGCCCATCGTGGCGACCACCGCCTGGCCGACCGAGACAGTCGGTGACGCCGTCGCCGACCTCGCGCACCACACCGGCGGCCTGGTAGCCGACGATGTGCGGCGTGGTCGCGCAGCACGCCACCCTGGCGGTGCAGCAGGTCGCCGCCCTGGATGCCGACCGCGGCGACCTCGACGAGCAGGCCACCCGGCCGCACCACCGGATCGTCGACGTCCTCGTAGCCGGAAGACATCGGGGCCGCCGGTCTCGTAGAACACCGCTGCCTTCATGATGTGGCTCCGTTCGACTCGCGCAGGTAGATCGACGTCTTCGGGGCGCTGAACAGCTGCCGCAAGAGCGGCTCGAACTCCTCGAGGGTCATCGTGGGGTAGGTGGGATCGAACGCCGGCTGGTCGTAGTCCGCGCAGAACTCGGCGCACAGGTCGTAGTGCTCGTGGCCGATGAACTGATCGCGCAGGTTTCGGTCGAGGCCGAGATGATGGAAGAAGTAGTACCCCTGGAAGATGCCGTGCTTCTCGACCATCCAGTGGTAGCCGTCGCTCACGAACGGCTTGAGGATCGCAGCACCGACGTCGGGATGGTTGAACGTCGCAAGCGTGTCGCCGATGTCGTGGATCAACGCGCAGGCGACGTACTCGTCGTCGCGGTCGGCGCGGTACGCACGCGTCGCCGTCTGCAACGAGTGCGTGAGCCGATCGACGTTGAAGCCGCCGTAATCCCCGTCGAGCAGACGAAGGTGAGTCATCACGCGATCGGGGAGGCCGGCGTAGTAGCCGAGCTGTGCTTCCGCGATGCGCTGCCAGTCGAGCTTCGTGCCCTCGGTCATCGCGGTGAACTCGGCCCTGGGTGCGGCGGGGTCGGGGAGCAGGGTGTCACTCATGTCACTCAGTCTGCCGCAGCAAATCCGTGGACGGTCCGCCGATGGTCTGTCACTATGCCCTCGGTCGTTTCCGACCAACGACACATCACGAGGAGGTGCCCGTTGCTCAATCCCACGAACGCAGTCGTTCGGATGATCGGCTCCGCAGGTCGCCTCGTGCTCGAGGCGTTCTGACCGGACTCGGCTCTGCCGACTGAAACCGGTTCGTATCTTGCTGGTCGGTTCTTCCCGTGCTGACCAGCCGTCGCCGTCGGGCCTGTAGCCGCTGATGGCCTCGGGAGCACAAGATCCACCTCGGGAAGGTGGATCCATGGTGGTCCCGTCGCCGTTGCGGTGAGGGAGGGTGTGGGTGAGCCTGACGGTGGCGCCGGACCGGAGCGCGTGGTCAGCCGCCGGGCACCGAGACCGTCTCGGTGTCTCGGCCTGACCTCAGCAGTCGTCCGGGTCGTGCCTCGGTGAACGCACCGCCTCGCACGATCTCGACCCCGTTGACGAGCACGTGCTCGATGCCCTCAGCTTCGCCGTAGAGCCGAGGCGCACCACCGGGCAGGTCGTCGCGCGTCACGACTGGCGCAGGCCCGATCGTCGATTCGTCGAAGATCACGATGTCGGCACACCAGCCTTCGCCGAGCCGGCCTCTGCCCGTCAGGCCGTACAGCCGCGCCTGCACGTTCGTGAGGAGTGACACGGCCTCCTCGGTCGCGAGCAAGCCCCGCTTGCGCACTGCCTCGGCGAGCATCGTCGTCGAGTAGTTGAACGTCGCGAGGAAGTCGAGATGCGCGCCGGCGTCGGACGCACCGACGATCGCGCGCGGATCCCGCCAGACCTCGACCCGCCGCTTCCAGCTCTCGTCGTCGGCCCCTCGGTCGGGAGGCGTGAAGATCGTGCGCAGCCCGTCGGCCACCGTGATGTCGCACACGACATCCAATGGCTCCTTGCCCTCCGTTGCGGCGATCTCGCCCACGTCACGTCCGACGTACTTCTCGATCTCTGGCGTGAACATCTCGACCACGCTGAACACCGCCCAGTAGGCGATGCCGCGCGACGGCCCCTCGGTCTGCTGTGCCATCTCGTTGAGCGCTCGCCGACGATCGGGATCGGCGAGCAGCGCGAGCTTCTCCTCTGCGGGCAGCGCCATCGGCTTCGCCCACCCGTTGAGCACGTCGAGCACGAACCCGGTGCGGAACGAGATGCGCGTCCGGATCGAGTCGGGGATCGTGAGTGCGAGCACCCGCGCGCCGCGCTCGGCCGCGTAGTCGCTTGCCGACAGCTTGTTCGCGGTGATCTCGCCGCTGCGCGAGTTCACCTGCAGCACGTTCCAGTTCAGCGGCCGGTTCGCGGCGAGCGACATGCGGGTCATGAGGTCCATGTCGTGCTCCTCGAACAGCCCGATCGTCGGGATGAACTCGAGCGTCGTGCCTGGGTGTGCGGACACGACCTTGCACAGAGACACCAGCTCGTCGACGGTGGCGTGCCGGGATGGCACCGCGTCACCCTCCTCGTCGTTGTGGGTCGTCGCCCGTGACGACGAGAAGCCCATGCCTCCGGCGGCGAGCCCGTCCGCGAGCAGCCGTTCCATCTCGTACTGCTCGCCGGTGACGCGTGACGTCGAGTCGCCTCTTCGCCCATGACGACGCGACGGATGGCCGAGTGACCGACGAGGAACCCGGCGTTCACCGCCAGCGTGTTGTCGAGACGGTCGAGGTACTCCGACGGTCGTCGTCCAGTCCCACGGCACGCCCTCGGCGAGCGACTCGAGCGGCATGCCCTCGACGCGCGCCAGCATCCGCATGAGGTAGTCACCGTGGCCCGGACCGAGCGGCGCGATCGAGAAACCGCAGTTCCCGCCGATCACCGTCGTCACACCGTGCAGCGGCGACGGCGACAGCGTCGGTGTCCCAGAACGCCTGCGCGTCGTAGTGGGTGTGGATGTCGACGAAGCCAGGCGCGACGACGAGCCCCGAGGCATCGATGGTCTGCGCCGCCTCCTCGGTCGACCTCGCCGATCGCGACGACCTTGCCCTCACGGATGCCGACGTCGGCGCGGCGCCTCGGGCGTCCCGTGCCGTCGATGACATCGCCACCTCGGATCACGCAGTCGAGCATGCGCGGACGCTATCCCGTCACCTCCGGGACCGCTCTCGACCGGTGGGCGAAGACCAACGTGATGCTCACGACGAGCAACCAGAGTGGGAACAGGAAGTCCATCGGGCCGAGGAACACGGTCGCGAAGAAGCGGTCCTCATGATCGCCGAGGCGGCGGCGCACGACTGCCATGAACCAGAGGAACGCCACGACGCCGAGCGGGGTCATGTTCAGGCCGACCATCACCCAGAATCGGTTCGTCGATTCCGTGTACCAGCGCAGGTCGGTGCGCGTGTCTCGGACTCCGGGATGCCGTGCGAGCAGGACTGCCGAGAGCGTGAGCAGGATCGCCGCCTCCGCTTCGGAGCAGCGGCCGTCGGGGTGTTCAGGCCGGCGTCCACGCGCAGGGCATGCGCTTGATGCCGTGGATGAACGCCGACTCGAGGATCGCCGGCGGGCCGGTGATCTCGAGGTCGGGGAGGCGGTGCAGCAGCTCGTCGAACATCACGGTCATCTCGCGGCGGGCCAGGTTGGCGCCGAGGCAGTAATGCGGCCCGCCCACGCCGAAGCCCATCTGGTCCTTGAGGTTCGGACGGGTGATGTCGAACCGGTATGGATCGGGGAAGACTGCATCGTCGCGGTTGCCCGACGTGTACCAGAGCACCACCTTGTCTCCCTCGGCGATCTTCACGCCGCTGAGCTCGGTGTCACGGGTCGCGGTGCGACGGAAGTGGATGACCGGCGTCGCGTAGCGCACGATCTCCTCGACCGCTCCCGGAGCGCGGCCGTTGAAGTCGTCGAGCCAGAGCGCCCGCTGATCGGGGTGGTTGGTCAGCAGGTGCATGCCGTGGCTGATCGAGTTGCGGGTCGTCTCGTTGCCGGCTGCGACGAGCAGGATGAAGAACGACCCGAGCTCTTGCGTCGTGAGTCGCTCGCCGTCGACTTCGGCATGCATGAGCGCAGTGGTCAGGTCGTCGGTCGGGTTCGCGAGGCGCCCTTCGCCGAGATCGATCGCCATCTGGTACAGCGACATCGCGGCAGCCATCAGCTGGCCCATGTCGCTCACGTACTCGGGATCGCCGACGCCGAGGATGGTGTTCGTGGCTTCGAAGACCGTGTTCCACTGGTCACGCTCGACCCCCATCATCTCGCAGATGATCTGCAGCGGCAGGGGAGAGGCGAACAGCTGCACGAAGTCGCCCTCGCCCTTCTCCGCGTGCTCGTCGACGATCGCCTTGGCCTTGCGGCGCACGTCTTCCTCGATGGCAGCGACGACCTTGGGGGTGAACGCCTTCTGCACGATCATGCGCAACCGAGTGTGCCGAGGCGCGTCGAGGCTGATCATCGAGCCGAAGAACTCGGAGATCTCGATGGGCATGTCTCCGATGTTGGATCCGCGACCGGACTGGAACAGCTCCGGGTTGCGGCTCGCGGCCCAGATGTCGGCATGGCGGGTCAGTGCCCAGTACCCCGGGCCGGGCGGCAGCGGTGCCTCGTATTCAGGCTCGGGCTGAAACGAGATCGGGCTCTCGGCGCGGAGCTTCGCGAACACCGCATCGCGCACTTCGTCGGGCTGCTGCCACAGCTCGGGGTCGGACAGCTTGATCTCGTCGACGGGCCGGTCGCTCAACATCGTCATGCCAGAAGTGTGCCAGCCCTCAACCGGTCTGGATGACCTGGAAGCCCTCCGCGAGCCGACCCTCCGGCAGCCCGCCCGCCTTCCCCTGGGCCTCAGCCCAGCCCTTGAGGAACTCGGCCAGGTCGTCCATGTGGGACGTCTGGCTCGAGTGCGCACGCAACGCGTCGACCTTGCGCTCGAACGTGTCGGTGATGTCGACCCATGTGTTCGACGCCGAGCCGGCCATCGTCCAGACCTCGGGCACCATCCACGGTTCGAGCCCTTCCGCCAACAGCTCGGGATGCGCGAACGGGTTCCGCGCATCGGGGTACACGGCGCAGAGGGCCGCCTCGCCGGTGGCGAGATGATCGGGATGGCTCGCGTAGATCCGATCGAAGTTGCGTTGAGGCGACTGGGTGAGCAGCCGCTGCGGCCGCACCGCGCGGATGACACGCGAGATGTCGCGGCGAAGCTCGAGCGTGGGCTGCACTCGGCCATCAGGGTGGCCGAGGAAGTGCAGCTCCGTGACGCCGAGCACCTTCGCTGCGGCGGTCTGCTCCTCCCGACGGAGCGCCGCCATGTCTGCCCGGCTCATCGCTCGATCGGAGCCGCCGGCCTCGCCGTCGCTCACGATGCAGTAGACGACATCGAGGCCCTCGTCCGTCCACGTCGCCACCGTGCCGGCCGAGCCGAAGTCGACATCGTCCGGATGGGCCATCACCACGAGCACTCGATCGGCCATCGAGACGAACCTACCGGGAGGATGCGCCGACCCACCCACGGTCCGGTGCCAGGCTGTGTCCGTGCGCCGCCTGCTCGCCTTGATCGCTGTCACGCTCGTCCTGCTCACGGGAAGCCAACGCGCGGGTGCCCAATCCGCGGAGCGAATCACCGACTACCGCACGACGATCGCGATCCAGAAGGACGGCAGCCTCGAGATCACCGAGGTCATCGCGTACGACTTCGGATCGAACGAGCGGCATGGCATCTTCCGAGACATCCCGACCCGCTTCAAGTTCGACGACACGCACGATCGCGTCTACCCGCTCACGCTGGTGTCGGTGACCGCGGATCCGCCGAGCACGCCCACGCAAGCCAAGGTGTCGACGGTCGAGAACGCGACCCGCATCCGCATCGGCGATCCGAACACCACGGTGACCGGGCAGCACACCTACGTCATCACCTATGACGTGAAGGGCGCACTCAACGGATTCCCCGACCACGACGAGCTCTTCTGGAACGCGATCGGCACCGACTTCTCCGTACCCATCGAGCACGGCTCCGCGATCGTCACTGCTCCGGCCGACATCACCGCCGTCACCTGCTTCGCGGGGCCACAGGGCTCGTCGCTTCCGTGCTCGTCGTCGAACGTCGACGGCAGCACGGCTCGGTTCACGGAGGACGGCTTGGGGCCGTTCTCCGGGCTCACCGTGGTGGTCGCACTCCCGAAAGGCACCGTGCCCACGCCGGCGCCGATCCTCGACGAGCGGCTCACCTTCCAGACGGGGTTCGATCCCGCGCCCGGGAAGATCGCCACCGGGGCCATCGTCGGGATCGTGGGCATCGTCGCCCTGGTGATGGTCCTTCGTCGGGGGCGTGATCGCCGCTTCGTCGGGTCCGCGACCGATCAGGCCTTCGGCAACGTCACGGGTGACGAGGAGGCCGTGTCCCTGCGAGGCCGCACCTCCGGTCCGGTGGAATTCGAGCCCCCCGACGGCATCAGGCCAGGGCAGCTGGGCACGCTCATCGACGAGCAGGCGAACCTGCTCGACGTCACCGCGACGATCATCGACCTCGCGGTGCGGGGCTTCATCCTGATCCAGGAGGTGCCGGGCGAGGGGCACCGCCACAACACCGACTACCGCCTCACCGACCTCGGCAAGAGCCGCGCCGAGCTACGGCCCTACGAGACGTTGCTGCTCGACTCGCTGTTCGAGACGGGTTCCGTCGTCGAGCTCTCCGACCTCAAGTACAAGTTCTCCGCGAAGCTCACGAAGCTGCGCAACGCGCTCTACGACGACTCGATCGACAAGGGTTGGTTCTCACGCCGTCCCGACCACGTGCGCCTGTTGTGGCGGGGCATCGGCCTGGCCGTCCTCGTCGCCGGCACGTTCCTCACCTTCGTCGCGTTCTCGCTCCATTGGGGCCTCGCTGCAATCCCGGTGCCGATCATCGGCCTGCTCCTCGTGATCTTCGCGGGGAAGATGCCCCGGCGTACGCCCAAGGGAACCGCGATGTACAGCCGCATAGAAGGCTTCAAGCAGATCTTCGACATGGGGCAGGGCGTGCGCGAGCAGTTTGCCGAGCGCCAGAACATCTTCTCCGAGTACTTGCCGTTCGCGATCGTCTATGGCTGCACGAAGAAGTGGGCGGAGGCTTTCGAGGGGTTGGACGCCCAGGTGACCCAGTCGACGAGCACGTGGTACTCGGCGAGCCATCCGTTCACCGCCCTCGCGTTCGCGAGCTCGATCGACGACTTCTCGACGACCGCGACCGGCACGCTGTACGCGAGCACGCCGTCGTCGTCGGGCGGCAGCGGGTTCGGCGGAGGCGGGTTCTCCGGAGGTGGTGGTGGTGGTGGCGGCGGCGGCAGCTGGTAGCGAGATCGGCGCTAAACCGGCGTGTCCTCGCGCTCGGCCAGCTCTTCGAGCTCCTTGTCGAGGTCGTGGGCCTCGACCGACACGTGGGGCACGATGCGATCGAGCCACTTCGGGAACCACCAGTTGCGGTCGCCGAGCAGCTCCATCGTCGCCGGCACCAGGACCATGCGCACGAGCGTCGCGTCGATCAGCGACCGCCGACGGCCAGCCCGAGGCCGATGAGCTTGATCGGCGCGCAGGTCGCCGAGCACGAAGCTGCCGAAGACGCACACCATGATCGCCGCGGCGGCGGTGATGACGCGCGCCGTCGAGGCCAGTCCGTCGGCGACCGCTTGCCCGTTGTCACCGGTGCGGTCGTACTCCTCCTTGATGCGCGACAGCAGGAAGACCTCGTAGTCCATCGAGAGGCCGAACACGATGGCGAACAGCATCATCGGCGCCCACGCCTCGATCGGTCCGGGCTTGCCGACGCCGAACACGTCGCTCAGCCCATCCCCATTGGAACACCGCGACGATCACGCCGTACGCAGCGCCGATCGAGAGCAGGTTCATGATCACGGCCTTGAGCGGCACGAGCGATCGACCGGAACACGACGAGCAGGAGCAGGAACGAGAGGCCGAGCACTGCGCCGATGAACAGCGGCAGCCGGGACGAGAGCACGTCCGCGAAGTCCTCGAGCGGCGGCGGTGAAGCCCCCGACGTACGACGGTCATGTCGGTGCCGTTGGTCGCCGCAGGCACGACGTCGGTCGCGCAGGTGATGGATCAGCTCTGTCGTCGCGACGTCTTGCGGGCGCCGAGGTCGGGAACACCTGGATGACCACGGTGTCGCCGGCGGGGTTGGGGATGGCTGGGCTCACGAACGCCACGCCAGGCACCTGCGTGACCGCGTCGTGGAGGCGTGCGACGTCGGCTTGGGTGCTGGTGCCACCCTGCTGGTCGGCCACGATGAGCAGCGGACCGTTGAAGCCAGGACCGAATCCCTCGGCGAGCAGGTCGTAGGCGCGGCGAGTGGTGTCACTGGTCGGCTGATTGCCGGCATCGGCCATGCCGAGTCGCAGCGAGAGGAACGGCACGGCGAGCAGCAGCAGGATGACCAGGCCGGCGAGCGAACGGCGGCCACGGGCGGCGCTGCACCGTGCGCGCCCACCGGTGCCACATCGACTCCTTCTGGGCGAGGGCCTCGGCGCGCTTCTTCGATGCGGGAGCCCGAAGCGGTCGATGTTGAGGCCCACGAAGCCGAGCAGCGCCGGCAGCAAGGTGATCGAGCCGCACATCACCAACGAGCACCGCGATGCTGCAGCCGACGGCGAGGCCGCGCACGAACGGCACCCCCATGAGGAACATGCCGAGCAGCGAGATGACGACGGTGAGACCGGCGAACACGACCGCCCGGCCCGCCGTGTCGATCGACCGCAGGACCGCGACATCGGGCGCGCGCCGTCCTTGCAGGGCCTCGCGGTAGCGGGTGACGATGAACAGCGCGTAGTCGATGCCGACGCCGATGCCGATCATCGACGCGACCTGCGTCGTGAAGTCGGGAACGGGCATCACGTTCGCGAGCAGGCTCGACGACGGCGATGCCGATCGCGATGCCGAACAGCGCAGTGACGATCGGCAGACCCATCGCGAGCAGAGAACCGAACGCGATGAGGAGGATGAACACGGCGGCGAGCAGACCGAACGCCTCAGTGGCGGGGGGCTTCACGCCGTCGCTGAAGATGTCACCGCCGAGCTCGACGGTGAGGCCAGGGACGTTGACGTCAGCCCTCGGCAGCCTTGACGCCGTCGGATACGGGGCCCCACTCGTTGAAGTTCGAAGTCGGCGGTGTTGACCTGCGCGTACGCGATCGTGCCGTCCTTGGAGATCTGCGTCTTGCTTTCGGGGGAGTAGGGGCTCGACGACGCCGGTGACATCGGGCACTTGCTCGACCTTCGTGAACATCGCCTCCATCGCGGCCGCACCTGCGGGTCGTTCACGCCCTGCTCGCGCGTGGAAGACGATCGTGCCGCCGTCGCCGGCGCGTGCGGGGAAGCGTGACTCGAGCAGATCGAACGCGCGACGGCTCTCGGTGTTCGGAGAACTTGCCGCCGTTGGCGAAGTCGCCCGCGAACGAACGGCCGAGGGTGACGGTCACCACCAGATGCGACGATCCAGGCGCCCAAGGTGAGCCAGCGATGCCGATAGGACGTGCGAGCTATCCGCTCCAGCATCTTCTGGACGCTACCCCTGGGGTCGCGCAGTGGTTCATGCCAATGCTGCGATCTTCGTCACGCGCCACGCCGCATGAATTCTTGGTGCTTCTCAGTGCGGGCGACGCGCTTTCACCAAGAGAACCAGCTAGCTGGTGCAGACGGCAGCGAGGCTGCTGAGCGCGGTGCCGCGACGCGGCTCGCGGACCTCGTTCGCATCGAGGCCGTTCGTGCAGTAGCCGAAGGAGAGTCCGGTGGCCGGGTCGGCCCAGGCGAGCTGGCCGCCGGCGCCGTTGTGCCCGAACGTGCCGGGCGAGACCGTGCGACCCATGCCGCGGATGTGTGAGCGGCCGTCGTCGCCGGCGAGGATCGAGCCCGAGCGCTGCGGTTGGCCGGGATGTCCGTCATCGGATCGGGCAGCCGGTTGCGCACGTTGCTCGTCACGTCGGCGAGCACGTCGGGCTTCCACACGCCGCCCGGGTTGTGCAGCAGCGCCTGGTAGAAGAGCGCGAGGTCGGCGCGCGCATGACGCCGCCGCCGCCGGGCACACCGACGCGCTCGCACGTCGGGATCGTTGAAGCCGAGCAGCGCCGTCGTCGGTCACCTCGGTCACCGGGAGCTCGCGGATGCCGAACGTCGCCTCGAGCTCGTCGGGAGTCGCGTGCTCGCCGACTGCGACGAGCGTCGCGACGTTCGTCTGCGCATCCTGCTCGATGCCCAGCACCCGGGGCAGCCCGATCGGTCCGGTCACGCGCGTCTCGAGCTCGTCGCGGAAGTCGCTCACCGGTGACGCGATCGATGATCTCGCCGAGCACCCAGTGCGCCGACGTCGGGTGGTACTCGTAGCGGGTGCCGGGCTCCCAGTTGAGCCGCCACTCGGCGAACCGTCGTGACGCGGCCCTCTCGGTCGCACCACTGAGGCGGCCGCGAGCGGCGCGTGCGGGAAGCCGGAGGTGTGGAGCATCACCTGCTCGACGGTGATGACGTCCTTGCCGTTCGTGCCGAACTCGGGGATGTACTCGATGACGAGCTTCGAGGGATCGACGAGCCCTTCGCCGATGAGCGTCCACACGCTGGACGCGACGAAGGCCTTGGTCGCCGAGAACACGGGGTAGCGGGTGTCGACGGTCGCATCGCCGTAGGTCTCGAAGGCGACGAGCTCCCCTTGGTAGGCGAGCGCGACCTGCGTGGACGGCAACAGCCCCTCGTCCACCTCTCGCCGCGCGCGGGCCAGCAGTGCATCAACCTTGCTCTGATCGATCCCCATGGGGTCGGAAGATAGCCTCCGGCGGTGATCGACGACTTGGGGTGGGTCGACGCCGTCGGGCAAGCCGAGCTGGTGCGGACGGGAGAGTGCACGCCGCTCGAGCTCGTCGACGCCGCGATCTCACGGATCGAGCGGCTCGACCCGTACCTCAACGCCGTCATCCACCGCATGTACGACAAGGCGCGAGCGGAAGCGGAGTCGAGCCCGCGCTGCCGGATGGGCCGTTCCGAGGGGTGCCGTTCCTGATGAAGGACGCCGTCGCGCACACCGCGGGCGATCCGTTCCATTGCGGCATGGCCTTCCTGAAGGAGCGTGGACACACCGAGGAGACCGACAGCTACCTCGCGGCGAAGCTGCGCAGGGCGGGGTTCGTCTTCGTCGGCAAGACGAACCTGCCGGAGCTCGCAGCATCGTTCCTGACCGAGCCCGTCGCGTACGGACCGACGCACAACCCGTGGGATCCCGGCCGCTCGACCGGCGGTTCGAGCGGTGGCTCCGCTGCCGCGGTCGCGTCCGGGATGGTCCCGGCGGCGCACGCGAACGACATGGGCGGATCGATCAGGGTGCCTGCCAGCGCGTGCGGGCTCGTGGGCCTGAAGCCCTCCCGCGCTCGCACCTCCCTCGGGCCGGCTTTCGGCGAGTACTGGGCGATGCTCACGCACGAGCACGTCGTGACGCGCACCGTCAGGGACAGCGCCGCGATCCTCGACTGCACCGCGGGAGCGATGCCCGGCGACCCGTACACGGCGCCGCCGCCGAGTCGAGCGTTTGCGGACGAGGTCGGCGCAGATCCTGGCCAGCTGCGCGTCGGATGGCGCACCGCGATCCCCGCGGGCGGGTTCGCGGATCCAGAGTGCGTGCGCGCCGTCGAGCGCGCGATCGCGACGCTCTCCGACCTCGGTCACTTCGTAGAGGAGGCGCGCTTCCCGCGCTCGACGCCGTGCCTCAGGCGGCGCTGGGGATCTTCGGCACCGTCGTCGCGCGCGACCTCGACCGTTGGGGCGAGCGATACGGAGTGACGATCACCCAAGACGACGTCGAGCCGACCACGTGGTTCCTCGCCGAGATCGGCCGCTCGCTGAGCTCGCCGCAGTACATCGCGGTCGTCGAACAAGCGCAGCGTTGGGCTCGCGATGCCGCTGCGTGGTGGGCCGAGGGTCACGACCTGTTGGTGACGCCGACGCTGCCCTGCCTTCCGCCCGCGCTGAGCAGCGGTCTCGACATCGACCTCGGCCCGTTCACGATGCCGTGGAACTTCGCAGGGCAGCCCGCGATCTCGCTGCCGCTGCACGTCAGCGACGGCGGGTTGCCTGTCGGTGTGCAGCTCATCGCGGCCTACGGTCGAGAGGACCTGCTGCTTCGAGTCGCCTCGCAGCTCGAAGAGGCACTGCCCTGGGCAGATCGCCGCCCCGCCATCAGCGCCTGATGGTCACCCGGCCGGGATCTCGGCCGCTTCGATCGCGGCAACGAGCGTCGTCGACCTCGAGGCGCGAGCCGACCGAAGACCGAGTGCGTACCAACCCCACACCCCCGCGAGCACGGTTGCGGTGCCGCCGACGACCATGCCCCATCGGGGGCCGATGTTCTGTCCGATCCATCCGATGATCGGGCCACCGATCGGTGTGGTGCCGAGAAACGCGACCGCCCACAGTGCCATCACGCGCCCTTGGAAGGCGGGGTCGGCGCGGAGCTGCATGGTCGAGTTCGCCCGGGCCAAGAACGTGACGCTGCCCGCGCCGACGCCGACGAGGAGCAACACCATCGTGGGAAGGCTGGGCATGATCGCGGCCGTGATGATCAGCGCGCCGAACACCAACGTCGCCTTGATCAGTGGTCCATCGCCCGTGGTCTGGCGCGACGCGGTGAACAAGCCGCCGATGACCGCCCCCACGCCCATCGCGCCGGTCATGAGCCCGTAAGTCGCCGCGTCGCCGCCGAACGTGTACTTGGCGACAAGGGGGAGGATCACCTGGAACTCGTAGGCCAGGGTGCCGACGACCGCCATCATGATCAGTGGTGTGCGCAGCGACGGGGAGGACCAGACGTACCGGAAGCCGTCGCGCAGCTGGCCCCTCGCTCGTGGCTGCGGAGGGATCGGTCGGAGCTCGCTCACGGTCATCATGAGGAGGGCAACGATCACCACGATGTAGGACGCGGCGTTGAGGAAGAAGCAGGGCGCGATGCCGATGACGGCGATGATGACGCCGGCGAGTGCGGGCCCGATGACCCTCGCCATGTTGATGTTCACGGTGTTCAGGGTGACGGCGTTGGGGAGATGTTCCCGCCCGACCATCTCGAGCACGAAGGTCTGGCGGGCCGGGTTGTCGAGCGCGGTCACGCAGCCGAAGCAGAACGCGACGGCGTAGACCATCCAGAGCGTCACGACGTTCGTCGCGGTGAGGATGCCGAGCAGCAGCGCGAACAGGCCGAAGCAGACCTGGGTGATGAGCAGCAGACGCCGCTTCGGCACCCGGTCTGCGACGACACCTCCGAACGGTCCGAAGAGCAGCACCGGCAGGAACTGCAACGCGACCACGAAGCCGAGCGCGGTGCCGCTGCCCGTGAGCTTGAGGACCAGCCAAGCCTGCGCCACGGTCTGCATCCACGTGCCGCAGAGCGAGATCGATTGACCGATCAGGTAGGTGCGGAAGTTTCGGCTCGAGTGAACGGCACCGAACGTGGAGTTGAACTTGTGGCGAAATCGACTGCGCATACCTGGTTAGACAGTCTAACAACTAGGCGATCGATCCTCGCACCGATTGGGCGGGCGACCGAGCGGAAGACCGTTGCACGCGCCGATGGAGGACCCAGGCGATCCCCCCGATGCCGAGGGTCGTCAACGCGGCGGCGATGAAGAGAAAGGTTGGGCCCACGCTCTCGTAGACGGGTGCCGCGACGAGCGCGACGACACCCGCTCCGGCCTGCCCCGCGGCCCCGGAGAGGCCCTGGCCCGCGCCCAGCCGCTCGGGAGGACAGGCCTGGGCCATCGCGGCCTGAGACGCGGGCACCGCAACCGCCTGGATGATGGCCTCGATCATTGCGACCGACACGATCAGCACGGGGATCGTGAACACGCCGTAGACGGCGATCGCGGGCGCCAACAGCACGACGCACACGAATGCCGCGCGGAACGGACCGACTCGGTCCGCGAGCCGGCCTCCTCGTGAGGCCAAGGCGATGAACGGGACGCCGTACATGGTGAGCGTGATCCCGATGAACAGCGTGCTCGCGCCGCGGTCTTGCAGGTATCGGGACCAGAGGGAGTCGTAGATGCCGACCGGAAGGAAGAGGGCGAGCGCCAGCAGTGCCGCGACGACGACTTCGCGGTAGCGCAGCAGGTCGAGGGCCAGGCCGCTCGCCCCGGCGGGCGAGCTGGCACCGACCTCCTGCCCTGGGATCGGCCGGCCCGCGAGGAAGACGAACGTGATCCCGATGACGACCGCGAGCACCCAGAAGGGAGTGTCGAGATTGAACGCGCTCGCGAGCACGGCGCCGACGACCGGCCCGGCGACGAAGCCGCCCAGCTCGGTGCCGGCGAGTCGACCGAGGTTGCGTCCGACGTTCTGAGCATCCAGCCGGGCGATGATCGAGCGCGTCGCGGGCGCGAAGCAGCCGACCGCGAGACCGGAAAGCGCGCGGGCAGCGGTGAACTGCCAGAGCTGGCTGGAGAGAGCGAAGGCGACGAGGGAGATGACGCTGAGGGCGAGGCCTCCGAGGAGCAGCACCTTTGCTCGGCCCCGGTCGGCCTGCCCCGAGAATGCGAGCAATCCGATGAGCGACGCGATGAATGATGCTCCCGAGATGATGCCGAGCCCGTAGGTCGGGAGGTCGTGCGCGTCTTGAAGGTCGGCGAGAAGTGGAAACACGACACCGTTCGCGGCCGCCAGGACAAACGTGGCGATGTACAGGGGAGCCAGGTCGTGGTTCCGGGCGCGCGAAGCGGCGGAGTCGACCCTGGCCATGCCTTCACGGTAACGGGCGGTCGAGACGGCCGCCGAGCCGTTTCCTCCTACGCTCGCGTGCCGTGACGACGATCCCGACCCGGCACCCGCGCAACACGTCGTTCGAGTGGACGGGCCACGACGGCCCGTTGGCCTTCCTCACCGACGCGCAGATGCGGGCCTTCGACGAAGACGGCTACTTCTTGCTCGAGGGTGCCTTCGGCGCCGGCGAGGTCGCGCGGGTGGTCGACGCGATCGACCCGATCCACGATCGCAACGTCGCCTTCCTGAAGACGCGCGAGAACGAGAAGCTCTTCATCGCCGAAGCGGGCAACCTCGTGTTCTCGACGCACCTCGTCCTGCGCTCAGCGTTCCTCCGCGAATGGGTCGCGGGCTCCGTCTTCGGTGGCCTCGCCCGCGACATCATCGGCCCCGATGTGCGCCTCTATTGGGAGCAGGCGGTCTACAAGGAGCCGGAGAAGCCGCGGTCGTTCCCTTGGCATCAGGACAACGGGTACACGTTCGTCGAGCCGCAGCAGTACCTCACCTGCTGGGTGGCGCTGACCGATGCGACGGTCGAGAACGGTTGCCCCTGGGTGATGCCCGGCCTCCACCGCCTGGGCACGCTCGAGCACTGGATGACCGACTACGGCTGGGAGTGCCTGCGCGACCCTGAGGGGGCAGTCCGCGGTGCCGGCACCGCGGGCGACATCGTGGTGTTCTCTTCACTGACCCCGCATCTCACCGGTCCGAACATGAGCGGCGCGGTGCGCAAGGCCTACATCGTGCAGTACGCGCCCGACGGCGCCGTCGTGACCGGACCGGGCGCGGCGAGCGGCGGCCGGCAGGACGATCCCGATCGTCAGTACTTCGTGTTCCGCGACGGCGAGGCGGTCAGCCCGCCACCGCTTCCAGAACCGCCGCATTGAACGCCGGCCACGCGTCGATCGCCCAGGGGCCGAAGTCTGCGTCGCCGAGATAGACGCATCCGACACGGACGTCGGGGTCGATCCAGATGAACGTCCCCGAGCGACCGAAGTGTCCGAACGTGCGCGGCGACGCCGAGGCCGCTGTCCAATGCGGATGCTTCGTGCCGCGGAGCTCGAAGCCAGAGACCCCAATCGTTCGGGGTCTGACGCCCGAAGCCGGGCAAGACTCCATCGAGCCCGGAGAACTGCACCGCCGTCGCCTCGCCGACGGTCGACGACGCGAGCAGCGTCGGGCGCTGCAGCTCCACTCCGAAGACGCCGCCAAGTCAGCGATCGTGCTCGATGCCCCTGAAGCGGGTGAGCCGTCGAGTGACGTGTCGACCATCGCGAGCGGAGCGAGCACGGCTTCTTCGAGATAGGTCGCCATCCGCATCCCCGTCGCGGCGGCGATCAGGTCGCCGATGAGCTCGAAGCCTGCGTTCGAGTAGATCCGACGTGTTGCTGGCGGCGCGATCACGGTGCGCTCGTCGGGCGCCAGCCCGGAGGTGTGCGCGAGGAGGTGGCGCAGGGACGTGCCGAGCTCGAGCGGCTCGTCGAGCCCGACCGAACCTTCCTCGACCGCGACCAGCGTCGCGTACGCAACGAGCGGCTTCGTCACGCTGGCAAGCGCGTAGCGCTCGGCCATCGGGCGGTGGGACGCGACCAGAACGCCGTCGGCGACGACCGCCGCGGAGTGGCGTGCGCCAGGCCATGTGTCGATCGTCCGAAGGACGTCGACGAGCGTCACCCCACGTCGGCCAGGAACTCGAGCATCGCGGCGTTCACCTCCGCGGGCCGCTCCTGCTGCGTCCAATGCCCGCATCCTTCGAGCATCACCGTGCGCCGCAGGTTGGGCACGACCTGCGAGAGGTTCTTGACCGCGTCGGGGTTCGCGGCGATGACGCCATCACGATCGCCGCCGATGAACAACGCCGGCGGTGTGACCACCGCACCCGCCCAACCCACGGTGAGCTCCCAGGTGCGGTCGATGTTGCGATACCAGTTCAAACCTCCCCGGAAGCCGACCCGCTCGAACTCGCTCGTGTAGAAGTCGATGTCCACGTCGGTGAGCCAGGCCGGCAGCGCAGCCGGATCAACGAAGTGATCGGTCATCGTCGCGTCCCGCCCATGCCGGCCCCGCTCCATCTCGCTCGCGGGGACGTCACCCGAGGCGACGTACATGAAGCCGCGGATCGTCTTGCGCACGTCACGCTGCAAGTCGGCCTCGGCCACGCCGGGCTCCTGGAAGTAGAGGATGTAGAAGAACGGTCTCCGCCGAAGACGGCCTTGAACATCTCGGTCGGCTCATCGGGCCGCGTGCCGCCGAAGGGCACGCTCAGGCCGATGACAGCGCTGAAGCGGTCCGGGCGCAGCATCGCGGTGTTCCAGGCGACCGGCGCGCCCCAGTCGTGGCCGGCGATCACGGCGGTCTCTTCGCCGAGCGCGTCGAGCAGGCCGAGGATGTCGCCGACCATGTGGAGCTGGGTGTACGCGTCGATCGGCCTCGGGCGCATCGGTCTGGCCGTAGCCGCGCTGGTCGGGGCGACGGCGTGGTAGCCGGCCGCGGCGAGCGCGCTGAGCTGGTGGCGCCAGGAGTACCAGCTTTCCGGGAAGCCGTGGCACAGACGACGAGCGGACCCTTGCCGGCCCCGCTCGGCGATGTGCATGTTGATGCCGTTGGTCTGGATTGTGCGGTGGGTGATCTCGGCCATCGAGCGATCGTAGGGGCCACCTGTTTTCTTGGTGATTCTCGGGCGCAGGCGCCGACTTTCACCAGAAACCAGGCGGGGGGGGGGGGCTACGAGTCGGCGATCCAGCTGCCGTGGAAGCCGTGGGGCACGCGGCGGGGAAGGTGCACGACCGCGAGCAGCGCGGCCGCGATGTCCGAGGCGTCGAGGATGACGAGGTCGCTCGTGTCGCGACTGCGGTCGTACACGAACGAGAGCACGTAGCCGTCGTCCTCGGCAGCGTCACTGCGACGCACGAACACCGACTCGTCGGGGAAGTCGCTCGGTCCGAAGTCGTGGGCGACGGCATCACCCGTGGCGTTGTCCCACTTGGCGATGACTCCTGGTGCGGCCAGGCCGTCGGTGTGGCCGGGCCGCGGCTGCACCAGGTAGGCGTACCGGTTGTCCAGGCCGACCTTGTCGTCGGCGACGCGCGGGAACGCGTGACTGCGGTCGTCGAGCTGGCTCCTCGCTGACCTTCCCAGAGGCGAGGTCGAAGGTCCACCGGTGCAGAAGCGCGGGCTCGAAGTCGTTCATGCCGTTGCGCCAGAGCGGACGCGTGGCGCCCGACGTCGCACACGACCTTGGTGCCGTCGGTCCATGCATTCGACGGATGGAACACGTAGCACGGGTCGACGTCGAACCAGCGCACATCGGCGTCGGTGCCGCCTCTCGGCAGGATCCCGACCCGTGCGCCATAGTCGTCACTCCATCTGATCGGCGGTTCGCCCCGCATCGCGAGCTCGAGATCGAACACGACCGGCAGATCCATGAACACCGCGTGCTCGGACGTGATCATGAAGTCGTGCATCATCGTCGGGCCGGGCACGGTGACCGCTTCGCTCTTCACGAGCTGACCTGACGCGTCGAGCACGTGATACGTGAGGTACGGAGGAAAGACTCCGTACCCGAAGAAATGGAGCTCGCCGGTCAGCGGGCAGAGCTTCGGATGAGCCGTGAACGCAGTGGTGAGCCGCCCTCCCCACGTCTCGCAGCCGAGCGTCTCGAGCTCTCCGTCGACCTCGAACGGGACCGCTCCCTCCTCCAGGGCAAAGATCCGCCCGGCGTGGGCCACCACGTGGGTGTTGGCCGCGCTCATCGTGAGATCACCCATCGCCTCAGGCGCGGTGCGATCGCCGTCGGTCTCGTACAGCGGCGTGCGCACGTACCGGTTGCGATACCACACGGCGCGGCCGGCCTCGAGACGCACGCCATGGAGCATCCCGTTTCCGAAGAACCAATGGCTCGACGACCCGCTCTGCGGGTTCGCTCCGTTCCTCACGTAGAGACCTTGCAGGTCAGAGGGCACCTGACCCGTGACCGGCAGGTCGAACGCCGTGATCTCGTCGAACACCGGCGCGTAGTTGCCACTCAGCCAGAACGGTGTCGCTGCTTGCTCCAGGGTCGACATCGGCTCATGGTATCGATGTGGATCTTCCCCTCTACGTCCTGGAGGATCCGGACAGCGTCGAGACCGGCGGTGACCGAGAGCGATCGCACACGTTGCACCACGCGCTCGAGACGATCGCCGAGGCGTTTCAGAGCGGCGAGGGAAGCACGGTCGCACTCGCAGAGCCACCTCGTGCACCGCACGTCGACCGCAGCAACCTCATCCTCCGCCGGTTCCTGCTGGTGTGCCCCGATCAAGCGGTCGCCCGCTTCGACGATTGGTTCGCTCATGCCCCAGCGGTCGCGCACGTGGGCAAGGGGACGTGGCGCGGCGCCGTCGACGCCGCGAACCGCGCGGTCGACGACGGAGGCGGCAACCGGCTGCGTCGTGCGGAGGGGCGGCTCCGGCTCCGTGCCTCGCCTGTGTTCGTTCCGGTCGTGCTCGAGATGCTGCCGTGGTACTGCTCACGGGTCGTGCTCGATCTGAGGCCGGCCGACCTCTCGAAGCGCATGGCCTGGCTGCGGCGCGAGACGTTCTTCTTCACCGCCCACGCGTTGCTCAGCGACCTTCGCAGTCACCTCGAGACCCTGCCCCACGCTGAGACTGGGTCAGGCTGACTCGAGCGCATGCGCGAGGTCGGCGACGAGGTCGCTCGTCGACTCGATGCCCACCGAGAGCCGCACGAGTGATTCGTCGACCTGCAACGGCGAGCCTGACACGGACGCGTGGGTCATGCGACCAGGGTGCTCGATGAGCGACTCGACCGCGCCGAGCGACTCGGCCAGTGTGAACAGCTCGGTGTGCCGCACGATCTCGAGCGCGGCCGCCTCGCCGCCAGCGCAGGTGAACGAGACCATTCCTCCGAAGTCGCGCATCTGCTTTGCCGCCGCTGCGTGGCCCGGATGATCCGGCAGCTGCGGATAGAGGACACGCTCGACCGCAGGGTGCCCGACGAGGAGATCGACGATCGCCCGGGCGTTCGAGCAATGCCGGTCCATGCGCACCGCGAGCGTCTTCAACCCGCGCAGCACGAGGTAGCAGTCGAAGGGCGCGGGCACTGCGCCGGCCGCGTTCTGGATGAACCGCAGCGGCTCGGCGATCTCGTCGTCGTCGAGCGCGACGAACCCTCCGATGACGTCGGAGTGACCGCCGAGGTACTTCGTCGCGGAGTGCACGACGGCATCGGCGCCGAGCTCGAGTGGGCGCTGCAGGTAGGGCGTGGCGAACGTGTTGTCGACGACGCAACGGCCGCCGTGGCGGTGGGCGACGTCGGCGACGGCCTCGATGTCGATGCACGTGAGCAACGGGTTGGTCGGCGTCTCGAGCCACACGAGCACGCCGTCGTCGGGCCAGGCCGCGTCGAGCGCGGCGGGGTCGCTCAGGTCGACTGCGCTCCAGGAGCAACCGGCGGGGCCGTAGACCTTCGAGATCAAGCGAAAGGTGCCGCCGTACGCGTCGTTGCCCAACAGGATGCGATCACCCGGCTTGACCAACGTGCGCAGCAGAGCGTCCTCGGCCGCGAGGCCGCTCGCGAAGGCGAAGCCGTGGGTGGCGCCTTCGAGCGACGCGAGGCATGTCTCGAGCGCGGTGCGGGTCGGGTTGCCAGATCGCGCGTACTCGTAGCCCTTGTGCTCGCCGACCGCGTCCTGCGCGAACGTCGTCGACAGCGAGATCGGCGGCACGACCGCGCCGCTCGCGGGATCCGGGTCCTGGCCCGCGTGGATCGCCGCGTCTCGAACCCGAGGCCGTGCCGCTCGGTCTCACCCATCGAGCTGCTCGCCGGGCGACAGGAACGTGAGCACGTCCGTGCGAGTCAGCACCGCGATCGGGCGGCCGCCCGAGAGCACGAGCAGGGCCGGCGCTTCGTCGAGCTTGCGCACCACGAGATCGAGTGACTGCCCGATGCCGACGGTGGGCAGCTTCGGGCCCCATGACGTCGCCGACCGCGACGTCGAGCACCGCGGGATCGTGGAACGTGGCGTTCATGAGCTCGAGCTCATCGACGGCGCCTTGCACCTCGGCCGCCGCGAACGGCGGGTCGTTCTTGATCACCGGGAGCTGCGACAGGCCGTGCTTGCGCATCGACGCGACGGCTTCGCGGACCGTGTCGCCCGGGTTGACGTAGATGAGCGGAGCCAGCGACTCGCTCCGACGTCGCAGCACCGAGGCGACGCAGAGATCACAGGTGCGCAAGAAGCCGTAGTCGGCCATCCACTCGTCGTTGAAGACGCGGGAGAGGTACCCGCGTCCCGAATCGGGAACGAGGACGACGACGATGTCGCTCGGTTGTGCCTCCTGCCGCGACCCGTACGGCAGCGGCCGACCGCGGTGCCTCCCGAGCCACCGATGAGCAAGCCCTCTTCCCGAGCGACGCGACGCGCCATCAGGAATGAAGCCTCGTCGCTCACGGGAATCACACGGTCGACGACCGAGGGGTCGTAGGTCTCGGGCCAGAAGTCCTCGCCGACGCCCTCGACCATGTAGGGCCGTCCCGATCCACCGGAGTAGACCGAGCCCTCGGGATCCGCGCCGACGATCTGCACCTTCGGGTTCTGCGACTTGAGGTAGCGGCCGATGCCGGTGATCGTGCCGCCAGTGCCGAGCCCGGCCACGAAGTGCGTCACTCGTCCGGCCGTCTGCCGCCAGATCTCGGGGCCGGTCGTGTCGACGTGTGACTGCGGGTTCGCAGGGTTCGCGTATTGGTTCGGGCGGTAGGCGCCCGGGATCTCCCGGACGAGGCGCTCCGCGGTGGAGTAGTACGACTGCGGGTCTTCGGGAGCGACGGCAACCGGGCAGACGACGACCTCTGCCCCGTACGCCGCGCAGGAACGCGATCTTCTCGGGCGCGACCTTGTCGGTCATGACGAAGACGCACTTGTAGCCGCGCTGCGCGGCGACGATCGCGAGGCCGACACCGGTGTTGCCCGAGGTGGGCTCGACGATCGTGCCGCCGGGCCGGAGCAGGCCGGCGCGCTCGGCGGCGTCGACCATGGCCACGGCGGGTCTGTCCTTCACGCTGCCGCCGGGGTTCGTCGTCTCGAGCTTCACGGCGAGCGTCGCGACGAGGCCTTGTGACTCCGACAACCGTGGCAGCCGCACCATCGGCGTGTTGCCGATCAGGTCGAGGATGGAGTCGGCGATCTCGAGCTCAGACCCGTCGCCCATCAGCGCACGCTAGGTCAGTCGACCTGCCGCCACTGCGGCGTCCTCGGCCTGCTCGAGCTGTGCCTCGACGAGGGCGAGCCCGCCATCCCAGAATCCCGGGTCGTCGAGATCGCACCCGACGATGCGGCCGAGGTCTTCGGGCGCCATCGAGCCTCCTGAGCGAAGGAGGTGGAGGTACCGCGGCACGAAGTCGGAGCCCTGCGTCTCGTACTGGTGGTACACGGACAGGGCGAGCAGCTGGCCGTAGGCGTACACGTAGACGTACCCGGGCGTGCCGACGAAGTGAGGGATGTAGCTCCACCAGCTGCGGTATCCGTCGGTGATCTCCACGGCGTCGCCGAGCATCTCGGTCTGCGACACGGCCCAAAGCTCGCCGAGCCGGTCGACCGACAGCTCGCCCTCCTCGCGGCGCGCTGTGTGCATCGCTTGCTCGAATCGATTCATCGCCGTCTGCCGGAAGACCGTGGCGATCGCGCCCTCGATCGACTCGGCCAGCAGCGCGAGTCGATCCTGGGGATCGGTGGTGGAGGCCAACAGCCGTCCGAACGTCACCGTCTCGCCGAACACGGATGCGGTCTCAGCCAGCGTGAGCGGCGTCGACTGATGGAACACGCCTTGCTCGCGCGCGAGGTGCCCGTGCAGGCCGTGCCCGAGCTCGTGGGCCAGCGTGAGCACGTCGTTGCGCTTCGCCGTCCAGTTGAGGAAGACGTAGGGGTGATGTGACGGCACGGTGTACGCGCAGAACGCCCCCGGTCGCTTGCCGGGTCGCACCGGCGCATCGATCCACCGCTCGTCGAAGAACCGGCGGGCGAGCGCAGCGAGGTCGGGCGAGAACGAGGCGTACGAGTCGAGCACCATGTCGCGCGCCTCGACCCATCCGATCTCGGTCTCGCTCGCGGCAACCGACGCGTACCGGTCGTAGTCGGCGAGGCGCGGCAGCCCGAGGATCTTCTTCTTCATCTCGTACCAGCGCTGGGGGATGTCGTAGCGCCGCCTCACCGCGTCGACGAGTGCCTCGACGCTCTCGTCGCTCGCCTGGTTCGACAGGTTTCGGCTCGTGATCCAGGTCGGGTAGTGCCGAAGTCGATCGTCCGTCGCCTTGTCGGCGAGCAGCGTGTTGAAGATGAACGCTCGCGTGCGCAGACCGGGAGCGAGGCCCTCGGTGATCGCCTCCGCGGCCCCACGGCACGTCTCGCGATCCGGATGCATCATCATCGAGAGCCCACGCTCGAGCGGCACTCGGGTGCCGTCGGGCAGGGTCACCGTGATCTCGGCGGAGAGCTCGCTGAACAAGCGGACCCAGGCCGAGCGACCGGTGACGTCTTTCTCGGTGTCGATCTTCTCCTCGGGCTCGGTGAGGAGGTGCGGCCTGTAGCGGCGAGCCGATTCGAGGTGATACCGGTACGGCTCGACGCGTTCGTCGGCGAGGATCAGGTCCGCCGACGCGTCGTCGATCTCCGCCCACTCGAGCTCGAACCAGATCAGCTGGGTCGTGATCGTCGTGACCCGTTCCTGGACACGTTGCATGAGCGCCCCGTTGGCGGGGTTGCTCGTGTCGACCGCGAAGCGCAAGCCCGCATACGAGGCCGCACGCCCGATCAGCTCTTGCAGCTCGGCCATCGTCGCCATGACCGAGGCCAGCGTCGCCGCGTCCATCTCGGCGACCTTGCCTCGGTGCTCGATGAGCGCGGGCACCAGCTCCTCGGCTCGATCGATGAGCTCATCGACGCCCGCGGTTCCCTTGCCCTCGACCAGCGGCTCGAGATCCCAGGCGACCTCTTCGACGTTGTCGGGCGCGGGTGAGCGGACGTCATCGGTCACTGTCATGGCTTCGAGCCTACGGTGCGGTTTCGTCGACCTCGACGAACTCGGGTCCGCCCTTTGCCGTCTTGCGGACGACGAGCACCCAGCCGACGACGGCCATCCCGCAGAAGAGGAACCACTGGATCGCGTAGCTGAAGTGAGGACCCTCGTCGAGTGACGGCAGGGGGAGCGGCGTGATCGTGCGGGCGTCAGCGGGCTCGGACGACTCGCGCTCGACGTAGACGGGGAGGATGCGGTACGGCAATTGCTGCTGCAGCCGCACGAGATCGGCTCGGGCCACTTCGGTGAGCGTTCCGTCGGCAGGATCGCGGGGCCCGAAGTGCCCTCGCTCCTGCGACGAGCGCACCCATCCGTTGACGACGACGACGCCCGAAGGTGGCGCGGGCACCTTGGGAGCGTTGCCACTGGTCTCGAGCGGGACGAAGCCGCGGTTGATGATCACGGCATCGCCGCTCGGCAGCACGAGCGGCGTCAGCACGTGATAGCCGGGCGACCCGTTGTAGGAACGGTTGCGCACGAGCACCTGCTGCGACACGTCGTATCGCCCTGTCGTGCTCACGTTCCTCCACTGCACGCCCCCGGTCTCGCCGACCGGAACGTCGGCAGAGACCAGGTCGTCGAGCGGCACGACGGCGGCTGCCGTGCGCTCACGCACCTGGGCGTTGACCGCCTTGCGCTCGTCGAGCCGACGCAGCTGCCAGAAGCCGAGGTTCATCATCACGACGATGAGCAGGATGATCCCGAGCGTGAAGATGATGTACTTCGGCCAGCGCGAGGAACCCATACACGACCTTGCAAGGTACCGGGGGGTCAGCCCGGCGCGGGCTCAGGCACGAGGGCGTCCGGGAGAGCGTCGTGGTGCGCGTTGTAGGCGATCAGCGCGGGCATCAGCACCGCGAGCATGGCGATGCCGCCGATGCACGCGAGGCCGCCGATGACGATGGAGGTGTCGATGGTCGTGAGTGCCGCGACGGCTCCTGCCTCGAGGTCACCGAGCGCGGGGCCGGTCGTCCACACCGCCATGCCCACGCCCTCGATGCGACCGAGCATGGGCGGTGGGGTCGCCATCCGCAGGATCGACTGGCGGAAGACGCCGCTGACCATGTCGGCTCCTCCGGCGATGGCGAGGAGCAGGAGGGAGATCGCCAACCCGTTCACGAGGCCGAACAGCGTGATCGCGACACCCCAGCCAGCGATCGCGAGGCAGAGCGCGACGCCGTGGCGCGGCACCTTTCGGGCCCAGCCACTCGTCGCGCTCGCGACGAGCGATCCGGCGAACGGCGCCGCGTAGAGCAATCCGAGCACTCGTGCGTTCCCGTCGAATCGTTGATCGACGAGCGCCGGGAAGAGCGCGACCGGCATCCCGAAGATCATCGCGATCAGGTCGGCCAGGAAGGATCCCTTGAGCACTGTTCGGCTACGCAGGTAGCGAAGCCCCTCGCCGATGGCTCGTAGCGACACGCCGTCGCCGCCCGTGATCGCGATCGCCCTCATCGCGAACACGAGCCCGATGCACAAGGCGAAGCTGAGGACGTCCACGGTGTACGTCCAGCCCAGCCCGAGCCACGCGATGAGCACCCCCGCCGCGACCGGCCCGATCAGACGACCAGTGCTGCCGAGCACTGCCTCGAGCGCGGTCGCGGACGGGATCTGCTCGCGGGGCACGAGCATCTGCACAGCTGACCGGCTCGCGGGAACACCGAGCGCGTACATGCCCGTGGCGAAGAAGAAGACGACGAAGATCAGCCAGGTCTGGGGATGTGACGCGGCGGCGTTGAGCGCCAAGGCCAGCGCGCAGAGCAGACCGCCGAGCTGGGTCAGCAGGATGATGCGGCGGCGTTCGAGGTGGTCGGCGACCGCGCCGCCGAGGATCGACCCGAAGAACAGAGGCAGCATCGTCACGAGGCCGAGGAGGCCGACGGCGAGCGTGGAACCCGTGAGCTCATAGACCTGGAACGCCGCCGCCACGCGCGTGAGCTGCGATCCCGCTGCAGTGATGCCGTCACCGGCCCAGAGCAGGCGGAAGTCGCGCGACTCCCGGAGCGGGGTGATGTCGAGCGCGATGCTGTGCAGCTTCCCCATCAGAGCTCCATGTCCATCCACACCATGTCGACGGCGGGGAGCCCGTTGAGCACGAAGGCCGGTGGATAGCCGCGCGCTGGCGTGAAGTAGTCACGTTCGATCGACAGCAGGCGAAACCCGCACCGTTGGTAGAAGTCGAGGTTGCCCGTGTCAGCGCTGGTCGTCCCGACGAGCAGGCGATCGGTGCCGCGGGCTCGCTCGGCGGTCGCCACGTCCGCGAGCATGGCCTTGCCGACACCCCTGCGTTGGTAGGCCTCGGCAACCGCGACATAGCGCAGCTCACGGACAGGGCGCAGCTCGCGCTCGCCGGCAGCGTGATCGAGGGTGAGCACGACGCCGATGTCGTCGACCGCGTACATCGTGCCGAGATCGATCGCGGACGCCAGCTGCGTGTCGGAGTCTTCGGCCAACCGGATGAGGGGCACCAGCGCTCGTCGCTCGGGACCTGGGGGCACCTCACGCACGGTCACAGCCGGTCCCACACCATGGGGTCGGCCGCTGCCGCGTCGTCGAGCAGCCCGGCGGGGTCGTGCTTGTCGATGTGGCCGATCAGCCCGCGGTAGATGCCGTAGCCGCAGAGCTCGCGCAGCCGAGGCGAGAAGCGCGCCGCGACGTCACGAGGGATGCCGAGCTGCTGGTTTTCCTGCTGGCGGATCCACCCAGCGCAGTAGTTCATCGCGATGCCGACGCGCCGCTCGCCCGTCGCGTTCGCCCCGCCACCGTGCCAGAGCGAGCCATGCCAGACGAGCACGCTGCCTGGCGGCATCTCGGCAGCCACTGAGTCGTATGCGTCGCCGTAGCTCGGGGAGTGGTCTGCGGTGTGGCTTCCCGGCACGAGCCTGGTCGCGCCGTTCGCCTCGGTGAACTCGGTGAGCGCCCACATGGTGTTGCACACCGTCGCGACGTGCGGCTTGGGGATCGGGATGAGCTGATCGTCCGCGTGGATCGGCTGCGCGATCTCGCCCGGTCCGATGGCGATCGACGAGAGGGATGACACGAGGCATCCGGCGTCGAGGACGCCTTCCACCACGGGGAGCACATGGGGATGCACCGGGATCTGCTCGAAGAGAGTCCCGTGTGCGAGCAGGTTGTAGATGCGCCACGTCGCGGCGCCCTCGAAGCTGTTGCCCGCGGGACGGACGTCGAGCGCGCTCTCGAGTCGGGCCAGCTCGTCACGGAGCGCATCGATCAGACCGGGTTCGATCGCGTCCGGGATGATCGTGTACCCGATCGACGCGACCTCTTCGACGTGGGCGCTCGCATCAGGGGAGGTCACGTGCGGTGACGCTAGCCACGACGGCCCGCTCGACCTGGGGAGATACCTTCATTCCGACATGAGCCGCGGCGACCTACCCCCGGTGCCTCGAAGCCTCGCGGACGTGACCTCCGCGTGGCTCTCCCGGGCCTTGGGCGCGCCGATCGAGGTCGTGTCGCACGAGCGAGTGGGCACGGGGCAGGTCGGCCTGAGCGTGCGGTTCGTCCTCGCGGGTCGGTCGACGATCCCGGCCAGCCTCCCCCCGAGCGTCGTCGTGAAGCTGCCCTCCGACGATGCGCAGAGCCGAGCGACCGGCGTCGCGATGCGCAACTACGAGCGCGAGGTGCGCTTCTACGCCGAGGTCGCGCCGACCGTCGGCATCCGCACTCCTCGGTGCTGGTACGGCGACTGGGACTCAGAGTCCGGCGACTTCGTGCTCGTGCTCGAGGACCTCGCTCCTGCGACCCAGGGCGATCAGATCGAGGGATGCTCGATCGCCCAAGCCGCGCTCGCCCTGGAGGAGCTGGCGAAGCTGCACGCGCCTCGTTGGGGCGACCGGTCTCTGGAAGATCTGTCGTGGCTGTCGCATCGCGACCCGCAGACCAGCGCGATGTTGCAAGCGCTGTATCAGTCGGTGTGGCCGGGCTTCGTCGACATCTACGGTCCGTCGATGACGTCGAGCCAGATCGCGCTCGGCGAGCGACTCGGCGGCTCGTTGTCGACCTGGGTCGCCGACGACAGCGTGCCGATGACGGTCACGCACGGCGACTATCGCCTCGACAACATGCTGTTCGGCCACGCGTCGGGCGGCTACCCGCTCGCGGTCGTCGACTGGCAGACACCCGGCCGCGGGGCCGCGCTGTCCGACGCCTCCTACTTCCTCGGTGCGGGGCTGCTGCCGAGCGAACGTCGCGCCCATGAGCGCGACCTGATGCGCGAGTATCACGGCCGCCTGGTCGCGGGAGGCGTCACGTCGTTCGGGTGGGACGCGTGTTGGGAGGGCTACCGGCGCTACGCGTTCTCGGGCTGCGTCATGTCGGTCGTGGCATCGATGATCGTCGGATCGAGCGAGCACGGCATCGCGATGTTCTCCACGATGGCCGAACGGCACTTCACGCACGCGGAAGACGTCGAGGCCGCCGACTTCCTACGCTGACTCGATGGCAATGGGCCCGGTGATCGTCGAGGAGCTCACCCTCCACGTCGCGGATGCCGATCTCGAGGGCTTCCTCGACGCCGACGCTCGCATCTGGACCGCGTTCCTCGCGGCGCAACCCGGCTTCATCCGCAAGGAGGTGTGGGCGCCAGCCGATCGCCCGGACACCGTCGTGGTCATGGTGTGGTGGGCGAGCCGGGAGCTCTGGAAGGCGATCAGTGACGCGCAGGTCGCGGCCATCGACCGCGAGATGGGGCCTTGGTTTCGCGAGCCCGTCGTGCGGGAGCACCGCGTGGTCAGCTGAGCTCGACCATCCCGTGGGGTGAGCCGTAGGCGGCGAGGAGGTCGAGGAACGGCGTCGCATCGAACGCCTCGGGCCCGAGCACGCCGGAGCCCTGCCACTGACCGCTCTGCAGCAGCTCCATCGCGATCACCGGGTTGATCGCGGTCTGCCACACCACCGCTTGATGGCCGTACTCCGCCATCGAGGTCGCGTTGTCCGCCACGTGGTACAGGTACACCTCGCGCGGCGCGCCGTCCTTGCCCGTGCCCCTGACCCACGTCCCTGCACAGGTCTTGCCATGCATGCGGTCGCCGAGCTCCGCGGGATTGGGAAGGCACGCCGCCACGACGTCGCGCGGCGCGACATCGACGTCACGGACTCGCACCCTCTCCTTGCTGTCGAGGCCGAGGAGATGAAGGGTGCGCAGGACATCGATGAAGTGGTCACCGAGGCCGTACTTGAACGTGACCCGCTCGCAGTCGATCCAGCGGGGGATCAGCACCACCTCTTCGTGCTCGACGTTCACGCAGTCGAGCGGGCCGATGCCCTCGGGGAACACGAACCTCTCGGGCTCGGAGAACGGCTCGGTCGTGAACCAACCCCGGTCCTTCTCCCAGATCAGCGGCGGGTTCAGGCACTCCTCGATCGTCGTCCAGATCGAGAAGGTCGGAGCGAAGTCGTAGCCGTCGATCGTGAGGTTCGAGCCGTCGCGCACGCCGATCTCGTCGATCTTGCTGAAGAGGTGATCGGCCGCATGGCGAGCAAACACGTCGGAGAGCCCGGGTTCCACGCCGATCCCGACGAGCGCGAGGAGTCCCGCGTCCTCCCACTTGTCAGTGAGCGCGAGCTGCGCGTCGCCGAGCAGCAGGCCGACGCGGGCAAAGGGCTCCTTCGGATGAGGGGCGGACAGCGTCATCGCCATGTCGAGGTAGGTGCATCGAGCGTCGAACGCGGCCCGAAAGATCGCGGGGTTGAGGCGGGGGTCGCACACGTTCACGATCACATCGGCGCGGTCGGAGCGGGCGAGCGACTCGATTGCAGCAGCGTCGCTCGGCGTCGACGGTCGCGGCAGTGAGCCGGTCGTCGCCCAGCGTCGCAACGGTCCGTTCGGCCCGGGCGGGGTCGAGGTCGGCGAGCACGAGGCTGTCGAAGAAGGTGCGGCGGCTCGCGATCGCGGCGATCGCTGCGCCGACCCCGCCGGCACCGACGACCAGGATCCGCATCCCCGCACGCTAGGCACCCGTTTGGCGGGGCCGGGTGATGTCGGGCGGTCAGGCTGCAGTCAGGCTGCGAACGCGCGGCGAGCAGCGCCCTGCCGCGGGCTGCGCGGCGATCTTGCGGGCCAGGTACGACGAGAACCATCCGGCGTAGCGCTGCTGCAAGTCGGGACGCTTCCAGTCGCTTCCGGTCACGTGCTTGCGGCAGTGCTGCGTGTCGCACGAGCAGTCGAACTCGTCGTAGTCCGCCGAGTCGCACATCGCGTAGTCGAACGTGATCTCTTCGCCGGGCTCGATGTCGCGCATGGCGACCACGAGGACCGCGCCCACGAGGCCGCAGTTGGGATCGCACGAGTGGTTGACGAGATCGCCGGGCTCCGCGGGATGGGGACCGACGAGGAACAGGTCGTCGTCGATCTGGATCGCATGCATGCGACGGTCAGCGGGAAGCTCGTCGAGCGCGGCGCGATCGATCGCGTACCCGCCGAACGCGACGACGGTCTCTCCGGTACGGATCGGCTGCGTCGCGTAGAGGCCATCGCCCTTCGCACCTGCTGACCGCGCCGAGACCTTCCCGTCGATGTGGTTCATCTGCACGTGCGCAAGCGTGGTCGCTTGCATCGCGCTTGTCTACTAACTGACTCGTCAGTCGATCTCTCAGTCGATCACGTGGAAGAAGGTCAGCTCGAGGCCGTTCGGGTCGTCGATCGTGAAGCTGCGGTGCTTCCACGGGCGATCGTCGATCGCTTCGGTGATCGGGATGCCCAGCGCGGCGACGTGATCGTGCACCGCCTGTGCGTTGCTGACCTCGATGGCGACCCGCACGCCCTCGACCGCGTGCGCCGGGTGATGCTCGTTGCCCTCGAACACCTCGATCTTGCCGTCCGCCGCGTGGAACAGCGTGCCGCGCCCGTCCGTGTCGTCCCACGACTCCGCGATCGAGAACCCGAGGAGGTCTCGGTAGAAGGTGAGCGTCGCGTCGTAGTCGCTCGCGCAGATGAGCACCCGCAGGTCAGCCATCGCCGGAGCGTACGCGCCCACCGCCTCGTGCCAGGCCAGTCGCGACCGTGTGGGCGCCAGCCGGACTCATTGTGCCTCTGGCGCCCACTCGGTGCGGCGGCGGCGGGCTAGAGCTGGATGGCGGGGGCGATGCCGGCGGGGCGGCGGCCGCTGCCCGCGAGGCTGCCGTAGAACGGCACGCTGCCGAACGAGAACACGCCACCGTCGTTCGCCATCACGTGGTATCCGCCGCCGTCGAAGGCCGCCATGATCGCCCGCGCCGGCCGCGCCCAATTGATCTTCAGGGCCGGCACCGACCCGAAGAAGTGCGCGTCGCCGAACGAGAACACGCCACCGTCTTCGCCGAGCACCCAGTAGCCCTGCCCGCTCGGCGTCGCGCTGAGGTCGACCGCGGCGGTCGTGGCGCCGACGCCCGGCACCGATCCGAAGAACGCTGCGTCTCCGAACGAGAAGATGCCGCCGTCGGCGCCGAGGATCCAGTAGCCGTTGCCGCTCGGCGTCGGCCGCAGCTTGCGCGCCGTCGTGTGCACGTTCGCTTGGGGGAGGCCGCCGAGTGCTGCCGCGGCACCGAACGGATACACCGTGCCGTCAGTGCCGAGCACCCAGTACCCGCCGCCGCCCGGCCGTCCGGCGATGTCGGAGACCTTCGTGTGGACGCCTTGCTCCGCAGGCGACCCGAAGTACGGGGCGTTGCCGAACGAGAACACCGAGCCGCCCTCGGTCGCAGTCCAGTAGCTGTCGGCGTCTTGCGCCGCGGTGATGGCGATGCCCGTCGCAGCGCCGAGCCGAGCGGGGTCGCCGAGGTCGAACGCGGCGCCGAGCGACTTCACCCGGCCATCGGTGGACAGCACGCGATAGCCGATGAGGCCGCGCTGCGTCCGTGCCGACACGCCGGCTCGCACCCCGGCGAGCTTCGCGTAGAAGCCGCTTCCAGGGCACTCGGTGACGCCGAGGTCGCGATGCCCGGTGACGTTCGGGAACGCCGACGTCTGCCCAGAGAAGTTCGTGAACTGGTCGGCCGCCGACACGTCGATGCCCTTCTGGCCCGCCTTCCACGAGAGCACTCGCATCGCGGCGGTCAGCGAGGCGTCGCTCGGAGCGGCCTTGCTGAAGTCGCCGAGCAGCACGATGCCGCAGCTGCCCGTGTTGTAGTTGAGCGTGTGCGCACCGACGACGCCGAGGCCGTCGGGCGACTCACCGGTGTGCGGTTCGCCCTCCGCGTAGTCCCGGGCCCAGCGGCCTTCGTAGATGCGACCGCTCTGGTCGACGACGAAGTTGTACGCGATGTCCGCCCAGTCACGACCCTCGATGTGGAACTTGTAGATGTTGCGGATGTCGGCCGTCGGGTCCACGCTCAGAGGTGTCGCGGAGTGGTGGACGATCAGCTTCTGGATCGGGGCGAAGGTGCGATCGGCGGTGCGCAACGTCTCGTCGGCGCCCCAGGCCGAGCGCGGGATGATGACGGGAGGGGGGACGTTGATCGGCGCGCGTTGCAAGAGCCGCGTCGCGGGTGCGGCCTTGCCGTGTGTGTCCTCCCCGCTGTTCGCGCTGTCCTGCGCGCCGGCGACGCCGATGGGGTTGATGACCCGGCTGCCCATGAACACGACGGCACCGGCACCGGCAGCTTGCAAGAAGTGACGTCGGTGCAGATGCCCGCGCATGTCACCAGAGACGTGGCCGTGTCGGCCGGGAACGTCATCGCATTCGCACACGAAAAACCTCGCGGATCGGTCCGAAATTGTGGTCGCTGCGCCCCGCCTCCGTCCCGACGCAAACGTTAGTCGTGCCCCTGCAGCGAGCCGTGTCACCGTGCTGGCGCCTCGGATCCTCCCGGCTAGCCTTTCTCGTGCAACAGGGTGTCGGTAGTTGGAACCGACCCGCAGAAACAGAAAGAAGGGCTCGGTCTTGGCTACCGGCACCGTCAAGTGGTTCAACAATGAGAAGGGATACGGGTTCATCGCTCGCGATGGTGGTCCCGATGTCTTCGTGCACTTCAGCGCCATCCAGGGCAACGGGTACCGTTCGCTCGAAGAGGGGCAGCGCGTCGAGTTCGACGTGACCCAAGGCCGCAAAGGCGATCAAGCGGAGAACGTCCGCGTCGTCTGAGCGATCACGTCGCACCACTCGAGCCGCCGGCCACGTGCCGGCGGCTCCGTGCGTTTTCGGGCCCGCATGCTGCTGCTTCGCGCATCGCTCCTGGTACGGTGAGCGGGTCGAGCGCCGCCAGGGTGGCGGGCTCGCGGGTCAACCTCTCACTCCCGGCGGTCTTCTCCGACAGTCACGGTGTGCCAGGCCGGCCCACCTCGATGACAACGGAGACCACGAAAACATGACCTCGTTCGCCACGCTCGGCGTCGACCCTCGCCTCGTCGATGCACTCGACCGCGCAGGCATCACCGCCCCCTTCCCCATCCAGGCCCTCACCATCGCCGATGCCGTCGCGGGTCGCGACGTGTGCGGCAAAGCCAAGACCGGTTCCGGCAAGACACTCGCCTTCGGCCTGCCGCTTCTCGCGCTCGCCGGCGGCGCTGCCGCAAACCATCCGCATGCCGTCGTGCTCGTGCCCACGCGTGAGCTCGCGTTGCAGGTGTCCGAAGTGCTCGCGCCGCTCGGCGACTCGGTCGGTTGTCGCGTCGTCGCCGTGTACGGCGGCGCATCGATGGATCGTCAGCGCATCGCGCTCGCGAACGGCGGCGACATCCTCGTCGCGACGCCCGGTCGTCTGATCGACTTCATCGACAACGGCGACGTGCGTCTCGACGAAGTCCGTGCCGTCGTGCTCGACGAGGCGGATCGCATGGCCGACATGGGCTTCCTGCCTCAGGTCGAGTGGCTGTTGCGCCGCATCACCTCACCGCACCAGACCTTGCTGTTCTCGGCGACGCTCGACGGCGCGGTCGATCACGTCGTGCGCAGGCATCTCAAGGACCCGGTGTTCCACGAGGTCGTGTCGACGACCGTGACGGTCGAGGAGATGGCTCATCGCTTCGTCCTCGTCCACCAGCTCGACAAGGTGAAGGTCGTCGCGGCGATCACCCAGAGCGTCACGCGTTCACTCGTCTTCGTCCGCACGAAGCGGGGCGCCGACCGGCTCGTCGAGCAGCTCGAGAAGGAAGGCGTCCGCGCCGCGGCGATCCATGGCGATCTCCGTCAGCAGATGCGCGAGAAGTCGCTGGCGGCGTTCATGGGCGGCACGCTGCCGGTGTTGGTTGCGACTGACGTCGCGGCCCGCGGCATCCACGTCGACGACATCGACATCGTCGTGCACTACGACCCGCCCGAGGACGCCAAGACCTATCTCCACCGGTCGGGGCGCACCGCTCGTGCCGGTGAGTCCGGCCTCGTGGTCACGCTCGTGCTCTGGGATCAGGAGCTCGAGGTTCGGCGGATGCAGCGCCGGCTCGGCCTCGACCTTCCCATCGTGGAGATGCTCTCGAACGATCCGCGGTTGGCCGACCTCGGTGGCTGGGATCCGGCCGATGCGCCCGCGCCCCGCGCTGCTCGGCGGGTCTCCCGGTAACAGATTTCCCCGGCGCCGGCGATACGGTCGCACCGTGCCGGTCGCGGTCGCCCTCGAGGGCTTGGTCAAGGACTACTCCGGGCCTCCCGCCGTCCGGGCCGTCGACGGCATCGACCTCTCGGTCAGCGAAGGCGAGATCTTCGGGCTCCTCGGCCCGAACGGGGCCGGCAAGACCACGACCATCGGGATGTGCACGACCCGGGTGATCCCGACCGCGGGCCATGTCCGCATCGCCGGCATCGACGTGGTCGCCGATCCGCCCGCGGTGCGACGTCGCATC
This sequence comes from uncultured Acidimicrobiales bacterium, assembly GCA_963726695.1. Taxonomy (GTDB): domain Bacteria; phylum Actinomycetota; class Acidimicrobiia; order Acidimicrobiales; family DATKAS01; genus DATKAS01. The sequence continues at coordinate 165,129 of CAVSDE010000015.1, forward strand.
GGCGTCGTCACGCAGTTCAACACGCTCGATCGGTCCTGCACCGTGGTCGAGAACCTCGTGTACCACTGCCGCTACTTCGGATGGGGAGCCCGCGCCGCGAAGGTGAGGGCCTATGAGCTCCTCGAGCAGTTCCAGCTCGCGGACCGCGCCAAGGCGACGCCGTACGCGCTGTCTGGTGGCATGGCGCAGCGGCTGCAGGTCGCCCGGGCGATCGCCCATCGTCCCGACGTGCTGTTCCTCGACGAGCCGACCGCGGGGCTCGATCCTCAGAGCCGGCTCGCTCTGTGGGAGGCGATCGGTGAGCTGCACCGTGGGGGCGCGACGATCGTGCTGACGACTCACTACATGGAGGAAGCCGACCTCCTGTGCGCTCGCTTGGCGATCGTCGATCACGGCAAGGTTCTCGTGTGCGACACACCCGAGGCCTTGAAGCGGTCGGTCGGAGCAGAGACGATGGTGCACGTGAGTCTGGACGGAGACATCAGTGAGGCCTCCTCCGCGCTGGCGAAGCTCGACGGCGTGGCGCGCGTCGAGCCGACCGGCACGGGCGTCACGCTGTACGCCCGCGGCTCGGAAGGCCTGCTGCCCCGCGTGGTGACGGTTGCCCAGCCTTATGGCTTCCGCGACCTCTCCGCGACCGAGCCGACGCTCGAGACCGTGTTCATCAACCTGACCGGGAGGGAGCTGCGTGACTGACACCGTGATCGCTGGCCCGCCGCTCGTCGCCACGTCACCGGGCCGCGGATATGCCGCGTCGTTCTGGGGCCTGATGGTGCGCGACGCCCAGGTGCTGCGCCGCCAGTTCTGGATGTTCTTCGCCCGCACCGTCATGCAGCCGTTCTTGATCGCGTTCGTCTTCGCGTACGTGTTCCCGCGCATCGGGCAGGGCTTTGGAGGCAACGCGGGGAAGACCGCCGGCTACGGCACGATCCTGCTGCCCGGGCTCATCGCGTTCGCGATCATGTTCCAAGGTGTGTCTTCGGTCGCACTCCCGCTCGTCAACGAGTTCAACGTGAGCCGCGAGATCGAAGACCGGGCGATGGCGCCGCTTCCGACGAGTCTGGTCGCGATCCAAAAGATCGTGTTCGGAGCGGTGCAAGCGCTGTTGGCCGCGCTCATGGTCTTCCCCTGTGTGTGGCTCGTCGCGCGGGACGTCACGTCGTTGCACGTGGACAGCTGGCTCGAGCTCGCGGTCATCCTCACCCTTGCATGCCTCGCCTCGGCGTCGCTGGGCTTGCTGTTGGGCACGGTGTTCGCGCCGCAAACGGTGCCGCTCATCTTCTCGCTCATCGTGATTCCGGTGATGTTCCTCGGCTGCACCTACTACCCGTGGAAGGCCCTCGAAGCCATCCGCTGGCTCCAGATCCTGGTGCTCGTCAACCCGCTCGTGTACGTCAGCGAGGGACTGCGCGGTGCGCTCACGCCGCAAGTGCCCCACATGTCGCCATGGGTCACCTACGGCGCGCTCGTCGTCGCGACGCTCGCGCTGGGCATCAGCGGCACGCGTTCGTTTCGAAGGCGCCTGCTGTCGTAACTTTCCGGTCTATGACCGACTGGACATTCGCCGACATCTACGAGGAGATCGCCGCCGCGATCCCTGACGCTCCCTGCCAGGTCAACGGCGAGCGCGTCACCACGTGGGCCGAGATGGACCGGCGGGCGAACGCCTTCGCTGCCGACCTCCTCGACGCGGGGCTGCAGCACCAGTCGAAGATGGCGGCCTACCTGTACAACGGGGTCGAGTACCTCGAGTCGTACATCGCGGCCTTCAAGGGCGGGTTCGCTCCGGTGAACACGAACTACCGCTACGGCCCTGAGGAGATCGTCTACCTCTTCGACAACGCCGATGCCGAGGTGGTGCTGTTCCACGCGTCGTTCACGCCGCTGCTCGAAGGCATCCGCAGCCGCTTGCCGAAGGTCCGGCGCTGGTACGTCGTCCCCGACGAGAGCGGCGACGGGCCCGACTGGGCGGTGCCGTACGAGTCGGTGGTCGCGGCAGGGGCCGACCGCGTCGTCGCTCCCTGGGGACGCAGCGGCGACGACCTGCTGCTGCTCTACACCGGTGGCACCACCGGCATGCCGAAGGGCGTGATGTGGCGGCAGGACGACCTGTTCAACGTGCTCGGAGCGGGAGGGCAGCCGCTGCTCGGCCTCACGCCGGTCGCGTCAGCGAAGGAGGCGGGAGACGCGCCTGAAGGCGAACCCCGACCAAGCCCTCCCGGTCACGATGTCCGCGTGCCCGCTCATGCACGGCACGGGCCAGTTCTCGTCGTTCATCACGATGAACCTCGGCGGCTCCGTGGTGACCCTGCCCGACCGCAAGTTCGACGCGGGCGAGCTCTGGCAGACGTGCGCCGACCGGCACGTGACGTCGCTCATCATCGTCGGCGACGCGTTCGCCCGGCCCATGGTGCAGGCGCTCGACGCGAACCCGGGCACGTACGACCTGTCGTCGCTCGCGCTCATCAGCTCGTCAGGCGTCATGTGGAGCCAGGAGATCAAGGAACGGCCTGCTCGACCACATGCCCGAACGTCATGCTCTTCGACTCCTTCGGGTCGACCGAGGCCGTCGGCATGGGCGCGTCGCTCTCGACGAAGCGGCGCGGCGAGCGAGACGGCGGCGTTCGTGCTCGGCGAGCGGGTCGCAGTGTTCACCGAGGACGGGCGCCGCGTCGCAGCCGGGCAGCGACGAGCAGGGCATGGTCGCGGTCGAGCGGCTTCCTTCCCGCCGGCTACTACAAGGACGAGGCGAAGACGCGCCGCAGACCTTCCGCACGTTCGAGGGCAAGCGGTGGAGCGATCCCGGGCGACTGGGCGCAGGTGAACGCCGACGGCACGCTGCACCTGCTCGGGCGTGGATCGGTCTGCATCAACACCGGCGGGGAGAAGGTCTTCCCCGAAGAGGTCGAGGAGGTGCTGAAGCTGCATCCCGCGGTGCGCGACGCGGTCTGCGTCGGCATCCCTGACGAGCGCTTCGGCGAGACCATCTGCGCGGTCGTCGAGCCGTCGGGTTCGGTCGGCGACATCGACGCCGACTCGGTCATCGCTCACGTGAAGGCCTCGCTCGCCGCGTACAAGGCGCCTCGCAACGTCGTCGTCGTCGAGACGATCGGTCGCAGCCCCGACGGCAAGGTCGACTACAAGGGCTTGAAGGCACTCGCGGCCGACCGACTCGCGCGGTTGAGCTGGATGCGCGGCGACGACCTCCGCACTCGTCTCGCGACGGCGTGAGCCGGTCCTGATGCCCGGCGTGTGGGACGCGCTCTCGGTGAGGCTCGCGGCCGAGGCGGGGTTCGACACCACGTGTTCTCTCGGGGTACTGCGTGTCGGGTACGCAGCTCGGCCTTCCCGACTTCGGGTATCTCACGCAGGGCGAGATGGCCGAGGTCGCCCGGCGTGTCTGCCGCGCGTCGCCGTCGACGATGGTCGTCGTCGACGCCGACACGGGGTACGGCAACCCGCTCAACATCATCCGCACCGTCGAGATGTGGGAGGCCGCGGGGGCGACGGGCATCTTCCTCGAAGACCAGGTGTGGCCGAAGCGGTGCGGGCACATGGCCGGCAAGCAGGTCGTGCCTCGTGAGGACTGGCTGGCGAAGCTGCGGGCCGCACTCGACCACCGCACGCACCTGCACGTCACCGCGCGCACCGACGCTCGCGCGGCGGTCGGCCTCGACGAGGCGATCAGCCGAGCGCATGGCCGCGAGCGACCTCGGTGTCGACGCGGTGTTCGTCGAAGCGCCGGAGTCGATCGCCGAGCTCGAGATGATCGCCGCCGCGCTGCCGATCGACCGTCCGCGTGGCGAACATGGTCGAGACCGGGACGACGCCGCTGCTCACTCCGGCCGAGCTCGACGACCTCGGCTTCGATCTCATCGTGTCGCCGCTGTCAGGCCTGTTCTCCGACGACGAAGGCGATGCGCGACGCGTTCGCGACCTTGCGAGCGAAGGGCACGATGCGCGACCATCTCGACGGCCTGGTCGACTTCGACGACTTCGTCGCGATCGTCGACCTCCCAGCCACGTCGCGCTCGACGAGAAGTACCGCACCTGACCGCGGCGGAAGTCCTTGGCCGAGCCCCGTGCCCGCCGATAGTCTGAGCGGACTGCATCAGGAGTGGCCCTGCCTTTGGGCGGAGGGTCCGGCAACCTGGGACGGACAGCCCCAAGGTGCCATCCGCAGCGCATGCGTGGGATGTGGCCGATCCGGCGAGAAAGCCGGCGGCAACGAAGCTGTCCGGGCTCACGCCTGATGCGCATGACGACCACACGCGCACGGAGGTGAGAGATGACAGACGGGAGAGCGCTCAGCCTGCCGCCTCTCCCCGCTGACCGGCGCGTGGCGTCCCGGCGACCCCGTCGGTCGCCGCCAGTTCTTCGCCCTGCCCACTGATCGGCCGTTCGCTCTCGAGGGCGGAGGGGCGCTCGACGAGATCGTCGTCGCCTACGAGACGTGGGGCTCGCTCGACGACGACGCCTCCAACGCCATCCTGATCTGCCACGCGTGGACGGGAGACAGCCACGTCGACCGGTCCCGTCGGCCCGGGTCATGCGACGCCAGGGTGGTGGGAGGGCATGGTCGGCCCCGGGCTGCCGATCGACACCGAGCGCTTCTTCGTCGTGTGCCCGAACACGCTCGGCGGCTGCCAGGGGTCCACGGGACCGTCTTCGATCGAGCCGTCCACGGGCCAGCCCTACGGGTCGCGGTTCCCGATCGTCACGATCCGCGACATGGTGCGGGTGCAGGCACGCGCTCACCGACCATCTCGGGATCCGGAAGTGGCTCAGCGTGATCGGCGGGTCGATGGGCGGCATGCAGGTGCTCGAGTGGGGTGTGACCTACCCGACCGGGGTGCGCTCGCTGCTCCCCATCGCCGCCTGCGCGCAGGCGACTGCGCAACAGATCGCACTGGGAAGCGTGGGGCGGCGAGCGATTCGCCTCGACCCGAAGTGGCGGGGCGGCGACTACTACGACGCCGCGCCGGGCGACGGTCCTCATGAGGGCCTCGCGGTCGCGCGGCAGCTCGCGCAGATCACCTTCCGGTCCGACGACGTCTTCACGGATCGCTTCGGGCGCGAGATCGCGGACCTGCAGGAGAGCTTCTCGCTGTGGCAGCGCTTCGAGGTCGAGCGCTACCTCGACTATCACGGCGACAAGCTCGTCCGTCGCTTCGACGCCAACTCCTACCTCGCGATCGGCAAGGCGATGGACCTGCAGGACATCGGCCGCGGTCGGGGTGGGTTGGAGGCGGCGATGGAGCGGATCAGAGTGCCTGTGCGCACGATCGGCATCCGGTCAGACGTGCTGTATCCGACGTACCAGCAGAAGCAGATCAGAGACGTGCTCCAGTCGACCGGCGGTCGCGGGGAGTACTTCGAGATCGACAGCGACCATGGCCACGACTCCTTCTTGATCGATCTCGATCAGGTCGGTGGTGTGGTGGCGGGGTTCCTCGACGACGTGCAGAAGGAGCAAGACGACCAGTGACCTCCCAAGACCAGCCGGTCCGGCCCGACACGATCGCGATCCGATCGGGCCGTGACGAGGCCAACACCTCGCTCGCTCCGACGCTGTACGCGACGAGCGCGTTCGTGACACCGAGCCTCGACGAGGCCCGGCAGATGTCGACCGTGCCGCGGTCGGAGCGCTTCTACAGCCGGTACTCGAACCCGACCGTGAAGTCGTTCGAGGACGCGGTCGCCGCGCTCGAGGGAGCGGAGGCGGCGTTGGCGTTCTCGTCGGGGATGGGCGCCGTCGCCACCACGATCATGGCGTTGTGCTCGACCGGCGATCACATCGTCGCCCAGCGCCACATCTACTCGGGCACCCAGCTCTTCTTGCAAGGCGCGTGCCCTCGCTTCGGCATCGACGTGACGTTCGTCGACAGCACCGAGCCGGGGTCGTTTGCCGCCGCCATCGTTCCCGGCCGCACGATGCTCGTCGTGACCGAGTCACCCGCGAACCCGCAGATGGCGCTCGTCGACCTCGACGAGATCGGCGCGATCAAGGGGCCGATCACCGTCGTCGACTCGACCTTCGCGACACCGATCGGCCAGCGTCCCCTCGACCACGGCGTCGACCTCGTGCTGCACTCGGCGACGAAGGGCATCGCGGGACACAACGACGCCACCCTCGGCGTCGTCGCCGGATCGCGAGACCTCCTCGACTCGATCTGGGCCTACTCGGTGCTGCACGGCGCGTGCGCGTCGCCGTTCGATGCACTGAACGGGCTGAGAGGCATCCGCACCCTGCCCGTGCGCCATGCGCGGCAGAGCGAGAGCGCGCTGCGACTGGCGGGCTGGCTCGAGTCGCACCCGGCGGTGTCGTACGTGCGCTACCCCGGGCTCGACTCGCACCCGCAGCGTGAGCTCGCGAAGCGACAGATGACCTCAGGCGGCTCGATGTTCGCCGTCGAGCTCGCGGGTGGTCTCGAAGCGGGCCGGCGGTTCGTCGAAGGCGTCGCGCTCGCCCAGCTGGCCTCGACCTTGGGCGGCCCGGAGACGTTGGTGACCCATCCCGCGTCGTCGACGCACGTGGGGCTCACGCAACAGGAGCGCGAGGATCGCGGCATCACCGACGGGCTCGTGCGTGTGTCGGTCGGTCTCGAGCACGTCGACGACCTCGTGGCCGACTTCGCGCAGGCGCTCGCCGCACTCGCCTGATCGGCGCTACTGCACGAGGTCGCCGAGGCGATCGTCGGCGGGCGAGTCGCGGAGCACCGCAACAGCGACGTACGTGGTGCCTTCACCCACGACGTACACCGTCGTCTTGCGGGGCGGGTTCGGGCTGCGAGCGATGATCGGGAGCGGCTCGCGGTACGGGCTCACCTTTCCGAAGGCGCCCGCGACGACCAGGACGCGGTCCTCGACCACTTCGGCCCGACCTCGGTGCCATTTCATCGTGCGGATGTTGTCCGCGGCGCTCTGCGCCGCGCCGAACGGGATCTCCTTGAACTTGCAGTCGAAGTACATCCCGTCGGGCGACGACCGCAGATCGGGCTCGGCGCGCTTCGCGAGCCAGAACAGACCGATCAAGATCGCGAACGAGATGATCCACCAGATGATGTTCACGTGTCTCAAGCATCGCTCATGAGCGCGGCCATGATGGGCGCGTCATGCCCGAGATGCTCGAGATCGAGATCTATCGCCGCGCCGCTGAGGCCGTGGTGGGTCGGCGCATCGCACGGGTCGAAGCGCCCGACGACTGGTACCTCAAGGGCGGCCTGACGCGAGCGGCCTTGCGGCGTGCGGTCGAGCGCCGCACGGTCACCGGGGTCCGTCGCCACGGCAAGCTGCTCCTGCTGGACACAGGCGATGACGGCCCGACGATCGGGCTGCGGTTCGGGATGACGGGTCGTCTGCTCGTCGACGGCACTCCCGGGATCGGGTACCTCGAGTACTCCAGCCTTCGGGAGAACCCGGCATGGGACCGGGTCGCCTTCCACTTCGACGGTGGGGGAGAGCTGCGGATCCGCGATCCGCGTCGACTGGGCGGGGTGCTGCTCGACCCGGACGAGGAGAGCCTCGGCCCCGATGCGCTCGACGTCACCCCCTCGGCACTGCGCGACATCCTGGCTGCGAGCCGTGCGCCGGTGAAGGCGCGTCTGATGGATCAGACCGCGGTCGCCGGCATCGGCAACCTGCTCGTGGACGAGGCCCTCTGGCGAGCGGGCATCGACCCCGCTCGGGCGGCACACTCCCTGACCCCGAACGAGGTGCGGCGACTGCATCGACACCTGCGGGCGACGCTGGTCGAGCTCGGGGAGCGAGGGGGCTCGCACACGGGCGACCTTCAGGAGGAGCGCCGTCGGGACGGCGTCTGCCCGAAGGACGGCACACCGCTGCTCCGCCGAACCGTGGGCGGGCGCACCACGTACTCGTGTCCCGTCCACCAAGTCTGAGCGCTGGTGACCCTTCGTTAGCATCCACGGCGTGTCGGCCGACGAGACAGTGAGAGTGATCGTGCTCGCGCTGGCCGCCATAGTCCTGTTGATCCTGCTCATCACGGTCCGGTACTGGCGCTGGACGAAGCCGATCCATCCGTCGCTCGAACGGCTCGACGCGATGAAGGTGAAGCGACAGAGCCGCCGAGCGGCACAGCGATAGGTACGGTTGGCACATGGCCGAGTCGTTGGACCTCGACGCGATGCTGCAACGTTTCCGTGATCGAGCGGCGGCGGTGCGGCAACGCCCGTTGCCGCCAGTCGCCGGCGCCGAGCGGCAGCAGTTCATCGCGCAGGCCCAGACCGACTACCAGGACTTCGCGATCATCGGCGATGCCGAAGGCAGCCTCGACGACGGCGTCCTGGTGCTGAGAGTCGATCTCCGCCCACCGGAGGCGCGCGGCGAGGGGACGCAGTCCTGACGCTCTCGGTGCCCGCGTCGGCGGGTGCGGCCCGCATCGAGGACCATCCCTGGCTGCCGGTCGCCGGCGTCGGGCTCGCCGTCGTCTGTTGGGGCCTTGGCGGCGTCGCGGTGAAGTCGATCGACGCCTCGGCGGTCACGATCGCCTTCTGGCGGATGTGGATCGCAGGGCCGACGATGGTGCTGTTCCTCTACGCCACCGGAGGCCGGCTCACGGCCGCCGGTCTGCGGCGCTCCTTCTTCGGTGGGTTGCTCTTCGCGGGGCAGATCGGCCTCTTCTTCGAGGCAGTCCAGCGCACGAGTGTGGTCAACGCCCAGCTCATCAGTGCGATGCAACCTGCGCTCGTGCTCCTCGTCGCCGGAAAGATGTTCGGCGAGCACGTCACGCGCCACGATGTCGGATGGACGGCCGTCGCGTTCGCCGGGGTCGCGGTCGTGCTGCTCGCATCGTCCGGCCAGCCCGAGGTCAGCCTCTGGGGCAACGTGCTCGCGTTCGGCAACCTCTTCCTCTGGACGATCTACTTCCTCGAGGTGAAGCGCGTCCGAGAGAAGGGCATGGGCGCGATCGAGTACATGGCCGGCGTCATGTTGATCGCCGCTCTGGTGTTCACGCCCTATGCGCTGCTCGCGTCGAGTGACCTGGGCGCGATCCAGGGCAGAGAGTGGCTGTGGGTCCTGTTCATCGTGCTGGTGCCCGGGTGGGGCGGACACGTGGTCATGAGCTGGGCGCACAAGTACGTCGACGTGTCACTGTCCTCGCTCATGACCTTGGGTGTGCCGGTCGTGTCCGCGGATCGCGGCGTGGTGGTGGCTGGAGGAGGGCATGTCGGCCGGGCAGCTGGTCGGCGGTGCGATCGTGCTCGGCGCCCTCGCCGTCATCGTCGTGCGCCACCGCGGGCTCGACCAGGCGGAGGACGTGCCCGAGCCGATCTGACAGGCTGTGCCACACAGCGGGAGGGACTGCCATGCAGCGACTGTCCGGGCTCGACGCCAGCTTCCTCTACCTCGAGACTCCCACCGCGTACATGCACGTGGCCGGGCTGATGGTCCTCGATCCGGTCACGGCACCGGTCGCGTGGTCGTTCGACGAGGTGCGCGACATGTACGCGGCGCGGCTGCACCTCGCGCCGCCGTTTCGGCGTCGGCTCGTCGACGTGCCGCTCGGGCTCCATCATCCGCTCTGGATCGAGGACCCCGACTTCGACCTCGACTTCCACATCCGCCACATCGCTGTGCCCGCGCCCGGCGGCCCGCACCAGCTGGCTGCGCTGGCGGAGGAGATCGTGGCTCGGCCTCTCGATCGGCGAAAGCCTCTGTGGGAGGCGTGGGTCATCGAGGGCCTCGAGCACGGCTACGTCGCCGTGCTCACCAAGACCCATCACGCGGCCATCGACGGAGTCTCAGGTAACGAGCTCACCCTCGCGATGCTCGATACTGAGCCGGAGGGCAGAGACGTGGGTACCGACACGTGGAAGCCCGAGCGGGTTCCCAACGACCTCGAGGTGATGAGCTACGCGCTGTCATCGCTCGCCCGGCAACCGGCCAAGCTCGCCGGGTCGCTGAGTCGCACGGGATCGACGGTGCTCAACCTCACCCGCCAGAACCGCCAGTCCGACATCGCTCCGCCGCCTGCCCCGTTCTCCGCGCCCCGCACTTCGTGGAACCACGCGATCTCCGCCCATCGCTCGTACGCGATGACGACGTTGTCGCTCGACGATGCCAAGGTCGTGAAGAACGCGTTCGGCACCACGCTCAACGATGTCGTGATGGCGATGTGCGCAGGCTCAATCCGTTCCTATCTCGATCGCCGCGGTGAGCACATCGACGCGCCCCTGGTCGCGATGGTGCCCATGTCGGTGCGTACCGGAGACCAGAGCGGCGAGGGCGGCAATCGCATCTCGTCGATGCTCGCCTCGCTCGCCACGACCATCGACGATCCGGTCGAGCGGCTGCTCGCCATCAGCGCGGGCATGCGGCAAGCGAAGGACCAGCAGAACGCCATCGGTGCGACGACGCTGCAGGACTGGGCCGAGTTCGCAGCACCGGCGGTCTTCGGGCGGGCTGTGCGTACGTACGCGCGGTACCGGCTCGCCGATCGACACCGGCCGATCTTCAACCTGACCATCTCGAACGTCCCCGGTCCCGCATTCCCCCTGTACTCCGCGGGCGCCCAGATGGTGGCGAACTACCCGATGGGTCCGATCAATGACGGTGCCGGCCTGAACATCACCGTCCTGAGCTACATGCACCAGCTCGACTTCGGAGTGGTCACGTGCCGCGAGCTCATCTCGGACGCATGGCCCATCGCGGACGGGCTCGGCGACGCGCTCGACGAGCTGAAGAAGCGCGCCGAGCCCGCGACGTCGAAGGCCGCGACGTCGAAGGCGCGCAAGCAGGCCAAGGTGGTGCTCGTCCACGGCGCGTGGCACGGCTCGTGGTGTTGGGATGCAGTGGTCGAGGCGCTCGAAGCCCAAGGCGTCGATGTGCATGCCGTCGAGCTGCCGCTCACCAGCTACGACGACGACGTGAAGGCGGCGCGCAAGGCGATCAGGGCAGCGGGCAAGGGGGTCGTGGTGTGCGGCCACTCGTATGGCGGCATGGTGATCTCGCGGGCGGCGAGTGGCCTCCCGGTCGGTCGAGTCGTGTACCTCACGGCGTTCATGACCGACCAGGGTGAGGAGCCGATGCAGCACATGCAGGCCAACCCTTCACCGATGATGGCGGCCATACGCACTGACGACGGGGTGCTCACCGTCGACCCCGAGATGCTCCACGAGGCGTTCTACGAAGACAGCGACGCCGCTCGCGTCGCCGAGATCCAGAAGCTGCTTCGACCGATGCCACTCGGGGACACCTGGATGGTCGAGGTGGAACCTGCGTGGCGCCAGGCGCCGTCGACGTACGTCATCTGCATGAACGACAAGGCGATCGACCAAGCCGCTCAGCGGGCAATGGCGGTGCGTGCGGACGAGGTCGTGGAGTGGGACACCGACCACTCACCGTTCCTCACGCGCCCCGCCGACATCGCGGACCTCTTGGCGAAGCACGTGTGACAGGCGGTCGAGGCGACGATCCCACTGGGCGCCGGCCCGCATCATCCATGCGATCGCGTCGCTCAGGGGCTCGGGCCGAATCGCGTACTTGACCTCGCGTCCTTCGCGCGCGGCATCGACGAGGCCCGCGTCGCTGAGCGACTGGAGGTGCTTCACGACCGCTTGACGGGAGATCGGGAGGTCGCCGCGCGAGCGCGGTCGCGGTCTCGGGCCCGCCGGACACGAGGCGTTCGACCACGTGCCGGCGCGTCGGGTCCGAGAGCGCGCCGAAGACTGCGTCGAGACCGAACCCCGTGTCGAGACCGAACCCCCGGTCGAGGCCGTCGGGCATCGAAGGTGGGTCGCTCAGCTGACGAGCGCAGCGGCCGACACCCGAAGCCACAGGGTGTCGAGACGAGCCTCCCAGTAGGCCGCCTTCGCGATGCTCGCGTGCGCGGTCGTCGGCGCGAGCGGCGTCTCGGTGACGACGAGGCGCGTGCCGCCCTCGGTCGGACACAGCTCGAACGTGACCTCGGAGACCGCGCCCTCTTCTGGGCCGCCATCCGGCCACCAACGCAGCGAGAGCCGCCGCTCCGGGTCGACGTCGCCGACCAGCGCGTGCCTCAGCGTCCCTTCGTCGTCGACGATCGTGCCGTTGCGGCCCGGAGACATCTCGAGCTCGACGGCACCGCCCAGCCAATCGCTCAGCTCTTCGCGATCGGTCAGCGCGTGCCAGACCCTGGCGAGGTCGGCGTCGAGGTCGATCTCCCGTCGGATGTGCATGGCTGGCCTCCGCTTCGGTCTGTTGGGGTTGTGCAACTCATTGGTTGCACTTAAGATGTGCAACCAGAAAGTTGCATCATAGCCGAGGAGGTCCCGTGCTCGTTCCGACCGTGATCGAACAGACCAATCGAGGGGAGCGGGCATTCGACATCTACTCCCGCCTGCTGTCCGAGCGGATCGTCTTCCTCGGCAGCGCGATCGACGACACCGTCGCCAACCTCGTGATCGCGCAGCTCCTCCACCTCGAGAGCGACAAGCCCGATCAGGACGTGTCGCTCTACATCAACTCGCCAGGCGGCGACATGACGGCCCTGTTCGCGATCTACGACACGATGCAGTTCTTGCGTCCCGATGTCGCGACGATCTGCGTGGGTCAGGCAGCGTCCGCCGCTGCAGTTCTCCTCGCCGCGGGTGCGCCAGGCAAGCGAGCTGTGCTGCCGAACAGCCGCGTGCTCATCCACCAGCCGCACGGCGGCGCGCAGGGGCAGTCGACCGATCTCGAGCTCGCCGTCGCCGAGATGGTCGAGATGCGCCGGCGCATGGTGTCGATCCTCGCCGCGTCGACCGGGCAGACCGAGCAGCGGATCATGAGCGACATCGATCGCGACTACATCCTGCGCGGCGCCGACGCCGTCGCATACGGGCTCGTCGACCACGTGATCGAGCGCCGCGGGATCATCGGCGCTGTCGAGGTTGCCGCCAGCGCGTGATCGTCAGTTGATGGCGTTCGTCGCGGTGAGCACCAGCACGAGCGCACCCATCGCCAGCCGGTAGACGATGAAGATCGCGAGCGACTTGCGGCCCAGATACCGCAACAGGAACGAGATCGACCAGTAGCCCACGATGAACGCCAGGACGGTCGCGATGATCGTCGGCCCCACGCCGGCGCCGCCCGGGTCGCCGATCTTGCGGGCTTCGAACAGGCCGCTCAGCACGACGGCGGGCACCGAGAGCAGGAACGAGTAGCGCGCCGCCGACACGCGGTCGAAGTTGACGAACAGGCCCGCGCCGATCGTCGAGCCCGAACGCGAGAAGCCGGGGATCAGCGCGAGCGCCTGCGCGCTGCCGATGACTGCCGCGTCGCTCGCGTTGATCTGGTCGAGCGCGCGGCGTCGCTTCCCGACACGTTCTGCGAGCCAGAGGCCGAGGCCGCCGACGATCATCGCGATGCCGATGAGGGTGAGGTTGCGGCCGCCGGTCTCGATCTGGTCGCGGAGCACGTAGCCGAAGATCACGATCGGGATCGTGCCGAGGCCGATGTACCAGCCGAGCCGCGCGTCGAGCTCGCCCCGCAGCCGCTTGTCGCGGAGTGATCTCAGCCAGGTCGTGGCGATGCGCCACAGGTCGCTCCAGAAGTGCAGGACGACTGCGGCCATCGTGCCCAGCTGGATCACTGCAGTGAACGCGGCGCCGGGGTCGTCCCAGCCGAGGAATGCCGGGATGATGCGCAGGTGGGCGGTCGACGAGATCGGCAGGAATTCGGTGAGGCCTTGCACGATGCCGAGCACGATGGCCTGGAAGGCACTCACCCGGGCACGGTAACCGGCGGCCCGGGGTTGCTAGAGTGACTGCCTCACGCGGACGTGGCTCAGCTGGTAGAGCATCACCTTGCCAAGGTGAGGGTCGCGGGTTCGAATCCCGTCGTCCGCTCCAAGAACCGCCGCTCCCCGACAAGTGGGGCGTTCTCATACGGCCCGTGCTGCAGCGACGAGAAACGGCGAGCCGGGCGCTTTCGAGACCGTGAAGTCGCCCAGGCGGGCGCGCTCGAGCTCAGCAGCGAGCTCCCCGATCGTCGGCGCCGTGGCGACCACGATCCTCATGGTGAAGCGGACGTAGATACCTCGAAGTGGCGCTGGCACCCGCGTGCGCTTGGCGAAGTCATCGAACTCCTGCTCGGTGCAGGCGCCGTCGAGCTCGATGATGACGAGCCGGCCTCGGGGCCGGACCACGCGAGCGCACTCGGCGAGGCCTGCGGCGCGGTCGGGCCAATGCTTGAAGGAGCAGCACGACAGGGCGGCGGAAAACGACGCTGCTGCGAACGGCAGGGCGCCAGCGGTCGCCCGGGCGACCGGCAGCCGTCGCGACGCCATGCGAATCTCGCCACGCGACGGATCTATCCCCACAACGGCTCCTCGGCCGTCACTGGCGAATTCACCGCCGAGTCTTCCGGCGCCGCAGCCGACGTCGAGAAGCGGTCTTCCTAGGTCAAATCGTCGCAGCAGCGGCTCGGCAGAGCGAGCCACCGCCGCTCCGACGACGAGTTCATAGGCGAGGGCTTCTGGCGTCGAGAAGCCTCGACCGCACACCGGCGCCGCGAGTCCTTCTGCCACCGCCATCCCCCTAGATGGTGCACCATCCCGCCCCATCCCATCACGATGGCGCGGGAGCGTCGACGCGGTCCCCTCGCGGGTCGCGCGGCACGTCGGCTCCGGTGAGAGCCAGGTACGTCACGAGCACCGCGATCGCTGCGGCGAGCACCAGGCTCACCCGCTGGCTGCCGAGGCCGAGCCCGCCCACGTCCTTCGGCTTGCCCAGCCAGTCGGCTACCGACGCGCCGAGGGGGCGAGTCAACACGTACGCGGCCCAGAACGCGACGATCGGGTTCAGGTCGAATCGCCAGTAGCCCACGGCAGGTACGGCGATCAGGGCGGCGAACAGGATCACCGATCCGCTGTAGCCGAGGTTGAGGGTGATCGCGGTGACGTCGCCGACGGCGGTGCCGAGAGCGAACGTCGACACGACTGCGGCCCAGTAGAAGAGCTCGCGGCGAAAGGTGTCGATCGTGTGCACGTCCAGCGTGTGCTCGGTGGCCTGCCATGTCGCGAACACCGCTGCCAGCACGAGGCCGTAGAAGATGGCGGACGCTGCGTACGGCACGTGGAAGCGGACGTGGAGCACGTCGGCGGCCATCGTCCCAAAGATGCCGACCATCACCACGGCGAACCAGTAAGTCCACGCGATGTAACGCCGCATCGCGAGCTGCAGCCCGAGCGCTAGGGCGAAGCCCGCGAACCCCATCAGGACGGCCACCACCGGGTCGAGGCGGTGGACCAGGTAGTCGGAGGTCGACTCGCCGAGCGCGGTCGACAGCGCCTTGATGAGCCAGAAGTAGGCGGTGATCGCAGGCACCCTCAGCGCCCGGCGCACGGTCACGGAACCCGCCATCGAGGAAGTGTGCTGCGCCCAGATCGCGCCGGTCAGCCGTGTCACGAAAGTTTTGCCTGGCGCTAACCCGGGGCGCTTCTGACGCGTACCGACCGCGCACGATCCTGGGAAGTCGTGGTGAAGGATTTGGTCGTGGATGCAGAGGCCGAGCACGTGCCTGCTGCGGACTCCCATCCCGCGTCTGCGCTCCCTCGCGATCGCCGCCGTCGTCGTTGGGGTGCTCGCGTTCGTCGTCGAGGAGCGCTCGCTCCTCGGTGCGGGCCGCCAATTGGAGGGGGCTGATCGGGGGTGGCTCGCCGTCGCCGTGCTCTCGATGATCGCGCTGCTCGCGAACCAAGCGATGTTCCATGCCGCCGCGGAACGGGCCGCGCGACTGCCAACGGGACCATTCGGTGCGGTGAGGCCCGCACTCGCCGCGACGTTCATGAACCAGGTCACGAAGTCGGGTGGCATGGCCGGACTCAGCATGCTCGTCGCGGATGGGGACCGCCGACGCCTCGGCCGTGGTCCCGTCATCGCGGCGTATGCCCTCGTCGCCGTGCTCACCGAGCTCGCGTTCGCGGGCGCGCTCACTGCCGCGATCGTGATCAGCGGGCTCGGAGGTCACCTCACGGGACCTGAGGGCGTTGCATGCGCCGTGTTCGCGGTCTACCTCGCTGCCCGCGTGGCCTTGCTCGGCGTCGCGGCCACCTCGCGTGCGCAGCTGCGACGGGTGTACGCACTCCCCGCCCACCTCATGGCCTTCGCTCGACGCAGTCCCGCTGGCGAGCCCGACACGCGCGCTGCCGACGAGCTGCACGACGCGCTCGCCATCATCCGTCGCGAGCCACTCAGGGCTCTGCCGGCTGCCGGACACGCGCTTGCCGTCGAGGCACTCGGCGTCGTGGAGCTCTGGGCCGTCATCGCGGCGGTCGGGGGTGGGCACAGCCTCGCCCTCGCGCTCGTGGCCTACGCGGTGTCGGCGATGTTCGCGATCGTCGGCGTGCTTCCGGCTGGTCTCGGCTTCGTCGAGCTCTCCCTTGGCGCGGTGCTGATCTCGTATGGCCTCTCTGCCCGCACGGCCGTCGCCGCAGTCGTGCTGTACCGAGTTGTGGAGCTGCTGGTCCCGGTCATGGTCGGGGCTGTCGCGGCGTCACGGCTGCGGGGACCGGTCCCGGTCGAGCGATGAGCTCCGTGGCCCGACCTTCCGCGCGGCATCAGGTCTCGGCGCAAGTCATCCGACGGGCGGTTGCGTGCACCGCGATCGCAGTCGGGATCACCGATCTCGTCTGGGCCGCGCTGGCACTCGGGGACGCCGCCGCCCCTCCACGCTCTCGGCCGTGCGACCGCGACGATGACCGGTACGCGGTACCTCCTCCTCGTGGCGGGCATGGCGCTCGTGCTGAATGTGTTCGGCCTACTGCATGCGAAGCGCAACGCCTGGGCGATTGCTGTCGTGCTGTCGATCGCGTCGTGCTTCGCGTTCGTGCACCGGGATCGGGACG
Source organism: uncultured Acidimicrobiales bacterium (assembly GCA_963726695.1). Classification (GTDB taxonomy): domain Bacteria; phylum Actinomycetota; class Acidimicrobiia; order Acidimicrobiales; family DATKAS01; genus DATKAS01. Next base: position 181,957 of record CAVSDE010000015.1, read on the forward strand.
TGCTGAGCCCCGGTCTCCTTCTGGCCGGTGGACTCGTCGTGTTGCTCGCGCTGACGGCGGGATCGTTCCGCGCTCGCTCCGATCCGCTCATGGCCCGGCGAGGCCTTCGCCTCCTCCTCGCCGGCGAGATGGTCGTGTTCGCGTATGGGACTGCGGGGCTCTACTTCCTGGACGAAGCATTCCGTGACTCGACCACCTTGATCGACGCGGCGCGCAACGCGGTGAAGCTGCTGCTGCTCCTTCCGGCGAGCGCCATCACGCCGGTCGATCCCGACGGGCGGTGGTTCGTCGACTCGGTGCGTCTCGCCGGGCTCGGCGTCGTCGTCGTCGCCCTGGTGCTTGTCGTCGCCTCCGTCCTCGCGACGGCGGCCGACGCGAGCGATCGCCGCCTCGTCGAGCGGCTCATCGACTCCTGGGCGACGAACAACCTGGCGAGCTTCCACCTGCTCGCCGGCACGTTGTGGTTCATCGGCGATGACCGGCGTGCGTTCATCGGCTACCGGCTCGTCGGGATGACCGCGGTCGCACTCGCGGAGCCGATCGGCGAACCCGATTCGCGGATCCGCGTCGTCGAGGAGTTTCTCGACCTCTGCGAGCTCAACGGGTGGGTGCCCGCCTTCCACCAGCTCTCGCCGGCCGGCGCCGAGAGCCTCGCGGCGGCAGGCCTCAAGCATCTGAAGATCGGCGAGGAAGCGATCGTCCCTGTGCAGACATGGAACGAGGACGCGCACGGCTACAAGCAGCTTCGTTCAGCGCTCAGGCGGGTCGAACGGTCGGGTTGCGAGCTCGTCGAGCTTCCCGACCCATCGACGACGCGACGATGCGGGAGCTGCGCGAGGTCTCAGATGCGTGGCTCTCGGACGGGGGCCATCGCGAACGGACCTTCACCGTCGGGCAGTTCGACCCGGACTACTTGCGGCAGACGACGGTGCTCGTCCTGCGTCGACGCGACAGCCATCGCATCGAAGCGTTCGTGAACGTGCTCCCGGCGTACTCGTCGCCGGTGGGCAACTTCGACTTGATGCGCCGCCGGCCCGATGCGCCCAACGGCGCGATGGAGTACCTCGTCGTCGGGCTGATCCACCGGTTCCGAGCCGAGGGTCGCACGGGCATGACCCTCGGCCTCGCTCCGCTCGTGAACATCGACGGTGACGGCATCGCCGATCGAGCACTGCGACTTCTCTACGACCGCGGCACGAAGATCTTCAACTACCAAGGCCTGCACCACTTCAAGGAGAAGTGGGAGCCCCGTTGGGAGCCGCGCTACCTCGCGTACCGCAGCGACACCGAGCTGCCGCGCATCGCGGGCGCGCTCGCGCGAGTCGGCGAGATCCCCGATCCCCGCGGCGCCCGCGGGCGAGCGTTGGCGTTCGCGCGACGCTTCCCCGTCACGCTGTCGATCGGTCTGCTCGTGGTCTGGATCATGGCCGCCACCCGGCTCGACCCGTCGTTCCACCACGTGCTCGAACGTCACCTCGGCCTGTCGTTCCTCGACCTCCAACACCTCCAAGTCTGGCGCCTGCCCACCGCGGAGCTGATCCAGACGAGCGCCGGCTTCAGGTGGGCGAACATCGCGCTGCTCTCGGTGTCACTGCCGTTCGCGGAGTGGCGGCTCGGGAGTCGACGATCGATCGCCACGTTCTTCCTGTGCGACTGGACCTCGTCCCTCGCCACATACGGGTGCATGGCGGTCTTCGCTGCGATGGGGAACCTGGGAGCGCACCAGATCCTGGTCGAACACGACAGCGGGTCGTCGGCCGGAGCGTGGGCGCTCGCGACCGCGGGCGCTCTCTCCCTCACCGACGCTCGCTGGCGCCGGATCGCGCTCGGGGTGATCTTCGCCTTCCTCGGCGGCTCGCTCCTGATCTTCCATCGGCTCTTCGACCTGCAGCACCTGCTCGCCGCAGTCGTCGCGGTGGCGCTGACGATGGCCTTCGAGGGCGCGGCTCGACGTCGGCCGACCGCCGTGCGAGAGCCGGCTCCGGCCGTCGCCGTCCAGTGAGGTCAGTGGCTCACCGACGGGCCGCCGAGTCGTGAATCATTGGCGACATGAGCGAGCGAGCACTGCACGGCTTCGACGACGACACCGAGCAGCTGGCCCACCGGATCCTCGACTACGTCATCCAGCGCATCCGGATGTCGCCGCCGCCGCTCGACGCGCCACGCAGCCCCGAAGAGCTGGCCGCCTCCACCGGCGAGACCATCACCGCCGACGGTCTGGGTTGGGAGCAGGCGCTGGCCCTCTTCCGCGAGGTGCTCGCGCCAGCGTGCATCTCGAGTGACCATCCGCGCTACCTCGGCTTCGTGCCGACCGCCCCGGCTGAAGCGGCGACCCTGTTCGACCTCGTGGTGTCTGCGTCGTCGATCTACGGGGACTGGTGGATCGAGGGCTCCGGCGCGATCCACGCCGAGAACCAGGCGTTGCGCTGGCTCGCCGACCTCGCCGGACTGCCCGAGACCGCCGGCGGGGTCTTCGTCAGCGGTGGCACCGCCGGAAACTTGAGCGCGCTCACCGTCGCTCGGGAGACCTGGCGGGAGCGGCGCGGCCGCAGCCGAGTCGCCGGTATCGCGTGCGCGTCGAGTGCCCACTCGTCGATCCAGCTCGCGGCCAAGGTCATCGACGTGCCGATCGTGCACGTCGAACCCGATGAGCGTGGCCGCCTCACCGGTGAACGGCTGGCGGAGGCCATCGCGAGCGCCGACGTCGACGTGTTCGCGGTGGTCGCCACGGGCGGCGCGACCAACACCGGCGTCGTCGACGACCTCGAGGGCGTAGCCGCCGTGTGCCGGGAGCGCGGCGTGTGGATGCACGTCGACGCCGCGTACGGCGGGGCGGCGATGGTGGCGCCGTCTGCACGCCCGCTCTTCCACGGCATCGAGCGGGCCGACTCGTTCGTCGTCGACCCCCACAAGTGGTTGTTCTCGCCGTTCGACTGCGCTGCGCTGATCTACCGGGATCCGAACCTCGCGCGTGATGCGCTCACCCAACATGCCGGCTACCTCGAGGTGCTCACGCCGTCCTCGCCGTGGAACCCGTCGGACCTCGCGATCCACATGACCCGACGAGTGCGAGGGCTGCCGCTTTGGTTCTCACTCGCTTCGAACGGCACGAAGGCCTACGAGCGGGCGGTGGAGCGCGGCCTTGCGCTGGCCCGCGAGGCCGCCCATCGCATCGCCGCGGCATCGCACCTCGAGCTCGTGATGGAGCCCGAGCTGTCCGTCGTGCTGTTCCGCCGCCGAGACTGGAGTGCCGACGAGTATCAGCGCTGGTCCGATGAGGCACTCGCGTCGGGCCTCGCCCTGCTCGTGCCGACGGTGCACGAGGGCGAGACGATGTTCCGGTTCTGCTTCATCAACCCGCTCACCACGACCGCCGACATCGACCTCGTGCTCGACGCGATGCGCTGACGGCGGGCCTATCCGCCGAGTGTGGCGACGAGGATTGCCTTGATCGTGTGGAGGCGGTTCTCGGCTTGGTCGAACACGATGCTCGCGGGTGACTCGAACACCTCGCCCGTCACTTCGAGCCCTTCGTTCATGCCCGTGTGCTCCATCATCTCCCGACCGACGACCGTGTTCGGGTCGTGGAACGCGGGCAGGCAGTGCATGAACTTCGCCTTGGGGTTGTTCGTGTGCTTCATGAGGTTGCTGTTGACCTGGAACCCGCGCAGCAAGTTCACACGCTCGTCCCACACGTCCTTCGACTCACCCATCGAGACCCAGACGTCGGTGTGGACGAAGTCGACGCCATCGACCCCGGCGGCGACGTCGTCGGTGATGGTGATGTTCGCCCCGGTCGTCGAGGCGATGTCGCGAGCGATCTTCACGACGTCCTCCGGGGGCGCGAGCGATGTCGGACCCACCAGCCGCACGTCGGCGCCCATGAGGGCCCCCATGACGAGCAGCGACCGTCCCATGTTGAAGCGGCAGTCGCCGACGAATGCATACGTCAACGCGTCGTACGGCTTTCCGCTCGCTTCGTGCATCGTCAGGAAGTCGGCGAGCATCTGGGTGGGGTGCCACTCGTCGGTGAGGCCGTTGTACACGGGGACTCCCGCGTACTCGGCCAATATCTCGACGTCGGTCTGGCTGTTGCCGCGGAACTCGATCGCGTCGTACATGCGGCCGAGCACCCGGGCGGTGTCGGCGACCGACTCCTTGTGGCCGAGCTGCGACCCCGAGGGGTCGAGGTAGGTCACGTGGGCGCCCTGATCGAAGGAGGCGACCTCGAATCCGGCCCGCGTGCGGGTCGAGGTCTTCTCGAAGATCAGTGCGATCTCCTTGCCCTCGAGGTGCTTCACCTCGGTGCCGGCGTACTTGGCGATCTTGAGCGCCTCGGAGAGCTGCAGGAGGAACCGAAGCTCCGCTGGCGAGAAGTCGATCTCCTTCAGGAAGCTGCGATTGCGAAGGTTGTACATGTGGGGGGATCCCTCTCAGTAGGCGGCGTCACGCTCGAGCGGGCACGTCATGCAGTGGCCGCCACCGCGACCTCGGCCCAGCTCGGATCCTGCGATGGTGATCACTTCGATGCCCGCTTTGCGGAGCTTGGTGTTCGTGAACGTGTTGCGCTCGTAGGCGATGACGACGCCCGGCTCGAGGGCGACGACGTTGTTGCCGTCGTCCCATTGCTCACGCTCGGCTTCGAACTCGTCGCCGCCCGTGGAGATCACGCGCATCTCCCCGATCCCCAGGTGCTTGCCCATCGCATCGACGAGCGACTCGGACTGCTTCTCGATGACCGTCTCCTCCAGGGTGTCCCCCGGCCTCACGGCCCACACCTGCGCGCCGTCGACCACCTTGGGGAACGCCGTGACCGCGTCACGATCCACCATCGTCAGGACGGTGTCGAGGTGCATGTAGCTGCGATCCCGGGGGAGCACGACGGCCAAGACCGTCTTTGCGGCCTCAGCCTTGAAGAGCTCGCGGGCGATCAAGGAGACGGCCTGCGGTGACGTGCGCTCGCCCATGCCGATCATGACCACACCATTGCCGATGGGCTGGACGTCGCCTCCCTCGACGGTGCTCCGCCCCCAGTCCTGCTCGGCGCCGCCGAACCAGACGCGCACGCCCTCGGCAGCGAACATGGGGTGGAACCGGTAGATCGTCTCGACGATCATCGTCTCGGGCTTGCGGGCGGGCTTGGCCATCGGGTTGAGCGTCACCCCGCCGAAGATCCAGCACGACGGATCACGCTGGAACATGAAGTTCGGCAGCGGAGGGATGAGCATGTGGTTCGGGTCCGTCGACTCCCACAGCAGACCTTTGGCTTCGGAGAGGTCGGCGCGGGTGATGCCACCGATGAGCAAGTCCGCGACGCGAGCCGGATCCTCGGTTGTCACGAACTCCTGCGCCCGACGAGACAGAGAGGTGCCGATCATCCGCTCGTTCAGCACGTGGTCGCACACCCACTCCTTCGCGGCGGGCTGTTCCAGGGCCTCGGCGAACAGCTCCTCGGCGTAGAACACCTCCACTCCGCGCTCACGCATCGTCTCGGCGAACGCGTCGTGCTCTTCCTTGGCCCGCTTCACCCAGATCACATCGTCGAACAGCAGGTCCGCCGCGTTCGACGGCGTGAGGCGTGTGTGCTCGAGGCCGGGTCGGTGGATCATCACCTTGCGAAGCTTGCCGACCTCTGAATGCACTCCGAACGGCATCAGCATCTCCTCTTTGAGTCGGGAAAGTTCAACGTGAGTATTCGATGCCGTCGACGTCGACGCTCACGATCGTGCCTGCCTTGTCCTCCAGCAGCCCGCCGATGTCGGCCAACCCGCCGATGGCAGCCTTGCCGCCCGACGACCGGGCGAAGTCGCAGGCCGCCGCGACCTTCGGAAGCATGGACCCCTCGCCGAACTCGGACGACTGCTCCATGAGCGCGTCCGGATGCGCGCGGGCGATCGCCCTCGCAGTCGGCTTGCCCCAATCGAAGTACACCGCGTCGGTATCGGTCGCCATCACGAACACGTCGGCCTTCAGGTCGTGGGCAAGCAGCGCGCTGGCGCGGTCTTTGTCGATGACGGCTTCGACTCCGACGAGCTGGCGACCGGCTTGGTACGCCACCGGGATGCCGCCGCCGCCGGCGCAGATCACCACGCTCTCGTGCTCGAGCAGCCACTGGATCTGGCGCATCTCGAAGATGCGCTTCGGCTCGGGGGACGCGACGACGCGCCGGAACGCGTCGCCGTCGGGCTTGAACTCCCAACCCCGCTCGGCCTTCATGGCGTCCGCCGCAGCGCGGTCGTAGATCGGGCCGATCGGCTTCGTGGGGTCCTTGAACGCGGGGTCGTCAGGATCCACCTCGATCATGGTGAGGAGCGTCGCCAGGGGCCGATCGAAGGGCAGCCGGTTCCCGAGCTCTTGCTCGACGAGGTACCCGATCATTCCCTGCGTCTCTGCACCGAGCACGTCGAGCGGATAGGTCGGCACCTTCTCGAAGGCGGCGCCCTGCAGCGCGAGCAGCCCGACCTGCGGGCCGTTCCCGTGGGAGACCACCAGCTCGTGCTCCATTGCGACGGGCGCGAGCGCGTCGCACGCGACCCGCACGTTCTCTCGCTGGTTCTCGCTGGTCATCGCCTCGCCCCGCCTCAGCAGGGCGTTGCCTCCAAGGGCGACCACGACACGCATGTTGACTCCTTGCCAGAGTGATTGGGCTAGAGCGCTTGGCCGACGATGAGGAAGACGGTCACGACCACGAACAGGATCGCCAGGTAGGGCACGATGAACTTGATGTACTTGTCGTAGCCGACCTTGGCCAAGGCAAGGCCACCCATGATCACCGCCGAGGTCGGCGTCACCAGGTTGACGAGCCCGGACGCCGACTGGTACGCGGTGACGGTGAGCGCACGTTCACCCCCGCGAAGTCCGACAAGCGGCGCGAGGATCGGCATCACGAGCGCGGCGTGCCCCGACGACGACGGCACGAGGAACGCGATCGGGAGGTTGACGACGAACGCCAGCACGACGAACGCGGTGCCCGACAGGCCAGTCGACGGCCTTCTCCATCCAGTGGAGGATCGTGTCGGTGATGTAGCGTGTTCCGCATGACGACGGTGATGCCTCGCGCGAGCACGATGACGAGGCCGGCGCCGAGGAAGTCGGCGGCGCCCGGCACGATCGTGGTCACGGTGCCCTCTTCGCCGATGCGGGAGACGATCACCGATCACGACCGCCTCGACGATGAACAGCATCAGCCGCCTCGGTGAAGTAGAAGTTGCTGAAGGTCGGCAGCGGGAAGTCCTGGCGTTGAACCCGTTCTGCCAGAGGTCGTTCCACGGGATGAACCCGTAGATCATCGATCAGGAACGTCAGCGCCGAAGATGACGAGGACGATCTTCTGGGGCCGGTGAGAGGCGGCACGTCGGTGACCAGTCGCGCTCGGGTTCCTCGCACCGTCGATCGGGACGATGCTCCGACGACCGACGGCATCGGCGACTGCCACCGGTGTTCTCGGCCATGCCGAACCGCGCGGCGTACCACGATCACGTAGGCGATCCCGACGGGCACGAGGACCGCGAGCATGACGAGCCGCAGGCCGATTCCGTCGCTGATGCTGATGCCGGCCGCGTCCGAGGCGACGCCGGTGGCGAACGGGTTCACCGTCGAGCCGATCACTCCCGTGCCGGCGCCCAGGAAGATGATCGCCGACCGCGACGCATCCGGTCGTACCCCGAGCGCGAGCACGAGAGGCACGATCAGGGCGAAGAAGCCGAGGGTCTCCTCCCACATGCCGTAGGTGGTGCCGCCGAGGGCGAAGACCGACATCAGCACGAGCACGAGCAGCGAGCCGCTGTGCCGGAACCGCATCGCCAGCCGGCCGATGCCGGTCTCGATGGCGCCGGTCTTCATCGTCGATCGTGATGAAGGCGCCGACGGCGAGGACGAAGAGGAAGATCTGGGCCGAGCCGTAGAGGAAGCCCTCCTCGTCCGCCCCGATGAGGCGCGAGGTGGTGTTCTCGATGCCGTAGAGCCCGTTCGGGGTGGCACGCCACAAGATCCCGAACTGTGCGTCCAGGCTCTTGTCCGAGCACGGTGAACCCTCGGGCGCGCTGCCGCAGGCAGGAAGCTCCTGGTACGTCCCGGGAATCGGCGCTCCCGTCTCCGGATCCTGCTGGTACACGCCCGAAGGGATGAAGAAGGAGGCGATCCAGACGGCCAGCATCACGATCGCCAGCACCGTCAGTGCGGTGGGGAACTTGACCCTCTTCGTCGCGGTCTCTTCAGGTTCGGTCGCCGGAGGAGTGCCGGCGCCGTCGCCATCGCCGTCGCCATCTCCGACCACTGCCGCAGTGGTGTCCTCTGCTCCACCCACCGGATCAGCCTCGCTGTCCATAGGCCGCTGTTCCTCCCCACATCCGACGGGTGCACGCCAATGATCACGCGGTCGGGTGCATGTTTGCACCGGCTCACCCGACCGTCGAAGATCGCGGCCGTGGAGCAAGGCGAGTAGCGATGGCCGGGCTCATCGACGTGCATCATCACTTCCTGCCCGCGGCGTACTGCGAAGCCGTCGGTCGAGCCGGTCTCGACTCACCGGACGGCATGCCGCGGCTTCCGGACTGGTCGGAAGACGAGGCACTCCGCTTCCTCGACACGACGGGCATCGAGACTGCGTACCTGACGATCTCGAGCCCAGGGGTGACGGTCGACGGAACAGACGCCACGCATCTCGCGCGACTGTGCAACGACACAGCGGCGGATCTGATCGTGCGCCATCCGGATCGGTTCGGAAGCTTCGCGGCACTGCCGCTGCCCGACGTCGACGCGAGCCTCGCCGAGGTCGGCCGTGCGCTGGACGATCTGGGCCTCAGTGGCATCGGCGTGCTCACGCATCACGGCGACGTCTACCTCGGTGACCATTCTCTCGATCCGGTCTTCGACGAGCTCAACCGGCGCAAGGCGACCGTGTTCATCCACCCGACCACGCCGCTCTGCTGTGAGGGCGCCTTCCTCGATGTCCCCCGGCCGATCATCGAGTTCATCTTCGACACCGCACGGGCGGTGATGAATTTGATCTACTCGGGCACGTTCGACCGTTGTCCTGACATCTCGTGGATCATCCCCCACGGTGGAGGCGCGCTGCCGGCGCTCAGTGCCCGCCTCGACGGGGTGCACCTGATCGCGCCGGGCCGCGCCGAGGCGACCGAGTTCGCCGCGTCGTACCTCCGGCGCCTCTACTACGACCTCGCCGGCCCTCGCACCGACGCTGCGCTGCAGGCGCTCCTCGGCATCGCGGATCCCGCTCGGCTGCTCTACGGCAGCGACTGGCCGTTCACGCCAGAGCCAGGCGTCGCCCGCATGCTGACCGATCTCCAGGCGACGTCAGTGCTCGGTCCGAACCCCGCGGATCTCCTCAACGCCAACGCCCGACGCCTGTTGGGTCAGTAGATGGTCTCGCGCACCCGCTGCGGATAGGCCGCGTCATGGGCAGCGCCGTCGAACTGGCCTGCGGTGATGTGCTCCATGATCTGACCGCTCGTCGGCAGCTCGCTCGCGTCGCGGTGCAGCGCGGGATCCCAGAGGTTCGATCGGATCAACGCCTTGGGGCACTGCGTGTACACGGCCTCGGTGGTCACGATCACGACCGTCGTCGGGATCTTGCCCTGGAACGCAAACGACTCGCGGAGCTCGTCGTCCGTCGACACGACCGCGGTGCCGTTCACCCGCAACGTCATGCCGATGCCCGGGACCAGGAAGAGCAGGGCGATGCGAGGATCGAGCACGAGGTTGCGGATCGTGTCGAGGCGGTTGTTGCCCCGGCGGTCGGGGATCATCAAGGTGCGCTCGTCGACCACGCGCACGAACCCTGCGGGATCGCCCCGAGGCGAGCAGTCGAGACCGCCCGGCCCGGATGACGCGATGAGCACGAAGGGCGACGCCTCGACGTACTCACGGTGCAGCGGCGTGAGGTGGTCGATCTCCTTGATGATGGATGTCGATACCGGGACGTCGTACAGGGCGTCGAGCTCTTCCACCGTCCGGATGATCGTCATGGGCGAGACGCTACGGCACCTTCCCTCATCCTTCCCGCTCTTTCTCGTATGCCGGAAGGGTGCGAGAAGGGGCGCTTCGTACGGTCACGTCGAAAGCACGAGTCATCAACACCAATGATCAACAAGGAGAGAGACGTGGCAATCACAGAGACCATCCCTTCGATCACCCACGTCGCCGTGACGGTGACCGACCTCGACCGCAGCGAGGCCTGGTACACCAAGGTGCTCGGCGTCGCGCCGGTCCTCGACGAGGACACCGGACCGTTCCGTCACATCGTGTACTCGGTCGGCAGCACCCTGCTCGGGCTGCACGGCTTCCCCGAGCTGGTCAGCGACGCGAGCCGTTCGACGAGCGCCGGCCCGGCCTCGACCACATCGCGTTCGGCGTGCGCCAACCGCGACGAGCTCGTGGAGTGGGCGGCACGGCTCGACGAGCTGGGCATCGCCCACGGCGGAGATCAAGGACGCCGGCTACGGCTCGGGTCTCTCGTTCCGCGATCCCGACAACATCGCCCTCGAGCTCTTCGCTCCGCCGGCGTGACCCAGAGATCGCGCTGCGGCGGCAGCACGGGCATGCTGTCGCCCGCACGAGCGCATCGGTTCAGCAGGCGATCGAGCGGCTTGGCGGCAGCGGGCGGCGTCGAGGGGCTGACCGGCCCGCCGGAACTGCTCGGCCGCGCAACGTGGAGCTGGCGGCAGGCCGTGTCGGGGTCACCGCTCGCCGCAGCCACCGCGGCCTGCGCCTCGGCCATCGCGGCCTCCCACGAGGTGCCCTGCCACAGCCGGGCCGATCGCTCGGCGGCCTCGAGGTGACGGTAGCGCGTGCGTCGAGGTCACCGGCACGCGCACAGGCGATGGCGGCCGGCACCGAGAGCATGATCGAGCAGAACGGCGCACGCATCGTCCCAGCCGAGGGTCGACTCGGCGCGATCGACGATGACGCGGGCTTCGAGCGGGCTCCGCGCCGCCACGATCATCGTGCCGAAGACGCGCTGGAGCAGGTGCTTGGCGATCATCGACGAGCGGGCGAGGGGCAGCGCCTGCTGCAGCGAGGCCCATCGCCTCGATGCGGTCGCCCTCGGCGACGCGCACTTCGGCGAGGCGTTGCAGCGAGTGCGCTTCGCCGGCCGGCCGAGCCGAGGTCGCGGTGCAGCTCGCTCGCCTCGGTGAGCTCAGCCGACGGCGAGCTCGAGATCACCCGACAGCAGTGCCGCCTCGCCGATCAACGCCGACGCGAACGCGGCCGCACGGAGCGCACCGCTGCGTCGGGCTGTCGCCTGCAGGTCTCGGGCGACGCCGATGACCTCCGCGTACGACGTCTGTCCGTAGAGCATGTACTCGGCCGGGCAGAGGTAGCCGTCGAAGATGGCGTTCGCGATCTCGGGGTTCTCGCGCGTGCGGCGCAGCTCGAGCCGCATGCGGTCGAACCAGCTGCCCGAACGGTGGGCGAGCATCCCCTGCAGGGCCACCAGGTCGAGGACCTGCCAGCTCCGCTCGCCCGCGAGCACGAGCCGCTGCGCCTCTTCGCTTGCGGCCTGCGCGCCATCTCGAAGTCGGACGTGAAGTAGGCGTACTTGCCGCGGGTGAGGAGGATGTCGGCGTCGTCGTCACCGCCGTCGGTGTCGAGGCCTTCCAGCGCAGCGTTGGCCGTGTCCAGGTCACCGGCCATCAGCGCGCTGCGAGCGAGCCGCACCCGCAGGCCTCGGGCCGCGACTTCGTCGGCACCGTCGAGCGCCTCGCGGTAGGCCGCGGCGGCCATGGGGTCGCCGAGCGCGTTCAACAGGTCGCCCCGCAGCGAGAGTGCGGTCGTCCGGCTGGCTCCGGTGGCGTGCGGGCGCACCGCGTCGACCAGCGCGAGCGCGTCGCGGTACGCGCCGATCGCGGCATCCGTCTCGGCCGCGCGCAACAGGTAGGGAACGGCTTCGGCCCGATTCGCCGGCCTCGAGGAGGTGATGTGCGATGCGTGCAGCCGACGCGTCCATCTCGATCAGACGCTCGGCGGCGTCTCGGTGGATGCGACGGCGACGGTGGGGTGGTACATCGTCGAGCAGCGCATCGCGCACGAGCGTGTGGCGGAATCGGTAGCCGGCGCTCGTCGGTTCGACGACCAGCGCGGCGAGCGCGTCGATCGAGATGATCGAACGCGACGTCCTCGGACACGCCGGAGAGGGCGACGAACTCATCGGTGTCGAACGATCGCTCCGACGACAGCGACGCGTTGCAGCACCTCGCGGGTGGCTGGCTCGATCCCGCTGACCATGCTCGCGTCGAGCGCCTGCACCCACTCCGGTTCCGCAGCCGCTCGTCGGGCGAGCTCGTTCACCGCGAACGGGATGCCGCGACTGAGCACCGAGATCCGCGTCGATCTGGTCCGGTGACGCGGTCGGCGACGTGGCGAGCCGACGAGCGCGGCGACACCGTCGTCGCCCAACGGGCCGAGCTCGAGTGCCGTGGCGCCGTGCCGGTCGACGAGGCTGTGGCGGGTCTCGGCGAACGGGTCGGTCACAGGGAACGGGCGATGGCCGAGCACGATGCACACGCGCTGCTCGAGGCTGTCGATCGAGCGACGTAGTGCAACAGCCGAAGGCTCGCGTCGTCGGCGTCGTGGACGTCGTCGATGGTGAGCAGCAAGCCCGTGCGTCGCGGACGCGAGGCGCACGAGCTCGGCCGCCGCGACGAAGAGACGCTGGTGCGAGCTGCCGCCCGTCCACGGCATCTCCGCGCCGGCGAGCGCGCGGTCGATCTCCTCCCGATGGTGATCGGCGAGCCCGTCGAGCAAGGTGGGGTGCCGGCGACACACGTCTGCCAAGCGCCTCGACGACCGGTGCGTATGGCCACGCGCCCTCGACTGGCGCCGAGGTGCCTTGGCCGATGCGAAAGCTCACCTCCCGCGCCCGACCGACGATGGCATCGAGCAGCGCCGTCTTCCCGATGCCGGCCGGCCCACCGATGATCAACGCGCGGCCGCGGCCGGCCGCCGCGTCGAGCAGGGCGCGCTCGGCGACCTCGATCTCCTGCTCGCGTCCGACCAAAGCATCGTCCTGGCGGACCGCGACCTCTCGCTCGGCCAGCAGGCGATCGCTCAGCGCGATCGCCTCGCGTCCGGGAGCCACGCCGAGCTCACCGCGCATCGCCCGGTCCAGGCGCTCGAACTGGCGGAGCGCCGCGTGCCGGTCGCCGTTGGCGGCGTGGCGGCGCATCGAGCGCGAGATGGGCGACCTCGTCGCTCGCGTCGACCTCGACGACGGCCTCCCACCGGCCGTCGAGCCGGAGCAGGTCGAGGTGGCGGAGGCGAAGCTGCTCGCGACGGTCCTCCGCCCAGTCTTCGTAGCGGTCGCTCGGGGAGCAGCTCGCCCAGGTAGAGGGTGAGGGCGCGTGCGGGCTGCGACCAGGTCGTCGTCGGCGAGGGCGCGGCGAGCGATCTCCTCGAACTGCACGACGTCGATCGTGGTGTCGGTCTCCGGGGCGAGCGCGACGATGTCGCCGCGCAGGACGACCGCGTTCGGAACGTCGATCGCCTTGCGGGCGAAGTGCGCCGCCTTGTGCAGCTTGGGTGCCGCCTCGTCCACGGTGTCGTCGGGCCACAACAGGTCGATGCACCTGTTCGCGGTGCAGACGCAATGCCGGAGCCAACGCGAGCACCTTGACCAACGCGGCAGCGTGACGCCGAGCCCAATGGCTGTCTGCAACGGGGGTCGTGTCGACAGACACGCCGAAGTGGCCGAGCATCGTGATGTGGATCGTCGCCATGGATCCGTTGTAAGCCGAGCCAGGCACGGGTCCATGAAGGTTTGGTGATCTTCCCCTGACCTTCCGTCTCTGGCGCCGGGGAAGGAAGGGGCCGGGAAGGAGTGCTTCGTACGGTCTCCGCATGTCCTCTTCACACGATGTCGTCGTGGTCGGCGCACGAGCGGCCGGCGCGGCAACCGCGATGCTGCTGGCCCGCCGTGGGCTGCGAACCGTCCTGATCGACCGCGGCGACGCGAGCTCAGATCCACTGTCCACGCACGCGTTGCTGCGGGGCGGCGTGCTCCAGCTCAGCCGCTGGGGCTTGCTCGACGACGTCATCGCCGCGGGTACACCGCCGGTCCGGCGCTCGACCTTCCGCTACGGGGACGAGGTGGCGGTGATGACCGTCCGTCCATCGTCTGGAGTCGACGCGCTGTATGCCCCCCGCCGCAACGTCCTCGATCGTCTCTTGGTCGGCGCGGCCATGGAGGCCGGCGCGGAGGTGCGTTACGGCACCCGAGTGACGGACGTCATCGTGCAGCGCGGGCGGGTCGCGGGGGTCGTGACCGACGGCGATCCGGGTGCGGATGAGAGCGTGCTCGCGCCGCTCGTCATCGGTGCCGACGGTGTCGGATCGACGATCGCTCGGGCTGTCGGCGCCCCCACGTTGCGCGTCGCCACCAACCTGAGCGCGATGAGCTACGGCTACTGGTCGGACCTCGAGACGGATGGGTATGAGTGGACCTTCCGCCCGAACGCGTGCTCGGGCATCATCCCCACGAATGACGGTGAGGCGTGCGTGTTCGCCGCCGGCTCACCCGGTCGGATCGGCACGGGCGGCGTCGCTCTCATCCACGATGTGATCGCGGAGGGGTCACCCGCGGTCGCCGAGCGGTTGCGGGCGGCGACTCCTCGCTCGTCTGCGCGCACATGGACAGGCCAGCGCGGGTACATCCGCCAGTCGTGGGGGCCGGGCTGGGCATTGGTCGGCGACGCCGGCTGCTTCAGCGATCCGATCGGCCTCCACGGCCTGACCGATGCGTTCCGCGACGCCGAGATCCTGTCTCGGGCGGTTGCCGACGGCCTCGGCGGAGGTGAGCCGATCGACGATTCCCTGGAGCAGTACCAATCGACTCGTGACCGTCTCTGCGCGCCGTTGTTCGAAGTCGTGGACCGCATCGCGAGTCACGACTGGAGCGACGAGGAGATCACCCGGCTGCTCTCGAAGCTGATGTCAGCGCTCGCCGACGAAGTCGAGGCGATCACCGAGCTCGAGACGGGGGTGCCGACATGAAGCCCCGCACGCTCCTCGGGGTGTGGGCCCATCCCGACGACGAGGCCTATCTCTCCGCCGGCCTGATGGCGTCCTGGCGGCGCCGCGGGGACCGCGTCGTCGTGGTGACCGCGACGCTCGGCGAACACGGCACCAGTGACCCGCGGGCGTGGCCGCCATCGCGGCTCGCGCGACGCAGGCGCGGCGAGCTGTCCGCGAGCCTCGCGACGCTCGGTGTGCACGAGGTGCGTCTCCTCGGCTTCGAAGACGGCATGTGCGCTCGGCGTGACGGCACCGCTGCGATCGCGGATCACATCGCCGACCTCGCGCCCGATCGCATCGTGACCTTCGGGCCCGATGGCATCACGAACCACCCCGATCACTCGCGCGGTCAGTCGATGGACTACCGACGCTCGGGCCGCGATCTCGCCCGAGACCGAGCTCTGGTACGCCACGAAGACGCCGGAGTTCCACCGCGAGTTTGCCGAGGTGAACGAGGAGATCGGCCTTTGGAACGAGCAACCGGAGCCGCCGTGCACGGCCGAGCACGAGTGTGAGTCGATGACGCTCGATCGTGACCTGCTCGATCGCAAGATCGCCGCGCTCCACGCTCACGCGTCTCAGTCGCTCCCACTCATCCGGATGATGGGCGACGACCTCTACCGCGCCTGGGTCAGGACCGAGTGGTTCCGTGCGGTCGAGCCGGCCACCGTCGCCAACCGGTGATCAGCGTTCTGCGTTGCTGTAGATCCGGGCGGGCTGAACGAACACCGCGGCCCGACGCTCGCGGGCCATCACGCGGTCGTACTCGTCCCAGTCGCTGTGGGAGCCGCCCGCGGCGACGAAGATCTCGCGGAGCAGCAGGCGCAGCCGTTCGCCGTCCACGTCGGGGTGGGGATCGTCCAGGCCGATGATCTCGGCCGTGCCCTCCACCGCGATCCATCGCCAACCCGAGCGGAACGAGACGTTCACCACCGGGCGCTCCCGGAGGTTGCCGAGCTTGGCCCGGCCGTAGGTCACGAACGCCACCACCTCCCCTCCCGAGATCGGGTGGGGCATCACACCTGCGTTGACCAGGGAAGTCTGGATCGTGGCATCGGCGCGGAGCGTCGACACCGTCGCGAGGTAGCTGTCGGTGCGGGCCAGGGCGACGACGTCGTCGAGTGTGGGCATGTCGCGAGTCTCCTCTCTGGGACGAGGTCAGGACCAAGAGAGCGGCGCCAGGAACACCCCGCCTTGACCCCAGCCACAGTGGCTCACCCACGAGTCGCCGTGCTCGTCGACGACGATCTCCGCCGCGTCCGCGTCGACGACGGTCACGAGGTCGGCGAGCGAGAAGCGCAGTGGATCGTCGCTGACGAGGATGCGCGTCCGGCGGTACGCGGCACGGTCGTACCTTCCCGTCTCGTTGTGAGAGCGCATCAACCCCTCCCAATCGGGACCGATCGAGAGGTGATAACGGTCGTCGTGCACGAACACGAACGGCGACTCCGTCGGGCCGCCGCCGGTGCCCGACATCTCGTCTCGGTAGACGATGTGGCGGCCGTGCCAGTGCACGAGGTCGGCGGACTCCGAGGCGGCCACGACGAACGCGCCTCCGCGGGGATCGATGGTCGCGGTGTAGTACATGACCCAGCGGCCCCCGACGCGCAGCACCATGGGATCGCGGGCTTCGTAGCCGTCGACGATCATCGGGTTCTCGGGGTGGCGGATCCACGTCGTGCAGTCGCTCGAGGTCGCCAGGTGGATGCGGTACTCCGACTTCTCCTCGCCGCCGGCGCAGTAGAACATCCAGAACTGCGCGTCGTGGCGCACGATGTGCGGCGCCCACAGGTGTGTCTCCCCCCACGAGGGCTCGGTGGAGAGCGCGAACGCGTGCTTCGTCCACGGGCCGTGCAGCGTCTCGGCGGTCGCGTGGCCCAGATGCAGCTCGTCGAAAGGAGCGGCGGGCTCGACATGCGTGATGCCGACGAGGTGCCAGGTTCCGGAGTGGTCGCGGATGAACGTGTGGTCGTTGATGTACCAGTGTTCGGTCTCACCGAGAGACGGGTCGTAGACGCGCACGAAGTCCCCGACGATCGGTCTTCCCTCCACCGATCCGGATGGTATCTGACTACAGTCAGGTAAATGGCAGATGCCTACGTGGATCGGGTGCGCAGCTTCAATCGCACCGTGACCGAGCGGGTCGGCGCCCTCAGCGATGACTTCCTCGGCCGCGGGCGCGCCCTCGGCGAGGCGCGGGTGCTCTGGGAGATCGGCCGCGGCGAAGGTGAGGTTCGGGCCCTGCGTCAGCGCCTCCATCTGGACTCCGGCTACATGAGTCGAGTGCTGCGCGCACTCGAACGCGACGGACTCGTCGTCGTCGGGTCAGGGGAGCGCGATCGCCGGCTCCGCACTGCACGGCTCACGGCAAAGGGCGAGACGCGAGTGGAGGATCCTCGACCGGCGCAGCGACACGTTCGCGGAGTCGCTGCTCGAGCCCCTCAGCGCGCGCCGAGCGCGATGCGCTGGTCTTGGCGATGCGCGATGTCGAGCGCCTGTTGACCGCAGCACTCGTGACCATCACGGTCGTCGACCCGCTGCATCCCGACGCGGTGCACTGCATCGGGGCGTACTACGACGAGCTCGATCGGCGCCTCCCGTCGGGCTTCGATGCCGAGCAGAGTCGCATGTTCGAACCCGACGAGGTGAGGCCGCCGAACGGTGTCGTCCTCGTGGCTCACCTCGATGATCGACCCGTCGGATGCGGAGCGCTCAAGGCCGGTCGCACCAAGCCTCCCGAGATCAAACGGCTGTGGGTCGACCCCGATGCTCGCGGACTCGGCGTCGGACGCCGCCTTCTCGGAGAGCTCGAGGAGCGAGCCCGCGTCAGTGGGAGCCGGACGGTACGTCTCGACACGAACCGGGGGCTGGTGGAAGCGATCGCGCTCTATCGCGCCACCGGATACGTCGAGGTGAGTTCGTTCAACGACGAGACCTACGCGGACTTCTGGTTCTCGAAGCGGTTACGGAAGTGACAGTGCGGGTACAAAGGCCGAGACCCCTCGTCCTGGCGGCCCGTGCTTGCTACGGTCCGTCCGGAGTACGGGGAACAGTCCACGCGTGCTGGCTTGTTTGGGGGCACGAGACGTGCCAGTGCTGGAAGTTTCAGAGGTATCAGTGCGGTTCGGGGGGATCGTCGCTCTCGACGACCTCTCCTTCACGATCGACTCCGGGCAGATCTGCGGGTTGATCGGACCGAACGGCGCGGGCAAGACGACGTTGTTCAACGTCGTCAGCCGCATCTACGACCCGACCTGGGGAGCGGTGCGGTTCGAGGGTGAGGACCTGCTCGCGGTGCCCGCGTACGGCATCGCCGGTCGAGGGGTTGCCCGCACCTTCCAGAACCTGGCCCTCTATCCGACGATGTCCGTGCTCGAGAACGTGATGGTCGGAGCGACCTCGCGCTCGAAGATCAACTGGGTCACGGCGGCCCTTCGCATCGGCGCCGAGCGCGAGGACCGCCGGCTTCGCCAAGACGCGATGGACATCCTGGCCGAGCTCGACCTGACCGAGTACGCGCTCCATCCCGCCACCGCGTTGCCTTACGGCACGTTGAAGCGCATCGAGATCGCGCGTGCGATGGCGGCGCGACCGCGGTTGCTGTTGCTCGACGAACCCGCGAGCGGGCTGACCCACAGTGAGGTGGAGGAGCTCGCCCAGACGATCCGGCTCTTGCGCGACACGCATCAGCTCACGGTGTTGCTCGTCGAGCACCACATGCAGATGGTCATGGGGATCTCCGACAAGGTGGTCGTGCTCAACTTCGGCCGCAAGATCGCGGACGGAACGCCCGCAGAGGTGTCGAGCGATCCGTCGGTCATCGAGGCGTACTTGGGTTCGCCGGCATGAGCGCGCCGATGCTGACGGTGACCGACCTCAAGGCGTCGTACGGACCCGTGCCCGTCCTGCACGGGCTCGACTTCTTCGTCGACGACGGCGAGGTCGTCGTGCTGCTCGGAGCGAACGGGGCCGGCAAGACGACCACGCTGAGGGCCCTGTGCGGGATGGTCGACACGAAGGGATCGGTGCAGTTCGACGGCGTTGAGTGCGTCGGCCGCGCGACCGAGTGGATCGTCCGCAAGGGCGTCGCACACGTGCCTCAAGGTCGAGGCACGTTCCCCGAGCTCAGCGTCGAGGACAACCTCGCGGCCGGCGCATACGTGCGAACCGACAAGGACGCCGTGCGCGCGGACATCGAGCATTGGCTCGAGGTGTTTCCCCGACTCGCTGAGCGGCGGACGGTGACAGCCGGGAGCTTGAGCGGCGGCGAGCAGCAGATGCTCGCGGTCGCGCGGGCGCTGATGCTGCGGCCCAAGCTCTTGCTGCTCGACGAGCCCTCGCTCGGCCTCGCGCCCATGCTCACGAAGGAGCTCTTCAATCAGTTCGCAGACCTGAACCGAGATTTCGGAACGACCATGTTCGTCGTCGAGCAGAACGCGGGCCTCGCGCTCTCGATCGCTTCTCGTGCATACGTGCTCGAGGCCGGGCACATCGTGCTCTCGGGCTCGAGCGACGAGCTGCGTGACCATGACGACGTGCGCAAGGCGTATCTGGGGTTCTGACGATGACCTTCTCGTTCCTCATCAACAGCGGCTTCTTCAACTGGACGTTGATCGGGCAGCTGTTCGTCAACGGCATGAAGAACGGGGCGATCTACGCGCTCATGGCGCTGACCGTCGTGATCATCTACAAGACGACGGGGCACCTGAACTTCGCCCAGGGAGAGATGGGCACCCTGGGCGCGTTCATCGTCTTCGTGATGGTGGTCGAGCACGGTTTGTCGTACTGGGTGGCCATCCCGATCGCGCTCGTGTTCTCTTTCGTGCTCGGCGCGGGAATCGAGCGCACGCTGATCCGCCCGATCGAGCGGCGAAGCGCGCTCGGCGTCGTCATCGTCACCCTCGGGATCTTCCTCGTGATCAACACGTTGAACGCGGCGATCTGGGGGACGCAGCAGCTGACGCCGCTGACGCCGTTCCCGAACTTGCCCACTGATCAGTTCGTGATCGCAGAAGGGCCGCCCCGCTTCGCGGTGCGATACGGCGCGATCGGCACGTGGGTCACGCTCGCGATCGTCGTCACACTGCTCTGGTACTTCTTCCAGAAGACCAAGCTCGGGCTCGGCTACCGGGCGGTCGCCTCGAACCGCGAGTCGAGCCAGCTGGTCGGAGTGCCGCTGGGGCGCATGCTGATGCTCGGGTGGGCGATCTCGGCGGTGCTCGGCACCATCGCCGCGATCATGGTCTCTCAGTCGGCGAGCTCTCTCGACTTCAACCTGATGGCGACGGTGTTGCTCTACGGGTTCGCGGCCGCGGCCTTGGGTGGGTTCGACAGCATCCCCGGCGCCGTCGTCGGCGGTTTGATCGTCGGCATGGCAGAGGCGTTCATCCCGGCGTTCTTCAGCTTCGTGGGCTCTGAGCTGAGCCTCGCCGTCGCGCTCGGGGTGATCGTGGGCGTGCTGCTCATCAGACCCGAGGGCCTCTTCGGCACCAAGAGGATCGAGCGCGTATGAGCTGGCCGATCGTCATCGAGAAGGGCTCGACCCGGCATCGGCTGTGGCAGCTGATCGGGTACGCGCTGGTCGCCGCCGCGATCCTGTGGATCGCGTTCCGGATGCAGAACTACCAGATCCTCAACTTCGCGAACGTCGCCGCGTACAGCGTCGCCATCCTCGGCTTGATGATCATCATCGGGTACAGCGGGCAGATCTCGATCGGCCAGAGCTTCTTCTTCGGGCTCGGCGCGTACACCACGGCTTACCTCGGCGTCGATCACCGCTGGAACTTCCTCCTCACGTTGCCCGTGTCCGCTGCACTCGGGTTCGCGATCGGCTTCGTCATCGGCATCCCCGCTCTTCGGATCCGGGGCCTGTACCTCGCGCTCGTGACCCTCGCGCTCGCCGCGGTGCTTCCCGGTCATCGCGAAGTTCAACGCCCTCGACAGCATCACCGGCGGCGCGAACGGCAAGCCCGCGGACGTGATCGTCTGGAAGACCCCGAGCTGGACCCCCGGCCACCTTTCGAATCAGGCCTGGCAGTTCCTCGTGCTGAGCGCGATCGGGGCGGTGATGTTCCTGCTCGCGTCGAACATGATGAAGAGCCGCCCGGGACGTTCGCTCGTCGCGCTCCGCGACAGCGAGGTGGGCGCGGCAGTCAGCGGCGTGTGGCCGGCGGGTTGGAAGGTCGGCGCGTTTGCGATCAGTGCCGCATACGGAGCGATCGGCGGATCGATGCTCGTCTTCGTCGTGCGGATCGCCGCCCCCGAGACCGGTGGCTTCACCACGGCGATCGCGCTGCTCACCGGTGCGGTGATCGGCGGCCTCGGCACGATCTCGGGCTCTGTCCTCGGCGCTCTCGTGGTGACGTTCGTGCCCTACTTCACCTCGGACTTCATGTCGGGAGGCGGGCTTCTGTTCATCCCGTCCTCTGACACTCCGAGGCACTTCTGGTTCTTCTCGGAAGGGGACGGCCCGATCCTTGCGAGCGCTCTCTACGGTGCGCTCCTGATCGCGGTCGTCTTCGTGATGCCGGGAGGAATCGCCTACTTCGTGCGGCTCGTGCGGGCGAAGCTCATCCGCTTCGTGCCGAAGCTGCCCGACGTCTCGGCCACGCGCCGAGACGAACCCACTCCTGCGGCACTCGCGCCGGCAGGAGCAACCCAGCTCCAGGGGGGAGAACCCACATGAGGAAAGGCACGATGGCACGCTTCGTCGCTGCTGGCCTTGCCCTGACGTTCGTCGCCGCAGCGTGCGGTGACGACAGCGGGTCGAGCAGCGCAACGACGGCTGCAGCAGCCGCAGCGACCACGGCTGCGGGGGCAGCCACGACCGCGGCGGGTGCAGCGACCACCGCAGCGGGAGCATCTGCTGCGACGTTCAAAGTCCCGACGACGGGCTGTCCGTCCGACGTCAGCACTCCGCTGGCCTCCGGCGCGGACATCGTCCTCGGCATGACTGTCCCGTTGACCGGCCCACTGGCAGCGTTCGGCGCCATCCCGCAGGGCATGAACGCGGTGTTCGCCAAGGTGAACGACGCCGGCGGCATCGACGGTCACAAGGTGACGCTCGTCGCCAAGGACGATGCCTACGACCCGACCAAGACACCGCCGCTCGCCACCGAGCTGGTCGAGAAGGACCACGTGTTGGCATCGGTCTTCCAGGTCGGCACGCCGAACGTGGCCGCAACCCAGGGGATCTTCGAAGCCGCGTGCACCCCGCAGCTCTTCGTCGCGACGGGCTTCCCCAACTGGGGTGACCCGGCCCATCACCCGTGGACGATCGGCGGCATCATGCCGTACAACGCCGAAGCGCTGATGTGGGGTGAGTTCATCGCCAAGGTGAAGCCGGGCGCCAAGATCGCCGAGCTCACGTTCAACAACGACTTCGGCAAGGTGTACGCGACCACGATGAAGCAGGTCGCCGCGGACAAGGGCTTCACGATCGTCGACAGCGAGCTGCACGAGGGCACCGCGACATCGATCGACAACGAGGTCACGAAGATCCTCGCCGCCAACCCCGATGTGGTGCTCGGTGAGACGACCGGCGCGTTCTGCCCGAAGCTGATGGCGGGCCTTGCCGCCGGTGGCTACAAGGGCATCACGATCATCTCCTACACGTGCGCTTCGGTGGCGTCGTTCTTCAAGCCGGTCGACCCGGCTGGAAACGGCGTCTACCTCCTTCTCCAGCAGAAGGATCCGAGTGACCCGCAGTACGCCAGCGACCCGGCCGTCACCCAGTACAAGGCCGACATCGCGAAGTACGGCGCAGGGGCTGACCCCAACAACGGTCAGATCCTGACGGGGTACGACGTCGGCCTCCAGGTCGTCGACACGTTGACCAGGGCGGCAGCGTTGCCGGGCGGGCTCACGCACGAGAACGTCATGAACGCGGCATGGTCGACCAACTTCAAGCTCCCCCTGCTGCTCGGAGGCACGTTCCACGTCGACGGCATCAAGGATGCCTACGGCATCGAGTACGCCGAGATGGGTCAGTACGACGCGTCGAAGGGCTCCCAGGTGCGGACGGGTGACACGTTCGACATCGAAGGCAAGAGCGGCGTCTTCCAGGGCTGACGCCTGGCGACTCAGATAGGCGACAGCACCACCAGTCCCGCGCCCTGCGCGCGTGGGCTGGTGGTGTCGTCGCGCCAGCCCGTGTCGGCGAGCACGGTCTTCATCTCTTCGGGTGTCAACCGGTCGCGCTCGGGTTCGCCGACTGCCGCGTACGCGGGCTCGGAACCAAGCCTGACGCGCTTCGGCTTCCTCGGTTGCGGCGGTGAGAGACAGGCTGATTGCAAGCCGCGAGGACGAGGTCGCGACCGAGTGGATCGCGCGGAGCAGCGCGACGAGGACCGGTCGCTCGAGGTACACCGCGACGCCCTCGCAGAAGAAGACGGTCGCACTGCTGGGGTCGAGTCCCAAAGTCATGAGCGACGCGGCGACGTCGTCGACTGCGAAGTCCGCCGCGACGTAACTGATCGCGCTCGCTGTCGATGCCGAGTCGATCGAGCCGTGCGCGCTTGTCGCGCTCGGGTGTCGGGGTGGTCGACCTCGAACCAACGGACTCCGGGCTTTGCGTACCGGAACGCACGGCCGTCGTACCCGGCCCCGACGATGACGGCCTGTGTGGCGCCCCGGTCGAGCGCGCCCACGACCACGCGATCGAAGAACATCGTGCGTGCCGCGAGGTATTGGCTCATCTCTGTTCCGGCGTCGACCGGCGAGTCGGACGCGACGTCGCGCCCGAGCTGGAGATCGCTCTCGGGATCGCCGTATGGGGCCGGAGCTCGGTCGAAGCCGAGCCGCAGCAAGGCGACCTTCTGCGCCGTGACCGACGCTGCGCCTTCCTTCATGGGATGCACAATGCCAGATCCGCCATAGCCTTCAGCCATGGCTGATCCGGTGCTGCAAGCGGTCCCGTTGGGCTTCCAGTGGGTGACCGTCGACCCGTTCCTGTTCTGCGTGCACCACCTCGACAAGTACCCCGAGGGAAACGAGCTCATGGGGCCGAACGCGTCACTCGCTGCTCGCGACATCGGCATGGACTTCGCCGGGGCCGACGGCTGGCGGATGTACCACGGCAGCGTCGTGCCGGGCTTCCCGCAGCACCCGCATCGGGGCTTCGAGACCGTGACGTTCGTGCGTCAGGGATACATCGACCACTCCGACTCGCTCGGGGCGACCGCGAGGTTCGGCCGCGGCGATGTCCAGTGGCTCACCGCAGGCGAGGGCATCGTGCACTGCGAGATGTTCCCCCTTCTCGATCGCGACGGCCCGAACCCGTGCGAGCTCTTCCAGATCTGGTTGAACCTGCCGGCCGCCGACAAGATGGTGCCGCCGTACTTCACGATGTTCTGGAACGAGGACATCCCTCGGCACCACCTCGTCGACGAGCAAGGCCGCGCGACCGAGATCACGGTCGTGGCGGGTCGGTTGGGAGACCTCGAGCCGCCGTCGCCGCCGCCGAGCTCGTGGGCGTCGCGCCCCGAGTCGGACTTGGCGATCTGGCATGTCGTGTCCGAGCCGAAGGCGGCCGTCACGCTGCCGCCGGCGCTCGGCCCCGACACGGTCCGCACGCTCTACGTGTTCGAGGGCGCAGTGCGCATCGGCGACCACGACCTCGAAGCATCGACCGGCGCGGTGCTCCGTTGCGACGAGTCCGTCGTCGTGACCGCCGGTCCCTACGGAGCCGAGGCCCTGGTGCTGCAGGGCCGGCCGATCGGCGAGCCGGTCGCGCAGTACGGCCCCTTCGTGATGAACGACGAGACCGAGATCCGCGAGGCGTTCGCGGACTACCGACGCACCGGCTTCGGCGGGTGGCCGTGGCCGACCGACGATCCCGTGCATCCGCGCGATGCGGGGCGTTTCGCTCGGCACGCTGACGGGCGGCTCGAGGAGCCCTCAGGCGAGCACGCGGCTGAGGGCGTCGCGCCGGTAGGCGCGGATTCTGCGTGACGTCGGCGCGTCCGGAACCGTCATCTCGGATCCGTGGAACGCGCCTGGCGTGATGTGCAGCTCGCACGCCACGCCCGCGGCCAGGAGCCGCGTGGCATACGCGACGTCCTCGTCGCGGAAGGGGTCGAGCTCGCCCACGTCGATGTACGCGGGTGGCAAGCCCCGCAGGTCGTCGACGGTCGCGCGCGCCGGCGCTGCGTAGAGGGGGATGTCGGCGCCACCGACGCCTTCCCCGAGGTACGAGCGCCACCCGATCTGGTTCGATCGGCGGTTCCACACCTTCGCCGTCGTGATGTCGTGCGTCGACGCCGTCGCATCACGATCGTCGATCATCGGGTAGACGAGGTACTGGAAGCAGAGCGGCACCTCGGCCCGATCGCGAGCCAGGAGCGCAGTGCCGGCCGCAAGGCCACCGCCCGCGCTGGCGCCACCGATCGCGAGGCGTGAGGGATCGACTTGGTAGTCGTCGAGCCGGCTGTGCAACCACCGCAAGCCCGCATAGCAGTCGTCGACGTGCGCGGGGTACTGATGCTCGGGTGCGAGGCGGTACTCGACCGAAGCGACGAGGCACCCGAAGTCGCGTGCCCACATCTTGCACATGAAGTCGTCACCGTCGATCGTGCCGATGACCATGCCGCCGCCGTGGATCCAGTACATGGCGGCCGAACCCGAGGCGCGACCCGTCGGGCTCGTAGGTGCGCACTCGCACGTCCGGGTCGCCGGGCGAGCCGGGCACGAGGCGATCGGTCACGCTCACTTCGGAGATCGGGGGGAGTGCTGCCCGCAGCGGCGCCTCGTAGCGCTCGATCAGAAAGCGCAGCTTGGGGATGTCACGGCCGAGGTCGATCTCGGGCGACGCCGTGTACGCCTCGAGCAACCCCGGATCGAGCCGCTCCTCGAACGCCCCGCTCGAATTCTGGTCTTTCTCACTTCCGGCGCGGCACTTCCACCAAGAGAACCAGCGTCGGAGGTCATGTGCTGACGTGCTGCCAGATCTGGGTGAAGTCGCTGCCGGGCAGCGCGGCGTCGGCCCGCTGCCACACGTCGCTGACCGCGCGGCCGACCGTCGTCCGCGGTGCCGGCTGCTCCACCATCTCGACGTAGAGCCGGAGGTCCTTGGCCATGAGCGCGGTGCGGAAGCCGGCGTCGTAGGTGCCGGTGAGCACCCGGTTCGGGGAACTTGTCGACGTCGCCGAGTTGCGGCCGCTGGACGCGTTCAACACGTCGACCATCATCGCCAGGTCGAGGCCGTGGGACGCGGCCGAACGCCAGCGCCTCCGACGTGCGCGGCGAGCGCGGTGGCCGACAGGAAGTTGTTGAGCAGCTTCATGGCCTGACCCTGGCCCGGCGTTCGTCCCGACGTGGAAGATCGTTGCCGGCGAACGCCTCGAAGATGGGCCGGTGGGCCTCGAGCACGGCGTCGGGCCCGGCGAACATGAGCGAGATCGGTGCCGGCCTTGGCGCCGGCCGCGCCGCCCGAGACCGGTCCGTCGACGTAGGTGACTGCCGACGGCGGCGAGCGTCGACGCGGCCGCCGTGGCGGCGGCCGGGCCGACCGTGGAGAGGTCGACGACGGTGGTGAGCCGGCGGGCGGTCGCCGTCGCGATGGCGTCGACGACGGCCAGCGTGGCGTGGCCGTCGGGGAGGCTGAGCAGCACGGTGTCGGCCCGGGCGGCGATGTCGTGCGACGCTCGCCGCGGCGGTCGCTCCGGGCGGCAGCCGCTCGGCCGTGCCGGCGGCGTCGAAGCCCACGAGCGTCGAACCCGGCGGCGGCGATGCGCGTCGCCATCGGCCGACCCATGTTGCCGAGGCCGACGAAGCCGACGACGGCGCGGCGTCACGACACCGGCTCCGGCGTGATGCCCTCGGCGTCGAGCACCTGCCGGGCGAGACGGAACGCCTCGACGCCGGCGGGCACCCCGGCGTACACCGCGATCTGGATGAGCGTGTCGCGGAGCTCGTCGAGCGTGCAGCCGTTGCGCGAGCGCGCCGCGGAAGTGGGTCTTGAACTCCTCGGGCCGGTTCAGCGCGGCCAGCAGGCAGAGGTTGTTCAGGCTGCGCTGGCGGTCGGTCAGCGCCGACCGGCCCCACACGCCACCCCAGCAGTACTCGGTGACGATCTGCTGGAACTCGTGGTTGAAGCTGTCGGTCGACGCGAACGGCGCGCGCCACGTACTCCTCCCCGAGCACGCGCGTGCGCGCCTCCAACCCGACGTTGAACAGATCGGCATCCATGGACGTTCTCCTCCTCGGCTCGACGTCTGACTGGAGCCTTACGATACGGGCGCATGACCGATGGCGGCGTCTACCGGGTCTACGCGCTGAAGTACGCCGAGCGCGACGCCCGGCGACCGAGCACTTCCTCGGCGGTGACCCCCACGACGCGCCGATGCCCATGGACTACTTCGTGTGGGCGGTCGTCGGGCCGAGCGGCGACGTGGGTCGTCGACACCGGCTTCGGCGCGCCCGACGCCGCCATGCGCCACCGCCGGTTGCTTCGACCGCCGGCCGACGCGCTCGGCCACCGTCGGCGTCGACGCCTCGACGGTGACCGACGTGATCCTCACCCATCTGCACTACGACCACGCCGGTGGCCTCGGCCACTTCCCGGCTGCCCGCTTCCACGTCCAGGATCGCGAGATGGCGTTCGCCACCGGTCGCCACATGACCGTCGGCGCCCTCAACCATGCGTTCACCGTCGACCACGTCGCCGAGCTCGTCCACGCCGTGCACGACGGACGGGTGGTGTTCCACGCCGGCGACGACGAGCTGGCCGACGGCCTGTCGGTGCACCTCCTCGGTGGTCACACCGACGGCCTCCAGGTCGTGCGGGTGCGAGACCGAGGGCGGCTGGCTCGTGCTGGCCTCCGACGCGACCCACTACTACGAGAACATCGAGACCGGCCGGCCGTTCCCGATCGTGTTCGACGTCGGCGCCATGGTGGAGGGGTGGGAGACGCTCAGAGCGTTGGCGTCGAGCCCCGATGCGATCGTGCCCGGCCACGATCCGCTCGTGCTGCAGCGCTATCCCGCGGCGTCGCCCGAGACCGCTAGGGCATGGCCGTCAGGCTCGACGCGGGCCGCTGCTGAACCCGGCTCGACCCAGCGCAAGGTCAGTGGTGTCGTTCGTAGTGCTGGCGCACTGCCTCTGAGCCCGATCTGGTCGTAGTCGATGAGCGTCAGCTTCGTGCCCGCTCGGGGAAGCCGGGCCACAGGGCGCTGCCGAGATCGGCGACCGCGCGCCGAACAGCGTGGCGTCGTTGCTGACCATCACGAACGAGAACCCGCGTGCTGCCGCCGCGTGCGCCGACGCCGCGTCCCCGACTGCCGTGCCACAGGGCAGGCCGCGTGCCGCCGTCGCCGCGAGCAGCTTGTCGGTGAGATCTTGCAGCTCGGGAGCACTCGGCGGCAGGCCGCTCGACAGCGAGAGGTCGCCCGTGCCGAGGAACACCGCGTCGAACCCGTGCGTGTCGACGATCGCGTCCATCTGTGCGAGGGCGTCGCGATCCTCGAGCTGGATCCCTCGGACGACCGCGTCGCCCCTCGCCAGGTAGTCGGGGTTGCCGGTGAGGCCCCACCGTCCTGCTCGCGAGGTGCTGCCCATGCCGCGGGTGCCGTGAGGCGGGAACATCATCTGGCCGACGCATCGCCGCGCCTCCTCCGCGCTCGAGACCTGGGGAACGAGCAAGCCGTCGGCTCCGGCGTCGAGCAGACGCTGCACGTGGCTGCCGCTGCGATCGGGCACCCGCACCAGTGCGGTCATGTCGAGCGCTTGCGCGACGACGATCGCGCTGTACGCGAACTCGAGCGTCAGCGGGCTGTGCTCCATGTCGATGACGACGAACTCGAAGCCCGCAGCGGCGAGCATCTCGAGCGTCTCGAGGCTCGGAAGCTTGACCCACGTGCCGAACGTGGTCGGCCCGGGCCGCCGTAGTCCGTGGGGGATCTCCCTCACGGCATCGGGTACTCGTCGTGCGTTCAGCACCCAGCCCGGTCGCTCGGAGAAGTCGAGGCGGGGCGGGCAGAAGACGTCGATGAGCTGGTGGCGCATCGTGGCCCACGCTCTGGCTCGTGTGCACGGTCGGCGGCGGGATGACGGTGACCGCCGGGCTGGCGCAGAACTGGTGCTCGTCGTCGCGCCAGTCGGCCAGGTCGACCGTCCACGGCGTGCGGATGTGGTGCACGTAGTCGCCGTCGAGCTGGAGCGAGATCTGCTCGAAGTCGTCGTGGTGATGGGGCGACAGCTGTGCCGGATCGCGTGGCTCCGTCGTCGACGTAGAAGTAGTTGACCATGATGGTGCTGCAGCGCAGGATGCGACCGAACCGGCCCGGATCGGCCGGCAAGTCGGCCAGCCGGTAGACCCGGATGCGGTGACCGTCGGGCGGGTCGGGCCACGGGGCGAACGGCGTCACGTTCGGGTCGGCGGTCGCGTAGGCGTCGGCGTTGCGGCACCGCTCCAGCAGGTCCTCGGCCTGGTTCGAGAAGAGGCGGACGACCGCCCGCCCGACGGCTCGATCGTCGATCTCGCTGTCGCCGGGCGGCACCACGACGACGGACTGCCACGCTGACCGCTCCTCGGTCGCCGCCGGCGGTGACCGTCGCCAGGCGTCGGCCGCCGGGAACAGCACCATGTACTCGTCGGGCTGGTCGCGTGCGCGCTGAGCGTGTCGCCCGCCGCGACCATCGGAGAACGACGACACAGCAGCTTCTGGCTGCGGACGAACCACGATCTGCGTGCCGAGCGGCGTCACGTCGTCGGGCGCGAGCTGTCAGCGAACTCGAAGTACTGCGGCGCGAAGCACGCGCCCGGGCGTCGGTGCGTCGGTCCGCGTGCCGCTGAGCTGCGACCGAAGGTCGTTCGGGTCGTACGGCATCACCGTCCCCCTTCGTCGTCGTCGGCCGGGCGCCCGTGACGGCAGCACGGCCGGTTCGTCACCGAGGAACGCCGTCGTGAGGTGGCGGTGGCGGATGCGCCAGACGCCGTCGTCGTCCTGCACGTAGTCGTCGTGGACGTCGGACACCGACACCGGCAGGGTCAGGGCGAGCGGCGCCTCGCCGTCGCGGGCCCACAACGTCAGGATCGACACGCCGCGCGCCTCGGTGTCGGCGACTCGACGGTCAGGCGCAGGTTGCTGTGGACGTGGCGGGAGACGCTCGAGGGCCACGCGCCGCCGGGCCACGTACGACTGCGGCGATGGCCGCGCGCCCGACGTTGCGGCCCGCCGGCCACCGAGTACACGCCGTCCTCGCAGAACAGCTCGGCCACGCCTTCGCCGTTCTGATGGTCGACGCGGTACCAGAACTCGACGTTGAGCGCCTCGATCTCCTGTCGGGCTCGGGCATCTGAGTCGTTCACCCGCTGCGCTCCGGTTCGGTCATCACGCGCCGTTGTATCGCGCTCAGCGCCCGAGTGCCGCCAGAACGGGCGCGAGCTCGGCGGGTGACGCGCCGTGCAGGATCACGCCGTCGGCGCCGAGGTCGACCTGGCGCTGCACCGCCGCCGCGCACTGCGCGCGGTGAGCCGGTCGCGGCCGGCGCAAGCCATTCGTCGGGGATCAGCGTCGCGACGTGCTCGAGCTCCTCGGTGGTCGCGTTCGCGTCGATCGCGCCGCGGAACCCGGCGACGAACGGATCGGCACGGAACCGGGCGAGCACCGCCGGATCCCAGTCGTTCGTCTCGACCATGAGGTCGCCGTAGGCCTGCAGGTAGGTCGCCAGCCGGCCGACGGTCTTCTTGAGTCGGATGTCCTCCGGGAGGTGATCGCCGATCGTCGCGAGCACGACCACACCTCGACCGCGGCGGGATCGCGTCCCGCCCGTTCGGCGGCGTCCTTCACCGTCCGCACGCATCGCGCGAGCGTCTCGTCGGTGAAGAAGGTGTGCAGCACGACCTGGTCGAAGGCGCGGCCCCCGAGGGCCAGCGACTGTGCGGCCCGAACGCCATGAGGCCGAGCGGGATGTCCTCGTCGAAGTCGGGGTCGAGGCGCAGGAAGGGATAGCGGCCGGCCGGCCCGTCGTGGCCGACGATCGTCTCGCCCTGCCAGAGCCGACGCATCAGGCCGGCGAAGTCCTCGAGCTGCGCGGTGGTGATGCGCGGCAGGCCGAACGCTCGATCATCGGGTCGATGCCGCGGCCGAGGCCGAGCGCGAACCGACCGCCGGTGAGTCGGTGCATCGTCGTCGCGTACGACGCCGTGACGATCGGGTGGCGGGTGTTGTGGTTGGTCGCCGCCGGTGGCGATCTGGATGCGTCGACGACACCGCGCCGACCGCGCCCGACAGCGTGGCGGCCTCCTTGATGTTGAAGCGCTCGCTGATGAACACCCAGCCGAGGCCGAGGCGCTCGCCGTCGTGCACCTCGTCGATCAGGTCACGAGGCGACTTCGGGGCGCCGGCCAGCGTGTAGAAGCCGAGCTTCATGCGCTCCTCACCACGCGTACGCCTCCGGAGCAGTGCCACCGGGGCCAGGGAAGAGCTCGTCGAGACGCTGGAGCGCCTCTGCGTCGAGGGTGATCTCGAGGGATCGCAGCCCGCCCTCGAGATGCTCCATCGTGCGGGGCCCGACGATGGGCGACGTGACCGCGGGCTGATGCAGGAGCCACGCGACGGCGACGTCGGCGGGCTCGTGGCCGAGCTCGTCGCAGAAGGCCTCGTACTTCTCGATGCGGTCACGATTCGCGTCGAGGCCCGCCGCCAGCGCGCCCGCCCTTCGAGCGACCGAGGTCTTGCTTGCGCAGGATGCCGCCGAGCAGACCGCCTTGCACGGGCGACCACGGCAGGATCCCGATGCCGTAGTCCAGCGCAGCGGGAAGCACTTCGAGCTCGACCGTGCGCACCATGAGGTTGTAGAGCGACTGCTCGCTCGCCAGGCCGGTGAAGTGCCGCCGGTGCGCGGTCTCCTGCGCCTTCACCAGGTGCCAGCCGGCGAAGTTCGACGAACCGGCGTAGAGGATCTTGCCTTGCTGCACCAAGGTCTCCATCGCTTGCCAGATCTCGTCCCACGGCGTCTTCCGGTCGACGTGGTGCATCTGGTACAGATCGATGTAGTCGGTCTGCAGCCGGCGCAGCGACGCCTCGCATGCGTGGCGGATGTTGCGAGCCGAGAGGAATGTGTCGTTCGGCCAGTCGGACATCCCGCCGTAGAGCTTCGTGGCGATGACCGTCTTCTCGCGGCGTCCGCCGCCTTGGGCGAACCAGCGCCCGACGATCTCCTCCGTCCAGCCCTTGCGATCACCGAAGCCGTAGACGTTCGCAGTGTCGAAGAAGTTGACGCCTTCCTCGATTGCGCGATCCATGATGGCGTCGGAGTCGGCTTCGTCGGTCTGCGGGCCGAAGTTCATCGTGCCGAGGCAGATCCGGCTGACGGTCAGGCCAGTGCGGCCGAGGTGCGTGTACTTCATCGAGGTCCTCCGGGGATCTAGGAGAGGGAGCTAGGAGATGAGTGCGGGGGCGAGGGCGCGCCACTCAGCACGAGGGAACGCCGCGGGATCAGCGAGTAGCACCTGCACGCACACGTGGTCGGCGCCCACGTCGAGATGCGCCTGCACCCGCGCTGCGATCGCCGACTCGTCGCCCCATCCGACGATTGCGTCGACGAGGCGATCGGTTCCAGGGGGAGCGAGGTCGTCGTCGGTGAAGCCGAGCGAGCGCAGGTTGTTCGTGTAGTTGGGCAGGTCGAGGTACCGGGCGATGTTCGTGCGAGCGATGGTGCGCGCGGTCGCCGGATCGGTCTCGAGCACGACCATCTGCTCGGTCGCGAGCAGGGGCCCCTCGCCGAGTGCCTCTCGAGCGATCGCGGTGTGCTCGGGCGGCACGAAGTACGGGTGCGCGCCCGCGGTGCGCGCAGCGGAGAGGCGCAGCATCTTCGGCCCGAGCGCGGCGAGCACCATCTCGTCGTGCGGCACTGCGGGAGAGGCCGCGTCGAGCTCGTCGAGGTAGTCGATCATCTTGCTCAGGGGGCGCGTGTAGCTCTGGTTGCTGCGCTCGACCGAGGGAGCGTGACTCACGCCGAGCCCGAGCAGGAATCGTCCCGGGTGCTTCTCGGTGAGCGCGGCGTGCCCGGCCGCGAC
This sequence comes from uncultured Acidimicrobiales bacterium, assembly GCA_963726695.1. GTDB lineage: Bacteria > Actinomycetota > Acidimicrobiia > Acidimicrobiales > DATKAS01 > DATKAS01. Next base: position 215,007 of record CAVSDE010000015.1, read on the forward strand.
ATCGGCCGCCTCGTGCATCCAGATGTTGAGGATCCCCGTCGCCACCACGACTCGCGTCGTTGCGTCCATGAGCCGGAGCGAGTCGCCCAGGACGTCGCCTCCGGCGCCGCCCGGGATCCACAGCGCGCCGAAGCCGAGGGTCTCGAGCTCGGCCGCCGCCTCGGCGACTTCGCCCGGATCGCCCCGACGGAGCACGCCGCTCCAGATGCCGACCTCTCCGAGATGCATGCGACGCACACTGCCACTCACGAGAACCAGGCGTGCGCGAGCAGCTCGAGGCTCTGGACTCGCTCCGGAAGGTCGTAGGTGACGGTGCTGACCATCACCTCGGCGGCATGGGTCAGCGACGCGAGCTCGTCGAGCCTCTCGATCGCATCGGCCGGCGTGCCCACGATGCGGTTCGAGGGCAGCGCACGCGCTTCGTCCATCGAGGGATGCGCGAGCGCGACGTCGGGTGCCCGCAGTGGCTCGAACCGGCCGGTGCGGCGAGCGAGCATCATCAGGCGCCCCGGCGCCGCGAAGCGGTCGGCCTCGTCGAGCGTCGGCGCCGTGAGGACGTTCGCCGAGACGATCGCGTAGGGCTCGTCGAGCACGGGGGACGGGCGGAACGCGCTGCGGTACAGCTCGAACGCCTGCACGGTCGTCGCGAGCGTGCCCATGTCGAAGTGGTGGGCGTAGGAGAACGGCAACCCGAGGTATCCGGCCAGCTCTGCGCTGTAGCCACTCGATCCCAGCAGGCCGATCCATGGTCTCGAGGTCGAGACGGGGGTCGCCGCGAACTGGCTCCAGAGCCCGTGATCAGTGCGAACGTCGCCGAGCAGGCCCATCAAGTCGAGCAGGTGCAGCGGGAAGTCTTCGGCGCCGAGCGCGGCCGGGGACCGCCGCAGTGCCGCCGCGGTCGCGTGATCGGTGCCCGGCGCCCGCCCGATGCCGAGGTCGATGCGACCGGGATGGAGTGCTTCGAGCATCGCAAACTGCTCGGCGACGACGAGAGGAGGGTGATTCGGCAGCATGACGCCGCCGGAGCCGACTCGGATGTGCTCGGTGGTCGCGGCGAGGTGGGCGATCAGCACCGCGGGGCTCGTGCTCGCGACCGTGCGCATGTTGTGGTGCTCCGCGACCCAGAAGCGAGTGAGACCCAAGGCGTCGGCTCGCTGGGCGAGAGTGGTCGTGTCGGCGAGTGCACCTGCGCTCGTCTTGCCCTCGCTCACGATCGCGAGGTCGAGCGCGGACAACCGAGGGCGACTCACGCGGTCACGGTACATTCGGCCGCGATGGATGCCTCTTCTGTCTCGCATGCTCCTGTCTCGGTGGTCACCGGCGCGAACTCGGGGATCGGGCGCGCGACTGCGCTCCACCTCGCGGAGCAGGGCCATCTCGTGTACGGCACAGTCCGCGACAAGGGGAAGGCATCGAAGCTGCTCGCGATGGCCGAGGAGCGGGGAGTCGAGGTGCTCCTGGTCGAGCTCGACGTCGCTGACGACGACTCGGTGCGCCGTGGCATGGCGGAGGTGCTCGACGCGACCGGGCACGTGGACGTACTCGTCAACAACGCGGGCGTCGGGGGCACCGGGGTCGTCGAGGACACCGATCCGTCGACCTACCTCGAGCTGATGAACATCAACCTGTGTGGGGCGGTGCGTTGCATCCAGGCCGTCCTGCCCGGGATGCGGGAGCGGCGGACTGGAGCGATCGTCAACGTCACCTCGATCGCGGGCCGCATCGCAGCACTCGCCCAATCGCCCTACGTCACCTCGAAGTGGGCCTTCGAAGGTCTCAGCGAGGGATTGGCGCAGGAGCTCGCGCCCTTCGGCATCCGCGTCGCGATCATCGAGCCCGGCGTCACGAAGTCAGCGATCTTCGCGAAGAGCCCTGACGCGCCGAGCCGCACGGGCGCGTACCCCGACCAGTACCGGCGGCTGTTTCAGTTCTATGCCGCCGGATGGGCTCAGGCCACCGACCCGTTCGAGGTCGCACGAGTGATCCACGAGGCAGTCACGACGGACGAGCCGCAACTTCGCTACGCGATGTCGTGGGGCGCCCTCGAGATCGTCGAGGGTCGAGAACGCATGAGTGACAATGAGTGGGTCGCGCTCGGGATGGCCTCAGATGACGAGGAGTACTACGACAGGTTCCGAGAGCTCTTCGGTCTCGAGCTGCGCACCAGCTGACTCGTTTCAACCGTCGCGGAAGATGACGGTCAGACGCGCGAAACTCACCCCCGACCGGGTTGTCCGGTCACTGAGGAGGGCGTTCTTACATGCACGTGTTGGCTTCGGAGTGGGGCACCGGTCAGGTGTTCTGGTCGATGCTCTGGTTTTTCATGTTCTTCATCTGGATCTGGCTGCTCATCATCGTGTTCAGCGATGTGTTCCGTAGCCACGATCTCGGTGGCGTAGCCAAGGCTCTGTGGGTGATCTTCATCATCCTGGTGCCATACCTCGGCGTGTTCGTCTACCTGATCGCGCGAGGTCACAAGATGCAGGAGCACGTGGTCGAGGCGGCTCAAGCACAGGACACCGCGATGCGGCAGTACGTGCAGAGCGTCGCCCCGGTGAGCCCTGCCGACGAGCTCGCGAAGCTCGCGGATCTCAAGGCGAAGGGCGTGATCAGCGACGCCGAGTACGAGAGCCTGAAGGCGAAGGCGCTGGCCTGACGATTGCTGTGTGGCGGCGGGCCTCGAGCCCGCCGCCGTCACAGGAAGCCGGCGATGATGTTGATCGTCGTGGCGACGATCACCACGCCGAAGATGTAGGCGATGATCCCCTGACGGAGCGCGGTGTGCCGCATGTGTCGGGTCGACAGCGATGTGTCTGACACCTGGTAGCACATGCCGATCGTGAACGCGAGGTAGGCGAAGTCACGGTAGTCGGGAGGCCCTTCGTCGTCCCCGAACTCCACGCCTCCATGTGGCTCGGTGTAGTAGAGGTGCGCGTAGTGGAGCGTGAACACGGTGTTCACGAGCGTCCACGAGAGCACGACCGTGAGCAGCGCGACGCCGACCAGCGCGAGCTCCCAGCCTCCGGTGCGCTCGTTCGCACGGTGCAGCGCGAACCCGACGCCCACGAGGCTCCCGATGCACGAGAGGTTCACGAGCAGCCGCGCGGTGCTGCGGGTCTCGTCGTTCTTCGTCGCGAGGTCGCGTGTCCGCGCCGCGCTCGCGCCATAGATCTCGTGCCAGATGACCGCGAGGATCACGGCGCACGTCGTGATCCAGGCAGCAAGCACGGCGAGCTGCCACGCGACGAAGAAGGCCAGCACGATCGCGACGACCACGCCGATGAGGAGCCCTGCGAGCAGGCGGTTGAGCGCTGGGGCGTGGGTGCCGAGGACCCGGTGGTAGGTCGTAGGCGTGGGCGACATCGTCGACACCGCCATTGGCTAGCCCATCAGCCCGGTCGTCGTCGACCATCCGACGTGATGGACTGTGGCGGTGCCCGACCTCCGACGCGGTGACGCATCGATCCACTACGACGTCGAGGGCGACGGCCCCACCCTTTTCTTGACCCACGGCTTCTCATCGAGCGGACAGGCGTTTGCCGGGAACGTGCCGGTCTTCGTCGACGCCGGACAGCGCGTGATCACTTGGGACCTCCGAGGTCACGGACAGACCGATGCCGGCATTGACCCTTCGGAGTACACGGTGCCGCGCGCTCTGGGCGACATGGAGTCCCTGCTCGACGTCACCGGGGCAGATCGCGCGATCCTCGGCGGTCACTCGCTCGGCGGGTTCCTCTCCCTCGCGTTCCACATCGCCCATCCCGAACGGGTTGCGGGTTTGATCCTCCTCGACACCGGCCCTGGCTATCGGGACGACGAGGCTCGAGCGGGGTGGAACCGATTCGTCGACCGCGAGGCGGCGCAGCTGGCTGCCGCGCACGGGGATGCTGCGGCGCGACGGATGATGCTCACGGCGGACGGCATCTTGAAGCAGCACGATGCGAGCGTGATCGAGTCGCTGCCCACGATCAGAGTGCCGACGCTGGTGGTGGTCGGCGAGAAGGACAAGCCGTTCCGAGGTGGTTCGTCGTACATGGCTGGGAAGATCCCCGATGCGACGCTCGTGGTGATCGACGGCGCGGGGCACTCGCCCAACGTGACCCACGCAGAAGCCTTCGAGCAAGCCGTGCTCGAGTTCCTCACCCGGATCGAGGTGCGGTGACCAGGGTCGTGACCGTGTCGGCGACGTACGGCGCGGGTGGCAGCGTCGTCGCCCCGAAGCTCGCGGAGCGCTTGGGAGTGCCGTTCTACGACCGCTTGACCCACGGACCCGAGACGCGTGCCCCGGAACGCATCGAGGAGAGGCTCACCGAGGAGGAGCGGGGTCAGTCACCCCCGGGCCGACTCGTCTCGAGCCTCAGCCACTTGAGCGGCGCGCTCGGCATCCCGGTGCCCGGCGCCGGCGACCTCGATCCGAACGCGGAGCTCCGCCAGAAGGTCGCCGAGAGTGTGTGGCGGGTGACCGAGGCAGGAGGTGGGGTCATCCTCGGCCGAGGCGCCGCGGTCGTCCTGACCGCGCACCCGACGAGCTTCCACGTGCGACTCGACGGACCGGGCGAGCGGCGGATCGCGCAGGGCATGCGAGTCGAGGGTGTCTCCGAGGACGAGGCCCACGCGCACCAGCAGGACACCGACAAGGCGTGGAGCAAGTTCGTGCAGCGCCTCTTCGCTCATGATCCGAGCGACCCGCGCCTTTATCACCTCATCGTCGACTCGACGGCGGTGCCACTCGCGGACGTCATCGAAATCGTGCAAGCAGCGGCAACTGCGTTCTGGGAGCGGGGCCTCGGATGCCGATGACCCCCGAGCAGATCCACCAACGACGGTGGATCACACTCGGCGTCCTCTGCCTCTCGCTGATCGTCATCAGCATCGACAACACGATCCTGAACGTCGCGCTGCCGTCGATCGTGCGAGACCTGGGCGCCGAGGGCTCCCAGCTGCAGTGGCTCATCGACGGGTACACGATCGTGTTCGCCTGCCTGCTGCTCACCGCGGGCTCGCTGGGCGACCGGTTCGGACGCAAGGGCATCTTGACCGCCGGCCTCGTCCTGTTCGGCACGTTCTCCGCGCTCGCGTCGCGTTCGACGTCGGCGCACATGCTGATCGTTGCCCGCGGCTTGATGGGCATCGGCGGCGCGTTCATCTTCCCGAGCACGCTGTCGATCCTGACGAACACGTTCCACGGCAACGAGCGGGCCCGGGCCATCGGCATCTGGGCCGGCGTGTCCGGCCTCGGCGTCGTCATCGGCCCGCTCGCCGGCGGCCTGCTGGTCGAGCACTTCTGGTGGGGCTCGGTGTTCCTGGTCAACGTGCCGATCTACCTTGCGGCCATCGTGCTCGGCCTCTTCTTCGTGGCCGACTCCCGCGATCCCGACGAGCGCGCTCGACCCGCTCGGCGCTGGTCTCTCGATCGTGATGCTCGGGCTGCTGCTGTTCGGCATCATCGAGGCGCCCGACCTCGGCTGGGGCGACCCGCAGGTCATCGCGTCGATCGCCCTCGGGCTTGCCCTTGTCGGGGCGTTCGCCTGGTGGGAGATGCACTACGACCACCCGATGCTCGACCTCCACTTCTTCCAGAACCCGCGGTTCTCGGCCGCGTCGGCCACGATCACGCTCACCTTCTTCGCGCTCTTCGGCTCGACGTTCCTGCTCACCCAGTACTTCCAGTTCGTGCTCGGCTACTCGCCGTTGAAGGCCGGGATGATGACCGCGCCGGTCGCCATCGGCATCATGGGCTTCGCTCCTCAGGCGCCCAAGCTGGTGGAGCGCTTCGGCACGAAGCGAGTCGTCGTCACCGGCCTCCTGATCGTCGCCGCGGCGCTGTGCTGCTACGCCTCCGACACGATCATGTCGTCGTTCGTCGGCGGCGTCGTCGTGCGCCTCATGTTCGGCGTGGGCATGGGGCTCACGACTGCGCCCGCCACCGAGTCGATCATGGGCTCGCTGCCCAGGGCAAGGCCGGCGTCGGCTCGGCGGTCAACGACACGACCCGCCAGACCGGCGGCGCGCTCGGTGTCGCGGTGATCGGCAGCGTGTTCGCGTCGCGGTACCACGCGGTGATCGGCGCCGCGGCCGGCATCCCCGCCGAACGTCCAGAGCCAGGTGCAGGACTCGATCGGCAAGGCACTCGATGCCGCCCAGCAGCTCGGGGGCGCCCGAGGCGACGCGGTCGCCGCGATCGCTCGCGGCGCGTTCATCGAGTCGATGCGCCTCGTGTACGGCCTCGCCGCCGGAGTCGTCCTCATCGCCGTGTTCGTCACGTGGCGATTCCTGCCCGCACACGCGCCGGCCGAAGGCGTCCTGTTCGAAGAAGAGGTCGAGCTCGCCGAAGCGATCAGCGTCACCGACGCCTGAGCACAGAGGACGCCGGCCCTGTGCTCGTCTCATTGAGCGGGGGAGCCGTTGACGTCGTGCGCGTCGACGGAGATCCAGCGCTCCCACCATTGGTGTTCCTGCACGAAGGTCTCGGCTCGCTTGGTCTTTGGCGCGACTTCCCTGCGATGGTCTCGCGTGCATGCGGCAACTCCGCGGTGGTGTACTCCCGGCTCGGCTATGGGCGCTCGGATCCGTGGCCCGGAGCGCGCGAGCCCGACTACATGCACCGCGAAGCGCTCGAGTCGCTGCCCGAGCTGCTCGACGCGTTGGACGTCCACGATCCCGTGCTGATCGGCCACAGCGACGGCAGCGTCGATCGCGCTGATCCACGCCGGCCGAAGCGGTCGGCCTGTCGCAGGCCTGGTCCTGCTCGCTCCCCATGTCTTCGTCGAGCCGATCTCGATCGAGGGCGTGCATGCAGCGCGACAGACGTTCCTCACGACCGATCTGCCGGCGCGGATGGCGAAGCACCACGATGACCCCGAGGCCACGTTCTGGAAGTGGAACGACGTCTGGCGTTCACCCGAGTTCGCGGGCTGGAACATCGAGGACGTCCTGCCGTCGATCTGGGTGAAGGTGCTCGTGGTGCAGGGCACTGGCGACCAGTACGGCACGGTGCTCCAAGTGGAAGCGATCGAGCAGGGCGTCACGGGCCCGGTGGATCGGCTGGTGCTCGAAGGATGCGGTCACGCGCCCAATTCGAACGAGGTCCCGAGACCTTGGAAGCGGTGACACACTTCGTGGGTTCCCTCGTTTGAGTGAGAGGTGTGGCGCATGAGCGTGCTCGACGGTCCCCGACGAGAGGTGCGACGCGTGTTCTACAAGGGCCGCGTGCACCACTGTGTGTCGAGCGGCGACGCGCTCGTGCTCGACGACGGCACGAAGATCGCCGAGGCGTCTGCCGCATACCTCGCTCCGGTGGATGCGCGCACGATCGTCTGCGTCCATCTCAACTACCTCTCGCGGGCGACCGAGTTCCGCCGCGACCTCGAGGGTGATCACCCGACGTACTTCATGAAGCCCGCCTCCTCGTTGAACGGGCACCGAGGCGAGCTGGTGAGGCCGGCCGACTGCGAGCTCTTGAATTACGAAGGCGAGATCGCCGCCGTCGTCGGGCGCCCGATGCGGCGGGTCGCGGCGGACGACGTGTGGGATCACCTCGCGGGGTTCTGTGCCGCCAACGACGCCGGGCTCCACGACTTCCGCGACACCGACTCGGGATCGATGTTGCGGGTCAAGGGTCACGACGGCTTCTGCCCCCTCGGCCCCGGGTTGGTCAGTGGTGTCGACGTGCGCGAGTCGACGCTCCGCACCTACGTCAATGGCGTGATGGTGCAGCAGGCCCCCGTGTCCGAGATGGTCTGGGGCATCGACGTCCTGTTCGAGGACATCACCCGTCATCTCACCTTGCTTCCCGGCGACGTCGTGCTGACCGGCACTCCCGCGAACTCTCGGCCGGTGTTCCCCGGAGACGTCGTCGAGGTCGAGGTCGACGGGCTCGGCCGGCTCTCGAACACCGTCGTCGAAGGTCCGGCGATCCCGACCGGGCAGGGGTTCCCAGCGACAGTCACCAAGACGAGCTTCGGCGTTGCGCTCGGTGGCGACTACCACCGGCTCAAGGAGTCGGGCATCGATCCATCGGCGAAGTCCTACCTCGAACGGCGAGACGAGCTGATCCCCCTCAACCTCGTCCCGCTCAGCACCGCGTGAGCTCCGCCGCCGCTCCCACGATCCGGACGGCGCTCGGACGCAGCCGGCACACCGCGGCACATCGCACCGCGCTCGTGTGCGGCGATGTCCCGATCACCTATGCCGAGCTCGCGGCGAGGTGCGATCGCGTCGGTCCGGCCATGGCGGCGCTCGGGCTCGGGCCGGGCGACCGCGTGGCGATCCTGGCTGCCAACTGCCATCGGTACGTCGAGGCATACATGGGCATCCCCGCGGCAGGCATGGTGCTGCTGCCGTTGAACACCCGCCTCGCGGAGCCCGAGCTCGTCGCGATCGCGCAGGTCGCGCGTCCGAAGGTGCTCATCACCGACCGCGATCCCGGGTTGCTGGGCGATGTCGTCGTGCGAGTGGTGACGTTCGAGGAGTGGGATGTGCTCCTCGACGAGGCAGAGGGCACGTCGCCCGAGCCCAGCCCGGTGCACGAGGACGATCTCGCCGTCCTCTACTTCACGGGCGGCACCACGGGGCGGCCGAAGGGCGTGATGCTCAGCCATCGCAACCTCATGGCCAACTCGTTCCACAAGACGCTGGCCTGCCGCTTCGAGCCCGACGACGTCTATCTCGCGGTGGCGCCGTTCTTCCACGTCGCCGGCACCGCGCCCCTCGCGGGTCTGCTCTGGATGGGCGGGACGTTCGTCATCCTCCCCGCGTTCGAACCGGCGTCGAGCCTCGACGCGATCGAACGGCACCGCATCACGGTCGCAATCCCGGTGCCGACGATGGTCGGCGCGCTCGTGGCCGAGCAGGTCGCTCGGCCCCGCAACGTCTCATCGCTGCGGCTCATGGGTCACGCGGGCTCGCCGATCACCACGGACCTGCTGCGCCGCGCCCACGAGGCGTTCCCGACCGCGGAGCTCGCGCAGTACTACGGCGCGACCGAGACCTCGTCGATCGTCACGGCCATGCCCCACGAGGAACGACACCTCGAGGGGGGACGGCTCGGGTCGGTCGGCCAGCAGGTCGTGGGCGTGGAGATGCGCATCGTCGACGCTCACGGCAATCCGTGCCCGCCCGGCGTCGCCGGCGAGGTCATGGCCCGCGGGCCGAACGTGATGGTCGGCTACTTCGAGGACCAGGAGGCGACCGAGGCGGCGTTCGTCGACGGCTGGTACCGCACGGGTGACGTCGGCTACCTCGACGACGAGTGCTACCTCTACCTGCTCGATCGGGCGAAGGACATGATCGTCACCGGTGGCGAGAACGTGTACTCGCTCGAGGTCGAGGATGCCCTCGGATCGCATCCCGCGGTGCTCGAGGTCGCGGTCTTCGGCGTGCCCGACGAGCGGTGGGTCGAGGCGGTGCACGCGGTGGTCGTCGTGCGCGACGTGTCCTTCATGACCGATTCGCTGGAGGACGAGCTGCGTGAGCACTGCCGCTCGGCCATCGCGGGTTTCAAGGTGCCCAAAGCCATCTCGATCCAGGCGGAGCCGTTGCCGAAGTCGGGCCCGGGCAAGATCCTGAAGCGGCAGCTCCGCGCCCCCTACTGGGAGAGCTAGCGAGCGGGAGACCTAGCGAAGCGTGACCAGGAAGTCGATCGTGCGGCGGCGAGCTTCGTCGTCCCCGAAGGGCGTGATCTGCAGGTCGGTCACGCCGATGTCGCCGATGCGAGCGACGGCCTTGGTCAGGGTCGCTTCGTCACCGTGGATCGCGATGCCGGCGGCAGAGTCGAGGCCCTCGCGTTCGAGCACAGCCTTGTACGCGGGGAGTCGGCCGTACATGCCGAACTCCTCCGCCGCCCACGCCGCAGCGGTCTCGTTGTCGTTCGTGAGAGCGATCGGGAGGCTGGCGAGGATGCGAGGGTCGGGCCGGCCCGCGCGTGCCGCCGCGGCGCGGACGAGGGGCACGGTCTGCTCGGCGAGGGTGCGGAGGCCGACCATCCACGTCGCCGCACCGTCGGTGTAGGTGCCTGCGACGTCGAGCATCTTCGGTCCGACTGCTGCGATGAACACCGACGGCACCGCCGCCGGCGAAGCGACGTCGAGTCGGAAGCTCGTGCGCAAGAGCTGGCCGGCGTAGTCGGCCTTCTCACCCCGGAGCAGGGGAAGGAGCACCTGCAGGTACTCGGCCATGTAGCGAGCGGGATGGGAGTAGTCGAGGCCGAGGAACTCCTCCACGATCCGCTGATGGGAGACGCCTATCCCCAGCGTCAAGCGTCCGTTGAGTGCGTCGTTCGAGGTGAGGGCCTGGCTGGCGAGCGCGACCGGGTGTCGACCGTGCGCCGACACGATCGCAGGACCGATCTCGAGGCGGCTGGTGCGACTCGCTGTCGCGGCGAAGAGCGTGAGGACGTCCGGGCCGTTCGGGATGCCCGGCATCCAGGCGCTGTCGTAGCCGAGAGCCTCGACGTGCTCGAGATCGTCGCCGACGCGATCGACAGTGGCACGCTGGTTCGCGACGACCACCCCGAACCTCACGGCGGCGGACGGTATCAGGAAGGCTGACAATGCTGAGAAGTGATCCCGGATCGTTCGACCCTCTCGTCGTCACGCTCGACGGCCCGGTCGCGACGCTGTGGCTCAACCGCCCCGAGAAGCGCAACGCGGTGACAAAGGCCATGTGGGAGGGCATCTCGGCGCGATGCGACCGTCTCGCCTACGACGAGGACGTGCGCGTGCTCGTCGTACGCGGTGCGGGCAATCACTTCTGTGGTGGTGCCGACATCGGGGAGCTCGGTGCGAGCGACGCGTCCTACGGACAAGCGAACGCCGCCGCGGAACGCGCCCTCGGGTCGTTTCCCAAGCCGACGGTCGCATTCATCCAAGGGTCGTGCGTCGGAGGAGGAGCGCAGATCGCGATGGCATGCGACGTCAGGATCGCGGACGTCACTGCGCGTTTCGGCATCACGCCGGCGAGGCTGGGCATCGTCTATCCCGCGTTCGGCGTCGAGCGTGCCGTGCAGCTGCTCGGCCCGTCGGCGACGAAGCACCTGTTGTTCTCCGCTGAGCTCGTCGATCCGGAGCGCGCGCTCCGCATCGGCCTCGTCGACGAGGTGCACGAGCCTGCTGAGGCACTCGACCGGATCAACGCCTTCACGACTCTGCTCGCCACCGAGCGATCGCTGCTCACTCAGATGGCGAGCAAGGAGATGGTCGACGAGTGCGTGCGCAAGGGCGAGGTGTCCCGCAAGACCGCGACCCGATGGGCGGCGGAGGTCGGGGCGAGCGACGACCCTGCTGAAGGCGTTGCGGCGTTCCTCGAGCGGCGCGCTCCCCGGTTCACGTGGGCAGGGTGGTGACTACGGTGGCGTGATGGCCGACATCGCACAGCGCCTCGAAGAGCTCGGCATCACCCTGCCGACGGTCTTTCCACCTGCCGGCAGCTACATCGGTGCGAGCAAGATCGGCAACGTGCTGTTCGTCAGCGGCCATGGTCCGAGCCTGGGCGACGGCAAGTTCATCCGAGGCAAGGTCGGGCACGATCTGACCGTCGACGAGGGCCGCGAGGCCGCACGCGTCACGGCGCTCTCGATCCTCGCGACCATGGACGATGCGGTCGGCCTCGACCACGTGCGCCGCATCGTGAAGGTCCTCGGGATGGTCAACACGGCTCCCGGCTTCAACAACACTCCCGCCGTCATCGACGGCGCGTCCGACCTCTTCATCCAGGTCTTCGGCGAAGACGGCCGCGCCGCTCGCTCGGCGGTCGGACTCGCGGAGCTCCCGTTCGACATCGCCGTCGAGATCGAGCTCGTCGCCGAGATCGACTGACCCCCCCCCTAGCGTTCTCGTCCGAATAACCGGCCAACGGTGGCCGGAAGTTCGGACCGGTTCGGAATGTCCCACCCTCGTGACACGATCCGCCGATGGCTGACGGCACGGACCTCTACTTCGCGCGGCAGCTCGGACTGATCACCCTCGATCAGACCATCGACTGTGGGATGAGCGAACGGACTCGGCGGCGACGATGCGTCGACGGTGAATGGGAGCGGGTACATCCGCGGGTGTATCGCTCGCGGGCGTATCCGACCTCCTACGAGCAGCAGCTGCTCGCCGCGGCGCTCTCTGCGGGACCGAGCGCGGCGATCTCGCACTACGGCGCCGCGGACTTCTTGGGCGTCGAACGGTTCCGTTCGGGGCTCGTCGAGCTGAGCATCCCCCAGCACCGAGACATCGTCCTTCCCGGCTGCCGTTTGCACCGGGTCGCCGATCTCACCCCCGCGGACATGATGCGAGTCGGACCGATCCCGGTGACAACCCATGCCCGCACACTGGTTGACCTGGGAGCGGTCGCTCGGCCCTGGCTCGTCCGTCGAGCCCTCGAGCAATGGCTCCGTGAGAAGCACGTGACGGTCGCAGAGGTGAGGGCGAGCCTCGAACGCGTGGCTCGGCGCGGCCGCGCCGGTGCTGGGGTGCTCCGCGAAGTCCTCGACTCCCGGGCGCTGCGCTTCGAGGCCAGCGACGGTGCCTCAGAGGTCGTGCTCGCCGAAGCGTTGCAAGCCATCGGCGCGCCTCCACCCGTGTACCACTTCGTCATCCCGGTCGGCCTCGGCCAGGTGTTCGAGATCGACTTCGCGTATCCCGAGGCGATGTTGCTGATCGAGGTGGACGGCTACTCCACGCACACCACTCCCGAGGCGTTCGAGTCCGATCCGGTACGGGACAACCTCCTCACCGACCTCGGCTACATGGTCCGCCGGTACACAGGGCGGCGCGTGATGCGACAGCCGCACGTCGTCGCCGCGGAGATCGAGTCTTGGCGACGGAGGCGTTCCGCGGTGGCCTCCTGATGTTCTCGCGCGGAAAGGCGGCCACGGATGGCCGGTTATCCGCGCGAGAACCGGGGGGTGGCGGGGTGGGGGGTGATGGTGCCGGTTGCTTCGCCGAAGCCGATGCGGGGGAGTCCGTCGCCGCCGGCCCAGCCCCGCAGCGTGACGGTGTCACCGTCTTCGAGGAACGTGCGGGTCGATCCGTCCGGCAGTGCGAGGGGATCGCGTCCGCGCCAGGTGATCTCGATGAGGCTGCCGCGCTCGCCTTCGTCCGGGCCTGACACGGTGCCCGATCCGATGAGGTCGCCGGTGCGCGCCGACGCGCCGTTGACCGTCATGTGCGCGAGCTGCTGCGCGAACGTCCAGTACATGTCAGCGAAGCTGGTGCGGCAGACGCGCGTGCCGTTGAGCCACACCTCGAGCGTGAGGTCGAGCCCCCACGGCCGGCGCGTGGCGAGATAGCGGTCAGGCGGAGGGTCCTGCTCGGGAGGCGTGACCAGGTAGGGGCGCAGCGCCTCGAGTGTCACGACCCACGGAGAGATCGTCGTCGCGAAGCTCTTCCCGAGGTTTGGGCCGAGGGGTTGGTACTCGTAGGCCTGGATGTCGCGGGCCGACCAGTCGTTCAACAGCACGAACCCGAACACGTGGCCGTCGGCTTCGTCGGGAGCGATGCGCGCACCGCCTCGCCCGATCACCGCGCCCACCTCGAGCTCGATGTCGAGCGAGCGGCTGGGCCCCGACGATGGGGGATCGCCGGCCAACATGCCGGCGGGCCGCTGCACGGGCGAGCCCGACACGACGACCGATCCGGCACGGCCGTGATAGGCGACAGGGATGTGCCGCCAGTTCGGCATGAGCGGCTCGCTGTCGGGGCGCAGGATCTTCCCGAGGTTCGTGGCGTGGTGGATCGACGAATAGGAGTCGACGTAGTCGGCGACCTCGAACGGCAGCAGCATCTCGCAACCCTCGATCGGATGGAGCACCTCCTCGCGGGCGCGGCCGACGAGGAGCTCGGCGACCTCTGCGCGCACGTCGCCACCCTGACCCGAGGCCATGAGCGCGTTGAGCGTCGGCTGCCCGGTCAGCGCGACACCGACGCCAGCACCCACGAGGTCGACGACGTGGTCGCCGATGCGCACCACGACCCGGGGCGCGCCGCCGCCGATCCGCGCGACGCCGAAGGGCAGGTTCTCCAGTGGAAAGTCGGACCCGTCGGGGACCGACGCCCACGTATCAGGCACCGCGCGCCCAGGACCAGGGATACGTGGGGTCACTGACCGACCGGGCTGCATCGGTGAGGCCGAGCGGCTTGAACGTGTCCATCATCACGGCCAGCTCTTCGGTGCGGTCTTTGTCTTCGCTGCGCTCACGCGACCCTGGCTGCGGTCCGTGCACGAACCCCGCGGGATGCAAGCTGATCGACCCTCGGCCGATGCCCGATCCGGCGCGACTCATGAAGTCGCCCCCGGAGTAGAAGAGCACCTCGTCGGAGTCGACGTTCGAGTGGTGGTACGGCACCTTCACCGCGTCAGGGTCGAAGTCGTAGAGCCGAGGCACGAAGCTGCAGATCACGATGCCAGGGCCCATGAAGGTCTGATGCACGGGCGGCGGCTGGTGCACCCGACCGACGATCGGCTCGAAGTCGTGGATCGACAGCGCGAACGGGTAGTTGCAACCGTCCCATCCGAGGACGTCGAACGGATGGTTTGCGTGCACGTGCCGGCTGAGCCCGCTGCGGGTGCGCACGAGCACGGGCACGTCTTCGCCCTCGACGACCAACGGGTCACCGTTCGGGCCGCGCAGGTCGCGCTCGCTGAACGGCGCGCCCTCGAGCAGCTGGCCCCGCTCGGTGAGGTACTTGCGGGGGATGTCGACGTGCCCCCGCGCCTCGAAGATCACGATCTCGACCGGCGCGTCGAGCAGCCACTGATGCGTCGTGCCACTCGGGATGACGATGTAGTCGCCTTGGCGAACCTCCATCCGGCCGAACACCGACTCGAGTGCGCCCTCGCCGCTGTGCACGTACACGAGCTCGTCGCCCGTCGCGTTGCGGTACAGCGGAGACGACTCGGACGCGGCGACGAACGCCATCGCGACCTGGTCGTTGCCGAGCAAGTAGCGGCGACCGAGCACGGGATCGTTCGACGCGCCTGCGCCGAGCTCGCTGGTGCGGAGGTGATGGGGTTGCAACGGAGCGTTTGGGGTGAACACCGGCTCGGGTGCCTCGACGCTCTCGATCGCGTGCAGTGCCGACGGGGAGTGACGGTGGTACAGCAACGAGGACGCGGCCGAGAACCCCTCCTCACCCATGAGCTCTTCCGCGGCGACGTTGCCGTCGACGCGGTGCAACGTGTGACGCTTCCGCGGGATGTCGCCGACGCAGCGATACGGAGGCATCGGCTACAGGTTCCCGCGCCGGGCTTGGTCGCGCTCGATCGCCTCGAACAGCGCCTTGAAGTTGCCCTCGCCGAAGCCCTTCGCACCCTCGCGCTCGATGATCTCGAAGAACACCGTCGGCCGATCGGTGATCGTCTCGGTGAAGATCTGCAGGAGGTGTCCGTCGTGGTCGCGGTCGACGAGGATGTTGAGGCGCTCGATCTCGTCCCACGGAAGGTCGACGCCGGCAAGCCGCTCGCGCGCCTCGACGTAGTACGTGGACGGCACCCGCATGAAGCGCACCCCTCGGTCTCGCAGCGCTTGCACCGTCGCGACGATGTCGTTGGTGCGCATCGCGATGTGCTGCACGCCGGGGCCGTCGTAGTGCTCGATGTACTCCTGGATCTGGCTCTTCTTCAGACCGTCAGCCGGCTCGTTGATCGGCATGACGATCTTGGAGCCGTCCCACACGACCGTCGACATCAGCGCCGAGTACTCGGTCGAGATCTGGTCGTCGTCGAAGTGGTGCAGCTGGCTCGAAGCCCGATCACCTCTGCGTAGAAGCGCACCCAGTCGTCGAGCCGGCCTTGCTCGACGTTGCCGACCACGTGGTCGATGCGGGTGAGGCCGACGACAGGACCGACGGTCGGGTTCGGAAGGTTGTCGTCGTGATAGCCGGGCTCGAGCAGCTCGCTGCGATAGCGACTGCGTCGACGAACGTGTGCACGGTGTCGCCGTATGCGGCGACCTGTCCGAGTCGCAGCTCGCCGTGCTCGTCCTGCTCGGTCCAGGGCTCTCGGATCGGGCCGCGCGCCACGCACCACCGCCGCAGCGAACGCGGCGTCCGCGTCGTCGACGAGCCACGCGAGGTCGTGGACTCCGTCGCCGTGGCGCCTGACGTGCTCGGCGATCGGGGACTCGGCACCGAGCGCGCCGGTCACGACCAGCCGGATGTCGCCCTGCTCGAGCACGTAGCTCGCCTGCTCGCGCACGCCGGTCTCGGGCCCGGCGTAGCGCCGTGCAGTGGAAGCCGAACGCCGACATGAGGAAGCCGGCCGTGGTGCGGGCGTTGCCGACCCAGAACTCGATGCAGTCCCACCCGAGCAGGTGCGCAGCGGGGCTTTCGGTCATCGTCATGCTTCGATCAAACCCTGTGACTCCCACGGTCGCAACCACCCGCCCGGTACTAGACAGTGGAACACCAACAGAACCAGCCAGGGGAGGAGCCGATGAAGCAGCTGTCGGGGCTCGATGCGTCGTTCCTCTACATGGAGACCGGCTCGCAGTTCGGCCACGTCTCGAGCGTCTCGATCTACGAGAGGCCGGACGATCCGACCTATGACCCGTACTTCGCCTGGCGCTCGCAGATCGAGCGCCGCCTCCATCTTCTCGAGCCGCTGCGGCGGCGTCTGCGGGTCGTGCCCTTCGGTCTCGATCATCCGTTCTGGATCGAGGATCCCGACGTTCGATCTCGACTTCCACGTACGGCACAACGCGCTGCCGCCGCCAGGATCTGACCAACAGCTCGGGGAGCTGACCTCGCGGATCATCGGGCGTCCCCTCGATCGCAGCCGCCCCCTATGGGAGTCGTACGTCATCGAAGGGCTTCCGGAGGGCCACTTCGCGATCCTCACGAAGGTGCATCACGCCACCATCGACGGCGCGTCGGGCGCCGAGCTGCTGACGATGATGCTCGACAGCGACCCCGACGGCGACTGGATCGACCCGCCCACAGAGGCGTGGCACGGAGACCGAATGCCGAGCGATGGCGAGATGATCGCTCGCGCGTCGGTGTCCCTGATGCGCAAGCCCGGGCGTGCGCTCCTGCTCACGACGCGCACCGTGCGCGAGCTCGGGCAGGCGACCCGCAACCCCGCGCTCGTCGAGGCCGCGAACCAGGCCCGCGCGAACCTCCGGGGCCCGCTCGGCGCGTTGCTGAACGCGGGCCGGCCGAGGGTCGAAGAGGGAGAGCAGCTTGGCCCGGCACCGCCGCTCGTCGCGCCGAAGACTCCCTTCAACGCGACCATCACTTCGCATCGCCGATTCGCGTTCAGGTCGGTGCCGCTCGATGCGATCAAGGCGATCAAGACCTCCCTCGGCGCCACCGTGAACGACGTCGTGATGGCAGTGTGCGCGGGCGGGTTGCGCACCTGGCTCGATCGCCACGGGGCACTGCCCGACGGGCCGCTCATCGCGATGGTGCCCGTCTCGATCCGAACCGGAGACGAGACCGAGAAGTGGACGAACAGGGTCTCGGCGATCTTTGCGTCGCTGCCCACGGACGAACCCGACACCGTGAAGCGGGTGAGCAGAGTCCACGACTCGATGGCGGACGCGAAGCGGCTCTTCGACGCGGTGCCGGCCGATGCCCTCACCGACTTCGCGTCGTTCCCTCCGCCGGCGGTCTTCGCGCAGGCGATGCGCACGGCCACCCGACTGAGCGGCAGGTTCGGCACGCCGGTGAACCTCGTCATCTCGAACGTGCCCGGCCCGCGAGAGCCCTTGTACACCGCCGGAGCGCGGCTGCTGCACTACTACCCGGTGTCGACCATCGTCGATGGCCAGGGTCTGAACATCACGGTGCAGAGCTACATGAACGCGCTCGACTTCGGTCTCGTGAGCTGCCGCGAGCTCGTGCCCGACCTGTGGGAGATGCTCGACGACATCATCGACGACGTCGTCGCTCTCGGGAAGGCCGCAGGTGTCGATGTTTCCGTCTCTGACTGAATAGTTGCGGTCTGCGCGTGCGATCCGCCAACGTCGCCAAGGCGCCTCTATATTCACCGGAGCCATCGATCGGGGGGTCGAGCGAGAGTGATGAGGTCGACGCGTCCGGCGCGAGCCGGCGTCGTGGGGGGTCGATGACCGCGACAGCGGCACTTCCGGTCCGCGCGCGTCTGCGGCGGCCCCGGTTCGACCTCGACCGAGCCACTCCTTACCTGCTCGCCGCAGGCATCCTCCTGATCCAGCAGATCTTCTTCGGAGTGCCGCTCGGGATCTTCATCCGCGGTGTCCTGATCGGCCTGCTCACCGCCCTCATCGCGCTGGGCATGGCGCTCACCTACCGATCGAATCGCTTCATCAACTTCGCGCAGGCCGACATGGGGACCATCCCGGTCGTGCTGATCGTGATGCTGATGACCGCGTGGGGGTGGCCCTACCTGGTCGCTGTGCCGGTCGGGATCCTCGCCGCGTTGGCGGTGGGGGCGATCGTCGAGCTCGCGGTGATCCGCCGCTTCTTCAAGGCGCCGCGGCTGCTGATCACAGTCGCGTCGCTCGGCCTGTCGCAGCTGCTCACCGCGATCGCGATCCTGCTGCCGAGGCTGTGGGGCGTCGACTTCCCGCTGCTCGGCCAACGGCTCCAGGCGCCTTTCCAGCTCGAGTTCTCGATCGGCACCGTCGTGTTCGACGCGAACGACCTCATCGCGATGATCGTGGCGCCCCTCGCGCTCATCGGCCTCGCGATGTTTCTGCGCTTGAGCAGCGTCGGAGTCGCGATCCGGGCCAGTGCCGACAGCGCGGACCGGGCGGCATTGCTCGGTGTGCCCGTCAAGCGGCTGCAAACCCTGGTCTGGTCCGTTGCTTCGCTGCTCGCCTTCACGGCGATCTTCCTGCGGGCCGGCATCCTCGGCTTGCCGGTGTTCGGTGCGCTCACCGTTGGCGTGTTGCTCCGAGCGCTTGCCGCTCTCGTGCTCGGGCGCATGACCAACCTGCTTGCGATCGGCGCGAACGCCGTTGCGCTCGGCATCCTCGAGGTGTCGATCGGATTCGCCGCGTCGAGCCCGCTGCTGATCGATCCGATCCTCGCCGTCGTCATCATCGTTCGCGTCGCGCTGTCGCGGCGAGGGTCGACACGGGTCGACGAGGCCGAGTCGTCGACGTGGCGGAGCGCGGACGACGTGCGCCCGATCCCGGACGAAGTGGCGCGCATCCCCATCGTGCAGGTCGTCAAGTGGGCCACGTTCGCGGTGATCGGTGCCGCCGTGCTCATCCTCCCGCAGATCCTCTCCGTCGACCGTACGTACAAGCTCTCGATGGTCGGGATCTACGCGGTCCTCGGCCTGTCGGTCGTCGTGCTCACGGGCTGGGCCGGACAGGTCTCGCTCGGACAGATCGCGTTCTTCGCGATCGGAGCGACCGTCGGTGCCAAGGCGACCCTCGACTGGCACCTCGACCTCAGCCTGGCCTTCGTCATCAGCTTTGTCGTGGGTGGCGTGGTCGCCGCGCTCGTCGGGCTGCCCGCGCTCAGGCGGCGCGGCTTCTACCTCGCGGTCGCGACGCTCGCCTTCTCGTTGGCCACGACGTCGTACCTCCTGAACAAGCGTTACTTCGGCTGGGTGCCCGACGGGCGCATCGCCCGACCGCCGCTCTTCGGGCGCATCGACATCACGTCGACGGCGTCCTTCTACTACGTCGTCTACGCGGTGCTGGCCGCGTCGCTTTTCATCGTGAAGGGCATCCACGACAGCCGCACCGGCAGGGCGTTCATGGCCCTTCGCGACAACGAGCGCGCGGCCGAGGCGTACGGGTTGCACGCCACCCGCGTGCGTCTTGCTCGCGTTCGCGCTCTCGGGCGCGCTGGCCGGCCTGGCCGGGTGCCTGTGGGTCCATCAGCTGCAGGGCCTCGATCCCGACCCGCTGGCGCCGTTCCAAAACCTGCTGATCCTGACCTACGTGATCATCGGTGGCGTCACCACGCCGCTCGGGGCGATCATCGGCGCCGCGTACTGGATCGGTCTCGGCAACTTGCTGCCGGTGAGGTGGCAGATCCTCGCGAGCGGCCTCGGCGTGCTCATCGTGCTGCTCCTGCTCCCGAGCGGGATTGGTGGTCTCTTCTATCGCCTGCGCGATCGCTGGCTTGCTCGAGTCGCGCGCCACCACGACATCGCGGCGCCCGGCCTTGCCACGACCGAGCCTGAGGCCCCGCGGAGCTCGTCCGAGACACCTGTGCCCGAGCCTGAGCCCGAGCCTGAGCCCGAGCCGATCCCGACCGTGGCGGTGGACTGATGAAGCTGAAGAAGCCGCCGACCATCCGGGCGTGGCTGCTACGGGATCACGGGTGGCGCGGCGATCTACCCGATCCTCATCCTCTTCGGTCTCAACGCGGTCGACGAGCTCGACCGCACCGCGTTCGGCGTGCTGGTGCCGAACATCCGCGATGCGTTCGGGCTCAACCTGACCGGTCTCCTCGCGCTCGTCGGCGCGGTGAGCGTGGTGGCGCTCGCGCTGCAGATACCGATCGCGTCGCCTCTCGGACCGGCACAACCGCGTGGTGATCACCTGGGTCGGCGCGCTGGCATGGGCGTTCTTCAGCCTGCTCACCGGACTCGCCTGGTCGGTCATCGTGCTCGGCATCGCGCGGGCCGGCTCGGGCATCGGCAAGGCCGTCGTCGATCCGACCCACAACTCGCTGATCGCCGACTACTACGACATCCCGAGCCGGCCGCGCGTGTACTCGTTCCACCGGGCCGCGAACGCGGTGGGCGCGATCATCGGCCCTCTCTCGGCAGGGATCATCGCCTACCGGTGGGGGTGGCGCTGGCCCTTCATCATCTTCACGTTCCCGACGCTGATCTTCGTGGTGCTCGCGTGGCGACTGCGCGAGCCGAAGCGCGGGGTCTTCGAGCGACGAGCCGCCGGAGCGTCCGAAGAGGCGGCGCAGACTGAAGAGGCGAGGCCGAGCTTCGCGGAGTCGTGGCGCATCGTCTGGAAGATCAACAGCCTCCGCCGCATCTGGTACGCGCTGCCGTTCCTCGCGGTGTCGCTCGTCGGCTTCTCGGTGCTGTCCGCTCTCCTTTACGAGCAGATCTTCAACCTGGACGAGCGAGCCAGGGGCATCATCGCCGCCTGCGTCGAGCCGGCCCAGCTCATCGGCCTGATCGTCGGTGCTCGCATCGCGCACCACGCGTGATGGCGAAGGGCGGAGCGGAGGCGATCCTCGGGTTCCTGTCGAAGGTCGCGTTCGTCATCTGCGTCGCGCTCATCGTGTTCGCGCTCGCGCCGTACCTGTGGGTCACGATCGTCGTCGAACTTCGTGATCACGGGGATCGGCGCGATCCTCGCTCCCGGGATCTTCGCCGCGCTCAGCCTCGCGATTCCACCTCGCGCCCGGTCGATGGGCTTCTCGGTCGCGTCGCTGTGGGTCATCCCCGGCCTCATCATCCTGCCGATCATCGGCTACATCGGTGACCACGCTGGGGCTGCGCATGGGGATGCTCTCATGACACCGGTCTTCCTCATCGGTGGCCTCGTCCTCGGCACGACGAAGAACACGATCAACGCCGACATCGCCGACGTCTGGCGGGCGACGGCGGCTGTACGT
>CAVSDE010000016.1:0-199457 GCA_963726695.1 uncultured Acidimicrobiales bacterium
CGACGGACAGCACGTCGACGACGCACTTCTTGAATCGATCGAACTTCTCATCGTTCTCAGCCACTGATCACACTCTTTCTCTCGGATCTGCCAACGCTAATGCCCCATCCCGAGGCCGCCATCGACCGGGATCACGGCGCCGGTGATGTACCCGGCATCCTCTGAGGCGAGGAACGCCACGACGGCAGCGATCTCCTCGGGAGTGCCGAACCGCCCGAGCGGCACCGCGGCGCTCAGCTCGGTCTGCCGGTTCTCCGGGAGGGCGGCCGTCATGTCGGTGGAGACCGGCCCTGGTGCGACCACGTTCACCGTGATCGACCGGGACGCGAGCTCGCGTGCCAAGGACCGTGCCAGGCCGACGAGGCCGGCTTTCGAGGCGGCGTAATTCGCCTGACCGGCCGACCCGAGCAGGGCGACGACGGAGGACATGAAGATCATGCGGCCGCGCCGTGCGCGGACCATGCCGGGCGCGGCCCGCTTCGCGAGCCGGTAAGCGCCCGTGAGGTTCGTGTCGAGCACGCTCGTGAAGTGCTCCTCGCTCATGCGCAAGAGCAGTCCGTCGTGGTTGATGCCCGCGTTCGCCACGAGCACCTCGACCGAGCCGTGGCGTTCCTCTACGGCGGCAAACGCTGCATCGATGTCGTTCAGGTTGGTGACATCGCACTTCAGCGCGAACAGGTCGTCGGGCGGAGGCTTCGTCGCGTAGGTGACGGCGACGCGGTCGCCCCGGGCCTCGAACGCCCGAGCGCACGCGAGGCCGATGCCCCGCGATCCGCCGGTGACGAGAACGGTGCGGGCCACGCGCGGGTCGTCGGTCACTCGGCACCCCAGCGGATCACTGCGCTCGCGGAGGTCATGCCCGCGCCGAACCCGACGAGCAGGACGAGGTCGCCGTCGTGCACGCGATCGTGATCGATCGCGTCGACGAGCGCGAGGGGGATCGATGCCGACGACGTGTTGCCCGTGCGTTGGAGCACCGTTGCGACCCTGTCCATCGGCACGCCCGAGCACGCGTCGCGGCGGCCTCGATGATGCGCAGGTTCGCCTGGTGAGGCACGACCAGCGCGACGTCATCGACTTTGACGCCGGCCTGCTCGAGCGACTTCTTCGCCGAGTCGACCATCACCCGCACTGCTCGCCGAAAGACCTCTCGTCCGTCCATCTTCATGAAGCCGCCGACATCGGCATAGAGCAGCGACTGAGCCGCGCCGTCCGATTGGAGATCCCAGCCGAGAAGCTGGCCCGGACCCTCGACGGCTTCGAGCACCACGGCGCCGGCACCGTCGGCGAACAGGATCGCCGTGCCTCGGTCTTCCCAGTCGACGATGCGCGACAGCGTCTCGGCGCCGATCACGAGGATCTTGTTCGAACCCGCGCCGATGAACCCGTGTGCGGTGATGAGCGCGTAGACGAAGCCGGAGCACGCCGCGTTCAGGTCGAACGCTCCGCACTGCACGCCGAGCTCGTGCTGCACCGCCGATGCCGTCGCGGGCACCGTCTGGTCGGGTGTCGTCGTAGCGAGGATGACCAGGTCGATGTCGCTGGTCGAGAGACCGGCGCTCTCGATCGCGGCGCGTCCCGCCTCGACCGCGAGCCCGCACGTGGTGCCCCCGACTCGGCGCTCCTTGATGCCCGTGCGCTCGGTGATCCACGCGTCGCTCGTGTCCATGGTCGCCGAGAGGTCGTCATTCGTCACCGTCTTGTCTGGCAGGGCCGTGCCCCATCCGGTGATGCGACCGCCGCGCAGGCGAGCGAGCGCGGATGCGGTCTTCATGCCGTGCGCAGCCATGCGATCGGCTGGCTCATCGTGACCCGTTCGCCGTCGACCGCGATGAGACCCATGACCGCTCCCGTGAACGGCGAGCGCACCTCTTGGTCGCCCACGCGCCCGACGACCGCGCCTGCCTGGATCATGTCTCCCGCGGCGAGCGCGGGATCGGGCGTGAAGACCCCGGCCGCGGGGCTCACGACGAGCCGCTCGGTCGCGAACAGGTGCTCCCCTTCGTGTCCCGTCAGATGGGGCGTGGTGCTCGTTGCCGCGATCGACTCGAGCAGGCTGTCGACCTCGTCTGGCGTGCTCACCGAGATCGCGCGCAGGTTCGGCACGGTGCGCTTCGCCATGCCCGTCAGCACGCCACCGGGGCCGAGCTCGACCAGTGTCGTGACCCCGGCATCGGCGAGCGTGAGCAGGCATTGACGCCACCGCACGGGGCTGCACAGCTGCGCCGAGAGCAGGCTCGCCCAGTCCGCTCCGGTGTCGTGGGCCAGCGCGTCGACGTTCGACACGACAGGGACCTCGGTGTCACGCGGGTTCGCGTCGGCGATGGCCTTGCGAAGCCGGTCTCGCGCCGGCGCCATGAACGGCGTGTGGAAGGCACCGCTCACAGGAAGCGGCAGGACCTTCTTCGCCCCGAGCTCCTTCGCGTTCGCTGCAGCGGAAGCAACACCCTCCGCCGACCCCGCGATCACCACCTGTCCGGGGGCATTGAAGTTGGCGACCCACACGTCGCTGTCCGCGCGGCGACAGGCGATCTCGACCTCGTCGTCGTCGAGGCCGAGTACCGCGGCCATGGTGCCGGGCTGGTCGACTCCCGCGGCGTGCATCGCTTCGGCGCGCTCGGCGACGAGCCGCACGCCCTCGTCGAACGACAGCGCGCCCGTGGCGACCAGTGCGGTGTACTCACCGAGGCTGTGCCCCGCGCAGAACATCGCGTCGAGCCCGGTGCGCTCGATGGCGTCGAGGACGACGAGGCTCGAGACGAACGTGGCGAGCTGTGCGTTGCGCGTGTCCTTGAGCTCGTCGGCGTCGGCCTCGAGGAGCAGGTGCTCGAGATCTCGCTCGGCCACCTCGCTCGCTTCGACGACCAGCTCCCAAGAGTCCTCGTCGGCCCACGGTCGTCCCATGCCTTGTCGCTGTGACCCTTGGCCGGGGAACGTGAACGCGAGCATCAGTGAACTGTGACCTTTCGACGGTGGGGGAAGTTTCTCAGACTCACGGGTTACCCGGCGGTAGCGACGGATACGCTGCTCGACGCTCGCGCCCGAGTGGTGGAATGGCAGACACGGAGGCCTCAAAAGCCTTTGCCCGCAAGGGCGTGCGGGTTCAAGTCCCGCCTCGGGCACCCGGTACTGCGCCCGCTACTGCTGCAGTTCGAGCAAGAACGGGTTCGTCTTGCGTTCCCAACCCACTGTCGTGGTGGCGCCGTGGCCCGGCAGCACGTGGGTGTCGTCGGGGAGCGGGAGGATCTTCTCGGCCATCGACGCCATCAGCTGCTCGTAGCTGCCGCCGGGCAGATCGGTGCGACCGATCGAGCCCTGGAACAGGTGGTCGCCCGAGAACAGGATCGGCGCTTCTCCGTCGATGTCGAGTCGGAAGCAGACCGACCCTTGCGTGTGGCCGGGCGTGTGGATCGTGGTGAACGTCATGCCCGCACCGCTGATGCGCTGGCCGTCGTCGAGGCCGTAGATGACCTCGGGTGGGCGCAGATCGATGTCCTCGAGGTAGGAGCCGAACATGCCGCTCGTGCCGAGGGGGTCGAGGAGCATGTGCTTGTCCGCGTCGTGGATCCGTACCTCGATGTCATGGTCGGATTCGTGCACGAGCGTGCCGACGCCTCCGATGTGATCGATGTGGCCGTGCGTGTTGAAGAGCGCCACGAGCCGGAGGCCGTGGTGCGCGAGGCGGGCGACGATGGCAGCAGGATCGGGCGGGGCGTCGATCAGCACGCACTCGCCCCCTGGGCCTTGCGCCGAGACGATCCATGCGTTCGTCTGCGCGAGCCACAGCGGAAGTCCCTCGATCAGCACGGCGCGACCCTACGCGTCTCCCGCAGCGCGGCTGGCGACCCGCATCGAGCGCGGCCGCGACGGCGCGCACGACGGGATCCGTCTCGATCTCCTCGAGCGTCTTCGGGAGCGCGAGCGACCAGTTCGGCCACTCGTGGACGGTGCCCGGCATGTTCGGGCGCTCCTCGACGCCGAGCGCGTCGTCGAGGGTGCCGGCGACCACCATGGACGGCGCGTCAGCGAGCGCCCGATGTGCCGCAACGGTCACACGGGACAGCTCGGTGTCCGGGCCGAATCCGGTCGCCTTCTCGAGCTGAGACTTGAACCACGACGCGCCGGACTTGCTCACCGTCATCCCAATGCGCTTCTGCGCCTGGAGGTCGGCGCCGGTCCATGCGCCCGCGAGCGTGGGCAGGTCGTGCGTCGTCACTGCAGCGAGCGCCTGCACCGGATACCGCTCGGGCTCCCCGTCCTCGAACCACAGGAGCCGGTAGCTCAGGATCCCTCGGTCCCCGAGGTCGTCGCGCACCTCGTCCTCGACGGTGCCCAAGTCCTCGCCCACCACGAAGGCACCCGCGCGCGACGCTCTCGAGCGTCAGGAGGTCGAGCAGCTCGTTGCGCCGGCAGCTGGACGTAGGCGCCGGTCTTGGGTGACCCATCGGGAGGGATCCAGAAGAGCCGGTACAGGCCCATGACGTGGTCCACCCGAAGCCCGGCGACGCCGCGCATCGCAGCGCGCACGGTCTTGAGGAACGGTTCGAAGTGCGCGGCTCGAAGCTTCCACGGGATGAACGGAGGCAGCCCCCAGTCCTGTCCGTCCACGTTGAAGCCATCGGGCGGCGCGCCGACGTGCAGCGTCCAACGCGAGGAGGTCTTGCCACATCCACGCATCCGCACCGCCGGGATCGAACCCGACCGCCAGATCGCCGACGAGGCTGCAACCGGCACCGGCGGCCGTCGCGAGCTGGAGTTCGAGCTGCCACTGCAGCCACATGTGATGCCGCACCCGCCCGTCGTGCTCGCGCGCGAACCGCGCCACGCGCCCGGAGGTGGGGGAGTGATAGCTCGGAGGCCAAGCCCGCCATCCGCCGCCGTGCCGTTCCGCGAGCGCGCAGTAGATCCCGAACATCCGGAGGTCGGTGCCGTGCTCGGTGCAATAGGCAGAGAACGCGTCCCGGTCCGACTCGTCGGCATGCATCTCCCACCACGCGAAGAGTCGATCGAAGGCGGCGCGCTTCAAGCGGAACACCGCGTCGCGGTCGATGAGGCGACGTTCGTCGAGCGCATGCGCCGCGGCTTGCGAGCGGCCGAAGGTCCTCGCCGAGCGACGCAGCGCCGGGCATCGACTCGACGTGGAGCGCGAGTGGGTTCCTCCAGATGCGACTCGCGGGGTAGTACGGGCTCGGCTGCTGCGGGTGCACCGGCGCGACCGCATGAAGCGGGTTGAGCACGAGCACCTGAGCGCCCAGCGTCGACGACCACGACGCGAGCCGAGCGAGGTCGTCGAGATCCCCGATGCCCCAGCTGTCGCGACGAGCGCGCCGCGTAGAGCTGCACCGCCCATCCCCACATGCGACGGGAAACTGGGTGCGCACGCGACGGCGCGACGACGAGGCGTGACGGCGGCCACCCGTCTCGCGGCACCAGCTCGTGGTATCCGAGCGGGAGGTCAGGGGGCAGTGCGCGGACGTCGGCCACGATCGAGCCGTCCTCGAGATGGAGGTCCGCGGGGTTCCAGAGCGCGTCCGTCGCCCCCTGCGTGACGATCCACATCGGCGGCGCCGGCTCCGGGGGGCCGTCCGGGTGGTCGCCCGCGCCCATCGCCGCGAGCAGCACGGCCCGCGTGTCAGGTGACGTCTCGAAGCGCTCGCGATCGCCGCTCCAGTAGCCGTCCGTGATGCCCCAGGCGTCGACGGCCATCGGGTGAGTCTCGCATCCGACGTGGACCCCTACACTCGACCCATGTCGCGCTCGCTGATCGAGCGGCGCCTCACCGAGCTGGGCGGGCGCCTCAAGGAGCTTCGCAAGGAGCTCGCGATCATCGACGAGCAGCTGGCCCATCTCGCCGACGCCGCAGATGACGCGCATCTGAAGGCTCTTGTCTCGGAGACGCCGCTCGCCGACCACGAGCACCGTGAGGCACAACGTCATGCGGACGCGATGGGCCGGCATCGCGCCGACGTCGTCGCGACGATCACCCGCCTCGAGGCCGACCAGGACAACCTGCTCGACCGCCTCGTGGCGGAGCAGACGTGACCGTCAGGGTCGTCGTCGCCGAAGACGAGAGCATCATCCGCCTCGACCTGCGCGAGTCGTTGGAGGAAGAGGGATACGAGATCGTGGGCGAGACCGGCGCGGGCGACGAGGCGGTCGCGCTCGTCGAGCTCCTCGCACCCGACGTCGCGATCCTCGACATCAAGATGCCCGGCCTGGACGGCATCGAGGCCGCGCGTCGCATTCATGACCGGCGCACGACCGCCGTGGTCATCCTCACCGCGTTCAGCCAGCGCGACCTCGTCGAGCAGGCACGCGACGCGGGAGCGCAGGCGTACCTGGTGAAGCCGTTCCAGACGCGCCGAGCTCATGCCGGCGGTCGAGATGGCGCTCGCGCGCCACCGGGAGGCGGTTGCCCTCGAGCGTCAGGTCGGCGACGTCACCCTGCGGCTCGAGGCCCGGAAGTCGATCGACCGGGCCAAGGGGATCCTGATGGATCGGCACCAGATGACGGAGGCCGACGCGTTCTCCTTCATCCAGCAGGCCGCGATGCGCACCCGCACGACGATGGCCGAAGTGGCCGGTCAAGTGCTGGAGGGCACCCTCGTCCCCTGAACCGCCACCGGACGTACGCTCGACCAGTGGCCAAGCTCCTCCTGCTCGACGGCAACTCGCTGACGTACCGGGCGTTCTTCGCCCTGCCCACGGACATGGCGACGGCGTCGGGTCAGGTGACGAACGCGGTCTTCGGCTTCACGTCGATGCTCATCAACTTGCTCCGCGACCAGCGGCCCGATGGCGTCGTCGTGCTGTTCGACCGCCCAGAGCCGACGTTCCGCCACGTCGCGGTGCCCGAGTACAAGGCCCAGCGCGAGGCGGCTCCTGACATCCTGCGGCAGCAGATGGGGTTGGTGCGTCAGGTCGTCAACGCCCTCGGCATCGAGGTCGTGGACCTCGCGGGCTACGAGGCCGACGACCTCATCGCGACGCTCGCCACCCGGGGCCGTGACCTCGGTCTCGACATCGTCATCGTCACCGGCGATCGGGACACGTACCAGCTCGTCGAAGACCCACACGTCGCGGTGCTGTACAACCGCCGGGGAGTGTCCGACTACGTGCTCTACGACGAGGCGGGCATCTTCGACCGCACCGGCGTCACGCCGGCGCAGTACCCGGAGTACGCCGCGCTGCGGGGCGACCCGTCCGACAACCTCGCGGGAGTGCCGGGTGTCGGTGAGAAGACTGCCGCGAAGCTGATCTCGACGTATGGCGGCCTCGACGGCGTGTTCGCGAACCTCGAGAAGCAGACGCCGAAGCTCCGCGAGAGCCTCGCCGCGCACGAGACGCGGGTCCGCAAGAACGCCGACGTGATGGTGCTGCGCCGTGACGCTCCCTTCGAGGTCGGCCTCGGCGACATCGCGGAGCTCGGAGTCCACCCCGATCTCGGCGAGGTCAAGCGACTGTTCGAGTTCCTCGAGTTCCGGTCTCTGTTCGACCGCCTTGCCGAAGTGCTCGACGCGCCGATCGTGCCCTCGCATCCGTCTGAAGGACAGGTCACGGCCGATGTCACCGAGCTCGACGTGGCCGGTGCGGCGGCGGCGCTCTCTGCGCTCGCCGAGGACTCGCTCCCCGTGTCGATCGGTCCTCTGTGGTCGGGCGTCGCCGGGCGCAGTGATCTCGTCGGCCTCGCGTTCGCCGTCACCGACGACACCGCGGTCTGGGTGCCAGCGGCCGTGTTGGCCCACAAGGACGTCCGCGTGGCCCTCGGTCACTTGACGCGCCACGACGGTCCGGGCGTGCGCGTGCATCACGCGAAGTCGCTGATGCGCTCGTTCTACGAGCTCGACCTCGACATCACCGGCCTCGAGCTCGACACGAGCATCGCCGCGTACCTCCTCGACCCAGCGGAGTCACGCTACGCGATCGCCGAGCTGCTCGCGCGTTACACCGGGCTCGAGCTCGGCAGCCACGAGTCGAACGAGCTGCAGCTCGATCTGGATGGCAGTGGGGTCGACGACGCGATGGTGGCCGCGCTCGACGCCGTGGCGACGGCTCGGCTCGCACCCGCGCTCGGGCAGGCGCTTGTGCACCAAGGCATGCGCACGCTCTACGACACCATCGAGAACCCCCTCGTCCGCGTGCTCGCGCGGATGGAGCGAGTCGGCGTCGGGGTCGACGTCGCGGAGCTGCGCGCCCTCAACGACCGGTTGGTCAGCGAGTGCCGTCGCCTCGACGAGGCGATCCAGCTCGAGGCCGGCATCGAGTTCAACGTGAACTCGACTCATCAGCTGCGCGAGGTGCTCTTCGACAAGCTCGGGCTCGCGCCGCAGAAGAAGACGAAGACCGGCTACTCCACCGACGCGGCGTCGCTCGAGCGCCTTCGGGACCAGCACCCGATCATCGATCTGCTGCTCTCGTACCGCGAGGTCGAGAAGCTTCGGTCCACGTACGGCGAGGGGCTGCTGGCCGAGGTCGCGCCAGATGGGCGCATCCACGCGGCGTTCAACCAGACGGTCGCGCGCACCGGTCGCCTCTCGTCCGACCAGCCGAACCTCCACAACATCCCGGTTCGCAGCGAGGAGGGCCGTCAGTTCCGCAAGGCGTTCGTGCCCGCGAAGGGGTTCGAGCTCCTCGTCGCCGACTACAACCAGATCGAGCTGCGGTGCATCGCCCACCTCGCGGAAGATCCCGGGCTCATCGCTGCGTTCGATGCGGGCACCGACATCCACACGGAGACCGCGTCCCGGGTGTTCGGCGTCGACAAGGAGAAGGTGAGCACCGAGCAGCGGGCGAAGGCGAAGATGGTCTCGTACGGCCTCGCGTATGGCATGGAGGCGTATGGGCTCGGGCAGCGCCTCAACATCCCGACCCAGGAAGCAGCCGAGATCCTCGACGCGTACTTCGTCGCGTTCCCGTCGGTGAAGGCCTACATGGAGCGAACGGTCGACGAGGCGCGTCAGCGCGGCTACACCGAGACGCTCTTCGGCCGGCGCCGACCGATCCCCGAGCTGTCCTCACCGAACTTCCGCATCCGTCAGGCGGGGGAGCGCCAGGCGATGAACGCGGGGATCCAGGGCCTGGCGGCCGACATCTTCAAGGTCGCACTCGTCCGCCTCGACCACGAGCTCGAGGTGCAAGACCTCGACAGCCGGCTGATCTTGCAGGTGCACGACGAGGTGATC
This sequence comes from uncultured Acidimicrobiales bacterium, assembly GCA_963726695.1. Taxonomy (GTDB): domain Bacteria; phylum Actinomycetota; class Acidimicrobiia; order Acidimicrobiales; family DATKAS01; genus DATKAS01. Next base: position 9,183 of record CAVSDE010000016.1, read on the forward strand.
TTGGAGGTCGAACCCTCGGAGCACACACATGTCGCGGACTTGACGCAGGAAGTCATGAAGGGGGCCGTGGAGCTCCGGGTGCCGCTGGAGGTGCACCTCGCGTTCGGCCCGTCGTGGGCCGACGCGAAGTCGTGACGCTGCGTCCGGTTCGAATGACTCCTGGGCGACGACCTCATGAGCAGGCACAATGGGCCCATGGCCCACGGTCGCGGCAACTTCTGGCTCCCCATGGTGCTCGCTGCCGTCGTCGTCTACGCACTCCTGTCGATCTCGATCGCGACGGTGACCGCCGACAAGTGCGGAAATCGGGGCGGCGGTAGCAAGGAGTGGTCGTTCATCCCGCCGAAGTGGGAGTGCAAACAGGTCTTCCAACCCTGAGCCCGCGAGCGCGCCACTGGTTCGAACCCGTGGCCGATCATCTGGGTGCCGCCTACCTGCGCTACTCGTTCACCAAGGGCACGGGCCAGGAGGTCGCGTTCCTCGTGGACGAGCTCGGCCTCGAGCCGGGGATGCGGCTGCTCGACGTCGGATGCGGTCCGGGACGTCACGCGGCGTCGCTGGCAGATCGCGGTGTGGACGTCGTCGGCATCGACCTCTCGTGGCGGTTTGTGGCGCTCGCGGCGGCCGGGAGTGGCGCATTTGCCCAGGCTGACGCTCGTCAGATCCCGGTGGGCTCGGGAGCGTTCGACGTCGCCATCTCGCTCTGCCAGGGGGCGTTCGGGTTGCTCGGTGGGCCCGGTAGCGAGGTCGACGAAGACCTGGACGTGATCAGGGAGATGGCCCGTGCCGTTCGTCCCGGCGGTCGGGTCGCGCTGTCGGCGTTCTCCTCGTACTTCCAAGTCCGCCATCTCGACGATGTGGCGCAGTTCGACGCCGACAGGGGAGTGCAGCACGAGCACACTGAGGTCCGCGACGAGCAGGGTCGAGTCGCGCCGGTGGAGCTGTGGACCACCTGCTTCACCCCGCGGGAGCTGAGGCTGCTGCTCACCGCGGCCGGGCTCCGCGTCGACTCGGTCTGGTCGGTCGAGCCAGGGGGCTACGCCCGCACCCCGCCGGGCCTCGACCTCGCAGAGTTCCTGGTGATCGCCACCAAGCCCGGTGGTACCCTCTCCGGGCGCTGAGCGACTCCGCGGTGCGCGTCCCTGTCCACCCTTCCAGCCCACTCAGGCAAGACCCGAAAGCGAATCCGTGTCCGACCAGCAGCCCCCCGTCCCCTCCGCCCCCGCCCCCGCACCGGCCAGCCCAGACGTCGCCGCCATGGGCACCTTCGATGAAGAAGGCGTGTACACCCCACGGCAGGTGGTGGTCGATGACCTGGGGGTCTCGTTCGACGAGGCGGTCGCCTCGACGATGGTGGAGGTCGAAGACGGCCAGATCGTGCGCGGCCGCGTCGTCAAGATCGACAAGGACGAGGTCCTGCTCGACATCGGCTACAAGTCCGAGGGCGTCATCCCGTCGCGTGAGCTGTCCATCCGCAACGATGTCGACCCGTCTCAGGTGGTCTCGCTCGGTGAAGATCTCGAGGCCCTCGTCCTGCAGAAAGAGGACAAGGAAGGTCGTCTCGTCCTTTCGAAGAAGCGGGCGCAGTACGAGCGGGCGTGGGGGAACATCGAGAAGATCAAGGAGGCCGACGGCGTCGTCGAGGGCCCCGTGATCGAGGTCGTGAAGGGCGGTCTCATCCTCGACATCGGCCTGCGTGGCTTCTTGCCCGCATCGCTCGTCGAGCTGCGGCGCGTGCGCGATCTGCAGCCCTATGTCGGCAAGTCGCTCCAGGCCAAGATCATCGAGCTCGACAAGAACCGCAACAACGTCGTGTTGTCCCGTCGTGCATGGCTCGAAGAGACGCAGAAGGAGCAGCGCGAAGACTTCCTCGACAACCTGAAGCCCGGCGAGATCCGCAAGGGCGTCGTGTCGTCGGTCGTGAGCTTCGGAGCGTTCGTCGACCTCGGCGGCATGGACGGGCTCGTGCACGTGAGCGAGCTCTCGTGGAAACACGTCGACCATCCCGGCTCTGTCGTGCAGGTCGGCGACGAGATCACCGTGCAGGTGCTCGAGGTCGACCGGGATCGTGAGCGCATCAGCCTCTCGCTCAAGGCGACGCAGCAAGATCCGTGGCAGGAGTTCGCGTCGACGCACCGCGTTGGCGAGCTCGTGTACGGCCGGGTCACCAAGCTGGTGCCGTTCGGTGCGTTCGTGCAGGTCGGCGAGGGCATCGAAGGGCTGGTGCACATCTCGGAGATGTCCGCGCACCACGTCGATCTGCCCGAGCAGGTCGTGACGCCGGGCGAAGAGCTGTGGGTGAAGATCATCGACCTCGACCTGCAACGCCGGCGCATCAGCCTGTCGATCAAGCAAGCCGCAGAGGGCGGCGAGGTCGCCGCGGAGTACCGCGAGCACTTCGGCGAGCACGCGTACGACGAGCAGGGCAACTACATCGGCACGGCGGTCGTCGCGGACGACACCGAGCGCGAGGCCGTGTGGGCGGAGTACTACAACGAGTACGGCGGAACCGAAGGATCACCGGAGGGTTCGGCCGAAGGTTCGCCTGAAGGCGCGCTCGAAGCAGCGCCTGAAGAGCAACCCGCAGGTGACGTGCCGGTCGCCGCCGAAAGCGACGCAGAAAGCGAATAAGAGACCGTCGCGCGAGTAGGTCAAAAGACCTACTCGCGGCGGTGGGTCATTCGGCTCATTTCGCAGGGATCCCCTTTTCTTCTCGAGCGCCCATGTCATGCTGACCTGCGAGCGCCACACACACCGCGAGGCTGGCGGAGCCTCATTCGCACCCGAAGCGCTCACACTCGCAAGACGCCTGCCGAACAAGTAGCGGCAGCGCGAGATTTCTCTTGCGAGCGACCACGGGACCGGCGGAGCTGAGCTCCGTTCGGCGAGACGAGTGAGGTATTTGTGGGCTCACGGCGCACAGTGATCTTGATCGCGGCAGTGCTCATCGGAGCGATTGCCGCGTACGCGCTTTACAACTATGTCAACGGCGTCGAAGACCGCGCCTATGCCAACGCGAAGCGCGTCCAAGTCTTCGTCGTCAAGCAGCCGATCGCCAAGGGCACTCCCGGCGATCAAGCTGTCGGCGACAAGCTCATCCAGGCGGGTCAGATCCCGCAGGAGTTCCGTCCGGCGACGGCCATCACCGACACCGCTGTGCTGAATGGCAAGGTCGCGCTGACGAACCTCGTGCCGGGCCAGGTCGTCGTCGACGGCATGTTCGTCGACCAGGCCACTGCCTTCGTCACCTTCTCCGAGCGCATCCCGGTCGACCAGGTCGCCGTGACCGTCTCGGTCGACCAGGTCCACGGCGTTGCGGGCCTCCTCGTCCCCGGCGACAAGGTGAACCTCATGGTCGTGCTCGATCCTCAGCTCGCAGCCCTCACGGGCGGTCAGCCGGGTCAGGCGGCGGCGGCCGCGGCGAGCGACCCCAACAGCGGGGCAGACAGCGTCCGCTACCTGTATCAGAACGTCGAAGTCCTGGCGATCGGTCAGACCGCCGCTGCTGATGTCGGTGCGACCGAAGCGCCGGCCAACCCGGGCAGCGGTCTCATCACCTTCAACGTGCCGCCCGACGCGGCACAGCGCATCGCCCTTGCAGGCAACAACCTGTACATGACGCTCGCTCCGAAGGACTTCCAGCCCGTCGACCTTCCGCCCGTGGACTTCTCCACCCTCTTCCAGCCCGGCGTGCTCACGCCGTACCCGGCTGGCGGCTGATCCCAGAGGAGATGCCCTAGCGTGGAGCAGACCCCCACGACCCTGAATGCAGCCCACTTGGGCAATGAGGTGCAGATGGCCGATTTCAACGTGGCCGTCATCGAGAGCGACCCTGCTCTTCGTGCTCAGCTCATCGCCGATCTTGGTGAGCGTGTCCGAGCGGCAGCGTTCCCGACGATCGAGTCACTCGAGGAGCGGCTCGAAGTCGGCGTCCCGGTGGTGGCTCTGCTCGGCCCGTCGTGCGCGGGTTCGGCGGGTCTCGTTGCCGTCGAGCGGCTCACCCGCTCACGGCCCGAGGTCGGCGCTGTGCTCATGGTCGAGGCTCTCTCCACGGATCTCCTGCAGAGGGCGCTCCGCGCTGGGAGTCAAGGACGTGCTCGCGGCGCCGGTCGAGGCCGCGGAGCTCGCGCTCGCTGTCGAGCGGGTCGGCGGCACCCTTGCCCCGGCGTCGCCTGGCGTGGTGGCCGACACCCCGGCGCCCGTCGACTACGGCCGCCTCATCACCGTGTTCTCGACGAAGGGTGGTGCGGGCAAGTCCGTCATCGCCGTGAACCTCGCCGTGACCCTGGCCCGACGGTCCGACCGACCGGTCGTGCTCGTCGATGCCGACCTTCAGTTCGGTGACGTCGCGGTGATGCTCAAGCTCGCCCCGCAGCACACGATCGTTGACGCGGTGAACGCGATCGACAAGCTCGACGGACCTCTGCTGCAGAGCCTGCTCGCACGGCACGACCCTTCGGGCCTTCTCGTGATGCCGGCCCCCCTCGAGCCCGCGTTCGCCGATCAGATCGGCTCGTCGCAGATGCTCCGCATCATCGAGCTGCTGCGCCAGACCTCGTCATTCGTGGTCGTCGACGCGCCTGCCTACTTCAACGACGTCGTGCTCGGGCTCATCGAAGCCAGCGACGATGTGCTGCTCGTTGCGGGGATGGACATCCCGAACATCAAGAACGTGAAGATCGGGCTCCAGACGCTCCGGCTGCTCAACATCCCGCTCTCGAAGCTCAAGCTGATCCTCAACCGAGCCAACAGCAAGGTGAAGCTGGACGTCGGTGAGGTCGAGCGGACGTTGGGCATCAAGGCCGACATCCTGATCCCCAGCGACGTCGTCGTCCCGCAGTCGGTGAACCGCGGTACGCCGGTCGTGCTCGACGCCCCGAAGTCCGGCGTCGCCAAGTCGCTCGAGGGCCTCGCTGATCTCTTCACGCCGGACACCAAGCGGCGGCGTTAGCCACTTCAGTCCTGGACCCCCCGGCCGATGAGTCCAGGGGAACACATCGAACTTTCAGGAGGAGCGCGATGTCGCTCTACAAGCGGCTCCACGAGGTGCAGGCCACGACAGGTGCGACGAGCTCGCGCCGTGACCCGATCCTCGACGAGCTCAGGCAGAAGATCCACCACCATCTGATCGACTCGTTGGGCCCGGTCCTGTACGACCGCCGGCTCTCCGAGGACGATCTGCGCCGTCGCGTCCATGAGCAGCTGCAGGCCGCGCTGGCCCAAGAGCGCGCCCCCTGTCGGCCGCCGACAAGGCGCAGCTGATCCAGGACGTCTCGGACGACATCCTCGGATACGGCCCCATCGATCGCCTCCTGAAGGACGAAGACATCACCGAAGTAATGGTGAACGGTCCCGACACGGTGTTCATCGAGCGAGCAGGGCGCATCGAGAAGTCGACCGCGTCGTTCGTCGACGAGACGCACCTCCGCCGCATCATCGACAAGATCGTCGGCCAGGTCGGTCGCCGCATCGACGAGTCGACGCCGATGGTCGACGCGCGCCTCCCCGACGGCTCCCGTGTCAACGCGATCATCCACCCGCTCGCCATCGGTGGTCCATACATGACCATCCGAAAGTTCTCGACCGACCCCTACCAGATCGATGATCTGATCCGGTTCGGCACGCTGAACGCGCACGCCGCGCGATTCCTGCAGGCGTGTGTCGTCGGCCGGCTCAACGTGATCGTCTCCGGCGGTACCGGCACCGGCAAGACGACCACGCTCAACGTGCTCTCCTCCTTCATCCCGTCCGACGAGCGCATCGTCACCGTCGAGGACTCGAAGGAGCTGCAGCTCCACCAGGAGCATGTGCTCACGCTCGAGGCGCGCCCTCCGAACATCGAAGGCCGCGGCGAGGTCACGATCCGCGACCTCGTGCGCAACTGCCTCCGCATGCGCCCTGACCGCATCGTCGTCGGCGAGTGCCGTTCCGGTGAGGCCCTGGACATGCTCCAGGCCATGAACACGGGCCACGACGGCTCGATCACCACGGTCCACTCGAACAGCCCGCGCGACACGCTGGCCCGCATCGAGACCATGACCCTGATGTCCGGTTTCGACCTTCCGATCCGGGCGATCCGTGAGCAGATGGCTTCGGCGCTCGACTTGATCGTGCACCTCAGTCGCCTGCGTGACGGCACCCGCCGCATCACCCACGTCACCGAGGTGCAAGGCATGGAGGGTGACGTCATCACTCTGCAGGACATCTTCCTCTTCGACTACGGCATGGGCGTCGACGAGGACGGCCGCTTCCGCGGCCACCTGAAGGCAACCGGCGTGCGTCCCAAGTTCGCGGAGAAGCTCGCGGACCTCGGCATCCGCCTCGGCCCCGAGGTGTTCCAGCCCGAAGTCTTCGCCCGCCGGGCATCGAGCCTCTGATGCTGTCGTCGTTTCGCTTCCGCGACCTACGCCTCGCGGCGCTGGCCGTCGTCGTCGTGTCGCTCTTTGCCGGGTTCACCGGCACCGCGCGTGCAGACGATGGTGACAAGCGCATCGAGATCCGGTCGGTCGACGCGCTCAAGTACCCCGACACGCACGTCACTGTGCTGCCCGTCGGGCCCGCGCCTTCGCCCTCGAGCTACGAGGTGCAGCAGAACGGCGTGGACGTCTCGGGAGTGCAGGCCGCGTCACTGACCGACGTCGGCGTCCCGCTCGGCATCGTGTACATGGTCGACACCAGCAACGCCATGGGCAAGAAAGAGGCCATGGACAAGGTGAAGGCGGCGCTCACCGATGCGGTCGCGAAGCGTGCGGCGAACCAGAAGATCGCCATCGTGAGCTTCGGCGTCACCGCGCGCGTCGTTTCGAACTTCACGACCGACGCCACGACGCTGACCGGCGCGATCGCCTCGCTCCGCCCCTCCCTCGAGCGGCCTGAGTCGGTCGAGCGCGACGGCATGCGCACCGCACTCAGCCTTCTCGACGACACGACGCTTCAAGGCAACATCGTCGTGTTCCAAGCGGGCGGCGACGATGTCTCGGTCAGCTCGGACGGCGAGGTCCGCGGCGATCTCCTCGACTCGAACGTGATGGTGTTCGGCACGGGTCTCCAAACGGGCGACCTCTCAACCGGCAGCCTCCAAAACCAGGTCTCGGCGACCCGCGGCATCTACACGCAGCTCGACGACATGAACAAGGTGGCCGACACCTCGGCGCTCATGACCGGCACGATCAATGCGCAGGTGCTCCTCTCCTACACGAGCGATCCCGCAGCGACCACCGTCGATCTCGTCGTCACTGCCGGCGATCAGTCGGCGAAGGCCACGTACAACCCCGGCAGCGTGACCATCGGTGATGCCCTGTCGCCCTCGGTGTACAACCCGCCGCTCGCGGGCGGCCCGAGCTTCATGTCCGGGACTGCCGGCAAGTACATCGGCGGCCTGCTCGCCCTCGCGGCGCTGATCCTGCTCGCTTACGGCATCGGACTCATCTTCTTCCGGGATCGCAGCGGGCTCGACACGGCGCTTCAGCCCTACGCCGACGGCTACGTGTCCGAGGCCGACGCAGATGACGAAGCGGTCAACGGCAGCTCGCTCGCGCAGACGAAGGTCTTGCAGCGAGCGGTCGAGCTCACCGGTCAGCTCGCCGCGAACCGCGGCTTCCTCGCCAAGGTCGAGGGTGGCCTCGAGCGCGCGGACCTTCCGCTCCGCGCGGCGGAGGCGATCTTCTTCTACGTCGCCATGGCGGTCGTCGCGACTGCGCTCGTGCTCGTGCTGACCGGCAACTTGATCGTCACTGGTCTCGTGCTCGCGGCTCTCGTGTTCTTCCCGCCGATGTTCCTCAACTACAAGGCCCGGAAGCGTCAGGCCGCGTTCGTGAGCCAGCTGCCTGACACGCTGCAGCTGCTCTCGGGCTCGCTGCGCGCCGGCTACTCCCTCCAGCAGGGAGTCGAAGCGGTGTCGCAGGAAGTCGAGGACCCGATGGGGCGTGAGCTCCGGCGGGTGATGGTCGAGGCCCGGCTCGGGCGACCGCTCGAGACCGCGCTCGACGACACCGCCGAGCGGATGGGAAGCGCGGACTTCGAATGGGCCGTCATGGCCATCCGGATCCAGCGGGAGGTCGGTGGCAACCTCGCCGAGCTCCTCATGATCGTCTCCGAGACCATGCTGCAGCGAGAGCGGTTGCGCCGTGACGTCAAGGCGCTCACGGCAGAAGGCCGCATGAGCGCCATCGTCCTCGCTCTCTTGCCGCCGTTGCTCGGGTTCGCGATGTACATCATCAACCCGGACTACATGCGTACCCTCTTCAACACCACTGTGGGTCAACTTCTCATCCTCGGAGGCATCGTGCTCGCGCTCGTTGGCTTCTTCTGGATGAAGAAGGTGATCGAGATCGAGGTCTAGCGATGCTCACGTTCGCAGTCATCGGCATCGGTGCGGGCATTGCGCTCGTGGTCTATGCCCTCCTCTCGCAGGCGCAGGAGAAGGCGGTCGTCCGCAGCTCGCTTCGCCAGCTCGAGGACTACGAGGTCGAGAACGTCCGCGACAAGGAGCTGCTCGACCCGCTCAAGGAGCGGGCCGTCACGCCCGTCATGCGAGGCCTGACCGCGGTCGGTCAACGATTCACGCCGCAGGGCTACCTCGAGAACACGCGGCAGAAGTTCTCGACCCTCGGAACCCACGGCACCGATGACGTCGACCGCTTCCTCGCCGTGCGCGTGATCACGATCGCTCTCATCCCCGTTGCGATCATCGTCATCTACAAGTTCGCACCGATCGACGGCCTGGTCCGTCTTGGCGTCATCGGCTTCGTCACGCTGCTGCTCATCCTCGGCCCCGACGCGATGATCAATCGTCGCATCGCGGACCGGCAGTGGCAGATCCGCACAAAGCTCCCTGACATGCTCGACCTGCTCGTGATCAGCGTCGAGGCGGGCCTCGGATTCGAGCAAGCCCTCGACCGCACGACCTCGGCCGTCCCGGGTCCGCTCGCCCAGGAGTTCACCCGGATGCTCGGCGAGATCCGCGCTGGTGCCTCGCGGGCTGAGTCCTTGCGAGCCCTCGAGCGTCGGTGCGACGTGCCCGAGATGCGGTCCTTCGTGCTTGCGATCCTCCAAGCCGACACGTTCGGCGTCTCGATCGGTCGGGTGCTGCGCACGCAGGCCGACGAGATGCGCATCAAGCGCCGGCAGCTCGCGCAGGAGAAGGCGATGAAGGCGCCCGTGAAGATGCTCGTGCCGATGGTGCTCTGCATCTTCCCCTCGCTCTTCATCGTGGTGCTCGCCCCCGCGGTCATCAACATCATCCACTCGTTCTGACCGAGGTCCCCCCGGTGGCCACCGACCTGCAGCCGGTCCCGGCGTCCACCTCAGACCCTTCCGGCCGTCGGCCGCGGTGGCAGCCGACACTGGGGACGTTCATCTGGCTCTTCGCTCTCGCGTGGGGCCTGCGCCTCGGGCTGCAGCCGATCCGCGACAACAGCACGCTCACCCACGTCGCGACGGGCCGGATCATCTTCGACTCGGGGTTCCCACATTCCGACCCCTACCTCTTCACGCCCCACGAGCCGTCCTGGATCGTGCAGAGCTGGCTCGCTTCGGTGGCGTACTGGTCGCTCGTGAAGGCGTGGGGCTTCGGAGGCCTGCTGGCCTTCAACGCCGCGTTGACCGCGTTGCTCGCACTGCTGATCGTCCGCATCGCCAGGCCTGCTGACGGGTTCCTCACCCGGTTCGCTCTCGTCGCGATGGCGGTCGGCGTCGGGGCGAGCGCGTGGGCGCCGCGTCCGCTGATGATCGGCCTCGTGCTGCTTGCGGTGGCGTTGATCGCTGCCGAGGGTGGGCTCGATCCTCGGTGGCTCGTTCCCGTCATGTACATCTGGGTGAACTCCCACGGGTCGTTCCCGTTGGGACTCCTCACGCTGATCCTGCTGTGGCTCGGCCGGCGGCTCGACGGCGAGGACGGCACCACCGAATGGCGCTGCGTCAAGTGGGCGACGCTCGGCATCCTCGTCTCGGCAGTGAACCCTTACGGTCCGAAGCTGCTCCTGTTCCCGGTGTTCCTGCTGCAGCGCAGCGACGTGCTGCGCAACATCATCGAGTGGAAGGCGCCGTCCTACACCACCATCTGGCAGATGCTCTTCTTGGTCCAGATCGCCGCGGCAGTCGCGGTGCTCGCCCGGCGGCCGAGCTGGCGCCTCGCGCTTCCCTTCATCGTGCTCGTGCCGGCGGCCCTCTACAGCGCCCGCAACATCCTCGTCGCCAGCCTCGTGCTCACCGCAGCGATGGCGCCGTGCCTGAAGGGGCTCGGTGACCTGAAGGCGAGGGACCGCCTCCCTTCCGCTCTTGGTCGCGTGGACGGGCGCCGGCGCGCTGGCCGCGCTGTGTGCGCTCATGCTGACCACCCCGAGCGGCACGCCGAGCCTCGACCTGCGTTCGTATCCGGTGCCCACGCTCGCGTTCATCAAGGACGAGGGTCTGCTTCCACCCGCGGACGGCAGTGACGGTCGGCTCCTCGCGCAGGACTTCGTCGGCAACCTGCGGGAGTATCTCGACGGACCCATCGGCGACGTGTTCGTCGACGACCGTGCCGAGGTGTTCAAGAAGCAGACCGCAGACGACTACGTCAGCCTTCTCGCCGCGAGCCCCTCATGGGCTTCGATCCTCGACCGCTATGAGATCCGGACGATCGTGTGGCAGCGGGCCTTCCCGTTGGCGGTCGTGCTCACCGAGTCGAGCGATTGGGAAGTGCGGTACGTCGACGCCGACTGGCTTGTCGCAACGCGGCGTCACCCTCTGCCTGCGTGACCCGCACCCCCAGACCGTTTGCTCACTGAAGGCCGCTATACGTACCTCGAGTGAGCAAACGGTCGGTGCGATGTCCCTCGTAGTGTGCACGCGTGAACCGATCGACTCTTGGAGCGACCGTGAGGTACGGGGGCCCCGGTGTATTCAGATGAGGTCGTCTTCACCGTCGACGGAGTCGACCTCCTGACCCAGTTGGGTGTTGATTCCTCGGAGCTCATCGGGCCACCGACGCTGGTTGTGTGCCCTCCTTCCGACCATCTTTTTTCGGCGGTCCGGACAGATGGGAGGACCCCAGCGATTCCTGGTTCGCTGACGGGAAGGTTGCCATCGCGGGCGACGGGTGCGGGCAGCCCGGGTGCAGGGCCGTACTCATGAGCGTCACCGTCCACGGTGCTGGGGTGGTCTGGTCTCATTTCGCGCTGTATCCCCTCAGGAGCACCGCGACTGGTCTGGTGCACGGCACGGTCGAGGTCGGTGCACTCATGTCGCGTCTGTCGGGCATCCAGCTCTGCTTCGACCTGGAGCAGTACGAGGCCCTCCTCGCATCCCTGCGCAACTCACCCGCCTGAGTGTGCTCGTTGGCGCTAGGGCTGGGACGGGCCGCGTCTCAGAGCAGGGCCGCGGCGAACTCGTCGTAGTGGTGCATCCACCAACTGCGTCGGCGGTCGAAGCGCTCGCTGCCACCGGTCCGGTCCCACAACGCAATGGCGTGCGCGTCGCCTGAGTCGACGCTGTGCCTGACGGCTGCCTCGATGGAGTCGAGGGCGTCATCGATCGCGCTGACCAGCGCAGCGCGCCCGTCCCGCTCCAGTCCATACGCGTCGGCGGCGAGTCGGAGTCGAGCCGGTCGATCTGCGGGCAGCCAGCCCATCCGAGCCTGATCGAGCTCATCGTCGATCGGGACGCAAAGTCGGGCCAGCTGCGCCAGGTCGTAGACGGGCCGCCCAGGGGCAGCGAACTCGAAGTCGAGCAGCGCAATCGCGACGCCGTCACGGAAGACGACGTTCGAAAGCTCGACGTCGTTGTGGCACACGACCGTCCCGCCGGCAGGGTCAACCAGGCTGTCGGACCACGTGAGACCGTTTGGGTCGAAGCCGTGAGCGGCGTCATGCAGCCCGCGCAGGAGTCTGACGACCGGAACCTTGCCTTCGATGAAGACGAGGCGCTCGCGTCCGTCCTCGTCGACACCGACGGGGACCGGGGCTCCCTCGAAGCCGGCGTGTCGCACGGCTCGCAGGTAGGCGTGCACCGAGTCCGTGTGAGGACTCGAGGGGCGAAGGACGTGCGGACCGACCCGGACGACGTGGCCCGCGTGAGCGATCCCGCCGTCGAGGTGCCGCTCAGCCACCGGCCACCCGTGTGACGGGGTGGGAGCTCAGCTGGCTGCAGTGAGCGAGCTGTTGAAGGTGGTGTAGCCCTGGTTTGTCGACTGGCCCAGGTACTGCACACCGACGAAGCAGACGATGGCGATGAGGGCGAGCATGACCGCGTACTCGACCATCGTTGCGCCGTCGTCGCCCCGGAACCTGTTCACGTTCTGTCCTCGCATTTGCGAACCTCCGCCGTGCAAATCAGCTCGCCGAGCCGATGTTGCTGCCGACGATGCTGAACTTGGATTGGGCTGCACTGCCAAGCGCCGTCACCGAGGCGATGCACACGACTGCGATCAGAGCGACCATGAGTGCGTACTCCACCATGGTTGCCCCCTCGTCACCGTGGAACCGGCCTTGGGTGTTCATCTCAATGACGCCCTGTTTCGTGTTGTAAGAGAAGCCTCGAAGAGGCCTGAGAGGAGCGGAGGGCGGGCCGATTGCTCGGCCCGCCTCCCAGAGCTCCAGCGTTGTGAGCGAAAGCTCAGCTCGCGCCGCCGATCGACTTGCCGACCGTGCTGAACTTGGTGTTGGCGTTGGTGCCGATGAGGGACACGGCTGCGATGCAGACCACGGCGATCAGGGCAACCATCAGGGCGTACTCCACCATGGTGGCACCACGATCGCTGTCAGCGAAGCGGGCACGCGTCCACGAGGCGAAGATGTCCCACTGGGTCTTGATGTCCATTTTTGCTTCTCCCGTCGGGATTTCGGCTGCGTGAGCCAGGATGCTGGCGCTTCCTGTGGTTCAAGTATCGGTGGGAAGCCCTGCACTTATGAATAGGACGTACGGCCCAATTTCACTCAGTGGGGCGGACGGACTACCGCAGGTGAGGAGGGTGGAAGAACGCCTGAGACGAGAGGAGGGCGGGCCGAAGATCGGCCCGCCCTCCTAAAACTCAGCGTTCTGAGCGAAAGCTCAGCTCGCGCCGCCGATCGACTGGCCGACCGTGCTGAACTTGGTGTTGGCGTTGGTGCCGATGAGGGACACGGCTGCGATGCAGACCACGGCGATCAGGGCAACCATCAGGGCGTACTCCACCATGGTGGCGCCACGATCGCTGTCAGCGAAGCGGGCACGCATCCACGAGGCGAAGAAGTCCCACTGGGTCTTCATGTCCATTTTCTATTCTCCCGTCGGGATTTGGCTGGTATGAGCCAGGATGCTGGCGCTTCCTGTGTCTCAAGTATCGGTCGGCCGCCCGCGGTTTTGAATAGGACGTCTGGCCCAAATTCACTCAGTGGGGCGAACGGACTACCGCAGGTGAACGATTCCCATCCGGACGGCTTGCAGCACGGCTTGCGTGCGGTCGCGGGCATCGAGCTTCTCGTAGATCGATGCGAGGTGGTTCTTCACGGTCTTCTGGCTGATGTAGAGCTTTCCCGCGACCTCAGGCGTGGAGCAGCCATCGGCGATGAGCTGCAGCACCTCCTCCTCACGCTTGGTGATGAGACGGTCCTCGTCCCGGGTGGCGGGCGTGTCGATCTTGTGGACCTCGTTCAGCATCGACGCCGCGAGGTCTTGCGACAGGGCGGTCTCGCCCGTCGCGGCCTGGCGAACGGTCGCTGCGATCTCGTCGACGGAGCAGTCCTTGACGAGATACCCGACCGCGCCGGCACGGATCGCGTCCGTGAGCACCGAATGGTCGGCATGCATCGTGAGCATGACCACGCGGGCATCAGGATTCGCGGTGCGTATGCGCCGAGTGGCTTCGACGCCGTCGATCTGCGGCATCGACACGTCCATGAGGATGACGTCGGGGTTGATCTCGGCCGCCAACCGCACGGCCTCCTCCCCGTCCGCCGCCTCGCCGACGATGTCGAAGCCTTCCTCGAGCATCGAGCGGCGGAGGCCCTCGCGGAGCATCTTGTGGTCATCGACGAGCATCAACCTGACGCTGTGCTCAGCCGCTTCATCCTCAGTCATGCGTGTGCCTCCGTCATTCGGGGTCCAGCCAGACCCGCACAGCGGTACCCCCGCCGGGATTGGTGTCGAAGTCGAGGCGGGCGCCGATGCTCACGGCTCGTTCCCGCATGCCGATGATGCCGTAGGAGTCGAGGCGCGCCGGCTGGCCCTTGCCGAGGCCGACCCCGTCGTCCGAGACGACGAGCTCGGCGCGGCGACCGTCGCAGCGCCACGTGATGGCGAGCTGTGATGCACGAGCGTGCTTTTCGACGTTCGCCACCGCTTCCTTTGTGATCCTCCAGATCTCCCGCTCCTGGAGCAGCGGGAGCCGGCCGCGCTCCTCGGTGCGAAGCGTGACCCGCAATCCACTGCGTTCCGACACCCGTTCCAGGAACTGCTTCAAGGTCGACGTCATGTCCTGCAGCTCCGAGACGTCCGTGCGCAGGTCATAGAGCGTGTCGCGCACCTCGCCGATGACCCCTCGCACGTCGTGGCGGAGGTTGTCGAGGGGCTCGCGGACGCTCTCGCCCTTGTCCGCGGCTCGCACGATCCGGTCGAGCTCGAAGGCGAGGTACGCGAGCGACTGGCCGATCCGGTCGTGGAGGTCACGGGCGATGCGAGTGCGCTCCTCGTCGGCGCCAACCGTGCGGAGGCGGTTGAACCACCGGGCGTTGTCGACCGCGAGAGCGGCCGGCTCGACGAACCGATTGAGCAGCTCGAGGTCGCGGGGAGTGAACGCGTCCTCCGGGTTGCGTTCGACCGAGAGCAACCCGATGAGCGAGCCCCGGGCTCGAAGCGCCGAGTAGATGCCCGAGCCGCAGCTCGGCGAGAGCCCCGGCCCGCCCGATTCGAGCAGGTTGGGCTCGTTCACGGCCGTTGTCGCTCCCATCGCTCGCCGCAGCGGCGGCGGCAGCCGGTGCGTCGGCAGCGGAGTCGGCACCTTCACGCCATCACGCCGGACCGCGATCCAGGTCGAATCGGTCTCGTCGAGCAGGAGCAGGGCCGTCGCGTCGCACTCCATGAGGTCCTGCAGACGGATCATCGTGGAGTCGAGGACGTCGTCGAGGTCGAGGGACGCAGGCAGTGACTGGGCGACGCGGTGCAGCGACTCGAGCAGCTCGTTCGCTTCGGTGAGCCGCCCGAGCCGATCGAGCGCCAGGGTCTGCTGGCGTTCAGATTCAGTGAAGATGCGGCGGGCGTAGCCGGCGACCATGGCGACGAGGAGCAGCAAGAACGCCCACTGGGCGCTCCGACGGAGGGCCTGGTCCTCCGGCACGGCGCTGAGCATGTACGGGATCGCGACCGCGGCCGCCGACCCCAGAGCGGCGTTGATCGCGAACGTGAACCCCCGGGCGAACCCCGCGGCGATCACAGCGGTCATCAGCGAGAAGACGAACGGGGACTCCCAGTAGCCCGTGCCCGACACGACCACGACGCACAGGGCGAGCTCGCCGAGCACGCCCCAGACCGTGCCGGGGCCGTCCTCGTAGCGGATCGGGCGGAGGGTGCGGAACACCGCATAGGCGAGGATGACCGCGCCGAACACGATGATCCGCGTGTCGCCATCCGCGACATCGGCCGAGGCCAGGGCGAATCCGACCGCGAGCGCTCCCCAGCCGGATCGCGATGACTGGCGGCGTGAGGGCAGCGACGCGGAGATCGGGCAGTCGCCTGCGGTCGGTCCGCAGCGTCGAGCGGGCGCCGAACGCCCAGGTGCTCGACGTGTCGAGCTCGGGGGTCACGGTGTCCGGGGTATCGGCGGGGGTGTCGGGGGTGTCGGGCACCGCGTGCTCGTCGTCGGCAGCGGCCCGTCCGCTGCGGTCCGCACGAGCCCGCAACGCCATCTTCACCCCCCTCTCTTTGGCCCTCAGTCGTCGACGATCGCAAACGGCGGCGAAGTCGCCGCCTCAGGGTAAATGGTCGGCACCTTCGAGGCCGTGATTCACCCCGTTTCGGGGCGATACGGTCGGCCGGTGATCCTCGTCGGCCTCACCGGGGGCATCGGGTCCGGGAAGTCGACGGTATCGGGTCTGCTCGCCACCCGCGGGGCAGTCGTGATCGACGCGGACGCCATCACCCGACAGCTTCAGGAGCCGGGCCAGCCCGTCTTGGCGGCCATCGTCGAGCGGTTCGGGCCCACGATCCTCGATGAAGAGGGCCGGCTCGATCGTCCCGGCCTCGCAGCGATCGTCTTCCCCGACCCTGAGGCCCTGAAGGACCTGAACGGGATCGTGCACCCCGCGGTCGGGGCCGAGACCGCTCGTCGCATCGCCGCCGAACAGGACACCGACCACTTGGTCGTGCTCGACGTGCCACTGCTCGTCGAAACCGGTCGTCGTGGGCTGGCCGCGGTCGTCGTCGTGGACGTGCCGACCGACATCGCGATCGAGCGGCTCGTCGAGCAACGCGGCATGTCAGAGGCCGATGCCCGGGCCCGCATCGCGGCGCAGGCGTCGCGTGAGGATCGGCTCGCGAAAGCGGACATCGTCATCGACAACGCGGGGGATCGGGACGCGCTCGAGAAGCGGGTCGATGAGGTGTGGGATCTGCTCCGTGCGTTGCCACCGGGCGGGACTGTCACACCCCCTCGGTAGCATCGATCAGTGCCTCCGTTCTCGGTCGTCTCCGACTTCGAGCCCGCCGGCGACCAGCCTCACGCCATCGAGCAGCTCGCCGCGGGCATCGAGCGCGGCGATCGCTTCCAGACGCTCCTCGGCATCACCGGCAGCGGCAAGAGCGCCACCATCGCGTGGACCATCGAGAAGGTGCAGCGCCCCACGTTGGTGCTCGCGCCGAACAAGTCGCTCGCCGCACAGCTCGCGAACGAATTCCGCGAGTTCTTCCCTCAGAACCGCGTCGAGTACTTCGTCTCGTACTACGACTACTACCAGCCCGAGGCATACATCCCGTCGAGCGACACCTACATCGAGAAGGACAGCTCGATCAACGACGAGATCGACCGCCTGCGCCACGCGGCCACCTCAGCGCTCCTGACCCGTCGAGATGTGATCGTCGTCGCTTCGGTGTCGTGCATCTACGGCATGGGCAACCCCGCGGAGTACCAGGGCAAGCTCTTCGTCGCCCACGTGGGTGAGGAGCGCGACCAGCGCTCGATGCTCCGACAGCTCGTCGACATGCAGTACGAGCGCAACGACGCTGCGCTGGGGCGCGGTCGGTTCCGGGTGCGGGGAGACACGATCGAGCTGCACCCCGCGTACGAGGAGACGGTCACGCGCATCGAGCTCTTCGGCGACGAGATCGAACGCATCACGATCGTCGATCCACTCACGGGCGAGCAGATCACCGAGCTGACCGAGCTCACCGTGTTCCCGGCCACGCACTACGTCGCCGGTGACGAGGTGATGCGCAAGGCCGTCGTCGGCATCGAAGCAGAGCTGCAGGAGCGGCTCGCGTGGTTCGAGGCGAACGGCAAGCTCCTCGAGGCTCAGCGCCTGCGCATGCGCACGCAATACGACCTCGAGATGATCCAAGAGGTCGGCTACTGCAACGGCATCGAGAACTACTCGATGCACATCGACGGCCGGCAGCACGGCGAGCCGCCGTACACCCTGATCGACTACTTCCCGAAGGACTTCCTCCTCGTCATCGACGAGAGCCATGTGGCGGTACCACAGCTCCACGCCCAGTACGAAGGCGATCGCAGCCGCAAGGACACGCTCGTCGACCATGGCTTCCGGCTGCCGAGTGCGCGTGACAATCGGCCGCTCCGGTTCGAGGAGGTCATGCAGCGGCTCAACCAAGTCGTCTTCCTCTCAGCGACCCCTGCGCGCTACGAGCTCGAGGTGTCGAACCAGGTCGTCGAGCAGATCGTGCGACCGACCGGCCTCGTCGACCCCGAGGTGATCGTCAAGCCGACCAAGGGCCAGATCGACGACCTCCTCGAGCAGATCAATCAGCGAGTGATCGCGGGTGGGCGTGTCCTGGTCACCACCCTCACCAAGAAGATGGCCGAGGATCTGACCGATTACCTCCTCGAGCTCGGTGTGCGCGTGCGCTACCTCCACAGCGAGGTCGACACCGTGCAGCGCATCGAGATTCTCCGTGATCTCCGTCTCGGCGAGTTCGACGTGCTGGTCGGCATCAACCTGTTGCGTGAGGGCCTTGACCTTCCCGAGGTGTCGCTCGTCGCGATCCTCGACGCGGACAAGGAGGGCTTCCTCCGTAGCCAGACCTCGCTCATCCAGACGATGGGTCGCGCCGCTCGCAACGTCGACGGTCAGGTGATCATGTACGCAGACTCGATCACCGACTCGATGACGCGTGCGATGTCCGAGGTCAACCGGCGCCGTCATCTGCAGCAGATCTACAACGAAGAGCACAACATCGACCCGCAGACGATCCGCAAGGCCGTCACCGACATCCTCGCCCACCTACGCGGCACC
Organism: uncultured Acidimicrobiales bacterium; assembly: GCA_963726695.1. Taxonomy (GTDB): domain Bacteria; phylum Actinomycetota; class Acidimicrobiia; order Acidimicrobiales; family DATKAS01; genus DATKAS01. Next base: position 27,602 of record CAVSDE010000016.1, read on the forward strand.
GCGGCCACGCCTGTGCCCGGGCGCGACCGGCGCTCACGTCTGCACGATCGCACGCGCTCCGACCTCTCCGAGCTTCCGCACGACGAGCTCGGTCGGCTCATCCGCACGCTCGAGGAGGAGATGAAGGAGGCATCCGCCGATCTCCGCTTCGAGTACGCGGCCGCGGCTCCGAGACGAGATCCACGATCTGAAGCGGGAGCTCCGCGAAGTCGTGTAGTCGGGGGTGCCTCGGCCGATAGGGATGCAGTGGCTACCGTCGCGCCCGTGGTTCAAGGCTCCGACGCGGCGGAGCGCACGCCCGCCGCGATCGGCGCCGGCTGGCCCTCTCGCTCCTGATCGTCGGCTTCGTCGCGCTCGCCGTGGCGTGGCTCGGCGATCCGAGGGCGGCTTCGTTCTCTGACGCGGGCGGTCGTCTCGCGACGGTGAAGACGATGGCGGCGAACCACAGCTCGCGGCCCGATCTGGGGTATTGGGCCTCGTCGGTAGATCCAGGAGCTGTTCACCACCCGATCCTGTTTGCGAAGCCGCAAGGCGACGAGTTCGTGGCGGTGAATTCGCTTCCGCTCGTGGTCGCGGGACGCCCACTGTGGCAGCTGGGAGGCGCCCGCGCCGTCGTGCTCATCCCGGTCCTCAGCGTCGTGCTCGCCGCGTACGCCGCGCGACGGCTGTCCCGGTGGGCATCGAAAGGCGATGGGTGGCTTGCGTTCTGGTTCGTCGGGCTGCTCTCGCCGATCCTGTTCTACGGCGCCGACTTCTGGGAGCACGCGCCAGCTCTCGCGCTCGCGCTTCTCGCGGTGGTGCTCGTCCTCGAGGGCGGCACGCGCCGGGTGATCCTCGGTGGGCTCCTCGCGGGGCTCGCCGGTGTGCTGCGCAACGACATGCTCGTGACCTTTCGCGGCGCTCGGCATCGCCGCGCTCGTCGTCCCCGAGGAACGGAAGCGGTCGCTGGCTCGGTGGCGAGAGCTCGTTGCGGGATGTGTCGCGCTCATCGCCGTGTTGGCCGTGAACCTCGCGATCGAGCACGCGGTGCTGGCTCCCGGCACAGGATCCGCTCGTGCTGGTGGCCGGACGTCCGTTGTCGGATCCGCGATCGGCGGACGTCTCCGAGACGCGCTGGTCACATCAGTGGGAGTGGTCGCGAACGAGTACTGGCTGGCCCTCGTCATCGGCGCGGTGATCGGAGTAGCGATCCTGCTGATGGCGGCCAACGCAGCCGACAAGGACGGCGAGACCTCGCTGACGGGCGTCGTCGGAGCCGTCGTCGCTTGGAGCGTTCTGCTCTGGCGGTTCCTTGCGTTCGGCCTCTCGACCGTTCCGGGCTTCCTCTGTGCCGCGCCGCTCGCCGCGCTCGGGTTCTTCGGGGAGCGCACCCGCAGGGAGCAAGTGCTCTTCGTCGGGGTCCTCCTCGCGATCCCGACGGTTTGGATGACCGAGTGGGTGGGCGGGCACACGCCGCAGTGGGGGGGTCGCTACCTCCTGCTTCCGACCTCGATGCTCGTGGTGCTCGCCGCGAGCCAGGTACGGCGGCTCTGGCCCCGGCCGCTCGTCGTCGCGCTCGTCGCACTCGGTGGCGTGATGAGCCTCGTAGGCGTGGCGTGGCACATCGAGCGCACCCGTGAGGTGGCCCAGTTCGCCCAGGAGGTGATGGCCGTCCCTGACGACGTGGTCATAGTCAGCGACCAGCCGTGGATGGGGAGCGAGGTGGGCACCTGGTACGGCGACCGCATGTGGCTGACGTCGGGCTTGGATCCGAACGGCGACGCGACGCCGGAGGACGTGGCGGCGACGGTCGCGGTGGCCCGGGAGGCCGGCGCCGCGCACATCGACGTCATCGACTCGCAGGACCACCCGCTCGACCGCATGGACGTGAACCCGCCCTATCCGGGCTTCGAGTTCGCCAGCGCCCGCACGACCAAGTTCTTGTGGCTCGATGTCGTGATCCGTCGGTACGACGCCGTGTGACCGTACATCTGTTCGGAACCCCCGCGACGGCGATACCATCGACCGGATGGCCGACACGCTCGTCGTGCGGGGCGCCCGAGAGCACAACCTGAAGAACGTCTCGATCGAGCTGCCGCGCGATCGGCTGATCGTCTTCACTGGGCTGTCGGGCTCCGGCAAGTCCTCGCTCGCGTTCGACACCATCTATGCCGAGGGCCAGCGCCGTTACGTCGAGTCGCTTTCGTCGTACGCGCGCCAGTTTCTCGGTCAGATGGACAAGCCCGACGTCGACTTCATCGAAGGGCTGTCGCCCGCGATCTCGATCGACCAGAAGTCCGCCTCGCGCAACCCGAGGTCGACCGTCGGGACCATCACCGAGGTGTACGACTACCTCCGTCTCCTCTACGCCCGCATCGGTGTGCCGCACTGCCCGAACGACGGCACGCGGGTCGAGCGTCAGACTCCCCAGCAGATCGTCGATCGGGTGCTCCGGCTTCCCGATGGCACGCGCTTCCAGGTGCTCGCGCCCGTCGTGCGCGGCCGAAAGGGGGAGTACGAGTCGTTGCTCGCCGACCTCGCGAGCCAGGGCTACGTCCGGGCACGCATCGACGGCGAGATCCGCGACCTTGCCGAGATCATCGCGGACACGACCCGGCTCGCGCGCTACGAGCAGCACACGATCGAGGTCGTCGTCGACCGGCTCGTGCGGCGCGATGGCATCGAGCGACGTCTCACCGACTCACTCGAGACCGCGCTGCGGCTCGCAGAGGGCGTCGCCGAGGTGCAGATCGTGCCCAAGGGTGGGGACGAGGCCGAGGCGGAGATCCTCACGTTCAGCCAGCATCTCGCGTGCCCGCAGTGCGGCACGTCGTTCGACGAGCTCGCGCCCCGCAACTTCTCCTTCAACTCGCCGTACGGCGCGTGTGAGACGTGCGATGGCCTCGGCACCACGTTCGAGGTCGACCCCGAGCTCGTCGTTCCGAACCCCGACCTCTCGCTGAACGAAGGCGCGGTCGCGCCGTGGGCGAGCGGGCGCACGCAGTACTTCACGCGGCTCGTCGCTGCGGTGGCCGACGAGCACGGCATCGACATGGATGCGCCGTGGTCGAAGCTCACGAAGGCGCAGCAGAACGTGATCCTGCACGGCTCGAAGTCGGGGAAGGTGCAGGTGCGTTACAAGAACCGCTACGGGCGTCAGCGGTCGTTCCAGACGAGCTACGAGGGCATCATCCCGTTCCTGCGTCGTCGCCACGTCGACGCCGAAAGCGACTGGGCGCGTGAGCAAGTCGAGGGCTACATGCGCGAGGTGCCGTGTCCCGCATGTGGTGGCGCTCGGCTGCGGCCGGCGTCGCTCGCGGTGACGATCGACGGGCGCAACATCAGCGACCTGTGCAGCCTGAGCATCGGGGAGTCGGCGAAAGCGCTCGCCTCGCTCGAGCTCTCCGAGCGCGATCGCATGATCGCCGAGCGGGTGGTGAAAGAGGTCAACGCCCGCATGAGCTTCCTGCTCGACGTCGGCCTCGACTACCTGTCGCTGTCGCGGTCGGCCGGCACGCTCGCCGGTGGCGAGGCACAGCGCATCCGGCTCGCCAGCCAGATAGGCAGTGGCTTGGTCGGCGTGCTCTACGTCCTCGACGAGCCGTCGATCGGCTTGCACCAGCGCGACAACCGCCGGCTCATCGAGACCCTGGTGCGGCTCCGCGACCTCGGAAACACGGTCCTCGTCGTGGAGCACGACGAAGAGACGATCCGGGTCGCCGACCATGTCGTCGACATCGGGCCAGGTGCCGGCGAGCACGGAGGCGAGGTCGTGTTCTCGGGCACCGTGAAGGGCCTCCTCCGCACGAAGGACTCGGTGACGGGTCAGTACCTCGCCGGCAAGCGATCGATCCCGGTGCCGGCGAAACGACGCGTGCCCGGCGACGAGTGGGTCGTCATTCGTGGTGCGAAGGAGCACAACCTCCGCAACATCGACGTCGAGATCCCACTCGGCTGCTTCGTCGCGGTCACCGGCGTCTCGGGCTCAGGGAAGTCCACGCTCGTCGGCGAGATCCTCCTCAAGTCGCTCATGCAGAAGATCTACAAGTCGAAGCTCCCTCCGGGTCGCCACAAGAAGATCGAGGGCATCGAGCACCTCGACAAGGTGATCGACATCGACCAGTCGCCGATCGGGCGCACCCCTCGGTCCAACCCCGCGACCTACACGGGTGTGTTCGACCATGTCCGGCGGTTGTTCAGCCAGACCCAAGAGGCGAAGGTGCGCGGGTACCTGCCGGGCCGGTTCTCGTTCAACGTGAGCGGCGGACGCTGCGAGGCCTGTGCGGGCGACGGCACGATCAAGATCGAGATGCACTTCCTGCCTGACGTGTACGTGCCGTGCGAGGTGTGCAAGGGAGCGCGGTACAACCGCGACACGCTCGACGTGACGTTCAAGGGCAAGAACATCGCGGAGGTGCTCGACCTGTCGTGCGAGGAGGCGGTCGACTTCTTCGCGAACCAGCCGGTCATCGCCCGGCACATGCAGACCCTCGTCGACGTCGGACTCGGGTATGTGCGGCTCGGGCAGCCCGCCCCGACCTTGTCGGGCGGCGAGGCGCAGCGCGTCAAGCTCTCGTCCGAGCTCGCGAAGCGCTCGACCGGTCACACGATCTACATCCTCGACGAGCCGACCACCGGCCTGCACTTCGAGGACGTCCGCAAGCTGTTGACGGTGCTCAGCCGGCTCGTCGACCAGGGCAACACGGTGTTGGTGATCGAGCACAACCTCGACGTGATCAAGACCGCGGACTGGATCATCGACCTGGGCCCCGAGGGTGGTTCTGGCGGCGGCATGGTGGTGGTCGAGGGCCCGCCCGAGGTCGTCGCGGCCACGCCCGACAGCTACACCGGACAGTTCCTGAGCCGGTTGCTGACTGCCTGAGACCGACGCGCTCCGTCGTTGGAGGCGACCACGGAGCGTGAACAGGTCGTCCGACTCATTGCGCAGAGTGGCCTGCCGATGGTCCATAGGTGGCCATGGCCAGGTTCGCGCGCCCGCTCCAGTACGCGGGGATCCTCGTGGCGGTCTTCGGCCTGGGCAAGGTCCACGCCGTGCGCCACGAGTACGACTACACGGGTTCGACCCGCTTCCTGTGGTCCTTCGCGTACGTCGCCCTGCTCGCCATGTCGTCGTACTCGGTGGGCCTCCCCGAGCTGCTTCGCAGCCGGCGGGCGTCCTGGGTCGCCGGCCTGAGCGTGTGCGCTGCAGCCGCGCTCGGCATCTCGGTCGCACAGCTCGTCACCAACAGCGTGCTGCTTCCGAGGCTCGTGGTGTTCGGCGCGGCGATGCTGTTGGTCCCGTGGTTCGTCCTGTGCGCCACGCTGGCTCGTCACGCCGCGGACCCGAGCCGAGGATCGAGAGCGACTCGTGTTCGTCGGGCGGCTCGACGAGGGCCAGCTGCTACGTGACGAGCTCGCCGGACGACCGGAGCGCCCCGCGCAGCTCGCGAAGGTCCTCACGTGCGAGGAGGCCCGCTCGACGGGAAGTGGCCCTCCGCTCATCGCGGCTGCCGCCGACGCGAGCGCCACCCTGGTGGTGCTCGACCGGGAGGCTCAGGCCGACGAGCACATCGTCGCTCAGGCGGCACTCCTGCACGAGCGGGGAGCGCGTGTGCGCACCGTTTCCCTCTTCTACGAGCAGTGGTTGGGCAAGATCCCGCTCTGGGAGCTCGAGCGTGTCTCGCTCATGTTCGACATCGGCGAGGTGCACCGTGACAGCTACAGCCGGTTGAAGCGGCTCATCGATCTCGCACTCGCAGTCCTCTGCATGCCCGTGCTGCTCGTCACGATCCCGTGCGTCGCGCTCGCGAACCTCCTGGGCAACCGCGGGCCGTTGTTCTTCCGGCAGCAACGCGTCGGGAAGTCGGGGAAGGTGTTCACGATCTGGAAGTTCCGGACGATGCGTGACGCTCCGGGAGCAATGACGTACTGGACCTCGGACGATGATCCCCGCATCACGCGTGTCGGGCGCCTCCTGCGCTCCACGCACGCCGACGAGCTGCCCCAGCTCATCAACGTGCTGAAGGGCGACCTCTCCATCGTCGGTCCCCGACCCGAGCAGCCGTCGTACGTGGCGGAGCTCGTCGACAAGGTTCCGTTCTACGACCTCCGTCACCTCGTGCGTCCCGGGATGACCGGATGGCGCCAGGTGAAGTTCGGCTACGCGGGCAGCGAGGCCGAGGCACTCGAGGGACTGCAGTTCGACTTCTTCTACCTCCGGCGCCAGAGCCTGGTCTTCGACCTTCGCATCATCGGCCGCACGTTGCGATCGGTCGTGCGCAGACAAGGCCGTTGATGGACCAGCCGTTGATGCAGCCGCTGGTGTCGATCGTCATCCCCACGCTCAACGAGGGTCGCGACATCGCGGGATGCATCGAGGCGATCGGAGCGCAGGACTACCCGACCTCGGCGATGGAGGTCATCCTCGTCGACGGCGCGAGCACCGACGAGACCGTCGAGTGCGCGGCCCGAGCGGCGCAGCGCTTTCCCTTCGCCCGGTTCGCCGCGTTGCAGAACCCGAAGGCCCGCACGTCGTGCGGGCTGAACGTCGGTCTCCGCGACGCGCACGGCGAGGTGGTCGTGCGCATCGACGCGAGGAGCCGCATCCAGACCGACTACGTCAGCCTCTGTGTCGGGCTCTTGGCAACACGCCCCGACGTCGGAGAGATCGGCGGCGCGCAGATCGCGACTCCGCGGTCGGCCGGCGCGCTCGAGGTCGGTCTGGCACGAGCGCAGCGGAACCGGTTGACCTCGGGGTTCTCGCGGTATCGCCGTTCGGTCGTGTCGGGTCCGGCCGAGCACGTCTGGATGGGGGCGTTTCGGGCCGACGAGCTCCGGAGACTCGGAGGTTGGGACGATGCCACCGCGCTCAACGAGGACTTCGAGCTGAGCCAGCGATACATCTCCTCGGGTCAGGTCGTGTGGTTCGACGCACGGCTGCGCTCTGGCTACCTCGCTCGCCCCTCGCTCCCGCGCTCGGCCGTCAGCACTTCTACTTCGGGCGCGTGAAGGGGATGTGGTGGGCACGGGGCCGGCGTCCGCTGCCGCGGCAGCTGATGTTGCTCGCGCTCCCGCCGGCTGCAGTCGCGGGTGCGGTCGTGTCGGCCCGGGTGATCGGCTGGCCCACGACTGCCACGGTCGCCGCGGCGGCTGCATTGGGGGTCGAAGCCGTCGGGTGCACCGGCCCCGATGGGGGAGCGAGCGCTCGAGCGGTCTCGATGGTCAGCGTCGCGACGTACAGCCTCAGCTGGTGGACGGGCGCGATCGCGGGGTATGTCGGCGAGAAGGCCGGCGTCGAGCACCGACACGCCTGACGAGTCGAACGGGCGTCAGCCCTGGCGACCCTGCTGGCGCCGCCGCAACGGCGTCACGAGCCGTTGTACGAGCTCCGCGTCGATGCCGAGCTTGCGCCGGACCGCGCACGGTCGCGTCTATCGCGGGACGGCTCCGCGTGTACACGCGCGCGAGCGTGTACTTCGGGCCCCGAGCCGGCTCGACGTGTCGCGCCACGTCGAGACGGTGGGTTGCGTGACCGATCGTGAACAGCTTGCGGCGGTCGCCGATGAGGTCGGCGTTGGTCTCCGCGTCCTCGGTCCAGACGTGCTTCTTGCTGCCGCCGTACTCCGCGTAGGTGTGCCGCTGATGGACCACCACGACCGCGTTCGAGGCGTCGACCACGGGGATCGAGCGCGCGCGGGTGTGCCAGACGAGCCAGTTGTCGTATCCGGGTCGGCCGATGACGAACGGCGGAAGGTTGGGGTACTGCCCGGTCGGGAACGCGAAGTAGTCGATCCACAGGAACGAGTCGAGCCTCCCGTCCTCGAGTGCGTGTCGCCGGGTCTTCTGCCACCAGTCCGGCCCGAGATCGTCGAGGAGACCCTCGATTGGGGTGTCCCATCGCTGCCCCACCATGAGGAAGCGGTTCGACCAGGCGGCCGTTGCCTTCACCGCGTCGAGCACGTCGGGACCGAGCACGATGTCCACGTTGAGAAACATGCAGGAGGGCGTCCGGGCGTGCTCCTGACCGACCCGGAACACATCGCTGAGCAGCGGCACTCCGGCTGGGCTGCGCGCGACGTCGGCCACGTGTCGCGTGCCGAGGGAGCGAGCCGTCTCCTCGATCCCCTCCTCGTCGCCGATGAGGATCACCTCGACCTCAGGGCCGAGCTGTGTCCAGCTCCACACTGCGTTGCGCTGGCTGATCGCGGCCGCGTCGGCGAACGCCTTGGGCGCGCTGAAGATCGTCAGGGACGGCACTGGCTCGCGGGCGACGCCGAGGTCAGGCGGTGGGCACGGGGGAGGGGTGGTGCTGCAGGAACCACGCGTAGGTGGACTCGATGCCCTCGCGCAGGCCGGTCGACGCGGTCCACCCGAGTGCATTGATGCGGCCGACATCGAGGAGCTTCCGCGGCGCGCCGTCGGGCTTGCTGGCGTCGAACACGAGCTCGGCGTCGGGATACACGACGTCTCGCACGGTCTCCGCGAGCTCTCGGATGCTGAGGTCGAGACCCGTGCCCACGTTGATGTGCTGGGCCCCCTCGTAGCGGTCCATCAGGAACAGGCACACGTCCGCGAGGTCGTCGACGTGGAGGAGCTCTCGGCGAGGAGTGCCTGTGCCCCAGACCTCAACCGACTTCGCGCTCGAGATCTTCGCGTCGTGGAATTTGCGCATCAGTGCGGGGAGGACGTGGCTGCTCTTCAGATCGAAGTTGTCGTTCGGCCCGTAGAGGTTCGTCGGCATCGCGGAGATGAAGTTGGCGCCGTATTGCTCGCGGTACGACTGGCACAGCTTGATGCCCGCGATCTTCGCGAGGGCGTACGCCTCGTTGGTGGGTTCGAGCGGACCGGTGAGGAGGTGCGTCTTCGGTCATCGGCTGGTGGGCATCGCGCGGGTAGATGCACGAGCTGCCGAGGTAGAGCAGCTTCTTCACCGAGTGCACGTAGCTCGCATGCACGACGGTCGCGTGGATCATCATGTTGTCGTAGATGAACTCTGCCGGCCGGGTGCTGTTCGCGAGGATGCCGCCGACGGTCCCGGCGACCAAGTACACGTATTCGGGCCGGTGCGCGCGGAACCAATAGTTGACCGCGGCCTGATCCCGGAGGTCGAGCTGGTCGCGACTCGCGGTGATGATGTTCGTGAAGCCGCCCGACTCGAGGCCACGGAGCACGGCCGACCCGACTAGGCCGCGGTGTCCGGCCACGAAGATGGGTGCGTCACTCGGGACGGTCTGGCTCACGACGGCGCCTCCAGGCTGGCGAACCTGCTCAGCCTACTGTCGGCCGACTGCTGATCCCGTTGAGTCGCATCATCGGAGTCACGTGATCGCGAGCATCCGTTCGAGCGCGACCTTCGCGGCGTCCGCGGTCTCGGCGTCCACCGTGATCCGGTTCACGACCCGCCCCTCGACGAGGTTCTCGAGCACCCAGCACAGGTGGGGCGCGTCGATGCGGAACATCGTCGAGCAGGGACAGACGAGCGGGTCGAGCGACACGATCGTCTTGCCCGGCGTCTCCGCGTCGAGTCGTTGCACGAGGTGCACTTCAGTGGCAATCGCGATGACCGCCCCAGGGGGCGCGGCGTCGACCGCGCGGATGATGAAGTCGGTTGAGCCCACCTGATCGGCCTTCTCGCAGACCTCGTAGCTGCACTCGGGGTGCGCGACCACGATGCCGTCCGGGTGCTGCTCGCGGAACGCGTCGATGTGCTCGGGCCGGAAGCGCTGATGCACCGAGCAGTGGCCGCGCCACAGGAGGAAGGTCGCATCCTTGCAGTCGGCCTCGCTCAAGCCGCCGCGCTCGAGATGGGGGTTCCAGACGCGCATGTCCTCGTGGGTGAAGCCCATCGCGAGGCCGGTGTTGCGACCGAGGTGCTGGTCGGGGAAGAACAGCACCTTGCTGCCGCCCGCACCGCCCTCGACCGCGGGACGAAACGCCCACTCGAGCACGGCTCGGGCGTTCGTCGAGGTGCAGACAGCGCCTCCGTGCTCGCCGACGAAGGCCTTCAGCGCCGCGGAGGAGTTCATGTAGGTGATCGGCACCAGACCACTGATGTCGATCACCGCGTCGAGCGCCTCCCACGCCTCCTCGACGGAGTCGATGTCGGCCATGTCCGCCATCGAGCAGCCGGCGTTGAGGTCCGGGAGGATCACTTGTTGGTGGTCGCCGGTCAGGATGTCGGCCGACTCGGCCATGAAGTGGACGCCGCAGAAGACGATGAACTCGGCGTCGGCCCGTTGCTGAGCGAGCACCGAGAGGCGGAACGAGTCGCCGCGGGCATCGGCCCACCGCATCACTTCGTCGCGCTGGTAGTGGTGGCCGAGGATGAACACGCGCTCGCCGAGGGCGGCTTTCGCTGCGGCGATGCGCAGAACGAGGTCGTCGGGATCGGCACCGGCGTACCCCTCCGGCAGCGGGGTCTGGATCCGCAACATGCTGGGTTGTCCCTCCACTTCGGACCCTGAGGCCCTTGGGGATAGGCGCTGGTTACGGCCGGTGGGGACAGCCTGGTCGCCCTCCACGGGGATGTCGGCCCCAGCGCTCGATATGACGCCGGAGACCAGGCCGGCGTGAGGGTCAGTGTACGCAGTTCAGCCCTGGTTCGGGCAGGCTGAGCACATGGTCGAACGGCCGCCCGCGGGCACGATCCCGGACGCCCCCGGCTCCTATCAGTTCAAGGATCGGGAGGGGCGAGTCATCTATGTGGGCAAGGCCGCGTCCTTGCGCAGCCGGGTGGGCAGCTACTTCCAGGATCCTCGCAACCTCGCGCCGCGCACCGCCCAGATGGTCGCCGCAGCCGACACCGTCGAGTGGATCCAGGTGCGCAACGAGGTCGAGGCCCTCATGCTCGAGTACAGCCTCATCAAGCAGCACCGCCCCCGGTTCAACGTGCGGCTGCGCGACGACAAGAGCTATCCGTTCCTCGCCGTGACGCTCGACGATGAATGGCCCCGCGCGATGGTCATGCGCGGGCGCAAGCGCAAGGGTGTGCGGTACTTCGGTCCGTACGGGCACGCGTACGCGATCCGAGAGACGCTCGACATGCTGCTGCGCACGTTCCCGATCCGTACGTGCAGCGACAGCAAGCTGCTCACCCATCAACGGCTCGGTCGGCCGTGCCTGCTCTTCCACATCGAGAAGTGCTCGGGGCCTTGTGTGGGCGAGATCGACAAGGAGGCCTACGACCGGCTGGTCGACGATCTCGTGAGCTTCCTCGACGGCGACACCGAGGTAACCGTGCGGCGCCTCACCGCCGACATGCGAGAGGCCGCGGAGGGGCTCGAGTTCGAGCGTGCGGCGCGCCTCCGCGACCGGCTGACCAGCGTGACGAAGGCGATCGAACGCCAGCAGATGGTGGCCGACCGCAACGAGGATCTCGACGTGGTGGGCATAGCCGACGACGACCTCGAGGCCGCGGTGCAGGTCTTCTACGTGCGCAAGGGTCGCGTCGTCGGCCGCAAGGGGTTCGTGGTCGACAAGGTCGAGGACCTGTCGCCGGAGGGGCTCGTCGCACGCGTGCTCGAAGGTCTGTACGGCGAAGAGCCGGCGTTGGGTGTGCCGAAGCAAGTCCTGGTGCCCAACGATCCCGAGCAGATCGACCTCTATGAGGAGTGGCTGACGATGATGCGGGGATCGCGCGTCGTCGTGAGGGTGCCCGACCGCGGTGACAAGAGGGTCTTGCAAGAGACGGTCACCCGCAACGCGAAGGAGGAGTTCACCCGCCACCGGTTGAAGCGCGCCGCCGATCACAACAGCCGTGCTCGCGCGCTCAACGAGCTGCAGGATCACCTCGGTCTGCCAGAGGCCCCGCTCCGCATCGAGTGCTACGACATGAGCCACATCCAGGGGACCGACTACGTGGGCTCGATGGTCGTGATGGAAGACGGTCTCCCGAAGAAGAATGACTACCGGCGATTCAAGGTGAAGGGAGTCGCGGGCAACGACGACTTCGCGGCGATGGAAGAGGTGCTGACTCGCCGGCTCACCGCGTATCTGAGCGAGCGAGACCGGCCCACGTCCGGGAGGCCCGGCAGGTTCTCCTACCCGCCGCAGCTCTTGCTCGTCGACGGTGGCAAGGGTCAGCTCAGCGTCGCCGAGCGCGTCGTCCACGAGCTCGGGCTCGAGCGACGAGATCCCGGTCGCGGCTCTCGCCAAGCGATTCGAAGAGGTCTACATCCCGGGTCGCAGCGAGCCGGTCGCGATCCCGCGGCAGAGCGAGGCGCTGTACCTCTTGCAGCGCCTCCGCGACGAGGCGCACCGGTTCGCGATCGGGTTCCATCGCGAGCTGCGCGGCAAGCGGATGACGAAGAGCGTGCTCGACGACATCCCTGGGCTCGGACCCACGCGGCGCAAGCGGCTGGTGAAGGAGCTCGGCGGCGTCGAGCAGGTGAAGCGCGCCGATCTCGAGACGCTGCGGGCACTGACCTGGCTTCCGGACTCGGTCGCCGATGCGGTGCACGCCAAGATCCACCTGCCGTCGGCCCGCTCGTGAGCGCCGGCGACGACCTCTGGGAGGTCCACGCCCGGTGGTGGCAGGACGGCTTCACCGACGGCGCGGACCCCGAATACACCGAGCAGATCCTCCCGCTCGCGGCGACGCACCTCGAGGGCGCCCGCCGCGTGCTCGACGTCGGGTGCGGTGAGGGCCAGGTCGCGCGCCTGGCGGCGCGCGGTGGCGCCCCGTTCGTGGTCGGCATCGACCCCACCGCGGCGCAGGTCGACGTGGCGAAGGCGCGAGGAGGTGCAGTGGAGTACGGCCGTGCATCGGCGTCAGCACTGCCGTTCGCCGATGAGACCTTCGATGCCGTGGTCGCATGCCTCGTGTTCGAGCACATCGATGCCGTCGACGACGCCCTCGCCGAGGTCGGGCGAGTGCTCGTGCGGGGAGGCCGGTTCCTCTTCTTCCTGAACCACCCGCTGCTCCAGACGCCGAACAGCGGGTGGATCGACGATCAGGTCCTCGACCCGCCGGAGCAGTACTGGCGCATCGGCGACTACTTGATCGAGGACCGCACCATCGAAGAGGTCGAGAAGGACGTCTTCATCCCGTTCATCCACCGGCCGCTCAGCCGCTATGTGAACGCGATGGCGGCAGCCGGCCTGGTGATCCGCCACATGGCAGAGCCCGCACCGCCACCGGGGTTCCTCGCTCGTGCCGAGGAGTACGCGGCCGCGGCGACGATCCCCCGGCTGCTGTTCTTGCGCGGAGAAGACGGAGAACCCGGAGAAGAGCGCGATGAGCGCGAGGCGCGTCGGTACCATCGAAGGGTGATGGAAGTCCGCGATGAGTGAGTTCCTGATCGTGACCGGGCTGTCCGGCGCGGGGCGTTCGCAGGCCGCGGTGACGCTCGAAGATCTCGGCTGGTTCGTCGTCGACAACCTCCCCGCGACGCTCATCCCGACGATCGCGGATCTGGCCGGTGCGCCGGGGTCGAGCATCGGGCGAGTACGCGCTGGTCGTTGGCCGCGGCCCGAACCCAGGCGACGTCCTTCCCGCGCTCTTGCAGCTGAAGGCAGCAGGACATCGCGTCCGCATCCTGTTCCTCGACGCTCCCACCGATGTGCTCTTGCGGCGCTACAGCAGCAGCCGCCGCCGACACCCCCTGGCCGACGACACCGAGTCGCTCACCGAGGCGATCGAGAGCGAGCGTCATCTCTTCGAGCCGGTGAAGGCCGACGCCGACGTGGTCGTCGACACGGGCGACCTCAACGTGCACCAGCTGCGTGATCGGCTCATGGGAATCTTCGGCGGTGAAGCGCCGGCGCCGGGGATGCAGACCACGATCACGTCGTTCGGGTTCAAGCACGGCTTGCCACTCGACGCCGACATGGTGATCGACTGTCGCTTCCTCCCCAACCCGTATTGGGACGAGAACCTGCGGCCGCTCTCGGGTCTCGACGTCGAAGTGCGCACGTTCGTGATGCAGCAGACGCGACGGTCGAGTTCTTGGGCCACCTCGACGCGTTGCTCACGCTCCTGTTGCCGGCCTACGTGCGGGAGGGGAAGAGCTACCTGTCGCTGGCCTTCGGCTGCACCGGAGGTCAGCACCGCTCGGTCGTCGTCGCCGAAGAAGTGGGTCGACGCTTGCGACAACACGGCTATCAGCTCGTGGTCGCGCACCGCGACATCGACAAGTAGGGTCGTTCCTCTTCCGACCTAGCTCGGCAAAGGAGCGTGCAGGACATGGCGGTTCGCGTGGGGATCAACGGCTTCGGCCGGATCGGCCGCGGCTTCTTCCGAGCCGCGAAGGCCTCCGGCGCCGACATCGACTTCGTCGCGGTGAACGACCTCGGCTCGGTCGACATGATGGCCCACCTCCTCAAGTTCGACTCGGTGATGGGGCGTCTGCCCGACGAGGTCCGCGTGGTGGACGACGGCATCTACGTCGCGGGCGATCTCCTCAAGGTCCTCGCCGTGCGTGAACCGAAGGAGCTCCCGTGGGGCGATCTCGGTGTCGACGTCGTCGTCGAGTCCACGGGCTTCTTCACCGACCGCGACGCGGCCGCTGCGCACCTCGCCGGTGGCGCCCCACGCGTGATCGTGTCCGCGCCGAGCACCGGGGCCGACGCCACCTTCGTCGTCGGCGTCAACGACGACACGTTCGATCCCGCAACGCACCACGTCGTCTCGAATGCTTCGTGCACAACCAACTGCTTCGTGCCCATGGTCAAGGTGCTCGACGATGCGTTCGGCGTCGAGAAGGGCTTGATGACGACGGTGCACGCATACACCGGCGACCAGGTGCTGGTGGACGGGCCTCACAAAGACCTCCGCCGCGCTCGTGCCGCAGCGATCAACATCACGCCGGCATCCACCGGCGCGGCCCGAGCGACGGGGCTCGTGTTGCAGGCGATGAAGGGAAAGCTCGACGGCACGGCGTTGCGAGTGCCGGTGCCCGACGGGTCCATCACCGACTTCGTCGCTGTGCTGCGCAGTGAGGTCACCGTCAACGAGATCAACGAGGCATTCGCGAAGGCGGCGGCGAGCGGCCCCATGGCGGGCAAGCTCGTCTACTCCGACGATCCTCTCGTCTCGACCGACATCGTCGGGTCGCCCGCGTCGTGCACGTTCGACTCGCAGCTCACGATGGCGATGGGCAATCTGGTGAAGGTGCTCGGCTGGTACGACAACGAGTGGGGCTACTCGAATCGGCTCGTCGACCTCGCGCTGATCGTCGGCGCGGCGAACAGCTGAGCCCTCGCTCCACCCGGTGAAGCTCCCGCTCCTCGAAGACCTCCCCGATCTCGCGCGGCAAGCAGGTCTTGCTTCGCGCGGACTTCAACGTCCCCATCGAGGCAGGCGAGATCGTCGACGACCACCGCATCCGAGCCGCGCTCCCGACGATCGAATGGCTCACGAAGCAAGGCGCCCACATCACCGCGTGCAGCCATCTCGGGCGCCCGAAGGGAAGGCCGGACGAGCGCTACTCGATGGCTCCCGTGCGAGCGCGGCTTGCGGAGCTGGCACCCGCCGTCGAGCTGCTCGAGAACCTGCGGTTCGATCCCGGCGAGGAGGCATGCGACCCGAAGCTCGTCCAGAAGCTGGTCGCCGGCAAGGATGTCTATGTCGACGACGCCTTCGGCGCCGCGCACCGGGCCCACGCCTCGATCGTCGGTCCGCCTCGCACGTTGCCGAGCGCTGCCGGCCGCCTGCTCGCAGGTGAGGTCGAGGTGCTGCTCGGCATGCGTGACCATCCGCGCCACCCGTTCGTCGCGGTGCTGGGCGGATCGAAGGTCAGCGACAAGCTGGGAGTGATCGACGCGCTCCTGACCGTCGTCGACGCGCTCGTGGTGGGTGGCGCGATGTGCTTCACGTTCCTGGCCGCGCAGGGGGCCACGATCGGCGATTCGCTCTTCGAGCCCGATCAGGTCGAGTCGTGCCGTCGGCTCCTTGCGAGCGGCAAGCCGATCCATTTGCCCACCGACATCGTGGCGTTGTCGCCATCGGGACAGGTCTCGACCTTCGGCACTCGCATCCCTGACGGCTGGAAGGGCTACGACATCGGTCCCGGCAGTGCCGCGGAGTTCGCCGACGTCATCGCGGACGCGAACATGGTCTTCTGGAACGGCCCGATGGGGGTGTTCGAGGACGAGCGGTTCGCCTCCGGCACCACGCCATCGCGCATGCGGTCGCAGACGCGCACGGGTTCACCGTCGTCGGGGGAGGCGACAGTGCCGCAGCGCTCGCGCAGTTCAGGCTCGACGACCAGGTCGATCACCTGTCGACGGGTGGGGGTGCGTCGCTCGAGCTGCTCGAGCTCGGCGACCTCCCGGGTCTCGCTGCACTCCGTGAGGCACCGAATGCCCGCTGAGAAGCGACGCGACCTCAGGCCGCAAGCCCCTGATCAGTGGCAACTGGAAGATGCACCTCAACCACTTCGAGGCCCTCCAGACGGTCCAGAAGCTGCACTACAAGCTGACGAGGGCGGACTACGACGCCGTCGACGTCTCGGTGCACCCTCCTTTCACCGACGTGCGCACGGTGCAGACGGCGCTCGAGTCCGACCACATGTCGCTCATCCTCGGGGCACAGCACTGCCACTGGGAGGACAAGGGGGCGTTCACGGGCGAGGTCAGTGCCCCGATGCTCGCCAAGCTGCAGGTTCGGTACGTCATCGTCGGCCACTCCGAACGCCGCCAGCTCTTCGCGCAGACCGACGAGCAGGTCAACGCGACGGTCCGGGCGGTCCTCGCCCAGGGCATGACGCCGATCATGTGCGTCGGGGAGACCCTCGACGAGCGCGAGGCGGGCGCGACCGAGCCTCGGGTGCTGGCACAGCTGCGCGCGGGTCTGGCGCGCGTCGACCGTGCTGCGGTCGCGGCGATGGTCGTCGCGTACGAGCCGATCTGGGCGATCGGCACCGGTCGCACCGCCACGCCGGCTGACGCGCAGGCGGTGTGTGGAGCGTTGCGCGCCGAGGTGGCGTCGATCGCCGGTCCCGACGCTGCGGCTTCGATCCGCATCCAATATGGCGGTTCGGTGAAGGCCACGAACATCGCTGAGCTCATGGCCGAGCCCGACGTCGACGGCGCGCTGGTCGGCGGCGCGAGCCTCGATCCCGACGAGTTCGCTGCTATCGCTCAGTACCGGTCGCGGACGTCCTGAAGCCCGCCAGCTGACCCGAGCGTCAGGCGCGGTCGTCAACAACCCGTAACACGCGGGTCCAGAGAGGCCGCGAACCCCTCTGCTAAGTTCCAAATCGGCCATCCGCCCTGGAAAAGGGGAGGTAGGACGGGTGCGCTGCAATCCCAGTGGTCGAACGCCGGTGCTCAGCCGGGCGGTTCCTGCCGGGCGGATCACGTGTTTCTGAAGCGGATCTCCGCTGCAGAGGGAGGCGTGCTCCATCTCCCCACGCACACACCAGGAGGTCCATTACGTGAGACGAACCCCGAGGAGCGTCAAGGCGCTCGCGTTGCTGCTCGGTCTCGGCCTGTTTGCGGCCGCGTGCGGCAGTGACGATTCCGGAAGCAGCGCCGGCACGACCGGCGGTGGCGCTGGAACGACTGCGAGCGGTGGGGCAGCGACGACCGCGGCGGCAGCTGATCGCACACCGACCGGAGGCACCATCACCGTCGGCGCCGAGCAGTGGCCAGAGTGCATCAACCCGGTGACGCAATCCGCGAACTCGTCGTGGATGCAGTGGATGATCATGAGCCCGACGATGACCGGGCCGTGGTTCACCACCAACGACGGCAGCTACCAAGTGCAACCGTTGCTCGCCGAAGAGCCGACGCTCGACAATGGCGGCATCACCCAGGATCCCTTCACGATCACGTTCAAGATCAACCCGGACGCGGTGTGGGATGACGGGTCGCCGATCACGTCGAAGGACTTCGACTTCACGTGGCACTCGACGCTCGACACCGAGGGTTCGCTCAGCACGACCGGCTACGACCAGATCGCGTCGATCGACTCGAGCGATCCGTCTACTGCGGTCGTCGTGTTCAAGCAGAACTACGCGGCGTACAAGAACTTGTTCTACCCACTGATCAAGGCCTCGGCGTTCACGTCCACGAACCTCGCGAACGAGATGCAGGACAGCGTGCCGTTCTCGGCGGGCCCGTTCAAGATCCAGTCGTGGAGCCCCGAGCAAGAGGTGCTCGTCCCGAACACCACGTTCTGGGACAAGTCGCGCACGCCGCTCGTCGACAAGATCGTCTTCGTGCCGGAGGAGGACAGTGACACCGAGATCAACGCGTCGCTGTCCGGCCAGGTCGACGCGATCTTCCCTCAGCCGTCAGCGGGCATCGATCAGCGACTGAACGACCCGAACCTGAAGTTCACGTTCGGTCTGGGCACGCAGTACGAGAACCTGTGGATCCAGCAGAAGACGGGTCCGTTCTCCGATCCGATCCTGCGCCAGGCCTTCGTGCAGTCGGTCGACACGCAGAAGATCATCGACACCATCTACAAGCCGATCGACCCCAACGCGAAGCAGAACGTCTGCATGGTGTGGGTGCCGACGATCGGCAAGTGGTGCGACACGAGCCTGAACGCCAATCTGTTTGACCCCGATGGCGCCGCGAAGCTCCTCACCGACAACGGGTGGGCCAAGGGCAGCGATGGCATCTGGGCCAAGGGTGCCGAGAAGGCCAGCATCAAGTGGACCGTCAACACGGGCAACAAGCGCCGGGAGAACACCCAGGCGCTCGTCATCCCGCTGATGAAGGCGTAGGGCTTCGAGCTCATCCCGGACAACTCCGACGCCGCTACGTACTTCCAGCAGCGTCTGCCCACGCTCGACTTCGACCTGGCGATGTACATCCAGGTCACCGCCCCGGACCCGACGGTCACGACCATCATGGCGTGCGACTTCATCCCGACGCCGGAGAACCCCTCGGGGCAGAACTCCAGCGGCTGGTGCAATGAGGACGCCACGAAGGTGATGCACGCGTCCGACGCCGAGCTCGACGAGACCAAGCGGGTGGATGAGATCCACCAGGTCGGCAAGTTCATGGCGGACGACTACGTCATGGTCCCGCTGTTCCCGTTCCCGACGCTCATCTCGTGGCGCACTGACCGCATCGACGGTCCGATCGACGCCGATGTCAGCAACTACCTCAGCCCCATGGCCTCCATGTACAACTGGAAGGTCGTCGGCTAGCAGACGGAAAGTCAGCAGAGCGATGGGGGGCGGCGCCGGGTGATCTGACCCCGCCTCCTCGATCTTTTGGCTTGGGGAGGTTCACGATGCCCCGGTTCGTCGTCAAGCGGGTGCTCTGGGCAATACCGATCCTGTTCATCGCCAGCATCCTCGTGTTCGTCGCGGTGCGATCGTCCACCGATCCGGTCGCCGCCATCGCCCGCAATCCCCGTGTCAACCCCGAGGCGCTCGAGCGTTACAAGCACGATCTCGGTCTCGACAAGTCGCTGCCGAGCAGTACTGGCTGTGGCTCAAGGGCTTCGTGACGTTCAACTGGGGCCAGTCGCTCTCGTCTCGACGCGATGTTGCCCCAGACATCCGCGGGCCCTCGTCAACACGCTGATCTTGGGATCGTTCGCGTTCCTGATCACATCACCGTCGGCGTGATCGTCGGCATCATCTCGGCGGTCAAGCAGTACTCGTGGTTCGACCACCTCGCGACGGGCGCCTCGTTCATCGGCCTGTCGTTGCCGCCGTTCGTGTTCGGTCTGATCCTGCATCGTGTTCGTCGGCGACCTTCTACGAGAAGCACTTCCACCTGCACGAGCCGCTGCTGCCGTTCGTCGGCGGGGTGTATTCGCCGACGACGAACGGGTTCAACCTCGTGGACCGCGGCTCGAGCATCTGATCCTGCCGGTGATCGTCGCTGTCGGTGCAGGAGATCGCGATCTACAGCCGGTACATGCGCACCGGCATGCTCGAGACGCTGAACTCCGACTACCTGCGCACCGCGCGGGCGAAGGGCATCTCGGAGAGGCGCGTGATCTTCCGCCACGCGTTCCGCAACGCGCTGATCCCGCTCGACGACGTTCACGGCGATCGACATCGGTGCGCTCGCCGGCGGTCTCGATCATCACCGAGCAGATCTTCGGGTACCCGGGCATGGGGCTGTACTTCCTCGTGAACGCCTATCACAACGCCGACTACTCCGGCGCTCCTGCCGTGGATGATGATCGTGATCGTCTTCGTCGTCGTCTTCAACGTGCTCGCCGACCTCGTCGTACGCGTGGCTCGACCCGAGGATCCGTCTTGACTGACCTCCAGCGAAGCCCGCGGTCGGAGCCGCAGGCCGCGGTCCACGGAGCCTGGACGGGACGCCTCGACGACCTCGACCGCGGCGCTCGGTCTCGCGACGAAGCCCGCTCACGCCGCTCCGCCTCGCCTGGCGTCGCTTCCGCCGGCACAAGCTCGCGATGGTCAGCGCGGTGGTGCTGCATCATCATCACGTTCATGTGCGTGTTCGCGCCGTTGTTCACGAAGTACGGCCCGACACGATCTGATCCGGTCAACGGTGTTAAGGGCCGTTCTGCACCCGCAGCACGGCCACTGGTTCGGCACCGAACGAGCGGCGCGACGACATGTGGACGAACGTGTCTCTACGGCGGCCGGGTCTCGCTCGCGGTCGGCATCGTCGGTCGCGGTCATCGTCGAGCGTCGTTCGGCACGATCGTCGGCGTGCTCGCCGGCTACTACGGCGGTTGGCTCGACAACCTCCTGATGCGGGTCACCGACCTGTTCCTCGCGATCCCGTTCCTGATCGCGCGCGATCCTGCTGAGCAACCTGCCGACGACGCCAGGCGTGGGCGCGCACGATCATGGGACCGCCGCACAGCGTGCGGTCCGGTGATCTTCGTCATCGCGGTCTTCTTCTGGATGCCGGTCGCGCGGATCGTGCGCGGCCTGGTGCTGTCGCTGAAGGAGAAGGAGTTCGTCGAGGCCGCGCGCGCCGCGGGCGCGTCGAACGTCCGGATCATGTGCGCGCCACCTGCGTGCCGAACTGCACCGGCCAGATCATCATCAACACGACGCTGTCGGTCGCGGCCGCGATCCTCACCGAGTCGGCGCTGTCGTTCCTCGGCTTCGGCGTCGACATCGTTCACGCCGACGTGGGGCAACCTGCTCAGCACGTCGCAGGGCTACCTCGACACGTATCCGTTCCTGGTCTGGGCCCCGGCCTCGCGGTCGTGCTCACCGTGCTTGTGCGTGAACTTCATCGGCGACGGTTTGCGCGACGCGCTCGATCCGAAGCAGCTGTCGGTTTGAGCGAGATGACCGACGCCGAGATCGACGCGCTCGCCGAGCCAGTCCGCGACGAACGCGCCGCGCGTGGCGCGGCGAGTCGGTGCTCGAGATCCGCGATCTCCACGTGACGTTCAAGACCGAGGACGGTCCCGTGTACGCGGTGCGCGGCGTCGACCTCGACGTCGCCGCGGGCGAGGTGCTCGGCATCGTCGGCGAGTCGGGCTCGGGCAAGTCGGTGACGATGCTCGCCGTGCTCGGGCTGTTGCCGCGGACGCGCGACGATCACCGGCTCGGCGAAGTTCCGCGGCGAGGAGCTGCTCGGCCGCAAGTCGAAGGAGCTGCGACACATCCGCGGCGCGAAGATCGCGATGATCTTCCAGGATCCGCTGACCGCGCTGAACCCGGTGCACCGCGTCGGCAAGCAGATCACCGAAGCGATCCGGCGCACCACCCGAGATGTCAGGAACACGACGCGCATGGAGCGCGCGATCGAGCTGCTCGACTCGTCGGCATCCCGCGGCCCGAGGTGCGGGTGCCAGCAGTACCCGCACGAGTTCTCGGGCGGTATGCGCCAGCGGGCGATGATCGCGATGATGATCGCGAACGATCCCGACGTGCTCATCGCCGACGAGCCGACGACCGCGCTCGACGTGACGATCCAGGCGCAGATCCTCGAGCTGATCAAGACAGGTGCAGGAGCGCACGACGTCGCGCGGTCGTGTTCATCACGCACGACCTCGGCGTGATCGCGCGCGTCGCCGACCGGGTGCAGGTGATGTACGCGGGCCGCAGTCGCCGAGCTCGGCGACGGTCGACGACATGTTCGACCGATCCGCGGTCATCCGTACACGCGTGGGCTGCTCGGCTCGCTGCCGGCGCTGGCAGTCGCGGCGAGCCGCTTGCAGCCGATCGTCGGTTCGCCGCCGATCGATGTTGAATCCGCCGACGGGCTGCGCGTTCCACCCGCGGTGCCCGATCGCGCGGACGATCTGCGCGCGAGGAGCAACCGCCGTTGCGGCAGATCGGCGCGACCGGACCAGCTGGTCGGCGTGCTACTTCGCCGAGGAGCTCGGCGGCCACTGGGAGTCCGGCCGTGAGCGCGAGTCGTCGAGGACGACGTCCCGAGCGCGCCGTGGACGCGCCGATGCTCGAGGTCGCGCGATCTCGTGAAGCACTTCCCGGTCCGCGGCGGGGCGTGCGGCCGGAAGATCGTCGTGCAGGCCGTGTCCGACGTGTCGTTCGATCGGCGCCGGCAAGACGCTCGGCCTGGTCGGCGAGTCGGGCTCGGGCAAGTCGACGGTCGGCCGTTGCGTGCTGCGGCTGCATCGAGCCGACGTCGGGCGCGGTGCAGTTCAAGGGCACCGACGCTCACGACGATCGGCAACAAGCGAGCTGCGCGCGCTCCGCAAGCGAGATGCAGATCGTGTTCCAGGACCCGTACGCGTCGCTCGACCCGCGCATGACGGTCGCGGCGATCATCGCCGAAGCCGCTCGTCGATCCACAAGGTGCCAGGGCGATCACGAAGCGCGACGGTGCGCGAGCTGCTCGCGCTCGTCGGCCTCAATCCCGAAGCACGGCAACCGGTATCCGCACGAGTTCTCGGGTGGTCAACGCCAGCGCATCGGTATCGCCCGGGCGATCGCGCTCGAGCCGTCGATGCTCGTGCTCGACGAGCCGGTGTCCGCGCTCGACGTCTCGATCCAGGCCGGCGTCGTGAACCTGCTCGAAGACCTGCAGGATCGGCTCGGCCTCGCGTACCTGTTCATCGCGCACGACCTTTCGGTGGTGCGCCACATCTCCGACGAGATCGCGGTGATGTACCTCGGCAAGATCGTCGAGCACGGGCTCGCCGACGACGTGTACACGCAGCCCGCAGCACCCGTACACGCAGGCGTTGCTGTCGGCGGTGCCCGTGCCCGACCCGGAGCTCGAACGCGACGCGCACGCGGATCATGCTGCGAGGGCGACGTGCCGAGCCCGGTCGATCCGCCGTCGCGGCTGCCGGTTCCGCACGCGCTGCTGGAAGGCGCAGGAGATCTGCGCGAGGAGGAGCCGCCGCTCGATCGACCGCGGCCGGGCCACCCCGTGGCCTGCCACTTCGCCGAGATCGCCGCCGAGATCATCTGAGCCGCTCCGACCGGGTAGCCTGGTCGACCGTGCTGATCGCCCTCGTCGCCGCCATCGACGTCGCCGCCGCGCTGGTGATGGTCTTCCTCGTGCTGCTCCACAGCGGCAAGGGCGGCGGTCTGTCCGACATGTTCGGCGGCGGCATCGGGTCTGCAGCGATGGGCTCGACCGTCGTGGAGAAGAACCTCGATCGCATCACGGTGGTGGTGGCGCTCGTCTTCATCTTCTGCACCATCGGGCTCGGCTTGCTCGTCAAATAAGCGGCCGATCTTCGCTACAGTCAGCGCCCCACGTCGGAGTGGCGGAATTGGCAGACGCGCTAGGTTGAGGGCCTAGTGCCCGCAAGGGCATGGGGGTTCAAGTCCCCCCTCCGACACGCAAGACATGCAGCGACAAGCAGTCGGCCGAGCGGGGCGGGACGCTTGGGTTCAGCCTTTGCTGGCGGGGTCTGCCTCGACCGCGTACTCGCGAGACGCGCCAATCAGCGGCGTGTGGGACCTCAGGGGCCGGAGGTCGTCAGCTGGAGCACGGCGTGTGCGGGTGCGGGCAGGCGGAACCGCAGTGTGCCGTCATCGTCGGTGATCACGGGGAGGTCGGTGGGTGCGATCGTGTCGGGTGCGTCCCAGTCGTTCTGGGCTTTGGGGTGGGCGTGCAGCACGGTGGCCGAGGTGACCCGCATGGCGCGATCGGCTATCCGCAGTTGCACGTCGACGGGCTTGTACGCGTCCCGGTTGACGATGGACACGGATCCCGTTCCCGGTTTCCTCGGCGAAGGTGGCGGCGACGTCGAGGACGGGGACATCGCCGCGGCGCGCCGTGCTTCATCTCGGGTGCCCGCACGGCAACCCGGAGAGCATCGCCGGTGGCGGCGTCGCGCAGCATGCGGAACGGCCAGTAGATGCTCTGGACGAGAAGGCCGTCGGGCCGGGTCAGGATCGGGGCGATGACGTTGACGATCTGCGCGAGGCAGGCGACCTTGACGATGTCGGCGTGGCGGAGGAACGCGTGGAGGTACTGCGCGCACACGAGGGCGTCTTGGAGGTTGTAGGTCTCCTCGAGCAGGTGGGGTGCCTCTTGGAAGTCCCCACGGGTTGGCATCTCGCGGTACCAGACGTTCCATTCGTCGAACGAGACGTGGACCCGGTGGAAGCTGCGCTTGAGGGCGCTCACGTGGTCGAGCAGGCCGCGGTACTGGGTGATGATCGCGTCGAGCTCGACGCCCTGGGCGAGGAAGGACGGTGTGTCGTCGTCGTCGTTGCGGCTGTAGTGGTGGGCGGAGATGTAGTCGATGTGGTTCCAGCACTCCTCGACGACGATGCGGTCCCACTCGGGGTAGGTCGGAAGCCAGTTGGTGCTGCTGCCGCAGGCGACGGTCTCGATGGTCGGGTCGAGGCCCTTCATGAGCGACCCCAGCGGCGCCGGCCCGTTCGGCGTAGGTCGCGGCGGAGACGTGCCCGGCCTGCCAGGGCGCGTCCATCTCGTTGCCCAGGCACCACAGCTTCACGCCGTAGGGCTCGGGGTGGCCGTTGGCGGCGCGTTCGTCGGCGATGCTCGTGCCGGTCGCCATGTTGCAGTACTCGAGGAGCTCCGCCGCCTCCTTGGCGCCGGCGGTGCCCAGGTTGACCGCCATCATCGGTTCGGTCCCGAGCTCGTCGCACCAGGCCATGAACTCGTCGGTGCCGAACTGGTTCGTCTCGATCGACCGCCACGCGAAGTCGGGCCGCCGGGGCCGCCGATCGCGGGGTCCGACACCGTCGCGCCAGTCGTAGTTCGACACGAAGTTGCCACCCGGGTAGCGGACCATCGGCATGCGCAGTGGCGCGAGCGCGTCGATCACGTCGCGCCGGAAGCCCTGCTCGTCGCTCAGCGGGCTGCCGGGATCGAAGACCCCCTGGTAGACCGCCCGGCCCATGTGTTCGAGGAAGCCGGAGAAGATCCGTTCGTCGATCGCGGCGACCCGGTGCTCGGTGTGAAGGTCGATCTGCGCCTCGTGCGCGACGTCGTCGAGGCTCTGCGATGTGTTCACACGAATCTCCTCGGTCGGGCCCGTGCGGGTGAGATGTCGGCCGGCCTCGCAGCAACCGGGACCGTATGAGCCCTCAGTCATCGGCGGGTCCAGAAATTCGACGCGGCAACTGCACTGGAACCAGGGTGTCGAGCGAGACGCAGAAGCCGTGGTGACACGTACAGAATCCCCCCTCCGACACGCAATCATCAGCGCGACCGCCCAGAGGTCGTCTCGGGTGATCGCGACGCGTGCGCTCGACTGCGCCCGGTTTACGCGCAGGGTTGGCGAGCCTCTCCAGCGTCTGCACAGCGAGGCACTGAACGATGGTCACGAGCCTCAGCTCACCGGATCGCAAGCTCTACCGATGGCAGCTCGACGCGCTCGTTTCGTGGGTGCGCTGCGGGCGCCGCGGGGTCATCGAAGCGGTCACCGGCTCGGGCAAGACCGAGGTCGCGATCGCGGCCGCAGTCCGATGCGTTGCGACGCGGTCGCTTCGTCCTCGTGCTCGTTCCTTCGCGTGTGCTCATGGAGCAGTGGCACACGGCGTTGCGCGCAGCGCTGCCGGATGCGCGCATCGGACGCCTCGGCGACGACGGGCGCGACACCGCTGGCAGACCTGCGACGTGCTCGTCGCGACCCGCCATTCGGCGGCGGCCTACAAGCCGATCCCGCCCGGCGCGGCCGGTGGGTTGCTCGTCGCCGACGAGTGCCACGGCCTCGGCGGCAAGACGCTGCGACGGGCGCTGCTCCCCGAGTACGAGGAACGGCTCGGGCTCACCGCGACGCTGGAGCGCAGCGACGACGCCGTCACCGACCTGCTCCTGCCGTTCTTCGGCGGCATTTGCTACCGGTATGGATTCGAGCAAGCGATCGCCGACGGCGTGTGCGCCCGCCCGCGTGTCGCGTTCGTGGGCGTGCCGCTGTCGGACGAAGAACGCGCGGAGTACGTCGCGGTCGAGCACCGACTCGTGCAGGCGCGGCAACATCTGCGCGGCCTCCGCGACATGCCGCTCGAACCCTTCGGCGACTTCCTCGCCGCGGTCGCGCATCTGGCGGAGCGAGACGGGGGCGCCGACGGTCGGGCGGCGCGGGACTACCTCGACGCGTTCTCCAAGCGACGCCAGATCGTCGCCCAGTCGACCGGGAAGTACGACCTGTTGGGCAGCCTCGCCCCGGCGATCAAGGACGCGGAAGGCGCGCTCGTGTTCACCGAGACGGTGCGCGCCGCGAATCACGCGATCAACCGGCTCGATCCGCTCGTCGCGGTAGAGCTGATCACGGGCTCCACCGCGCGCGGGCAACGGCGCGAGATCCTCGACGATCTCCGGGTCCGCACGCTCGATGCCGTTGCCGCGCCCCGCGTGCTCGACGAGGGCATCGACGTGCCGGACGCCAACCTCGGCGTCGTGATGAGTGCGAGCCGGACCCGACGGCAGATGATCCAGCGCATGGGCCGCATCCTGCGCCGAAAGCGCAGCGGCGTCGCCGCGCGCTTCGTGATCATGTTCGCCAAGGACACGCTGGAGGACCCGAGCAACCGATTCGAACGCGACGGCTTTCTCGACGAGATCCAACGCATCTCGGAAGGCACGGGCGTCTTCGACAGCACGAACTTCGAGGCGCTCGACACGTTTCTCGCGGCGCCGGGACCAGCGGTGGTCCCCGAACCCGAGTACGTCGAGCACGAGGGCGGTGCCGTCGACCCGAGTCGTCGGCGTCGAGGTGGCCTACGCAATGCTGGCCTTCACGAACCGTCACAACATGGACGACGTCGCGGATAACGGAACTCCAGCGACTGGAGCCGCGACTGCCGAAGCCGACCGACGCCGCACCTCGGTATCTCGAGCTCTCGCTCTCGAACCTCCCGCCCGTCGCCGACTCCCAAGGTCGCGCCCAAGCGGCTGTCGACGGGTGAGGTGGGGCTCGTGATCGCGCGTGTCGGCGACGGGTGGCGCATCAGCTGCACCGGATGCGGCGAGGCATCACCCCCTGTGCAGTTCCGTTGGCAGGTCGCTGGACCAGACCGTGCACTGCCGCTGCGAGTGAGCGAATCGGGCCGCTGGCTAGCTGCCCGGCGCTGGGTCCACCCACTCGACGAGCTCGACGGTGATGGCCTCCGGACCCTCCAAGAAGCGGAGCTTTCGGCTGATGTAGTCCATCTCCTCGCTCAGCAGCTTCACGCCGTGCGCGACGAGGCGGGCGGTCGTCTCCTCGATGTCATCCACGCGGAAGGCGAGGTGGTTGTAGCCCCGGCGCCGACGATTCGAGGGGCGCAGCTCGGGATCCTCCGATGGCACCGGGTCGAACTGCAGCAGCTGGATCTCGAAGCGAGGCTCGCTCCCTCCGAGGACGAGCGTGATGTGCTGGGCCTTCATGTCCGGCATGCCCATGTAACGCGGTCGGCGCGCCACCGTCGATCGTCGCGACGTGGCTCTTCTTGAAGCCGAGGAGCCCGAAGAAATCGATCGCGGTTGCGGCGTCGGCAACCGCCACCGTCACGTGATCAGGATTTCGAACCATCGGTCGGGACCCTAATCACTGTCTTGTCAGTGGATCGCCGCCACCCGTTCGTCGTAGTCGTCGGCGAGGCGTTCGAGCGCTCGGCGGCAGTCGCCGGTGAAGGCGGGAGCGTGCATGGGGGCGAGGACGGCGACCTCGAGGGTGGAGAGCCGTCGGATCGTGTCTCCTGTCGCGGGGTGAAGTGAGGATGATCCGGGGAAGGCATCCTCGGCTGCGATCGCGGGTTCGACGATGTCGCTGTCAGTGGTCGCTTGGTATTGGCCCATCTGCGTGAAGAGATCGCCGCAGAAGAGCGTGTGTGTCGTCTCGTCAAAGAGTAGGCCCGCTTCCCATGCGTGGGGAACGTGCGGTGTGTCGATCCATCGAAGACGGTGACCGCCGATGTCGAGGATCTCGCCGTCAGCGAGTGCACGTGGGGGGCGATCCGCGAGATCGCCGATGGACACCATGCATCCAGTCGTGCCCTGCGTGACGGTGGACTGCGGAGCCACTGCCAGCCATACATTCATTGCGCCGCACTCGTCGGCTTCGACGTGTCCGAACGCGATCCATCGCAGCTCATCGACCGGGAGGACCCGCGCGGCCGCGGCGGCTACCGAGGCGAACATCCACCGCATCCCGGTGTGGAAGAGGAGCGGTTCATCGCCGTCGATGAGGTATTGGTTGAGACCGAAGTCCATGTCAGGGAGGTAGGTCGAGAGCTGGTGTACGCCGGCGGCAATCTCTGAGATACGGACGTCGATGGCTGCGTTGTCGGTCACGACCGACGTCCGGTGATCAGCCAGGCCGCTGACCCGAGCAGTACGCCGTCTTCGGTCTCGTGAGCTTCGAGCATGTCCCGCAGCTGGGTCATGGCGTGCGCGCGGGTGTCGTAGTCGAGCCCTTGGGTCAGTCCTTCGACGATGCCCATCGTTTGGACGAACGAGTACGCATCGGCACCGTTGGTCCCGAGCTCGATCGGTTCGTCGATCGGGGTGAACTCCAGGTTGTCGTAGCCGGAGGCTTCGAGGAGGTCGCGGACGCGGGCAGGGTCCGCGAGCGCAAACGGTGTCGGTGCGTTCGGCGGAGGTACCGGCAGCTCACGTCCGACCGCGAGCGCGGCACGGATCGACATCAGCCATTCGTTGTGCTGAAGCTCCCGCCAGGCGAGCAACGCGAGACGTCCTCCCGGCCGGAGCGCGCTCCCGATGTTGTTGAAGCCCGCGACGGGGTCGTTGAAGAACATGGATCCGAAGCTGCTGATCGCGAGGTCGTACCTCTCGACGTCGAAGCGAAGGATCTGGGCGTCGCCCTGGACGAACGTCACGTTGGTCAGACCGTCGGCGATGCTGCGTTTCCGAGCGAAGCGAAGCATCTTCGCTGACAGGTCGACTCCCAACACGGCGCCGGTGGCCGCGATACGCGCAACGTCTCGTGTCGATCGTCCTGTCCCGCAGCCGATGTCGAGGACGGAGTCGGCGGAGGTGACGATCTCAGCATCGAGGAACTGCTTCCAATGCCGGTCGCCCGCGCGGTCGTAGCGATCGGCGTGCTCGGTCCATTGGTCGCCCTCGTGCCCATCCCAAGCTGCTGCTTGCTCGCGGTTTGCGATCTGGGTGTCCGAGTTCATGGGGCGTCTCCGTGTCTATACTCCTATTGAGAGGAACGTATGCTCCTAAGAGGAGGATGTCAATGACGGCGACGGACCCGCATGCCCCGCCCCTGACCCCGACCTCCTACGCGATTCTCGGGCTCCTCGCGATCAAGCCCTGGACGACGTATGAGCTCGCGCAGCAGATGCAAAAGGCGGTGGGACAATTTTGGCCACGCGCCGAGAGCAGGCTCTATGAGGAACCGAAGAAGCTCGTTGCTCACCGCCTTGCTCGCGCGACCTCGGAACTGGTCGGCAGACGGCCGAGGACCGTCTACTCGATCACGCCGAAGGGGCGGCGAGCCATGGCGGCCTGGGTGCCCAAGCCCGGAGCGGGACCGGTCCTCGAGTTCGAGGCGCTGATCAAGGTCTTCTACGCAGAACACGGCACGAAGGACGACCTTCTCGCGACAATCGCCGGCGTCCGGAAGTGGACCGACGACCGATTCGAGTCGAGCCAAGGAATCTCCCGCACCTACCTCGACGGCGACGGACAGTTCCCCGACAGGCTCCCATGGCTCGTGCTCGCTGGACAGTTCCTAGAAGAGTTCGTGCTCGCAGTCGAACGATGGACTGATTGGGCCGAGCAGATCGTCTCGTCGTGGCCCGATGACCTGACCCACGCGGAGCCCGATCGCTCCGCGCTGGAGGCAATGGCCGCCCGCTTCGACGAACACCTCGCCCGTGCCAACAACAGGACGGCCCCAACCTCCCATCGGTGACAATCCCGCGCCTCTCAGCGCAAGACGTCGTCGAGCATGTCGATGCAACCGGCGGGGTCTTGGAGGTGCAGGTCATGGGTCGACCCCGGCTTCACCCGCACATCCCAGCCGAGCGACTGCAGCTCGCGCGCCACTGCCGGGGACACCACGAAGCTCTTGTCGGCGAGCAGCAACGTCGACGGCACCGCGGGGGCGACGATGACGAAGGGCTCCGTGTCCACGCTGCCGACGAGGTCTCGCATCATCGTCCGGTCCCAGGCATCCCATGCCGATCGCCGGCAGTCCAGCGCGTCGGGGGCTGACCCCTTCGGTGGGACACCCGCCACGCGGAGCACGGAATCGGGGAGGTGGGGCGCCACCGTCGACAGGTACCGCAACGCCAGTCGTGCCGGAGCCGAGACGAAGAGCGCAGGGTCGAACCCGATGAAGCGCTTGGGCATCAGCTGTGGCAACGACAGCATCCCGGCCCGGCCTCCCAGCGATTGGCCGGCAAGGAGGTCGAGCCCCGTGGGCAGCGTGTCGACGAGGTCGCCCACGAAGTCGCTGACCCGATAGCGGTCACCGCGCGGGCTGTCGCCGTGGCCGCGGAGGTCGACCAGCGTCACCGTGTAGTCGTATGACTCGACAAGGACCGCGGCGAAGTCGCGCCAGATCTCGGTCGACGCGGACGCGCCGTGCACGAGTGCGGCCGATCGCGGCCCCGAGCCGACGGTCTTGGTGCTGAGCAGCACGACGTTCCCTCCTTGCAGGTCGCGGGACCCTACAAGCCACCGGTCGTCGTAGGGTCACCCGCATGTCGACGACTGGCGGCGAAGTCCCCGACAGCACCGCGGTGCGCACCGCGCTGTGGCGGGCACTCCATGTCGAGGTCGACGCTCCACCTCATGTGCTCGAAGACACGCTCGCTGACGACGTGAAATAGCGTTGCGTCGTGACCGCCGAACGAGCTGCTGTGCGTGTCGATCGAGCAACGGGACTGAAGACGTTCGACACGCGGGCGGCGCCGGCGACGAACAACATCAACGGGTCGGGATACGGGGTCACGGCCGACGCGTCGTTGAAGGTGTTGCCCGAGCAGCCCGCGGGTGCGGTGTTCGACGCACAGGAGCAGGCGAAGTACCGCGAGTTCAAAGAGGCGCGACGGGGTGCGGCCGACTACATCGCGATGGAAGGCGACTTCGCGAAGTACCTGCAGGACGTGTACTCGACCGAGCCGGTGCCACGAGAGGCGTTGACCGACGAGTGCGAGGTCGTCGTCGTCGGGGCGGGCTTCGCCGGTCTGCTCCTCTGGCACAAGCTGAGCGAGGCGGGTTTCGTCGATGTCCGCTTCTGCGAGAAGGGTGGTGATGTCGGCGGCACGTGGTACTGGAACCGCTACCCGGGCATCGCGTGCGATGTCGAGTCCTACAGCTACCTACCGTTGCTCGAGGAGATGGGCTACGTCCCGTCGATGAAGTTCGCGTCCGGCTTCGAGATCTTCGAGTACTGCCAGGCGATGGCCGAGCGGTTCGGGTTCTACGAGCGCTGTCTGTTCCACACGACGGTGGACAGGACCGAGTGGGACGAATCGAGCGCTCGGTGGACGGTGCGCACCGACCGAGGCGACGCGATGCGCGCTCGCTTCGTGGTGCTGGCCAACGGCATCCTGACGACGCCCAAGCTGGCGCGGATCCACGGGATGGAGACGTTCGAGGGTGACTCGTTCCACACCTCGCGGTGGAAC
Source organism: uncultured Acidimicrobiales bacterium (assembly GCA_963726695.1). GTDB lineage: Bacteria > Actinomycetota > Acidimicrobiia > Acidimicrobiales > DATKAS01 > DATKAS01. The sequence continues at coordinate 59,476 of CAVSDE010000016.1, forward strand.
TACGACATCGATCTCCATGGGAAGCGCGTCGGGATCATCGGCACCGGCGCGACGGCTGTGCAGGCGATCCCCGAGCTGGCCAAGGTGGTCGGCGACCTCTATGTCTTCCAGCGCACGCCGTCGACCATCGATGTGCGCGACCAGCGGGAGACATCGCAGGAAGAGCGCGACACGTGGGCGCGGGAGCCCGGGTGGGCGCGCGCTCGGCGCGCTCGCTTCGCCAAGATCTCCCAGGGACGCGCCGCGATCCAGGCCAACGACGACTACCTCGCCGGACGCGTCCCCGACTACAAGGAGCGCAAGCAGCACGAGCGCAGGCTCACGCCGGAGGAGCTGGTCGAGAAGCAGCTCGACTCGAACTTCAGGATCATGGAGCAGATCCGAGCTCGCGTGGACGCCATCGTCGAGGACCCCCGGACCGCAGAGGCGCTCAAGCCCTACTACCCCTACGGCTGCAAGCGGCCCACCTTCCACGACGAGTACCTGCCGGCGTTCAACCTGTCGCACGTGCACCTCGTCGACACTGCCCCGATGGGGGTCGCCGAGATCAACGAGCGCGGCGTCGTCCACGACGGCGTCGAGTACCCACTCGACGTGCTGATCTACGCGACCGGGTTCCAGTGGATGGCGACGTCGACGTTCAACATGGTCGTAGGTCGCGCGGGACGATCCCTGAGTGAGAAGTGGCAGACGGAGGGCACCAAGACCTTCCTCGGCCTGCACACGCACGGGTTCCCGAACCTGTTCGTCCTCACGGGGCCGCAGGGTGGTGGCGGCAGCTTCAACTTCACCGACGCCATCGACACGCACACCGACTACGTCACGTGGATGCTGTCGACGATGCGCGACGAAGGCCACCTGATCGTCGATGTCCGCCAGGAGGACGAGGACGCGTGGGCCGCGCACTGCCGCGAGGCCGACCTCGCGACCGCGCCGCTCCGCGACTGCCTCTCGTACTACAACGGGCACGGCGAAGCGGCCCCCGGGAGCCTCGCCTACTACGGCGGCACCGGCTGGAACAGGCGCCATCAGGAGGCGCGGGACCGGCTGGAGCCCTACATCTTCGATTCAGGCGTACGCGACCCGCTCTAGCAGTGACTGCAGGTGGCTGAGGAAGACAGGTCGTGAAGCCTTCTCGTCGTGGATGAGGTGGCCCGCGCCGCTGACGATGGCTACCTCGACGTCGGGCGACTGCGCGGCGAACCGTCGAGCCACCTCGGGATCGGAGACTGCGTCGGGCAGGGTCGGGTCGGCGCACACGATGATCGACGGCACACCGAATGGCGAGTCCGGGTCGAGGAAAGCGGGGGATACGCCGTTGAGCACGGGATCGAGCACGCTGGCATCGACGTGGAGCATGGAGTACGCCATCGCCTCGATCGCGTCGGGTTCGAGCGCCTGGAGGAACGTGCTTCGGCGAGTCGTGTCGGGTGCGGCCGAGAGCACCTCGACCAGCTGCTCGACCGACATCCCTGCCTCCTGGAGTCGCGGGATCGACCGACGCATCGCGCGGAACCCGTCGAGCAGGCTGCTGGCGCGAGGCGTGCCCTCGGTCGCTCGTGGCGCCAGGGCGGGGTCTTCCATCACCGCGCCGACGAGCAGGTCACGGCGCTGCTGCACGAGGGCAGCCGCCGTGCCGCCCCCGAGTGAGTGCCCGACGACGACTGCGGGCCTTCCCAGCGTCTCGAGGACGGCGACTGCGTCGCTCATGTAGCCCGCGGGCCCGTATCCGCCCGGGGCGCGGTCTGACTCGCCGTGCCCGCGGAAGTCGAGCCTCAGCAGGTGGAAGCGGTCGGCGAGGACGGGTACGAGCCAGTCCCACGTGCGCGTCGACATGGTGACGCCGTGGAGCAGGAGGATCGGAGGACGCGTGCAGATCGCCGTCCTCTGCGACGTGGAGCTTCAGTGTCTCGTTCATCACGTGCATCGGCGTGACGCTATCGGTCGGGTACGCGACGCCGACTGTGCTGCCCTGTTCGATAGCAGCCCGAAAGGCCGATCAGGCGAGGAGCTGCTGACCCCCGTCGACGTCGAACGTCGCACCGGTCAACGCCGTGTTCGTCATGAGGTGCACCGCGAGCGCGGCGACATCTTCGGGCTGGACGACCCTTCGAATCGGCAGCGTCGCACGCAGCTCTTCGCGGCGAGCGTCGAGTCCGTCGCCGAGCAGAGATGCAGACAGCGGGGTGTCGACGAAGCCAGCGGCGATGACATTCACCCGGATCGGAGCGAGCTCGAGCGCCAGGCTCTTCGCGAGTGCCGGTGTGGCGGCCGTGACAGTCGGAACGAGCCCCAGCCCGACGCGGGGCCGTCGGCCGCCAGTGCCGCTCATGAGCAGCAACGTTCCCCCGGGCCTCACGCGAGTCGCAATGCATCGGGCGACGTTGATGGCGAGCAGCAGATGCCCGCCGAGGCCTCGGTCGAGCTGCTCGGGATCCGTGCTGAGCAGCGGCCCGTAGGGGGAGTGCCGGCAGTGACCATGACGTGGTCGATGCGCGCCGGCAGGTCAGCGAAGAATCGCTCGAGGGCGTCGCGGTCATGTGCATCGAAGGCCGCCGGCGCTCGTTGCCCCCACCGCCGTCGCCGCTCTCTGGAGACGTTCGCTGTCCCTGCCGGTCAACACGACTTCGGCGCCTTCGGCACGGGCGAGCCGAGCCGTCTCGAGCCCGATCCCCGCGCTGCCGCCTATCACGACGACCGTCTGATCACGCAGGGACTGAGCGTCGGCACTCACGTCGACGTCCCGCTCGAGGTGCCGGCCGCCCGACGGGCCCAACCATGGAATGGCGTCAGGTCGCCCGCGTCCCAGGCCTCGCGAAGGCCGGGAGTGCTGAGGTCCCAGTCGGGACGGATCTCGCTCGACGCCGCGCGGAGGTCTCGCCAGAGGTCGTCGGTGGACGGGCGCCCCCAGAACCAGTAGCCGTTGTAGATCGAATGGACGACCAGGCCCGGCTTCAGGACGAGCGTGTGCGGGATCATCGGGTCGTGCTCGGGATCGGTGTACTCCTGGATCTGGAGGTCCTGTTGGACGATGCGTCCGGGATCCGAAAGGAAGGTCCAGTGAGCGCCGACCGACGCTCGGAACTCCTGCAGCACGTGGTGTTCGTCCGTCGCGATCGTGGCGATCCGTGTGTAGGCAGACTCCGAGCTTCGACTGGAACGCTGCGAGCTCGAGGTGCTGCTGATGCTCCTTCGGGCAGTAGTGGCCACGAGCGAGGGTCAGGATCATCGGGTCGTCGCCTTGGAGCTCGCTGAGCGTGCGAACGGTCTCGGTGTGATCCGGGAGCTGGTAGTCGGGGAAGGAGCCGCCGGGGACGATGTCGGAGCGCATGAGGGATCCCTTCGGTCGGTCCCAGTCTCGCCCGAGCGCTCGACGGTCGCACTGCCTAGCTCTCGTCGAGCACCGCGCGAGCGGTCGTCACCGCGATCCACGCCTCGACCTGATCGACATCGAAGCCGTGGTCGTCTACGAGGATCAGCGCGACCCGGTAGTCCGCGATCGCGGCGATCGTCGTCGCCGCCTCCTCCACAGACAGCCCCGGCCGGAGCGCCCCGAGCCCCGCGAGGCGGTGGGCGACGGCGGACGCTCCAGCTCGATGCCGGCGTCCGCCTTCCTCGATCACCACTCCGAGGTCGGGCTCAGCCTGGGCGCCGGTGAAGGCAGCGCGCAGGATGTCGTCGCATCGCTCGACGATCCGCCGGGTGACTCGCGCAGGGATCCGCGCGATGACGCGGGGATCTTGCTCGGTGCCGACGGTGGCTGCGATCTCCCCGACGTCCGCTTCGATGTCGACGAGGTCGTTGAGCCGGCGCACCAGGTCGGCCTTCGATCCGATGCTGTCGTAGAGGGTCTGCACGGAGACACCGGCGTCGGCGGCGACGTCCTTCAGGCTCGTCGCGGCATAGCCGTGCGCCGCAAACCGCCGCCGAGCGGCCTGGAGGATGTCGCGCCGGGTCTGCTCGGCCTGGAGCGCGCGCCGGCCGGGGGGAGCGGGGTTTGGTTCCTCGACGGATTTCTTGGTCATAACACTTGATCCTAGTTCAAGTCAGTTGTATGGTCCTCAAGTCACTTGAACATCATACAACTTCGAAGGACAGGAGATCCGCCATGAGCAGCATGACCATCCAGACCACGACCACCCCCACGACCGAGAGCGCAGGTTCCTCGACTCGCTTCTCCCTCCCCAGCCGCCTCGGCGGCATCGGCGGACTCGTCTTCGCGAGCAGCATCCTTCTGCAGAACGCACTGCGGGCGTCGGCTCCCGCCAACGACGCCAGCCCCGAGAAGATCATCAGCTACTACGCCGATCACCGCGGGGTGGCGCTGGCGCTCGCGATGCTCTTCCCCTTCGGAGCCGCGGGCCTGGCGGCGTTCGTCGCCACGATGGTGTCCCGTGCCCGAGGGTCGGAACGCGTGGCTGCGCTCGTCGGTGGTGTCGCCGGCACCGCGGTGATCGGGATGTTCGGCGTCGTCACGGCAACGGAGCTCGCGCTCTCGACCTATGTGCACCGTGGAGCACCTGACCCGTCGGTGGTCTCTGCGCTGTGGCTGACCCACATGTCGGTGTTCAGCGTGAACCTGACGTTCGTCGGGCTCGCCCTCGCGGGACTGTCCGCTGTCAGCGCGGCGACGGGACTGCTTCCCCGGGCGTGGAAGACCGTTGGCCTGTGCGGCGGCGCGGCGTTGGCAATCGGCGGTGCCTGTGCGCCGGCGATTCTGAACGCCAGCCCGGTGTTCGGCGTCGCTCTCATCGGGTTCGCCACGTGGGCGGTGTTCGTCGTCGTCGCCTCGATCTCGTTGCTGCGCCACTCCGCTACCGACTGAGCTCGCGGGTGAAGACGATGCGGGGTTCCCCCCTCCCGTCGTAGTCCTCGACCCAGTGCTCGCTGAATCCCATTGCGGCGTGAAACGAGCGTGACCCCCCGTTCTGCGGTGAGGTCACGCTCTTCACGCGTGCGCAGTCGTGCGCGGCGGCCTGGGTGAAGAACCACTCGTAGAGCGCGCGGCCGACGCCGTCCCCTCGAACCTCGGGATCCACGCCGACGAAGTGGATGTACGCGATGTCGGGATCGGTCTGGGACACGAAGCCACACACGAACCCGGCGACGCGCCCGGACTCGCCCTCGACCGCGATCGCGGTGGTCGGCGTGAATTGCTCGAAGAACAGGCGAGGAAGCATCGCAGCCATGTTGCGGCCGCCCCACCAGTGATCGACGCGAGCGATGACGTACTCGTAGTCGCCCGTCTGCACGGGTCGGAGCTCGATCGTCACGACTCGGCGGCCCGCCACTGGGGGAGGAGCACGATGGTGCCGTCCTCCGCGGTGCGCTCCTCCCAGTAGGGAACGACGGCCATCCCGATGTGCACTGGGCCGTCGATGTTCCCGACGACTCGCAGATGCGGCGCGTCGTCGAGGCTCACGAGCACGACCGTGTAGGGCACGGCGTCGGACAGTGCGCGGTTCGCCGGGTAGTGCACCACGGTGAAGCTGTGCACGGTGCCCTTCGCAGCGAGCAGGGTCGTGCCGAGCTGCATCCCTCCGCACTCGTAGCAGACCTCCTCCGGAGGATGGAGCAACGTCGAGCACGACGCGCACTGCTGCACCACCAGCGCGCCCGAGGTGAACCAGGCGCGGTTGGTGTCGGTGAGCTCGGGCACCGCCCAGTCCGACGGCAGGCGCCCCATCACGCCTTCCCGAAGAGCACGGCGCTGCCAGGTGCGTATCCCGGTCCTGACACCGAGCAGGCTCAGCTCGACTCCGGGCACTTGCGCAGTCGACTCGCCCCGGATCTGGCGGACGGCCTCCACGACGTTGCCGAACCCGTGGATGTAGGCCTCGCCCAGGTTGCCTCCGGCCGTGTTGATCGGGAGCCGCCCATTCGGCCATTGGAGGTTGCCGCCCGCGACGAAGTCGTTGAGCTCGCCCGGTTCGCAGAAGCCCATCTCTGCGATCGCCATCAGGACCGGGCCGGTGAAGTTCTCGTAGAACTGCGCGACGGGGATGTCTGCCGGGCCAGCTCCGGCGCGCTGCCACAGCTGGCGGCCGACGTGACGGTGGTGTGCGGTCGGGAAGTTGGCCTCGCCGAACGCGGCCGACACCGTCGCGGTGCTCGAGGCCGTGCGCGCCGGCAACGATCGCAACGGGTTCGCGGCGGAGGTCTCGGCTGCGCTCGCGCGTGGTGATGACGATCGCCGCGGCGCCGTCGTTCTCCGGGCAGCAGTCGTAGAGGTGGAGCGGCTCCGCGATCCAGCGGGACGCGTGGTACTCGTCCCGGGTCAACGGGCTGCCGTAGCGGATGGCGCGCGGGTTGCGCTGCGCGTGCGCGTAGCACGCCAGGGCGACCTCCGCGAGGCTGTCTTGCGTCACGCCGTGGTCGTACATGAATCGCTGCGTCTGCATCGCGCAGATCTGGGCCGGAGTCAGGATGCCGTACGGAGCAGTGAACGCGGCCGTGCCGACAGAGCGGCGAGCCCGGCCCGACTGCCCGTAGCGCCCGAACTGCCCCTGCGCGAGCGATCGAAAGGCGACGATGCACTCGGCGTATCCGACTCGTGATCGCCGCGTCGGCGAGCGTCACCGCCGCGCCGGCGCCGTTGCCGCCACCGCCGAAGGTCTGAGCAGTGAACCCGAGGTCGCCCGATGCCGAGCGCGGCGCTCAGTCGCACTGGCTCGTTGCGCTCCATGTACGCGACGACGCCGTCGATGTCGCGCATCTGCAGCCCGGCGTCGGTCACCGCGTTGCGGATCGCGATGCACGCCAGCTGGAACTCGCTCGTGGGCGCGCCGCCCCGCTTGTAGTACGTCGATTCGCCGACGCCGACGACGACTGCGCTGCCGTGCACTACAGGGCGCGCACTACAGGGAGAACACGCGGACTGCGTTGGCGCCGAGGATCTTCGCCCTCGACTCGTCGGCGAGGTCGCCCATCTGGCGCTCGATCGATGCCGCGGAGTGCGGCCACGAGCCCTCGTGGTGCGGGTAGTCGTTCGCCCACATGCAGGTTGTCGACGAGGTCGTGCTGCTCGGCGGCTTGCAGGCCGACGTGGTCCTCCTGGAACGTCGCGAAGCAGTTGCGCCGGAAGTAGTGCGACGGCAGCTCGGGGATCACCGGCCGCACCCAGAAGTGGTGGGCCCGGTAGGCGTAGTCCATCGTCTCGAGCAGCCACGGCACGAAGCCGATGCCCGATCTCGACGAGGCCGGCGGTGATGCCCGGATGTCGCTCGAACACGCCCGAGGTGATCAGCTGCACGAGCGGCTCGATGGTGGTCTCCATCGAGTGGCAGACGTAGTTGATGATCGCGCCGCCGTTGCCGCCGACGGCACGCGGGATCGCGTCCGGTCGACACGTGGAAGGTGATGGCCAGTCCGGTCTCCTCGATCGAGCGACCACATCGGCTCGAACGCCGGGTCGTTGTACTGCGATGTGCCCCGAGCTTCGGGCCGTAGATCGGGGAGTTGCCGAGGCACAGGCCCACGAAGTCGTGCTCGGCCGCCCACGTCATCTCGCTGCGAGCGCGCAGTCGAGGTCGCCCGTGGCGATCGCGCCAGCGGGCGCGTCGCGTCCGCCCGACCAGCCGTCCGCGCCCCGGTGGAAGTCGAACGCCCACCGGTTCCACGCCCGGCACATCGCCGTCGGCGAACACCGGATCGGGCGTCGCCCAGCACAGCAAGCCCGTGTTCGGGAAGATCAGCTCGACGTCGACGCCGTCGGCGTCTGGTCGGCGAGGCGTTGCTCGATCGTGCGGCCCGTCGCGTTGCGCAGTGCGTCCTCCTGCTCGAGCCGCTGCGACGGTGGCGCGGCGTCGCCTTTGGACTCGGCGACCATGGCGTCGGGAGGCTTGATCATCATGCGGCCGGTTGCCTTCGGTGATCGATGAACTGCGCGCCGTCCGCGCGGACCTCGACGTGCGGGATGCGCTCGCGGTACTCGGACTCGATGTAGTCGGCGAGGTACGACGCTGGTTCGTTGGCGTGGCAGTCGCTCGAGACCATGAAGTACTTGTCCGGGTCGTCGGGACGGGCAGAGCCGCGTCCAGCCTTCGAGGCCGGGGGTGTCCTGCCGCCAGGCATTTCGGGGCGACTCGGTCGTGGTCACGGGCAGAGTTTCGCGCGTCACATGAGGTCTTGCCGCCCTCGTCTGGTTGACTTCCGGCGTGGCGAAGCTCGACTCCACGAACCGGGCCGACCTGCCCGACAGCGCCTTTGCTTACGTCGACTCGAAAGGCAAGCGGCGGCTCCCGATCAACGACGAGGCGCATGTGCGCAACGCCCTCGCCCGGTTCGAGCAGGTGTCGTTCGAAGACGAGCGGGCGCGCGAGCGAGCCCGCAAGAAGCTGCTCACTGCGGCCAAGAAGTACGGCATCGTGCCGGTCGGGTTCATCACCGGGCAGCTGCAGTCCGAGCGTCAGCGCGGTGCGCAGGAGGCCACGCAGCCCCTGGTGTTGCCGACGGGGTTCGTCACGCTGATGATGACCGACATCGAGGGATCGACGGCACTCGTCCACCGGCTGGGCGACGGCTACCGCGACCTCATCGACCGCGTCCGCACGATCCTGCAGGACCACGCGGTCGCCGGAGGCGGCGTGGTCGTCGAGACGAGGGCCGATGAGCTCTTCGCCGCCTTCGAGCAGCCGGGCTGCGCGCTCGACACCGCGGTCGCGATCCAGCGCGATCTCGGCACGCGCTCGTGGGGCGATGCTGTCGTCGTGCGGGTCCGGATCGGCATCCATAGTGGCGAGCCGACCCTGACCGAATCGAATTACATCGGGATGGACGTGCACGCGGCGGCCCGCATCTGCGCCGCTGCCCACGGCGGGCAGGTCGTCGTGTCGAGCGCGACTCGACAAGCCGCGGACGCGAGCCACGCAGGAGACGATCCGCTACCGCAGCCTCGGCGCGCACCGCCTGCGCGGCCTGCCCGAGCCGATCACGCTGTACCAGCTCGCGGCGAAAGGGCTCGCAGCGAAGTTCCCGCCCCCTCGCAAGGCCTGATCGTCAGCGCTGGCGTGCGAAGGTGAGCGTGAGGCCCTCGATGCCGAGGTCGCCGTAGTCGGAGGACCATGTCTCGCCTGCAGCGACCGGCCACGCGTCCGTGATCGTGCCAGTCGTCACGACGTCGCCGGCGAGGAGTGATGCGAAACCCTGGCGGTCGAGGCCGCGTGCGAGATGCGCGAGTGCGAGGGCAGGCCCGTCGAGCACGACCGACCCGACCCCCTTGTCGACGACCTCGCCTCCCACCGGACCGCCGCGGCGGAGCGTGACCTCGGCGCGCGGCAGCGCATCGACCAAGCGCGATCGCTCGGCATCCGTGAGCAGGAGTGGCTGTCCGACGACGAGCGCGCCGTGCAGGCCGAACGCGGCGGTGCAGTCAGCAGCAGCGAAGCGCCACCCGGGGAAGTGCGACTGCACGATCTCGAAGCCCGGGGCGATCCACTCGGTGCGTGCGAGGACGTCGGAAGCGCTGTGCGTCGCCGGCACCGGCGCGGCCAATCCGAACACGACTTCAGGCTCGATGCGCGGCTGGACGAACGGCTCGAGGTCGAGCGCGGTGCTGCCCTCTGGGGCGCGGTGCAGCGTGCGGTCCCAGATCGGCGCCCACATCGGTTGCGACACTCCGTAGCGCGGCCACAGCGACCGGTTGGTGAAGCCGATCTTCCAACCCACTGCTCGCCACCCTTGCGCGCGCCGTCGGGCGTTGATCGCGAAGAGGACGTCGTACGCCTGCTCGACGTCGAAGCCAGGCACCGTCTCGGTCAGCGGGGGCAACGTCGACCGCGCGTCGTACGCATCGATCAGGAGGTCAGCGATTGCCTCGATCGGAGTGCTCGTCACGCCCGCTCCACTCGCCAGACCGTAACCGTCCCTTTCGGCCCGGTTCCCCTACGCTCGCCCGCCGTGGGCCTGGTCGAGGGCAAGCGAATCGTGGTGACCGGCGCGTTCGCGTGGTCTCGGTCGTGCGTTCGCATCTGCCCTGGCGGAGGAGGGAGCTCGACTCGTCGTCAACGGCACGAACGCATCGTTGCTCGACGAGCTCGTGGCCGATGTGCGTGCATCCGGCGGCGAGGCCGTCGCCGTCTGCGGCTCGGTGGCCGATGACGGCATCGCCGAGGCGATGGTCGCGTCGTGCGTCGAGTCGTTCGGCGGCGTCGACGCGGTCGTGAACAACGCGGGCATCGTGCGCGACCGCACGCTCATGAACATGACGCCCGAGGAGTTCGACGAGGTCATCGCCGTCAACCTCCGCGGCACGTGGTCGGTCAGCCGGCACGCTGCACGGGCCATGCGGGAGTCGGGCGGACTGCTCTTGCAAGTGGTCTCGAACGCCGCCTTCGTCGGATCGGTAGGGCAGACGAACTACGCGGCGTCGAAAGCCGGCGTGATGGGGATGCTCTACTCCTGGGACGTCGAGCTCCGCCGGTTCGGCATCCGCACGAACGCGCTGTGGCCGATCGCGCAGACCGACATGACCCAAGTCGTCTTCGACAACGCCGCGAAGCGCGCCGAGGATGCGGGGAAGCCGCCGCCGGCGCCACACGAGCTCGGCTTCGGCTCACCACAGGCCGTTGCTCCTGTGGTCGTCTACCTCTGCAGCGATCGCGCTGCGCACCTGCACAGTCAGCTCGTCACCTTCAACGGGTCGAAGCTCGGGCTCTGGTCTCACCCTCACGAGACGGTGATCGACCGGCGGCCGGAGTGGACGGTCGATGCGCTCGCGGCCGCACTCGAGTCGGCCGCCGAGCCCGTGCACGTGGTGCAGTACTGAGCGACGGATGGCGGCCGAACCGATGCCCGCTGCGGACGTGGACGTCGATGAAGCCCTCGTGCGAGCGCTCCTCGAAGATCAACACCCCGACCTCGCCGCGTGCGATCTGAGCGAGCCGCTGTTCGGGTGGGACAACGTGATGTTCCGCCTGGGCGACGAGCTGCTGGTCCGCCTTCCCCGTCGTGCCCAGGCCGCGGCAGCTGATCGAGCACGAGCATCGTTGGCTTCCGGTGCTCGCTCCCTTGCTCCCACTCCCGATCCCGACGCCCGAGCGCGTCGGTTGCGCAGCGTGCGGGTTCCCGTGGTCGTGGAGCGTATGCAGATGGCTGCCCGGGGCGAGCGCCGCGACCCATCCTCCGTCGGACATGCGGGCCGCGGGCCCGCCGCCCGGGCGAGTTCTTGCGCGCCCTCCATCACCCGGCACCATCGGACGCTCCTGCCAATCCGCATCGTGGGGTTCCGTTGGCGGCTCGGAGCGAGCGCCTGCACGCGCACGTGGCGCAGCTCGGCGCGGAGATCGACGGCGCCGCGGTCGTGGCCCTCTGGGAGCGCGTGGTCGGGGCGCCTGCGTGGTCGGGACCGCCGGTCTGGTTGCACGGCGACCTGCACCCGGCGAACGTGCTGGTCGACGGAGGGCGCGCGTGTCGGCGGTGATCGACTTCGGCGACATCACGGCCGGCGATCCGGCAACAGACCTCTCCGTCGTGTGGATGCTGCTACCCGCGGACTGTCGAGACGCGCTGCGTGACGCTGCAGGTGACGTCGAAGACGCGACGTGGACGCGAGCCCGGGGATGGGCGCTCGCTCTTGCTGTCGCGATCCTTTCGGGCTCGTCCGACAACGCGGTGATGGATGGAGTGGCCCGGCGCACGCTCGATGCCGTGCAGCGCGACGAGGTGTGACCGCGATCATCGCCCAGACCCTCGATCCGCGGCAGTGGTGGCCGACAGGGAGACGCCCACGTCCCTAGCATCGGCGCGAGGCGAGGAGAGGAGCGACCATGCAGATGATGTGGCTCATCCCATTCGTGGTCGTCGCGTTCGTCGCCGTCTCCGAGCTCACGCATTGGCTCCGGCAGCTCCACGTCGACGAGCTCGACCGCGAGGCGGCGTGGTTGGTGCGCGACCACCGCTTGCAGCAGCTGTCCGCTCGCCTCGCCCTTGCGCCCGTCGTCGTGCGCTGGAGCCGCGCGCGTGGTCTCACGAACCGTCTGGTGCTCGACGTCGGTGGCGACGAGATCGACGTGCACTGCTACCACGCGCCGACACAGAAGATCGCCGTGCTCACGAACCTCCTCTACCGTCCGTCGGTCGGCTGGATCATCGGGATCGATGGGCCCAACGGTCCGGACAGCCTCGCGGCATGGCTCATCGACGTGCATCCTGCGCGGACCCACCGCGGCTGACACGCGAAGCGGCCGCCCGTTCGGTCGCTAGCCTGGTTCGATGAGGCGCCGAGCTCTTCTCGCCGCGTGCGTCGTGTGCATCGTGTCGATCACGTGTGCCGGCGTGTCGGCAGCTCGCTCATCGTCTGCCCACTCGCATGCTCGGCAAGACGGTCGCGGCGCGGCGCACCTCGTCGCGGTCCCAGGTAGCTCTCCCCAGCTCGTCGTGCGCGCGGCCCCGACGATCGGTCTCCCGCCGGCAACCGTTGCGCTGTGCGCGCTGCTCTTGGTCGGCTCGCTGCTCATCGTGGTGCCCCCCGCACCGATGGCCGTCCGCCGCAGGAGCACCTCCTCCCGGGCGCCACCGCTCATCTCCTTCGCCTGACGACTGCCGCTTCCAATCGTCCGTCGGGTCGCCCCGGCGCGTCCAAGGAGGAACACGATGTTCGACGATCCCGTGACCGAACAGGACCTGCCTGGCATCGGTCGCCGTTACCAGGTGCGCGACGACAGCGGTCACGTCGTGACTGTCATCGTGCACCACTCAGGACGCAGAGACGTCTACCTGCCGCAGCGGGGGACGACCGACGTCGAAGCAGTGAGCTTCACCGACGATCAGGCGAGAAGGCTCGGCGCGGTGCTCGCTGGCGTGTACTTCAAGCCCGCTGCCGTTGCCCAGGTCGAGGCGGTGATCGGTGGCCTGCTCATCGACTGGGTGACGCTGCACGAGCGGTCGCCCGGAGTCAGCCGCTCGATCGCCGACTTGGAGATCCGACAGCAGACCCGGATGACGGTCGCGGCCATCGTGCGGGGTGACGTGTCGCTCGTCTCGCCTGATCCGTCGACGGTGCTCGAGCCGGGTGATCGCCTCGTGGTGATCGGGCGCCCCGAGGACCTGCCGACCTTCCTCCACGCGGTGGTGACCTGATGGACAACTCACTCGTCGCGCTCGGCGGCGCGTTCCTCGCGTCCGCACTCCTCGCTCGGGCCGGACGACACATCGGACTCCCGACGATCCCGCTGTTCATGGCAGCCGGCATCATCTTCGGGCCCCACACGCCCGGCATCGCTCTGATCGACCATCCCGAGGAGCTCGAGTTGCTGGCCGCGCTCGGGCTCGTGCTCTTGCTGTTCCACCTGGGGCTCGAGTTCTCACTCGATGACCTCGCGGCGGGGGGTCGGACACTCGTCGTGGCCGGAAGCACCTACCTCGCCCTGAACCTCGGGGGCGGGCTCGCGTTCGGCCTCGCGCTCGGTTGGGGGTGGAGAGAGGCGCTCGTGATCGCCGGTGCTGTCGGCATCTCCTCGTCCGCGATCGTCACAAAGCTGCTCGTCGAGCTGCGCCGACTCGCGAGTCCGGAGACGAGGCTCATCCTCGGCGTCATCGTCGTCGAGGACCTGTTCCTCGCGTTGTACCTCGCGATCTTGCAGCCAGTGCTTTCGGGGAGCTCCGGGTTGCGAGCCGTGCGCGACGTCCTCGTCGCGTTTCTGTTCGTGGCGACCGTCATCGTGGTCGGACGGAAGGGAAGCAAGCTCGTCGGCCGGCTCATCGCGAGCCCTGACGACGAGCTGCTCACCATCGTGTTCCTCGGTGTTGCGATCCTGACCGCGGGGATCGCCGCGGAGGTGGGGGTGTCCGACGCGATCGGTGCCTTCCTCGCGGGAACGGTCGTCGCCGGCACCATCGTCTCGTCACGCGTCGAGCGGCTCGTGCTGCCACTGCGGGACGCGTTCGCCGCGGTGTTCTTCTTCGCGTTCGGACTGAGCCTCGACCCTTCCGACGCCGCGGGAGTCGTGCCGATCGTGATGGCTGCCGTCGTCCTGTCGCTCGTGTTGAACACGATCGCCGGAGTGGTCGCGGCGCGACTTTCGGGCGAGGGGCCCGATGCTGCGGCGCGGATCTCCCTCACCGTCCTGGCTCGAGGCGAGTTCTCGCTGATCATCGCCAGCCTCGCCGCCGTTGCCGGGCTCGATGCACGCATCACTCCCTTCGTGGGGCTGTACGTGTTCGTGTTGGCGCTCGCGTCTCCCATCCTCGCGGCGCGTCCGGGCTGGTTGGCGTGGATCCTCAGCTGGACCGGAGTGCTGCCTCGGTCTGCGCGTCGGCTGGGAAGAACAGCTCCACCGCGAGCTCATCCAACGTGATGTCCCTCGGCGTGCCGAACGTCGTGAGCGTGGTGAACAGCGACAGCACGGCACCTCCGAGCTCGACGACGACCGGCACGAGGAGGGGCGGCTCGTCCCACGCCGCGCCGCGTTGCGTGAGGGTCAGAGCCTGCACGTTCGGATACGCGCTGACCTCACGTTGGAGATCGATGAGCGTGGCGTCGTTCGTGAGCACCACCGAGCGGCGGAGCTGGTGCAACAGGTAGGCCGCCCACGCAGGGAAGTTCTGCGTGTGTGCCGCGAGGCCCTCGGGATGAAGGCACACGCGGTAGACGTTGATCGGCGGCCCGAGGAGCTCGGTGGGCATCCCTGCGACGAGCATCGCGGCGGCACGATTGGTGAGCACGACGTTCCAATGGCGATCGATGACGAGGCCGGGGTACGGATCGTGCGCGTCGAGCAGACGTTGGATCGCCGCGTGCATCATGGCCATCGCAGGATCTGAGAGCGACGTCTCTCCGTACCTGGGCGCGTAACCCGCCGCGAGCAGCATCGTGTTGCGCTCACGCAACGGCACGTCGAGCCCTTCGGCGAGGGCGACCACCAGCTCGGGACTGGGCTTCGCGCGACCGGTCTCGACGAAGCTCAGGTGTCGCGCCGAGACGCCGACCTCGAGGGCCAGGTCGAGCTGCGACCTGTGGCGTCGTCCTCGCCACTCGCGCACGAGCGTTCCGACTGCTTCTCCGGGCATGTCAACGAACCTATGACCGTCGCGTCACCTCGGCCATTACCCAACGGGTAATCGCAGCGCGGCACGCCGTCGTTCAGAGTCGATCTCACGGACCACAACAGTCCAACGACACCATGAAGGAGACAGAGATGAACGATCTGACGACAGTGGTCGACGCGTGGCTCGAGGCGTATGCGGAAGCGGACGTCGAGCGGCGCATGAAGCTCATCGAGCAGGCGTGGAGCCCCGACGGCCGGCTGGTCGATCCGCCGCTCGAGGGCAAGGGATACGCCGGGCTCAGCGACGCGGCTGATCTCGTGAACACGCACTACGCCGGGCACGCCTTCCGGCGCATCAGCGGCATCGACGTGCATCACGAGTTCGTTCGCTACGGGTGGGAGCTCGTCGGTCCTGACGGCGCTGTCGCCGTCGCTGGCATCGACGTCGCCGAAGTCGCCGATGACGGGCGTCTTCGCGCGGTCACGGGCTTCTTCGGCGACCTGCCCGCCATCGAGGCCGCCTAGAGCCGTCGCGCTGGCCGCGCCGTCCATATGCTCGTGCGATGGCGGCGCGGCCATGACGCTCGGCGGACCGACCCAGCTTGCGGCCACCGCGACGCTGGTCACCGTCGTCGCCTTCTTCGGCCTAGACCGGCTGGTGGTGCGCCGCAGCGGTGGCCAGGCCCGGTCGGCGCGCGCGCAGTCCGACCGGGGGACCTTTCTCTGGATCCAGGGCTGGCAGATCGCCGCGCTCGTGGTCGCACTCAAGGCGCCGTTCTGGGTCGTCTCGGTGGACCTCCCGACATGGGTCTGGCCCATTGGCATCGCGATCGCGTGGGCGGGGATCGCTCTCAGGCTGTGGGCGGTGTCGACACTCGGTTCGCAGTTCTCGCGAGTCGTCGGAGTGGAAGTCGGCGCTCACGTCGAGCAGCGGGGGCCTTACCGATACGTGCGCCATCCGTCGTATTCCGCGGTGCTGCTCGCATTCGCCGGCATCGGGCTCGCGCAGGCCAACGTGTTGAGCCTGGTCGGTGCGGTCGTGTGCATCCTCGTCGGCTACGTCGCGCGCATCCGGGTCGAGGAAGACGTGCTCGAAGCCGCCTTCGGTGACGCCTACCGCGAGTACGCCTCGACCCGGGCTCGCCTGATCCCTGGGGTGTGGTGAGGGACCTCCTTAGACACGCAGGTCTCGCCGCGAGTAGCCGACGAAGCCTGCGCCGAGGAGCGCGGCGGCGAGCACGAGCAGCACAACCGTCGTCGTCCAGTCGACCGGCGTTCCGGGCACGCTCGCGAGGTGGTGGAAAGGCGACAGGTCGAGGACCCACGACGGGAGCTTGATCGTCGGGCCGAACACGCTGACGAACAGCGCGCCGACGGCAAAGCCGCCCGCGCCGACCCGCGTCACCTCGGGACGCAGGCCGAGGAGCAGCACCGCGGTCCCGAGGAAGACCGCCACCGCCGGGAGGGTGTTCAGGATCCCGGCGAGTGCTTCGCCGAGCCCCAAGTCGCCATTCGCCGCCTTCACCGCGATCCAGGTCGCGACCGCGCAGCCGGCGCTGACGAGGAGAACGGCGATCGATGTGGCGAGCACGGATGCCCCGAGCCATCTCGGCCGCGTCACCGGGTTGGGGAGGGCGAGCTCGAGCCTGCGCTCCTGCTCGTCCTCCCATGTGCGGTTCGTCGCCGCGACGGCGAAGAGTGCGACCGCGAGCCGCGGGGAACACCTCCATCGAGCCGACGAACCCGGCGACAGAGCCGAGGTCGCCGAACCCGAACTTGCCCATGTACTTCTGTACCTCGGCGTTCTCCGCGATGTACTGCGTGAACGCGCTCGTGATCCCGCCGATGACGAGACCAGCCGCGACGAGAGAGACGCCCCAGCCGATGAGCCCTCCGGTGCCTTGACGCCACTGGAACGGGAACGGCGCGCCGAGGAGGCCGGCTTGCATCTCCGCGGTGTCGTGTTCGCGGACGATCCCGTCGCCGAGGTCGCGCTCGACGCGACAGCCCGACCGCGATCGCGCCGAGGGCGACAGCGAGCGCGGCCAGCAGCAAGAGTGGGAACACGCGGTTGCCAGCGAACGGTCGCAGCTCTTCCAGCCATCCGAAAGGCGTCAGCCACCGCAGCCACCCGAGCCCACTCGATCCGTCGGCGACCATGCGCAGCAGGAACAGCGCTCCGAGCACGAGCCCGCCCGCGCCCGATGCTCGTCGGCGGCGTCGCGAACAGCTGCGACGTGAGGCCGCCGGTCGCGATGAAGATGAGCATCAGCAGCATCACACCGGCGCTGAACAAGATCGATCCGGCGACCTCCTGCGCGGTTCCGAGGAACGCCAGTGCGATGAGGATGCCTACGACCGGTGCTGCGGCGGCGATGACGAGCATCGTGAGGTTCGTGATGGACGGATGGGTGATCGGCGCTGTGTGGACGAGGTCGGCCCGGCCGGCCTCCTCCTCTCCGCGAAGCAGGCGTGTCGCCGAGAGGAGGCCCCATGCGCTCGCGGCAGCAGACAGGAACATCCCCAGCCGCCAGACGGTGAAGCCGCCCGGGGTCGCGAGGTCGAACGGCGTGCCGTAGAGCGCGCGCAGCGCCGGGTTCGAGGCCAGCTTCTCCACGAGCCCGGCCGTGATCGACTCGGTCGCCTCGCGCGCCTTGATCGTCGACGCGACCATGGCGGCGCAGACGACTCCGAGCACGATCGCGCCCGTTCGGATCTGGCGGACCGCGAGGCGAGTGACCGTCGCCGTGGCGCTCACGGGCGGTCTCCGTCGCCGTAGTACGCCAGGAAGATCTCCTCGAGCGACGCCTCCTGCGACCTGACCGCGATGAGCGGGAGGCTGTCGATTGCCTTCAGCACCGGGCCGGGCGGGCCGTTCAACGTCACTCGGACGCCGGTGGGAGTGCGGGTCACCTTGGCGACGCCGTCGACGTGGGAGAGGTCGGGGGGCTCGCCCGCGATGTCGATGTCGAGCTCGGTGCTGCGCATGGCGCGGAGGCGATCGATCGACGCGACCTCGACCAACGTGCCTGCTCGCAGGATGCCGACCCGGGCGCACAGCAGCTCGACCTCGGAGAGGATGTGCGACGAGAGGAAGACCGTCTGTCCGCGCGCGACGGCATCGCTCACGCACCGCCGGAACTCATGCTCCATCAGCGGATCGAGCCCGCTCGTCGGTTCGTCGAGGAGCAGCACGTCGGCTCTCGTCGCGAACGCGGCGACGAGCGCGACCTTTTGCCGGTTGCCCTTCGAGTACGTGCGGGAGCGCTTGTTCAGCTCGAGTGAGAACCGGTCGACGAGCTCGGCGCGGTAGCCGGTGTCGACGTTGCCGTGGAGGTTCCCGAGCAGCTCGAGACACTCCTCGCCGGTGAGCTTCGGCCAAAGGCTCACGTCACCGGGCACGTAGGCGAGGTGGCGGTGGCAGGTCTCGACATCTCGCGTGTCGATTCCCATCACGGTCGCCGACCCGGAGGTCGCGCGAATGAAGCCGAGCAGCAACCGCAGCGTCGTGGACTTGCCCGCGCCGTTCGGTCCGAGGAAGCCGAACACCTCGCCCTGCTCGACATCCAGCGTGAGGTGGTCGACCGCGACGAGCGATCCGAAGTGCTTCGTCAGCTCGAGCGTGCGGATCGCCGGCTCACTCACGCGCCCGAGGCTAGGTCGCTACGTTGGCGTGGTGGCTGACGCGAAGACCCTGCCGACGCGGGCAAGCGTGCCCAAGTACCTCTCGGCGATCCCCGACGAGTCGCGAAGGGCGCGACGCGCGCGCGATCTGCTCGATGATGGCCGAGGTCAGCGGCGAGACGCCGGTGATGTGGGGCGAATCGATGATCGGGTTCGGCACGTTCCACTTCAAGTACGCCAGCGGGCGGGAGGGCGATTCGCCCCTGATCGCATTTGCCGCTCGCAAGGACCGGTTGACCGTCTACTTGATGGACGGCTTCGAACGCCGCGCGGCGTTGCTGCGCCGGCTCGGCAAGCACTCGAAGGGGAAGTCGTGCTTGCACATCAAGCGCCTCGATGATGTCGACACGACGGCCCTCCGCGAGCTCGTCGAAGCCTCGTTCACACAGATGCGCCAGCGGTCGTGAGGTCGAGCTGCGACCAGCAGCCGTGCAGACGTGCCGCGGCGGAGAGGTAGAGCCGAGCGTCCTCGGGATGGGCGTCAGCCGCGTCGAGGCACGCGAGGGTGTACTTCACGAGATGGGCGTCGTGATGCGTCGATGCACGGGTGGCTAGGAGCGTGACGATCGCCCCGAGCTGCTCGACGGGTGCGTGCCACACCGAGGCCGGCGCTTGGTCGGGGTGGGTCTCGAGCGCCGTGCCGACGTTGATGCCAGGGTCGTCGGGCGCCCACCGCGCATCGAGTTGCCGAACGGCGAGTGCAGCGCGGAAGCCGACCACGTACGTCGCGGCGACGGCGATCGCGACCGACGGATCCGCGCACGAACGCGCGACTCCCAGCACGGCCTGCGGCATCGTCAGGCAGTGACTCCACCCGTACGGCGCGTGGTCACCGGGCTCCTGCAGCATCGACAGCGCGGCGGTGCGCAGGATGACGCGAGTAGCGGCTTCGACGTCGAGCATGGTCACTTCGCCGAGCAGCGCCGCGGCGACACCCTGGCGCTCCACCTGTGACATCAACGGGTAGATGAAGTCGCTGCCGGGGACACCGAGCCGCGGCGTCGCCTGAATCGCCGAGAACAGCGCATCCGCAGAAGCAGGCCCTACAGGGTCGCGCTCCGTGAACCACCGAAGCCGCCAGTCCGAGTTCCGTGCGACCTCGCGGGCGAGCGGCCGGACGAGCTCTCCCGTGAGCTCGCCGCGGGGCACGACCCGCGGCATCTGGAACAGGAAGATCGAGCCGTGCGCGGCAGCGGCGAGGCTCGGGACGATCGCATCGGCGAGCAGTGGTGCCAGCTCGTCATTTCGTGCGTGGCGGCCGAGCCAAGCCGCGACTGCGTCGACCTCGTCGAGATCGCCGGCAGCGATCGAGTCAGTGAGACGGGTCGCCGCCGCGGCGATCGAGTCGAGTGTGAGGTCGCGCGGGCGAGGCACCGCCGGGCCGAAGGCTTCGTACGCCGTCGCGATTGCGGCGATCTGCGCTCGCGCCTTGCTGCGCTCGCCGGGTGCGACGCGGGGGAGCAACGCCGCTCGGGCCGCGAGCTCCAAGGGTGCGTGGAGCACGAACGAGTCGGCGGGATCGGTGCGTGGACTGCGCACCACCGAGGCGACGGCCGTGATGAGCTCGGAGTCGGAGAGATCGTCGATCGAGGACATAGGTCGAAGGTACAAGTTGAAGTGAACTTCAAGTCAAGGACTACAATCCGGATGTGGACGACGACCTCCTGACGATCGGTGAGGTGGCGGCTCGCACGGGGCTCTCGACCTCGGCCTTGCGCTTCTACGAGAGGGAAGGCCTGCTCGACTCCGTTCGCTCTGAGGGTGGCCAGCGTCGGTACCCACGCGAGGTGTTGCGGCGCGTCGCGTTCGTGCGCGTCGCGCAGTCGGTCGGGCTCGACCTCGGCGACATCGCCTCGATGCTCGCCTCGCTCCCGAAGGGGCGCACTCCGAACAAGGCCGACTGGGCTCGCCTTTCGAGGGGATGGCGGCCGATGCTCGACGAGCGCATCGCGTCGCTCGAGCGGCTGCGTGACCAGCTGTCCGACTGCATCGGATGCGGGTGCCTGTCGCTGCGCTCGTGTGCGCTCTACAACCCTTCGGACCGGGCGGCCCGGTTGGGCGCCGGGCCGCGGTACCTGCTGGGCGACACGCCAGCCGAGCTCTGACTCTCAGCTCTCGGCGAGCAGCGTGTAGATGCGCTTGCGGGCGTCGGCAATGATCTCGGTCACCTTGGCCATCAGCTCGGGATCGCCGGTGATGGCGGCCTGGCGGGACGCCAGAGCGAGCTGGCGGATTGCGTCGCCATACTCCCTGTAACCCCGGGTGCTCTGGCCCGAAGCCCACGGGCTTGCGCCCGCGTCGGCCATGCGCTGTGCGGCGGCCGCCCGACCTTCGTCGGTCAGCTCGTACACCTTCTTGCCGTCCCGCTCAGACGAGCGCACCAAGCCCTCGTCCTCGAGGAGCTGCAGGGTGGGGTAGATGGAGCCCGCACTCGGGCGCCACATCCCGGCCGTCTTCTCCTCGAAGCGCTGGATGAGCTCGTACCCGTGGGCCGGCGCTTCCTCCAACGCGGCAAGCACTGCCGTGCGGATGTCGCCGCGGCGGCGGCGTCCGCCGCCATGTCCGTGTTCGCGCCAGGGACCGCCTCGGCCCCGGCTTCGTCGTGTGTCTTCCATGGTTCTCAGCCTTTCGCTGTATCCCGATGATGTGTTGTGACTGTTTGAGATGTGTTGCGATATGTCGCTAACAGTCGCCAATATAGCGTCTGGCTACCAGGTGTCAACGCAGGGGCGCTTCTTTCCTGTCCTCGGAGGGGGGATCGGCGAGGCTCGCAGCGCCTCGACGACCCGGTTGCGCGAGTCGAACGGATCGATGACGTCGTCGATCTCGAAGTGCGTGGCGGTGTTGAGCGCCTTCCCGTGGTCGTACATCCGGGCGACCATCTGGTCGAAGAGCGCGGTGCGCTCCGCCGGGTCGTCGATCGCCGCGAGCTCCTTGCGATAGCCGAGCTTCACGGCGCCCTCGAGGCCCATCCCGCCGAACTCACCGGTGGGCCACGCGACGGTGAACAGCGGTGCGTGGAAGCTCCCGCCCGCCATCGCTTGCGCCCCGAGGCCGTAGCCCTTCCGCAGCACGATGGTGAAGAACGGCACCGTGAGACTCGCGCCGGTCACGAACATGCGGCTGCAGTGCCGCACCAGCGCGGTCTTCTCGACCTCGGGCCCCACCATCATCCCGGGCGTGTCGCAGAGGAACAGGATCGGGATGTCGAATGCGTCGCACAGCTGCATGAACCGCGCCGCCTTGTCGGCGCCGTCGCTCGTGATCGCTCCGGCGAGGTGCATCGGGTTGTTCGCGATCACGCCGATGGGTCGGCCTTCGATGCGGATGAACGCAGTGAGCATCCCCAGCCCGTAGTCGCGGCGCAGCTCGAGCACCGAGCCGGTGTCTGCCATCGTCTCGATCACGTTGCGGATGTCGTAGACGCGCAAGCGGTTCTCGGGGATCGCCGCCCGCAGCAGCCGTTGGTCCGCGCACTCCCAGTCCGTCACGGGTCCTTGGAAGTAGGAGAGGTACTGCTTCGCCGCGGCGACTGCTTCGGCCTCGTCGGCAACCGCGATGTCGACGACGCCGTTTGGCACTTGCACCGACATCGGTCCGACTTCGTCAGGGTGGAACACGCCGAGGCCGCCGCCCTCGATCATCGCAGGCCCGCCCATGCCGATGGTCGAGCCCGCCGTCGCGATGACGACGTCGCAACATCCGAGCAGCGCCGCGTTGCCGGCGAAGCAACGCCCGGAGTTGATCCCCACGAGGGGGACGAGACCACTCAGGGCGCCGAACAGCGCGAAGGCCATGCAGTCGAGTCCCGCAAGGCCGGTGCCATCGGTGTCGCCTGGCCGACCGCCTCCGCCTTCGGTGAAGAAGACGACGGGGAGGCGCAGTCGCTCGGCCAGGTCGAACAGCCGGTCCTTCTTGCGGTGGTTCTGCAGTCCCTGCGTGCCCGCGAGCACGGTGTAGTCGTACGACATGACGACACAGCGCGCCTCGGTGTCGCCGAAGAGATGACCGTTGACTCGGCCCATGCCGGCGACGAGGCCGTCGGCGGGGGTGTTTGCGATGAGGTCCTCCATCGTCCGACGCCGGCGCTGCGCCGCGATGACGAGCGAGCCGTATTCGACGAACGATCCCTCGTCGCACAGGTCGTCGACGTTCTCGCGTGCCGTCCGCTGATGGGTCGCGACCCGCCGGGCCACCGCCTGGGGCCGCGCGGGGTCCTGCGTCATGGCTTGCCTCGCGAGGGCCTCGGCCAAGTCGGGACGGATGACGTCGAGATCCACGGCTTCGGTCGCGACCGAGACGTCGCGGTCCTTGCCGTCGGCCTCGACGACGACGAGGGGATGTCCCTCGAACACGGTGTCGCCGACCGCGACGCTGACTGCACGCGCGATGCCGCTCATCGTCGACTCGATGACGTGCTCCATCTTCATGGCTTCCATGACGAGCAGCGGCTTGCCGATGTGCACCTCGTCGCCCACGGCCACGCTCACGCTGACGATGGTCCCCTGGATCGGGGCGACGACGGCAGAGCCGTCCTCCTCTGGGGCGCGACCTCTAAACGTGCTCCGGCGCCTGCCTTGCCGTGGGCCAGCACGGCGAGCGGGTCGGTCGTGTCGACGACCGCGCCCGCGCGCGCCGATGGCTCCGCGCGCGACGCCGCGTGGGTGCCGGCGGCTGCGTCCACCAGGTCGGCGACGACGCGGTCGACGAAGTCGGTCGTCGCGAGACCGCCCCTCACCTCGGGATGGGCGAGGATCGCCTGCAGGAACGAGATGTTCGTCTCGACTCCCTCGACGCGAAGCTCGCGCAGGCCCCGCGCGGTGCGCTCGATGGCGTCCGCCACGTCGTCGGAGGAGGAGTGCCCGATCACCTTCGCGAGCAACGAGTCGAAGCTCGGGTTCGTCTGATAGCCGCCTGACCCGTACGTGTCGGTGCGGACCCCGGGGCCGGTCGACGGCTCGAACACCCGCAGGACCCCACCGGTCGGCCGGACCGCGCCGTCCATGCCGATCGTCTCGAGGTTGACCCGTGCCTGCACCGCGTGTCCGACGAACGAGACCTCCCTGTCGAGCCCGAGGTCGGCGAGGGTCTGACCCGCGGCGAGCCGCAGCTGAGCCTGCACGATGTCGACGCCGGTGATCTCCTCGGTGATCGTGTGCTCGACCTGGAGGCGGGCGTTCGCCTCGATGAACCAGTGCGATGCATCTCGAACCAGGAACTCGATCGTGCCCGCATTGCGCAACTCCGCCTCGCGAGCGATGCGCAACGCGCCGTCGGTGAGCCGATCGCGGACCGCAGGATCGAGATGGGGAGCGGGTGCGACCTCGACGAGCTTCTGGTGGCGTCGCTGGATGCTGCAGTCGCGCTCCCCGAGGTGGATGAGCCCGCCGTGGTCGTCTCCCAGGACCTGCACCTCGATGTGGCGCACTTGCTCGACGAGCTGCTCGACGTAGACACGCCCGTCGCCGAAGGCCGCGAGGGCCTCGGACTCGCAACGGGCGAACGCGTCGGCGACGCTGCCCGGGTCGCGCACGACCCGCATGCCGCGACCGCCGCCGCCGGCGATCGCCTTGATCATCATCGGTTCCCCCTCGAGCACGTCGAAGAACGCCAGCGCCTCGTCGAGGGTCGTGCTGTGCTCGGTGCCCCGCAGCGTCGGCACCCCGCATCGCGCCACGATCGCCCGGGCGTGCGCCTTGTCGCCGAGCGACGCGAGGGCCGCCGGCGGAGGTCCGACGAAGACCAGTCCACGGTCGGCACACGCGGCCGCGAAGCTCGCCTGCTCGCTCAAGAACCCATAGCCCGGATGGACGGCAGTGCAGCCCGTCGACACCGCTGCATCGAGGATCTGCTCGGCGTCGAGGTACACGGCGGGGCCTCGCCCTCGCAGCGCGACTGCCACGTCGGCCCGGCGCACCGCGAGCGTGTCGGCATCGTCTTCGGAGTGCGCGACCACGGACCGCACACCGAGGTCGGCCGCGGCCCGGATCACCCGGACTGCGATCTCCCCTCGGTTGGCGACGAGGACGCCGGACCAATCTTCGAGCTCGCTCCCCATCGCTCGTCGGCTCAGGCGGTGGTGATCGAGGCAGCGGACTGCAATCCGAGCTCCTCGATCGCCTGCTCGCGCATCTTGAACTTCTGCACCTTGCCGGTCACGGTCATCGGGAACTCCCTCGCGAACTTGAAGTACCTCGGCACCTTGAAGTGCGCGACCCGCTCACGACAGAAGGCGCGCAGCTCGTCGTCGCTGGTCTCGGCGCCGTCGCGCAAGACGACCCAGGCCATGAGCTCCTCTCCCATCCGGGCGTCGGGCACGCCGATCACCTGCACGCTCGCCACCGCGGGATGCTGGAACAACAGCTCTTCGATCTCGCACGGGTAGAGGTTCTCGCCGCCGCGGATCACCATGTCCTTGATGCGCCCCACGATGTTGAGATACCCCGACTCGTCCATCACCCCGATGTCGCCGGTGTGCATCCAGCCCGCCTCGTCGATGGCTTCCGCCGTCGCCTCCGGGTTGTCCCAGTAGCCCCGCATGACGAGATAGCCACGAGTGCACACCTCGCCCGGGGTGCCGATGGGCACTGTGCGACCGGTGGTCGGATCGACGACCTTGCCCTCGACGTTCGGGAGGACGGTGCCCACCGTGCTGACGCGGCGGTCGATGTCCTCCTCGCGCCGGGTCACGAACGACACCGGAGCGGTCTCCGTCATGCCGTATCCGATCGTGATCTCGCGCGCGTGCATCTCGTCGACGACGCGCTTCATCACCTCGACCGGACAGGGAGCGCCCGCCATGATCCCGGTGCGCAGTGCGGAGAGGTCGAACTCCGCGAACCGAGGGTGTTCGAGCATCGCGATGAACATCGTCGGGACGCCGTAGACGCTCGTGCAGTGCTCCTCGCCGAGCGCTTCGAGCGTCGCCAACGGGTCGAAGCTCGCCGCCGGATACACCATCGTCGACCCGGAGGTGATGCAGCCGAGGTTGCCGATGCCCATCCCGAAGCAGTGATAGAGCGGCACGGGGATGCACACCCGGTCGATGCCGGTGTAGCCCATCGTGCGGGCCATCGATTGCCCGTTGTTCAAGATGTTGTGGTGCGTGAGGGTGGCGCCCTTGGG
This sequence comes from uncultured Acidimicrobiales bacterium, assembly GCA_963726695.1. Lineage (GTDB taxonomy): Bacteria > Actinomycetota > Acidimicrobiia > Acidimicrobiales > DATKAS01 > DATKAS01. Next base: position 85,269 of record CAVSDE010000016.1, read on the forward strand.
GTTGCCGGTCGTGCCGCTCGTGTACTGGATGTTGATGGGATCGTCGGTGTCGAGCTGCATCTCGCGTTCCCGTACTTGGTCCGCCGAGATGCTGGCGCCGAGCTCGACCATCGCCGGCCACGGCAGGTCCTTCGGACCGCCCGCTGCCTCGCCGTCGATCGTGACGACCCTCTCGAGCTGGGGCAGCTCGGCCCGTACGCCGGCGAGCATCGCCAGGTAGTCCGAGGTCTTGAACGACCGCGCGGTCACGAGCAGTCGCACCCCGGAGTGGCGGAGGGCGTACGCGAGCTCGTTCGGCCGGTAGGCCGGGTTGACGTTCACGAGGATCGCGCCCACGCGCGCACAGGCGAACTGCAGCAGCGTCCACTCGACGCACGTCGGCGCCCAGATGCCGACGCGGTCACCGGTCTCGATGCCCACCGCGAGCAGGCCACGCGCGACGGCTTCGACTTCCTCGCCGAGCTGCCCATAGGACAGGCGGATGCCCTGATGGCGCGACACGACGGCGTCGACGTCGGGATGCGCATGCACCGTCTTGGCGAGCGCGGTGCCGATGGTGTCGCCCGACAGAGCTTCGTCTGCAGCCGCGGCGTCGTACGAAGAGCTCAACCGTCCCATGTGCGTTCCCCCTGTGATCCGGCCAGTGCCGTTCGCTCGTCAGAGTACGAAGCGCGGCCGCCGCCTGCCGCGCCCATCCGTTGATCGGCTCATCCCTCGATCGGCCCATCCCTCGATCGGCACGGGGTGGGCGCGATACTCGCCGCGGTCCTGACCTGGTCGGGGCCAGTTCCGGCTCGGGAGGGGAAGTCATGATCAAGGGCCTTTTGATGCTGGTGATCGCGTTCTTCATCGCGACCTTCCCAGCGACGTGGATGCTGATGCTGTTCCTCGGCAATCTCCACACACATCTCAGCTACTGGGGCACGCTTCCGCTCGGCGTCGTCGTGTCCGCACTGCTCGGTGCCGCGACGTCCGACTGGCACGCCTGACCTTCTGACCTGCTCCTGACCCGACGGGGCTGTCGGCGACCTCGCCGGTAGCCTCGTCGGGGATGGAAGGCCACGTTCGCGGCGGTTCCGTGGCCCTGGCGTGGCCACCGCCACCGCCCACCCAGATCCCGGCGCCCACCGACATGCCGGCGCCGCCCGCGGTCGGGAGACCCCGCCTCTCGATCGGCTCGCTCGCGCTCGTCGTGGCGGTCACGCTCGCGTTCGCGGACGCGTCGATCGTCGTGCTGGCGCTGCCCGAGATCTACACCGAGTTCCATACGACGATCGTCGGCGTCTCGTGGGTGATCACGGCCTACGCACTGGTCCTCGGTCTCGGTGCACTGCTGCTCGTCCCGTTCGCCCGCAAGTCGAACCCGCGGCTCCTCGTGGGCATCGGGCTGGCGATCTTCGCCGCCGCGTCTCTGGCGGCCGGGTTCGCGCACGCCACCTCGAGCCTCATGGTGGCGCGTTGCGTGCAAGGTGCAGGTGCCACGCTCATGCTCGGAGCGTCGCTGCCCGTGCTGACCGCGCTGCAGCGGTCCTCCACGGCCGGCCGCCGTCTCTGGGCGGGCGCGGGGGTCGCGGGAGCGGTGATCGGGCCGGCGATCGGCGGTCTGCTCACGCAGGTCTTCGACTGGAGAGCGATCTTCCTGATCCAGGCGCCCGTCGCCGCGCTCGCGCTCGTGGCTGTGCTGGCGGATCGCACGCCCATCCGAGCGGACGACTCTTCCGCTCGGTCGATCACCCCCCGGTCGATCACACCGCGTGACGGCCGCCGACATCGCCCTTGTGTTCGTCGGGGCCGCCTCAGTGGGCGCGCTGTTCCTGGGTGTGCTGCTCGTCGTGGAGGTGTGGCAGTACGAGCCGTTGGTGGGCGCACTCGTGGTGAGCGCGTTGCCGGTCGCCACGCTCGCCGCGCGCCGGTTGGGCCGAGCGTTGGCTCCGTCCCCGACCTTGTGCGGCGGTGTTGCCCTGCTCGCGGGCGGATTGGTCGCGCTCGCGCTGCTGCCGGCATCGAGTGCGATCTACCTCGCGGCTGCGCTCGCGGTCTTCGGTGCTGGCCTCGGTCTCGTGACGGACGTGCTCGGTCCGCTGTCGATCCCCGGCCACGACACCGGCACCGCCGCGAACCTCTCGGTCGGAGCGCGCCATCTGGGTCTCGTGCTCGGATTGATCGCGATCGCCCCGACGCTCGCGGCGAACCTGAACACCGCGGCTGATCGAGCGACGCTTGCCGGGACTGCGACCGTGCTCGACGCGCAGCTGTCGATCCGGGAGAAGGTGCCGCTCGCGTGGGAGATCCGCAACGTGCTCGTTCACGCTCGAGACGGTGAGGTTCCCGATCTCGGCGTCGCGTTCGCGAAGCGCGACGTGAGCGCCAAGCCTGCAGTCGCTCAGGTGCAGCGCGACCTCACCGCCGCGATCCGCGACACGCTCACGAGAGCGTTCCGGTCGTCGTTCCTCATCGCCGCGGGGCTGGCCGCGCTCTCGCTCGTGCCCGGCTTGCTGGCACTGCGAGGCGCCGCCCGAACCAGAGCGGGCGCACGACGGGGAGCGATGGTCCTCGTCGGTCTCGTTGCGGTCGCGGGCGGCCTCGTCGCGACCGAGCTTGCCGCGGGCGCGTCCGACTTCGGTCGAGTGCCGCTGGTCGACCCGTGTACGGCGCCACCGTCTCCCTACGACGCCGGGGGGGTCAGCGGCGCGGTGCAGCGGATACGCGCTCGGAGGCCTCAACGGGGCCGCGTGCGAGCTCGGCGTCGGTCGTGAGGAGCTAGTGCTGAGCCTCGACCCCGATGCCGGTGCGCAGGTCATCAAGTGGGACCACGACACGGTCGACGATGCGCTCAAGGCCGGCACGCTCCGCGCGATCGACGATGCGCACGACCGAGGCACGCTGCCGGGCTGGGCGGCGACAGCCTTGAGGACGGTAGTGAAGCACGCGCCGGTCTCGTGGTTCCTCGACCACATCCCGTTCATCAATTGACTCAGGTCGTGTAGTCGGCGTTGATCCGCACGTACCCGTCGCTGAGGTCGCAGCCGTACACGGTGAACGCACCACCTGCGATGCCGAGGCTGACGTGGATCAGCACGTCGTCACCGGCGAGGTACTTCGTCAACGTCGCGAGGGTGTCGTCGTCCACCGGGCGGGGGTACAGCTCCTGCGTGCCGAAGCGGATGACCACGATCTCCTGACGGATGTCGTGCTCGTCGGAGCACTTGCCGATCGCCATCGCGACTCGGCCCCAGTTCGGATCCGCGCCGTGCACCGCTGTCTTCACGAGCGGGGAGTTCACGATCGCCTTCGCGACCCGCTTGGCCTGAACGTCGTCCCGCGCGCCGTCGACCGTCACGGTCAGGAGCTTCGTTGCGCCTTCGCCATCACCGCGATCTGCTTCGTGAGCGACAGCGCTACGGAAAGGATCGCGGCCTCGAGGTCGGGGAGGTCGACGGGTCCTGCGGCGCCACTTGCCATGATCGCCGCCGTGTCACTGGTCGAGGTATCGGTGTCGACGCTCACCGCGTTCAACGTGCGGTCGATCACTCGACGGAACATCGGGTCGAGCACGCTGGCATCGACTGCTGCGTCGGTGAGGAACAAGGCGATCAACGTCGCCATGTCGGGCTCGATCATCCCGACACCCTTCGCGATGCCGACGACCGTCGCCGTCCCGGCGGGCGCGCTCGCCACCTTCGCGAACGTGTCGGTCGTCATGATCCCCCGAGCCGCAGGCTCCGCTTCGCTCTCGTCGAAGGGCGGGCTGAGCTCGGCAAGATGCGCTCTCACCTTGTCCATCGGATACCTGCGTCCGATCACGCCCGTCGAGGCAATGAGGACGTCTTCGGGCCGGCATTGGAGCGACGTTCGCCACACCACGCACGACCTCGCCGGCGTCTTCGGCTCCACGGGTTCCCGTCGCCACATTTGCGTTCTTCGACACGACGACGAACGCGTGCAGCACGCCGTCGGCGGCGTGATCGCGACTCAGCACGACACTCGGCCCCGAGAAGCGGCTCTTGGTGAAGACCGCTGCCGCGGCGCATGGTCGATCGGCGGCGATGACGACGAAGTCGTCCGTCTCGTCTTTGATGCCGATGTTCGCGACGTGGGCGCGGAAGCCCCGGGGGAGTGACGTCATGGTGAGGTCATTGTCGCGGATCAGGTGACGATGGCGACGACTACAGCGAGCGGGTGTCGTCACCGTCACAGCTCGCAGCGCCGGGCTCGCCTTGGGCGGTGCGGGTCTTCCCTCTAGCCTGTACCAGTGATCAAGCGGGCGGCGCGCACGGGGCTGGTGTTGGTCGCCCTCACACTCGCTTCGCTCGCGTGCGCGGCACCGGTCGGCGCTGCGCAGACCTCCGTCGGCGGCCCTGCTCCCGCACTCGGGGCGCCAGGCGCGGTGGCTCATCCCGCAGTCGCGATCGCGAGCGATCCGTCGGGTACGGGCTACTGGTTGGCGTCGAGTGACGGGGGAGTGTTCACGTTCGGCTCCGCCCGGTTCGCGGGCGCCGCCGCCGGAACGATCTTGTCCGCGCCGATCATCGACATCGCCGCCACCCCCGACGGCAGTGGCTACTGGCTCGCGGGGGCAGACGGATCGGTCGCGCCGTTCGGTGACGCTGGCGCGTTCGGCTCGCTCGCCGGCGGGCCGGTGCCAAAGCCGGTGGTCGCGCTCACGGCGGCGCCCGACGGTGGCGGCTATTGGATGCTCACCGCTGACGGCGGGGTGTTCACCTTCGGCTCTGCGCACTTCTTCGGTTCGCTCCCCGGCGCCGGCGTGAACGCTCGTGCCGTCGACCTCATGGCGCGCCCGCAAGGCGACGGCTACTGGATCGTCGACGACCGAGGCGGCGTGCACCCCTTCGGCGCCGCATCGGGTGTCGGGTCGCTGCCCGCCATCGGGGTCACACCAGCGGGGAAGGTCGTCGGGGGCGCGGCGACGCCGACGGGTGATGGCTACTGGATCGCGAGCCTCAACGGCGCCGTGTACGCGTTCGGCGATGCCGCCGCGCTTCCTGTCGCTCCGCTCCCTGCGGGGCAGCACCTCGTCGGCATCACCGCGGCGCCCGTCGGTTTCGGTTACTGGGTCGCGGCGAGCGATGGCCTCGTCGCCGCGCTCCCAGGTGATCAGGGCGATCAGGTCCGCGCGATCCAAGACCGTCTGACGCAGCTCGGCTATTGGATGGGTCCGGTCGACGGTCACACGGGCTCGCTCATGAGCCAGGCCGTCATGGCGTTCCAGAAGTACACCGGGCTGCCGCGCACGGGCATCGCCGACCAGCCGACCGTCGACGCGCTCACGGTCGCTGCCCCACCGGTGGCGCGCACGACCACCGGCGACATGGTCGAGATCGACAAGCCCCGCCAGATCCTCTTCGTCGTGCGCGGTGGACGCACGATCGCCGTCTTCAATTCGTCGACCGGATCGAACGTTCCCTTCCACGAGCGAGTTGCGGGTGGTCGGATCGCCACCGGCAACGCCGTCACGCCGGTCGGTCGTTTCACGATCACGCGAGAGCTTCCGAACGGGTGGCGCACCTCTGACCTCGGACAGCTCTGGCGTCCGAAGTACTTCACCTCTTCGGGCATCGCTGTGCACGGTGCCAACTCCGTGCCGGCGTACCCGGCCTCACATGGGTGCGCACGCGTCTCGGTGCAGGCGATGAACTACATCTGGGACGCGACCCTCATGCCCAAGGGCATCGGGGTCTGGGTGTACTGAGCGACATCGACACTTGCCCTGACCCGACTCTGCGGGCAGTCTCGCGCGGTCGCGGCCATCTGGCCGCGCCGAGGAGGCTCTGAAACATGGGATTGATGGACAAGCTCAAGGGCATGGTCGGCGGCAACAAGAAGCAGGTCGACAAGGGCATCGACAGCGCCGCGGACAAGGCGCAGGACACGACCGGACACAAGGCTGACGCTCCGATCGACACGGCGGCCGACCAGGCGAAGGGCGTGGTCGACAAGCTTGACACCTGATCAGGGAGGGGGCGGCACGCGCGCGCAGCGTGCCGCCCCACCACCGGTGCGCGGCGGCGCGTGCCACGCTCAGCCCGAAGACCACGATGAAGATCGCTGCCCCGACGAGAGCGATCCCGACCGCGGTGCCACCGTCGATCTGGCGGTAGCCGAGCCACACCACGAGTGCGGTGACCGGGAGCCACCAGCCCGTGCGGGTCGCCGCCTTCGGGTGCAAGGCCAGCGGATCGGTCGATCCGGGCCGGGTTTGTGTCATCGCCACGAGTGCGAGCATCGCCCAGCCACGGCCGAATCGGGTGGATAGGCCGTTCGGCCCAACTGCGCTCCGTGGGCCGCTTAAGGCTGGATCGCGCGCAGAGTGGCGCCGATGAGGTTGCGTGGTACCCCTGCCGCGTCCCCGTCCGTGGTGGCTCGCGCTGTCGTCGCTGGCACTCACCGCAGTCGTGGTGATCTCGCCAGGGACACAGGCGGCGGCCATCTCGACGGTTGCCGCGGGCGCCTGTGCGGCGGGCGCGCTTGCCCTTCGGGCTCGGATGACGGTCGGCCGGGCGCGACAGCCCTGGACGGTGCTCACCCTTGCGATGACCGTGATCATCGTGGGCGCCACGATCTGGGAGATCTACGCGCTGCTCGGCCGCGGGCGACCCCTCGTGTCGCCGGCAGATGGCCTGTATCTCCTCGCGTACCCCTTGATCACGTGCGCGATCTTGCTGCTCGTCGTGATCCGCACGCCGCAGGGATGGCGCGACGGGCTCGTGGACGGCGCCGCGATCGCCATGTCGGCGGGCCTCGCGATCTGGCAGTTCCTGATCGTCAACACCGGCCTCATGGACGACGGCGATCTGTTCCAGCGCTCGGTGCTCGCGTCGTATCCGCTGATGGACGTCGTGCTCGTCGCCTCGCTCCTGTGGCTGCTGCTGATGCCCGGCCGCCGCTGCGCGTCAGTGTGGTTCTTGAGCACGGGACTCGCGCTCATGCTCGCGGCCGACCTCGCACAGAACGCCGTCGGTCTGCTGAGCCGTGACACGACGACACAGTGGGTCGACCCGTGGTACGTCGTCAGCTACGGGATGCTCGCGCTCGCGGCCGCGCATCCGTCCGCCGACACGATCGCCCGCCCGGCACAGCATCTCGCCCGACCGGGCATCCACCCGACGCGCCTGCTGCTGCTCGGTGCCGCGTTGCTGTTCCCGCCGGTGCTCGCGGCGACAGGTCCGTCGCTCGGCTACGACATGAACGAGGTCGTGGTCATCTTCGTCGCCTTCGTGGTGACCGCGATCGTCGTGACTCGTCTTGCGGTGCTGCTCAACGCCGCGAACCGTGCACGTGAGAAGTCTGCACGGGCTGAGGCCGAGCTCGCGCACCAGGCCACCCATGACGCGCTCACCGACCTTCCGAACCGCGTCCTCCTCCTCGACCGCACGCAGCATGCGATCGACCTCGTCGATCGGCGGCGAGGTGCGCTCGGGGTGCTCTTCCTCGATCTCGATCACTTCAAGATGGTGAACGACAGCCTCGGCCACAAGGCCGGCGACGTGCTGCTTCGGCAGGCCGCGGAACGGATCCGCACCGTCGTGCGCGTCGGCGACACCGTTGCCCGTCTCGGCGGCGACGAGTTCGTCGTGCTCTGCGAGGACCTCGAGGACGTCGCGGAGGCCGAAGACGTCGCCGAGCGCATCATCAAGACACTCAACGAGCCGTTCGATCTCGACGGCTTCGAGGCGTTCGTCTCCGCGAGTGTGGGCATCGCGCTCGCGAGCGACGGCGAGGTCGACGCGGGCGCACTCCTGCGGGACGCGGACATCGCGCTGTACCAGGCAAAGGAGGATGGCCGCAGTCGCTGCCAGCTCTTCGACTCCGAGATGCGAGCGTGGGTCGCGAGCCGCCATGACCTCGAGAACGCGCTTCGCCATGCGGTGACGAGGAATGAGCTCTTCCTCGTCTATCAGCCGCGCGTCGACCTGCGCACCGGCGGTCTCGTGGGGTTCGAGGCCCTCGTCCGGTGGCAGCGTCCGGGCGAGCGCACCGTGCTGCCCGAGGAATTCATCCCGATCGCCGAAGCCCTCGGCCTGATCAACAGCATCGGCGGCTGGGTGCTCGACCAGGCGGTGCGTCAGCTCGAGGGTTGGAATGGCCTCTTCCCGGACCGCGCCTCGATCAGCCTGTCGATCAACGTGTCCGCGCGGCAGCTCAACCAGCCGGGCCTCGTCGAGCACCTCAGCGAGCTGCTGCACGACCTGCGCGGTCGACGCGCAGCAGATCGTGCTCGAGCTCACCGAGACCTTCCTCGTGAAGGATCCCGACATCGCCGTCCTTCGCCTCGAGGAGCTTCGCGACCTCGGCGTCGGTGTGGCCGTCGACGACTTCGGCACCGGCTACAGCTCGCTCGCGTATCTCCGTCAGTTCCCGCTCGACTCCTTGAAGATCGACAAGTCATTCGTGAAGAACCTCGGCGTGCCCGGCCAGGACACGTCGGTCGTCGCAGCGATGATCGCCCTCGGGCACACGCTCGGCCACCGCGTCACCGCAGAGGGCGTCGAGACCGCAGAGCAGATGAACACCCTCATGAACCTCAATTGCGACGAGGCCCAGGGCTACTACTTCGCTCGCCCGCTCACGCTGGCCGAGGCGGAGGCGATCGTGCGCGAGCCGCAGCTCGTGCCCGGCCTCAACCCGCTGTCCTTGCGCAGCTGACGTGTAGCGTCACGCACTCCACTTCCCCTCCCAACCGTCCAACGGTGGGAGGTGCCGATGAGCGACCTCGCGGCGGTTCTGCTCGCGGTCGTCGTCGTGCTCGGTGCTGCGCTCGGTCGCGCCGTACCGGTCTGGATCGCCGCGGCCGGGGCCGCTTCTGCGCTCGCGCTCCGTCGTCCGCTTCTGCTCGTCGTCTCGTGTGGCCTGCTCGCCTCGGGGCTCGCGGCGCGGGCCGCCGATGGGGCGCGCCCCCTCGCCGCCGCGCGCTACGCCGGTTGGGTGACCCTGCTCGGCGACCCCGCGCCCGCTCCGGGAGGCGTGAAGGTCGTCGCGCGACTCGGCCATCACCATGTCGAGCTGTGGGCGCACGGCGCCGATGCACGAGCGATCGACGACCTGCTCGCGGGTGAGCGCGTCGCGGTGCGCGGGGTCGTGCGACCGGTTCCGGAGGCGTCGCGAGAGCGGGATGCGCACCGGCACGTGGTCGCGAGGCTCACCGTCGACGGTGTGGTCGCGACTGCGCCGGCGAGCCCGGTCAACCGCGCCGCCAACTGGGTGCACCGCACGCTCGGCACAGGAGCAGACGTGTTGTCGCAACGCACTGGCAGCCTCTTTCTCGGCTTCGTGGTCGGCGATCGACGAGACATCGACGACGCCACTGCGGCGCGGTTCGAGGCCGCCGGCCTCACTCACCTGTTGGCGGTCTCGGGTGAGAACGTGGCGTTCGTCCTCGCGGCGGCAGGTCCACTGTTGCGGCGCTTTCGGCTGCATGGGCGAGCCGGCGCGGCGCTCATCGTCATCGCGTTCTTCGCGACCGTCACCCGCTTCGAGCCCTCCGTGCTGCGGGCCAGCGCCATGGCCGGCCTCGCCGCCGTTGCGCAAGCGACCGGCCGGCCGGCGTCGGGGATGCGGCTGCTCGCCCTGGCCACCGCGGGACTGGTGCTCATCGATCCGTTCCTCGTGTGGTCGATCGGGTTCCGTCTCTCCGTCGGGGCGTCGCTCGGCATCCTGTTGCTCGCCGGGCCCATCACCCGACGGTGTCCGGGCCCGCGCTGGCTCGCGGAGGCGCTCGGCGTCACCACCGGCGCGCAGCTCGGCGTCGCGCCCGATCGCGATCCCCGTGTTCGGATCGTTGCCGCTCGCTGCTCTTCCCGCGAACCTGCTCGTTGCGCCGGTGGTCGGCCCCCTGATGATGTGGGGCCTCGTCGCGGGCTTGCCGGCCGGCGTCCTCGGCGAGCGCGCCGCGATGGTGATGCACGCGCCGACCGCGGTCGCGATCTGGTGGGTCGATGCAGTGGCGCGAGCGGCCGAGATGCTCCCTCCCGTGGCGATCGGCGTTCGGGCCGCTGTCGTCACCCTCGTCGTCGCTGTCACCGCCACGGCGACCTGGGTGGTGCTCCGATGGCGACGGCTAGGTTCGCCGCCGTGGAGGTGGAGCTCGGAGACGCCCGCTACGACATCACCACCCGGTCGCTCGTGATGGGCATCCTGAACCGCACGCCCGACTCGTTCTTCGACCAAGGCGGCTACTACCGCTTCGACGACTTCTTGCGGAAGGCCGAGCAGCTCGTCATCGACGGCGCCGATCTGCTCGACGTCGGCGGAGTGAAGGCGGGGCCCGGCGACGAGGTCACCGAGGCCGAGGAGCTCGAGCGCGTCGTGCCGGCCATCGAGGCGTTGTGCGCGCGCTTCGACGTGCCGGTCTCGGTCGACACGTGGCGGGCCTCGGTCGCGAAGGCGGCGTACGGGGTGGGCGCGGTCATCGGCAACGACATCAGTGGCTTTGCCGACCCCGAGTACCTCCCTGTCGCTGCGGCCGCCGGTGCGTCGGTCGTCGCGACGCACATCCGCCTCGCTCCGAGAGTTCCCGATCCGAGTCCCGAGTACGACGACGTCGTCGATGCCGTCGTGTCCTTCTGCGCTGATCGAGCCGCACGCGCCGAACAGGCTGGCATCCCACGCGCGGATCATCGTCGATGCCGGCCTCGACCTGGGCAAGACCGAGCCGCAATCGCTGCAGCTGCTGCGCAGCTCAGCGGCCCTCGCGTCACTCGGCTACGCCGTGCTGCTGTCCGCGTCGAACAAGCGATTCCTCGGCCTCATGCTCGATCTCGACGTGGACCACCGACGCGAGGCCACGATCGCTGCACATGCGCTCGGCATCACGCTCGGCTGCCGCATCCTCCGGGCGCACGATGTGCGAGGGGCGCGGCGTACGGCCGACGTGCTCGCCGCTCTCCTCGAGGCGGCAGCGTGACGGTCCACCTCGTTCGGGGCGGCGACCCGGCGCTGCTGGGCGATGGGGTCATCACCCTCGTCCACGAGCTCGCAGGCGACGAAGATCGCGGCACTCGTCGTCGACGACATCACCGACGAGGTCTACGAGGTCTCTCGCATCATCGATGCCGCGCGCACTCCGCCGTTCCTCACCACGCGGCGCGTCGTCGTCGCCCGCCACATCGAGCAGTTCACCCGTCAGGACGACGTCGCACCGCTCATCGACTACGTCACCGACCCGCTCGAGACCACCGCGCTGGTCCTCGTCGCCGCCGGGACCGTGCACAAGGCCCTCGTCGATGCCGTCAAGAAGCACGGCGGCGAGCTCGTCGACACCGACCCGGGTCGAGCGACGAAGGAGTGGCTCGAGGGCAATTCAACGACGCGCCCGTCAAGCTCGACCAGGCGGCGCGCGATCTTGTCGCTGAACGGCTCGGCGAGGCGATCGGGCGTCTGCCCGCGATCTTGGACGGCCTCGAGTCGACCTACGGCCCCGGAGCGCGGCTCGGCGAGGACGAGGTCGAGCCGTTTCTCGGAGACGCCGGCGGGGTTCCGCCCTGGGAGCTCACCGACGCCATCGACAGAGGAGACACGGCTGTCGCGCTCGACCGGCTGACCCGCATGGTCGGCGGCGGTGAGCGTCACCCGTTGCAGATCCTCGCGACGCTCTCGGGCCACTACGGCCGCGTGCTGCGGCTGTCGGGAAGCGATGCCACCGACGAGAAGTCCGCGGCGGCGCTCCTCAACCTGAAGGGGTCGACGTTCCCGGCCCGCAAGGCACTCGATCAGGCGCGGCGCCTCGGGCCGCACGGAGTGGCAAGGGCATACGAGCTGCTCGCCGGAGCAGACCTCGACATGCGTGGCCGAGTCGAATGGCCGGATTCGCTCTTGCTGGAAGTGCTGGTGGCTCGCCTCTCGCGCCTCGGGGGCGGGGCTGCGGCCAAGCGAGCGGTCAGGCCTGCTCGGCGGCCAGCTTCTTCATGAGGCGCGACTTGCGCCGGGCGGCCTGGTTCTTGTGGATGATGCCCTTGGCGGCCGCCTTGTCGAGCCGCTGCTGAGCGAGCGTCGCCGCTGCCGCATCGCCGTCGTTCATCGAGCGCACTGCCGCCTTGATGCGGGTCTTCAGCTCGGAGCGCACGGCCTTGTTCCGCTCGGCGCGCTTCACGTTTTGAAGGTTGCGCTTCTTCTGGCTCTTGATGTTTGCCAGCAGAATTCCTCTCGACTCAGCCCGGAGAGGCTACCAGCGAGGCCGCGACCTCCCAAGCCAGCACCGATCATCAAGGGTCGCGTTGGTAGCGTCGAGACAGTCATGGAGCTGGCTCGCATCCGCAATTTCAGCATCATCGCCCACATCGACCACGGCAAGTCCACGCTCTCGGACCGCATCCTCGAGCTCACGGGCGCAGTCGATGCGCGCGAGATCCGCGAGCAATACCTCGATTCGATGGACCTCGAACGTGAGCGGCATCACCATCAAGGCCCAGAACGTGCGGGTCTGGTGGCGCGACCACGTGCTGCACCTCATCGACACGCCAGGTCACGTCGACTTCGGGTACGAGGTGTCACGATCGCTGGCCGCATGCGAGGGCGTGGTGCTCGTCGTCGACGCGGCGCAGGGCATCGAGGCCCAGACCCTCGCGAACTGCTACTTGGCGCTCGAGAACGACCTCGAGATCGTGGCGGCGCTCAACAAGATCGATCTGCCCGCGGCCGACCCTGATCTGTACGCGGACGAGATCGAGCGCGTGCTCGGGATCCCTGCCGACCAGATCCTGCGGATCAGCGCGAAGACGGGGGAGGGCGTGACCGAGCTCCTCGACGCGGTGGTCGAGCGCATCCCGGCGCCGGTCGGCGATCCGCGACGCGCCGCTGCAGGCGCTCATCTTCGACTCGTACTTCGATCAGTACCGCGGCGTCATCAGCTCTGTGCGGGTGATGAACGGCCGGCTCTCCACGGGCGCGCGGCTGCGCTTCTTGCAGACGACCGCCGTGCACGACGCGGACGAGATCGGGTTCCGTGCTCCCACGCCGACGCCTGTGGCGGTGCTCGAGCCGGGCGAGGTCGGCTACCTGATCGCGGGCATCAAAGATGTGGGCGAGGCCCGCAGCGGCGAGACGGTCACCGAGGCGGCGAGGCCAGGCGAAGCGCTCGAGGGCTACCAAGACCCGAAGCCGATGGTCTTCTGCGGGCTCTATCCGGTCGACGGCGACGACTACTCGACCTTCCGCGAGTCGCTCGAAAAGCTGCGCCTCAACGACGCGAGCGTGACCTACGAGCCCGAGACGTCCGGCGCGTTGGGCTTCGGATTCCGGTGCGGATTCCTCGGCCTCCTCCACATGGAGATCGTGCGCGAGCGGCTCGAGCGCGAGTTCGACCTCAGCCTGATCGCGACCGCGCCGTCGGTCGAGTACCGCGTCCACACGATCGACGGGGAGATCGTCGAGGTCGACAACCCGAGCGAGATGCCCACGACCATCGACACGGCCTCGATCGAGGAGCCGATGTTGAAGGTGACCGTGCTGACCCCGTCGACGTACACGGGCACTGTGATGGACCTCGGCCAGACACGTCGGGGCGAGATGCTCAAGCTCGAGTACCTCTCGCCCGAACGGGTCGAGCTCGTCTATCGCATCCCGTTGGCCGAAGTCGTCGTCGACTTCTTCGATCAGCTCAAGAGCCGCACGCAGGGGTACGCGAGCCTCGACTACGAGCCGGCGGGATATCAGCCGGCGAACTTGGTGAAGGTCGATGTGCTCCTCAACGCGGTGCCCGTCGACGCGTTCAGCACGATCGTCCACCGCGACAAGGCCTATGAGTACGGCCGGCGGATGTGCGAGAAGCTGCGCGAGCTCATCCCTCGCCAGATGTTCGACGTGCCGATCCAAGCGGCGATCGGTGGACGCATCGTCGCCCGCGAGACGGTGAAGGCGAAGCGCAAGGACGTGCTCGCCAAGTGCTACGGCGGCGACATCACGCGGAAGCGCAAGCTGCTCGAGAAGCAGAAGGAAGGCAAGAAGCGGATGAAGAACATCGGGCACGTCGAGGTGCCCCAAGAGGCGTTCATCTCCGCGCTCCGCTTAGAGGAGTAGAGCAGCCGGAGGGTCAGAGCACGCGCATGCGAGCGGGCTCGTGCACGATGACCTCGAGCACGAGCGGCCCCTCGGTCGCTTCCCGAGCCGCCTTGCGGATGAGCTCGACGGACCCGCGCTGGCGCCCGGCTCGCGTCGACCAAGACCTGCAGCGTCGTCGAGACGTGGGTGTCGTCACGTCCGACCGCGACGACGCCTGCGATGTCACGCAGGGTCGACTCGAGGCCGTCGCCGTGTCGCTGCGCGAGGCGCAATGCGACGGCACAGAGGTGATGCGCGTCACCCAGCAGCTGCTGATATGCGGCCCGTTCGGGCACGGTGTGGATGCCGGGCGTGCGGCTGAGTGCGACATGGCGCTCCCATCCGATCGACAGGGGCCGTCCGCCTCGGTTGAACACGTGTGCAGCATCGTCGTGGTCGACGACGGCGATGGCCTGCTCGAGAGCGAGATCCTCGGTGAGGCGGGCGAGGCAGTGATACACGAACCGCGTGCCCAACTCGGCGCGAGCCAGCTCGTCGGCGAGCAGCTCGAGTCGGGGGATGGTCATTTGCTCTGCTGACACGCGCGCGCTCCTCGATGAGACTGATGAGACTCCGTCCCAGAGGGCGCACCCACTCCCAACGCCACCTTAACCCCGCCGATCGCGCCGGCGAAAGGGGTCATGGACGGAGAGCCGTGGGGCCTTCGAGGTACGTCGGTAACATCCGTGATGTGTTGGACGAGCGAAAAGCGGCGATCCTCCAGGCCGTCGTGCAGGAGTACATCCGCACGGCGCAGCCGGTTGGGTCGAACCATGTGCTCGCCGCGACCTCCGTCGACGTGTCCGCAGCGACGGTGCGCAACGAGATGGCCGCGCTCGAAGCGGACGGCTATCTCCAGCAGCCGCACACGAGCGCGGGGCGTGTCCCCACCGACAAGGGCTACCGGTTCTTCGTCGACTCGATTGCTCGCCCCGGGCCGCTCGACTCGGGTCGGGCCCAGCAGGTGCGCACGTTCTTCGCGCGGCACGCGCACGGTGCGCTCGAGCAGATGCTCAGCGACACGAGCCAGCTCCTGACCCGGCTCACCGACCACGCCGCCGTCGTCGTCGGCTCGCCGATCGAGCAACAAGCGACGGTGCGCAGCGTGCAGCTGGTCGGCCTGTCTTCCCGGGTCGTGCTCGCGGTCACCGTGCTGTCCAACGGCGCCGTCGAGCACCAGACGCTCGAGCTCGGCGTGGAGCTCGCCGACGATCAGATCTCGGCTGCGTCGAGCCACCTGGCGAGAGCGATGGTGGGCAGCGTCGCGAACACCCGCGTGCTCGATCTCGCCCACGGGCGACTCGGCGGTCGATGCGTTGGTCGACGCCGCCCACGCTGCGCTCTCCTCAACGGGTCGAGCGACCGAGCCGATCTACGTCGGCGGGGTCGCGAGGATGGCTGAGGCGTTCGACGCGGTCGAGACGGTGCGCTCGGTGCTCCGCACGCTCGAGGAGCAATACGTGGTCGTGTCGTTGGTCCGCGACATCCTCGACCGTGGTCTCAGCGTGGGCATCGGTTCCGAGCTCGGCCTCGAGCAGCTGTCCTCGTGTTCGGTCGTCGTCGCGCCGTTCGAGATCGACGGCGAGCCGGCCGGCTCCATCGGCGTCGTCGGACCCACCCGCATGAACTACGAGCAGGCGCTCGCGTCGGTCGCGATCGTCAGTCGGCGCCTCGGCCAGCGGTTGAGCGAGGGCTAGGTTCGCACGGTGCCGGCGGACTACTACGAGGCGCTCGGCGTCGCCCGCGACGCGAGCCCGGAAGAGATCAAGCGGGCGTTCCGCAGCCTTGCCCGCGAGCTCCATCCTGACGCGAACCCCGACGCGCCCGACGCCGAGGCCAGGTTCCGAGAGGTGGCGATCGCCTACGAGGTCCTCTCGAATCCGGAGCGTCGCGAGCGCTACGACCGATTCGGTCCCGAGGGCGTGCCCGGTGCGAGTGCCGACGCGGGGTTCGGCGGGCTGAACGACCTGTTCGACGCGTTCTTCGGCGGCGGGTTCGGTGGGCAGGGTCGCGGACCAGCGGGTCCCCCCCGCGGCGCTGATCTCGAGGCCGTCGTCGATCTCGATCTCGAGCAAGTCGTCTTCGGTGTCCAGGCTCCGGTCTCGGTGCGCACGGCGGTGACGTGCGACGTGTGCACGGGCTCCGGTGCCGCCGAGGGCACGCAGCCGGTGACGTGCCAAGAGTGCGGCGGCGCCGGTCAGGTGCGACGAGTGCGCCAGTCGATCCTCGGCCAGATGGTGACCGCGGGCCCCTGCGGGCGATGCGGAGGAACCGGCGAGGTCATCGCATCGCCCTGCACGCGCTGCCGGGGTGAGGGTCGTCTCGTCGAGGAGCGCACCTATCAGGTCGACATCCCCGCCGGCGTCGACAACGGGTCGACCTTGCGGCTGAGCGGGCGAGGAGCGGTCGGTCCGAGGCGAGGCGCAGCGGGCGACCTCTACGTCCACGTGCGGGTGCGTCCTCACGAACGCTTCACGCGTGACGGGCACGATCTCGTCTGCGAAGTGCCACTCGCGTTCACGCAGGCCGCGCTCGGGGCGCATCTCACCCTCGAGACACTCGACGGTGTCGAAGACCTCGTGGTCCCCGCGGGCACGCAGACCGGGCGTGTGTTCAAGCTCCGTGGCCGTGGCGTGCCTCACCTCGGCGGGCGCTCGCGCGGCGACGTCCTGGCGCGAGTGCGAGTCGAGACCCCCACGCACCTCTCTCGCGAGGAGGAGGACCTGTTGCGTCACCTCGCCGAGGAGCGAGGCGAGGAGGTCGCCTCGGCCGAGTCGGGCTTCTTCTCGAAGATCCGCTCTGCCTTCAAGTGACGCCTGACGGGCGGAGCGGTCCGCACGTCTTCGTCGACGACCTCGACCTGCTCGAGCTCTCGGAAGCCGACCGCCACCATCTCGGCGTGCTCCGCCTGCGACCCGGCGACGAGATCACCGTCTCCGACGGCTGCGGCCGCTGGCGCGCGGCTCGCTTTGGCCCCGCGCTCGAGCCCACGACCGAGATTGCCTTCGTCGCTCGCGCCGAGCCGGCGATCACGATCGTCTTTGCTCCGGTCAAGGGAGACCGCCCGGAGTGGGTCGTGCAGAAGCTCACCGAGATCGGCGTCGATGTGATCGTCCCGCTGGTGGCCGAGCGCAGCGTGGTCGTGTGGCGGCCCGACCGATGGGGTCAGCAGCTCGACCGACTCCGCCGCATCAGCCGCGAGGCGGCGATGCAATCGCGTCAGTGCTACCTGCCCGAGGTCGCCGCTCCCGTGTCGTTCGCAGAGGCCGCGGCCCTCGACGGGGTGTGTCTCGCACACCCCGAAGGTGGCGCGGCGCCCGCCCTGTCCCACCCGACCGTCCTCGTCGGACCGGAGGGCGGTTGGGCGGAGCGAGAGCTTGCCGCCGACCTACCCCGGCTCGATCTGGGCCCGACCGTGCTCCGTGCAGAGACGGCGGCGATCGGCGCCGGCGTGTTGCTCGCGGCGCTCCGATCCGGCCTGGTCGACCGTCACGTTGGGTGAGATCACGGGCCGGGAACGATTGCGCACCGTGGCCACCGTCAGTATGGTGACGGCGAGGACACCGGATGGACTGGGCGGGGCGAAGTCCAGCGGGCCGGCGGCGAGGGCAAGGGCGATTGATGAGCGACGTACAACCGTCGGATGACGAGGGCCACTCCACCGCGTACGGACGCCGGGTCGGTGAACGTCTGCGCAGCATTCGACGCCAGAAGCGCCTGTCGCTCCAAGACGTCGAAGCGAACTCAGCGCAGGAGTTCAAGGCATCAGTGCTGGGCGCCTACGAGCGCGGTGAGCGCGCCATCTCGGTGCCGAGGCTGCAGCGACTCGCTCGCTTCTACAACGTGCCCGTCGATCAGCTGCTCCCTCCCGACGAGGGCCCCGACTTCGACACGAACGAGGTCATCGACCTCACCGACCGGCGGGGCGAGCGCGTGCCCGAGAAGCTGGCCATCGACCTCACGCGGCTCGACGAGATCAGAGGGCCCGACGCGGACATGCTCGCCCGGTACCTCTCGATGATCCAGGTGCAACGGCAGGACTTCAACGGCCGCGTCCTGACGGTGCGGGCCGATGATGTGCGAGCGATCGCCTGCATCCTCGACGTCGAGGCCGACCATGCGGCTCGCCGGCTCGAGGACTTGGGTCTGCGCCTGCCGCGACCCTGAGCGTGGTGCCCGGCGCGCCGTCCTTCGGCGTGTACATGCACGTCCCGTTCTGCCGCGAAGCGATGTGACTACTGCGCGTTCGCGACCTGGACCGACCGGATGCACCTGGTCGATGCATATCTCGACGCGTGCGTCGTCGATCTCGAACGGGCGGTCGGCAGCGGACTGCCCGAAGCGACCAGTGTGTTCTTCGGTGGTGGCACTCCGTCGTTGGTCGACGCCGCGCGTCTCATGCATGTGCTCGACCACATCCCGCGCGCCGCCGGCGCTGAGGTCACCGTCGAGTGCAACCCCGACACGGTCACGCTCGACCTGCTGCAGACCTACCGTCGTGCGGGCGTCAACCGGCTCAGCTTCGGTGTGCAGTCGATGGTGCCGCACGTGCTCGAGTCGCTGGGTCGCACGCACGATCCCGCCAACGTCGTCTCGTCGGTGCGCGCCGCACGCGAGGCTGGCTTCGAGTCGTTCAACCTCGATCTGATCTACGGCGCCGCGGGGGAGTCGCTGACCGACTGGCACCGAACGATCGATGGTGCGCTCGCGCTCGAGCCTCCGCACGTGAGCGCGTACGGCCTGACCGTCGAGGCCGGTACCCCACTCGCCGACATGCCCGAGCGACATCCCGACGACGACGATCAAGCCGACAAGTACCTCGTGGCCGATGAAGCCCTCGGCGCGGCCGGGTTGGTCAGCTACGAGATCTCGAACTGGGCCCGACCCGGCTTCGAGTGCAGGCACAACCTCTTGTATTGGTCACAAGGGGAGTACCTCGGAGTCGGCTGCGCCGCGCACTCGCATCGTGATGGCACCCGCTGGTGGAACGTACGGACTCCGGAGCGCTATGTGGAGGCGATCAGCAACGGTCGCTCGCCCTTGGCGGCGGAGGAGCGGTTAGACCCCGCCGATCGCCGCATCGAGGCACTGCAGCTCGCGTTGCGCACCCGCGATGGCGTGCCGGTGGGCGCACTCCCCGACGAGCTCGAGGATCTCGTCGAGCGTCGTGGCGATCGGCTGGTGCTGACCGTGCGCGGCCGACTGCTGGCGAACGAGGTCGCGGTGCGACTCAAGTGACCGGCGGCAGCACGAACACCTGACCCGGGTAGATGAGATCAGGCGTGTCGGGAGCCCTGAGCCGCGGTCGATTCGCGTCGATCAACGCGTGCCAGTAGGGGACGACGTCGTCGGCGCCGATGGTCCCTCCGTGAGCGTGGAGCGTGTCCTCGGCGATCGACCAGAACGTGTCGCCGGCGGCGACGGTGTGCGTCATCAGGATCGGCCGGGGCGCTGCTTCTGTCGCTTCTGTCGTCTCGGTCACGAGGCGCATGACCGGTGGGGCACCGGTGGTCGCTTCGATCGGCACGACCCTCATCACTGGCACCGGCGGCGGCGTACCGCGGCCCTGCGCTGCAGCAGGGAGTGCGCTCGCGATGGTCAAGGTCACCGCGGCGATGGGCGCGACGAACGGACGCAACGACGGCAGCGCGATGCGGACCGCGACCTGGGTCAGGGTCGCCTCTCGTGACATCGATCCGAGCACCCCGAGGGCTCCGACCAAGGCCGCGTAGGCGGCCGTGGCGAGTGCGACGATCCGCATGACCGCGAAGACCGCGGTGGCAACGCCCTCATGGCGCAGCCACGCGTCGAGCTGGCTCGGAGTCGTGCCGCGCGGCAGCGGGAGGGCCGGCCCCAGCATCCAGAGTGCGGCGCCTGCTGCGGTCGCCACGAGGACGAGGCAGAGCGGCCGAGCCCACGGTCGGCGTTGCGCGATCAAGGCCCGACCTCCGTCGTGAGCGGGAGCGTCGACCTCGTTCCGGCGATGTCGACGACGGTGACCGCATCGCACGACCCATCGGGAGGGGCGAGGCTCACGGCTCCCGGCACGCGGTCGACGAGTCGAGCAGCGACCGGCGCGTCTGTCGTCGCCCAACCGTCGAAGACATAGACCTCGCCGGTGCCAGGCCGTACGAGAGCCGGCGTGTCGCGCCCGTCGCAATCCCAGTCAGCGACTGCGAGCGCGTCGCCGTCCTCGCCGACCTGGAAGCGGGCGTCGTCGACCAGGATCTGACCGCCGATGATCGTCACCGCCTCGGGACATCCGTCTCCGTCGATGTCGCGCCGGTCGCCTGTCGCTCCGACCGGCGGGCACGCCACGGACGTCGGCCACACTCGGGGTGCGACGAGGCTGGTCGTGGTCGACGCCAACGGCACGGTCACCGACGTCGACGGAGCCTCGGCGACCACCGCTCGCGGCGGACTGCTGCCGGCGAAGGCCGCGTGCGCACCGAGCCCCACGACCGCGATCGCCGCGACCACGGTTGCGCCGGCACACGGCTCTGGTGATGATCCTCGATGCCCCACCGGAGAGCGCGGACCGAGCCGCGTCGAAGGCCGGCGCGAGTGGATGGGTCGGTGGTCCTTCGGTCGGCGTCGCGGGCCGAGTGAGACGGATCGGCCCCCGGGTCGCGGGCTCGTCCGCGATCTCGGCGAGCAGCCCAGCGAGCGACCGAGCGGACGGACGACGCGTCTGTACCGGATCGATCGCGCGGTCGACCACCGAGCGGAGGCGCTCGAGGGTCTCGCGATCGGGGCTCGCGGGTCGCAGCTTCAAGACCGGCGGAGGGCCGGACGGAAGCTTGGCTGCGAGAAGCTCGCCCACACCCGCCACGTCGGACGCGCAGTCATCGACCGTGTGCTCCACCGTCGCCTCGGCGAAGCCGACGAGGACGACGCGGCCCAGACCGTCGAGCAGCACATGATCGCGAGTGACACGTCGATGGGCCACTCCGCGATCGTGGAGATCAGCGATCGTCGTGGCCAGTGATGCGGCAAGGCTGGCGAGCTTCCTCGGCAGCACCTCCACCGTCGTGAACGCGCCGCCTCCGAGCCAGAGCGTCGACAACGCGGTCTCGCTGTCGTCGTCGGTGATGCCGACCAGCTCGACGACGCCGGGGTGACGGGCGCGCTCGAGCGTCATCGCTTCGCCGCGCAACCGGGCGCGGCCCTCGTCGTCTCGAGCCCGCTTCACCGCGACCGGTCGCCCATCCGCGCCGACCTCGACGCTCACCTGCTCACTCATGTCATCCGCCTCCGCCGAGTCAGGCCGACATCCAACCACGACTCCGAGCAGAAAAGCAATGAAAGAGCATGAGAGTTCACCGGGGAAGGCGGCTGAGCAGGTTGTGTAGGCTCGTGGGTTCTGGGGCCGTTAGCTCAGTTGGCAGAGCACTTGCATGACGCGCAAGGGGTCAGGGGTTCAAATCCCTTACGGCCCACCCCTTCAGCTTCGCGGTGAAAAGCGTCGTCCCGCGCGTCGAGGGAGACGCAGAATCGGGCGATGACCATCCGCCCGTACACCCAGCTCGACGTCTTCCCCTCTGCGCGCGGCAGGGGGAACCCGCTCGCAGTGGTCCACGAAGCAGCCGGTCTGAGCGACGACGAGATGCAGCACTTCGCGCACTGGATGAACCTCTCCGAGACGACGTTCCTCCTGTCGCCCACGACCGCCGACGCGGACTACAAGGTGCGCATCTTCACGCCGGGTGAGGAGCTGCCCTTCGCAGGTCATCCCACACTCGGCACATGCCACGCGTGGCTCGAAGCGGGAGGGCAGCCACGCCGCGCGGAGGTCGTGATCCAGGAGTGCGGGGCCGGCCTGGTGCCGGTGGCGCGCGGGCCGGAGCGTCTCGCGTTCGCGGCGCCGCCCCTGATCAAGGAGGGGCCAGTCGACGCGGCCACGGCGGCGAGGGTCTCGGAGTGGCTCGGGCTCGCGGCGCGGGACGTCGTGGACATGCAGTGGGTCGACAACGGACCGGGGTGGCTCGCGGTGCTGCTGCCCGACGCAGACGCCGTGCTCGCGGTGAAGCCGGGAGCCATCGAGCACAAGGTCGGTGTGGTCGGTCCCCATCCCACGGGCGCGCCGGCCGCAATCGAGGTGCGGGCCTTCTTCCCCATCGAGGGGATCACGCGTGAAGACCCCGTCACCGGCAGCCTCAACGCGTCTCTCGCGCAGTGGCTGCTCGGGAGCGGTCGCCTCACCGCGCCGTATGTCGCGAGGCAAGGCGCCGCGCTCGGGCGCGCCGGTGAGGTCCACGTGACGACCGATGCCGACGGCGCGATCTGGATCGGCGGCGCGACCGTCACCGTTGTCTCGGGAACAGTCGCGCTCTAGGACCGCTCCGTCCAGCGCTGTGAGACCTCGGCGCCACGGTCGGGGTCGTCGACGACCAACACGAGCTGATGGTCGTGGTCGCTGTACAGCACCTCGATGTTGACGCCGGCATCGGCCATCGCGCGACAGAGCTTGCCGAGCTGCCCCGGCTCGTCTTGACGCAGCCGTTGCACGACCACCTCTCTGCACGCGACGACCGTCATCCCGATCGCCTCGAGCACGCGTCTCGCCGCGTCCCCGTCCTCGAACAAGAAGTGAGCGATCCCACGACCACCGACCACCCACATGCCGCCTCCCTCGACGCTCACGCCAGCGGCACCCAAAGCCTCGCCCATGCGCGCGAGCTCGCCCGGTCGGTCGTCCAACGCGATCTCGACGTCGTACACGTCAACCCCTACTCGTGAGCCATGTCTCGTGGAGGGCCAACCACGCCCAACCGAGAGGCGCCGACTGCGAGAGCCCCATCACTGCGGTCGAGACCCTTGCGTTCGGATTCATGCATTCCCGCTGCCACTCCTCGTAGCGAACGACGGCGGTGCTGGCATCGGTCGCGACCACCACCGCGTTGCGGACATCGATGACGAGCGGGCTCACGGTGCCGAATGCAGCGCGGAAGCCTTCGAGCAGCGCCGGCTTCCCGGTCACTGTGCCGTCGGGAGCGACGATCTCGAACGCATCGTCGAGCGCGGCGGCGAACGAGTCCCACCCGCTGCGGTCGGCACCGGTCAGCCACTGCTCGATGACCGTGTGCTGCCGCCTGATCTCGCGAACCGCGACGTGCTCGGTCACGCGAACGCAGGCGGGGGAATGAAGCTGTTCCACTCGTGCTCGAGGAGCTGTGCGAACCGCAGCGTCGTGCGGTCCTCGAGGTAGGGACCGATCGCCTGGAGCCCGAGCGGCAGTCCGGCTCGGTTCAGCCCAGCCGGGAACGCGGTTGCCGGAAGCCCCGGGAAGATCGCCCACATCGGATACACGATGTTGAGCTGATATGGCACGGCGCGGTCGTCGACTTGGAGCACACGCTGGCCTTGAGGACGAGTGTCGTGCGGGAACGCGGCGTCCAGCGCAGTCGGGCAGACGAGCACGTCCCACTCCGTGAAGAACGCTTGCCACGCGGCCTGCGCGGCCGCACGCCGATTGAGCAGCGAGAGCAGCGCGGGAGCGTCGAGTGTCAGCCCTTCCGCCGAGGCGGATCGCATGAGCTGGGTCGGGTCGAGACGAGATGCGGTGGCCTCGCGCTCCTCCCGGCTCTGCGCTTGGGACGTGATCGCGGTGAGCAACACCAGGTAGTCGCGGAGGTACGTCTCGTGCTCGAGGGCTGGCATCGTCTCCGCGACAGTGGCCCCCGCGCGCCCGACGATCGACGCGAGCTCGTCGACCTTCTCCTGCATCTCTGTCGAAGGCTGCGCGAGGGCGAGCGGCGGCATGATCGCGACGCGGAAGTCGCCGAGGCGTTCGTGGCGCGCAGGGGGAAGGTCGAGATGCCACGCGACGTCCTCGCCATCATCGGGTCCCTTCACGACGTCGAACAGCAGCTCGAGGTCGAACGCGCTGCGGGCAAGCGGACCCTGCACGCCCATCACGACGGCGGGGTTCGGACGGTCCGCGTGGGGGAAGGCGCCGACGCTGGGGATCGCGGTCTGTGAGGGCCGGTGGCCGTACACGCCGCAGTACGCGGCCGGCACCCGAATCGATCCCCCGATGTCGCTGCCGATCTCGAGCGGTGTCATCCCCGATGCCAACGCCGCGCTGCCACCGCCGGTGCTGCCCCCAGGAGTCCGTTCGAGGTCCCACGGGTTGTTCGTGCGTCCGTAGACCGGGCTGTCGGCCTGCCAGTCACCGAGCGCGACAGGGATGTTCGTCTTGCCGAGCAGGGCCGCCCCGGCGGCAAAGACGCTGCGCGCGATCGGGCCGTCGGTCTGCGGTCGGTAGTCCTTCAAGGGCTCGATCCCCGCCGACTGAGGCAATCCCGCGGTCTGGGTCGACTCCTTCAACGTCATCGGGACACCGAGCAGCGCGGCTCGTTCGCCACGGGCTCGCGCAGCGTCGGCGCGGCGCGCCGCTTCAAGGGCACGCTCCGGGGTGCGCACCGGGATCGCGTTCAGCGTCTCATCGTGCTTGTCGATCGTCGTCAGATGCATCTCGGTGAGCTCCACGGAGCTGATGTGCTTCGCGTCGAGTGCGGCGAGCATGTCGGTCGCGGTGCTGTACGGGCCGATGTCGTGACTCATGGCCGCGTACCCTACGGCGATGCCGGCTCTGCATCCCGACCTGACCGCAGCAGCGTCCAGCGTGGCCGCGGTGTTGCGTCAGCGAGGCGACACCGTCGCGGTCGCCGAGGGCTCTGCCGGCGGGTTGATCTCCGCCGCGCTTCTCTCCGTTCCCGGCGCGTCGGCGTACTACCTGGGCGGCGCGGTCGTGTACACGCTTGCCGCCAGCCGTGCCTGGATGGCGGGCGCGGTCGGGGTGCCCGAAGGCATGCGAGGCGCGACTGAGGAGTTCGCCCGCTACCTCGCACAGTCCGCGGCGGCCAAGCTCGGTGCGACCTGGGGGATCGGGGAAGCGGGCGCGGCCGGTCCGCCGAACCGGTACGGCGATCCCGCGGGCCACTGCTGGGTGGCGATCGCCGGTGGGGCGGACATGACACGACACGTGCTCACCGGCCTCGACGACCGTGAGGACAACATGGTCGCGTTCGCGGTCGCTGCGCTCGGGTTGTTCGGAGATGCCTTGTCGGGATGATCTGCGGCGGTCGTGCTGTTGCTGGCGTCAATGGTCCGGTTGTTGAGCGTGTGCGGGAGCCTTCAGGCACGCTCGGCGAACCGCGCTGCGTTGGACGTCGTTGCCGCCGTTGCCGCCACGCGAGGAGCGACCGTCGATGAGTTCACGGGTGTCGGCGCGCTTCCCGCGTTCGATCCCGAGCGAGGCGACGACGCAGTGCCTTCCGTCGACGAATGGCGTCGCCGCGTCGATGATGCCGACGTCGTGATCGTCGCGGCGCCGGAGTACGCGGGCGGCGTCGCGGGTGTGGCCAAGAACGCCTTCGACTGGCTCGTGGGTTCAGGCAACCTGTACCGCAAGCCGATGGCCGTGGTCAGCGCCGGCACGTCGGGAGGAACGTACGCACGCCACGATCTCGCCCAGACGCTCACGTGGCAAGGGGCGTACGTGATCGGGGCGCTCGGGATCAGCGCTCCCCGCACGAAGTCAGGACGCGACCGGTCGCCTTGTCGACGTGCCCACACTGGCGGCGCTCGCCTCGCTCACCGAGGCGTTGCTGCATGCGGCCCACATGAGTGGCCCCGAGCTCGTGGACGCGGCGGCGGAGCTCGTACGCTCCCTCGGCATCGACGTTGCTCACATCGCGCCCGCTGCCTGAGCCTCCTCGCGTGGCAGGGTACGCCGATGATGGATGACTCGACCGTGGTCGTGATCGGCGGTAGCTCTGGCATCGGGCTCGCGACCGCACGGGCCGCACTCGACGCGGGGGCGTCGGTCGTCATCACCGGCCGGTCGCTCGATCGGCTCGACGAAGCGTCGAGCGCGCTCGACGGCCGCGTCCACGCGGTCGCGCTCGACAGTGCTGACGAAGAGGGGACGAAGGTGCTCTTCGCGAGCCTCCCGATCGTGCACCACATCTTCGTGTCGGCCGGTGCGGTCGGGGCCGGTCCGCTCGATGCTCCGCTCTCGGAGCTACGTCCTCTGCTCGAAACCCGCTTCTGGGGCTCAGTGTTCGCCGCGAAGTACGGCTCGCCGCGGATGACCGAAGGCGGATCGATCACGTTCTGCTCGGGCGTGTCGGTGCTGCGTCCCCGTCCGGGCGGGAGCGGCATCGCGTCGGCGTCGTGCGGTGCGGTCGAGGCCCTCGCCCGTTCGTTGGCCCTCGAGCTCGCGCCGATCCGCGTCAACGTCGTCGTCCCCGGGCTCGTCGACACGCCGCTCGTCTCTGGGATGTTCGGTGAGCGGCACGAGGCCGCCATGCAATCGATCGGAGCGTCGCTGCCGGCGAGGCGTGTGGGGCAGCCCGAAGACATCGCCGACGGGGTGCTCTTCTTCATGGGCAACAGCTATGTGACCGGAACCACCCTCACTATCGACGGCGGTCGTCTGCTGATCTGACCCGCAGCTCGTTGTCATCGGGATCGACCATGTCGACGCCGTCGACACCTGCGTCGATGACCGTTGCGCCGAGCGACAGGAGGCGGTCGACCTCCGCCTGCGTATCAACGCCGGCTGCAGGTGCGACTTCGAGATGCAGCCGGTTCGTGCCGACCTTCGGGGCCAGCGGCGGACCCCACGTGATGAAGGGCCCGGTGCTGTCGGGTGCGGCGGATCGCCGTCTCCTCGTCTTGGTCCCACACCAACGGCCATCCGAGCACGTCGCTCCAGAAGCAACCCACGGCCCGCGTCCCGTCACAGGTGATCGATCCGAATCGTCCGCATGTTCGCGAGGAAGCGGTTCTGCGGCTCGATGATGCAGAGCTCGTTGCCTTCGGGATCGGCGAGCACGATGTGCTCGTCGCTCGGACTCTGACCGACGTCGATGTCACGGCCGCCGAGCTCGATCAACCTCCCGGCGAGCCGCCGCTGATCCTCGATGGATGTGCTCGTCAGATCGATGTGGGTGCGGTTCTTGCCCACCTTCGGCTCCGTCGAAGGACTGAACCGAAGGTGAAACGTGGTGTCATCGGTCGGCACGAGCACGACCTCGTCGCTCGTCTCGTCCTCGATCTCCCACTGCAGAGCCTCTGCCCAGAAGCCGCGAGGCGGAGGGGATCGTTTGCGTCGAGGCACAGTGCGACGAGCTGCATCATCGGAGCGGGTGACGGGAATCGAACCCGCATAGCCAGCTTGGAAGGCTGGAACTCTAACCATTGAGCTACACCCGCGAGGGATGTCAGGGTAGCCAAGCAGGGGCGCAAGACTGGTCAGCTGCGGTGTTGCAGCTGCTGATTGAGTCGCGATGCTTGGAGCGTCTGATGGTCGCGTTCGGCGACGCTGGGCGCGTTGCGAGCGGCGCGGGCATACAGGCGGGCCGCGAGCTGGAGGTCGCCGTTCTTCTCGTGGAGGTACGCGGCGACCGCTTCGCGTCTCGGTACGTCCTCGTCGATCTCGGCCAGCGCCGCGAGTCCTGCGGGCGCGCCGTCGGCCTCACCGACAGCGACCGCACGGTTGAGCCTCACGATCGGCGTGTCGGCGAACCGCAGCAGCTCGTCGTACCACTCCACGATCTGCACCCAGTCGGTCTCTTCGACACGCGGCGCGTCGGCATGCAGCGCGGCGATCGCCGCTTGCGCCTGGTATTCACCGAGCCGATCGCGCGCGAGCGCAGCTCGTGCGATGTCGATTCCCTCGACGATGAGCTCGGTGTCCCACTCGCTGCGGTCCTGATCGGCAAGAGGCACGATGCTTCCGTCTGGTCGCGTGCGGCTGCGGCGCCGCGCATGGTGGAGGAGCATCAGGGCCAGCAGTCCCTGGGCCTCGGCGTCGTCGACCAACGCAGTGAGCTGGCGGGTCAGCCGGATCGCTTCGGCCGCGAGGTCGACGTCGCCGGAATACCCCTCGTTGAAGACGAGGTAGAGCACCCGCATCACCGTGCGCACGTCGCCGGGACGGTCGACGCCGGCCCGGCTGACGATGCGCTTGGCGCGGCTGATGCGCTGCGCCATGGTGGGCTCGGGCACGAGGTAGGCCTGAGCGATCTGGCGTGTGGTGAGGCCACCGACGGCTCGAAGGGTCAGCGCGACCGCGGACGACGGCGTCAGATCGGGGTGCACGCAGAGGAAGTAGAGGCGCAGCGTGTCGTCGTCGCTCGGGATGTCTCCGGCGGGTGGTTCGGTGTCGAGTCGGACTTCGCGGGTCGCGGCGAGCGGCGTCGGAGCGGGTCATGTCGAGGAACGCTCTCCACGCGACGGTGATGAGCCACCCCGTCGGGTCCGTGGGCGGCTCGTCTCCAAATGCGGAGAGCGCCCTGATGAGTGCCTCTTGCACGGCGTCCTCGGCCGTCGCGAAATCAGCTCCGCGACGGACGAGGACGCTCAACACCCGAGGGACGAGCTCGCGTAGCTCGACGTCGTCCATGCTCATCGCAAGGGTCAGTGCGTGAACGTGGGCGGCGCGGTCAGGAACGGCCGGACCTCCAGCCACTCATGGATCGGTTCGCCGCCAGCGCCCGGCGCTGCCGACAGCTCGCCCGCGAGCTCGATCGCTCGGTCCTGGCTGTCCACGTCGATGATCATCCATCCGGCGATCAAGTCCTTCGTCTCCGCGAACGGCCCGTCGGTCACCGGCGGTCGCCCTTCGCCGTCATAGCGGACCCACATGCCGTCGGGCGACAGCGCCTGGCCGTCGATGAACTCGCCGCTGCCCTCGAGCCGGGATGCGAAGTCGTTCATGTATCGGATGTGGGCCTCGACCTCGTCAGGCTTCCACTGGTCCATGGGGACGTTGTTCACGGGCGCCGGAGCGCCTCGGTAGTGCTTCAGCAACAGGTACTTGGCCACGGTGTTCTCCTTGTGTGTCGGCCCTGTGTGGGCTTGCACTCTGGGACGGAGCTGGCCCCGACTTCTCGACATCGTCGCGGGAATTTGCGCCCTCGTTCGCACCGAGTGCCGTCCTGGGATAGACCGGAAGGCATGCCCTACGAGTACACCGAGCAAGGCAAGGCGCTGCTGCGCGACGTCGTCAGCTTCATGGACGACCACATCTACCCGAACGAGGTCGAGTACCACGAGCAGCTCGAGGCGCTCGGTCACGACGGCGACCCCCCGATGCTCGACAAGCTCAAGGCCGCCGCACGTGAGCGTGGGTTGTGGAACATGTTCCTGCCGCACCTGTCGCCCGATGCGCCCGGCACGAAGCTCTCGAACCTCGACTACTCGCCGATCTCCGAGCAGCTCGGCAAGGTCGGATTCGCGTCCGAGGCGCTGAACTGCTCCGCGCCCGACACGGGCAACATGGAGATCCTCAACGTGTACGGATCCGAGACGGTGAAGCGCGACTGGCTCGCTCCGCTGCTCGAAGGCGAGATCCGTTCGGCGTTCTCGATGACCGAACCCGACTCGGCGTCGTCCGACGCCACCAACATCGGATTGCGGATCGAGCGCGACGGCAACCAGTACGTGCTCAACGGCACGAAGTGGTTCTCGTCTGGCGGCCTGCGGCCGCGCTGCAAGGTGCTCATCGTGATGGGGAAGACCGATCCGAACGCGGCTCGTCACCTCCAGCAGTCGATGATCGCCGTGCCGAAAGATGCGAAGGGAGTGCGGATCGGTCGCACGCCGCACGTCTTCGGCTACGACCACGCCGGTGGCCATCCCGAGATCTTCTTCGAGGATGTCCGCGTGCCCGTCGACAACCTCCTCGGTGAGGAGGGCGGCGGGTTCGCGATGTCGCAGGCGCGTCTCGGCCCCGGCCGCATCCATCACTGCATGCGCTCGATCGGCGTGGCCGAGCGCGCCCTCGGCCTGATGGTCGATCGAGCGCTCGAGCGCAGCACGTTCGGCACGCTCGTCGCGCAGAAGGGCCTCATCCAGGACTGGATCGCCGAGTCGCGCATCGAGATCGACATGTGTCGCGAGTACGTGCTCCACACCGCGCACCTCATGGACACGGTCGGCAACAAGGCCGCGGCCGACCGAGATCTCGGGCATCAAGGTCGCGGTGCCGAACATGGCGCTCAAGGTGATCGACCGCGCCATCCAGGTGCACGGCGCCGCGGGCGTCACGCAGTTCACCCCGCTCGCGGCGATGTGGGCGAGCATGCGTACCCTGCGCATCGCCGACGGCCCCGACGAGGTGCACAAGATGACGATCGCTCGGCGTGAGATCTTGCGCCACGATCCGTCGTTCCGCATGAACCCCGCAGCGCGACCCGCAGCCGGTCCCGAGGCCGAGCCCCAGCCCTTCGCCCGCCCCTAGTTACTGGATGGCGTTCCCGATGCGCTCTTGCGCAACGGCGTCGCGCTTCGGGCGGCCCTCGACGTCGAACGTCACCTTGCCGAGCCGCTCGGCCGTGAACCGGAACGGCGCGTCGTAGTCCGACGTGATCGAGGGGCCGCGTTGGTAGCCGACCTCGAAGCCCGACATGCCGAACGAGATCGGGACCGTGCGCGGCACGTTGCCGCCCCCGACGGGCGCCTCGTCGTGGAACAGCTCGACGTCGCCGCCCCCGCCGAACGTCCCCGTCGACGCGAACGTGCATCTGACGATCACGGGTGCCCTCGGCAACGCAACGTCGGACCGCACGATCGTCGTCTCCGTGCCGAGGAAGTTGTCGACGTAGCAGAGATGCCCGTCCTTGACGTAGATCGCGTAGCCGCCCGCCGCGCCGCCATGGTTCGCGATCACTCCGGCGGCGTCACCATTGCTGTTGTCGATCTCTGCCGTCATCTGCCACGACCGGTTGCGCAGGTTCGGCGCCACCGCGTCGGGCAACGAGCTCGATCCCCGCGTAGAACTCGTAGTGGTTGCGCCTGTAGCGGCGGTCACCGTGGAGGCCCGGCATGTTCGTGATCGGCAGCACCTGGTTGCGCTCTGCTTCCGCCCACCAGAGGTCGATCATCTCCGCGAGGCGATCGGGTTCCTTCGCCGCGAGGTCGGTGGTCTCCGCGAAGTCCTCGGCGACGTGGTACAGCTCCCACTCGTCCTCGTCGAACGGACGTCTCGGGTCGGAGCCGTCATAGGGCGCCAGCATCAACGGGTGGAAGGTCACTGCCTTCCAGCCGTCGTGGTAGATCGCTCGGCAGCTCATCATCTCGTAGTACTGCGTGACGTGACGGCTTGCGGCAGCGCCGTCGGCGAACGTGTGGGCGAAGCTGACTCCGTCGAACGGCTGCTGGGCGACGCCCGCGATCGAGTCCGGTGGCTCGATGCCGATGACGTCGAGAAGGGTCGGCAGCAGGTCGATCGCGTGCACGTATTGATGGCGGGTCTCGCCCGTGCGGCTGAGTCCTCGCGGCCAGTGCACGATGAGCGGATCAGCGACGCCGCCTTCGTGGGTCTCGCGCTTCCACCGCTTCAGCGGGGTGTTGCCGGCCCACGCCCATCCCCATGCGTAGTGGTTGTGCGCTTCAGGGGTGCCCAGCAGGTCGATGCGCTTCAGGTTCTCCTCGAGGCTCTCTGGCTGGCCGTTGAAGAAGTACATCTCGTTGAACGAGCCCTTCGGCCCGCCTTCGGCCGACGCGCCGTTGTCGCTCATCACGACGACGATCGTGTTGTCGGTCTCGCCGAGCTCCTCGATGAAGTCGAGCACCCTCCCGACTTGCGCGTCGGTGTGCTCGAGGAAGCCCGCGTACACCTCCATCATCCGCGCGTAGAGGCGACGCTCGTCATCGGACAGCGAGTCCCACGCGTCGATCCACCTCGGACGCTCGCTGAGCTCGGTGCCTGACGGTAGCAACCCGCTCGCCATCTGCTTCGTGAAGACCTGTTCCCGATACGCGTCCCATCCGTGGTCGAACGCGCCCTTGTACTTGTCGATGTAGGCCTTCGGCGCTTGGTGCGGCGCGTGGCACGCCCCCGGCGCGAACCACAGGAAGAACGGCTTCGTCGGAGAGGCCGCCCGAAGGTCGGTGAGGTACAGGCGCGCGACGTCGACCATGTCCTCGGTGAGGTGATAGCCCTGCTTCGTGCACTGCGCGGCGGATCGATCTGGTGGTTGTCGTGGACGAGATCGGGGTGGTACTGGTCGGTCTCGCCGCCGAGGAACCCGTAGAACCGTTCGAACCCGCGACCGAGAGGCCACCGGTCGCGGGGGCCACCGGCGACCATCGTGCCCGCGGGCGCGAGATGCCACTTGCCCACCGCGAAGGTGGCGTACCCGTTGCGCACGAGGATCTCCGAGACCATGCCGTTTGCTTTCGGCATGGTCGCGTCATAGCCCGGGAAGCCCGACGCGAACTCGACGATGCGACCCATCCCGTTGCGATGGTGGTTGCGGCCCGTGAGCAGGCACGCACGCGTCGGCGAGCAGAGCGCCGTGGTGTGGAAGTTGGAGTAGCGCAGCCCCGTTGCTGCCAGCCGATCGAACGTCGGCGTGGCGACCGTCGACCCGTAGCAGCCGAACTGCGAGTACCCGACGTCGTCGAGAAGGACGACGACGACGTTGGGGGCGCCGGCCGGCGCCGTAGGCAGCGGTGGCCACCACGGCGTCGACTCGTCGAGCGTGCGACCGGCTACCCCTTCGAACTCCCCGGGCTCCATGACGGACGCGGGGCGCTACGCGAGCGCCTTGGCCTTCGAGCGCGTCGAAGTCGGCTTGCGTGATGGTGCCGGCGTCGAGCAACGCCTTGCCCTTCTCGATCTGCTCGGCTGCGCCGCTTCCCGCGACCGCGGTGCTGCGGATGTACTGATCCATCTGCTGCTGCGCGGCCTGCTGCTGCTTCATGCTGCGCTCGGCCATGCCGCTGCCTCGGGCGATGATGTACACGAAGACCGTGATGAACGGCACGAAGACCAGCGCGATCACCCAGAGCGCCTTCGCGACGCCGCCCGTGGTGTGGTCGCGGAACAGGTCGATCAACACCTGCACCAGGATCATGATCCAGATGAAGAGGAAGAACAGCCACAGCATCGACCAGATGATGTCGCTGAGGTGGACGTCGGCAAGAACCATGTCGTGATCCCTTTGCTTGCGGAAGAAGGCGCCGGTGCGCCGGTGACTGAGGGGCACATTCTTGCCACAGATCTGATTGCATGGCGCAAGGGTCGACCCAGGAGGGTGCACGCGTGCGCTGGAACGCTTCGGAGTGGTTGCTCGATCGCCACGTGACAGCCGGCGATGGCGACCGCATTGCGTTCCAGACGATGAACGACGCGATCACCTACCGCGGCATGCTCGCTGACGTCGACACCATGGCGTCGGGCCTTCGGGAGGCCGGTGTGGGAACGGCCGACCGGGTGGTGCTCGCCCTGCTCGACTCTCCCGAGTGCGTGGTCTCGTTTCTGGCGTGCCTGCGCATCGGAGCCATCGCTGTCCTCGTCAATCCGCTGCTGCCCTGGCGCGACATCGGGCTCGTGGTGGCCGACGCCGAAGCAGCGCTGGTCCTCGTGTCAGCCGAGCGCGCCGCCGGCAGCGAGGAGCTCACGGCCCCGCGTCTCGTGACCGGGTCGGAGGAGTGGCGCGCCCTTGCGGGAGCAACCGGTGACGGCGTCATCGCGCCCACCGATGTCGACACGCCGGGCTTCTGGTTGTGCACCTCGGGCAGCACGGGACGGCCCAAGCTGGCGATGCACCGCCATGGCGACCTGCGAGTCACCGCCGACACCTACGCGCGCTCGATCCTCGACATCACCGCCGACGATCGGTTCTTCTCCGTCGGCCCGATGTTCCACGCCTATGGGCTCGGCAACTCGGTGACGTTCCCGATGTCGGTCGGCGCGGTCGCGATCCTCGAGGCGACGCGGCCACCGTCTCCGGCCCGCGTCGCGGAGATCGTCACGACGCACCGGCCGACGCTGTTCTTCGCCATTCCCGCCTTCTACGCGGCGCTCAACGCGTCAGACATCTCCGACGACACGTTCCGCTCGGTCCGGCTTGCGGTGTCCGCGGCAGAGTCGCTTCCCGCTGACACATGGCATCGCTTCCACGATCGGTTCGGTGTCGAGATCCTCGACGGCATCGGCTCGACCGAGATGACGCACATCTTCTTGTCGAACCGAGCCGGCGCAGTGCGGCCCGGGGCCACCGGCACGCCCGTGGATGGATACGAGACGCGGGTCGTCGACGACGAGGGGGCTGACCGACCCGACGGGATGCCGGGCCACCTGTGGGTGCGCGGTGACTCCGCCGCGAGCGGCTACTACGGCAACGCGGACGCGACTGAGTCGACCTTCGGTCTCGGTGGGGGATGGGTGCGCACGGGAGACACGTACGTGCGTGACGAGGACGGCGTGTTCACGTACCTCGGACGGTCGGACGACATGCTGCGCGTCGGGGGAGAGTGGGTGGCGCCCGCAGAGGTCGAGGCGACGATCATCGAGCATCCCGCCGTGCTCGAGGTCGCGATCGTCGGTGAGGTCGACGACCGCGGCATCACGCGGCCCGTCGCCTACGTGGTGGCGAAGCCCGGAGCGTTCGTGAGCGAGACCGACGTGTTCGAACATTGCCGCGCCCGACTCGCGGGGTTCAAGCGGCCCACGCGCGTGGTCGTGATGGACGCGTTGCCCAAGACTGCAACAGGCAAGATCCAACGGTTCAAGCTCCGCCATACGGCGTGAGCCACCACGAAGACCCGCTCGTCGGGTCGCGGCGCGTCGTTCTCAGCCCGTTTCGGGACTTCCTCCACACGGAGGCAGCGGGCGGAGTCGTGCTCGTGCTCGCGACGATCGTCGCGCTCATCTGGGCCAACTCGCCGTGGAAGCAGTCGTACTTCGATCTGTGGCACACCCACCTCGCGATCACCCTCGGGAGCCACTCGATCAACCTCGACCTGCAGGAGTGGGTCAACGACGGCCTGATGGCGATCTTCTTTCTCGTCGTCGGGTTGGAGATCAAGCGGGAGCTCGTCGAGGGCGAGCTGCGAGAGCCGCGAACCGCGATGCTCCCCGCGGTCGCAGCCCTCGGCGGGATGATCGTCCCGGCGGCGATCTATGTCGCGATCAACCTGGGTGGAGACGGCGTCCACGGCTGGGGCATCCCGATGGCAACCGACATCGCGATGGCGATCGGCGTGGTCAGCCTGCTCGGAAGCCGCGTCGCCCCATCGCTCAAGCTGTTCCTGCTCGCGCTCGCGATCGTCGACGACATCGGAGCGATCCTCGTGATCGCGTTCTTCTACTCCGACGACATCAACTTCGTCGGCCTCGAGATCGCCGTGCTGATCGTCCTCGGGATCGTCGTCATGCGGTGGAGGCGGGTGCGGTACATCTCGCTCTATCTGCTCGCGGGCCTCGCGCTGTGGCTCGCGCTCTTCGAGTCGGGTGTGCACGCCACGATCGCCGGGGTGATCCTCGGCCTGCTGGCGCCGACCCGACCGTTCCGACAGCGCGAGCTCGTGGACGAGGCCGCGCTGCTCGACATCTCCACGCCCGAGGCCGCGACGGAGACCGTGATCCTCGCCCGCGAGTCGATCTCTGTCGTCGAGTGGATGGAGTACGTGCTCCACCCGTGGTCGAGCTTTCTCATCGTGCCGCTCTTCGCGCTCGCGAACGCGGGCATCCCCGTCGACTCGACGTCGATCAACAACGCGCTCAGCTCGCGGATCACGTGGGGCGTCATCGTGGGTCTCGTCGTCGGGAAGTTCGTCGGCATCGTCGGCACGTCCTGGATCGCGACCCGCCTGGGCATCGGCACGCTTCCGGCGGGCGCGTCGTGGCGCGGGATCATCGGGGTGGGCGTGCTCGGAGGCATCGGCTTCACCGTGTCGATCTTCGTCTCTGGCCTCGCGTTCGGCGACGACCCCATCCTCGAGACCGACGCCAAGCTCGGCATCCTCGCGGCATCGTTCATCGCTGCGGTCATCGGGGCGCTGCTTCTCTCGCGCGGCCGAGTGACCGAGCCGGAGCTGTAATCCGCGAGAACCGGTCAGTCGGTGTCCGGTTTGGTTCGCGATGATCGAGCCATGCCCGGACAAGCTCCCCCTGTCAGCGACGAGCGTGAAGGTCTCCTGACGTACCTCGCGCAACAACGACTCGTCCTCCGACTCGCCGCGTACGGCCTGACCGACGAGCAGGCCGTCTCCGCGAGCTCGGTGAGCCAGCTCACGGTCGCGGGGATCATCAAGCACGTCGCGTCGGTCGAGCGGTACTGGATCGATCTGGTGCTGCAGCGTCAGGCTGACCTCCCCGACGACGACTACGAGGCGAACTTCCGCATCGAGCCCGGGGAGTCCCTCGCATCGGTGCTCGACATGTACGACGCCATCGCCCGCGAGACCGCCGCGGTCATCGAGAAGATCCCGAACGTCGATCAGGCCGTGCCGGTGCCCAAGGGCGTGCCGTGGTTTCCCGATGACGTCGACGCGTGGTCAGTGCGGTGGGTGCTGTTGCACCTGATCACGGAGACGGCCCGGCACGCCGGTCATGCCGACATCGTGCGTGAGTCGATCGACGGTGCGACTGCGTTCCCGCTGATGGCGGCCGCGGAGGGCTGGCCCGCCACACCGTGGCTCACGCCGTGGGTTCCTGCCTGACGCTGGTCGCGTCGACGGCCAGCAGCGCGCGCGCCGCATCGCCGAGGGGACCTCCTCTTCGAGCGCGGCAGCGGCCGATCTCACGGCGTCGTGGGCGGCCTGGTCTGCCTCGGTGGGATGGGAGAAGACCCAGCGGCTGACGCGCGCGGCGACCGCCGCCTTGTCGTCGTCGTCGAGGCTCACGCCCGCGGCCGCGAGCACTCGACAGTCGTACGTGCGACAGGCGAGAGGTCGGTGCGCGTAGATCGAGCAGCGATCGTCGACGAGCATCGGGCAGTGACCACGCTCGTCGTATCCGAGCACGAGCTCATCCGACCGGTAGGGCGCGGGAAAGAGCAGCTGTCGCGGGATGTGGGCGAGCGCGTCGGTCTCGTCGAGCCCGACGTGCACGAACTGTGACGACCGGCAGCACGCGGTGCATCCGTCACACGGCACGTCTGCATCGCTTTCTCCGCGGAGTGCGGCCTGCATCGACGTGAGCCACGACGAGAACTCGCCCGCCGGAAGCGGACTATTCGAGTGGTCGCTCACTCGGCCCACGGTACGGTCCGCGCACGATGACGACCACCTCACACGTGAACCCGTTGCACCATCCCCGCTACCCCCGCTGCCAGCACGTACGACGCCGAGTGGGTCTTCGCGAACCAGATGGGCCCGAACGCGCTGTGGCTCATGGAGTCACTGATCGGTGTCATGCACCTCGAACCCGGGATGCGAGTCCTGGACCTCGGATGCGGACGGGCGATGACGTCGATCTTCCTCGCGAAGGAGCTCGGCGTGAGGGTGTGGGCGACCGACCTCTGGATCGATGCGTCCTCGAACTTCGGTCGCATTCGGGAGGCGGACATGCAGGACCTCGTCACGCCGGTTCACGCCGAGGCCCATCAGCTGCCGTTCGCGGCGGAGTTCTTCGACGCGATCGTGAGCGTCGACGCGTACCAGTACTTCGGAACCGCGGATCTGTACCTGGGTTACGTCATGAGCTTTCTCCGCAGCGGTGGGCAGATCGGCGTCGTCACGCCGGCCGTCCTCGAGGAGGTCGGCGCGGACATCCCTCCGCATCTCGAGCCTTACTGGGAGTCGGAGTTCTGCTGCTTCCACGGCCCGGAGTGGTGGCGCACCCACTGGGCCAAGACGGGGAAGGTACGAGTCGAGATCGCAGATGCGATCGAAGACGGCTGGAAGGACTGGATGCGGTTCGACGAGACGACCGGTCCGTTCCTCGAAGGTTGGCGCAAGGAAGCCTCCGCCCACGGCGTCGCGATGCACGAGGCCGACCAAGGCAGGCTGCTGGGCTTCACGCGGATCGTCGCGACGAAGGAGCAGTCAGGTCGGTTTCGTGACGAGGGAACCTGACCGCTGTGGCGGCCGCGCTACGACGGCGTGGGGAGGTTCGAGACCGACCGCTCGGCGGTGACCCGCAGCACCACCCTGCCCTCGCGGTCGGACCGAGCGCGCAGCTTGTTCGCGTGCGGCATCGTCGAGCTGTCGGCCGAACACCTCGACCACACGCGCCATGAGCTCGAACGCGGTGTTCGGGTCAGGGTCGATCTGTGCGGTGCCAAAGAGCGTGACGTAGGGGAACGGCATCTCCTCGCCGAGCACGCAGACGCTGATCGCGGGATCGCGACGCAGGGCGCGGGTCTTTGCCCGATCCTCGGTGATCGACACCAGTACGTCCTCCCCGTCGGTCACGTAGAAGACGGGGGTGAGCGGCGGGCCCTCTGTCGCTCCGTCGGCTCGGTTCCACCCGAGGACGCAGAGCCGGTTGCGAGCCACGAACTCGCGATGATGAGCGGGGATGGTCACGAGGCGAAGTCCATCAGACGGTCGCGCCTTCGGGTGTCCACTCGCGGCCGAACCAACGCCGGACGCGACTCGTGCCGAACTCGACCTTGTCGTATGCCAACGCCTCGGACGGACCCTCGAGCGCGCCGTGGGGCGCCTGCCCGGCAGCGAAGGTGACGTCGACCTTGGCGACGCTGTGGTGCCCGAACTCGACGTAGCAGATGCCGCGGCCGTCGTACTCCGCCGACTCGACGTCTCCCCGGACGCGAGCCGCGATGCGATCGGAGGCGACGATCGCCTGTCCCTCCGCGAACACGCCGGCCTTGGGCGTACCGACGCTCGTCACGTCGCCCACTGCGTAGACGTCGGGGACCGATGTCTCGAGCGTGAGCGGGTGCACTGGGATCCAGCCGGCGACGGTCAAGCCGGAGGCCTCGACGACTGCCGGCACGCAATGCTTCGGCACGCCGAGGAAGAGGTCGTAGGGCATCTCCTTCCCGTCTTCGAGCACCGCGACCCTTCGTTGCGGATCGAGCGACCGTACGAGCGTCTGCGGATGCCACCCGATGCCGCGCTCTGCGAACGCCGTCAGGAGTGCCTTCGACGCGTCGGGCGACGGGGGGACAGGCGCAGGGAGAGGCATCACGAGGTCGATCTGCGAGGCGTCGCGGAGGCCTCGTGCCGTCAGGAAGTCGTGCATGAGCAGCGCTGTCTCGCTCGGCGCGGGCGGGCACTTGAACGGAGTCGAGGTGACTGCGACGATCACACGCGCCCACCGGGAAAGCTGGCGAGCACGTCCCGCAGCGCGAACGCGGCTTGCTCTGTGTAGAACTCGTATCCGCCTTCGACGAGCCCAGGCGTCGCGCTGGGGTCGAGGTCGGCCCCGAGCGCGATGACGAGGATGTCCGCATCGAAGGCGCCGGCGTCGGTCTCGACGTGCTTGTTTGCAGCGTCGATCGAGGTGATGCTCGCCTGCACGAAGTGCACGCCTGGCTTCACGATGTCGGCGTAGTGATGCTGCACGGCGGGAGCGGTCGCGCGTCCGAACATGACCTCGAGCTTCGAGAACCCGAACACGAACGAGTCAGTGCGATCGATCAACACCACGTCGACGTCGTCGCCGAACTCGCCGGAGAGGCGCGTCGTGAGCTCGAGTCCACCAAAACCGGCACCCAACACCACGACTCGCATGGCCCGGGACTCTAGGCCTGCGCTCAGTGGTGGTTGGCCGCGAGCTCGGACTCTCGCTCACCGGCGATCCTCGTGTGCCACATCCGACGAGGCTGGGTCATGTCGAACGGCGTGGCCCGGTGCATCAGACGTCGGTTGTCCCACACGACGACGTCGCCGACCTGCCAATCGTGGAAGTAGATGCGAGGAGGCTGGCACGCCCACTCGTTGAGCTCGTCGAGGAATCGCTCTGACTCGTCGGGATCCATCCCCACGATGCCGTAGGCGTGCCGGCCGATGCAGAGGTTCGGGCGGCCGGTGTCGGGATGGACCTTCACGAGCGGACGCAACGACGGCTCCATGTCGTGGTAGCCGTACTGGTTGTAGCCGCCCTGGTCGTTCTTCTTCGACGGCATGTAGCCCGCGGCTCCTGGCTGTAGAAGAGCGAGTGGTACGCCGACATCGCACTGACTCGCCGTCGAATGTCGTCGTCGAGCGCGTCGTACGCGGCCCGCATGTCGGCCCATCCGGTGGGTGCGACATCGGCAGGGACGATCTCGGCGGAGAAGACGGCGCCCTTCGCCTGCACCGGCATGTAGGTGCTGTCGTGATGCCACCCTTCGTTTCCGCGCAACGCCTTCACGACGTCGTCCTCCGGCTGGGCATGCACCCGGCCGCTCTTGCCGATGTTGGAGATCGGTGACGCCTTGAACTCGAGGCTGCCGAAGCGCAGTGCGAACGCGTCCTGCTGCTCGGTCGTCAGGAACTGGCCGGGGAAGATCAGCAACGCGTGCTCCAGCCACGACGCGTGCAGCGCACTCCACGTCGTGTCGTCGAGCGACCGCACGTCGATGTCGCGCACGGTCGCCCCGAACGTGGCGTCCAACGGTTCCACATCCATCGAAGTCACCCCCAGCGCAACAGCCTATGTAGCCACACGGGCGAGGAGGTGATCGAGCGGCGGCGGCACGCGTCGGAGATCGAGTGCCTCGAC
Source organism: uncultured Acidimicrobiales bacterium (assembly GCA_963726695.1). Taxonomy (GTDB): domain Bacteria; phylum Actinomycetota; class Acidimicrobiia; order Acidimicrobiales; family DATKAS01; genus DATKAS01. The sequence goes on from CAVSDE010000016.1 coordinate 125,740, forward strand.
GAGCACCCGTGCGTAGTGCAGCTTTCGTCCGCTCGTCGTGCCCAGGAACCGTCGGAGCTGCGCCTCGATGGGCACGGCGCGCTTGGCTGGCTGCTTCTGGAAGGTGCGGAAGGAGCCCATCTCGCCCTGTGCCGCGATCACCTGCTCGACCGTGTCGGTGCCGAGCGCCCGGATCAGCTCGTCCTCGAGGTCGGCGACGCAGCCGTAGAAGCCGAGTGCCTCCAGTCCGTCGGACATCCCATCGGTGACGCGGCCGGCGCGTTCGAGCGCTCGTCGCACGACCCGTTCCTCCCCGACGTCGTAGAGCCCCGCGAGACCGACCTCATCCGGGTGCTGCCGCAGGAAGTGCCCGATGTTCGTGGCGCCGTCCATCGGTACGACAGCAACGCCTTCCGCGTCGAGGTCGCGTCCGCGTCGGGACGCGAGCGTCAGCAGCGCGCACTGATCGCTGGCACCCTCGACGAGGACGACGGTCGGCATGTCCTCATTCTGGACTGATGTGCTCGCAAGCTCGTCGCACTTGCGGGATGCACGCCGGAAGGGTGAACTCGCGCATGCCCACGCCCACTGATGTCGTCATCGTCGGCGGAGGAATCGCCGGCGCCGCCCTGGCCTATGCGCTCGCGGGGGAGGACGTGGGCGTGACCGTGCTCGAGGCCTCGACCGAGTTTCCGGACCGCGTGCGCGGCGAGAGCATGCAGGCGTGGGGCGTCGCCGAGGCCCGAACGCTCGGCGTCGAAGACGTGCTTCTCGCCGCTGGCGCTCACATCGCCTCAGTGTGGAACCAGTACGACGAGGACGTTTCCGGACCTATGCCGATCCCAATGAGCATCATGGTCCCCGGCGTCGAAGGGACGCTCAACCTCCGTCATCCCGACGCATGCCAAGCGCTCCTCGATGCCGCGGCGTTCGCTGGCGCGACGGTGGTCCGGGGAGTGTCGAAGATCGATCTCGCGCAGGGCTCGCCGTGGACCGTGGGCTACGAGAACGACGGCGACCGAGGCGAGCTCAGCACTCCGCTCGTTGTCGGCGCGGATGGCCGGAACTCGACTGTCCGCAAGCAGATCGGGATCACGCTCGAGCGTCAGGAGCCCATCTCGTACATCTCCGGTCTCCTCGTCGACGGACTCGACGGTGTGCCCGACGACTTCGACGCGCTGTCGAGTGAGGGCGAGAACTGGTTCCTCGTCTTCCATCAGCGAGACGGTCGGGCCCGCCTCTACAGCTGCACTGGCCTGTCTGGTCAGCATCGATTCGCCGGTCCCGAGGGCACCCAGAAGTTCCTCGACGCGGCGGCCCAGAGCTCGTTCCCTTGGCGCGAGCAGGTGTCGAGCGCGACGCCTGCCGGTCCGTGTGCCACATATCCCGGAGACGACACCTGGACCGCGCAGCCCTGTGTGGAGGGTGCCGTGCTGATCGGCGATGCGGCCGGGCACAACGACCCGATCGTCGGGCAGGGCCTCTCGATCGCGATGCGCGACGCGCGCACCGTGCGCGACCTCGTGCTCGACGGAGCGCGCGATGTGGCGGGCTTCGCGTCTTACAGCGCGGAGCGGATGGAGCGGATGCGCCGCCTGCGCTTGATCGCCGATGCGATCGGGGTGATCCAGGTCGAAGATGCAGGCAACCGCAAGGCTAGGAGAGCGTTCTTCGGCGAGAAGATGGCGGCGATGGACCCCGCTTACTTCCCGCTGCTCATCGGGGGCTTCACCGGGCCGGAGACCATCCCGGACGAGGTGGTCGACGAATCAGTGCTCGACCGCATCCGGGAGGCGTGACGCGCTGCAACGGGACTGCGTCGGGGAGGGGGGACTTGAACCCCCGACCTCCTGCTCCCAAAGCAGGTGCGCTACCACTGCGCCACTCCCCGGCACGCCAAGTCTGACTCACCGTGGCGGGACACAGAACAGGGCCGAGGCTTTCGCCTCGGCCCTGCCAGTGAGCTTCTGAGTGGCTGGTTCCGCCGCCAGCCATGACCCCGCTTCCGCCCGCGAAGGTCTCCTCCCGGAGCATCGCCCGGTTCCCGCTCACGTGATGTCGACGGTACCGATGGGTCCTCAGCGGCGCTATGGGCCGTTCGGGCCAATCTCGGCGCGCGTCGTGGCGTGTCGTGCAGTAGGTCGAACGGCCTATGCCCCGGCAGGGCGTTCCGCGTGCGCCGGTATGCTCCCTGGTCTGTGAAGAGCGCCATCGAGTCCCTCGAAGACAACAAGGTCAAGGTTTCGGTCGAGGTCGACGAGACGGAGTTCGACAAAGCGATGGACGCCGCGTTCCGGCGCATCGCCCGCGAGGTGCGCATCCCCGGCTTCCGTCCAGGGAAGGCACCGCGCCGTCTGCTCGAAGCGCGCATCGGCACGTCAGCGGCGCGCGAGGAGGCATTGCGCGAGGCGTTGCCCGAGTACTACGCGCAGGCCGTGCGCGAGAACGAAGTCGACGTGATCGCACCGCCGGAGATCGACATCACCGCGGGGCGCGAAGAGGGACCCGTCGCGTTCGACGCGGTCGTCGAGGTGCGGCCGAGGGTCAGCGTCGCCGGATACGGGGGCCTGCGGGTCGAGGTGCCCCGTCCGCGGCCGAGCGACGAGGAGATCGACGCGCAGATCGAGCGGATGCGCGGGCAGTTCGCCGAGCTCGAGCCCGTCGATCGGCCCGCGATCGACACTGACCAGGTGACAGTCGACATCGTGGGCTCCCGCGACGGTGATCCGCTGCCCGGCCTCGACGCCACCGACTACCTCTACGAGCTCGGCAGCAGCGGCATCGTGCCCGAGCTCGACGACCACCTCCGTGGAACGAAGCCCGGTGACATCCTGCAGTTCAGCGCCCGGCACCCCGACCCTGAGGAAGAGCCGATCGACTTCCGTGTGCTGGTGAAGCAGGTCCAGCAGCGCGTGCTTCCCGACCTCACTGATGAGTGGGCGAACGAAGCGTCCGAGTTCGACACGCTCGACGACCTGCGCGCCGACCTGGTGCGCCGCATGACGATCGTGCGGGCGATGCAGTCCCAGATGGCGTTGCGTGAGCAGGCAGCGAGTGCGCTGAGCGAGCTGGTCGACGAAGAGATCCCCGAAGCGCTCGTCGAGGACGAGATGCGCACCCGACTGCAAGACCTCGGCTTGCGCTTGCAAGCACAAGGTGTCGGCATCGAGCAGTACCTCGCCGCGACTGGGCAGAGCCAGCCCGAGTTCGTCGAGGAGCTCCGTACGGCCGGTCGCGAGGCAGTGAGGGTCGATCTGGCCCTGCGTGCGGTGGCCGACGCCGAATCGGTCGAAGTGACCGACGACGAGGTCGAGGCCGAGATCGAGCGCATCTCGGAGCGCACGAAGCAAAAGCCGAACCAAGTCCGCAAGGTCATCGAGCGCAATGGGCAGATACCGGAGTTACGCTCAGACCTGCGCAAGCGCAAGGCGCTCGAGTGGATCGTCGAGCACGTCGAGATCGTCGATCCCGACGGGCAGGCCATCGATCGCAGCGACTTGTTGCCCGAGCTCCCCGAAGCAGATTCTCCAGAAGCGACCGAACCCGAAGCCACTGAAACCGAAACGAAGGACGCAGTGTGATCGACCCGATCCGCAACTACCTGGTGCCGACTGTCGTCGAGCAGACGAACCGGGGAGAGCGGGCCTATGACCTGTACTCGCGGTTGCTCAAGGAGAACATCATCTTCCTGGGCACACCCATCGACGACACGATCGCGAACCTCGTCTGCGCGCAGATGCTGCATCTCGAGTCGGAGAACCCCGACAAAGACATCAACATCTACATCAACTCGCCCGGCGGCGACATCACGGCCCTCTTCGCCATCTACGACACGATGCAGTTCGTGAAGCCCGACATCGCCACGATCTGCTTCGGGCAGGCGGCGTCCGCCGCCGCGGTGCTCCTCGCTGCCGGCACCAAGGGCAAGCGACTCGCCCTGCCGCACGCTCGAGTGCTGCTGCACCAGCCCTATGGCGGTGCCGCCGGGCAGGCGACCGACCTCGAGCTCGCGGCCAAGGAGATCTTGCGGATGCGTGACCTCCTCGAGGAGATCCTGTCGCGTCACACCGGCCAGGCAGAGTCCCGCATCCACAACGACACCGACCGAGATTTCGTGATGTCCGCCGATGAGGCCCACGAATACGGCATCATCGACGAGGTCATCAGCGCACGTGGGTTGACCACCGACGGCCCCATCGCGGCCGTCAAGGGTTAGACGAGTCCGAGCTGACGAGGGGAAGGGCGTCCGGGTGGCCAAGTTCGGTGACGGGGGCGAGCTGCTGAAGTGCTCGTTCTGCGGCAAGTCGCAGAAGCAGGTCAAGAAGCTGATCGCCGGCCCCGGCGTCTACATCTGTGACGAGTGCATCGACCTCTGCAACGAGATCATCGAGGAGGAGCTCTCCGAGACCTCAGAGCTGAAGTTCGACGACCTTCCCAAGCCCCGCGAGATCTACGAGTTCCTGAACGACTACGTGATCGGCCAGGAACCGGCGAAGAAGATCCTGTCGGTCGCCGTGTACAACCACTACAAGCGCGTGCAGTTCGGCGCGACCCACGACAGCGACGTCGAGCTCGCGAAGTCGAACATCCTCCTGATCGGGCCCACCGGCTGCGGCAAGACGTTCCTGGCGCAGACCCTCGCGCGCATGCTGAACGTTCCCTTCGCCATCGCCGACGCGACCGCGCTCACCGAAGCGGGCTATGTCGGGGAGGACGTCGAGAACATCCTCCTCAAGCTGATCCAAGCGGCCGACTACGACGTGAAGAAGGCCGAGACCGGCATCATCTACATCGACGAGATCGACAAGATCGCCCGCAAGAGCGAGAACCCGTCGATCACGCGCGACGTCTCGGGTGAGGGCGTGCAGCAGGCCCTGCTGAAGATCCTCGAGGGCACGACTGCATCGGTGCCTCCCCAGGGCGGTCGCAAGCACCCGCACCAAGAGTTCATCCAGATCGACACGACGAACATCCTGTTCATCTGCGGTGGTGCGTTCGCAGGCATCGAGAAGATCATCGAGAGCCGCGTGGGCAAGAAGGGCGTCGGCTTCAACGCAGACATCCGCATGGCGAGCGACCGTGACTCGCTCACGGTGCTCAACGAGGTGCTCCCCGAAGATCTCCTGAAGTTCGGCCTGATCCCCGAGTTCATCGGTCGCCTGCCGGTGATCGGTGCCGTCGCCAACCTCGATCAAGAGGCGCTCGTGCGCATCCTCATCGAGCCGAAGAACGCACTCATCAAGCAGTACCGCAAGTTCTTCGAGTTCGAAGATGTCGAGCTCGAGTTCAGCGACGATGCACTCGTCTCCGTCGCCGAGCAAGCGAACCTGCGCGGCACGGGAGCACGTGGGCTCCGCGCCATCCTCGAAGAGGTGCTCCTCAACGTCATGTACGACCTGCCGAGTCGCACCGACATCGAGAAGGTCGTCATCGATCGGTCGACGGTGCTCGAGAAGGTCAACCCCACGCTGGTCCCGCGCTCCGAGACCCCCCGCCAGCAGCGCCCCCGCCGCGCCGCGTCCTGAAGGCCCCGGTCGGGCCGACGGGATGGATCTCCCTGCCGCGCTGCGGTATCTGGACGAGCACGTCAACCTCGAGACGGTCGTCGCTGACCGACACTCACACCCCACGCTCGACCGGATGCAGCGCCTCATGCACGTGCTGGGCGACCCGCAGCACGCCGCTCCCGTCGTGCACATCACGGGCACGAACGGAAAGGGCTCGACCGCGCAGATCTCGACTCGTCTGCTCGAAGCCCACGGCCTGACCGTCGGCACCTACACGAGCCCGCACCTGCAGAAGATCAACGAACGCATCGCGGTGAACGGCGAGCCGATCGCGGACGATGCCCTCGCCGATGCGATCGCCGGCGTGGCCGATGCCGAGGCGCTCGCGGGAGTCGAGCCCTCGTACTTCGAGATCCTCACCGCGGCCGCGTACCGATGGTTCGCGGACATCGCGGTCGATGTCGTCGTCGCCGAGGTCGGGCTGCTCGGACGGTGGGATGCCACCAACGTCGCCGACGGACAGGTCGCGGTCGTCACGAACGTCGCGCTCGATCACACGGAGTACGCGGGGCCGACGCGCCTCGACATCGCTCGCGAGAAGGCGGGCATCGTGAAGCCGGGCGCGTCGCTGGTGCTCGGTGAGACCGACCCCGAGCTCACGCCCGTCTTCTTCGCTGAGCAGCCGGCCGAGGTGTTCCTGCGTGATGTCGACTTCGCGTGCAACGACAACATCCTCGCGGTCGGGGGTCGCCTGCTCGAGCTGCGCACACCCGGAGCGTCGTATCCCGAGCTCTTCCTGCCGCTCCACGGCGCGCACCAAGGCGACAACGCGGCGGCCGCCCTCACCGCGGTCGAGACGTTCTTCGGCGGACCGCTGTCGCCTGAGCTCATCACGATCGGCTTCGACAAGGTCGTCATGCCCGGTCGCTTCGAGATCGTCAGCCGGCATCCACTCGTGGTGCTCGACGGCGCGCACAACGCCGCGGGCGCGGACGTGGCTGCCGCGGTGGTCGACGAGGAGTTCTCCGAAGTCTCCGAGCGCATCTACGTGATCGGACTGCTGCGCGGACGTGACCCGGTCGCGATGCTCGAAGCACTCGACGCGGCGTCGGCGCGCCTCGTGATCGCGACGGCACCGGCGACGCCCCGCGCGATCCCCGCAGCCGAGCTGGCTCGCGCCGCCGTGTCGCTCGACATCGATTGCATCGTGGTCGACGGCGTCGCCGCCGCGGTGCAGCGGGCCATGGACGAAGCGCTGGTCGACGACCTCGTGCTCATCACCGGCTCGCTGTACGTCGTCGGCGAAGCGAGGGCGCGCCTCGTCTGGTGAGGGGTCGCACCTGTACCCTCGCCCGCCATGGATCGCACACTGGTCATCGCGAAGCCCGACGCCGTCGAGCGTGGGCTCGTCGGTGAGATCGTGGCCCGGTTCGAACGCCGAGGCTTGACGCTCGTGGCACTCGACCTGCGCATGGTCGACCCCGAAACCGCCGCCCGGCACTACGCAGAGCACGACGGCAAGCCCTTCTACCCGGACCTCATCTCGTTCATCACCAGGGGTCCCGTGGTCGCGATGGTGGTCGAGGGGCCAGAGGACACGTGGAAGGTCGTACGCACCATGATGGGCGCGACGAACCCCCGCGAAGCCGCGCCAGGCACCATCCGCGGCGATCTCGGCATCCTGTTCACTGAGAACCTCATCCACGGCAGCGACGGTCCGGAATCCGCACAGCGCGAGATCGGCATCTTCTTCCCGAGCTTGTGAACGGTAGGCTCGCCTCAGTCATGGCTCGAGACAAGCGCTTCACGTCCGTGATGGGACGGGACATGGCTGTCGATCTCGGCACTGCGAACACGCTCGTATACGTCCGGGGTCACGGCATCGTCCTGAACGAGCCATCGGTGGTCGCCGTCAACGTGCGCGACGGTCGGCCCCTTGCGGTCGGCCTCGAGGCGAAGCGGATGATCGGGCGCACCCCGAGTCACATCCAGGCGATCCGTCCGCTGAAGGATGGCGTCATCGCGGACTTCGACATCTGCGAGAAGATGCTCCGCTACTTCATCCACAAGGTGCACCAGCATCGGTTCGTGAAGCCACGCATGGTCATCTGCGTGCCCTCAGGCATCACCGGCGTCGAGCAACGCGCCGTGCAAGAAGCCGCCGAGTACGCCGGAGCGCGCAAGCCCGCCTACATCATCGAGGAGCCGATGGCTGCTGCGATCGGGGCGGGCCTTCCGGTGCAGGAGCCGACGGGCAACATGATCGTCGACATCGGCGGCGGCACCACCGAGGTCGCGGTCATCTCGTTGGGCGGCATCGTCGCGAGTCAGTCGGTGCGCGTCGGTGGCGACGAGCTCGACGAGGCGATCATCCAGTTCATCAAGAAGGAGTACTCCCTCGCGCTCGGTGAGCGCACCGCCGAGGAAGTGAAGATGGTGCTCGGGTCTGCGTGGCCGATGCACCAGGAGCTGCGGGCTGAGATCCGCGGACGCGACCTCGTCACTGGCCTGCCCAAGACGATCATGACGTCGACCGAGGAGATCCGCGAGGCGGTGAACGAGCCCGTCACCGCGATCGTCGATGCGGTGAAGGCGACGCTCGACAAGACGCCTCCCGAGCTCGCGGCCGACATCATGGAGCAGGGCATCGTGATCACGGGCGGCGGTGCGTTGCTCAACGGCCTCGATGCCCGCTTGAACCACGAGACTGGCATGCCGATCGTGGTCGCCGACAATCCTTTGCATTCGGTCGCCCTCGGCTCCGGCCAGTCACTCGAGGAGTTCGAGGCCCTGAAGGGCGTGCTGTTCTCCGCCGCTCAACGCTGAGGCGTCGGTCATGGTGTCCAACTCACGACGCACCGGACGCAACCGGTACACGCTGCCGATCCTCATCCTGATCGCGATCACGGTCATCACCCTCGACTACCGCGGCGTCGGGTTCATCGATTCCGCCCGTGACACATCCATCGACGCGGTTGCCCCAGTGACGAACGCCCTGAAGCGAGTGTTCCACCCCGCCACGAACGTCTGGAACGGCATCTTCCGCTACGACCAGGTCACGAAGGAGAACGAGCGGCTGCGGACCGAGCTCGACGATGCCCGGGGCTCGACCCTCGCGGCCGTCGACGCCGAGCGCCAGCGCCAGGAGCTGCTGTCGCTGCTCAACCTCGATTACCTGGGCAACGTCCCCACCGTCGCGGCGAGGGTGGTCTCGGGCGCTCCGTCGAACTTCGACGCGACGATCGAGATCGACCGTGGATCACGCGCGGGCATCGAGGTGGGCATGCCGGTCGTGACGGGGGCTGGCCTCGTCGGCAACGTCGTGCGAGTCACCGGGCAACGCTCGGTCGTGCGACTCCTCACCGACCCGACGTTCGCTGTCGGCGTCTCTGTGCCGACAGCTGAGGACGACGGCATCGCGAAGGGGAAGGGCCCGGACCGGCCGATGGGCCTCGACCTCATCGATGCGGGAAGCAAGGTCGCGGTCGGCAGCGTGGTGATCACGAGCGGGCTCGAGGGAAGCCTCTATCCGGCGGGCATCCCGGTTGGTGTCGTGCGCAGCGTGCGGCACCCCGCGGGCGCGTTGCAGCTCGACATCACCGTCGATCCCGCCGCGGACCTCGACCACATGAGCTTCGTGAAGGTGGTGCAGTGGAAGCCGACGCCGTGAGCTCCGCGAGGAAGGCGAGCTGATGGCCCGTCCGCTGGTGCGGCTCACGCTCGTCATCGTCGTCGCGTTGCTCTTGCAGCTCGCGCTCATCTCGGAGATGCACGTGCTGACCGCGACCGGTGACATCCTGCTTCTGCTCACCATCTGTGCCGGCATCGCGGCGGGGCCCGAGCGCGGCGCGCTCACCGGGTTCATAGCTGGCCTCGCGTTCGATCTCGTGCTGCAGACTCCGTTCGGGTTGTCGGCGCTCGCGTACTGCATCGTGGGCTACGTCGTGGGGCGCGCGCAGACGGGCATCTTGCGGACGGTGTGGTGGGTGCCCATGGCGACAGCTGCGATCGCGAGTGCTGCGGGCGTGGTGCTGTTCGCAGTGCTCGAGGCGATCCTCGGCGACACGCACGTCTTCGATCGGCGGCTGCTCGCCGTGGTGGCGGTGGTCTCGGTCCTGAACGCGCTGTTGGCACCGCCGGTGATCAGGGTGCTGCGCTGGGTGTTCGCCGAGGATGCGCTGCACCAGACCCGTGCGTGGCGCTGACCGCGGGCAGTGACTATCCCCTAGCGATCCCACAAGGCAGAATCTAAGGATGCTGTTGGGCGGAGGAACCCAGCCGCGCCGAGCGCGGCCTGGGCGGGAACCGCATGACGAGCGACTCACCCCATCTTCGGATGGGGGTGCTCGGCGTCGTCGCCATCAGCCTCTTCGCTGCGCTGTTCTCACGGTTGTGGTTCTTGCAGGTGATGTCCGCGCCAACCTTCGCCGTCGCGGCGCAGACGAATCGCGAGCGTGTCGTGGCGATTCCGCCGGTGCGGGGTCGCATCCTCGACAGCCAAGGTCGTGTGCTCGCCGACAACCGACTGTCGGATGTGGTGACGGTCGACCGCAAGGAAGTCGCGAACGAGCACCAGCGCGACATCTTGCTCGCGAAGCTCGCCACGTTGCTCAACGTCCCTGTCGACTCGTTGCACGCGCGAGTCGAGGACAAGAAGTACTCGCCGCTGCTGCCCATCCCGTTGGCCGAAGACGTGCCCGAGACGACCGTGATGCGCATCGCAGAGCAGCAGGACGACTTCCCCGGCGTCGAGGCGAAGGAGGTCGCGCTGCGCGTGTACCCGTTCGGCTCTCGCGCCGCGCACGTGCTGGGGTACGTCGGCGCGATCAACGACACCGAGTACGCGTCCCTGAAGGGCGACGGCTACACGGTCGAGGACCAAGTGGGGAAGGACGGCGTCGAGAAGATCTTCGAGAAGGACCTCCGCGGCACGCCCGGCTCCATCACCCTCGAGGTCGACTCGGCTGGTCGCGTGCTGCGTGAGCTCTCCCGTACCGATGCGATCCCCGGTCGCGACGTGCAGCTGACGATCGACCTGAGCGTGCAGGCACTCGCGGAAGACGTGCTCGCGAAGGAGTTGCTCAACGCTCGGACGCATACGCCCAAGGACAACCCCAATCACTTCGCAGCGCCCGCCGGATCGGTCGTCGTGCTCGATCCGACCAACGGCTCGATCGTCGCGATGGCGTCCTATCCGACCTTCGACCCGCGCGAGTTCGTCGGAGGCATCGATCCCGATCGCTACAAGTCCCTTCTCGATCCCGCCAACAACTACCCGCTCACCAACCGCGCGATCGCCGGCCAGTACGCGCCGGGCTCGACGTTCAAGATGATCACCGCCACGGCGGGCCTTGCGGCAGGCATCATCTCGTCCGGGACGAGGTTCCTCGACGCCGGGCGCTACACCGTGCCGGACTGCAAGGGCGAGAAGTGCACCTTCAGCAACGCCGGGGGAGAGCAGAACGGGTGGGTCACGATGCCCACGGCTCTCGCGGCCTCGAGTGACGTCTACTTCTATTCGATCGGTGCCGACCTCTGGCGCTTCCGCGATCAGCACGACCTGGCCATCCAAGGGGCCGCCACGTCGTACGGCTTCGGTGCCGAGACGGGCGTGCCGCTGCCAGGAGAGCAGGAGGGGCGAGTGCCGACCCCCGACCAGAAGCAGGCCGCGCACGACGAGAACCCGACCGCGTTCCCCTTCGGCCAGTGGTTCACGGGCGACAACGTGAACCTCGCCGTGGGGCAGGGGGAGATGCTCTCGACGCCGCTGCAGCTCGCGAACGCCTACGCCGCGTTCGCAAACGGAGGAACGGTGTTCTCACCGAACATCGCGAGCCGCATCCTCGACCCCACGACTGGGGACGACACCGTCCCTCGCGTCGACAGGGAGATGGGCCCCCGGGTGCTGCGTACCATCCCACTCACGAGCACGATCCGCGACCCGATCTTGGCCGGGCTCATCGGCGCGGTGAGCTCACCTCGCGGAACGGCCGCGCCGGTGTTCTCCGGCTTCCCGCTCAGCCAATATCCGCTCGCGGGGAAGACTGGCACCGCGCAGACCGCGGGCAAGCAAGCGCAGTTCGACACGTCGCTCTTCGTCGGGTTCGGACCGGTCGGTTCGCCGAAGTACGTCGTCGCGGCCGTGCTCGAGCAATCCGGCTTCGGCGCCCAGGCTGCCGCGCCGGTGGTGCGGCGGATGTTCGAGAGCCTTGCAGGGTTCACCCCGCTGCCCGAGGTGCAGCCGGCACCACCGATCGGCGTCGTCGCACCCCTCGTCGTCACCGGTCTCGTCGATGATCCCACCCCAGGATCGGCGATCGACTGATGGCTCTCTCCGACACCCTCAACCGCCGCACGCTCGGGTCTCTTCACGAAGACCCCGCGTCGCCGCGCAAGCACATCGACGTCGGCCTGCTCATCGTCACCGGGCTGATGAGCCTCCTCGGGTTGGCGCTCATCTACAGCGCACGACATCGAAGGCTCACCGATGAAGGGCTCGATCCCTTCTATTACGTGAAGCGCCAGAGCTTCGCCTTGTTCGTGGGCGGCATCGCGCTCGTGGTGGTGGCCTCGATCGACTACCGCAAGCTGCGGGAGTGGGCGGGGTACTTGTTCTTCGCGAGCAGCGCGGTGCTGCTGCTGGTCGTGTCGCCGGTCGGATCGCGATCGAACGGAAGCCAAGCGTGGTTCCAGGTCGGGTCGTTCCAGCTGCAACCGTCCGAGTTCGCGAAGATCACCCTGATCGTCGCGCTCGCGGCATTCGCCGCGTCAGCGAACGGTCACCTCGATCGCCGTCGGCTCGGCATCGCCCTGGGTCTCGCGTTGATCCCCGCAGGGCTCATCATGTTGCAGCCCGACCTCGGAAGCGCGCTCGTCATCGCGGCGATCACGATGGGCACCCTCCTCGTCGCCGGCGCCAAACCGCGACACATCGTGATCCTGACGCTGCTGGGGTTGGTGAGTGTCGCCGCGATCCTCCAGACCGACACCTTGAAGCAATACCAGCGGGACCGCCTCACCGCGTTTGTCAACCAGGACGGTGCGCCGGCGTACCAGCAGACTCAGTCGAAGATCGCTTTCGGGGCCGGAGGGGTCACCGGTCAGGGGTACCTCAAGGGCACCCAGACCAACCTCTCCTACGTGCCCGAGCAGCACACGGACTTCATCTTCACCGTCGCGGGGGAGGAGTTCGGCTTCATCGGCACTGGTCTCATCCTCTTCCTCTACGCCGTGCTCGCCTGGCGGATCTGGAGGATCGGCACCCTGTCGCGCGACCTCTTCGGCATGCTGGTCTGCGCGGGAGCGCTCTCGATGCTCGTCTTCCAGGTGTTCGAGAACATCGGGATGACGACGGGGATCATGCCCATCACGGGCATCCCGCTGCCGCTGCTCTCGTACGGCGGGTCCTCGACGTTGGCGTTCCTGGTGCTCGTCGGCCTCGTCGAGAGCGTGCACATGCACCGGTTCGTCTAGGAGCCGTAACTCCTCGTCGCCGGTCTTCGACCGGCTCCTGCTCGCTTGCTCGACAATGGGTGCTTCGCGCACTCGGCGGCGCATTGCGCCGCCGCTCGATCCTCGTCGCCGGTCTTCGACCGGCTCCTGCTCGCTTTGCTCGACAATGGGTGCTTCGCGCACCCGGCGGCGCCTTACGCCGCCGGCTCGGGAGACTTCCAGGTCGGAAGGTAGGCTTCCTCTCACATGAGCTCACTCTGGCCAAGGCTCGAGCCTCTCCTGGCCAAGGTGCAGAAACCGGCTCGCTACATCGGAGGCGAAGACGGCGCCCTGACCCCCGACCACGACGCGGGCAAGGTGGGGTGGCTTCTCGTCTATCCCGATGCCTACGAGATCGGGCTGCCCAACCAGGGGCTTCAGATCCTGTACGAGATCCTCAACGAGCGCGGCGACGCGGTGGCCGAACGCGCCTACGCACCGTGGCTCGATCTCGAGGCTCTCATGCGCAGCCACCGGTTGCCGTTGTTCTCGGTCGACACGCACCGTCCCGCCGCGGAGTTCGACCTGATCGCGTTCAACCTGTCGGCCGAGCTCGTCTACACGAACGTCCTCAACTGCATCGACCTCGCCGGTGTGCCGGTGCGCGCCGATCAGCGCGGTCCCGATGATCCCTTGATCGGCGCGGGTGGGCACTGCACCTACAACCCCGAGCCGCTTGCCGACTTCGTCGACTTCTTCGCGATCGGCGACGGCGAGGAAGTGGTGTCGGAGATCACCGAGGTCGTGCGGGCGTGGAAGGCGAGCGGGCGCACACCCGGGTCGCGCGAGCGGGTGCTCCACGAGCTCGCGACGATCCCCGGCGTGTACGTGCCGTCGATGTACGACGTCGAGTACGACGGCGAGCGGCTCGCGTCGGTCACGCCGCGCTACGCCGATGTGCCCGAGGCCGTCGTCAAGCGCACCATCGCCGACCTCGCTGACTGGCCGTATCCGCGCAACCAGCTCGTGCCGCTCACCGAGGTCGTGCATGACCGGTTGAACGTCGAGGTGTTCCGCGGCTGCACCCGCGGGTGCCGTTTCTGCCAAGCGGGGATGATCACCCGGCCCGTGCGGGAACGGCCCGAGGCGCAGGTGCGCACGATGGTCGCGGAAGGTCTGCGGCGCACGGGCTACGACGAGGTGAGCCTCACGTCGCTCTCGACCGCGGACTTCAGTGGCGTCGAAGGCGTCGTCGCTGACGTCGTGCGCGATCCGGTGAACCGCGGGCAGGTCTCGGTCTCGTTGCCGAGCTTGCGGGTCGATGCGTTCACTGTCGGCATCGCGGCGACGGTCGGATCGGCGCGGCGCACCGGCCTCACGTTCGCGCCCGAGGCGGGGTCGTGGCGGCTGCGCACCGTCATCAACAAGCTCATCACCGAGGACGATCTGTACGGCGCGGTCGAGTCGGCGTACTCGCAGGGCTGGACGCGGATGAAGCTCTACTTCCTCACAGGCCTCCCGACCGAGCAGGACAGCGACACGCTCGGCATCGGCGAGCTGGCGAAGGAATGCGTCGCCATCGGCAAGCGCTACACGCAGCGTGCGTCGGTGACGGTGTCGCTGGGCGGTTTCGTGCCCAAGCCGCATACGCCCTTCCAGTGGTTCGGGCAGAACACGACCGAGGAGCTGACCCGCAAGGTCCACATGCTGCGCGACGCCACGAGGTCGGTCCGCGGCGTGCAGCTGAAGTGGCACGACCCGCGCGCAGCGCTCGCGGAGGGCATCGCGAGCCGTGGTGACCGCCGCATCGGCGCGGTGATCGAGCACGTGTGGCGCGCCGGAGGCACCTTCCAGGAGTGGTCGGAGTGCTTCGACGTGAGTCGATGGCACGAAGCGATGGCGGCGTGCGGGCTCTCGATCGACTGGTACGTCCACCGGCACCGCACGGAGGACGAGCTGTTGCCGTGGGCTCACGTGACCGCCGGCCTGCACTCCGACTTCCTCTGGCACGACTGGCAAGCGGCGCTCGCGGAGTCCGGGGTCGAGGATTGCCGCTGGACGCCTTGCTACGACTGCGGTGTGTGCACGGGCTACGGCATCGAGCATGTCGTGGCGTCACCGACCCCTCCGGCCGGCGGTAGTCAGGGCACTGGCCAGGACCGATCGGTCGGCGGCCACCGCCATGCACCGCTCATCCCCGTGCGGGCGGCATCATGAGCCGCCTGCGCATCCGGTTCACCAAGCTGGGCAAAGTCCGCTTCACGAGTCACCGCGACGTGGCTCGCATGTTCGAGCGCGCCTTTCGGCGTGCCGAGGTCCCCCTCGCCTACACGGAGGGGTTCTCGCCCCGGCCTCGCATCAGCTTCGGCCTCGCTCTCTCGACGGGATACGAATCCCTCGCCGAGTACCTCGATGCCGACTTGCTGGACGCCGACCTCGAGGCCGGGACGCCTGTCGAGGAGCTCACGCTGTCACAGCGGCTCAGCTCGTCGCTCCCGAACGGCATCGACATCGTGGCGATGGCGCCGGTCGATGGCCACGCGCCGTCGTTGCAGCAAGACGTCACGTCCACTACGTGGCGGCTCACGATGCCGGGCGCCGACCGCGACGCGGTTGCTGGCGCTGCCGAGCAAGCGGTTGCGGCCGCCACGATCATGGCGACCCGCACTCGCAAGGGTCAGGAGTCGATCGACGATCTGCGGCCGTCGCTCCTTGCCCTCAGCCTCGCCGATGCCGCCGACGGTGCGGAGGACGACGCAGGTGTCGTCTTCGTCGCCGAGCTTGCAACGCAACCTCGGGCCCTGCGCCCCGCCGAGCTCGTCGGCGCGGTGTGGCCCGCTGTCGAAGACGTGCGCGCCCTGCGCACGCACCAGTGGATCGAGCGCGACGGCGTGCGATGGGAGCCGCTCCCATCCAGCGCGACGGACGCGCTGCACGCGATGGAGCGTGCCTCATGAGAAGGGAACTCCCCGATGTCCGAACCGATGCCGAGCGACGCCGTCGTGCCGCCTCCGCCGGAGGCAGCCGGCACTGACGCGGCCGCGTCTGGCGACGGCGCCGCCTCAACCGCAGCACGCAAGAAGCGTCGGCGCGGCAGTCGCGGCGGGCGAAACCGGCCGCGCCCGACCGGTGACCCGAGCGGTCGGCTCGATCCCGATGTCGACGACTCAGAGCCCGAGCTTCCCGACCGTCCATTCGAGGGGCAGATCCACGATCCCGAGGTCGCGGAGCGGGTGCTCGTGCCCCGCAAGCCCCAGATCGGCGACACGATGCCCGCGCCGACCCGCGCGGAGGCCACGACGCCCGACGCACCGGCGCGCCGGCGTCGGCGGCGCGGCGGTCGCGGCCGGGGTACGGGAGCAGGCTCCAAGGCGGCGTCGCCCGTCACAGCCGATCTCGGCGGCCCCTCCTTCGAGGTGGACGAGGACACCTTGGCCCGCCAGCGCGGCCGGGAGCGCAAGGGCCGTCCGATCGGTCGGTACCTCATGTGCGTCCACGTGCGCCCCGGAGCGACGCAGATCGCGGTGCTCGAGGGTCGCTCGCTCATCGAGCACTACGTGTCGAAGCCGGCGGACGATCCCACGCAGATCCACGGCAACATCTACCTCGGTCGGGTGCAGAACGTGTTGCCGGGCATGGAGGCGGCCTTCGTCGACATCGGCACGCCGAAGAACGCGGTCCTCTACCGCGGTGACCTCCAGTACGACCAGGAGGACATTGTCGAGAAGGGCGCCAACGCGCGCATCGAGCAGATCTTGAAGGCCCGGCAGACGATCGTCTGTCAGGTCACGAAGAATCCGATCGGCGCCAAAGGCGCGAGGCTCACGCAAGAGGTGTCGCTGCCGGGTCGGTCGGTCGTGCTGATCCCGAACTCGAGCACCTATGGCATCTCGAAGCGCCTGAACGACGACGAGCGCAAGCGGCTCCGCGGCATCCTCGATCGCGTCAAGCCCGCACAGCACGGCGTGATCGTGCGCACTGCGGCCGAAGGGATCAGCACCGACGAGATCGAGCGGGACGTCGCCCGGCTCGTCACCCAGTGGGAGCAGATCGACGCCTTGGCGAAGCGCTCCCCGGCTCCCGCGCTCCTCTACACCGAGCCCAGCATGGCGGTGCGGGTGATCCGTGAGGAGTTCAACCGCGAGTACCGCGGCGTGGTCATCGACGATCCCGTGCTCTTCGAGGCGGTGCGCGACTACGTCTCGAGCATCAGCCCCGCCCTCGCCGATCGCGTCGAGTACTACGACCCCGAAGTCGAGGGTCTCCCGCTGTTCGAGCGCCACCATGTCCACGAGCAGCTGCACAAGGCGCTCGACCGCAAGGTGTGGCTGCCCTCGGGCGGTTCACTGATCATCGAGCACACCGAGGCGTTGACGGTCATCGACGTGAACACCGGCAAGAACGTGGGCACGTCGAGCCTCGAGGAGACGGTGTTCCGCAACAACCTCGAGGCGGCCGACGAGATCGCCCGCCAGCTCCGGCTCCGGGACATCGGCGGCATCATCGTCATCGACTTCATCGACATGGAGATCAGGGAGAACCGCCACTCGGTGATCGCCGGGTTCCGGGATGCCCTCGCCCGGGACAAGACCCGCACCCAGGTCTTCGACATCTCCGACCTCGGTCTCGTCGAGATGACTCGCAAGCGCATCGGGGAGGGCCTCCTCGAGTCCTTCGCCGACACCTGTCCCTACTGCGAGGGCCGCGGCGTCCTCGTCGACCACGGCCTCATCGACTAGCCGTGACACGCTGACTCGTCGGTCGCGCCGTCGATCCGGTAGCCTCGAACCCCTATGTATGCAGTGATCGCCACAGGCGGCAAGCAAGAGAAGGTCGCCGAGGGCCAGCGGCTCCGACGTCGAGCTGCTCTCACCTCGAAGAGGGCGAATCGGTCTTCGTTCACCCCTGTGCTCCTCGTCGACGGCGACACCGTGCTCGCCTCGTCCGACGAGCTGTCGGGTGCCAAGGTCGAGGCTCGGGTCGTCGGGTTCGCCAAGGGCCCGAAGATCATCGGCTTCAAGTACAAGAACAAGTCCCGCAGCCGCAAGCGCTGGGGCCACCGGCAGCACTACTCCACCATCGAGATCGTCTCGATCACGTCGGCGAAGGCATAAGGGGAGCGAGCCATGTCAAAGACCAAGGGTGGCGGTTCCACTCGGAACGGGCGTGACTCCAATGCCCAGCGCCTCGGAGTGAAGCGGTTCGACGGCACCACGGTGACCGCGGGCACGATCCTCGTGCGCCAGCGGGGCACCAAGTTCCATCCCGGCGTCAACGTCGGCATCGGCGGCGATGACACGCTCTTCGCTCTCATCGACGGCACCGTGAAGTTCGGCCAGCGCAAGGGCCGCAAGCTCGTCGACATCAACCCTGTCTGAGGGCGTCGATCACGCCCCGCGGGGCAGCGCAGCGGGCTCCCAACCGAGCCGCTCGACCGCAAGCCGGAACACGAACCGGTCGGTCATGCCGCTGACGTAGCGGACTGCTGCCGCGACCGCCTCGTCGGAACCGGGCTGCAACGGCCCGTCGCCGGTCTCGTCGGGATGCTCGACGAACCATGAGGTGAGTGACCGCAACAGCTCGATCACCCGCTCGGCTTGCTCCGCGCTTCGGGCCTGAGGTAGATGCGCTCGTAGTTGAAGGCCCGGAACGCGTCGAGTGCGTCGGCCTCGGCCTTGCGGAGCCCGACGCATCCGCTCTCGGCGATCGTGTCGACCATCGTGGTGATGAACCGGTGCAGCTGCGTGCGTCGGTCAGCCCCGACGACATCGCGCACCTCGTTCGGAAGATCGCTCGTCAGCACGATGCCGGCCGCAACGGCGTCTTCGAAGTCGTGGCAGCAATAGGCGATGCGGTCGGCCCACGCGATGACCTCACCCTCGGGCGTCGCGGGTGCCGGCCGGTTCCACGAGTGGTTGCGCACCGCATCGAGCGTCTCCGCGCAGAGGTTGAGGGGGGCGAGCACGATGTCGGCTCCGTAGACCGCGTGGTGATATCCCCCCTCGAGGAAGGGCGAGAGCGCCTCTTCTGACGCGTGGCCGGCGGGGCCATGGCCGCAGTCGTGGCCGGTTGCGCCGGCTGCGGTGAGTGCGACGTTGAGCCCGACCGGTCGGGCGATGCTCACCGCAACCTGGGCGACCTCGATCGCGTGGGTCAGCCGGGTGCGGAGGTGGTCGTCATCGGGGGCGATGAACACCTGGCACTTTCCTGCGAGGCGCCTGAACGGCTTGGAGTGGTGGATGCGGTCGAGGTCGCGCTCGAAGCAGGTGCGATGCAGATCGGGCTCTTCCGGAGTGGCGCGGTGACCGCCGCCGCGGGCGCGGGTGGCCCCCGGCGCCAGGACCGCCTCTTCGTCCTCCTCGCGCGCTTCCCGCGGGCGGACGACATGGCCGGGCTCGCCGACCCAGGACGGTGCATCCGCGATGCCGGGTGCCACCGATTGGGTCGTCCGCGCTGCCAAGATGTCCTCCTGCCTCGGTGCCAAGGGTACAGAGGGGGTGTGACATGCATCAGTGATCGACGATCCACGCGAATTTTCGCGACGTTGAGTGATCTTTGACGCTGAGTGGGTCGTATGACCCATTGCAACCGCGGTGAGTGAACTCCACACTCAAAGCGGAGCAATTTTCTCGTTGGACGGCGGGCGTCTCGGTTCGAGCGTCTACGTGCACGCAGCAACGCACCAGTCACCTCATCAGCGAGGGGGTTGGGGCCGATACCTAGGTGGTGCAGATGTTCGGTTCGCTGACTCCGAGGGCGGAACGGGGAGCGACTCCTCGTCGCGCTCGCGGCGACGACGGTGCGGCCATGGTCGAGGCCGCCATCGTCATGCCCCTCCTCATGTTGCTCGTGTTCGGCATCATCGAGTGGGGCCTCGCCTTCCTGACCGCGACCTCCACCAACTCGGCCGCCCGTTCCGGCGCCCGTACCGCCTCGGCGCTGACGCTCAACACGACGTACGCGTGACAGGCTGTGCTCGCGGTGGAGGCGAACCTGTCCGGCGCCATCCCGTTCGCGACTCCGCTCGAGCTGTGGATCTACGAGGTGCCCTACACGAATGCAGCGGGATCGCCGTACCCCGCCGGGCAGACGAGCTGGGTGTGCGGCACGAACTGCATCAAGTACACCTGGAGCCCCGCGACCGGGCACTTCGACCAATCCATGCCCAGGGCACGTGGGCCGCGGCGTCGATGGTCGTGTGCGGCGTCCCGCCGAATCAATTCGACTCGGTGGGCGTCTACCTCAAGGTGCGCCACAACTTCGTGACGAACTTCTTCGGTTCGAGCAAGATCATCGCCGAGCACACGATCATGCGGCTCGAGCCCCAGCCGACCGCTTCCTGCTCCGTCGTGGGGTCCTAGCGTGCGGACCGCTGCGCGAACCGGGGCCGACGGACGCCGAGGCACTGAAAGGTGACGACGGTGGCTTCGTCATGGTCTGGATGGCCTTGATGTTGCTCGTGCTCCTCGCGTTCTGCGGGTTCGGCATCGACGTCTCGAACTGGTGGTACATCGGTCAGAAGGAGCAGCGCGCCGCCGATGCGGGCGCCCTTGCTGGCTCCATCTACATGCCGAACGACCTGGTCAGTGCCCGGGCTGTGGCGCTCAAGGTCGCCTCGCAGAACGGCTACACGAACGGCGTGAACACGACGGTCACGGCGACCCAGGAGCCGCAACCGAGCCGCATCCGCGTCACGGTCACGTCGACGACGACGAATTTCTTCGCGGGTCTCGTCGGCTTCAACAACGAGACGATCTCACGCGACGCTGTTGCCGACTTCCAGGGGCCCGTGCCGATGGGCAGTCCGACGGCCACGCTCGGGCAGGACCCTGACGAGGGAGACATCCAGCAGCTCTGGCTGAACACCAGCGCTCCCTCGAGCAACAAGAGCGAGGGTGACCGCTTCGCCACCAACAAGTGCGCAGGTGGCGAATACGCCTGCCCGGGTCCGAACACCGAGTACTCGGCTGACGGGTACACCTACCGCGTGCGAGTCACGGCGGTGCAGGGCGGCCAGCCGCTGGTGTTCCAGGTGTTCGACCCCGCGTGGATCAACACCGACAACTTCTGCAACAACGGCAACATGCCGAACGTGCAGCAGAACGGCATCCCGGGCCTCACCGGGGCCCCGTGGAACATCACCGATGTCCTGAACCGGTATGGCACCAGCGCCGACACGCTCTCCACCGGCCCGGCGCTGTATTGCACGGGCGACCAGAGCTCGAGCGGTGCTGGGAACAACACCACGTACATCGTGCGCGCTCCGGACTTGACGCCGTGGACCGACCTCGACAACCCCGTGATCGACATCGCGACCTGTCGGCCGGCCAGCTTCTACCCGATCGACACGCCCCTCGGGCCGTTGCTCGATCCGACGAACGGCAACCCGAATGGGACCTACGTCAAGACGTACTTCCATCGGTGGGCCACCGTCTGCTCGATCCCGTCCGCCTCGCTCTCCTCATACGGCACGAATGGTCTGGGCGACTACGTCATCCAGGTGAAGACGAACTCGACCCGCTCGAGCCTGCCGGCCGGGAACACCGCGACGTTCAAGACCTGGCCACTCGGAACGTGCAACGGGATCACGGCTTGTGAGGCGACCGGCACCGGTGGCCCGACGACCGAGGGCGGGTTCAACCGCTACTCGATCCGCGCCGGCTATGGCACCAGCTCCGGAGTGAGCGGGCAAGCCCCGATTGGCACAGGTGTGTCGGTGTTCGCAACCGAGAACCTGCCGATCTTCGCGAACTCTGGTTCGGTCTCGAGCCCGACCTTCTACCTCGCCCGAGTGACGCCCACCGCGGGCTCGGGCCGCACGCTCACCTTGAACTTCTACGACATCGGCGATGTGGGCGGTGGTGGATCGGTGACGCTCTCGGTCCTGGCTCCGCCCGACTCGAACTACTCGGGGGGCTTCCCCGTCTGCACCTACCACCGTGACAACGCGACCACCGACGTCACCGCGACGGGGTGCTCGATCCCGGGCATGACGACCTCTGTCTACAACGGTCGGCTCGTGACGATGACAATCCCGATCCCGGCGGACTACAGCTGCTCGTTCAACAGCGGCACGGGCTGTTGGCTGAAGGTGCGGATGACCTATGTCAGCGCCCAGCCGAACGACACGACGACGTGGACGGCGTCGCTGAACGGCGACCCCGTGCGCCTCGTCGAGTAACACCGGTCGAGTAACGCCTCGCGCTGTCTCGGCGCACCAATAGGCTGGCTCGTCGTGGCTGGCTTCGTCGACGAGTGCGCGCTGAACGTGCGCGGTGGTGATGGCGGTGCCGGCAGCGTGTCGTTCCGCCGTGAGTCCCACGTCCCCCGCGGGGGCCCTGACGGCGGCGATGGAGGGTCAGGCGGCGACGTTTGGCTCGTCGCCGACCACAACGTGGCGTCGCTGCTCGCGTTCCGGGATCATCCACACCGTCGAGGGACGGACGGCACGCACGGCATGGGCAAGGGCCGCCACGGCACTTCCGGCAAGGACATGGTCGTCTCCGTGCCTCAGGGCACGACCGTACGCGCGATGGAGGGCGGCACGCTGCTCGCAGACCTCGTGAACCATGGCGACCGGTGGCGCGCCGCGGCAGGCGGGCGCGGGGGCGTGGCAATGCTCGCTTCCTCTCGAACACGCGCCGAGCGCCCTCGTTCGCCGAGCAAGGGGAGCACGGCGAGGAGCAGTGGCTGCTCCTCGAGCTGCGGCTCATGGCCGACGTCGCGTTGGTCGGCTTCCCGAACTCCGGCAAGAGCACGCTGATCAGTCGGATCTCGGCGGCGAAGCCGAAGATCGCCGACTACCCGTTCACGACGCTCGAGCCGAACCTCGGCGTCGTGCGCCTCGACGACGACTTCGAGATGGTCGTGGCCGACATCCCGGGTCTCATCGAGGGCGCGAGTGAGGGGAAGGGCCTCGGCCATCGGTTCCTGCGTCATGTCGAGCGGGCGCGTGTGCTCGTCGTCCTCATCGATCTCGCGCCGTCCGAGGGTCGGCCGCCGGCCGAGCAGGAGCGGGTGCTGCTCGACGAGCTCGGTCGCTATCAGCCCGACCTCCTCGACCGGCCACGCGTCGTCGTCGGCTCACGCGCCGACGTCGAGGATGCGGGTGTCGAGTGGGACGGCCGTCGGATGAGTGCGATCACCGGCTCGGGCCTGCGCGAGCTCGTCGGCGACATGGCGAAGCTCGTGCGCGAAGCGCGAGACGCCGAACCCGTGACCGAGGGGCTCGTCATCCACCGTCCTCTCCTCGAAGGCGTGCGGGTCGAGCAAGAGGGCGACGGCGTGTACCGCGTCCTCGGCCGTGCTGCCGAGCGCGCGGTCGCGCTCTCCGACCTCACGAACGCCGAGGCCCTCAGGTACGTCGACGATCGCCTGAAGCGACTCGGCGTCGGCAAGGCGCTGGCGCGCGCGGAGCGCGGGCGGGCGACACCGTGCTGGTCGGCAAGTTCAGCTTCGACTACGAGCCGGATCAGTGAGCACCGTCGTCGCGAAGATCGGCACGTCGTCGCTCACCGACCGCATGGGCGTGATCGACACCGGAGCGATCGCGAAGCTCTGTGGCGAGGTGGCGCAGCTGCGGGGCGACGGTCATGCCGTCGTCGTGGTCAGCTCCGGCGCGGTGTCGGCGGGAGTTGCTGCCCTCGGGCTCGCGGAGCGTCCGACCGATCTGCCCACACTGCAGGCGCTCGCCGCCGCGGGGCAGAGCCGGTTGATGCGCGCCTACGACGACATCCTCGCGACGCACGGGCTCGTGCCCGCGCAGGTGCTGCTCGTGCCGCACGACTTCGTCGAGCGCCGCCAGTACCTCCACGCCCGCCAGACCCTCGTTCGGTTGCTCGAGCTCGGCGCCGTGCCGATCGTGAACGAGAACGATGCCATCGCCGACGACGAGATCCGGTTCGGCGACAACGACCGGCTCGCCGCCCTCGTCGCTCACCTCGTGCACGCAGATCTGCTCGTGATGTTGACCGACACGCCGGGCGTGCTGACCGCGGATCCCCGGCTCGACGCCGACGCGTCACTCATCGAGGAGGTCGTCGGCATCGACCGGGCGTTCGAGGAGCAGATGGGCGGCGCGGGTTCGTCGCGGGGGAGTGGCGGCATGGCCTCGAAGGTCGCCGCGGCTCGCATCGCATCCTGGTCGGGAGTGCGCGCCGTGATCGCCGCTGCAGATCGTCCGAACGTGCTGCTCGACGCGGTGAACGGCGTCGGCGGCGTCGGCACCGTCGTGCAGCCCCATGAACGGCGCCTGCCCGCCCGCAAGCTGTGGATCGCGTTCGCGCTCGCCGCCGCGGGCGTCATCGAGGTCGACGATGGCGCGCGGCGTGCGCTCGTCGACGGCAATCGTTCGCTGCTACCGGCGGGCGTGACCGGGGTGAAGGGCGACTTCCTCGCCGATGATGCGATCGAGGTCGTCGGTCCCGACGGGATCGTGTTCGCGAAGGGGCTGACCCGCATCGACGCGCACCAGCTCGCGCAAGTGACCGGTCGGCGAACCTCAGACCTTCCCGAGGGCTGGCCTCACGAGGTCGTGCACCGCGACGATCTCGTCGTGCTGCCGGGTTAAGACGAGGGGGTGTCGGCGCCTTGCGCCGGAGCGGGATCGGGGGCCGCAGCCGGGGCCTCGACCGCAGCAGGCTCGGTGGCCGCGGCAAGGCCGAGCTGGACGCGCATCTCGTCGAGCCTGGTCTGCGCTTCTGAGTTCGCGGCCGCCTGCTCGATCTCGAGCATGCGGCTCTCGACCGATGTCTCGGTGAGCTCGCTCATGCCCTTGGCCTTGGCGTAGCGCGCCTCGATCTTGTCGCGCACCTCGTCGAACGTCGGGACGTCCTCGCCGACCGTCGTGGACAGCGAGGCCATCGCCTTGTTCATCTGCTCCTGCATCTTCGCCTGATCGAGCTGCGACAGGAGCTTCTGGCGCTCGCTCAGCTTGCGCTGCAGCGCCGTCGCGTTCTGCTGCACGGCCGCCTTCGCCTGATCGGCGGCTTGCGCCGACTGCAGGCTCAACGCCTTCAGGTCGTCGACGTCGCGTTCGAGCGCGATCAAGCGGTTCGCGAACGCCTCGGCGGCCGCGTTGTACTCGCTGGCCTTCGCGGCGTCGCCCTTCTTCTGCGCGTCGGACGCCATGACCAGCGCCTGTCGAGCGTTGCCGTTGACGCGGCTCAGCTCCTCGAGGGAGCGGTTCAACCGCATCTCGGTCTGCTTCTGATTGGCGATGACATTGGCCGCCTGCTCGCGGAGGCGGCGATGCTGCTCCTGGGCCTCGATCATCGCCTGCTCGAGCTGCACCTTCGGATCGGCCTTCTCGTTGAAGCTGCCGGTCAACTTGGCCGTGAGGTAGGCCCACCACCGCTTCGCGAGCTTGATCATGCGGCGAGCCTACCGGTCCCGGAAACGGGCGCGGAGGGCGACGACCTCGGGCACGCGCAGCGCCAGGAGTCCCCCGATGTACGCGACGACACCGATCGCGACACCGACGAGCGAGCGTGTGAAAGCCGCAGTGCCGTGCTGTCCGCCGACGAGCGACGCCAGTCCCCAGACGAGCGCGCCCATGAGGAGCGCGATGGCGACGGGACGAGCGACTCCGAGGGCGAGCTGGCGCAGACCCAGCCCTCCGGTGACACGCGACAGCACGATCGTGGCGAGCACCGCAGAGACGCTGTACGCGATCGCGTACGAGGCGGCGAGACCGGGTGCTCCCCAACGGCCCACGAACGCGATGGCGAGGACGATGTTGAGCGTGTTCTCCACCACGTTGAGCCAGAACGGGCGTCGCGTGTCTTTGCGCGCGTAGAAGCCGCTGAGCACGAACAGGTAGATGCTGAAGCCGAGC
The DNA here is from genome assembly GCA_963726695.1 of uncultured Acidimicrobiales bacterium. Classification (GTDB taxonomy): domain Bacteria; phylum Actinomycetota; class Acidimicrobiia; order Acidimicrobiales; family DATKAS01; genus DATKAS01. The sequence continues at coordinate 151,492 of CAVSDE010000016.1, forward strand.
AGACCCGCGGCGAACCACGCCAGGGTGTTGCCCGTGAGCACCGCCTGGCTGCTCGAGAGCGCGCCGCGCTCGATCAACGCCGACACGAGGGGTCGAGCGAGCACCGCGTAGCCGATCGCGGCCGGTGCGATCACGAGCGCGATCAGGCGGATGCCGAGCGAGAGTCGATCGCGATAGCCGCCGTCGTCACCTCGGGTCGCGGCTTCGGCGAGCTCTGGGGCGAAGGTCGTGATGAGGGTCACCGCGAGCAGCCCGTGGGGGAGCTGGAAGAAGATGAAGGCGGCCTGGTATGCGGACAGCTGTCCCTCGCCGCGCAGCGCCAGGATCGACACGATCAGCAAAGCGATCTGGTTCGCGATGACGTAGCCGACGGTCCACCCCGAGAGTCGAGCGACCTCGCTCACGGCGGGGTGGCGCCACAGCAGCCGCGGGCGGATGTGGATGCCGGCGTGCGCGACTGCAATCCAGACGACCGCGGTCATCGCGAGGATGCCGGCCGTGGTGCCGAGGCCGAGCAGCAAGGTGATCGTGCGGTTCCCGAGCGCAGTGTCGAGCGTGATGTCGCCGTTCACGACATGAGGGAGCGCGACGAGGGCGCCGATGACGATGACGTTGTTCAACACCGGTGCGAAGGCGGCGGCCGCGAAGCGACGACGTGAGTTCAGCAGCGCGATGCCGAGAGAGGTGATGCCGTAGAACGTGATCTGGGGGAGGAGGAATCGAGCGAGGGTCGTGGCTTCGCTGCGGATCGCGGCGGCGTCGCTCGCCGGAGCCCGCACGGTGTACAGGTGCACGATGAGCGGCGCCGCCAGCACTGCGACGACGGTGAGCGCGAGCAGCACGACGACGACGACGCTCACGACGGCGTCGGTCGCCTCCTCGTCGTCCCTGTCGAGGTGACTCACGAACACGGGCACGAGCGTCGTCGTGAGGATGCCGCCGAGGATCAGCTCGTACACGACGTTCGGCATCGTGTTGGCGAGGTTGTAGGTGTCGGTCAGCGAGGTCTGCCCGATCGCGTACGCGAGAGCAGCGACGCGCCCGAAGCCGGTGAGGCGCGAGAGCCCGGTACCTGCCGCGACGACAAAGTTCGCCCGCACGAAGCGGCGGCTGTCCGTGGCGGCGCTCATCCTCCCGACGGCGCCGTGCCCGTCTCCTCGAGCGCCTGGCGCAGCGCCTCCATGTCGCTGACGACGTTGTCCACGTCGGACGAGAGGCCGAGCATCCCTTCGTCGTTCGCGTCGACGGACAGCTCGACGGCCCGCGCCGCCGCTTCGTCGAGGCGGGCGTCGAGCAGCCGGAGGCGGTCGCGCGCGTCGTGCACGATCGCGTCCATGCGCTCGGCCGACGCGATCTGCGCCCGGAGCGACTCCTCGGTGCGGGCGCGGCTCTCGGACGAGGTCGTCGTGTCTTGTGCGAGCGCGGCGAGCTGTGCCTTCGCCTCTTTCGTGTCGAGCTGCTCGATCGCCGTCGAGATCTCCTGCGCGCGGTTGGCGACGTGCCAGCTCTCGTTCACTCCGGTCTCCACGCGCTCGCCGATCTCGGCGAGTCGATCACGCAGCGGCCCCGCCTTGGCGGATTGCACGGTGCGATCGAATCGGGCCTGCGCCTGCAGCGCGGCGCGTACGAAGCCCCGCCAGGGGTCAGCGAGGGCGAACGGGTCGATGTGCTCGCGCCGCGGTGCGCGGGGGATGGCGAACGCCACCCGTCCCGCCCACGCGAGGGCGCCTACGCCCGCCGCGGCGAGGAGCGGCAAGCCCGCGACGATGGTGATGGCCGCTCCGCCCCCGGCCAGGAGGATGGCGCTCGGCGACGTCATGGCCCGCGCGCGACCGGGGGAGTGAAGAACCGATCCCGAAAGCGCAGGGCCACGATCAGAAATTGGACACCACGGCGGCGAACACGTCGTTGATGGCCGTCGGGTTGCTCGAGTCGTAGGCGGCGCCTGTGGTTGCATCCGCCACGCGGCGCAGGGTCGAGAGGTCGGCGTCGGCGCCGTAGGCGATGGGGAACACCCGCACCGGACGAGTCGATTGGCCTTCGCTGCCGTTCCGGAGCTCGGCCAGCAAGCCGTCGAGCTGGTCCGCATCGTCGTCAGGGTTCTCGTCCTCGTTGCGTCCGTCGGTGAGCAGCACGACCGCGTTGATGCGAGAGGGATCGAAGCCGTCGAGCATCGTCGTGTAGGCGTCGGCGGTGACGTCATAGAGAGGTGTGCCGTTGGTGGGGACGAGGTTGTCGATCTCGCTCGACATCTCCGCACGTTGCTGGCCGATCGGTCCGATCGGCACGAGGTCGAGGAAGGTCGCGCCGTCGTTGGTCAGGTCGGTCGAGAACACCCTCAGGCCGACTTCGTCCTCGTCCTTGAACTCGCCCAGTGCACTGATCGCCGCCTGCTTCGCGAGATCCAGCTTCGTCTGGAAGCCGTCTTGGGTTGCGGGGTCGCCCATCGAGCCCGAGATGTCCATCACGAGCAGCACGCGGGCGGGCTTTCGCTGCTGATCCCACTGGTCGAGGATGCCGATCGCGACCTTGGGATCGGGCACTTCGAGCAGCGCTTGCGGCTCGTTCGGGTCCGCGCCGTTGGCTGCGGTGATCGGATCGCCGATGGCCACCGCGGGGTTGCCGGGACGGAAGCCGAACTCGAGGACCTTGGCCTGGTTCTCTGGCGTCGTCACGAAGTCCCGGAAGAGTGCGGCTCCCTGCTTCTGCTCGTCGGTGACCCATGGCGCGTTCAAGATGAAGAGAGGGCTGTCCGAGAACAGCGTGCCCTCCTTCGGATAGATCGACACGAGCGGGATGCGCGGAGGCCTCGGTACCTCACCGGGGTCGAGGATGCCGTCGGGGTTGCCGGTGTTGTAGTCGATCACCGACTTCTCCTCGACCGCGACCGCCGAGGCGTAGGTCAACGCGGTGCCGCGCGCGATCCGCCTTGTACATGTTGTTGAGGAACGTGAGGGTGGTGTCGCCGTAGTGCACGACCGCCGACTCGACGGACTGGGTGAAGTCCTTCACGTCGGGTCGGGCAAGGTCTTCGAGCGTGAGGCCACGCGACTTGCCCGTCGCCGCGTAGTACTGCGCGATCGTGAAGTTGAGCCCGCTCGTCGAGAAGTTCGGGTTCGTCTTCCCGAGCCGGAACGGCCCCCACTCGGGATGACCGAACGCCGCCCACCCCTTCGGATCGTTCGCCAGGGCGATGATGTCGGAGAAGCCGAGTGCCTTGCCCGGATAGCCGAGTGCTTCCGCCATCGGCTTCGGCATCGCGATCACGAGGGGCGTCAACATGAACGGCTTGGCGGGCTCGGTGATCGGCGCTTCGCCAGCGTCGATCAGCCGCTGGTTGACCACCGCCCCCCACGCACTGGCCGCGGGGGACCAGATCACGGGTTGCGGGCCGTTCGCATCGGGATCGGGCCAGCCGGCGGAGAGCAGTGCCGCGCCCGCTCCCGACGCCTTGCTTCTCGGCCGCACGAAGACGCACTTGTCGCCGACCTTGGCCTGATCCGAGCCGTTGAACTCCTTCGCGAGCTCGGTCATCAACGTGATCTTCTCGGGTGACGAGGCCACATCGACGACGATGCAGTCGCCCGGGTCCGCGCTCGACAGGTCGCCGTTGTCGCCGGATCCGGAGTCAGACGACGAGCACGCGGCGAGCGTGAGCGCGAAGGCGATCGAGACGACATACGCGATCGCGCGCTTCACTGCACGCCCTTCCACACCTGTCGCAGCGCGTCGATCGCTCCGGGGGAAGGAAGCCCTGGGTCGGGGGGAGCTCGACGTCGGTGACCACGCCCGCGGGAGTCGGGTGGTTCGGCACGCGCCGAAGCCGCGGCGGCGAGCGCGTCGAGACCGGTGTCGCCACCGACGATGCGAGCGAGTCGCGCCCCACCCGAAGCGCCTGCGACCTGCGCCAATACGACGTCAGCGGTCGCCACAGGGGCAGGGTAGGTGATCGTGATGTTGCCCTTGTCGCGCGGGCCTTCGAGCCCCGGTCCGGCTTCGGCTTCGGTGGTACCGACGACGTCGACGGCAGATCGGCCGAACGTGAGCATGTCGGCGAAGGTCGGGTTCTGGGGCACGGCGGTGGCCATCTGGCGGATCCAGCGCTGGAAGTCGTCGTCGTTGAATTGATCAGACGAGAGGTCGGTCGTGCCGAAGAAGGAGACGGCGGCCTGACCGAGCACGAGCGCGCCGACGCCGTCGGTGAGCGGGTCGGCGAACCCCGGCTTGACGATTCCCCAGCTGGCGTCCCCGCCGATCGTGGACCACTGCTTGCCGGCCACGTTGCCGACGCACTTCCACGTGAGCGCTGCGTCCGCGGACGACCCGACTATCGCGTCGAGCCGGTCGTTCCACATCGCCATGACGAGCGGCGATCGGGCCAGCACAGGACGGTCGGGTTCGAACAGGGGAGGGAGGCTGTTGCGGCTCCGGGCCTCATCGACGATCTCGGGCCAGGGCGCCTCGACGAGCCATCCGTCGATGCCGGTCACCGCGTCTGCACCTTCGAGCCGAGAGGCGGTCACGCCGGCGGGCTCGACGATCACACGGACGCTGCCGTCGGCCTTCAGGATCGAGGTGCAGGCGTCCTCCAGCTCGCTCGCGCACACGAGCGAGACCGGCCTGGCACCGCTGCCCGAGTCGGAGTTGCCGGACTCGGAGCTGTCGTCGATGCGGGACCGGATCACCAACGCGGCGACCACCATGAGGACGGCGACGGCCAGTGCCACCAGTCGCCGCGCCATCGTCGGAAGGGTATGCGCTGGCTGTGACGACTCCGCGGCAGATCGGTTGTGGCTTCGGGACGGCAAGGGCCCGCTGGTAGGGTCTGCCGTTCCTTCCGGGGTAGCTCAACCGGCAGAGCAGCGGACTGTTAATCCGCGTGTTGAGAGTTCGAGTCTCTCCCCCGGAGCTCGTCGGGCCTGTAGCTCAGTGGTCAGAGCGGGCGACTCATAATCGCTTGGTCGCTGGTTCGATCCCAGCCGGGCCCACGCGCAACAGGCCGATCGACCTATCCCGTCTCCTCCCTGCCTTCCGATCAGGAAGACGACAGAGCGACGAGCCCACGGCTCGTTGAACTGGGGAGGTGTTGATCCGCCCGGCTGAACTGGTCGCTGCGCCGGCGGGGAGCTACAGCGAACCCGGCCCCAGGCTCACCCACCACGAGCCACGGGAGCAGTCCGATGTTCGCCAGCAGAGGTCGCAGCACGAAACGCCTCGTCGTCGGGTACCTCGGCGTGGTGATGGGCGCGACGCTGATGCTGCTGTCGGCCAACGCGGGACTCGCCGCTGCCGCGCCGAAGCTCGACAAGCTCGCGGTCGACGGGGTGTGCACCCTGCCCGAAGGCGACGCCGTCATGCGCGTCGGCAACTCGAACAGCGTCGGGGTCGACTACACGTGGGACATCGACAAGACGTCGTTCTCCGGCTCGGGCACGGCGCCTCCGGGGCACAGCTATCTGCTTGTGCCGCCTTCCCACGACAACGTCCGGGTGTACGTCGACGGAAAGCAGATACTTGCGCCGAAGCAGGACGACGACCCGTGCGCATTCCATGTGCGCCCCGTGAAGCGATGGGTCGACGCTGACGGTCACGAGCTCGAGTCGCCTGATGTACCCAAGTCTTGGAAGCTGACGCTCGAGAGCGACGCCGAGACCTTGACCTGCACCTGGAAGAAGGGCGACATCTCGTGCGACGACGATGCGCTCGACGTGCCCTTCGGCTCGACCTACACGATCACGGAGTCGGCGACCCCCGGCTTCGACCAGAAGGGCATCGGATGTTCGGCCCGGTCGGCACGCCGCAGAACCTCACCGTGTTCTTCAACAGCGACGAAGACATCGTGGTGATCGTGACCAACCAGCTCGGCAAGGATGACGTCGAGGCGCGGCGACGACGACCGCGCGACGACGACCGCGGCGACCACGACCGCGGCGACGACGACCGCCGCCGACGACGACCGCGGCGACCACGACCGCGGCGACCACGACCGCGGCGACCACGACCGCAGCGACCACGACCGCAGCGACCACGACCGCGGCGACGACGACCGCAGCGACGACGACCGCAGCGACCACGACCGCCGCCGAGGACGAGGAGTCGACGACGACCACGTCCACGACCATCGAGGGACTGATCACGGGCGAGAGCGTGACGACCGCGGCGACGTCCACGCTCGATCCGACAACGACACTCGATCCGACGACGACGCTCGCATCCGACGACGACGCTCGCGCCGCTCGACGACGCTCGCGCCGCGTCGCCGACGCTCTCCGCCGGCACCACGGCACAAACCGACGACGCCATCTCGACCTCGAGCGGGGGCTCGCTCGATCCCCAGCCGTCGTTGGCGCCGCCGACAGATGGTCGATCGGAGCTCACCGGCGACGAGGCCGACCCGGCTTCAGTCGAACCGTCCCGCGACACCCTGCCGTTGACCGGTGGGGAAGCGGGCCTCGTCGCAGGCCTCGGCTTCGCCCTCGTCGTCGCCGGCCTCGGAGTGCTCTGCTTTACATGGGGTTCTGCGACGCCGGGCCGTCACGCAAAGCGTCGCCGGGTGACGTTCTAGCCATCCTCCATCAGAGGATGTCGAGCACAGCCTGAGCCGACTTCGCCTCGTACGGCATCCCGAGCTCGGTGGCGCGTGCCAGCGCGTCGGCAGCCAGCATGCGAGCTCGGTCGCGATCTCCGTGGCCGTCTCGGGACACGAGCGCCGCGGCCAGCTGATGTGACGTCCGAATCGAGTGAGGCACGAGTCGCGCTCGCTCGCACAGGGCCGAGGCCGCGTCGAGGCAGGCGACGGCCTCGTCGTGGCGGTCGAGCAACGACAACAGGCTCCCGCCGCGCCGTCGGCGGCGTCGAACACCACGATGCTCCAGGGCAGGAGCAACAGCTGCTCGTGGTACGGCTCGAGGATTGCCTCGAGCACCACCGCTGATCGCATGTCGCGCAGCGCGGCCGCAGCCGTGCTCGCCCTCGCGAGCGATGCGTGCCGAAACCAGTCCCATGGCAACGACTCGAATTCATCGGCCGCGAACCGATCCCAACGGGGGTCACGCTCGCCGCGTCGAGCCCGCGCGGCGATGCCCGCGAGCTCGATGAGCGTGCGCTGGGAACGGCGGTCCGCAGCAAAGCCGTCCAGCGCGTTGAGGAGGTCCTCGTCGCGGCCACTCCAATCCCAGGCGGCGGCGATCTGCGTCCCACTCATCGATGCTTGTGACGATTCGGGATCGAGCGTCGCGAGCAGCGCGAATGCCAACCGTTCCGCGTCGGCGAAACGGCCGTCGAGGAGCGCGACCGACGTTTCGATGACGGCGACGTCCGCCTGTCCCAGGCCGGTGCGAGCCGCGAAGGCCGCGAACTCCCCGAAGACGGCGTCGAAGTCGTCGCGGTCGCCGTGCCGGAGGGAGGCGGTGATCGTCCCTCCGAGTGCCTCGAGCATCCACATCCCTCCGACCGCTTCGGCGGCCACACGCAGGTCGCGCGCGAGCATCCGGTCGTCGGCGTCGGCGTCCGGAAGATGCATCCACCACCGATGCTCAGCGACCAGCATCCGACCGAGCGGGTCGCAGGAATGAGCTTCGGCAGCCGCGGCGTCGATTGCCGCGATGCCGCGCTCATGGTCCGAGCGATCGCCATCCTCCGCCGCACGAGCGGCCGCGATCGCGGCCAAGGCGGGACGCCAGTCGTCACTCGGGCCCATGTCGAGCGCCGCGAGCACGAGCTCATACGCGGTGGGGTCGGCAACGCCGGGTTGCACAAGCCATTGGTAGGTGATCGCGGCGCGAGCGGCGAGCCGGGGCCAGCCATGCTCGATCGCAAGTCGGCCGGCCTCGCTGACGAGTGAACGCGCTGAGGCGAAGTCGCCGAAGGGGTTCCAGGCCCGGCACTCACCGATGAGCAGGAGCGCGCGGCACCGAAGCTCCGGCGCATCGAGTGCGGAGTCGCCCCAGAGAGCGACGGCGCAAGCGGCGAGTTGAGCGGCGCCGTCGAAGGCGCCGATCGTCATCGCCTCCTCGGCTGCGAGCACGGCCGCCTCCGCCGCGAACGCTGGGGTCGCCGGCGAGGACGCCTTCGCACAGGTGGTGGGCGACCGCACCGAGCGGGGCCTTCCCGGAGGCCGCCATCGCTTCCCCGACGCGCCAGTGCAGGTGGGCTCGGCGCGGCCCGCTGATCTCCTCCAGAAGGGTCTGTCGGACGAGCGTGTGCGCGAACGCGAGCGTGCCAGGAGCGTGGGAGACCTCACGCAGCAGGCCGGGTGTCACGGCCTCGTCGAACGCGACCGCGGCAACCGCAGGCGCCACGCCGGCTGCCGCCGCGACCGTAGACAGGTCGAACTCGCGGCCGGCAACTGCCGCCACTGAAAGCAGGTCGTTCGTTGCGTCACTCAACCGCGACAGACGCCGCCCGACGACATCACGCACCCCCTCCGGAAGGCCGAGGTCGGCGAGCGCTCGGTCGGTGGTCCACACTCCGTCGCGCTGGAAGATCGCGCCGGTCTCGACGAGATGGTTCACGACCTCCTCGGCGAAGAACGGATTCCCGTCGGTCTCCTCGTGCAACGCGTTGACGAACTCTGGCGGCGCGTCGTGACCCGCGCGATCGCGGAGCAGCGCGCCGATCGCATGCTGCTCGAGGCCGCGGACGACGAGCCGCTCGACTCGAGGGTCGCGGCGGAGGTCGGAGAGCATCTCGCTGAGCGGATGGCGGCGGTCGACATCGGTGTCGCGGTAGGTGCCCACGAGGAGCATCGGTCCGCCTCGTTCGCTGCTCAAGATCCACTTCAGCAGTCCGAGCGTCGCCGGATCAGCCCAGTGGATGTCATCCAGCACCAGCAGCAACGGACGGCTACCAGCCATCTGTGCGAGCAGCGAGTCGACCGCATCGAACAGGCGGGCACGGTCAGAGGCCGCGTCCGTCGTCGGGCTCGGCGCGACATCGGGCAGGCGCTCCCCGATGACCGGGACGCATCGCACGAGATCCGGAGCCATCGGGGCGAGCAGAGCGATCTCTTCCTCGTCGGCGCTTTGCACGAAGCCACCGAGCGCGTGCACCCAGGCTTCGTACGGGATCCCCACTCCGTCGTCGCACCACCCGTGCCACACGCGTGCTCCGTCAGCGGCAACCTCTGCGGCGACCGCCGCGGCCAGACGGGTCTTGCCGATCCCCGGCTCGCCCGCAACGAGCACCAGGCGTCGTTCTCGCGCGCGCACAGCGCTCTTCCACGCGGTGAGCAGCTGACCGAGCGGGAGGTCTCGCCCCACGCAGGCTCCCCGCGCGGCGATCTCGACGAGTCGAGCCGGCACGACTGGCGCACGAACCGCGGGTTCCCACAGCACCTCCCACGCCAGCACCGGCACGTCGAGGCCCTTCAGCTCGAGAGCGCCCGGCGCTGGACAGCGGGAAGCCGCAGCGACTGCCCGCCAGGACGCGGACGACATCCGAGATCAGGATCTGTCCGGCGGACGCGGACGCGGACAAGCGCGCGGCTTCGACCACAGGGGTGCCGTGGAAGTCGCCGTGCTCCTCGGCGACATCTCCGGCACTTGCACCGACCCGCATCGCGAACCGGGCCTGGGCATCGTCGAGCTCACGTGTGACCGCCGCCTGCATCGCCGCGACAGACGTGATGGCGTCGGCGGCTGACGCGAACACCGCCATGACGCCGTCGCCCTCGTGCTTCACGAGCTCGCCGCCACATCGTTCGATGGCTTCGGTCAGAAGACGGTCGTGCACGCGCCGTCGGACGTCGAACGCCTCGTCACCGAGTCGTTGGCGAAGCGATGTCGACCCGACCAGATCCGTGAACACGATCGTGCACGTACGCGCACCCACGACCCCAGCATGCCCCACCGACCGACGACGTGGGTCGGGCGGGCTAGGTCTCGCCGATCCAGGTCGGTGCCCGCTCCAAGAGGTACTGGCTCACCGCGAGGCACCGATCGAGTGTGTCGCAGAGCTGCTCCTCGCCGAGGTACACGCGGTCGAGGCCGACCTCGAGCCGGGCGACCACGTTGATGCTGCGCTCGGGCGCGTCGGTAGCGGACGGGAACGAGTCGATCGCCGAGACCTCGAGCGGCAGCTGTGTGCCGCCGACGCCGGCCAGCTCGGTCGCGAGCACCAACAGGTCTGGCGGCGATGGCAGCGGCGGCAGCGACCAGGTGAACATCAGCGGGAACGCGAAGTCGTCCGGCGGCTTGTCGTCGTCGCCCTGGGCGAGCACGGCGTCTTCGAAGGCCAGCAGGGCTCGGGGGTCCACCTCGAGCGAGAGGTGCAGGTCGAGCGGGCCGCCGCAGGCTTCCTCGGGGTGGAGGTCCACCTCCCACGCCTGGCGCAACGAGTAGGTCTCCACGAAGTGACGCTCGTCGTGGACGTGGAACCCGTGGTCGACGGCGTGATCCTTGAGGTCGGCGACGAAGCCGGCCACGTCGATGACGGCCACATGCACAGCCTGCCACGTCGCACCGCTACCGTGGCCCGGCCGTGGACGACACCGAGCTGACCGATGCGCAGCTCAGCGCGCTGCTCGATGCGACTGCGTCGGCAGTGATCGACGCGTTGGGCGGGGTGACCGACTGGGGGCTGGCACGAGCGGGTGCCCACGGGGGTCAGCACAACAGCGACATCGTCGCGGACGACGCCGCGCTCGCCGTCCTGCTTCCCGCCGGAGTGGGAGTGCTCTCTGAGGAGAGCGGCCTGCACGAGGCCGACCGCGACGTCGTCGTGGTCGTCGACCCGCTCGACGGATCGACGAACGCGCTCCACGGCATCCCTTGGTACGCGGTCAGTCTGTGCGCGGTCGACGCCAACGGGGCACGCGCCGCCCTCGTGATCAACATCGCGACGGGCGAACGCTTCGAAGCGGTGCGAGGCGGGGGAGCGACGCGCAACGGCGAGCCGATAGCGCCTTCGGGGGCCACGAGGCTCGGTTCGTCTCTCGTCGGGCTCTCGGGATATCCGCCCCGTCGCTTCGGATGGAAGCAGTACCGCGCGCTTGGTGCGTCGGCGCTCGACCTCTGCGCGGTTGCCTGCGGGCGGCTCGACGCCTTCGTCGACTGCAGTCGCAACGCGCACGGCTCGTGGGACTACCTCGGGGGCATGCTCATGTGCCTCGAGGCGGGTGCGGTCGTCCTCGACGCGTTCGATCGCGAGCTCGTGGTGCTCGAGCACGACGGTCGCCGGACGCCCGTCGCGGCCGCAACTCAGGTGCTGCTCGGGGAGATCATCGCCGCGCGGCGTTCGTTCGAGTGATCCCGCTCCTAGGCTCCAGCTCTTGATCGACAACCTGCACGCGCTCCTCCTGCGGGTCTACCGGCGGCTTCCTCGTCGAGCCCGAGTCGCGATCGTGCACACGTTGGCGCCCACGTTCACGGTCGGAGCAGTGTGCGTGATCGAGCGGCCCGACGGCGCGGTGCTCCTGGTTCGGCACGCGTACAGGCGCCGGTGGGGTCTGCCCGGAGGGCTGTTGAATCGCGGCGAGGACGCTCGTGTGGCGGCTCGGCGTGAGGCGTTCGAGGAGGTCGGCGTCGACGTCGAGACGATCGGCGAACCGGCTGTCGTGGTCGATCCTCGTCCCCGTCGAGTCGACATCATCTACCGCGCCCGGCTGGCCAACGGCACCGCGCCCGACGCGGTCCGTCCCACCTCGGTCGAGATCGTGGAAGCGCGATGGTTTCCGAGCGACGAGCTGCCCGAATTGCAACACGAGACCGCCGGCGCGCTGGTGGCGCTGGCGCGAGCCCGCCTGCCGATCAGCCCAGGCGACGAGCGGGAACGCTGACCGGCTCTGCCCACCCGATCGTCGACTCGGTGATGCGAGCCGTGCACGGATGGCGCAGCTTCGTGAGGGCCTTCGCCTCGATCTGACGGATGCGTTCACGGGTGAGCTTGTAGCCGTCGCCGATGTCGGCGAGCGTGCGTGGCTCGTCGCTGCGGTCGAGTCCGAATCGCATCGACAGCACGTGACGCTCTCGTGGCGTGAGCCTCGAGAGGACGGCTCGCAGGGCGTGCTCGTCGAGTCCGGCGGCTGCACGATCGAAGGAGGCCTCGGCCTCGGGGTCGGCCAACAGGTCACCGAGCTCGCCGTCGCCGTCCTCGCCGGTCGGAGCGGACAATGACAGGAGATCGGCCGCGTGGATCTGCGTTGCCTCCACCCGGTGGGGATCGAGACCGGTGTCTTCCGCGAGCTCCTCGACGGTCGGCTCGCGGTCGAGGTCGGCGCGAAGCCGCTGCGCGCTGCGCGAGACCGCCACGATCTGGTCGCGGACGTGGGCAGGCACCCTGATCGTGCGCGAGGTGTCGGCGATCGCCCTTCCGATCGCCTGGCGGATCCACCAGGTGGCGTAGGTCGAGAACTTGAAGCCGCGGACGATGGTCGAACTTCTCCACTGCTCGCATCAACCCGATGTTGCCCTCTTGGATGAGGTCGAGGATGCCGACTCCGCTGGACTGGTATCGGCGAGCGACCGACACCACCAGGCGCAGGTTCGACTGGATGAATCGCCGTCGGGCCGCGTCGCCCTCGGTCACTGCCTTGTGGAGCTCGCGGCGACGCGCGACCGGGATGCGTGCCGTCGCGGCGTCGATCTCCTCTTGCGCGACGCGTGCGGCGACGATGGCGATCGCGAGCGAGACCTCGTCCGCTGCGGACAGCAACGGGTGCGCACCGATCTCGTCGAGGTAGCGCCGAAGCAGATCGCTCTCGTCACCCCGCGTCGCAGTGGTGCGTGTCCCTGCCATCGAAGGCGAGGGTAGTTCTCCGCGCGCGCGAACATCGGATGATGCCGGCTCCCAAGAACGCAGTCATCGTCTTGCTCGACAGCTTGAATCGCCACCTTCTCGGTGCGTACGGCGGTGACGAGTTCGCGACGCCGAACCTCGACCGCTTCGCCGCGCAATCGGTGCGCTTCACGAACCACTTCACCGGGTCGCTTCCTTGCATGCCGGCGCGCCACGACATCTTGTGCGGGCAGCTCGACTTCCTCTGGAAGCCATGGGGCTCGGTCGAGCTGTGGGAGGACACCGTCGTCTACGAGCTGCACCGCTCGGGCGTGGTCACGATGCTCGTCAGCGACCACCCGCACCTCTTCGAGACGGGAGGCGAGAACTATCACGTCGACTTCTCCGGGTGGGAGTACGAGCGTGGGCAAGGGGGTGATCCGTGGAAGACGCGCGCCGATCCGTCGTACGCCGGCGCGCCCGTGTTCGGCTTCTTCCCGGTCGAGGACTACCACCGCTCGCGCGGATGGTTCGGTGGAGAGGACGGCTTCCCGGGGCCCCGCACCATGGCGCGCGCCGCGGACTGGATCGACGAGAACGCCGGCTGGCACGACCGATTCCTGCTCTTCGTCGACGAGTTCGATCCGCACGAGCCGTTCGACACGCCCGAGTCGTACGCGTCGCTCTACGACCCGACATGGGAGGGGCCGCACCTCGTGCACCCTCCGTACATGGTCGGCGCGATCGACCACGGAGAGATGACCGAGCGTCAGGGCCAGCAGGTGCGGGCGTGCTACGGCGCGAAGCTCACGATGATCGACCACTGGTTCGGCCGGGTGCTCGACGCGATCGATCGCAACGGCTTGGCCGACTCGACTGCGGTGATCGTGTGCACCGACCACGGTCACTACCTCGGCGATCGCAGGGTGCTCGACGCCGACCGCGGGCGCACCGACATCTGGGGGAAGCCCGGGGTGCCGATCTTCGAGCCGATGGGCCACATCCCGTTGATGGTGCGCATGCCCGCCGTCGCGGCGCGTGAGTGCGACGCCCTCACGACCAGCGTGGATCTGTGCGCCACGATCGCCGACCTCTTCGGTGTCGTGATGCGGCAGCGCACGAGCGGTCAGTCGCTGCTGCCACTCGTTCGGGGCGAGACCGCGTCGGTGCGCGAATGGGCGCTGACGGGAGTCTGGGGTCGCGAGGTGCACGTGGTGGATCGGCGCGCCACCTACGCGCGCGGGCCGGTCGGTGACAACGCGCCGCTGTCGATGTGGTCGAACCGATGGTCGACGATGCCGACCCACGCTCTGTCACGTCGCGACGAGCTGCCTTTGCCGGATGGGCGAGCGCAGCTCGCTCGCATGCCGGGCTCGGACATCCCCGTCATCCGTCAGCCCTTCGCCGTCGGCGATCGGCTTCCGTATTGGGCGCTGACGCGGTTCACCGGCAACCACTTGCACGATCGTGTCGAGGATCCGGACGAGGAGCGCAACCTCGCGGGCACGAGACGCGAGGCTGAGATGGCCGAGCTGCTCCGTGTCGCGCTGCTCGAGATGGAAGCACCTATCGATCAGCTCGTGCGCCTCGGCCTCGCGTAGAGGGTTAGGCGTGGAGGGCTGGGCAGTAGCCTCGACTCTCCGGGGCGCTTGGCGCAGTTGGTAGCGCACCTCCCTTACAAGGAGGGGGTCGGGGGTTCGAGTCCCTCAGCGCCCACAACCCGCGGTCAGAGGCCATCTCTGACCGGCTCAGTCGCCGCACGTGTGCTCGCCGTGCTCCGAGACTCCGATGACGGCACCGGCCTCACCGCGACGCAGTGGCTGCGTGCGTGTGGCAGCGACACCGCCGAATCGAGCTTCTACCGCCAGCGCGGTCCTGGTCGACGAAAAGCACGTGTACCGCGACCGGGACGGCAGACGAGCCCGCTACGGCATCACTCCAAGCTCCAAGTCACCCCAACTCACTCCGACATGGAGCGACGCATCCATCACTTGAGTGTGGAGCCCCGACAGGTCCAGCACCTGCTCGGCGGAGACTAACCCTCGGCGTTTTCGGGGGCGTCGTCGATGCTTGCGCGTTCCAGGCACTCCGCCAGCCGCGCCGCGAGCGTGTGCACGTACGGCTCCGCAATCATCGAGTTGTGGTCGCCGGGTACCTCGTGGCTCTCCCATCCGGGCCGCAACAGTGCGCCCCACCCGAGGTCCGGGCTCCCTGTATATTCGTAGAACTGCTGCGACGCGAGGATCACTACCGGACCTGCCGCGGGGCCGGGGTCGTAGCGTATTTCGCGCAGGTGTGCCGCGGCGTGGTCCTCGGGGATGTCGGTGCCGGGGATGTACACGGTGGGCGCAGGCGACGTAGGCGTACCGCCCCGATCGAGCAGCCGGCGCATCCGCCTCACGATCATCGCCGGGCCCTCTCGGCTCGCCAACTTCCTCGCCTTGAACCGCACGGTTCTCCCGCGGCTCCATACGCGGTCGGCGGCGATCCGTGGATGCGGACCGTCGGCGAGCACGACGAGCCCGATCTCACCTCCCATCGCCGCGAGTTGGCGCGCCACCTCGTAGACGACGATCCCACCGAGTGAATGGCCGAACAGGACGTACGGCCCGTCGGGTCGTGCAGCGCGGATGGCTGCCGCACACTCGGCGGCGATCTCCTCCAGCGAACCCGCCGCGTCGGGCGGGCCGTGCATCGCCGGGTACCACAGCGCGTACACCGGCTGGTCGGATCCGACGGCGGCGGCGAGGTGACGGACGGTGATCACGGCTCCGCCGCGCAGCAGACAGAACAGCGGCGGCCTCGTACCACCGACCTGGACGGGGAACACCGAAGCGCCCAGCCGTGACGTCGCGGAGCTCCGCAAGGCTTCGGCCATCGTCTGCACCGTGGCGCCCGTGAGGAAGACCGTCGCGGGAAGCCGGCGGCCGAAGGCTTCTTCGACGTTGACCAACAGCTCGGTTGCGTTCAGCGAGTCGCCGAGCTCGAGGAACTCGCGATCGCTGCTCGGCGGGACGTCGAGATCCAGGACGCGCTGCCAGATCGAACAGAGCTCCCGTTCGACGTCATCGGCCGCGTCGACGTGGACCCCGGCATCGCGCCCGCTTGCGGTGGGCGCGTCCAGCCCGAGGGCCGCGGCCAGGTTCGTACGATCGATCTTGCCCGTTCTGCCCCGGGCGAGGGCTTCGACGACGACTACCAGGCGGGGAACCTTGTATGGCGCCAGCCGTTCCCCGACGAACATGCGGAGCTGAGTGGTCGTCACTTCGGCGCCGTCACGGAGCACGACGGCGGCGGCGACGTCCTCGCCCAGCCGGTCGTGCGGGATCGCGAACGCTGCCGCCTCGACGACGTCCGCGTGCTCGAGCAACGCGATGTCGATCTCGCGGGGCGCGACCTTCTCACCACCGCGGTTGATCAGTTCCTTGAGCCGCCCGGTGATCGTGAGGTAGCCGTCTTCGTCGAGGCGCCCTTGATCGCCGGTGCGGAACCATCCGTCGACGAACGACGCCTGGTTCGCAGCGGGGTTGTCGACGTACCCGGACATCACCGATGCACCCTTGATGGCGACCTCGCCCGTCGCGCCTGCAGGGAGAACCTGTCCCTGCTCGTCGAGTACGGCGACGTCGGGACCGGCGGCCTTTCCCACGGTTCCGGGTTTGCGGACCTGGTCGGGGAGCGGATTGCTCGTCATCTGGTGCGCGGCCTCGGTCATTCCGTAGGCCTCGATCACCGGGATGTCGAAGGCTGCCTCGAGGTCGTTCAACACGCCGACCGGCAGCGCCGCCGACGACGAGCGCACGAACCGGAAGGTCCTCGCCAACACGCGGCCTTCCGCGGCGTTCGAGCGCGCTACTTGCAACATCGCCTGGTGGATCGTCGGGACCGCGGTGTACCAGGTCGGTCGGAACTCCTCGATCCATCCGGGAACGTCCCGCGCGGAAACCCTCGGTGCAGACGACGCTGCCGCCGGCGAGGAGCGAGCCGAAAAGTGCGGCGACGAGTCCGTGGATGTGGAAGAGCGGCATCACGTTCAGGCATCGATCGGTCGGCTCGAGTCGGAGCGTCTCGGCGACGTTCGCCGCCGACGTCAGCAGATTGCGTTCGGTGAGCGGGACGAGCTTTGGGGAACCCGTCGTGCCCGAGGTGAACAACAGCAGAGCCGCGTCGGTGTCGCCCGCACCGCGGGACGCCCCGTCGCCAAGTGACAGGCCGGAGCAGGCGATCGACCCGGCAGTGTCACCCGCGTCGAGCTCGATCACCGGTATCCCGCACGCAACCGCGGCGCGCCGCGCCGCGGTTGCGTGGCCGCGAAGCACCATGACTGCACGAACCCCGAGCGTGGTGAGCTGGTGCGAGAATTCGGACTCCGGCAGATCGGGCGCGAGAGGTGCGCACACGGCGGCCGCGACGGTGCCGAGCACCGCGGCGGCCGCTTCCGGTCCGTTCGGAAGGGCAACGGCGACCCGATCGGTAGGCGCGATCCCGCCAGACGCGCAGGTAGCGCCCGATCCTCTCGAGCTGGTCGACCAGGGCGTCGAACGACATCCCCTTTCTCCCCGGCGCCAGCAGCGCGACCGAGGCAGGCGCGCGGCGTGAGGTCGCTCTGAGCGCCTCCAGGATGGAGGCATGGTGTGGGGGACGAGGCATCCTGGTCGTGTGCGCTCCAAGAGGGTGGTGCCGCTGCGATCCGCTTCTAGGGTACCGAGGCCGTGGCCCGTGCCTTCTGATGATCTGGTCGTCCGAGTGGTGCCACGCGGGACCTTTCGGCGACCCCTTGCATCTCGGGCAATGAGAGTGCTCGTCGCAGGGACCGCGATGGGCATTGGGGAGTTTGCTGCGCGCGGCGGATCAAGTCAGCGCGGTCGGCAGGTCCTATCGCGGCGACACGAACCGTGTTCAGGCCGTCGAGGACGTCGCCGCCGGGTCCGCGGCTTTGAAGCGCACTCGAAATTCGGTGGACGGCGCCCAGTGCCACTCGCTGAACATCGTCGGCCCGTCGGCCATCGGTTCTAAGCGGCACCCGAAACTCAACTCACGGGCTACGACAATCGCAAACATCCGCGTGAGCGCCTCACCGACGCAGGCGTGCGCGTCGAGGCCGAACGGGGAATACTCGGACCGAGGTGGCATCCCCCGCACGAACCGGCACGGGTCGAATCGCTCAGGATCGGCGAAAACGTCTGGATCACGGTGGCTTTCGCGCACGAGGACCCGCAGCCACCATCCCGCGGGGATCGTGTAGCCCTCGATAGTCACTGAGGACTGCGTCTCTCGGAAAACGTTCTCGCTCTGGGATAGGCGAATCGTCTCGGAAACCACCCAGGACGCGGGCTCGTCGTCGGCGCCGGCCTGACGTATCCGGTCGCACCATCGGTGATGGTGGGCCAGACGATAGACAAGCCATGTGAGGAGCCCAGCGACATCGTGTCGCGAAATGTCGAGCATGTGGACGAGATTGCTCGTCACTACCGGGTCGTCGAGCGCTCCCGGTACGCGCTCTGCGAGCGTGCGTCGCACGCGCTTGCAGACGACTGGTCCGGATGCAGCGATCGCTCACGAATGATCGCGAGCTGCTCCGCCAGGTCGTGTGGGTCGCGCTGTTCAGGGTAGAGATAGCTGTAGCGCGAGAAGAGGTCGACCAGGCGAGCGTGCAACGTGACATCGGTTTGCGGATCAACTCC
This sequence comes from uncultured Acidimicrobiales bacterium, assembly GCA_963726695.1. Classification (GTDB taxonomy): domain Bacteria; phylum Actinomycetota; class Acidimicrobiia; order Acidimicrobiales; family DATKAS01; genus DATKAS01. The sequence goes on from CAVSDE010000016.1 coordinate 169,890, forward strand.
GAGGAACACGGTGAATCCACGCGTCAAGCACCAGCAGCTTCAGGCGGCTGCGAATCGGTGATTCCGGCGACGTGAAATCGGCGCTTTGAGCCAACCAGCTCGCAAGGTGACGCCTGACCGCAGCTTCCATCGCCGGTCGTGCGGCCTCCACCGTGCTCGGGGCGAATGCGCGCGTGAACACGGCGCGGCTAGCCCGGTGCCGGTCACCCACCTGATTCCGCACGGCGCCGCCCTCGACGCGCTCGGCGTGGTTGAACACCGGGGGCCGAAGTTCGTCGCGGTGTTCACGGAGGATACGCCTGCCCAGTTCGATCCCGCCGACGGCGACGGTTGGCCTATAGGCCGTGTCGGTCGTGTAGATCGGCCCGTAGCGATTCCATTGTCGACGGTAGAAGCCGTCCTCGAGAAGTGACGTGAACAGTGGGATCGCGAGTTGACCTGGGGGCAGGCCGCGTCGTCGGAGCTGCCGCGAGCTGTTCGACCAGCGGTACCACGCGACCGCAAATGCCTCGACCGCGACCACGACGACCAGCGCGAGACGGGCGGCAGGCACCACGATCGTGAGCAGCAGGACCGCGAGTGCTGCAGGGACGAAGAAACGCCACGGCTTGCGCGCGACGCTCAGCAGGGACGCGTTCGACATGTACGAGTCTCGCCGGAGATCGTCGCTGCGCACGATGCGCAGGGTCTGGATCGGGTGGGCGAGGTAGGGCACCACTCGCCACGGCAGTCGGAGGACCCTCCCCACGTCGCGGAACAGCCGCACGACAACTCCCCGCCCCCCGCCGGCTGCCACCACCGGCAAGTGTAAGCGCGTAGGTTTCGCACGCTTCCGTCGTCGCGAGCTCCCGTGAAGAGCGGGGGTAGCTTCCCCCGCCCGGGGCGTACACGGTCATGCCTGCACGCGCATGCCATCTCCCCGTCGCAGGATCACTCGGCTCGGAGGAAGTCCAGCAAAGGTTGACACCGTCGCAGAACAGCTCTCGCTCGGAGGCGCGGCTTTGCCGCGATGGACCAGCCCGAGAGCGAGTCGAAGTACACCGATCGCGCACGCAAGTCTGTCCGTACCGTCCGAGACGGCTCCACAGTGGTGCGCAAGTTGACGATGTTGGAGATCGTGTTGATCAACCAGGACTCGCTTGCCTGGGCGCGTGCGGCCGCCACGAGCTGACCGCGTCGAGGTCGACTTGCGGCGTCGCCTCGGGTAGAGCGCGATGTTCAACCTCTCACTGTGCGCGTTTCGCTCACTGGCGACCTGGGCAAACGAGGCTGAGCACAGCGCTCAGCCTCCGATGCCTTACAAGGAGGGGGTCGGGGGTTCGAGTCCCTCAGCGCCCACAGCTGTACCTCGGTTGCGGTACGTAGGATCGGCAGCGCGTCGACGTGACCCACCTGAGCCCGTCGACGTGACGATGGGCGGTGCCCGAGCATGGCGAACGAGTCGATGCGCGACGACTGGGCGACCGGGGCCGAGGGGTGGGTACGCAACGAGCGGATCTTCGACGCCGCCTTCGCGCCATTCACCGCAGCGATACTGGGCGCCGCCGACCTCGGTTCGGCGCGGCGGGTGCTTGATGTGGGGTGCGGGTCGGGCACGTTGCTCGACGCGGCGGTGGCTGCTGGGGCCGACGCGGTCGGTGTCGACATTTCGTCGGCGATGGTCGAAGCGGCGCGCCGGCGGGTGCCCAGCGCGACGGTTGTCACGGCCGACGCACAGACCGCCGACTTGCTCGCCGCGGCGCCGGGTGCGCGGTTCGACCGCGTGGTCTCGCGGTTCGGGGTGATGTTCTTCGCAGAGCCCGAGGCGGCGTTCACAAACATCCGGTCCTCCACGGCGCCCGGCGCACGCCTCGCGTTCGTGTGCTGGCGGGAGGGCGAGACCTACATGTTCTCGCTCGCCCTCCGTTCGCTCACGGCGCGTCTTGGCCGATCCGCCCGACCGACCGAAGACCGGCGCGCCGGGCCCGATGGGCCTGGCCAACCCCGACCGCATGCTCGAGATCCTCACGGTTGCGGGCTGGTCAGACGTGACGATCGAGCCGAGCGACGGGTTATGCAACTATGCAATCGACGGAAGCGACGGCGTCGAGGAACTTCTGGCGATCGCACTCAGTAGCACGTTCGGGTGGACCGTTCGGACTGCGCTCGAGCCGGCACTCGACCGGGACGGATGGCACGAGGTACTCGACGAGGCCCGCGCGGACCTGCGGGCCCAGCTGGTCGACGGCTCCGTCCCTCCGCTCGTCGGCTACGCGTGGCTGGTGACGGCGAAGAACCGCTGACCTCTGACTGTGCGCGTTTCCCTCAGCGCCCACGTCGATACGCTCGCCGCATGGGCGGATACGTCGATGTCGCGGGGCACCCCACGTGGGTCGAGCAGACAGGCGCCGGTGACGAGACGGTCCTGCTGCTGCACGGAGGGCTCTCGAGTTGCGATGACCTGCTCGGCACTGTCGGCCCGACGCTCGCGGAGCACTACCGAGTCGTGGCGTTCGATCGGAGAGGCCACGGCCGCACAGCAGACACCGACGCGCCGTTCCACTACGCCGACATGGCAGACGAAGCGCTCGGCGTCCTCGAGACCGTCATTGGTGGCCCCGCGCATCTGGTCGGCTTCAGCGACGGCGGGAACGTCGCGCTGCTCGTCGCGCTCGATCATCGCGAGCTCGTCGGAAAGATCGTGACCATTGGTGCGAACTTCCATCACTCGGGCCTCATGGCATTGCCACTCGCACCCGACTCGCCCGCGGTCGAGATGATCGCCGACGCCTATGGAAGCCGATCGCCCGACGGGCGCGAGCACTTCCCGGTGGTGTTCCAGAAGACCGAGGTGATGTTCGCGGCCGAGCCGACTCTGACGGTCGACGATCTGGGCCGCATCACCAGCCCGACGCTCGTCATCGCCGGGGACGACGACGCGATCCGCCTCGATCACACGTGCGCGCTGTACGAGGCACTCCCCTCGGGCGAGCTCGCCATCGTGCCCGGCGCGTCGCATCTTCTCCCCATCGAGAAGCCACTCGACACCGCGCGGCTGATCCTCGAGTTCTTGCAGAGCGCGGGGCCTCCCGTCACGTTCATGCCGATCAGGAGAGGCCCCGCGACTGCCTAGCTCTGGGTCAGGTCACCGGGCAGTGGACGTTCGGGTTCCACATCGCGAACGTGCCGCTTGGGTTGAACTTCCAGATCCATGCGTGGAGTGAGTAGTAGGCCGGCAGGCCGAAGCGGTTGTTCGCGTCGGTCGACATGAAGGTCTGCCCGAACAGGGATGGCGGGCTCGTGTGGTTGGCGTCCCATTCCTTCTGCAGAATGAGGTATTCGAGCGCGACGAGCTTGAAGTGGCCCGCTCCATCAGGCTCGTACACGAGCGCCTCGGGCTTGCTCGCGTCGATCGTGTCGGTGACGTTCGGGTCGTTGCTCAGGTCGATGAGTGACGGGTTCAAGAAGTGCACGCCCATCGCTCCCACGCTCGGGACGGTCGGGTCGGCGATGCAGGTGATGTGGGCCAGGTCCTGGACCTCGACGACATAACCGCCCACGTTCGTCGCGGTGTCGAGGCTGTGGAACGGCGCAGTCGCGATCGCGGCGCGGAAGAGATCGAAGATCGATCCTCGAATGCTCGTGCTCTGCACCCCGGCCATGCCGCTCATGCCGGGCATGTTGTCCATGCCGTTGCCCATGCCTCCGCTTCCTCCCGAGGTCTGGGCATCGGCGGTCGCCGCGAGTGCGAGCGTTCCCGCGAGCATCGCGACGCACACGAGGGCGCGCAGCGAGAGGCGTCTGTGATTGTTCATGTGAGTTCCCTTCGTCTTGGGATGTCACGGACGAGCCTGCGCTCACCGATCGTCACCGACATCGGGGGTCGCTCCCCATTTCGGTCCGCGACCAGGAGGGGTGAGGGGTTCGAGTCCCTCAGCGCCGCGGAACCCGGCCGCGCAGCAGCTCGCGCTCTGCCTCCACCGAGAGGGCCCGACTCCCGTCGTCACCGGGATGAGCCATGGCACCGCGAATTGTCTCGGCCAGTGGCCGGTGGGTGAGGCCGGCGCTCATCGCGAGCGCGATGTCGACGCGATTCGCCGCGTCCCAGCCCGCGGGTGCAATCCAGAGCGGCACGCCCATCCACGGGTCGACGCCCACGGCGAGGAGGTCGGTCGACGGCACCCAGACCAGCTCGGCTTCGACATCCGGGTGGCGGCAGGCTTCGAGCAGGTCCTGAAACCGAGTCTCGGGCCCGGTGACGTTGAAGATGCCGGGCGTCCCGAGGACCGCTGCGCGCAGGAGCCACGCAGCGAGGTCGCGAACGTCGATGAATTGCAAGGGATCGTCCGGGTTGCCAGGCGCGAGGACGTCGCCGCCCTCCGCCATTCGGCGCGGCCACGCGACGAAGCGGTTGGTCCGGTCGTGGGGTCCGACGATGAGCCCTGCCCGGGCGATGGTCGCTCGCGGGCCGAACCCTTCGACCACGACACGCTCGCAGGCAGCCTTCCGCGCGCGCCGTAGAGCTCACTGTCGTCGCCGACGTGGTCGATGTCGAGCAGCCGAGCGGCCTCCCGCTGCGCCTCTGTCGTGCTGTGGTCTGCATACACAGAGAGGGTCGAGACGAAGACGTAGCGGCCAACGCTCTCGGCGAGCGTGTCGACCGAGCGCTGGACGACGCCGGGGTGGTACCCGGCGACGTCGACGGCCACATCCCACGTCCGACCGGAGAGTGCGGAGAGATCGGATGTGCGGTCGCCCCGCAGCTTTTCGACCTTCGGAAAGAGATCGGGATTGGTCATCCCACGGTTGAACACGCTCACCTGATGTCCGTCCGCGAGCGCCTGTGTGACAAGTGCGCGTCCGACGAACGACGTTCCTCCGAGTACGAGGATCTGCACGGCGGCATGTTGCCACGCGCCGAATCACGGTCATGACGTGACCAGGAACACCCGAACCGTCGCGGTGACGCGCTCGTACTCGATGTCACGAAGCGAGCGCAGTGAAGCAGTCACCCGCTCGAGCTGATTCAGGAGGACGGAACATGAAGACCACTCACCTAGGCGGCCTTGTGCTTGCCGGCGGACTCTTCCTTGCCGCGTGCAACGTGGCCAACCCGCAGGCGAGCGGCGGAGGCGGCTACGCGACCGGCACAACGAAGCCGCCGGTGTCGGCCCCCACCACCGTGCAGGCAGCGCAAAGCAAGCTCGGCAGGATCCTCGTCGACGCGCAGGGCAGGACCCTGTACGCGTTCACCAATGATGCGAACGGCACGTCCACCTGCGAAGGAGCGTGCGCCGATGCGTGGCCGCCCGTCGCCGCCAACGGCGCCACGATGACGGGCCAAGGAGTCGACGCCGCGCTGCTCTCGAAGGTGACGCGCTCTGACGGTTCGGCACAGCTCAAGGTCGGCAAGTGGCCCGTGTACCTCTATGCCGGCGACGGTGCACCTGGAGACGTGAACGGCCAGGGCAGCGGTGGCACTTGGTTCGTCATCGGGCCCAACGGGTCGCTCATCAAGGCCTGAGATGCGCGTGGAGACGCGACGAAGGCCGGGCCCGTGGGGGCCCGGCCTTCGTCAACGTGATGGGTTGTCAGCTCCGCGAACGCAGCAGACGAGTGCCACCCACGAGGAGGGCACCGAGGGCGATCGCGGCGATCGCCACGAACAGCGGGGCCTGAGTCGAGCTACCGGTCGCGGGAAGCGTGCCGGCCGCCGTCGTCGTCGGTGCGACGGTCGTCGCCGCCTCGGTGGGAGGCGGTGCGACGGTCGTCGTCGCAGCGACTGTGGTCGTCGTGCCCGCCACCGTGGTGGTGGTGGCCTGACCGACAGTCACGCTTGCCTGCGCCTTCGAGGCGAGTGTGCCGCCGATCGCTCCGGCGTTGGCGTTGAAGATGACCGTGCCACCGCTGACCGGGACCTCGATCACGAGCGTCTGCGGTGAGACGTTGGGAGCGGGCGTCGTCCAGGTGCAAGTGACGCTGGTGCTCGCGGTCACGCAGGACGACAGACCCGCGGTGAACGACACGAGCGAGGGTGCGCCCCCACCGGTGTACGAGATGCTCACCGACGCCGCGGCGCTGGGGTTCGGAGACGTGAAAGCCGCGCTGACGATCACGTTCGAGCCGGGTGGCGGTGCTGAGGGCGCGGCGGTGATCGTCGCAGTGATGTCGCCAGGAGTCTGAGCGCTCACCGGGACGCTCAGGAGGATAAAGGCGGCGACCAGAATGCCTGCCGCCGAGAACACCTTCTTCATGTGGGACACCTCTCGGTTGGGGTTACCTCGTGTCATCTTTCCCTGCTTACGCCATGTGCGCCACTCCGAACCCAGGTCTGAGCCCGAATGCATGTTCGACGGAACAGCAACACCGGTTGCTCAGCCATACCCGGTATCCGGGAAGTTCAGGCACGAGACGAGATCTTCCTGGTCAGGGAGCAGGTCGGGACAGTACCCGGAACCCTGCCCAGTCGCCGGGATGCGGGGTCTCCGTGACCTGGACCTTCGTCACGACGGCGCGGGGCGGCCCGACCCGCATCCACGCGATGAGCGCATCGACGGCCTCGGGGGTCCCTTCCATGTCGGCCTCGACCGATCCGTCGCTTCGGTTCGCGACCCAGCCTCGGACACCGAGCATCTCCGCCTGGTTGCGACAGCTGTCGCGGAACCACACGCCCTGGACTCGTCCTGATACGACGACGCGGCGATGCGTCACTGCCGAGGATCAGCCGCGCCAGAGCTGCAGAGGGGTGCGATCGCGCGGCCCTGTGAACGGCACCGCGACCTCGGAGCCACCCGTGGCGGCGGATGCGTACGCGGCACAGACGATGTCGAGCACGGCGCGCCCGAAGCGGGCGTCCATCAGCGGAGGCGTGCCACCGGCGAACGCCGCCAGGAAGGCCTCGAGCTGGCCGACGTAGCCGTACTGCTCGAGCTGGGGGATCGGTGCCGTGATCGGAGGCAAGGCGAGTCCTTCGCCGTCGCGCTCGAGAAGTGGCGTCGGCAACATCTCGGCTCGCACGACGCCTGTCGCGCTCGCCGCCTGCGCGCTCCACTCGGGCACCTCACCGCCGCGCCAGCTCGACACGACGGTCGCCTTGAAGCCTCGGTCGAAGGTCAGGACGACCTCGGCGTGCTCGTCGGTGGGATGGTCGTCGGCTCCGTCGAGCAGAGCAGAGACCGACACGACCGACGACCGTGCCGCGAGCATCGCGATCGCGATGGGGTGTACGCCGAGATCGAAGAGCGCGCCGCCGCCCCAATCCTCAGTCAGGAATTCTCCCCATGTCGGGCGGCTCTGCACCGTGCGCACCTCGAGGTGCCGGAGGTCCCCGAGCTGTTCGACCTCGGCGACGAACTGCTGCACGATCGGTGCGTACGCGAGGTTCTCTGCGTATCCGATGCGAGCGCCGGCTTCGTCCGCGACAACCAGTGCGTCGGCGGCGGCGAGCGTCGTGCACAACGGCTTCTCGATCACGACCGAGGCGCCGCGGCTGATGGCGTGCAGCGCGTGATCGGCATGGCACTGCGGCGCGCTGCAGACGACGACGACCTCCGCGTCGCCAGGCAGCTCGTCGTACTGGCAAGCGATCGCGCCCATCCGGGCCGCCATCTCCCTCGCCTTCTCGTGGTGCCGTGAGGCGACGCTGCTGATCGGGAGGCCGAGCTGCTTCGCGGCGAGACCGTGCACCGCTGCGATCCAGCCCGCGCCGGCGAACGCGACTCGAGGGGCGTCGTTCACGTGCCGGCGAGTGCGGCAACCACCGGGGCGAACGGCTCGACGTCGCCAGTGCCCACGATCACGTAGGAGAAACCCCAGCGTTCGCGCCGTTCGTGCAACGTCTCGATGATCTGCTCGACGGTGCCGACCAGCGCGAACGGTGTGCGCAGCGCGGCGTCGGGGGTCATGCCGAAGCCCCCGGCGAGGCGTGCGGCCAGCCCCTCACGGTCGTCGGTCACGCTCACGACGAAGGCACGCACGTTCATCTCGAGTGAGTCGAAACGTGGGCCCGCGGCGAGCTTCACGATCGCAACCTTCTCGTCGACCGCGTCGGGCGTCATCGACGCAAGCGCCTCAGGCCCGATCGCGCCCGCGGCCATGGTGCCGTTGATGCCCACGATGTCGGCCTCACGAGCCGCGATCGACAGCACGCGTTTGCCGCCGCCGCCGATCAGGATCGGCACACGCGACTGCACCGGCTTCGGGAGGCCATCGAGCCCGGTGACGCTGTAGTGCTGCCCGGTGAACGAGAACGGACCGGGCCCGAAATGGCCTTTGATGACGGCGAGCCCTTCTTCCAGCCGATCGATGCGGACGCCGGGAGGGTCATAGGGGATGCCCGACCAGTCGTAGTCAGCTCGCTCCCATCCCGCTCCGATGCCGACCTCGAGACGGCCGTCCGAGAGCAGGTCAATCGTGGCGAGCTCCTTCGCGAGCACGACAGGATGCTTGTAGTCGTTGTCCCAGACGAGGGCACCGATGCGCAGGGTGGTCGTCACCGCTGCCGCAGCCATGAGCGCGGGCACCGGGGCCATCTGGTTCCCGAAGTGGTCGGGCATCGTCAGGGTCGAGTAGCCGAGGTCTTCTGTCTGACGAGCGAGCTCGCTCCACTCCTTCCCCGACATCGGGCTCGACGCCTGGATGCCGAAACGGAAGCCGTGATGCTGACCCATCGGGGCACGTTATCGCCGGGTCATGCACGCGCGACCCAAGTCAGACAAGGGCGGCGGGTAGTTTGGAGGGGTTGTGCGCGCCCCCGGCACCCTTCTCCGACTGACCTCCGTCATCGTTCTGGCCGGTGTCGGCACTGCAGGTCTCACTGCTGCGATCCTGCCGCAGGCGGCCAACCTCGTCAGCGCCCATGTCGAGACCGCGTCCCTGCCCGAGCTGAACCCGCTCGCGCAACGGTCGGTGATGTACGCGGCGGACGGCTCAGTCATGGCGGTGCTCAAGGCCGAGGAGAACCGAAAGCCCGTGGCGCTCGCCCTGGTGCCGCAACCGGTGATCGACACCGTGCTCGCGGTCGAGGACGCCGAGTTCTACCACCACCGCGGGGTCAACGCTCGGTCCCTGATCCGGGCGCTGCTGGCCAACGTCTCCGCCGGCGGCGTCACGCAGGGCGGGTCGACCATCACGCAGCAGGTCGTGAAGAACGCCCTGCTCACACCGAAGCGCGATGCAAATCGCAAGCTCAAAGAGGCGATCTACGCCGTGCGCCTCGAACGCACGATGACGAAGGACGAGATCCTCGAGCGCTACCTCAACACCGTGTACTTCGGGAACGGCGCGTACGGCGTGCAGGCCGCTGCCGAGCTCTACTTCGGTACGGATGTCGGTCAGCTCGGCTACCCGCAAGCCGCGTTCCTTGCCGGACTGATCCGCAACCCGGTCGGCTATGACCCATTCCGCTTCCCGGTGCGCGCCACCGACCGACGTCGCGTGGCACTCAACCGTCTCGTCGATGTGGGGAAGCTGACGCGTGACCAAGCCGACCTCATCGACGCAACGCCGATCCCGACCACGCCCCAGACGACGGCGAGCGCGCCGCCGCCAGAGGACTACTTCGTCGAAGAGGTGAAGCAGCAGCTCCTTGACGACGTGCGGCTCGGCGACACCGCGCAGGAGCGGTACAACGCGGTCTTCAAGGGCGGCTTGCAGATCTACACGACCTTCGACCCGAAGATGCAGCAAGAGGCGCTGCAGGCCCGCAACGACCAGCTGCCTGACACAGGCGGCAAGTTCACGGTCGCTCTCGTGGCGATCGACCCTCAGACCGGCGCCGTGAAGGCGATGGTCGGCGGCCCGGGCTTCGAGAACGCGAAGTTCAACCTGGCGACGCAGGGCATTCGGCAACCGGGCTCGTCCTTCAAGACATTCGTGCTCGTGGCCGCGCTAGAGGCGGGCGTGCGGCCCACTGACATCATCGACGGCACCAGCCCATGTCGCTTCCCGCTCCCCGGTGGCCAGCCCGACTACGTGATCTCGAGCGAGGGCGCCGGCGTCGGGCCGATCTCGAAGATGATCGCCCTGTCGATCAACTGCGCGTTCGTGCGACTCGGGCTCATCGTGGGTCTCGACCGCGTGATCGACACCGCTCGGCGGATGGGGATCACGTCGAAGCTCGACGCGCTCCCCTCGATGAGCATCGGCTCCGAGGAGATCTCGCCTCTGGAGATGGCGTCGGCGTACGGCGTCCTGGCTGCTGATGGAGGCCGGCATCCTGCGTACTACGTGGACAAGATCTTGGACAGCACCGGCAACGTCATCGTCCAGCACGATGACTCGCAGGCGGAACAGGCCGTCGATCCTGGCGTCGCTCATCTTGCGACGCAGATGCTGCAAGGTGTCGTGAAGAGCGGCACGGGCAAACGCGCCGCTCTTGCCGATCGTCCGGTCGCTGGCAAGACCGGCACGTCGCAGGACAACGCGGACGCGTGGTTCGTCGGCTATACCCCACAGCTGGTGACTGCTGTGTGGATGGGCTCTCCTGAGGGCCGAATACCGATGCGCAACGTCGGCGGCATCAATGTGACCGGTGGTTCGTATCCTGCCAAGGTGTGGCACGAGTTCATGGCGAAGGCGCTCGAGGGCCAACCGGTAGTGCAGTTCGGCGATCCGCCTGAGCTGTCCGACCGCCGTCCGGCGCGGTTGTACCTCCCCTACGTCGAGTGTGGATACGACCCGCCGACGAGCGTCGTCTTCGGCGGCGGCACCACCTCGACGAGCGGGGACGTCAAGCCCCGCCGCACGACGACGACCTCATCGACCACCACCACGACGATCGACGCCGCGCTCACCACGACGACGCTTCCCCGCAACCGACCGGTGCCGTCCGTGCCGACGAACTACGTCGTGATGAGCTGTGGCCGCTTCAACGTCGTCCAGCAGAGCGGTGGGCCGACGACGGCTCCGCCTGACACGGGCAACGCCGCGCAGGAGCCGACCGGCGCCGGAGACGATCCCTCGATCACGGTGCAATTCCCGGTGCTCGGCCCGCAAAGCGCCGGTCCCCCGACGACGGTGGCGCCGTGACCCTTCAGGATGACCTTCTCGCTCTTCAGCGCAGTGACACCCACCTCGATCAGCTGCACCACCGCCACACCCATCTCCCCGAGCGCAAGGACATGGAGGCACTCGACGCGGCACTCTCCGATCTGCGCGGCGATGCCGAGAAGCTCTCCATCCGGCAGACGGACCTGTCGCGAAGCCAGCGCCGGCTCGAGGACGAAGTCGCATCAATCGAAGGCAAGCGTGCCGAGATCGATCGCAAGCTGTCCGCTGGCACGATCCACCGCGAGCTGCAGGCATTGATGGAGGAGGCGGACGCGTCCAAGCGGCGGCAGCGGTCGCTCGAAGACGAGCTCCTCGAGATCATGGAGCTCGCTGAACCTGTCGCCGTGCAGCTGACCGGCCTGGAGGAGCAGCAGGAAGACCTGCAGTCTCGTCGGGCCGTGGCAAAGGAGCGGGTCGACGCGGCCGAGGCCGAGATCGTCGGAGAGGTCGCCTCGGTCGAATCGCAGCGTGCGTCGGAGGCATCGGCCCTCACCGCTCAGGTGCTCGCGGAATACGACCGTCTGCGCTCGCGCATGGACGGCGTTGCCGTCAGCGAGCTCATCGGCACGACGTGCACCGGATGCCACACGACGCTCGCGGCGATGGAGTGCGAGCGAATCCGGCGTGAGCCACCCGACGCGATCGTGTACTGCGAGCCGTGTGGTCGCATCGTGGTTCGTCACTGACCCGTGCTCGTCGTCGTGCGCCACGGCCGCACCGCCGCGAACGCCGCGGGCCTGCTGCTCGGTCGTCACGATCCTCCGCTCGATCTGCTCGGCATCGAACAGGCGGGTCGGGTGGTGCGCGCCGTAGGGCCCGTGACCAGAGTGGTGTCGAGCCCGTTGCGTCGCGCGTGTGAGACCGCAGAGGGATTCGGGCTGCCGGTCGAAGTGGACGAGCGTTGGACCGAGCTCGATTACGGCGAGTTCGACGGGGTGCCCGCGACTGACGTGCCCGAGGCGGTATGGGAGCAATGGCGGGCCGACCCGGACTTCGCGCCCCCCGGGGGAGAGTCGAACTCTGCCCTCACGCGGCGAGTGCACGCGGCGTGTGACGACCTCTGCGAGGAAGCCCGGGAGGTGACGGTCGTCGTCGTGAGCCACGTCTCGCCGATCAAAGCGGCGGTCGCGTGGGCGCTCGGAGTCGGGCCTGAGCTCGCGTGGCGCACCCATCTCGACCCCGCGTCGATCACCCGGATCGTGATCGGTCGGCGCGGCCCGGTGCTGCGTACGTTCAACGAGGTCGCGCACCTCGACTGACGCGGACCACGCCTTCGGCAGTGCGCGCAGGGCGGGGTTGAGTCAGCGAGTCATCCGAGGCCGAGCCGAGGTAAACGAAGGCGAGGATCAACGCCGTCTCGGAGAGCGCAAGAGCGCTGCGCACCCTCGGGTCATAGCAAGGCTCACCCGTGCGCCACATCGAGCCGATGCCGAGCGCGGTGGCCGCGAGCAACAGGTTCTGCACCGCGGACGCTCCGGCGCTCACTTGCTCGATGGTGGGGATCGCGCCGGGCAGAGGCTCGACGGCGACCACGATCACCATGGGCGCGCGGCCGAGCTTCGTGCGCTCCTTTTCGAGCTTCGCCGGGATCGGGTCGACACCTTCTGCCCGACACCGCTCGACATACGCGTCGGCGAGCACGGCTCCGAAGTCGTCCTTTGCGTCGCCCTCGAGGACGAAGAACCGCCAGGGTCTCAGCGATCCGTGATCAGGCGCGCTGGCGGCGGCATCGAGCAACATCGACAGCTGTTCGGCCGTTGGCGCGGGCGCGATCAGCTTGCCGGTCGAACGTCGAAGGGCGATCGCGGTGAGCGCGTCCATCGCTGCAGCAAAGCACACCGGGTTCGTGGGTCGCCGCCCGTTGGGGTGGGGTGAGCGGCGACCCACTGCGGAGCCCCCGGTGTGGTGGGTGCGATGGAGGCACCGATTGCGAGAGTACGTGGCAATGCTTGCGCTCTTCAAGAAAGTGACGGTGACGACACCACCGATTGCCGACGTTTGTTCCGTCAGCCGAGACGCAGTGTCTCCAGAGGCTCGAGTCGCGCTGCCTTCACCGAGGGGTAGAGACCTGCGACCACCGAAACCGCGACGGCGAGTCCGATCCACAGGGGCATGCGGCCATAGTCGATGACCACCACCCAGCCCGCGAGCTTCGAGATCAATCGCACGATCGCAACGCCGAGCGCGGCGCCGATGAGGCCGCCGAACAGACCGACGAAGATCGCTTCGAGGAGGAACTGCGATGCGATCGTGCTGCGTGTGTGTCCCAACGCGCGGCGAATGCCGATCTCAGATGACCGCTGGATCACAGAGATCGACATCACGTTCGCGATGCCGAGGCCGCCGACCGCGAGGGCGAGCAGACCTGCGAACAGTGCGGTCTGCTGCAACGTCTTGTCTGCCTGAGCGCTTGCCTTCAACGCGTCGCTCGGGACGTCGACGGCGACCTCGTCGGTGCCGCCGAGAGCGATCGCCGTGGGGATCAACACGGCGGTCTGCGGTGTCTTGCCGTCCTCGCTGCGGATGTACACCTTCGTCGGGTCGCCCTTCGCTCCGAAGTCGGCCTTGGCCGAGTCGAGCGTGATGAAGACCGCGTTGCTCAGTCCCGGGTCGAGGTCGACGTCACCGAGCACCCCGACGACCCCGTAGTCGAGCCCGTTCAACCGAATCGTGCGCACTTCGCCAGGCAGGTAGCCGTACTGCCGTGCGAGCTGCTTGCCGATGACGGCCGCGTGGATCTTGGCGCCGAGGTCAGCCTGGCCGAACCAGCGGCCCTCGACCACTGGCACCTGCAGCACGCGAGGGAGGTTCACGTCGGCGGCGAGCACAGGGACCGGGAACGCCTGGAAGTAGTCGGCCGCGCCTTGGTACGGGATCGACACCACGCCGTTGATCTCGGCCACCGCCGACGCGCCGGTGACCGATCCCACGCGTTGCACTCGGTCGACGACGTCGTCGGGGAGCGTGGGGTTCTGCTCCCCGAACGCGCCGCCCGCCTTCGCGACGATCAAGCTGGTGCCGAGCTGAGACAGCTTCTCCTTGAGGTCACCCTTGGCGCTCTCGGTCAGGCCAACCGCACCGACCATCGCGGCGACGCCGACGATCGGCCCCAACATGATGAGGAACGTGCGGATGACGCGGGCGGTGAGACCGGCCCAGGCGACGCCCAGCAGGTCTCTGAACCCGCTCACGACTCGTCCCCGACGATCTGGCCGTCCCGCATCGAGATCTTGCGGTGCGCGGTTGCAGCGACGCCGGGATCGTGCGTGACGATCACGACGGCGCGCTCCGGCGACTGCAGGTCGCGGAAGATCTCCATGACGTTCGCCGCGTTCGTCGAGTCGAGCGCACCGGTGGGCTCGTCGGCGAGCACCATGAGCGGGTCCGTGACGATCGCGCGTGCGATCGCGACGCGCTGCTGCTCGCCACCCGACATCTGCACGGGACGATGGTGCGAGCGCGGGCCGAGCCCGACGCGCTCCAGCGCCTGCAGAGCGCGGTCCCGTCTCACCGACGGGCGGATGTCACGGTAGAGGAGGGCGGTCTCGACGTTTCCGAGGGCGGTCAGATGAGGGATGAGGTGGAACTGTTGGAACACGAAGCCGATCGACTGCCCGCGCAGCTTCGAGCGGTTCGCGTCGTCGAGCGTTGTGACGTCGACGCCGCCGACCCGGATGACTCCCTCGCTCGGGAGGTCGAGGCACCCGAGCAGGCCGAGCATCGTCGACTTGCCCGACCCTGAGGGACCGACGATCGAGACGTAGTCGCCCGCTGAGATCGTGAGCGACACGTCGCGCAACGCGTGCACCAACACCTCGACGCCGTAGGTACGTGTGACACCCTCGAGCTCCAGGAGCGCGGTCATCAGGGAGCCGTCATCAGATCACGGCTTGGGCGTGTCGACTTCGACGATCACGACCTCGTCGCCCTTCAGGCCCTGAGTGACTTCGATGAAGCTGCCTTCGCTCAGGCCGGTCGTGACAGGCGTCTCGGTGACCTTTCCGCCATGGTCGAGGTCGATGACGCGCACGACGTCCTCGCCCTGGCCGTTCTGCTTCACGGCCGCGATCGGCACCGTGAGCACGTCGGTCTTCTCCTGGATCACCACGTCGAGCGTGACGAGCGCGCCGTCTGCTGCGCCGAGATCGCCTTGCAGCTCGACCTTGCCCTCGTAGGTCTGCTCACCGGTGTCCGCGTTGACCGTCGCGTTCTCGTCGAGCTGCGAGATCGTTCCCTGCGCCGTCTCAGTGCCGCCCACGAGCGTCGCCGTGACCTGCTGTGCGACCTGCAGCTTCGTGCGGTCCGATGCGGTGGCCTTCAAGGTCACGGTGAAGCCCGAGTCGGTGAGTGAGAACAGCGCGGTGCCCGATGGCACGAACTGCCCTTCGTCCACGATCATCTGGCCGAGCCGGGTGGGCCACGTTCCGACGATCATGTCGGTCGGCTGGAACGTGACGTCCTCGTTGACCGTGAGCACCGCGATGCCCGCCGCGGTCTGTCCCTTGTGGAGCACGACCGTGCCCACGAGCGGTTGGAAGTCCTGGCCCGGCTGTGCGCTGCCCTGCACCGAGTAGTTCACCGTGGTGTCCTGCGAAGGTGCCTGGTCGGCGACGATCGCGAGTCGTGACGCAGACCCGCCGAGCACGCGCACGGTGCCGCCGACGAGCTGCAGCTCGGGCAAGTCGTCCGACTGGATCGTGACGGTGCCGCCCGACGGGTTGCCGACGGTGTATGTGTTGCTGGGCGCGAGCGCGACCGAGACGACCTCATCGGGTTCGACGAGGTCGTCCTGCACGGTGGGCACCGATATCTGCATCGACGACTGGCCGGCCGGAAGCACGAGGCGGCCCGCCGGACGCAGGTAATCGATGCCGTCGGATGCGGTGCCACTGAACTGCAAGACCAGCTCGACGTCGGCGGCGACCGCGCTGTTCGCGCTGAGGCTGAAATTGATCGGGCTTCCTTCGGTCACGCTCGTCGTCAGCGGCGACAGCGTGAGCATCGGCTTGGCCGCATCACCCGTGGCGCCTTGGATGGTGATGACCGCGGTCGAGATCTTCCCCACCTTGTAATTGGGGGACTGCGCGATGCTCACGATGATCGTTTCGTCGGGCTCGATGATCGAGTCGGTGAGTGTCTGCACGTCGAATGTGGCGCTCGACGCACTGTTCAGCGTGACGACTGGCGTGATCGGGTTGTAGTCGATTCCCGACGTTGCGGTGCCGCTGATCTGCAGCGCGACCTGCACGTCGCCACCCGCGTTGCCGCCGCTCACCGCGAGCGTGAACTTTCCCCCTTCGACGACCGTGCCGCCAGCCGTCATCGTGATCTCGGGGAGGTCGTTCGGTGAGGTGATCAAGGTCGTCGCGGCGGGGGAGTCGCCAAGGTCATAGGTGTCACCGTCGACGACATTGACGGTGAGATCCTCGTCGCCCTCGGCGACACCGTCGGCGATCGTCGGGATGCTGAGCGGCACCTGCCTGGCACCGGCGGGGATCGTGATCTTGCCCGTCGGCGCGACGACGTCGGCCTCGGACGCCGTGCCAGTGAGGTTCACGGTGAAGTCGATGGGTTGCGTGGTGTCCCGGTCGACCTCGACGATGAACTGCGCGGGCGCGCCCTCCTGCGTCTTCTGGCTGAGGGCTCGGATCGAGAGGCGGGGAAGCCCGCCGCCGGTCTGGCGGGGACGGGAGCGTCCGACCGGACCCGACGGCGTGCCGAGGTCCGGGCCGATCGTGACCGCGGCGGTGTTCTGCGCGCCGATCTTGTAGCCGTTGCCGTTCGGCTGCAGGCTCACGGTGACGGTCTTGGCCGTGCGCGCGCTCGCACCGGGATAGCTGTGGTCGGCCTGCCACTGCGCGAGCGCGAACCGAGTCTGTTCGGTGTAGAGCTCGTCGATCGGGCCGGGGTTGTATCCCGCCGTGGAGAGGATCTGCTCGAGCTGCTTCACGTCGGGGCCTTGCGCGCCCACGTCGAGCGGCCGGTAGAAGGGAAAGTCGCCTGGTTCGGCCACGGCGTCGCGACCGTCGATCGCGAGGATCGCCTGGCCGGGTTGCACGTCGGCGCCGTCGTCCAGATAGGTGCGGCTGATGCGCCCCTCGGCAGGGGCGTTGACCTTGCGCTGCTCGACCCGGCCGAGCGTGCCGCTGAGCGTGACCTTGTCCTGCAGCGTCTGGCGCTTCACGGCCGCGGTGATGACCAGGTCCTTGTCGGATGCGCTGCCCTTGTCGCGTGAGGTGAAGACGACCGCACCCACGACCACGAGCGCGACAGCGAGAGCCGCGCCGATCCATTTCTTCCTCGATGAGCTCATCCGCCGCCCGACGCTCCGGTGTCCGCCTGTGATTGCTTCGCGCAGTCCGCGAAGTCGCTGCTGTCGAACATGTCACCCGTCTGCCCGGCAGGGGGCTCGATCTGTGGTCCGCTGCTGTCAGTCCCGAACGAAAGGAGACGGCCCTTCGAGTCCGGCTTCGGCTCAGGCACCTTCCACCCGTGACCGATCATGCAGTCGCGCCATGCGAGGTACTGCTTGTTCTGCGCCTCGATCTGGTCGGGCGTCAGGTCGTTCTGGGCGGTCTGCATCTCCTGCAAGGCCTGGATGATGTTGCTCTCCGCGGCACAGGTCTGGAGGCCCTTGATGTAGGCGGGGTCGTTCGTCGGCGAGTCTGGCTTGTTCGCGTCGGGCACTCCGATGAACGAGAGGCCCTGGTTCTTCAGGCAGGACCGGAACGTGCCGAAGGCGGTGAAGAACTTGGTGACCGGATCTTGCTCGCGAGGGGGATCGTGTCGCTCGGCGCGGCGGTCGTCGCGGCTCCCGACGCGGCGCCGGACGCCACCTCGCCGACCGGGGCGCCGACTTGCCCTCCCGCGGCCGCCCCGCTCGACGGCGGCGCAGCCACTTGCTCGCCAGGTTTGGTCAGCGTGTAGCCGTCGGGCAGCTGGATGTTGACCTGGCCCGCTTCGATGATGTTGTCGCCGGCGGTCTTGCTGCCGCCGCCGCACGACGTGAGGGCGAACGCGGTCAACGCAAGGCCCGACGCGACGATCGCGCGCAACCGAACCCCCCGACCCCCCGACACCATGGGCAAGGTACCAAAGGGGCCTCGGGCGACCTAAGCAGGTCGGCGGGCTCGGAGCGCGACGAAGGCAGGCTCGAGGTTCAGCCGTCGGTACATGCGGGGGCTGACCGCCGCCCGGTCGGGGGGTGGGACCGGTTCGACCAGCCGGTCGAGCACGAGTCCTGAGCCCAGCACCTCGTCGAGCAGGACGCCCATGGGGACCCGCCAGAACGGCACCCGCCACATTCCGCCGAGCCCGTCGAAGAACGCGTCGACGCGCTCGACGGCGAAGTAGCTGCCTCCCGACTGCAGCCAGTCGGACGTCGGGTGGCTCGTCGACAGCACCAGCCACCCGCCGGGGCGGAGCACGCGGCGGATCTCCGACAGCAGGCCCACCCGGTTGTCGATGTGGTGGTACACGAGCGGCATCACGGCGCCGTCGAACGACTCGTCGTCGAACATCGTCAGCGGACGTTCGAGGTCGTGCTCGACGAGCTCGACGTCGCCGCCCACGCGGGCGCGGGCACGTCCGAGCTGCTCTGCGCTCCCGTCGACGCCGACGACATCGGCCCCCCGCCCGATGAGCTCGGTGAGGTAGAGACCCGACCCGCATCCGATGTCGGCGAGCCGCAACCCGCCGACATCTCCGCACAGGTCGAGCACCGCGGGACGGTCGTAGTGCCGCGTTGTAGAAGCCATCCTCAGCGTGCTCGTCCCACCACTCCGACATCTCGTCGTAGACCGCGGGGACGTCGCTGACGACGGAGTGCGCGATCTGCGGGTCCGCGAGGCGTTGCATCGTCGATGCGAGCTCGGCCCGAGTGGCCGATCGGGATGGATCGGGCTCCTCGGCGCGGAGGTGGAGCTCCACGTGTGTCGTTGAACCACCCGAGATCTCGTAGGAGATGCGCGGTGCGCCAGTGATCTCTCGCAGGGCGCGAGCGGCGAGGAGCGCCTCCTCCCAGAAGCGCCTGCGGTCGAGCCCGAGCAGCTCGAACGGCTCTCGCACGTGATGACGGGACACGACGCGCACCGTGGTGACCGGCTCGGCGGCGGACGCGATGACCGCTGACGAGTCGAACGTGAACACCGTGCCCGGGTTCTCGCCGAACGCGCAGAGCCCGCATGCCGGGCCAGGTGCTGTCATCCGCACAGCATGCAAGATGAGTGCCAGATGGCGTTCAAGAGAGCGAAATCTCGGTGAGGCAGGATCTGCACACTGTGGCGGACCTCCCCCTGGCTCGGGTGCTTGCGTCCATGACCGAGCGCGTGGCCGCGATCGACGATGGCCTCCCCGCGACGTACATCCCGGTCCTCGCCGAGGCCGACCCGCGATGGTTCGGGATGGCGCTCATCACGATGGACGGCCACAGCTACTCGTCGGGAGATTCCGACCGCGCCTTCACGATCCAGTCGGTCTCGAAGCCCTTCGTCTTCGGGTTGGTCGTCGACGCGCACGGCCCGGAAGCCGTCGCTCGACGCGTCGGCGTCGAGCCGACTGGCGACCCGTTCAACTCCATCGCCGTCGAGGAGGAATCACGACGCGCCCACAACCCGATGGTGAACGCGGGCGCCATCGTCGCTACGAGCATGGTGCCGGGCAGCGACCGCGCGGAGAAGTGGACGTACCTCAGGGAGGGCTTCGAACGGTTCGTCGGGCATCCACTCGTGGTGCACGAGCGCACCTTCGCGTCCGAACAGGCCACGGGTGATCGCAACCGGGCGATCGCGTACTTCATGCGTGCGTTCGACATGCTGCCGACCGACGTGGAGGATGTGCTCGACCTGTACTTCCGCCAGTGCTCGATCCTTGTGACCGCCGAAGACCTCGCGGTGATGGCGGCGACGCTCGCGAATGGCGGAGTCAATCCGGTGACCGGCGAGCGGGCGTTGAGCGAGGCCACCGCGGTCAGGGTGCTCAGCGTGATGACGACGTGCGGCATGTACGACTTCTCGGGCGAGTGGATGTACCGCGTCGGGCTCCCCGCAAAGAGCGGGGTGTCGGGCGGCATCCTCGCGGTCGCTCCCGGACAGGCGGGGTTCGCGGTCTTCTCTCCACCGATCGATCGCCGGGGCAACAGCGTGAGGGGGATCGCCGCGTGCGAGGAGCTCGCTGGTCGGTTCCGTCTCCAGCTGCACCAGTCACACGAGGCAGGGCTCAACGCGGTGCGGCGGGAGTTTCGCGGCGACGTCGTTCACTCGAAACGCCGCCGGCCGACGCCGACCATGGCGTGGCTTCGAGCTCACGGCTCGCGCATCGGTGTCGCGGAGCTGCAGGGAGAGCTGTTCTTCGCGTCGGCCGAGGTCGTTTCTCGGGCCGTCTGCGAGATCTTGCCCGACCTCGACTACGTGATCCTCGACGGCCGGCGCGTCACGACCGTCGACGCCGGCGCGAGAGGTGCTCGCCGCGCTGCGAGACCTCGCGGCGGCGCAGGGCGTCGAGATGATCGCGTCCGCACTTCCCGGAGCGCAGACCGAGGCGATGTTCGGCAGCCTCGACGAAGCGCTCGAGTGGTGCGAGGACTCGCTCATGCGAGACATGGACGAGGTGGAGACGGCGGCCGACTCAGGTGAGTTCGCCGCGCAGCAGCTCTTCGCCGGTCTCGACGCCGATGCTCGCCTGGCCGTCGACGAGATCGCCGAGGTGTGCACGATCGAGCCCGGGCGCGAGGTCTTCGCGCAGGGGGACCCCGCCGACGGCATCTACTCAGTCGTGGCCGGGTCGTTGAGCGTGTGGATCTGCAACGGCGACGACCGCCAGCGTGTCGCAACGCTGGGGGTCGGCTCGACGTTCGGCGAGATGGCGTTCATCGACGGGCGACCGCGCTCCACCACGATCGTGGCCGACACAACGGTGGTGGTGAAGCGGCTCACCGAAGCGAGCTTGACCGCGCTGGAAGCACGCGTGCCCCAGGTGCGATCGGTGCTCTTCGCAAACCTTGCGCGTGATCTCTCGTCGCGGCTGCGCGATGCCAACGACGAGATCAGGGCGCTCGCCTGAGCGCCACGCGTTAGCGCTTCTTGGAGACCAGCTTCTCGAGCAGATCCTCGATGCGGGCGAGCTGTGCCCCGAGGTCGGCGTCGCCGTTGGTCACCGTGTGGCCGTTCTCGGCGGCACACAGCTGGTCGTAGCACCCGTGCAGGAGCCGATCGCTGTCGCGCTCTTCTGCGATGTAGCGACCGAGCAATGCCCCGGTCTGGATGTCGATCGACTTGTCGTCGAAGAACTTCGAGAAGATGTCAGGGGCGGACTCGTCGCGAGCGCGGGAGAATCCGAGCTTCTCGAACTTCTCGCGGTCGGTCAGCGACTTCGACCCGGCGATGGCCATCTTGTCGTCGAGCTTGGGATCTTCCCGCGGGAGCACCGTGTAGCCGAGCTCACAGAGCCGCTTCGCGAATGCCTTGCCGTGCTCGCCCTCACGAAGGGCGACGGTCGAGATCACCTGCCGCACTCCGTCGTCGGGCGTGACTGCGGCCCACGCGTTCAGGTAGCACTCGGCTTGGCTCTCACCGTTCGCGACAGCGTTCAGAAGGCCGAGGTAGGAAGGCTTGTCCGACATCTGTGTTCCCCCTTGTCGAGATGCTTGCAGACTACAGACACCAGTTTCGGCCCGGCAATGGCGTCAGCCGATCGACGCGGTCGGCCTGATGACTCGTTCGGCGAACGCCTCCATGGCGTCGCGCTCGGAGGGCTTGCGGAGCAGGAACGCCGGCACGATGACCCGGCCGACCCCGAGGTCGGCGAGCTCCTGGGCCGCGCCCACCGGGTCGTCACCGAAGATCGCCGCGCTCCCGGCGGTGACGGATGATCGCCTCGGGGTCGCGGTCGTGCGCGGCGGCGGTCTGGCGCACGATGTCGATCATGTCGCGCAGCTCGGCGGGGGAGCCCTTGCCGGGGAAGAAACCGTCGCCGAGCCGGCCGGCGCGTTCGGCAGCGACGCGTGAGTGGCCGCCGATCACGATCGGGATCTGCCCCTGTGGTGGCTTCGGGTTCGATGAGACCCGGGTGAACGAAGCGAAGTCGCCCTCGAAGCTCGCGCCGTCGGATGCCCAGAGCGCGCGCATGGCGGCGACGTACTCGTCGGTGCGTGCGCCGCGGCGCTCCCAAGGGATGCCGAGCGCGTCGAACTCCTCGCGGAGCCAGCCGACGCCGATGCCGAGCTCGACGCGTCCGCCCGACAGCTCGTCGAGCGTCGCGAGCTCCTTGGCGAGGACCACCGGGTTGCGCTGCGGAAGGATCAAGATGCCGGTCGCCAACCGGATCGACGTCGTCACCGAGGCGACGAACGCGAGCCAGATGAGCGGATCGGGGATCGGCGTCGACGCCTGCGCGGGCATCTTGCCGTCGGGGCTGTACGGATAGGGCGAGCTGTAGTCGTCGGGGTAGACGACGTGCTCGACGGTCCACAGCGACTCGAACCCCGCATCATCGGCAGCGCGGGCGAGCTCGATCGCGCCCGGACCCTTGGTCCACTGCATGGTGTTGACGAAGGCGATGCCGTACTTCATGGGGCGACGCTACTCACGGGTGCTCCGCTCAGCACTTGATCGTGGTGCCGCTCCCCGCGCCCGCGAGGTTCGCGGCCGTGCAGTCGAATCGCTGCTGCGTCTTGTCTTCCTGCTGCGTGGCGCCGGTCGTCTTGCAGCCCGCGCACGTCAGGAGCACGAGCAGCACAGCAGCCATCACGCGACGCATGACGTGAGGGTACGGAGTCGGAGCCAGAGGTACCGCGCATGCTCGTGACCGCGGGTCAGATGACCGGTTGGTGGTAGGCGACCGACGGTGGTTGCAGCAGCAGCCGTTGCCGTTCGGTGAGCTGCTCGAGCAGTGCCGCCGGCCACCGCTGGTCCTCCGCCCACGTCGAGCTGCCCGGGGAGTACTTGTAGAGCAGCGTGCGCCGAATCTCCGGGCCCTGCCAGGTCAGCGTGCCGTGGGTAAGTGCCTCGGTGAACACCACGAGGTCGCCGGCGGCCAGGGGAACCTCCACCGCGAGCGCGTGGTCAGGCTGCGCGGGCAGGGCGAAGCCCGCCTTGTGGCTCCCCGGCACGGCGCAGAAGCCGCCGCCTCCGGCGGGATGGTCGACGAGCGCCCATTGGACCGCGACCAGGCCGCAGCGGATCTTGCGGTCTCGCACCAGGTAGTACTGCGCGGGATCGAAGGGGGTGGCGCCGCCGTGCAACCCCAGGCCGCTGGTGCCCGGCGCCATGACGATGCCGTAGGCATGGTCGAGGCGGACGTGCACACCACACAGCTCGACCACCATGTCGAAGATCGCCGGGTGATCGATGAGGCGCTGAAATGCCGCGGCTCGCGGGAGGTGGCCGCCGAACCGCTGGCTCTGGATCGTCTCGCCGGGTGACGCGAGCCCGAGGCCGTCGATCGCCTCGTGGAGCGCGGCCAGCTCGCCCGGGGCGAGCACCCCGCGACGCACGAGGAAGCCCTGCAGGTCGAAGGAGTAGCGCTCGTCGTCGGTCAGCGGCCCCACCCCGGGCACCCTAAAGGTAGGCCGCAACTGCGTGTTCGCCCCACGGTCGCAGTTCAGGCGATCGCCGCCGCGAAGCTCGCCTTGAGCGCGGGCAGCAAGACTGACCCGTCCTCCGACTCTGTCGTGCTGGCCCACGCGTGGAGGATGTGCAGTGCCTCCCACTGACGGACACGGACCGGATCGAGCGGCTGCGCGCGCTGCTGGGCATGGAGATATCGATTCGCGAGCCGAGTCAGAGCGATGGACATGGCGGAGCGCTTCACGCCATGAAGGTCGGGTGTTCCGCCCCCGGTGCGCAGCAGCCAGGCGGTGCGCGCGACGTCACCATGGCGATCGCCAAGAGCAGAGTCCGTCCAATCGATGACCGTCGCCTCTCGATCGGCGACGAGCACGTTCAGCGGGTGGAAGTCGCCATGGCATGGGACGACTGGTCCCGTCTCGAGCGACGGGAGCAGCGGTTCGACGCGGTCGAGTGCATTGGTGAGCTCGGTGTCGTGGGTGGTCGCGACGACTCGCCGGACCAGACCCAAGCGACGTG
Source organism: uncultured Acidimicrobiales bacterium (assembly GCA_963726695.1). Taxonomy (GTDB): domain Bacteria; phylum Actinomycetota; class Acidimicrobiia; order Acidimicrobiales; family DATKAS01; genus DATKAS01. Next base: position 194,000 of record CAVSDE010000016.1, read on the forward strand.
TTGCGAGGTGAGGTGCTCCGCCTTCTGGCCACGCGTCGACGGAGAGCTCGTGCAGTCGACGCTGAAGAGCTGCCAGCCGGTCGATCATCTGCGCGGCCTTCCACGGTGCGTGCTTCACGGCGTCGAGCATCGCGACGCCCCGCGCTCGCTCCATGATCTGGACGGGCAGCGCGAGCAGCTCGCCGGGAGCGAAGAGCGCGAGGATGCGGGGCGCGGGGTATCCGCGCTCGACGCACCAGTCTTGGATCGCTGCCTCGCGGGCGCTTGCGTCTGCTTCGCGCGCTGATCGGTGGATGCGCACCACGAGCGGTTCGGTCCACTCGCTCGGGAGGTTGGGGCCCGCGAAGCGCACGAGGTGGATCAGGGTCGCGCGGCCCCTGTCGTCGGAATGCGGCGGCTCGACGTCGTACACGCGCGCGCCGTACGGTCGATCAGCCACGCTCGTAGCGCCTCGGCGACTTCGGATGCGCGGGCGCGGCCTCCACATGACGAGCATCACACAGCACGAGGGCGAGCCGTGTGACACGATCCCTTTGGTGCTTGGGGTGCGCGGTGTCGGGGCACGGAGAAACGACTAGCGGAGGCACGTCCAGGAGCCCAGGGTGCGCGTACTCGCGGCCGGCAGCGGCGTCGTCGTCATCGCAGTGGTCGCCTTCGCCCTCGTCAGGGGAGCGCTTCGTTGGCGCGCAGCTCGTCGAGCGTGATCCACTCGAGCGCGCGGGCATGCGTGGCCGACAGCACGACCCGGGGAGCGGCGCCCGCATCGAACGCCTCGACCCAGCGATCCGCGCACAGGCACCATTGGTCGTCGGGCTGCAATCCCGCGAACCCGAACGCGGGCTGTGGCGTCGAGAGGTCGTTGCCCGCGGCCTTGCTGAAGGCCAGGAACTCCTCGGTGACGCGCACGCACACGACGTGCACGCCGAGATCGTCACCGCCGGTGTCGCAGCAGCCATTGCGGTAGAAGCCGGTGAGCGGGTCGAGGGAGCATGGCTCGAGCTCGCCGCCGAGCACGTTCTGTGCCATCAGGCCGCCGCGCTCGACGGATACGTGACGCCGGTGAGCGCCTCGGACATCGCCCAGAGGCGGGCCGCAGCGGCAGGGTCGCGAGAGTGCTTCGACCGTCTTGCCGGCGTCGCTCCACTGCCGGTCATCTCGAGGAAGCCAGAAGGCCCGTAGTAGCCGTCGCCGACCGCGTCCAGGCTCGTTGCTGCGTAGAGAGTGGGCAATGCACCCTGCGCCGCGTCCTGTGCCACACCGGGAAGTCGCATGGGCAGCTCGATCAGGGTGCTGCGCAGGTTGCTCTCTCCGCCGAGGGTCGGGCCGCTGGTCTGCAGGTTCGTCCGTGTCGAGCCGGGATGTGCCGCATCGCTGAGGATCCCCCAGCCGTTCGCTTCGCTCAGCCGCTGGAGCTCCTGAGCGAACAAGAGGTTCGCCAGCTTCGACTGTGAGTACGCGGTCCACGCGTGGTAGCCGTGCTCGAGCTGCAGGTTGTCGAAGTGAATCGAGCCCATGCGGTGGGCGATGCTGCTGATCGTCGTGACCCGCGGCGAGGTTGCGGCACGCAGAAGTGGGAGCAGGCGTCCCGTCAGCGCGAAGTGTCCGAGGTGGTTGGTGCCGAGCTGCAGCTCGAACCCGTCACTCGTCAGGTGTCGCTTCGGCACCGCCATCACGCCCGCGTTGTTGACGAGGAGGTCGATCGGTCGGCCCTCTGCGGTCATCGCACTGGCGAACTCCTCCACAGACGCGAGGCTCGCCAGATCGAGCGCGCGCACGCTCACGGTTGCGTCGGGAGCCGTCCCCTTGATGTCGGCCGCCGCGCTCGCGCCCTTCGCGATCGTGCGCACGGCGAGGACGACCTCGGCTCCTGCCATCGCGAGGCGACGCGCGGCCTCGAGCCCGATGCCGCTGTTCGCTCCGGTGACGACGGCGAGCCTGCCGGTCTGATCAGGGATGTCGATCTCGGTAGCCTCGCCGCGGGCAGTTGTACGGTGCAACCCGTGAAGTTCACTTGGTTCAACCTCATGCCGTGGCCCCTGCTGCCGGATGACTTCAAGGACACCGAACGCTCGGTCTGGGTCGACATCCCGAGTCGGCTGTTCGACCCGAAGGTCGCGAACCGTGTCTACAACGAGTACATGGATCAGCTCGAGTACGCGGAGTCCGTCGGCTTCGACGGCATCGGGGTCAACGAGCACCACCAGAACGGCTACGGCATCATGCCGAGCCCGAACATCATCGCGGCGGGCCTTGCGCGGCGCACGAGTCGCGCGGCCATCTGCGTGATCGGCAATTCGATCGCGCTGTACAACCCTCCGATCCGTGTGGCGGAGGAGTTCGCGATGCTCGACTGCATCAGCGGTGGTCGCCTCGTCGCTGGCTTCCCGGTCGGCACGCCGATGGACACGAACTTCTGCTACGGGCAGATCCCGGCGCTCACCCGCGACAAGTACCGCGAAGCGCACGAGCTCATCATGAAGGCGTGGGCAGAGCCTGAGCCGTTCGCGTTCAACGGCAAGTACACGCAGCTGCGCTATGTGAACGTGTGGCCGCGGCCGATCCAGCAACCGCATCCGCCGATCTACATCCCGGGCGGCGGGTCGATCGAGACGTGGGACTTCTGCCTCGACAACGACTACAACTACTCCTACCTCAGCTTCGGCGGCTACCTCGCCGGCAAGAAGCTGCTCGACGGCTATTGGGAGCGTGTCGCGCGAGCGCGACAAGGACGACTCCCCGTACCGGGCGGCGTTCGCGCAGATCATCGCGGTGGCCGACACCGACGCAGAGGCCGAGAAGCTCTACGCCGAGCACATCCTCTACTTCTTCAACCGGTGCCTCCACGTGTACCCGGGCTTCTCCGACCCGGCCGGGTACCGCACGGTCTCGACGATCAAGGCGGGCGTGCTCGACCAGTTCCGCGCCGAGCAGCGCGAGAAGTGGACTCGCCTGACGTGGAAGGACCTCGTCGACGGCGGCTACGTGATCGCCGGCGGACCCGACACCGTGCGCGACCGCATGGAGGACATGATCCACACGCTGCGGCTCGGCCACGTGTTCTGCCTGATGCACAACGGCAACCAGCCCGACTGGAAGACACGGCACTCGACCCGGTTGTTCGCCGAGAAGGTGATGCCGAGCCTGCGCAACATGTGGCCCGATCACGAGGGCGACGATCGGTGGTGGATCCATCCGCTCGAGGAGCGCGTGCATCCCGACGAGACGTTCGCCGACGCGCGCCGCCACGGGGAGGTCCCGCAGTGACCGACGTCGCGGCGCACACACTCGAACGCACGACGGTCACCACTCGACGAGGCATCACATGCGAGGTGCTCGTCGGTGCACCGGCAGCGGGGCAGGCCGAGGGCTCGATCGTGAGCTTCCACGGCGCGACCGGACCTCTCGGCGGTGAACCGATGCTCACCCACCTCGCTGCGCACTTCGCGGTGTACGCACCGATCTGGCCGGGCTACAGCGAGCATGGCGGCGAGGAGAAGCTCGAGGACATGCAGGACTTCGCCCTCCACGGCGCCGATGTCGTCGAGGCGCTCGACTTGCATCGCCCTCATCTCGTCGGGCATTCGATGGGCGGCATGGTGGCCGCGGAGATGGCGGCCGCCGCTCCGAGCGCCTACGGCGGGCTCGCTCTGATCGCACCGCTCGGGCTCTGGCTCGACGACCATCCGATCGCAGACATCTACTCACTGCTGCCGTTCGAGTTCCCGCCGTTGCTGTTCCATGACGCGGCCGCAGGCACGGCGTTGATGGCGGGCGGACTCGACTTCAACGACACCGAGGCGATCAAGACCTTCCTCATCGCAAACAGCCGTCGCCTGGGCACCGCGGGCAAGGTGCTCTTCCCGATCCCCGACCGTCAGCTCGCCAAGCGGCTCTACCGGATCACCAACCCGACGTTGCTCGTCTGGGGTGACGACGACCGATATGTGCCGAGCGCGTACGCAGAACGCGTGGCAGGGTGCGATCGAGGGGGCGAGCCTCGAGGTCATCTCCGGCGCAGGGCACATGTCGCCGTACGAGCAACCCGCGGACGTCGCAGCCGTGATCGGAAGGTTCTTCGGGGTGTGACGACGGCCGAGCATCCGGTCGTCATCTCCGGCGGAGGGCTCGTCGGGCTCTCCACGGCGATGTTCCTCGCCCAGCACGGCGTGCCCTCGTTCGTGGTCGAGCGCCTGCGCGGCGGATCACCGCTGCCTCGCGCGGCTCACTTCCACCTCCGCACCATCGAGCTCTTCCGCGCTGCGGGGATCGAAGACGAGGTGAAGGTGCAGTCCGGCAAGGAGTTCCTCCCCGAAGGCGCCATCATCAGCATGGACTCCCTGGCGGGTCACAAGCTCGCCGACATCATCCCGGGCTTGAACGTCGGCGTCGACGACACGTTGAGCCCGTGCCGGCGCCTCTTCATCACGCAACGCGGACTCGAGCCGATCCTGCGCGAGCGGGCGAGGGCCGTCGGGGCCGAGACGATCGAGGGAAGCGAGGTCGTCGGCTTCGTGCAGGACGCCGACGGCGTCACGGTCACGATCGGCGATGTCGAGAGTGGCGAGCGTCGGGACGTCCGCGCGCAGTACCTCGTCGCCGCTGAAGGTGCGCACAGCGCCGTGCGGGAGTCGCTCGGCATCGCGTTCGAGGGCCGCGGGGTGTTCTCGAACAGCATGACGATCTACTTCACGGCTGATCTCGCGCCGCAGCTCCTTGGCAAGCCGCTGAGTGTGATCTACATCAGCAACGAGGTGCTTGGCGGCTTCTTCCGTGTCGACAAGGACTGCCAGTCCGGGTTCCTCGTCGTGAACACGCTCGGCGATCGGGCGACGGGCGCCGACGTCGCGGACGCCGCGCGAGACACGAGCGAGGAGCACCTCGTGCGGCTCGTGCGAGCGGCAGCCGGCGTGCCGGATCTCGATGTGCGGATCGATGGCGTGGCCCGTTGGCGGGCGAGCTCGGATGTCGCGGCGCGCTACTCCGATGGCCGTGTCTTCCTCGTGGGCGACGCGGCGCACGTGATGCCGCCGAACGGAGGCTTCGGAGGGAACACCGGCATCCACGACGCGTACGACCTCGCGTGGAAGCTCGCACTTGCGGTGAAGGGCGAGGCGGGCCCGGCTCTGCTCTCCACCTATGGCGAGGAGCGTCGACCCGTGGGTCGGCTGACGGTCGAGCAGGCGTACACGCGGTACGTGACCCGAACTGCGACCTATCTCGGTGCGACCGACTTCCAGCCGTTGGTGGCGGACCTCGAGATCGAGCTCGGCTACGTCTACGGCGACCCGACGACGACCCACGTCGATCCTCGGGCCACGTTCGGCAGACCCGGCACCCGGGCGCCCCACCTCTGGGTCGAGCGAGGTGGTCAGCGCGTGTCGACCCTCGACCTGTTCGGGAAGTCGTTCGTCGTGCTCGCGGGTCCCGCGGGTCGCGAGTGGCTCGACGGGGCTTCGTC
>CAVSDE010000017.1:0-122299 GCA_963726695.1 uncultured Acidimicrobiales bacterium
ATGGGCTGGAGGAAGCCAGTTGCCAAAGCTCCCAGGCAAAATTATCGTCTACGATGGCCCGAGCCGCTACCGTTTGGTCAAATAAAGTTGCAATTAAGTTCTGGTCAACTAGCGCCAGGTTCCTACAATAGCGAGAGAAACAACTTCGCTGCCAGTGAGCTAATTTTTCTCCAGTCGATTTCCCGTAGAGCTTTTCGGCCTCTGCAAATAGGCGAAAATTCAAGCGCTGTCGGTCCATCAGGCGAAACCGTTCAGGCCGCGTCGAAATTTCAAATTCGGGCATGGCATTTGCTTCGTCACTAGGATCAGACATTGGCTCATTCTGGGCCTGATCTTTCGTGGCGTGGCGGGTCGCTGCATGAGGCAACCAATTCACATGGCGAGCCATATGACGCACCAGATTCTCCAACTCTCGGCGAGGGTTCTCGACACTGGCGGAGTGAATGGTGAACTGGCCATGTTCTTTGATCGTCCTCCCCCCCCCTCTGGATCCTCGGCAGGCAAACCATAGCGACGGACTTCGTAAACGGCTTGCAAGAGTGGATATTCAAGTGCCACTTCTGCCAGACAGTCCGGGTGGAGATTGAGAATTTGTACTTCTTCGCGTCGTGACCGGAGGAGCGGTTCAGCCTGCGGGTGCTGCATCGCTTCCATCACGGGGTCAAGAAGATTCAGTGAAATCACAACTAGGATCCGTGCAGTAGGGTCGCAACTCTGCAACTTCCAGGCAATCCCTGCAGCATGTCGCTTTAACTCGAAGCTGTTTTTTTGCGGGTAGAGACGATAAGCATCAACATATTTCTCAGAACCGAGGCGTCGAAGGGCATAACTGTCCGGATAAAGGTCCTTGAGATGCGGTCGCTCGCCTACGTCTGGATCAACAAGAAAAATCTCCGCGCCAATCTCTTGGGCACTTCGAATCGCTTCTACAAACGGGTCCGTAATTTCAATGGGAATGTAAACCAATTCATCGATCTTAGTCTCAGAGTAGGTGATGATGGACAACTCAGGGAGTCGCTCAATGGCGCGCAGGAAAGCCCACTCCAATCTGGCTGGCAATTCAACGGCAACGACCTGAGGTCGCCCTTTCAGGATAGCCTTGCGAACCTCTTCGGCAAACTCCATTTTCCCCGGCACGACCGGCAGATAATGCAGACGTCCTCTTCGCAGACTGGCCGCATCCTCATCGTGCAACATAACGCAATGCCTCTTCACCCAAGGTCTGGAGAATTGCGGTCCGCATGGCATCCTTCCAGTCGCTTGGGGCCTTCATCTCGATGAGTTTTAAGGCGAATCGGGCCATATTAATTCCGTCGCGTACGGTATAGCGTTCGTCCGCTTCGTGCGCCGCTTGCAAAAAATCTGTCACGTAATCTAGAACCTGATCTTCGGCAAAAGGGAGGTTTTCCTTCAAGATCAAAAGTTCTTCCTCCCGCTCGGGGAAATCCAAGAGAATTTGTGGCTGCAATCGCGAATGGATGTATTCCGGCAATTCGAATGTGGAAGCGTCGTCGTTCATGGTGGTCACCATGCGGAAATTGGGATGCGCATTGATTTTAATTCCAGCGACAATCGATTCCACATACCGGCGTGTATCGAGAAGAGGTGCAAGACTGGCCCAACTTTTTTCACTCATCCGATTTCCTTCGTCCAATATAGCAATCCCCCCCCGGATCATCGCCGTGACCAGAGGCGACCCGACATAGCGTAGCTTTCCTCCGGACTCCACAACAGGAGTTACTAATAGATCTTCCGGCCGTGTGTCCATGGTGGATTGCATGATATAAACCTCACGCCCCATTTGCTTGGCCACCGCGTAAGCCAAAGTTGTCTTTCCAACGCCGGGTTTTCCGAGGAGTCGAGGATTCATGGGTACATCTTTGGGATCCACGATCATCCAGGCCGCCATCAATTGTTTCATTAATTCCTCCTGACCTACCCAGCGGATTTGTAATTCGTGGGTCCGCCAGGAATATTGTCACGTGATCGATGATGACACTACGTTGCGTTGGAGGATTCTCCATATTCATAAATGATTCCTAAACTTGTATGCCAGAAGTTATTTCATACATGATTCTTGGGAAGTACCAGTGAAAAGAGAGAAGCCTTATATCTCGCAAATCACTATTATCTCGGCAAGAATCATCAGTAGGTAGAATTGCCAATATCCATTCAAATTACACTTGTATTAAACCATATCCCTCCGCATCGTCACCAGGTTTTGTCAAACGTCGATGAATTGTCTCATTCTTCTCACTCGAAGGTTAGGCATCAACTTCCCCTTGAAATGGCCACTCCTTCCTCTAGCTACTAACCAGTCTTTCTATTTCCCTTAGAGGCGGTATCCCTAAGTTGGCGATTCCTGACTACTATTACAGAGATACTGATAATGTTTATGTAGCTCTAACGGCCAAAGGACTTCGTCCCGATATTATGGTAGTGGGAGGGCAAGGGCTGCGTAATCACCAATCAAACAGAACCTTGAGCTTATTGTAGTTGCAATGAAAAAGAAGAACGCTATCATGGGGTTAAATCCCAATTCCGGGTAGGTGATTAAGGCAGATGTTGCCTTTTTGCATTGGGTACCGCCGAGAGATCTCCTTGTATGGAAGAGGTTCCGGTTGAGGAGAAGGAATATGGAGATCACAAAAAGACTTTTGCTGGGCCTAGCTGTGGGATTGTTTTCCATGCAGCTCTGTGTCTACTCACAAAATCTCGCTGACATTGCTCAACAGAGAAAGAGAAACGTGCGAAGCAAAATAAGACGGCAAAGACTTATACCAATGAGGACTTGCTCATTTACGACCATCTCGATACAACGCCCTCGATAAACCCGGTATCGCAAACAGAAACCGCATCGCAGGCAGATTCAAAGGCACGCTTAACCCTCCCTTCTGATAACGAGGAACGCGCCTGGAGCAAGCGATTTATCGAGGCTAAAGAGAAAATTGCGCAACTAAAGCAGCTGGGGGAATCGCTCCAAACAAGACTCAACACGATGGGAACCCGATTGTTGATGCAATCGGATGTATACGATCGGGAACATCTTTACCCGGAGTTGAAGACACAAACGGAGGAACAGCTTAAAAATAACAAGGCCGATATAAGTAAAGCCGAGCAGGAACTCGAAGATTTAAAAGACGCTTTGCGAAAGAGCGGTAACCCTCGGTCCTGGGAGGATTCCGGGCCAGCCTCCTGAAGCCTTCCAGAAACCGAGACGAAAGGCCCCCCCCCAAAAAAGGACCAGAAATACTGGCAGGAACAGTTGGCCTTGATCGACAAACGCTATGATGCTTTGATTACCCCGCTTGAAGACCAGCGGTATCAATTGATCCATCGTGTTCCCCAAAGGAAGGCCAGCCTGTTGCCCAGACCGGGTTTCTCGGATTGGGAGCTCCTCCTTTAGTCAATGAGCTCGATGCACAAATAAAAGAACTTAACCAGAAACGCGAACAGGAAAAAAAGGAACTTGTAGATCGGGCCATGCGTGAGGGTGCACTTCCCGGCTGGTTCCGATAATTCCTGGAACCGGGGGTAAGATGCCCGCGTTCCAGAATCCCCCTGACGGTCTCGAATGAGAGCGTCTTCCCCCTTGAAAGGGGGGAATCTCTCCGCACCACAAATTATTCCTTTGCTTTCAGGAGCTGATCATTCTCTTGTCGAAACCTCGGATCTCAGTGGTGAAATCCAGCAGCCTTTTCCATTGTTCTTTATAGAGTGTCACGGGAAAGCGGCCGAGACCGTAGACCGAAAGCCCTCCTTTTCACTCACCTTTAAATAGAGCTGACCGGTCTTTCTTTGTTTTAGGGCTTTATTTTCTTCTTCCAGGCGTGCCAGCTTTTGTTCCACTGTTTCTTCCATAGATTCTCCTCATCTGAGATTAAATTGTTTTACTCATTTCATAGCGGCTTAATTAATTGCCGCCTAACTCGTGTCCCCAAGAAAATTTCACACAATTGATTAAACAGGCGAGACAGCATTCACGAAAACATTTTGTGGCGGGCCTCGCTACCCCTGGGAATTGGCTACCAAATAGTCTCTCAACCCAGACGCTCTTTCTACCATTCGAGATACGGCCTGAATAGACGTTTCCTTATTCCCCCAAATTTCTAAAGATTGCCTCCCACGGGTTACCGCGGTGTAGATCAGCTCTCGGGTCAACAATTCCGAAGGTTCCGATGGCAAGATCAGTATGACTCGCTCAAATTCTGAGCCCTGCGACTTGTGGACTGTCATTGCAAAAACAGTCTCGCGCTGAGGGAGCCTCGAAGGTAATATATCCCTATACCAACCTCCCTCTATAGGGAAATAAGCTCGCAGCGATGCCCCTTGTTCTCTTGCAGTTTGCGTTTCCGCAAATATCAAACCCACATCCCCATTGAACAACTTGAGCCGATAATCATTCTGCGTAATTAAAATGGGCTGACGATGGTACCACCGCTCCCTGGGTCGAATCTTACCCAACTTGGCAAGCTCAGATTCAATCAGATGATTCACCGCAATCACGCCATAGGGTCCCACACGCAATGCACAGAGTACGCGAACATTTGCAAAAGCGGCAAAAGCTTCCGCGATGCTGGTGGCCGAAAGATATGGGAGAAACTCCCGCTGAGCCATTCGGCGAATCGAATCTTCCAGATCCGACAAGTTTTTCAGATCATTCCATGCCAGTCCTTCTTCCCCGCCCTTTTGCAATATTTCCAGGGCCCTTTCTCCGTCTCCTGCCTTAATTGAGAGGCTCAAGCGCCCCAAGCTACTGGTTTCATCGAAGCGATACTTCTTCGTGAGCGAGGCAACCGGTTTCAGAATCTGCTTGTGTGGGCCGCGTGTTCTCTCAGCCTCGAAATCAAGTGATTCTTTTTCACCGCGAATTCCTCCAGGCTCCTCTTGAGGCGAATCAGACCCTAGAGCAGAACAAATATCTCCGAAAACCGCTCCGGGCTCCGCTGAGGCCATTGATCCTTGTCGCCCAATAAAATGAGCCGTCCCTTGATTGGCAATGCAGCCACTAATTTTGCCATTAATGGGAGATCGACCATGGATGCTTCATCCACAATGACGACGTGGTAGGGTAGAGGGAATTCCTCATGATAGCGCGGCTGGCCGTCTCGTTGCCGAATTCCGAGCAGTCGATGCAGGGTAAAGGCCTCTTGAGGTAGTGTTGCTGCAAGCGGACTAGCTTCTTCCACAAACTTTGTTTTGGCAGCCTCTACGGCTTCTTTAGGCGCGCGGCTGCCTTCCCTGTTGGTGCAGCCAGCGCGATTCTTTGCGGTTTGCCTCTTGCCTGCTCCAAAAGCAGAGCCAAAATTTTCACGACCAATGAAGTCTTCCCTGTTCCGGGTCCACCCGTGATTAGGCACAACGAGCTGCATACGGCTATTAACGCTCCAATTTGTTGAGGGTTCATGACCTCCGATTTTTCAAACCAGCGCTGAATCCCCTTCCAGAGAAGTTCCATGTCAACCGATTCAAAGAACCAACTCCGGTTTATCAGATAGCTTGCCACTCTCTTCTCATCCATCCAATAACGATAAAGGTAGAGACGGTTAGCTCGATCCAAAATGAGTGGAGGCAGTTTCACCAAGAGAACCAGCCCACGGGGGGAGATGCGGTAGCCGACCTTCAGGCTCTCGGTGAGACCGAGCGCCTTGAGCTTGCGGACGTCGCGCTTGAACACGAGGGTCTCGAGCCCGAGTGACACAGCGGAGTCGAGGGCGCGCACGCCCGGATGCTCCACGATGAGCGACAGCGTGGTCGCCGTCCATGGGCCGCGGGTGCTCGCCTTGTCGAGCCGAGCGAGCTTCCCGCTGATCGCCGCGATGTCCTCGTCGGATAGGTCGTCATCTTCCCGCCAGGCGACGCGCTCGTCCTCGCCGTCCCGGTGGATCGCCACACGGTAGAGGTCGCCCTTGCCGAACTCGGCCAGCTGCGACTGCAACGCCGCGAGGGACACGAACCCGGCCTTTCGGGCATCGGCCTTCGTGATCGCGGACTCGTCGACGACTCGCACGTCGTCGACCATCAGGTAGCCGCCGACGAACCGCACACGGGTCGCCCGCCTCGCGTTCGGCCGCTGCCACCGTCGGAACGCGACCGTGATCGTGCCGTCGGTGAGACCCGCCCAGTGCTCCTGCTTGAACAGCAACGAAGCGCACACGCTCAGGTCTCGATGACGACGGCCTGCTCGGGGCAGTTCAGACGGCGAGGCGGGCCGACTCCTCGAGCCCCGCGGGCACCTCGCCGTCGCCGAGGATCACCGAGTTGCCGTAGTCGTCCGAGTCGAACAGCTCGGGTGCGAGCGAGTAGCAACGGCCGTGGCCCTGGCACTTCTCGCTGATCACTCGCACCTTCATGACGGGAACACCACGGCAGCTGACGGGGACCGCGTACTTGTCCGCCCGCCCACGTGACCCGGCACCGTCCCACGAGTCGGAAGTCCGGGATGCGGGTCAGCCACTCTTCGAGCGCTACACGCAGCTCCATTCGAGCGAGGTTCGAGCCCCCGCGCACCGGTGGATGCCGACACCGAAGGCCACGGACGGCACGGCACGATCGATCTGCACGGTGTCCACGTCGGGGAACGCATCGGGATCACGGTTCGCGGCCGGGAAGTTGAGCACGATGCGATCGCCAGCGTGCATGCACGCGCCGTTGACCTCGGTGTCGTCGTTGACGATCCGTGCCATCGTGACCGGCGAGTACCACCGCGGAGGAGCTCTTCGATCGCGGTCGGGATGAGGTAGGGCTCGCGCCACCAATCGCTCGCGGTCCTCTGGGTGCGTCGCGAGGTGCCACGGCGACAAGCCGGTGCTCGACCAGGCGCTGTCGATGCCGGCGATGAGAGAGGCCCAGCGTGCCGAGGATGTGCATGTCTGTCACGTGCTCGCCGTCGACCTCCGCCACGAGCAGCTCGCTGATGAGGTCGTCGCGGGGATGCGCCTTGCGGTCCGCGAGCTCCGCAGCGAAGAAGCCGATGAGCTCGTCGCGCGACTTCTGGCGCAGCACGGGGTCTTGCAGCCCGAGCTCGAGCACGCCGCGCACCCAGGTCGTGAACTGATCGGACATCGATTCGTCGATGCCCGACGTCTGTGCGATGACCCGCACGGGGATCTGCTCGCGTATCCCTCCGCCGCGTCGGCACGGCCGACCCGCCGAAGCCATCGATGAGCGACGATGCAAGGCACCGGGTGTACGGCTCGTACTTCGCCACCGCCTTCGGGGAGACACGGGGAGGATCAGCCGGGCACGCCCACAGGTGCTCGGGCGGGTCGCTGCTGATCGGCGGCGCCTTGATCTCCGCCGCGGCCGAGTCGACGGGTAGCCGCGGGGCGCCACCGTGATCTCTCGCGATGAGAAGCGCTCGACGTCGTACGCGATCGCCACCACATCCTCGTACACGTCGGGAGCCATGAGCCACCCCATCGATCGGTGTGGGCGACGGGGCAGCTGCCGCGGAGCTCGTCCCACACTTCCGTCGGGTCGGCGACGTATCCCGGATCGAAGATGTCGTAATCCGTCGCCCAGTCGAGGACTGGTTCGGTTGCCACGAGCCAACCGTACTCAGATCGGCCGTTGCGTTCCTTGGTCCACAAAGGGTGATTTCGTGAGGTCGAGGCCGGCGACGGCGCCGATCACGATCGCGGCCGGCGCTTCGATCGGCGTGTCGCCCCGCGCCGAGCGTCGTGCGGGCGACTTCCTGGTCGGGACGGGTGCCGAACCGCACCGCGGTCACCGGCGTCTCGGGCGCGAGGCCGCCGTCGATCAGCCGTTGGGCGATCGCGGCTCGCTCGGCGACGCCCATGAGCACGACGATCGTGCCGCCCACGCGGGCAAGCGCGTCCCAGTCGGTCTCGTCCTCGTCGCCGAAGCGACGGTGGCCGGTCACGACGGTCACGCTCGCGGACATCCCTCGCTGCGTGACCGGCACGCCTGCAGCGGCGGGCGCGGCGAATGCCGAGGTGATGCCAGGCACGACGTCGAAGGCCACACCGGCAGCACGCAATGCGAGTGCCTCCTCGCCACCGCGCCCGAAGAGGAAGGGGTCGCCGCCCTTCAGCCGCACGACCACACGATGCCGCTGTGCGAGCTGGATCAGGAGGTCGTTGATGAGCTCTTGCGGGACGGGCCGGCCCGGACGCTTTCCGACGTCGATGCGCTCGATGTGCGACGGGACCAGGTCGAGGACCGCAACGTCCGCGAGCGCGTCGTGCACGACGACGTCCGCTTCGGCGAGCAGCCGCGCCGCCCGCAAGGTCGAGCAGCTCGGGATCTCCAGGGCCGGCACCCACGAGGTACACCGTGCCGCTCGCACGCTGCGGCACCTGCGACTCGATCAGCTCGGTCCAGTCGCGGCCCTCGGTGCTCTCGCCCCTGTCGTGCAACGCACGACGCTCTGCCGCGAGCGCTTGCGCCGCATCGGCGAGGCCGATCGGAAGCGCCTCGCGCACTCGGTCGCGCAACCACGACGCGAACGCAGGGCTCTGACCGTCGGTCGACACCGCGATCGTGACGGCTCCATCGCGGTGAATTGCCGGCAGCGTGAACGAGCAGTGCTCGATGTCGTCGGCCGAGTTCACCCACACGCCAGCCGACTCGGCATCGTCGTAGACGGCCGCGTTCACCGCCGGATCGTCGGTGGCCGTGATCACAAGCCGGAAGCCCTCGACGTCGCCGGCGCGATATGGCCGCTGCTCCACCGCGACTTCGAGTGCCGAGATCTGCGGGTCGACCGACGGCGCGATGACCGTCACGTCCGCTCCCGCGCCGACGAGTCCTTCGACCTTGCGCAACGCGACGCGGCCTCCGCCGACCACGAGGCATCGTCGCCCGGCGACCTGCAGCATCACGGGATACATGGTCATGACGCGCCCAGACCGCGGCGCCGCCGGACAGTGCGCTCCAGAGTCGAGACGCGATCGCGTCGACCGCGACGCCGAGCACGAGGATGAGGAGCATCACCGACATCAGGCCCGCGGAGTCGGCGAACTCGCGCTCGAACTGAAGGCGTGACCCGATCGAGGGCTGGTTGGCGATGATCACGAGCAGCTCACCGGCCATGAGGCTGCGCCACGCGAAGGCCCACCCTTGCTTGAGGCCGCCGAGGAACGAGGGCAGCGCGGCGGGGAGGATGACGAAGCGGTACTCGTTCCAGGCCGCGAGCCCCGAGCACTCGCCCGGCCCGAGTCCACAACGGTGGCACGTGGTCGATGCCGCTGATCAGCCCGTTGGCGATCGAGGGTGCGGCGCCGATCACGACGACGAACAGGATCGCCGCCTCGCTCAGACGGAACAGCAAGAGCGCGAGCGGGAACCATGCGATCGACGGCATGGTCTGCAGACCGGTGATGAGCGAGCCGACCGCGGTGCGCAGCGACTTGAACCGCGACACGGCCAGGCCGATGAGCACGCCGACGAGGACGGCGAGACCGAAGCCGACCGACGGCTCGGCGCAGGGTCGTTGCGATGCGCCCTTTCCACGTCTCGGGCTGCCCGAGGTCGGACCAGAACCGCGGAAGCACTGTCATCGGGCCGGGCAGCACATAGGTGGGACGCCAGCCGGACCACACGACGACCTGCCACACGAACAGCGCGAGGCCGATCGCGGCGACCTTCGGCCACGGTCGCTCGCCAGATCCGCACGGCGAGGGAGATCGACGGCCGGTTCGTCTGCTCGAGCAGGTCGAGCCTGTCGAGCCCGCGAACCTGGCCTCACCGGTCGGCCGGCGGGTTCGAGCACTGTGGCCATGGCGGCGCCACCTCGCGCGGAGCTGCTCGGTCACTGGGTGGCGAGCGTGGTGACGCCGCTGTCCTGGAGATGTTGCGTGGCGGGCAGGTCGACGTCGAAGTTCGGCCGACCGTCCGGGCCGGCTGGCGAGCAGCACGATGCGATCGCCGAGGCGGACCGCTTCGCGCACGTTGTGCGTGACGAAGACGACGGTGAGACCGGTCTGGCTCCACACGCTCTCGAGCTCTTCGTGCAAGCAGGTCGCGGGTGATCGCGTCGAGGGCGCCGAACGGCTCGTCCATGAGCAGCACGTCGGCGTCCTGCGCGAGCGCACGGGCCAGCGCGACGCGCTGCCGCATGCCACCCGACAGCTCGTGCGGGCGCTTCGCGGCCAACCCGCCAGATGCACGAGGTCGAGCAGCTCGAGTGCCCGTTCGCGGCGCTGCGACCGACCGACACGTCGCAACCGCAGGGCGAGCTCGACGTTGCCTGCGGCGCCGTGAGCCACGGGAACAGGGCGGACTCCTGGAACATCAGGGCGCTGCTGCCGGTGACCTCGATCGCGCCGCTCGTCGGCTCGTCGAGCCCGGCGATCAGGTTGAGGAGGGTGGTCTTGCCACACCCCGAGGCCCCGACGACGCAGGTGAAGCTGCCCTTCTCGATGTCGAGGGTGAGGGAGTCGAGAGCGGCCAGGGTGCCCCGCCCGGCTCCGTAGATCTTCGTGACCGCCTCGAGCCGCACGACGGCCGCAGGGGCGTAGGCGCGGGAGGACGGCGCCAGGGGCGAGGTCTGGGGGCTCGCTGCGATTGCGGTGTCGGGTGCCATCAGGACATCCGGGGCCTTTCGCACTCTCGGAACAGTAGGTTATATTTCCGATCAGTTAAGTCGGGATTAGACCACGCCGATCAAGGGACGTCCAGATGAACGAGCCCAGAGCACCGTGTCGCGACAGGCCATCTCTGACACGCCGCCCTTGCGATCGGCCCGACTGTGTGGCTCACCGGGCTGCCGTCGGCGGGGAAGACCACCATCGCCGGGCGCTGGCGGATCGACTCGTGGACGCCGGCCGGCAGGTCGAGGTGCTCGACGGCGACGAGGTGCGGGCAGAGGCTGTGCGCGGGACTCGGGTTACGGCCGGCCGATCGGGACGAGAACGTGCGTCGCATCGGCTACGTCGCCGACCTGCTCGCGCCGCAACGGTGTCGACCGTCGTGTGCCCGGTGATCTCTCCGTACCGGTGCCGCCGCGCGACGTCGGCTCGCGCGGAGACGCGGTCGCGGCGAGCGCTTCGTCGAGGTGTGGGTGTCGACGCCCGTCGACGTGTGTGCGGCGCGCGACGTGAAGGGCCTCTACGCCCGTCAGCGCGCCGGCGAGTTCACGGGGCCTCACCGGGGTCGACGACCCCTACGAGCCGCCGCTCGCGCCCGAGGTCGTGCTGCGCCACGCGACGAGCTCGACCTCGATGACGTCGCGTCGATCTGATGTGGGCGGTGCGGTTCAATGACCGATCATGCTGAGCGACGCCGACCTCGAGACGCTCGCGGCCGCGTTCGAGGTCGCCGCGGCCGCGGAGATCGTGCGGCTGGGCGGTCGACACGTTCGGCGACGGCTCGTGCCTCACCACGTCGATGGCCGATGCCGTGCTCGTCGACGTGGCGACCGCGTGGCGCCCGAGCATCGAGGTCGTCTTCCTCGACACCGAGTACCACTTCCCCGAGACGCTCGCCACGCGTCGAAGCGTCGTGCGCCAGCGCTACCAGCTCAAGCTGCGCAGTGCTGACGCCCCGATCGTGCCGCTCGACGACCTCTGGCAGACCGACACCGACGCGTGCTGCGACGCCCGCAAGGTCGCGCCGCTCGACGCGGCGCTCGCCGCCAAGGCGGCGTGGATGTCGGGCTACGCCGGGCCGAGAGCGACTCGCCGATCGAGCCGACACGCCGATCGTGCGCGCAGACAACCGCGGCCTGGTGAAGGTCAACCCGCTCGCCAACTGGAGCGACGCCGACGTCGACGCCTACATCGCGCGTGCACGACGTGCCGATCAACCCGCTGCTGGCGCACGGCTACCCGTCGATCGGCTGCTGGCCGTGCACTCGCGTGTCGGAGGCGGCGAGAAGACGCCAGGCCGGCCGCTGGGCCGGCTCGCCAAGACCGAGTGCGGACTGCAACACGATGACTTTGACCGAAGCGTCACCCACGACCTACAGCGCGCCGATCACCTCGATGCGCTCGAGTCTCAGGCGATCTTCATCATCCGTGAGGTCGCGGCCAGTTGCGCAGCCCCGTCGTGCTGTTCTCCGGCGGCAAGGACTCCGTGGTGCTGCTCCACCTGGTCGAGAAGGCGATTGCGCCCGGCGCCGTTCCCGTTCCCGGTGTGCACGTCGACACCGGCCACAACTTCCCCGAGGTGCTCGACTTCCGCGACCGTCGTGGTCAGCAGAGCTCGGCGCGCGCCTCGTGGTGGCCTCGGTACAGGCATCGATCGACTGCGGGCGCGTGGGCGACCCTGGGCGCCGGCGCTTCTCGCAACCGCCTGCAGACGGTCTCGCTGCTCGACGCGATCGCCGACGCACGGCTTCGACGCCTGCTTCGGCGGCGCCCGCCGCGACGAGGACAAGGCCCGGGCGAAGGAGCGCATCTTCTCGTTCCGCGACGCGTTCGGGCAGTGGGATCCTCGCAACCAGCGCCCTGAGCTGTGGCATCTCTACAACGGCAGGGTTCGTCCCGGCGAGCACGTGCGCGCGTTCCCGATCAGCGACTGGACCGAGCTCGACGTCTGGCGCTACATCGCAGCGCGAGCAGCATCGAGCTGCCGTCGATCTACTTCGCCCACCAGCGAGAGGTGGTCGGAGCGCGACGGCATGCTACCTCGCCGTGAACGCGTGGGTGCAGCCGCGAGCGAACGAGACGGCCGAGGTGCGCACGGTGCGCTATCGCACGGTCGGCGACATGAGCTGCACCGGCGCGGTCGCCTCCGAGGCGCGTGACGTCGCCGAGGTGATCACCGAGATCGCGGCCAGCCGCATCACCGAGCGCGGGGCGACACGCGCCGACGATCGCTTCTCCGAGGCGGCGATGGAGGATCGCAAGCGCGAGGGCTACTTCTGAGCGATCCGATGACCAATCTCGAGACCACCCCCCGTCAGCTCCTCCGATTCGCGACCATCGGCTCGGTCGACGACGGCAAGAGCACGCTCATCGGCCGCCTGCTGCACGACACGAAAGGCCTGTTCGACGATCAGGTCGACGCCGTCGCGGCAACGACGCAGCGACGCGGGCAAGAAGGACTCGACCTCTCGCTGGTCACCGACGGGCTGCGGGCCGAGCGTGAGCAGGGCATCACGATCGACGTCGCGTACCGCTACTTCGCGACGCCGAGCCGGTCGTTCATCATCGGCGACAACCCGGGTCACGCGCAGTACACGCGCAACATGGTGACGGGCGCATCGACCGCCGATCTCGCAGTCGTCCTCGTCGACGCCCGCGCCGGCCTGCTCGAGCAGACCCGACGCCATCTCGCCGTCGCGGCGACGCTCGGCATCCGCCACCTCGTGCTCGCAGTCAACAAGATGGACCTCGTCGACTGGTCGGAGGATGCGTTCGACGGCGTCGTCGCTGACGTCAGCGCGTACGTCGCCCGCCTCGGCGTCGACGACCTCACCGCGATCCCGGTGTCGGCTCTGCTCGGCGACAACATCGTCGATCGGTCGACCACGTGCGCTTGGTACGAGGGCCCGACGTTGCTCGACCACCTCGAGCGCGTCGAGGTCACGACGATCGACGACGGCGGCACCGGGGCGCGAGTAGCGGTGCAGCTCGTGATCCGCACGACGCACGACGGTCGTCCGGTCCGTCGCTACGCGGGGCTCGTGACCGGTGCCCCTCTTCGTCCGGGCGACGAGGTGATCGTGCTGCCTGGCGGCAGCCGCACGACGGTCGAGGCCATCGAGACCGCCGATGGGCCGCTCGAGGTCGGCGTGCCCGGTCGTTCGGTCACCGTCCGCCTCGCCGACGATGTCGACGTGACGCGTGGCGATGTGATCGCTGCGTCCGGGGACGTGCCCGACGTCGTGCGGGAGCTCGAGGCGACGGTGTGCTGGTTCGCGGCGAGCCCGTTGACGTCGGGCGGACGCTACGTGGTCAAGCAGGGCACTCGCAGCGAGCGGATCGTGGTGCGCGGACTGCTCGGTCGGCTCGACCTCGACACGCTCGAAGCCGTCGAGGCGGATCGTCTCGAGGTCAACGACATCGGGATCGTGCGTTTCGCGACCGCGGGCCCCCTCGTTGTCGACGCGTACACCGCGAACCGCTTCACGGGCAGCTTCGTGCTCATCGACGAGTCGACCAACGCCACGCTCGGCGCCGGGATGGTGCGGTAGCGACCTGATCGGCAGGTCTGAGTCTTCAAGTCCGAAGTCTGGACTGATAAGGTCTAGACTGAGGAGATGACCAAAACCGAGGTCGATCTCGACATCGAGAAGCTCGCCGACGAGCTGCGGGTCTGCATCGGCTTCTTCATTCGGCGCTTGCGCCAGGCCCAGGCGGACGGCGAGCTCACGCTGCCCGAGACCACTGCGCTGGCCCGACTCGACCGCGGTGGCCCCACGACCTCCTCCGCCTTGGCGAAGCGCGAGCAGGTCAGTGCGCAGTCGATGGGAGCGATCCTCGCTGGGCTCGAGGCGCGTGGCTTCGTGCAGCGCGTGGCCGATCCCGCCGACGGTCGCCAGTCGGTCATCTCGCCCACCGACGCCGGGCTGAAAGCGCTGTGGAACCGTCGCAACGCCCGCACCGAGCTCATCGCCGAGGCGCTCGTCGACGAGTTCACGCGTGCCGAGATCCGTCGCCTCGCGGCAGCGGTGCCCCTGATCGAGCGTTTGGCGCGAAGAGTGTGAGCGAGGAGCTGTCGTTCTTCCGGCGCACGTTCGCGTCACTGCACTTCCGCAACTTCCGACTGTTCTTCCTCGGCCAGATCGTGTCGAACTCGGGCAACTGGCTCACGATGGTCGCGCTGGTGCTGCTCGTGCTCGATCGCACCGGAAGCGGCGTCGCTGTGGGTCTGCTCTCGGCGTGCCAGTTCGCCCCGATCCTGCTCTTCTCGGCGTGGGGCGGCGTGCTGGTCGATCGCTTCAACAAGCGCAGGCTGCTCTACATCACGCAGTCGCTCGAGATGGCGCAGTCGTTCGTGCTTGCCGGGCTCGCGTTCATGCACGACGCGCCGTTGGTCCTCTTCTACCTGACCGCCATCGTCGGCGGCTGCTTCCTCGCGATCGACAACCCCGTGCGGCGGTCGATGGTGAACGAGATGGTGCCGCCCGACGACGTGCCGAACGCGGTCACCCTCTACAGCGCGATGATCAACTTCTCGCGCATCGTCGGCCCGCTCATCGCGGGTGTGCTCGTGGTCAGCGTCGGCTACGGGTGGTGCTTCACGCTCGACGCGCTGTCCTACTCGACGGTGCTCATCTCGCTGTCGATGATGCGGGTATCAGAGCTTCGCCAGCTACCCATCACACCGCGAGCGCCGGGGCAGATCCGAGCCGGTTTGCGTTACATCCGCAGCGTGCCCGACCTTTGGATCCCGTTCGCGATGCTGCTCATCATCGGGACGATCAGCTACAACTTCTCGGTCGTCCTCCCGCTCTTCATCGTGAAGGGCCTGCACGAGAGCAAGTCCGCCTACACGTACGTGTACGCGGCGTTCAGCACCGGTGGCTTGCTGGGCGCGCTGCTGGTCGCGCGTCGATCGACTGTCGTGATCCGCACCGTCGCGATGGGCGCGGTCGGGTTGGGCACCGCGATGCTCGTGCTCTCGGCATCGCCGAACGTGGTGTTCGCCGCTGTGGTGGCGCTTGCTGTGGGTGCGTCGAGCGTCGCGTACATGACCGCGACGACGTCGATCGCACAGCTGCGCTCGAGTCGGGACATGATCGGCCGGGTGCTCTCGATCCAGACGGTCTTGCTCATCGGCACGACGCCGATCGGCGGCCCGATACTCGGCTGGGTCGCCGACTCGGTCGGCCCCCGCTTCCCGATCTTCCTCGGAGGAGTCGGCGCACTGTGTGCCGCCGCCTTCGGAGTGCTCGCCGCGCGGCGTGTCGCCGCGATGGCGAGAGGCTCGGACCCGACGCCGACGTGCTCGCGGCGAGCTCGACCTCAGCCTGAGCCGAGGTAGGCGTTCGACGCGCCCTCGAACGCGGCTGCCGCGGCGTCGGCGGCGGCCTTGTCTTTGTTCGTGACTGCGTTCTGCATCGCGGTCATCGCGTCGGTCATCGCTTGCCAGGCGCTGGGATTCTTCGCCTGAATCGTGCCGTCGTACACATCCCAGTCGGCGAACACCCTGAGGTAGGCATCGGACGTCGCTTGACCCTTCGCGACTGCGGCGGCGAGGAACTTCATCTGCACCGCGGTCTGCACGAGGGCCGAGTTGGCCTGCGAGGCGGGCACGGTCGGATTCGGCACCGTCGTGGTCGTCGTCGTCCCGGTCGTCGTCTCGGTCGTCTCGCTCGTGTCTCCGCTCGACCCAGAGGCACTGCTCCCGCTTGCACTCCCGCCACCGCCGCTGGTGTCGCTTCCCGCGACCGTCGTGGCGGATCCTCCGGTCCCGCTGCTGCTGCTACTGCCGCTGTCATCGCCGCAGGCGGCCAGCGAGACGAGTGCCGCAGAAGCGAGGACGATGAGCAGCAATCGACAGAAACGCATGGCGATCCGTACCCTGCACGAGCCGATGGCGATACACAAGTCGCCTGGACGTGTCACCCGGAACCCCGTCTCGTTCGTCTCATATGGTCAGTGCGCATGTCGGGGGGTGCGGCGGAGGCGGACCTGCTCGTCCAGCTTTTCCGTGCTCACGCAAGCGAGCTCGTACGGATGGCTCGCCTGTTCGTCGTCGACCGCAACGCCGCCGAGGATCTCGTGCAGGAGGCGTTCATCAGGCTGAGCCGCTCGCTCGGCCGCATCACCGACGAGACCAAGAGGGTCGCCTACCTCCGGTCGATCGTGCTGAACCTCGCCCGTGACCACAACCGGCGAGGGCTGGTGTCGATGAGACATCAGGCGCCCGCGAACGACCTCGACCCGAAGTCCGTCGAGGATCATCTCGTCGGCCGAGAAGATCAGCGTGCGCTGCTCGAAGCGCTCGCGTCACTCCCGGTTCGCCAGCGCGACTGCCTCACGTTGCGATATCTCCTCGATCTCGGCGTTCCCGAGATCGCGGCGACGCTCGACCTGTCAGTCGAACTCGGTCAAGACCCACCTGCAACGGGGCTTGGCCTCACTCGAGACGCGATTGGAGGCGCATCGATGAGCGCGCTCGAAGACCGCCTCCGCGACGCCCTCCACGCCGGCACCGAGGCGGTCGAGCCGGCCCCCGACCTGTTCGCACGCGTGCAGCGCAGCGTCGCCGAAGACCAGCGCCGCCGGCGGTGGCGCACCCGCATCGCACTGATCTCGGGCGGGGTGCTCGCCGCCCTCGCCGTCGTACTCCTCGCAACCGACCGTCGAAATGGAGAAGCACACATGGACTGGTGGATCTTCGAGGTGCTCGTCACCGCCGTGCTGATCGCGATCGCGGTCATCCTCGGGCCGTTCATCAAGCGGTTCGGGAGGAGCTACGCCGCCGAGGTGTTCCGATCGAACCCGACGACCGGCAAGAGCTTCATCGTGCTCACCGACGTCGCGTACTACTTGATCTTCAGTGCGTACATCCTGTTCACGGCGAAGTTCGATCCACCGCGGGACTGGGAGCACACCGTCACCGCCGGGCAGGTGCAGTACGGCCTCGCGCGGGTGGGCGGCATCCTGCTGATCATCGGGGTGCTCCACGGGCTCAACCTGCTGATCCTGCCGATCATCGGCCGGCTGCTCACGCTCAATCGCCGGCTCGACCAGCAGATGCGAGAGGCCGCGGCTCGCGACGAGCAAGACCTGTGACCGGTGCCACCGCGGCTCGTGTCACCCGCGCGGTGCGCTCGTCCGTCTGCCATTCGTGCACACCATCATCGATCGCCTCAGCCGCCCTCAGCTCGTCCTTGCCGGAGTCGGTCTCGGCCTCGCGTGGGGTGTGCTCGCCCGGTTGTGGATGCGGCTGATCTCGGACAACCCCGAGTTCACGTGGGGCGGCACGCTGTACATCCTGATCGCCGCGATGATCCTCGGGCTGGGCGTCGGAGGCGCAGCCGCGGGGCGGCGATCACCTCGCCGTTGGGCGCGTCGGGTCACGAGGGTGCTCGGCGGCGTCTCGCTGATCTTCCTCAGTGTTGCGGCCGGATCGATCATGGTCGCGTCAGTGATCCCGGCCACGCTCGCGGTGTTCGAGCGGCGTTGGTGGAAGCCGGTGCGCATCGCGTTGTTCGCGCTGAGCCTGCTGCCGCTTCGGGTCGCGAGGACTGAGATCGAGAAGGCAGGCGGCACGATCAAGGTCACCATCGCGACGGTGCTCTACCTCGCGCTCGCCTCGGTGATCGTCATCGCATGGGGGTCGGTGGTGGGATCGCGCCGGTCACGGGCTCGTCGACGCGAGCCCGAACGCCGACCTGATCGCGTCGGCGGCGTCGTTGACGGCGGTCTCGAACTCGTCGGCTGACACCTTGTCCAACGCAGCCTGACGCACCTCGGCGATCGCGTCCTGTGCGTGAGCGCGAGCAGCGGGGACGACCCACGGCGCCTCGTCGAACGCGTTGGTCGCGCTCGCCTGGATGTCGTCGAGCGGCGCGATGACGGCCGTCTGCACCGTGTCTTCGCCGCTGCCGTTGATCGTCTGCTGGTACTCGATCGGAAGTCGCTGCAGCTGCACCGCGATGTCCGCGGCCTGCTGTTGCGCGTCGGCGACCGCCGATGACACTGAGGGCGCGCTCTGCTTGCCGAGCAGCCAGCCGAAGGCGATGCCGACGAAGAGGGTCGCCACCGCGACGAGCGCGGCGTTGCGGCGCCGACGTGCGATGGGGATGTACCGAGCCACGTCAGCTCCGCCCGACCACGAACGTCTGGTCGCGTGCCAGGGGTCGACGACGGCCTTGGCGGACGCGACCACATCGCCCGACGACAGCTCCATGAGATGCGCGCCGTCGATCACCCACACCGAGGGCTTGAGGGTGACCGGGCCGCGGTACTTCGTGAGCTTGTCCACGAGGCCGGGCACGTCGTCCGCCGTGTCGGCCACGACTCCTGTGATGTCGGCGGCCGGATCACCGAATCGGTCGAGCACGATCACCTTCGACGGGCGAATCGCGAGCCAGAACGCGCCGACCGGCCGCACAGTGCCTCCGCCGAGCGGCTCGGCCGCCGTGCGCACGTCGTCCTCGGTCGCGGCGGGTCGTCCGGGTCGTGCCCCTGCCTGCAGCCCGATCGCACCCGTCGCGACGGCCCGTACGGTGCCCTTGTCCGGCTGCTCCTCGATCAGCACCTCGACCGACGTCGGCGCGGCGCCCGCGGCGACGACCTCGTCCTCGACCTCGGCGGCGAGCTGCCGGGCGAGGCGAGGATCGAAGGTGTCGACCGTGCGCTCGCGCTCGGCCCGCATGAGCGACAGCGCGTCGCCGATCGACGAGATGACCTCCGCCCCGTCCGGCACCGTGCAATCGAAGCCCATCATCTGGCGCGACGTGACGACCGAGCCCGCCGGCGCCGCCGCCGACGGCGACGATCACGACCGCGCCTTGATGCGACTGGACGTCGTCACGGCGGTGACCAGCTCGCACACGGCTTCGCCGGCGGCCCACAGCATCTGCCGGGCGACCTCCTCACCCGACAGACCGCAGACGACGGCCGGCGAAGGTCGAGTGCGAGCGCCGCCGCAGCGGGGTCTGCCCAGCAGTAGTCGCCGGGTCGGTGATGGCGAGAGCGTTCGCGGCACACGTCATCGTGATGGCGCACCGCGTGCCGTCGGCGAGCCGAGCACGAGGTGGTCGTCCGGGTCGCCCGGACGCGGCGCGATCGCTCGACGACACGCCCTCCATCGAGGCGCGCCGCATCGATGAAGCAGGCGTACGGCAGGCCGGCGATGTGCGCGCTGCGCGGGCCGACGCCGTACGACCCGTCCCGCGGCGCACTCGCAGCATCGAACCGCCGGCGACGCCGACCACGCGCACGTCGACGGCCCGCAGCGCGGTGGCGTGCGAGGCGACCGTGCACGTAGGAGAGCGACGGGCGGCCGTCGCGTCACGGCGGCGACGTTGGTGGACGTGCCGCCGACCTCGACGACGACCCCGTCGGTGACGCCCGCGTACCGCAGCGCGCCCGGCCACCGAGGCGGCCGGGCCGGAGTAGAGCGTGCGCGCCGGCGCGCCGCGGAACCCGGCGAGGTCGGTCGCGCCGCCGTCGCCGCGCATCACCATCACCGGGGCGTCGATGCCCGCGGCGCGCACGCCGGCTCCGACGTAGCTCGGCGGTGCGCAGGGCGATCGGCAGGATCGACGCGTTCACCGCCGCGGTGACGGCGCGCAGCTCGAGCCCGTAGAGCCCGCGACAGCTCGGTCGACGCGCAGGCCGGCAGACCGGCCTCGGCCGCCATCGCCGCGACCGTCTGCTCGTTGCGGCGTCGTCGGGCGCGAACGCCTCGGCCACGCACGACCGCGCCGACGCCCCGGCACTGGAGGTCGCGCCAGCGCGGCGCGCACGTCGTCCTCGGGTCGAGGCCGTCGGTGACGTCGAGGAACAGCTCGGCAGTCGTGGCAGGCGCTTGCCGGCGCTGCAGCTCGACGCGGGCGAGCGGCGTGCGCTTGCGGGCCTTGGCGAGGTCGGGCCGTCGGCCCAGCCCGATCACGCCGACCGAGCCCGACGTCGCCCTCGAGCAGCGCGTTCACGGCCTGGGTGGTGGAGTGGGTGACGAGCTCGATGTGGTCGGCGCCGACCGTCGGCCGCCACCTCGGCGACGCACTGCGACGACGCCGTCGGCCACCCCGTCGGCGGCGTCGTGCGTGGTCGGGACGCACCGACCGGCCGACGACCTGCCGGCCTCGAGGTCGACGGCGACCGCCTTCGTGAACGTGCCGCCGACGTCGACACCGACGCGCACCACGGTCATCGAGCAGGCGCTGCGGCCGTGCGCGATCGGCGCGGGGCACCGACGCTCGGTCGGGCGAGCCTCGGCGCACGACGGAACACGTAGACGCCGCCGAGCGACGTAGACGACCGCGAGGGCGAGCCTGGGCGAGCGACGCGTCTGCAGCGGTCGGCCAGTAGCCCGTCGCCTCGGACAGGAAGATCGGCGGGCGCGGCCACCCGGTCGAGGCGGTGGTAGGCGATCACGGTCGGCCGGCCTGCAGGGCGTGGACGGCGTTGCCGAGGAACGCGACGCGAGGTCGCCATCACCAGCACGCACGGCGATGTTCATGAACGTCTTGATCGGCAGCTTGCGGCCCGAGCCGGAACATCAGCGCACGCGACCACCGCCAGCGCGGCGAGGCCGAGGCGCGAGGCCGGCGAGGATGTAGACGCCGAGGCCCGGTGCCGAACGAGAGCAGCGCCTGGTAGAAGAGCGCGGTCTCGAAGCCCTCGCGGTAGACGGCGGTGAAGCCGACGAGCATCAGCGACGCGGTCGAGCCGACGCGAGACCGCGCTCCACACCCGCGCCCGGACGAACTCCATCCAGCGCTTGTGCTCGAGCCGCGCGATCAGCCAGAACGAGACGTAGAACAGCATCGCGACGGCGACGAGCGCGGTGATCGCCTCGAGCATCTCCTGCCCAACGGGAGGGCGGCGAAGATCGTGCGGCATCAGCAGCACGGTGACACCGTGGCCACCGCCGCGAGGCCGACGCCGACGAGGATCGGGCTGATGAACTGCCGTCGACCTTGGCCGCCTCGAGGTAGCCGAGCAGCACGCTCAGCAGCAGCACGACCTCGAAGCCCTCGCGGAAGATGATGAGGAAGGACTGGCCGAGCACGAGCGCCGGGGCGGCGAGCACCGGTTGCGGTGAGCTTGCGTTCGACGTCGTCGAGGACGCCGCGCAGCTCGACGATCTTGTCGCGGATCTGGCCTTCGGGCGCGTCGTTGCGGATCAGCTGGCGGATCTCGGCGAACAGCGCCTCGGCGTGGATCGTCAGGGCGTTGTCGACGACCCGCAGCGGGATCTCGACCAGCTCGAAGTGGTTGAGGTAGCCGTCCTTGGCCGCCTGCGAACGCCTGGTCGGACGCGGCCCTGCTTGATCAGCGCGAGCGTGTGGTCGATCGACGCGCGCACCTCCTGCACCTTCTTGATCGCGTCGGCACGCGAGACCGAGGTGTCGCTGGCCGCCTGTGCGGGCGTGGCCCCGACGCGACTGCTCCGCCTGCCAGCGCGGTGACGAGCACCACGAGCGTCAGAAGGCGTCGGATCACGGGTTGTCGGCGATGTACGCGGTCGCGTCGGCCTCGAAGTCGCTCGCGGCAGACTTCGCGGCGGCGGCGTCCTTGTCCTTGATCGCCTTCTGCATCGCGGCCAGAGCGTCCTCGAGGCCGAGGTACGCCTCAGGGTTGTTCTGCTTCACGGTGCCCTCGAAGGACTCCCACCCTGCGTGGGCTTCCTCGAACTGAGCGTCGGTCGCGGTGCCGTTGGCGACCCCGTCCGCGAGGGAGTGCATGTCGGTGATCGCCTGGTTGAGCCCTGCAGTGACCTGCACGTTCGGGACGATCACGTCCTCGGGTGCCGTCGTCGTGTTCGCGGCGCTACCGCTGTCGTCTCCCCCGCAGGCACTCACGGTCAGCGTGAGGGCGGCGCACGCCACACCGAGGGCAACGAGTCGGCGCCAGGGGGAGACGGCGGTCATGATGGAAGCTCCGGAGGTCGGTGGACTGGAGACCGTGTGTTAGGCGAACCTACCACTCCGCGGTCAGCACGCAAATCGCGGCCGCCACACGCGCTGACGGCCCGGAACGACGCGCTGACCTCGGAGAACAAGATCCACGACGACGCCGTGGCCAAGAAGTTCGGCTTCGCCGGGGGGCTCGTCCCCGGCGTGACCGTGCACGGCTACCTCACCTGGCCTGCCTCGAACGAGTGGGGTCGGGCGTGGCTCGAGTCGGGAACGATCTCTTCACGATTCGCGACCCCCGTCTACGACGGCGAGCAGGTCGAGGTCGCGGCCACCTGGTCAGGCGACGGGATGCAGATCGAGGTGCGCAACGAGAAGGGCCAGGTGTGTGCCACCGCGGTCGCGGCGATGCCCGAGGGGTCGGCAGCGCCCCTCGACCTGCGTGATTTCCCGACGGTGCCGTTACCCGATCCCGATGAGCGCAAGCCGGCGTCGCCCGAGCTGCTTCGGGCTGTCGCGCTCGGGGTCTACGAGCGCACCTGGCACGCCGACCGCGCCGAGGAGTACCTCGACATCGTGTCCGACGACCTCGACATCTACCGAGATCCTCCCGTCGCCCATCCGGGCTGGTTGCTCCGCGGCGCCAACTACGTGCTCTCGCAATCGGTGCGCCTCGGGCCGTGGATCCACGTCGGCAGCGAATGCCGCCATCACAGTGTGGTCACCGACGGCGAGGTGGTCGCGACCCGAGGGCGGGTCGTCGACCTGTTCGAGAAGGGCGGCCACAGGTTCGTCGTGATGGACGTGCTGACGTCGGTGGGCGAGCGTCCTGTCTCCTCGGTGCGTCACACCGCGATCTACGAGCCCCGCCAGATCCGCCCGCAAAGCTGACCGTCGAGATTGGGCGCTCGCCGCCGCATGTCGCGCCCGAGTGCCCAATCCCGGGGCGTGGAATCTGGAGGACATGCCTGAGATCGAGAAGACCGACGAGGAATGGCGCGCCGAGCTCACCCCTGAGGCGTACGAGGTGTTGCGACACGCCGGCACCGAGCGGCCATGGAGTGGCAAGTACGTCGACACGCACGACGACGGCACGTACCACTGCGCCGCCTGCGGCGCGGAGCTGTTCGACGCGTCGACGAAGTTCGAGTCGGGAAGCGGGTGGCCGAGCTTCTACGAGCCCAAGGTCGCTGATGCGGTCGAGCTGATCGAGGATCGAGCCCACGGCATGGTGCGCACCGAGGTGCGGTGCAAGCGATGCGGCTCGCATCTCGGCCACGTGTTCGACGACGGTCCCGCGCCGACTGGGTTGCGCTACTGCATGAATTCGCTCGCGCTCGAGCTGCAGCCGGAGTGAGCGCAGCGATCAGCTGACGGGCAAGCCGAGCTCGCGCGCGATCACGAGGCGCTGGATCTCGCTCGTGCCTTCGCCGATCTCGAGGATCTTCGCGTCGCGGTAGAAGCGGCTCACTGGCGTCTCGTCCATGAAGCCGTAGCCGCCGAAGATCTGCGTCGCCATGCGAGTCGCGGTGACCGCTGCCTCCGTCGAGTGGAGCTTCGCGATCGCAGCCTCGCGCTTGAACGGACGCCCGTGGTCCTTCAACCACGCGGCCTTGTACGTCAGCATGCGCGCGGCATCGGCCATCACCGCCAGATCGGCGCAGGGGAAGGCGACGCCCTGGTTCGAGCCGATCGGCTTGCCGAACGCGTTGCGGCTCTGGGCGTACGCGACCGCGTGCTCGAGGCACGCCTGGACGACGCCGACCGCGAGCGCCGCGATCGCGATGCGTCCGTCGTCGAGGATCGCGAGGAACTGAGCGAAGCCCCGCCCGCGCTCACCGAGCAGGTTCTCCTCGGGCACGCGGCAGTCGCTGAAGGCGAGGCCGTGCGTGTCGGAGGCGTGCCATCCCATCTTGCGATAGGGGGGCAGCACCGTGAAGCCCGGCGTTCCCGCCGGCACGATGATCGCCGAGATCTCGCCAGGCCCGGTGCGCGCAGTCACCGTGACGATCGACGTGATCGGCGTGCCCGAGTTCGTGATGAACGCCTTCTCGCCGTCGATCACCCACTCGTGTGCTTCGGCGTCGAGCGACGCGGTGGTGCGAGTGCCGCCCGCGTCGCTGCCCGCGTCGGGCTCGGTGAGGCCGAACCCACCGATGCGCTGACCGGAGCAGAGGTCGGGGAGCCACTCCTGCCGCTGCGCCTCGGTGCCGAACTGGAAGATCGGGTTGGCGCCGAGCCCGACACCTGCCTCGACCGTGATCGCCATGGACTGGTCGACTCGGCCGAGCTCCTCCAGCGCGACGCAGAACGTCGTGAAGTCGGCGCCACTGCCGCCGTACTCGGCGGGGAACGGCAGGCCGAACAACCCCAGCGCGCCCATGGCCCGCACCGTGTCGACCGGGAACTCGTGGGTGCGATCCCAGGTCTCCACATGGGGCGCGATCTCGGACTCGGCGAACTCGCGCACCACCTTGCGGAACGCCTCTTGCTCCTCGCTCAGCTCGAAGTCCATCGCGCGCCCGACCATAGACTCGCCCGATGGTGCGGGACAGATGAGCGACGCGTGAGACTCGAAGCCGTCGAGCTGCGGCGTGTCGCGCTGCCGCTCGTGACTCCCTTTCGCACGTCGTTCGGCCTGCAGCTCGAGCGCGATGCCCTCCTCGTGCGGGTCATCACTGACATCGGCGACGGATGGGGCGAGTGCGTCGCGATGGCCGAGCCGCTCTACTCCTCGGAGTACGTGGACGGCGCGCAGCACGTGATCCGCGCCCATCTCATCCCGAGGTTGTTCGCAGCGGAGGATGTGCGCGCCGACGCCGTGAAGCCGCTCCTCGCCGGGGTGAAGGGTCACCCGATGGCCAAGGCGGCGCTCGAGATGGCGGTGCTCGACGCCGAGCTGCGCGCTGAAGGCCGGCCCCTCGCCGAACGGCTCGGCGCGGTCCGCGACGCCGTCGACTGCGGCGTGTCGGTCGGCATCTTCCCGACGATCAAAGAGCTGCTCGTCCAGGTCGACGGCTACCTCGATGAGGGCTACAAGCGCATCAAGCTGAAGATCGAACCCGGGTGGGACTTCGAGCCCGTGAAGGCGGTGCGCGATCGGTGGCCCGAGATCAGGCTGCAGGTCGATGCGAACACTGCGTACTCGTTGGCTGACGAGCATGTCGACGCGCTGAAGTCGCTCGACTCGTTCGATCTGCTGCTCATCGAGCAGCCGCTGCCCGAGGACGACGTCAGTGGCCACGCGGTGCTCGCGCAGCGCATCTTCACCCCGATCTGCCTCGACGAGTCGATCCTCTCGGCAGAGACGGCTGCGGACGCGATCGCGCGCGGCGCGTGCTCGATCGTCAACATCAAGGCGGGGCGAGTCGGTGGCTACCTCGAGGCGGTGCGAGTGCACGACGTGTGCGTCGCTGCGGGCGTGCCCGGTGTGGTGCGGCGGCATGCTCGAGACGGGCCTCGGTCGCGCGGCGAACGTCGCGCTTGCGGCACTGCCGGGCTTCACGCTGCCAGGTGACACCTCGGGGTCCGACAGATATTTCCGGCCCGACATCACCGAGCCATTCGTCCTCGAAGACGGCCAGCTCCGGGTGCCGAAAGGCCCGGGTCTCGGGGTGTGGCCGCTTGCCGAGGTGCTCGCGACCGCGACACGGTCGGTCGAGGTCGTGCGTCAGGCGGGCGCGAGCAGCGCGTAGCTGCCCTCGGCAGTCACGCCGACGACTGTCCAGCCCGCGCGCAACCTTCCGCCGAGCTCGTCGCGCAGCGACAGGCGGACGTCATGCGCCGCGATCGGGTCGGCGGCCCGCAGCCCGACGATGTCCGCGGGGGTGGGGACAGTCACCAGACCTTCGTCGCCAACCACGGGTCCCGCTCCTTCGTCGCCATCGGTGTCCCACTCGACCACCAGGCGGTCGGTGTCATCTTCACCATTGATCGCGTCTCGCACCGGTCCGTAGAAGTCGATCTCGTACCGCGAGACGCGCGCTCCCAGCCGGGCGATGTTGAAGAGCGCGTTTCGCCGCACGAGCGGGTCGAACGTCCACACGATGCGGGTCATCCCGTGTTCGCGCGCCACGAGCGTTGATGTCGCTTCAGCGCGAGACCCACACCGTTTCGTTGCTCATCGGGGATCACCCCCGTGATGTGCGAGTGCAGGTGGAGCTGTCCGCGTGACTGGCCGACGACGCCGACTGATGCGCCGACGACCGCGTCGCCGCGGCGAGCAGCCACGACGTAGCCGCCCGATTCGACGATGGCGCGACCGAGCTCGGGCGGGATGTGCTGGTGACCACCCCAGATCGAGGTGAACAGGGCCGAGACCTCACCGCACTCCGCGGGCGAAACGGCCTCGCGGATCGTCAGCGGGCCCGTGGGGACAGGCGTGGCCACGGTTGCGCCTCCTCCAGCACCCTGGCGAGCCGCAGCACCACGTCGTCACGGTGTTGATCGCCGACGATGTGCAGGCCGACGGGTAGGCCGGCCGACGTCAGCCCAGCCGATGTCAGCCCGGCCGGCACCGAGATCGTGGGCCCGCCCCACATGTTCCCCAACATCGCGAAGGGCACGGCCATCGCAGGATGCACCTGCTGCCCGGCGATCTCTCGCGGCATCGGCCCCTCGGCAGCGAACGCGGGCATCGCGGCAGTCGGCGTGATGAGCACGTCGACCTGATCGAAGAGAGTGGCGAGCTTCGCCTCCAGCGCGTTGCGACGAGTGAACGTCCTCGCGAACTTCCGCACCGTGAGCGAGTCACCCTTCTCGTATCCCGCGATCAGCTGCGGGTCGAGGTCGTCGGCTCGCTCGGGCCAAAGGCCGTCAGGGAGATCGATCCACGTGTCGACCGCTTCGAGCTTGGCGTAGATGTCGAGCGAGTCGGGAAACGACACTTCGACGTCGACGAACCGCATCCCGGCGGCTTCGACGAGCACCTCCGCCGCGGCGCGGGTGATGGAGGCGACCTCGGGATCGACGATCGCGAAGCCGAGGTCGAGGGACCACGCAGCACGGAGGCCACGGACGTCGAGCGTGCGGATCGCCTCGGAGTAGGGAACCGGAGGCGCGGGAAGCGATCGTCGATCGCGGTGGTCAGGGCCGGACGCGAGATCGAGGAGCAACGCCGCATCGGCGACGGTCGTGGCCAACGCGCCGACCACGCCGAGCTGCGCGACCATGCTCGACCGGGGATGGGGGATGCGGCCGAACGAGGGCTTGTGTCCCACGAGGCCGCAGAACCCGGCCGGAGTACGGGTCGATCCGCCGCCGTCGCTCGCCGTCGCGAAGGGGACCATGCCGGCCGCGACGGCGCTCGCCGATCCTCCGCTCGACCCTCCCGGCGTGCGAGCCGTGTCCCAGGGGTTTCGGGTGACGCCGGTCGCCTTGCTCGCCGTGTACGCCCACGTGCCGAACTCGGGCACGGCGGTCTTGCCGATCGGCACCGCCCCCGCGGCGCGGAACCGTGCGACGTGGATGGCGTCAGCGTCTGCCGCGGGGCCGCCCTGGAACCAGAGCGAGCCCTTGCCGGTTGGCATGCCCGCGCAGTCGTCGAGATCCTTCACTCCGAACGGCACGCCCGCGAGTGGTCCCGGATCTTCTCCGCCCGCGACGCGGGCGTCGATTGCCTCCGCGTCGGCGCGTGCCTGATCGACATCGAGGTAGACGAATGAGTTCAGGTCAGGGTTGTGGCGCTCGACCGCAGCCAACGTCTCGTCGAGTGCTTCGGTCGCCTTCATCTCGCCTCGCCGCACCAGGGTCGCGGTCTCGATCACCGTCCGCATCGTCATCGCACTGTCGCACCGAGCAGCTCGGTGGGGAACCCGCCGCGATCGAGCGCGGCGATGAGGTCGTTGGCATGCGCGCGATCCCGCGTCTCCACCGCGAGCTCGAGGATCGCGGACTTGATCGAGATGTCGGAGAACAGCCGTTGGTGTGCGACGTCGACGATGTTGCCTCCGCCCTCACCGACGATCGACGTGACCTTGCCGAGCGAACCCGGCACGTCGCTGATCTCGACGCGCAGCCGGGCCAGGCGTCCGCTGCGCACAAGGCCGCGGAACAAGATCGTGGCCAACACCCGAGGATCGATGTTGCCGCCGGTCAGGACGATCCCGACCCGCCGCCCTCGGAAGTGGGAGGGGTGCTCGAGCAGTGCGGCGAGCCCGGCTCCGCCGGCGCCCTCCGCAACGACCTTCTCGATCTCGAGGAAGAGGTCGATCGCCTCCTCGAGCGAGTCTTCGCCCACGGTGATCACGTCGCGCACCAACGCCTCGACGATGGGCGTCGTGAGTGACCCCGCCACTGGCACGGCGATGCCCTCTGCGACAGTCGTGCCGCCGACCTCCGCATGCTCGCCTCGCACCGCGTTCGCCATCGAGGGATAGCGAGCGGCCTCGACGCCCACGATCTCGATGTCGGGGCGCATCGCGTGCGTCACGACGGCCATGCCTGAGATGAGGCCGCCCCCACCGACCGGCACCACGAGCATCTCGATCTCGGGCGTGTCCGCGAGCAGCTCGAGGGCGACCGTGCCGGCGCCGGCGATGATCGCGGCGTCGTCGTACGGCGACACGAACACCATTCCCTGCTCGCGCTCGAGCGACTGTGCGACTGCGGCCGACTCCTTCAGGTCTTGTCCTTCGAGCACGACGCGGGCGCCCAGCATCGCGGTGCGGTGCACCTTCACCTGCGGCGTCCACACCGGCATCACGATCGTGGCCGGCACGCCGAGCAGCGTGGCGTGATGAGCGACGGCCTGCGCGTGGTTGCCAGCCGACATCGCGACGACGCCGCGGGCGCGCTCGTCAGCCGTGAGCGTCAGCATCTTGTTGCGGGCGCCCCGATCCTTGAACGACGCGGTGAACTGGAAGTTCTCGAACTTCACGAAGACCTCGGCGCCCGTGATCGCCGAAAGGGTCACCGAGTGCGCGGTGGGCGTGCGTTCGACGGATCCTGCGATCCGCGCCGCGGCTGCTTCGACGTCAGCCGCTGTGACTGCGAGCGTGGCCGTCGGGCGTGACATCGGTCCGGATCGTAGGTCGGCCGTCACTCCTCGTCGCCGCTCTCCGCTCCGCTTCGATCGGCTCCTGCTCGCTGCGCTCGACAATCGGTGCTTCGCGCACCCGGCGGCGCACTGCGCCGCCACTCCTAGCTCAGGCTGAAGCCGACTTCGGCGCCGCCGCCGGTGCGGTTCGCCGCCCAGGTCCGGCCGTGATGGCGCTTCACGATCTGCTCGACGATGGCGAGCCCCAGGCCCGACCCCGGCTCGGAGCGCGCGAGCGTCGAGCGATAGAAGCGATCGAAGATGTGGGGGAGGTCCTCAGGCGCGATCCCGGGACCTCGATCGCGGACGACGACGTCGGTGGACGTCACCGTGATCTCGACCGCGGTGCCGGGCGGGCTGTACTTGAGTGCGTTGTCGACGAGGTTCGAGATCGCTCGCTCGAGCTGCGCGGGTTGGCCGACGACCGACGCGGGATCTGGCTCCGCGGCCACGGTGACCTCACGGCCGGATCTGCGGATCGCACGCGTCGCGGACGTCGAGTGCGAGGTCGGCGAGCACCACCGGCTCGGGCGCCTCGTCTCTCGACCGGTCGGTGGCGAGCTCGACGAGCTCCGCGACGAGCTCGGAGAGCTCACCGACCTCGAGCTGCAACGCGTCGACGACCTCGACCCGTTGCGCCTCGGGCATGCCGTCGGCTCGCCCGAGCATCTCGATGTTCGTGCGCAGGCTCGTCAGCGGGGTGCGCATCTCGTGGCTCGCGTCGGTAATGAGGCGTTGCTGCTGCTCGCGTGACGTCGCGAGCGCGTCGACCATCGTGGTCAGGCTGCGGGCCAGGCTCCCCACCTCGCCGTCGCCGTCGGAGGGGATCGGCGTCGACAGGTCCTGTGTGCTCGCGATGTGCTCGGCCGTGTCTCGCAGCCTCACGACGGGTCGCACGATGCGTCGCGCGAGCCACCACCCGAGCGCGGCCGCGGCGGCCACACCTCCCATCGCAAGGAGCAGGAGGCGCAGCCGGAGTCTCGCGAGCACCTCCCTGATCTCGCTCAGGTCGCGCGCGATCTGGATGACACCGCCTTCGTGCCATTTTGACGTGAGCATCCGGTAGCTGGTGCCGTCGATCGTGACGGTGTCGAAGCCGACGCCGGTGAGGGGCAACGTCGGGCCGCCGAGGATGCACTGAGTGATCGTCCCGTCAGGCGCGACGATCTGCGCGGCGGAGGCGGGTTGGAGATCTCCGGGTTGAGGACAGCCGCCGTTTCCGAAGCCGGGGCCGGGACCGGGCCGAGGGCGTCCGTTGAACCCTCGGTCGTCGTTCGCGTTCTGTGTGCCGGTGAGGAGAGACTCGTCGACGCTCTTCTGCAGCTCTTGCTTCGTCGTCAGGTACGCGCCGGTCGAGGCGAGCGCGCACACGATGCCGGCGATCACGGCGAGGCCGACCGCGATGCGCCACCGCAGGCTCATGGCGCGCGCAGCACATAGCCGACGCCGCGCACCGTGTGCAGCAGGCGCGGCTCACCGCCGGCCTCGGTCTTCGTGCGCAGGTACCCGATGTACACGTCGAGTGACCGTGAGCTGGTCTCGAAGTCGTAGCCCCAGATCCGCTGATAGATCGTGTCGCGCGACAGCACGATGCCTGCGTTGAGCATGAGCAGCTCGAGAAGGTCGAACTCGGTCTTCGTCAAGTCCATGACGCGACCGTTGCGCTCGGCCCGACGGGACTGCGGATCGAGCACGAGGTCGGCGACTTGCATTGACTCGGTCGTGTCCGAAAGCGAGGTGCGGCGCAGGAGCGCGCGGAGACGAGCGAAGAGCTCGCCCAACGCGAACGGCTTGACGACGTAGTCGTCAGCCCCCGCGTCGAGACCTGCGACACGGTCGGACACTTCGTGTCGCGGAGTGAGCATGAGGATCGGCAGCGTGCGGTAGCGGTCCCGGAGTTGGCGGCACACCGTGAGGCCGTCGACGTACGGCATCATCACGTCGAGGACGACGACGTCGGGTTGGCGAGCCGTCACCGCTTCCAGGGCCTGGGCGCCGTCCGATACCGCTTCCACCTCGTATCCCTCGAACGTCAGGGCCCGCACGAGCGACTCACGCACGCCGCGGTCGTCCTCGGCGAGCAGCACGTGCCCCAGGGGTGTCGATTCGGCCATCGCACGCACCGTACAAACGGATGGCAAGGGAAACGTAAGACCTGCTCGGGGAACTGTGAGGCGGGTTCTTACGTTCTTCTCACGTTGTCGCGGGGGTCTCCTTACGCAGTGGGGTCCATCATGGGTGTCGAGAGAGCCGGGTACCGCTCGGCGAACACATCAAGGAGCCCTAGATGAAGAAGCGCTTTGCGGCTGTGGGCCTCGCAGCCGGATTGGCGGGAGGCGCGATTGCCGGAGCCCTGCTCACGCATCCGAGCATCTCGGGTGCGCAGACCGAGACGACCACGCCTGGCACGACCACCCCTGACGCGACCCCCCGTCCCGAGAAGGGTGCGTGGATCGACTCAGCTCTCGCGCCGCTCGTGGCGAATGGCACGATCAATCAGTCCCAGGCCGACGCTGTCGCGTCGGCGCTCGAGGCTGCAAAGCCGCCGATGGACCATCGCGGCCCGGGCGGCCCCGGGGGGCCGGGCTTCGGGCCCGGCTTCGAACATCATGCTGATCTCGACGCCGCGGCGAAGGCGATCGGCATCGGCACCGACGACCTCCGCACCGGGCTGCAGTCCGGCCAGTCGCTCGCCGAGATCGCGGAAGCGAACGGCGTCACCGCTCAAGCGGTGATCGACGCGCTCGTCGCGGCCGAGAAGGCTGAGCTCGACGCGCACGTGGCGAGCGGCGACATCGCCCAGGCCGAGGCCGATCAGAAGCTCGCCGCGATCACGCAGGGCGTGACCGCGATGGTGAACGGTCAGTTCCCCGCGGGCGGACCGGGGTTCCACGACCACGGCCCGCACAGCGACGACGACAGCTCCCCGTCCACCACGAGTGCGACGGCGACCTCCACCGCCTGACATGTCGACGCCTGGACCCGTCGGCCGCCGTCGGTCGCATCCCGCGCAGCGAGCGCGGCGCGCGACGGCGGTGGTCAGCGGTGCGGCCTTCCTCGGCTTGGCCGGCGTGATGGCGGTCGACGCGTCGTCGGCTGCATCGACGCCCCCCGCGTCGACTCCGACCCCCGCTGCCCCCGCGTTCTCGCCCTCGACGACCGAGCCGACCTGGGCAGCACCCCTCACCGCGCCGTCGACATCTCCGGCGCCAATCGCCCGCAGGCCGCACACACAGAGCCATGGCAGCTGAGCTCCGCTTCCCCGTCATGGGCTCGGCTGCCCACGTGATCGTGGTCGGCGGCCATCCCACACTCCCTTCGCGAGCCTGCTCCCGCCTGGCCGCACTGGAGCAGGCCTGGAGCCGCTTCATCCCCGACAGCGAGGTCAGCCGCTTGAACGCCGCGGCAGGACGGCCGCTCGCGGTCTCGTCGAACACGCGGCTCCTCGTGCGCCGAGCACTCGAGGGTCATCGCTTCACGGGTGGCCGGTTCGATCCCACGGTGCTGCAAGCCGTGATCGCGGCGGGGTACGACCGCACGTTCGACTCCATCCGTGGCGAATCCATCGCCGGCGGCGCCTCCGCGAGCGCGGTCATCCTCGGACCCGAGGGCATCGAGATCGACGACGACGCGGGAACCGTTCGGCTTCCGTCCGGCGTCGGATTCGATCCCGGTGGCATCGGCAAGGGACTCGCCGCGGACCTCGTGACCGCCGAGCTCATCGACCTCGGCGCGGTCGGGGCGTGCGTCAACGTCGGCGGCGACCTTCGAGTGCGCGGCGACGCACCGGACGGCTCTTCTTGGCGGATCGAAGTCGAAGATCCCCGCACGAGTCGACCGCTGGCGATCGTCGCGGTCAACGGCGGTGCGGTGGCCACGAGCTCGCGGGCGAGGCGTCGATGGACGACCCCCGACGGCGTCGAGCATCACCATCTCATCGAGCCGCTCACGGGCACGAGCGCGTCGACCGCGGTGCTCGCGGCCACGGTCGTCGCGTCCGAAGGTTGGCGCGCCGAGGTCATGGCCAAGGTCGCGTTCCTCGACGGCATGAGTGCTTCGCGCTCGGCGGGGCCAGGCTGGCTCGACCAGCTCGGCGTCGGCGCGCTGGTGGTGCACGAGCACGGTGTCGTCACGAACGAGCGCTGGAGTCGCTTCGTGCTCGACGGGCCTTCCCACCCGCAGGCGGCGTGATGGCGTCACAGCTGTGGTGGTACACCGCCCGAGCCGGTGGCTTGGTCGCCTGGGCGCTGCTCACTGCCTCGGTGCTTTGGGGGCTCGTGCTCTCGACGAAGCTGCGACCGCCGCGCGTGCGACCGGCGTGGACGCTCGACCTGCACCGGTACCTCGGCGGGCTCGCCACGATCTTCGTCGGCGTCCACGTGGGGTCGATCATCCTCGACTCGTACACGCGCTTCGGTCTCGGCGATGTGCTCGTGCCGTTCGCATCGGCGTGGCATCCGGTCGCGGTCGCCTGGGGCATCGTCTCGATGTACTTCCTCCTCGCCGTCGAAGTCACGTCGTTGGCCCGGCGCTCGCTGCCGCAGCGGGTGTGGCGACGTGCGCACACGCTCGCATTCCCGCTGTGGGCCATGGCGACGGTCCACTTCATGACAGCGGGCACCGACGCCCGCACTGCGGTCGCTCGACTCACAGTGATCGGTGCGTCTGCTGCGGTGTGCGCGCTCACGGCGGTCCGAGTCGACGAGCACATCGCGTGTCGTGAGAGGTCTGCCACACTCGTCGGCTGATGGAGATCGCCTGTGACGTCGTCGTCATCGGCGCCGGCGCCATGGGATCGTCGGCCGCCTGGTGGCTCGCCCGGCGTGGGTGTGACGTCGTGCTCCTCGAGCAGTTCGAGCAGGGCCACGTGCGTGGCAGCAGCCACGGGGGATCGCGCATCTTCCGGTTCGCGTACCCCGATCCCGAGTACGTCGCCCTCGCGGAGGAAGCGCTGCCGTTGTGGCGTGAGCTCGAGGACGACGCCGGCTTGCCTCTGCTCGACACGACGGGCGGTCTTGACCACGGCGATCCGGCCATGATCGAGATGGTGCGCGGGGCGCTCGAAGCGCGCGGTGCTGCCAGCGAGGTGCTGTCGCCCGACGCCGCCCACGAGCGCTGGCCTGGGATCGCCTTCGACCGCGCTGCCTTGTACCAGCCCGACGCGGGACGGTGCCGTGCCGACGACACGGTCCGCGCCCTGCAAGACCGAGCGGCAGCCCACGGCGCCGCGGTGCACTTCTCGGTCGGGCCGGCGACCGTCATGGAGCATTCCGGCGGGGTGCGGGCTCGGTGCCTCGGCGGAGACCTCGAGGTCGTCGCTCGCGTGGCCGTGATCACCGCGGGTGCATGGGCGGATCGGGTCACGCCCGCCGACATTGCCCTCCCTCCGCTGCACGTGACCGAGGAGCAGATCGTCCACTTCGCGCCGCGAGACGAGGGTGAGTGGCCGAGCTTCATCCACCACGGGATCCATGGCGGCGACGGCGTCGTGTACGGCCTTCGCACACCTGGCGAGGGCATCAAGGTCGGCGGACACCACTCCGGCCCGACCGTCGATCCCGATCAGCGCGGGTACGAGCTCGACCCCGAGCGCGTCGCGGCGAGCGTGCGGTACGCGGAGCGATGGCTGCCGGGCGTCGAGGCCGTTCCGATGTTCGGCGTGACATGCCTGTACACGACGACCCCTACGGAGGACTTCATCGTGGATCGACGTGGTCCGTTCATCGTCGGTTCAGCGTGCTCGGGACATGGTTTCAAATTCACGCCGATCATCGGCCTGCTCTTGGCCGATCTCGCGATGGATGTGACGGCAGTGCCACGGATCGCGCGGTTCGGTCTGCCACGCTGAGGGCGTGGATGACGAACGCTTCGGGAAGATCTCGGTCTTCTTCCCCATGTGGAACGAGGAGGAGTACATCAACCGCGCTGGTCGACGCGGCGCGTGAGGCGTGTCAGAAGCTGATCGACGACGGTGAGGTCTCCGACTACGAGATCCTGATCGTCGACGACGCATCGACCGACGCGACGCCCCGCATCGCCGACGAGCTCGCCGACGCCGATCCTCACGTGCGGGTCGTGCACCATCCCAAGAACCGCAAGCTCGGCGGCTCGGTGAAGACGGGGTTCACCGAGGCCAAAGGCGATCTCGTGCTGTACACCGATGCCGATCTCCCGTTCGACATGGCTGAGGTCAAGCGGGCCTGTCGCCTGCTCCGGATCTACGAAGCGGATCTGGTGAGCGTGTATCGCTTCGATCGCACCGGTGAGGGCTTTCAACGCGTCGATCT
Source organism: uncultured Acidimicrobiales bacterium (assembly GCA_963726695.1). Taxonomy (GTDB): domain Bacteria; phylum Actinomycetota; class Acidimicrobiia; order Acidimicrobiales; family DATKAS01; genus DATKAS01. The sequence continues at coordinate 35,777 of CAVSDE010000017.1, forward strand.
ACTCGGCGATCTACAACCTGCTCGTCCGCGGCATCTTCGGGGTGCGGGTGCGAGACGTGAACTTCGCGTTCAAGCTCGTGCGCCGATCGGTGCTCGACGGCATGACGTTGACGAGCGAGGGCTCGTTCATCGATGCCGAGCTCGTGGTGCGGACTGTGAAGTCGGGCAAGCAGATGGTGCAGTTCGGGGTCGACTACTTCCCGCGGACGCGGGGCATCTCGACGCTGTCGAGTCCCGCGGTGATCGTGAAGATCCTCCAGGAGATGATGCAGCTGTCCCGTGAGCTTCGGGGCATCGAGGCCGCGTGAAGCGACTCGCACTTCTTCTCATAGTTCCCGCAGTGGCGTCGCTCTCGGCATGCGAGACGCGCAGCAGTGCGGCCGAAGTGCAATCGACCGCCGCGGTCCCGACAGTTGTCGCGCCGACGACCGAGGCGCCGACCACGACCGAGGCGCCGACCACGACCGAGGCGCCGACCACGACCGAGGCGCCGACCACGACCGAGGCGCCGACCACGACCGAGGCGCCGACCACGACGGTGGCCACGGTCCCGATCGCCGCACCGCTGAAGCAAGGGGCGAAGGGCGATGACGTCGCGCTCGTGCAGCAGCGTCTCATCGAGCTGCACTTCGACCCGGGCGCGCCCGACGGAGTGTTCGACACTCCGATGGCGCAGTCGGTGTGGGCATTTCAGAAGCTCGTCGACGTCCCGGCCGACGGCGTCGTGACGCCCGAGCTGTGGCAGCGGATGCAGCAGCCGTTGAACCCCCAACCTGTCGTCCCGGACGGTGAGCCCGACCGGGTGGAGATCGACCTGCCTCGTCAGGTGCTGCTGACCTACCAGGCCGGCAACATCGTCCTCATCAGCCACATCTCGACAGGGCGCAACGCCCACTGGCCGACCCCCGGCGGGCTGTTCCACTTCACGTGGCGTGTGAGCGGTTGGCGTACGTCGAGGTTGGGCCGCCTCTACAACCCGGTGTACTTCAACAAAGGCATCGCGGTGCACGGCGAGCCGGAAGTACCGAACCGTCCCGCGTCGCACGGGTGCGTTCGCATCCCCATGCACATCGCGAAGTACTTCCCGAACCTGGTCGTCTCAGGTGAGCCGGTCTATGTGCAGGACGGCTTTCACGCCTTCAGCTCCCCGCTGCCGATGCCGGGTTCGCTCACGTAGCGCTTGGCTTCAGCCGCGGACCAGATCGCTCAGCCGCTCGACGCCCACCTTGTCGCGGAAGTCCTTCACGGAGTAGCCCGTCACGACGGTGGCTTCCGCAGCCCGCGCCGTGGCTGACCGCGGCAACCCGAAGAGCGGTCCCATCTCACCGAAGTGCTCGCCGACGCCGAGGGTCGCAAGGTGTTCCTCGACGCCGTCGCCGCGCGCTCGCACGACGTCGATCGAGCCGCTGTCGATGAGATAGATGCGGTCACCGCGATCGCCTTGTTCGAAGAGGGTCTCGCCGGCCGCGAGCTCGACTCGCTGCGGGCCGAGCGAGTCGCTCACGAACCGAGGCACCAGCTCGACGACCTGATCGGCGAGAGGGATCATCCGATCGTCGTGTGTCGCGACCACGACGACCCGGCCGGGGCACGCCAGCCCCCGCACGATCCGCAGCACGGTCTCGACCTGGATGTAGTCGAGGTGCGCGGTCGGCTCGTCCGCGAGGATCAGCGGAGGGTCGAGGCCGAGCGCACGTGCGATCGCGACGCGCTGCTGTTGCCCGCCCGACATGTCGCCCGGGTGGTGGTGCGCGCGTTCGGTCAACCCGACCTGGTCGAGGAGCGCGACGGCGCGGGCGCGCGCGTCGCGGGCGGGAACGCCGGCGGCGGTCATGGGTGCCATGACGTTCTCGGTCGCGTCGAGGCTCGGCACGAGGTTGAACGCCTGGAACACGACGCCCACGCCATGACGGCGATGCTCGGTGAGCGCCTTGCCGGACAAGCCCGAGATCGTCTTGCCGGCGTGGGTGATCGTGCCTGAGGTCGGCGTGAGGATGCCCGCGAGCGCGGACAGCAGCGTCGTCTTTCCGCAGCCCGATGGCCCGAGCAGGATCACGAGCGAGCCGTCTGGCGCGTGGAGGTTGAACTTGTCGAGCGGGCGCACGACGTACTCGCCCGCGGTGTACTCGACCGTCAGGTCGTTGACGTCGAGGTCGGCGTTCATCACGGTCCTCCGAACGCGAGCGCCGGTTCGACCTTCACCGCACGGCGGAGACCAGCGAGGCTTGCAAGAAGGCCCACGACGATCGCGATCGCGAACAGCAGCAGATATGCGCTCGTCGGGATCTCGACCGGCAGCGGGAAGACCGGTGCGATCAGGGTTGCCAGAATTGCGGCGAGCAGCGCCGCGGCGACGGACAGGATCACGGCTTGGATCGCGAGGCCACCGGCGAGCGCGCCATTGGAAGTCCCGGTCGCCTTGAAGACTGCGAAGTCCCGAGTGCGCTCCATCGCCGAGAGGTAGACGATCGAACCGATGATGCACGCCGCGACGACCCAGAGGAGCACCTTCACGAAGTTGATCGACTGAGCCACGTTCTGGAGAGGCCGAAGGATGTCCGTCTTCGCTTCGGCTTTCGTCATGAATCGCAGCCCGTCGACCGAGGCCGTGGGCGTGCCGGTTGCCACCACGGCGCTCGCGATGGGGCCGAGCCGCAGGAGGGCCTGCGCGTCATCGAGCCCGATGAAAACGGTCGAGATGCCCCCGTTGATCGTCATCCGATCGGAGACTCCAACGATGTCCCACTCCTGTCCGCCCATCGAGATGCGGTCGCCGACATCGACACCGAGCGAGGAATCCGCGATGGCTTCGCCAGGGCCCGCGAGCTGACGCCCGTGCTTGACCGTCGGCTCACCGATCCCGCCCTGCACCACGCCGAACAGGTTGATGTCTGTGGGCACGTCGCCGATCGTCTGGTGGACGTAGATGATCGGGTCGGCTCGTGTGATGCCCGGGACGGCCGCGACTCGCGCTGCGTCGGATGCTGGGATGGGGCTGAAGGCGGTGAACGGCCCGGACGCACCTTCCTGCACCACCCAGACGTCGGCGCCGATCGTGTCGAGTGCGCGGTCCGTCTCCAACGTCACACTCGCTGCGAGACCCGACATGAGCAAGCTCGTCGCGAACACGAGCGCGGTGCCCACGATCGCGATCAGGAACCGCCGTCGCCGCCACTGCAGGTCGCGCAAGGTCGCCTGCCACATCATCGATTCGCCCCTCCCACCACTCCGGAAGGTAGCGCAGGCGGGCCTGGGTCCTACTATGCGCCCCGGTGCGAAGCGGGGAGACAGAGAAGGTGGCCACGGACGGGGAGCGCATCGTCCGCGCCGGCGACCACGGCGGCGAGATGTACATCATCAAGTCCGGCCGGGTCCGCATCTCGCGGATGATGGGCGGCCGCGACGTCACGATGTCTGAGCTCGGCCCGGGCGACTTCTTCGGGGAGATGTCGCTGCTCGAGTCCCTGCCGCGTGACGCCGACGCCACGGCGGTCGGCGAGACCCGCCTCCTGGTGCTGAACGCGGGCTCGCTGCTCGTGCGGTTGCGTCGAGACCCGACGTTCGCCCTCGAGATGCTGCACCGGCTGAGCGGACGCGTGCGCTCCCTCAACGCGGAGCTCGAGAAGGCGTTGGCGGACGTCGCGCGGGATGACGTGCCGTGATCATCGACGCGGCAGAAGAGCGGCTCTTCGTCATCTCCGACCTGCATCTGGGCAACCCCTCGTCGACCACGCGCTCTCGCCTTGTCGAGTTCCTCGAATACGCACGCCTCACCGGCACCAGCGTGTGCATCAACGGCGACGGCTTCGAGATGCTGCAGACGAGCTTCTCGAGGTTGTCGGCCGACGCGGTGCCCGTGCTCAACGCACTCCGCCGGCTCATCCGCGAAGGCAACCGCGTCTACTACCTCGTCGGGAACCACGACATCTCCCTCGAGCACTTCCTCGAGGACTGGCTCTTCACCCAGATCGCGCCGTTCCTCAACCTGCGGTCCGGCGACTCGCTCATTCGCATCGAGCACGGGCACCTCTACGACCCGTGGTTCGTGCGCAACCCCAAGGGTTACGAGATCGGCGCTCGCGTGCTCGGACTCGCGTTGCTCGTGCACCCCGACGTGTACTCGCTCTACGCGAAGTCACAGGCGAGGGCCGCGAAACGTCGCAAGGGCATTCCCCCCGACGAGGTCGCAGCCGACATGCTCCTGGCCCGCGGGTTCGACACCGTCATCTTCGGGCACACGCACAACGCCCTCGACATCCAGGTCGAGAACGGCCACTACGTGAACTCGGGCAACTGGTTGCAAGGCAGCAGCTATGTCGAGATCGACCAAGGCAAGGTCGAGCTCAAGAAGTGGATCTCCTGGAACGCGAGCGATCGCGTCTAGCCGGCGATGCCGAGCGTGGCGTCGGTCTTGCCGAGGGCGCGGTCTTCGGCGAACTTCGCCAACCACTCCTTCATCTCTTCCGACCCGGTGTCGTCCGCCCACTTCCGGGGCAGCGCCGGGAACGTGTAGCCGTCGAGGTCGCGGGCGACGCGCTCCTTGCGAGCGAGCACCTTCTCGAGGACGGGTGCGAGGCGCTTCGTCTTGTCGGCAACCTGCTTCTCGTCGCGCTCGGTGAACTCGGGCAGCACTTCCTTCCCGAAGATCTCGAGTGACTCCATGATGTCCTCGTGCCGGTTCTTGCCGGCTTGCTGCACGAAGATCACCTGGTCGACGCCACACTCCTCGTAGCGCTTCAGGTACTCGCGCACTTGGCCGGGCGTGCCGATCGCTCCGCGCAGACCGGTCGTGTCGCCCGCGGCGATCTTGGCGCCGAGCCGCTCCTCCTCGAGCGCCCTCGCGGCGGCCTCGGGGGAGAAGCCGAGCTGATCGCGCTTCTCGTTGTACTCGTGCCACACGTCGGTGACGCCGGGCTGATGCTCGCCGAACACGTAGTAGTGGCCGAGCGAGTAGCCGAAGAAGTTGGCGCCCTCGATGCCGCGCTTGACGGCCTCGTGCTCGTCGTGGTGCAGCATCATCGGCGTCACGCACGCGACCTGGGCGTTGACTGCCTCGCCGACCGCCACGCCCTTCTCGGCGAGCGTCGACTCGTAGTCGTGCACCCAGTGCGTCGCTTCCTCTGGATCGATGAACGCGAACGTGAGCGCACCGATCCCCTTCTCGGCCGCGAGCAGGATCGTCTCGCGGCGTGAGCACGCAACCCACAGCGGCGGATGGGGCTTCTGCACCGGCTTCGGCACGACGTTGCGGGGCGGCATCTGGATGTACTTGCCGTCGACACCGGTGAACGGCGTCTCGGTCATGCAACGGATGGCGACCTCGAGGCCCTCGAGCCACATCTCACGTTTGACCATCGGGTCGATCTGGAACCCGCCGAGCTCGGCTTCGCTCGACGACTCACCCGAGCCGAAGTCGACGCGGCCGTTCGACACGAGGTCGAGCGTCGCGACCCGCTCCGCGGTGCGGGCGGGGTGGTTGTAGTTCGGTGCGGTCTGGATGATGCCGTGACCGAGGCGGATGTTCTTCGTGCGCTGGCTCGCCGCGGCCAGGAAGATCTCCGGAGCGGAGGAGTGCGAGTACTCCTCGAGGAAGTGGTGCTCGACCTCCCACACGTACTGGATGCCGAGCTTGTCCGCGAGCTCGACCTGCTCGAGCGCGTTCTGGATCAGGACGCGCTCTGAGTCCTCGGTCCAGGGACGGGGGTGCTGGTGCTCGTAGAAGATGCCGAACTTCATTGACGGGCCTCATTTCCTGCGATGTTTTCGGGACCGAGCTCATGGAAGCGATGGAGGATGTCCGCTCGCCGCGGGTTCGATGCGAGCACGTGCTCGAGCTCACCCACGGTCTGCTTGATGCCGAGCTGACGGCGCGTACCGAGCGACTCCGAGAGCGCCCGCTCCCAGACCGCACCGATGAGGTCACTGCCGTCGTGCTTCTTGCCGGAGTCGCCGACGATCGTGCGGTCGCGCATCTCGGACAGCACGGTCTTGAGGTACTCGACGTGCGGCGTCTCGTCCGCCCGCACGTAGGACACGAGCTTGGCGCCTTCGCCGTCGCCAGCGACGAGATCGGTCTTCGCGAGCATCGCCTCTGCCCACACGAACGTGTGGAACGCGGAGATCTCGATGAGCAGCAGTCGCGTCATCCGCTCGACCAGCAGCTCGAACGCGTGGTCGACGTCGTCGGGCATCACGCGCGGCGGAGGCGGCGGCGGGGTGGCACCGGGACCGACGTTGATGCCCATGCGCTGCAGCATGAGCTGCGTCTCGTCCTCGGTCACCGGGGTCTCGAACGCGAGGTCACGGGCCGCGAACCACATCTGCTTGTGACCGCCCTCGTCCTCGAAGCCGGCCTCGTCGCGTGCATGCGCTTCGTACAGGCCACGGTCGAGATGCACCATCGCGGTGCCGTCGACGTCCTCGACGAAGAGCCCGCGGAGATCAGGCACCTGACTGTGCCGGATCATCGCTCCGAACCCCTCGACGGTGCCGATGCGGGTGAGCGTCGACACGAGCGGTTGGGTCACGCCCTCCTCGAGGAGGTACGTCGACTGCGCAACTGTCGGGTAGTGCTCGGGCCACGTGGCGAGGGGCAGGTCGAGCAACGGCGTGGCGAACTGCCGCGCGTGCTGCGCCTGCCAGGCCTCGATCGCCGGCACGCGGTTCTTCGTCCGCGGCGACACGTAGCCGCCGTCGTCGTCGAACCCGCCATGGCAGCGCACCCCGCCGGCGATCAACGGCTCCGCGAAGTCGTGGCTCTCGAGGAGCTCGATCTCGGTGTACTCGAGCTGGTCTGTCACGGGGCGAACTGTATACTCCCGCGTATACAGTCGGCAACAAGTTCTCCCCGCAAGCTGCTCACCCGCGAGCAACGCCAGGAATCGATCCTGCGCGGAGCCGCGGCGGCCTTCGCCAAGGCGGGCTTCGACGGCACGTCGATGGAAGACGTCGCCGACGCCTCCGGCATCACCCGCCTGATCGTCTACCGAAACTTCGCGTCGAAGGAAGACCTGTACCGGTCGGTGCTCGAGCGGGTCGCAACTCGTCTCGGGGAGGAGTTCGCGGGGGCCCAATCCGCGGTCCAGCCCCTCCTCAAGGTCGCCCGCGAAGACCCCGACGCGTTCCGCTTGCTGTGGGTGCACGCGGCGCACGAGTCTCAGTTCGCCGGGTACGCGGCCGACTTCCGTGAGGCGGCCGTCGAGCTCGCCGACGAGATCGTCGGATCGCGGATAGCGGATCGTCGGGTGCGCCGGTGGGCGATGATCGTGATCGTGGACCACCTCTATGACGCCGTCCTCACGTGGCTCGACGTGGGCGATCCCGCCCGCGACGACGAGTTCGTGGCTCGCACCTCGTCAGGGCTGCGAGCACTCATCAACGCCTGGGGAGCGCAATCATGACCGAGCGCATTGCCTACGACGAGCTTCGCCCTCTTCCAAGAGAACGCGCGAGGAGTACGGCATCGCGTGGAACGGGCCGCCGGTGGTCGCTCGGACTCTGGTCGAGGTCGACCGTCCGTCGTCTCGGGCGGTGAGCGCGCTCCTGTGGGGCACCGACTCGCCCGAGATCGTGTTCGTGCACGGCGGCGCGCAGAACGCTCACACGTGGGACACCGTCGCGCTCGCGCTCGGCCGGCCCGCTCTCGCAGTGGACCTTCCGGGTCACGGCCACTCGGGTTGGCGCGACGACATGGCCTACTCGCCGATGACGAACGCCGACGACATCGCGATCGCCATCGAGCACCTCGCTCCGGACGCGTCGGTCGTCGTCGGGATGTCGCTCGGAGGTCTCACCTCGATCGCACTCGGTGCCCGTCATCCCGAGCTCGTGCGCAAGCTGGTGCTCGTCGACGTGACGCCGGGTGTGGACCGCGGCAAGGCGAAGGCGATCATCGACTTTGTCAACGGCCCGCAGACGTTCCCGAGCTTCGACGACATCTTCGCCCGCACCATCGAGCACAACCCGACGCGCACCGAAGCGTCACTGCGCCGCGGCATCCTCCACAACGCGCGTCAGCTCGACGATGGGTCGTGGGCGTGGCGGTACGACAGACGCAGCCGCGGTGAATCGGGCGAGGGTGACATCGTCGAGACGATCGAGACCAATCCGCTGTGGGACGACCTGTCGTCGCTCGCGATGCCGATCCTCCTGCTGCGCGGCTCGCTCAGCCCGGTGGTCGACGACAACGACGTCGCCGAGGTGAAGCGTCGGCAACCGATGGCCGAGGTCGTCGTGGTCGACGGCGCCGGCCACTCGATCCAGGGCGACAAGCCGATCGAGCTCGCCGCGCTGATCGACGGCTTCGCCTTCTCTCCCTGACCGTTTGCGCGCGCCAGCCCGACGATGCGTCGCCCTGGCGCGCAAACGGTGCGGTCAGGTCGAGCGCTGCAGAGGGAGGATCTCGGCGGCGATCTCGTCGAGGTGGGCCGACCAGTCCTCTGGCTCTCCGACGGGCAGCACCACGAACTTCGAGAAGCCGACCTCCACGAACACGTCGATGCGGTCGCGCAGCTGCGCCATCCCCATCGGGACGATGTCACTGGGATCGAGGTCGGGGCGGCGACGGGCCAGCAGCGCGAGCAGCGTGTCGGGCACCTCGCCTACTGCGTAGGCGATCAACACGCCGAAGTGCTCGGGATCGATCTCTCGGTCGTGCTTGGCGGCCGACTCCTCCACCACGGCACGCGCGGCTCCCGCCTCGTTCGGCACGATGAACGACGGGAGCCAGCCGTCGCTCAACCGGCCGATCCTTCGCAGCTCGGATGGAGCGATGCCGCCCATCCACACGTCGAGCGGCTTCTGGATCGGCTTCGGCATGACGCCGATGCCCTCGAGGTGGAAGAGCGGTCCGTCGTGATCGACGGCGTCCTCCGTCCAGAGTCGGCGCATCAGGGGCAGCGCCTCGTCGAACCAAGCGGCGCGAGCGCCTCGCTCGATGCCGAACGCCTGCTGCTCGTCCGCGTCCGCGACGCCGAGGCCGAATGCCGGGAGCAGCCGGCCGCCTGACAAGCGGTCGAGGCTTGCCATCGACTTGGCGACGAGCACCGGGTTTCGCCCCGGCAGCACCATCACGCTGGTGCCGAACTTCAGCTTCTTGGTGCGGCCCGCGGCGTAGGCCATGCCGACCACCGGGTCGGGTGACTCGCCGCCGATCCGCTCGGACAGCCAGAGGCTGTCGAAGCCCAACCGCTCGAGGTCGTCGACGAACGGGCCGAAGCGGTCATCGTTTGTCAGCGACCGGGTGCCGAGGCCGAACCCGATCCGCACCTTCATGGCCTGATGCTACGACCGACCGCGACGGCCCCCACTCTTTGAGATCAGTCGCCTCGACCTGACGGGGGCCGAGGGTCGTTGAGTGCGGCTCTCGACCTCGTCAGGATGCGGGGGTGCTCCTCAGGCGGATTGCGTTCGCTCTTGTCGCCACCGGCGTGCTCGTGGCGACGATGGGGGTCACTTCCGCCGCGACGGGCGAGCGAGGGTTCGCGGGTCGCCAGATCACTCCGGGCGGCGAGCTCGACGGCGAGGGAGCGTCGTTCCCGTGCGGGTACATGGAGCCGCGCGATCGAGAACGCGCGCAAGGACGACCTCGCGGTCACCTATCGCTGTCTCGACTCGGAGACCGGGAGAGCGGCGTTCATCCAAGGTTCCGTTGACTTCGCCGGAAGCGACGTTCCCATCAGCCCGACCGAAGCCGAGCAGCTCCACGCGAAGGGCGTGGCGTACGTGCAGTTCGCGTACGTCGGCGGGGGAATCGTCATCGCGTACAACCCCGGCTCGGGCCTGCCCTACAACCTGAAGCTGAGCGCCGACACGATCGGAAAGATCTTCAGCGGCCAGATCGTCAACTGGGACGACCCCCAGATCGCGACCGAGAACGAGGGCGTGTCGTTGCCGGACCTGAAGCTTCGCGTCGCTGCGCGGTCCGACAGCTCGGGGACTTCGCACTGGTTCACGACGTTCATGGCGCAGACCTCGCATTCGTGGCCGGGTGGCACGCGGGACGTCTTCGACGCGCCGCCGTTGCCCGGGTTCCCGGGCCTGCTCACCGTTGCCGGTAGCAGCGAGGTCGCGGACGCGGTGCGCGACAACCCCGGCATGATCGGCTATGTCGAGCTCAGCTTCGCTCGGGAGCGCAGGCTCAACGCCGCCGCGGTCCAGGGGAAGGCTGGCTTCGTGCTTCCCGAGACGAGCGCTGTCACCGACGCCATCGCTGCCTTGAGCCCGAACAGCGACGGCACCGTGACCCCGAGCTTTACGACGGCACCCGGCTACCCACTCTCGGTGGTCACCTACCTGCTGGTGCGTCAGGACAACGCCAGCCGTCAGACCGCCCTGAACCTCCGCACGTTCGCGGGTTTGCTGCTCGCGAACAACGACAACGCGTCGTCGCTCGCCTACGCGCCCCTCTCGCCGAGCCTGACTGCATACGCGAAGGAGCAGATTGCGACGATCGGTCCTGGTGGCAGCGTCCCCGCCTCGACGACGGTGCCGCCCCCGAGTTCAGCCCCGCCGACGGTCTCCCCGACAGTCGTGGTGCCGACCACCGTGCCGACCACGACGCCAGTCACCGGGTCGACCTCAGGCTGGCTGATCGCGGTCGGGTTCCTGCTCGTCGCGGTCGGCTATGGCCTCGTCCGCCTCGAGCACCGATCTGGCCCCCCAACCGGGGCCAGATCCGTGCCAGTTCCCGCCAGATCAGCTCATCGCGCGGTGCAATCTTCGGGGCGGAGCACCGTCGCGGGTACCGACGTCGCTCAGCTATGGCCGCGCAGGGGGGAGGTGGCAGCCGATGGCGAGGCCGGTCACGGCAGTACCCGCGACGAGCAGCATGGGCGAGACGCCAACGAAGCCGTACAGCGCGCCTCCCAGCGCACCGGCCAGCCCGCTCGCGGTGGCCGCGACCGCGCGCACGAACCGCCACTCGGTGGTTCGGGTTGCAGCGAACTCGGTCGTGACCCGCATGGTCCCATCTTCGTCATCGACGCACCTTCGGATCAGTGATCTGCATCACCTTCAGACCGGACACACGTCGCTTCTCCCGATCTGATCGGACAACGCTCCTAGAGTGCCGCGCGTGACGGACGCGATCGATCTTTCCTCGCTGTTCACACTCGACGGACGCGTCGCCGTGGTGACGGGCGCGTCAAGTGGGCTCGGCGATCGGTTTGCTCGCGTCCTGCACGCGGCCGGTGCCACGGTCGTGGTTGCCGCGCGACGAAAGGACCGGCTCGACGCGCTCGCCGCGGAGCTTCCGGGAGCCGTTGCCATGGCGTGCGACGTTTCGTTGGACGCGGACCGAGAACGCCTCGTGGCCGACGTCCTCGATCGCTTCGGCACCGTCGACGTGCTCGTCAACAACGCGGGCATCGGCCACACGGTCAGCATCGAGGACGAGTCGGTCGAGGTCTTCCGCAACGCCATCGAGGTCAACCTCACCGCGATCTGGCACCTGTCCAAGCTGGTGGGCGTACCGATGGTGGCCCAGGGCCGCGGCAGCATCGTGAACGTCGCGTCGATGCTCGGCCTGGTCGCCGCCGCTCCGATCAAAGAGGCGCACTACACCGCCAGCAAGGGCGGCGTGATCAACTTGACCCGCGAGTCGCGGTGCAGTGGGGGCGCAAGGGCGTGCGGGTCAACGCGCTCGCGCCCGGTTGGTTCCCGAGTGAGATGACCGCGGGCATGGAGACCGACGAGGGCGCGGTGCGGTTCGTGAAGACCAACTGCCCGATGGCTCGGATGGGCGACGGCCACGAGCTCGACGGTGCCCTGCTGCTGCTCGCGAGCGACGCCGGCAGCTACGTGCCACCGGTGCCACCCTCCTCGTCGACGGCGGCTGGACCGCCCGCTAGCCCAGGGCGGCGACGAGCACGGCGCGGGTGCGCTCCTTCTCGTCCGGGTTGCCCGACATCTCGGCGGCGGCGAGGTCGGTGACGCCCGCCTTCTCGAGCCGGGCGATGCCCTCCCGGACTTCGTCCTCGCTGCCGAGCAGCGCGATGTCTGCCGGGCTGCCCACGCCCTCCTTGTCGAGCATCGCCTTGTAGGAGGGAAGTGTCGGATAGATCGCGAGCGACTTCGCGATCCGCTCCGCGGCCCCCGCCTTGTCGTCGGTGACGCACACGGGGAGGCCGGCGATGACACGGGGCGCCTCACGGCCCGCCTTGTCCGCCGCGGCGTTGATCGACGGGATCACATGGCTCTCCAGCGTCGCCGGCCCGGTGCACCACGTGAGCGTGCCGTCGGCGACAGCGCCCGCGACGCTCGAGCATGCGGGGCGCGAGGGCAGCGAGCACGACGGGCATCGGGTTGCCGCCTGGCACCGCGACCTGTCCCCGCGCGGTGAGCGTCTCGCCCTGGTACGCGATCCCCTCGCCTCGGAGCAGGGGCATGAGCGCGGTGAGGTACTCGCGCATGTGGCGGGCCGGCTTGTCGAACGAGTAGCCCCACATGCCTTCGATGACGACCTGGTGCGAGAGGCCGATGCCGAGGATCAGGCGACCGTTCGACGCGGCGTTGGTCGTCAGCGCTTGCGACGCCAACATCATCGGGTGTCGGGGGTAGGTGGGCACGACCGATGTGCCGAGCCCGATGTCGGGCACCTCTCGCCCGATGATCGCGAGGAGAGTCGAGCGCGTCGTGGCCGAAGACCTGCGGGGTCCAGTAGTCGTGGAAGCCGTGCTCCTGAGCGGTGCGTGCGGCGGCGACGTAGCCGTCCACCGTGCCGTCGCCGACGTCGCCAACAAAGATCCCGATGCGCATGGGCGCACCATAGGGTGCGGGACGTGACGGTACGACTTTCCACGGCGTGCCCGCTCGACTGTCCCGACACCTGCTCGCTCGAGGTCTCGGTCGAGGACGGCCGGATCGTTGCGATCGATGCCGGGCCCGCGAACCCGATGACCCAGGGCTTCATCTGCGCCAAGGTCAAGCAGCACGCGCGCCGGGTGTACGCCCCCGAGCGCGTGCTCACGCCGCTCGTGCGAGTCGGACCGAAGGGCGCCGGCGAGTTCCGGGTCGCGTCGTGGGACGAAGCGCTCGACCTCGTCGCGGCGGATCTCCGCGGCGATCGCCGAGGAGGGGCCCGGTCCGGTCGGTCGTGCCGTACCTCTACAACTCGTCGGCCGGGTCGCTGCGTCGGCGCGGTCTCACGTGGCGCTTGTTCGGACGAGCTGGTGCGCGCCGCGTGCCGCACACGATCTGTGCCGCCACGCACGGCGCCGCGTCGCAGTCGACGTTCGGCTCGATGTTGTCGGCCGATCCGCTCGACGTGGTGCACAGCAAGCTGTCGTGGTGTGGGGCGCGAACCCTGCGATCTCGAACATCCACTTCCCGCCGCTCGTGCAGCGAGCCCGGCGCGGCACGGCGCCGCCTGGTCGTCGTCGATCCCCGTCGCACCGCGATGGCGCGACGGGCCGATCGTCACCTCGCGCTGCGGCCCGGCACCGACGTGGCGCTCGTGCTCGGCATGGTGCGCCATCTCGATCGCGAGGGCCTCATCGACCGCGCCTTCGTCGACGCGCACGCGTCCGGCGTCGACGAGTTCATCGCAGCGCGGCCGCGTGGACGTTCCGTCGCGGCCACGGCCGAGGTCACGGGTGTCGATGCCGAGGACATCGTTGCGTTCGCGGAGGAGCTCGCCTCGATCCATCCGGCGTTCCTGCGCATCGGGTGGGGGCTCGAGCGCAACCGCAACGGTGGCGTCGGCGTATCGCGGTGCTCGGGCTCCCGGTGCTGACCGGCCAGCTCGGCGTGCTCGGGGCGGCGTGATGGCGAGCCTCGGCGGTGCCGACGACTTCGGCGCTCGACGGAGCTCCCGCAGGTGGCCGCCGCAAGGTGAACATGAACCATCTCGGCACCGAGCTCTGCGATCCGCTGGAGCCGATCGGGTGCTGTTCGTCCAGGGATCGAATCCGGCGGTGACCGCTCCGAGGCAGCGACTGGTGCTCGAGGGCTTGGCTCGCGACGACCTGTGCACGGTCGTGCACGATCAGGTGCTCACTGACACTGCGCTCTACGCCGATGTCGTGCTGCCGGCGACGACGCACTTCGAGGCCGACGACCTCGCCGGCTCGTACGGCACGTTCACCCGTCAGGCGACGTCGCCGCGGTGATCGACCGGGTCGGGGAAAGTCGCACGAACGACGAGGTCGGTGCCGGGCTCGCGTCACGGTTCGGGCTCGATGTGTCGCGCTACGACCCGAGCCCTGAGCCGCTCATGGTGGCCGGACTCGGTGGTGCGGCTCCTCCCGCGGCGGGAGAGGCCGATGTGCTGCGTGCGCCTGGCACTGCGGTGCAGTTCCGCGACACGTTCCCCGGCTTCGAGGATCGCAAGGCGCGGCTCGCTCCGCCGATCCTGCGGGAGGGTGCTGTGCCCGCCTACCGCGAGCTCGACTCCGACTTCCCGCTCGCGCTCATCAGCCCGGCGACGCATCGCACGATCAACTCCATGTTCGGCGAGTTCAACGCTGCGGAGGCGTGTGTGCGCGTCAGCCCCGTCGACGCGGAGGCGCGGTCTGTGCGCGACGGCGACACCGTCCGCATGTGGAACGACCTCGGCTCGTTGGACGTGGTGGCGCGGATCGACGCCGACCTGCGACCGGGTGTCGTGTCGATGCCGAAGGGCCTCTGGCGTCGCGACATGCCCGGAGGCCTCACGGCGAACGCGCTCGTTCCCGACACGCTCAACGACCTCGCGGGCGGCGCGTGCTTCAACGACGCCCGAGTCGAGATCGCGCTGATCAGCTCTCGTTGATCAGCTCTGGCTGAGCAGCTCGACCCAGTTGCCGTCCGGGTCCTCGATCATCGCGATGACGATGCCGGGACCAATCTCGGTGACCGGCACCGCGATCTTGTGGCCCGCGGCCTCGCACGCATCGACGACCTCACGGATGTTGTCGACGCTGACCGTCCAGTACCGGTAGCCCAGCCCCTTGTGGATGCCGCCGGGAGCGGGCGACGGCAGATCCCGGCCCTCATAGTGGACGAGCTTGACCATGCTCTCGCCGCACATCAGCCGGTACATGCGCGCACCCCCCGGCATCGGTGAGTCGCCCCGTCGGTGAAGCCGAGTGCGTCGCGGTAGAAGGCGAGCGACCGCTGTGGGTCACTCACGACGATGCCGAGATCGATCGAGTCCTTGGTCAGATGTACGCCCATCGCCACTGTCTAGACCGTTTGCTCACTCGAGTCGGTCCTGACCTACCCGAGTGAGCAAACGGTCGGGAATGTCGCACCCCCTGGTCATGATCCGTCGATGGCGGAGATGGAGTTGGTGTACACGTTCATGCGACGGCAGCTCGGGCTGATCACGCGGGACCAGGCGCTCGCACTCGGGCTGAGTGCGCAGCAGATCAAGTGGTTGGTGACGAGCGGGCGGTGGCGTGCGATTCGGCCCGACGTCTATGTCGTGGCCGCGACCCCACCGACGTGGGAGCAGACGGTGCTGGCCGCGGTCTTGTCCGGCGGCTCCGACGTCGCCGCCTCGCACGGCACGGCCGGTCGGCTGCGGTCCCTCAAGCATGTCGTCGACGAGGGAATCGAAGTCGTCTCACCCCTGGGTCGTCACAAGCGGCTCGACGGGGTCATCGGGCATCGGTCGGGCGCACTGTTCGACTCCGACCTGACGGTCTACGGGTCGATCCCCACGACGACAGTCGCCCGCACCCTGGTCGATCTCTCCGGACGGCTCACGGCACGGAAGCTCGGACAGGCCATCGACGACGCGCTCCGTCGCCGCATCGTCGCCCTCGGGGATCTTCGCCGCACGGCGGGCCGCCTCGGCTCCGCGCCCGGTCGCTCGATGCGGCGCGTGCACGAGGCGCTGGCGATACGCATTCCCGGGTACGACCCGCTCGACAGCGACTTCGAGACTCGGGTGCTACGGCTGCTCACCCAGGCCGGTCTGCCCGTCCCCCGCCAGCAGTTCCCGATCACGCTCGCGGGCGTCGACGTCCATCTCGACCTCGCATATCCCGACGCCCGGCTCTGCATCGAGCTCGACGGCTTCGAGTGGCATCGCACCCGTGGGGCGTTCGATGATGATCGTTGGCGAGACGCCGAGCTCGTGAAGATCCGCTGGATGACGGTGCGGCTGACCACCACCATGACGGATGCGGACATCGTCGACGTGGTGCGTGCCGCCCTCGCGGAGCGTTTGCTCACTCGAGTCGGTCCTGACCTACCCGAGTGAGCAAACGGTCAGGGGGCGAGGGCGGCGAGCTGGCGGGAATGGGCGAGGAGAACGCCGTCGGGGCTCCACACCTCGCCGTCCTCCTCGACGAAGCCCTCGGCCGCGACCTGTGACCGGAACGCGACGAGACAGAAGTCGTCGTCGCTCATCGAAGGATGGGGGAGCGGGGCACGGAAGTGCACGGTCAGGTCGACGGTCGGGATGCCCATGGGCTGCGGGAACCGGGAAAACATCGAGGGGATCCACGCGTCGCAGAACGCCGTCACGGCGAGGTGGTCGATCGGTCGGCTCACCTGGTCGGCAAACCGGATGTACCCGCCGACGACGGCCAACGGCGAGCTGGTGAACGGCTGACCGCCGATCGCCCATCGCTGCTCGTACCGCTCGCGCATCGGAGACGTCTCGCCGCTCGGCGTCTGCATCAGCGGCAACCGCTCGGCCTCCGCGAGGGGGAGGGCGGAGGGCATCGCGATGTCAGCGAAGACCGGGCCTTCCATTGTTACGGCGAATGCGGCCATCGCGAGGTGCCAGCAATCGCTCACCCTGCACCAATCGGCGAGTCACGAACGTGACCCGGCGGCCGGTGCGCTCGACCGTCGTCTGCATCTCACACGGACCTTCGGCGGGCGGCGCGAGGTAGTGCACCGTCAGCGACCGCGGCGTGCGCGCCGGATCACCGACCGCCAGCGCGAGCCCGCGCAGCACGATCGCCGCGATGTACCCGCCATTCGGGCCGCGGTCGATCCACCAGCCCCGGTCGATTTGACCGGCGAACCGTCCGTCGCCGAGCGACGACAGCGCGGTGTCGCGGTCGAACCTGCTCTCCGTCCGGTCGTCAGTCATCGGGGGCCGAGGCTACGGGGCGTAGGTACTGTGGGCGGCATGAAGGTTGCGCTGACTGCTGTGGACTTCCTCCGCGCGCGCTCGAGCTCGTCTACGGCGACCGCGTCGGGCTGATCGACGAGCCCGACCAGCCTGCGGAGTCGTGGGGCGAGCTCACGTACAAGCGGGTCGCCGAGCTCGCTCGCGCGCAAGCGGCGGGGCTCGATCGGCTGGGCATAGGCCAAGGCGAACGGGTCGCGGTCGTGAGCCAGAACAGTGCTCGGCTCATGACGTCGTTCTTCGGTGTGAGCGGATCGGGGCGCATCCTCGTGCCCATCAACTTCCGCCTGAACCCGGAGGAGGTGGGCTACATCGTCGAGCACTCCGGCGCGTCGGTGCTGCTCGTCGACCCGGAGCTCGACGAGTCGTTGGCGACCGTGAACGCCAAGTACCGCTACGTCCTCGGGGCCGAAGCGGACGACGCGCTGCTGGCCTTCGACCAGGAGCCCGAGCCGTGGACGCCTGACGAGGACGCCACGGCCACCGTCAACTACACGAGCGGCACCACCGCGAGACCGAAGGGTGTGCAGCTCACCCACCGCAACATCTGGATCAATGCCACGACGTTCGGGTGGCAGACAGGCGTCACCGACCGAGACGTGTACCTGCACACGTTGCCGATGTTCCACTGCAACGGCTGGGGGATGCCGTACGCCGTCACCGGGATGGGCGGTCAGAACATCGTGTTGCGCAAGGTCGACGGCGCCGAGATCCTGCGCCGCGTCGACAAGCACGGCGTGACGTTGCTGTGCGGCGCGCCGGCCGTCGTCGCGATGACGCTCGACGCCGCCGACGTGGGACGGTCCGATCCCCGGAGCGGGCCGCACGCGCATGGTCGTCGCCGGTGCACCTCCGCCCACGCGCACGATCGAGCGCATCGAGACCGAGCTCGGCTGGGAGTTCATCCAGATCTACGGCCTCACAGAGACGTCACCGTTCCTCGTGATGAATCGCTCACGCGCAGAGTTCGACGCGTCGACTCCCGGCGAACGCGCTGCCCGCTCGAGTCGCGCCGGCGCGCCTGCGCTCGGCATCGAGATGGCGGTCGACGCCGAGGGCGAGGTGCTCGCCCGGGGCAACGTCGTGCTCGAGGGCTACTGGGATCAGCCCGAGGCGACCGCGGCGGCGATCGTCGACGGCTGGTTCCGCACGGGCGATGGCGGCAGCATCGACGACGAGGGGTACGTCACGATCTCCGACCGCAAGAAGGACGTGATCATCAGCGGGGGCGAGAACGTGTCGTCGATCGAGGTCGAGGACTGTCTGTTCTCGCATCCGTCCGTCGCCGAGGTCGCAGTCATCGGCGTGCCCGACGAGAAGTGGGGTGAGACCGTGATCGCGCTCGTCGTCCTCGCACCGGGCGCGACCGCAACGGAGCAGGAGCTCGTCGACCACTGTCGCGGGAAGCTTGCGCACTTCAAGTGCCCCACGAAGATCGAGATCCGCCCCGAGCTCGCCCGCACGGCGACGGGGAAGCTCCAGAAGTTCAAGCTCCGCGTCCCTACTGGGAGGGCAGAGAACGCCTGGTCAACTGGCAATTTCGCCCGAATGGCCGCCTTCGGGGAAGCGACGCCTAGAGTGTTGGGGCTGATCACATGGATCAGCTCATTCACTGAAGAGAGAGTTTGTTGACAACCCAAGGAACCGTGAAGTTTTTCAATGCCGAGAAGGGCTTCGGCTTCATCTCGCGTGAGGGTGGCGACGATGTGTTCGTCCACTTCTCCAACATCCAGGGCAGCGGGTACAAGTCCCTCGACGAGGGACAGCGCGTCGAGTTCGACGTCGCCCCCGGCCGCAAGGGTGAGGAAGCGCAGAACGTTCGTGTGATCTGACGCCTCATTCGGCGTTCAGCTCTGGAGCCGCTGGCACATGCCAGCGGCTCTTTGCGTTTTACCCTCGTTCAGCCATCGGGAGGGTGCCGAGGTGACGACAAGGTCGCCGGTACGATCTCGCCGTCATGCCAGCGCGTCGGAGTGGTCTGAACCCGCGTCCGCTCACCCTCGGAGTCGCAGTCATCGTGGGCATCCTCGGCGTAGCCGCGCTCTCGATGCTCTTCGGCAACGACGGAAAGACGAAGGCCGCGGGCGCGGCGCGTCCGTGTCCGTGATCGTCTCGCACGTCGAGGCGGCGACGACGGCCGTCGAGGCCACTGCTCCCACCACGACGACACCGCCGACCACGACCACGCTCGCACCGGTGAGCCAGAACCACGTGTTCGTGCTCGGCGACTCGGTCCTGCTCGGGGCGGCGCCCGCGATCCCCGCCGCGCTGCCGGGTTGGCAAGTGATCGTCGACGCGAAGGTGAGCCGGTTCCTCAACCAGGGCATCGACGTGCTGAAGGCTCGACGCGCCGAGATCGGTGAAGGTGGCGTCGTCGTGATCCAGCAGGGGAACAACTACCTGGGGAACGCGGAGCAGTTCCGCGAGCAGATCGACCAGACGATGGCCGTGCTCGCCGGAGTGCCAAAGGTCGTCTGGATCACCGTGGCCGAGTTCGAGCCGTCACGGGCAGACGTGAACCGTGAGATCCTCGCCGCGTCGCAGCGCTATCCGAACATCGTCCTCGCGGACTGGAACGGCATCGTGCGCACCAACCGCGCGTTCACGAGCCACGACGGGTTGCACCTCAAGCCTGCCGGAGCCGCCGCGTTCGCACAGATGATCGCCCAGGTCGTCGGCGCCCCGCCGGCGGGTTCAGCACCGCCAGCAACACCGGCCGTGGCCGCAGCGAGCTAAGGCGCGAGGGCGTTGCCGAGCGGGATGTTGCGCAGCACGGTGAAGACGAGCGCAACAACGCCGAGCCCGATCCACATTCGATTCGAGGCAGCAGCCCACGGCCCCCGCACCTCGCCGACCCCCGCGAGTGCGACCGCACCCCACGCCAGCACCGGCACCGTGACGAGGAGCATCAAGTTGCTTCCGAGCGCGGCGAAGACATGACCGTGTGCGGCGAGCCCCACGCCTCGCAGGCTCCCGCACAATGGGCACCACAACCCGGTCACCGCGTGGAACGGGCAGAGCGGCACGTTCACGCGCTCCACCAGTCCACCTCGTCGCAGCCCTTGTGGTCGTCGGGTTCGATCTGCAGCGTCGCGTGGGCGACTCCGTGTCCGTCACCGAGCACGGCACGCGCTTCGTCGAGCACCGCGTGATGGTCGGTGCCTGCGGTCACCATGATGTGGGCGGACGCGACCTCCATCTCCGACGTGAGCGTCCACACGTGGAGGTCGTGCACGTCGACGACGCCCGGGATGGCAGCGAGGTCCGCGTGCAGCGCGTGGATGTCGATGTGCGCCGGCGCCTCCTGCACGAGGATGCGCACCGCCTCTCGCCCGAGCCCGAAGGCACGCGGGAGGATGAAGACGCCGATGGCGGCACCGATCACCGGGTCGACCCATGTCCATCCGGTGATCCCCCACACGATCGCCGCGAGGATCACGCCGACCGACCCGATCGTGTCGGAGAGCACCTCGATCGTACGCACCCTTGAGATTGAGGCTCTCGTCCGCTCCGGGCCGCAAGAGCATCAGGGCGATGAGGTTGACGATGAGCCCGATGACACCCACGACGAGGACGGGGATCGACGCGATCTCGCGGTCCTCCCCCAAGCGCACGATGGCCTCGTAGAGCACCCACGCGGCGACGCCGAAGAGCAGCACCGCGTTGGCGAGCGCGGCGAGGATCTCGAGCCGGTACAGACCGAAGGTGCGCTGGCCATCGGTGCGCGCTCCAGACGCCGCGTGAATCGCGGCAAGCGCCATGCCGAGGCCGAGGGCGTCGGTGGCCATGTGTCCGGCGTCGGAGAGCAGGGCGAGCGATCCGGTCACGATCCCGGTGACGACTTGCACGACCAAGAAGCCGAGGATCAGGAAGAACGCACTCCGCAGGGCTCCCTCGTGGCGCGCGCCCGCCCGAGCATGACTGTGTCCATGGTCGTGGTCGTGACCGGTCACTGTGCAAACGGTACCGAGAAAGCGTGGGACTCCCCGTACCCTTGTCCTTCGTGCTGCAAGCCCGCGAGCTCTCGGTGGAAGTCGGCGGGCGCCTTGTCGTCGAAGGCGCCTCGCTCACCGTGCGCGCCCGCGACAAGGTCGGCCTCGTCGGTCGCAACGGTGCGGGCAAGACCAGCCTGCTCCGCGTGCTCGGAGGTGCGGCTCCTGCGGCCGGTGGTGTGGTCCATCGTCAGGGCGCGCTCGGATACCTCCCCCAAGACCCTCGCATCGCCGGTCTCCTCGACGGTGTGACAGCGCTCACCCACGTGCTTTCGGGGCGCGGCCTCGATCAAGCGACCGTGCGCATCGAGAAGCTGCGGCTCGCCATGGAGGAGGACACGAGCGACGCGAACGTCGCGCGGTTCTCGCGTGCCGAGGAGGCGTTCCGGGCCGACGGTGGGTACGCGGCGGAGTCAGAGGTGCGATCGCTGGTCGCCGGCCTCGGCATCGAGGGCGACCGCATCGACCTTCCCCTTTCAGTCCTGTCGGGCGGTGAGCGCCGCCGGGTCGAGCTCGGCCGCATCCTGTTTGCCGGTAGCGACGTGCTCCTGCTCGACGAGCCGACGAACCACCTCGACGTCGACGCCCGCGCCTGGCTCATGAAGTTCCTGCGCAACTACCGGGGTGCGCTGCTCGTCATCAGCCACGACCTCGATCTGCTCGACGAGGCGATCACGCGTGTGCTGCACCTCGATCGCCCCGACGAGGAATCACCCGGGCACATGGTCGAGTACAAGGGCACCTACAGCCAGTACCGAGCGGCACGCGCGAAGGACGAGGTCCGGCTCGCCAAGATCGCGTCGCAGCAGGACGCCGAGATCAAGCGGCTCTCCACCCTGGCCGACAAGATCCGCGCCAAGGCGACGTTGGCGAGCAAGGCGCACAACCTCGACAGGCGCGCCGACCGGATCCGCGCCGCCGCATGTCGAGGCGCCGACCCGTGATCGCACGATGACCGTGAAGCTGCCGCCGCCTCCCCACACGGGACGCGTGCTGCTCGAGGTCGAGGGTGTCGCGAAGTCCTACGACGGCCCGCCCGTGTTCAGCGACGTGACGTTCGCGCTCGAGCGCGGCGAGCGGCTGCTCGTGCTCGGCCTCAACGGTGCCGGCAAGACCAGCTTGCTGCGGATCCTGGCCGGCGAGGCGACGGCGGATTGCGGCGACGTGACGTTCGGGCTCGGTGTGTCCGTTGGCTACTACGCGGAGGAGCACGAGGGCATCTCCTCCGGACGCACGCTTCTCGACCACATGCGCGACCACGTGCTCACCACCGATGTCGAGCTGCGGAGCCTCCTCGGGATGTTCGGGCTCTCGGGTGACAAGGCCTTCCAGGACGCGGGCACGTTGTCGGGAGGCGAGAAGACGAAGCTCGCGCTCGCGCAGCTCGTCGCCGGCCGGCACAACCTGCTGCTGCTCGACGAGCCGACGAACAACCTCGACCCGGGATCGCGGTCGGCGATCGCGGCGGCGCTCGGTCGTGGCCGGGGGGCATGGTCATCGTCAGCCACGATCGCGACTTCGTCGCCGAGCTCGAGCCGAGCCGCGTGCTGCTGATGCCCGACGGTGAGCTCGACTACTGGAGCGAAGATCTCATCGAGCTCGTCGCCCTCGCCTGAATCTTCCTCGCGGGCCTCCGCAGGCTTCGGCCGGCTCGGGTCGCTTGTCGACTAGCTCGAGGAGACCCGCACGGGGAGCGTGATCGGGCCGCTGATGCCGATCACCGGCTTCCACGGCGCCGGGCCGTTCTGCTCGATCGTTGGCCACTTCGCCCGCATCTGCACGAGCGCCTCGGCGAGCTCGGCCTTCGCGAGGTGCACGCCGACGCAGTAGTGAATGCCGCCGCCGAACGTGAGATGTGGCGGCGCACCGACCCGCTTGATGTCGAACCGATCGGGATCCTCGTACACCGCAGGGTCGCGGTTCGCCGCGGCGGTGTTCACACTCACGAGGTGGTTGGCCGGCAGCGCGACGCCGAGCAGATCGAGCGGTTCGCCGGTCTGGCGTGCGGTGCCCATGATCGCCGGTGAGTACCGCATGACCTCGTCGACCATTCCCTGGGCGTCGGCCGCGTCGTCGGGCATTGCGTCCCACTGGTCCGGGAACTCGCAGAACAGCTGCACGGCGGCGGCAAGCTGGTTGCGGGTCGTGTCAGTGCCGGCGGTCAATACCGCGCCCGCGAGCATCCGGAGCTCCTCACGAGTCAGGCGGTCGCCTTCGTCCTCGGCCTGCACGAGCTCGGTCATGAGGTCGTCGCGGGGCTCTGCCCTCCGCAGCTCGACCATCGCGTCGATGTACGCGTCGAGCTCGTTGAAGGCCCGCAGGATGTCGGGACCGTCTTCAACCGCGTTGAACTGGAAGATCTTGAAGATGTCGTCGGTCCATGCGCTGAACCTCGCCCAGTCTTCACGGGGCGTGCCGAGCAGCTCGCAGATGACCGCGATCGGGTACCACTTCACCAGCTCGACGACATCGAGCTCGCCGTCGTCGGGCGCCGCGGCGAGCACTTCCGTGAACACCGAACGCATCGAGTCACGCAGACGCTGAGTGGTGCGCGGCGTGAACGACTGGGCAACGAAGCGGCGGAGGCGAGCGTGCTCCTCGCCGTCGATGCTCAGGATCCCCTTGCTGACCTTGTCCCATAGCTCGCCCTCGGTGATCCCCTGCGCGGCCAGGGTGAGGCCCGCGGGCGCGAGGTACCGGCGGTCGTGGAGCACGGTCTGTGCGGCCTCGTAGCTGAGCGTCTCGACGCCGAACGACCCCCGTGCGAGCGGGCCCCGCGCCAGCGCATCTCGCAGCAGGCCGTGGGGGTTCGCCTGGAACTCGGCGCTGAACGTGTCGAGCTCAGGCAGGTCTTCGATGGCCGTCATGTCGCGACGGTAGACGTTGTCACGCTCGACGAGTCGGAGGAGGCAGTGCCGGAACCGCAGGTCGTCAACCCGTACTCGTCGAGACGCCGGTTGATGTCCTCGAAGGCGACTGCACCCTGGTCGAGCACCGCGGTCGGGTCGGCGACGATGTCGTCGAGCACGCCGTCCATGTCGAACAGCACGCCGTTGAGCTTGTTCGCATCAGCGGGAGGCAGGCCGAGGGCCCGGATGCTCTGCACCTCGTAGCGCGTGGCCGGCACGAACGTCTGCAGGAGGAAGTCGTTGATCTGCTCGTCGGTCGGGGCCTCGCCGAGGTCGGCGCTCGCCGCGGCAACCAGCTTCGCTGTCTCGCCACAGATCGCGTTCGCCTCGGCGACGAAGTCGCGCTTCGGCGGCGGGGCCGCGGGGCTGTCGTCGCTGCACGCGACGAGGAGGGTCAGGACTTGAGCGACAACGACACAGGCCGCGAGACGTCCTCGAAGAAGTCGTGGCCCTTGTCGTCCACGACGATGAACGCCGGGAAGTCGACCACCTCGATCTTCCACACCGCCTCCATCCCCAGCTCGGGGTAATCGAGCACATCGACCTTCGTGATGCAGTCCTTCGCCAGCCTTGCCGCGGGTCCGCCGATCGACCCCAGGTAGAAGCCCCCGTGACGATGGCACGCCTCGGTGACCGCCTTCGACCGATTGCCCTTCGCCAGCATCACGAAGCTGCCGCCGCGCGACTGGAAGAGGTCGACGTACGCATCCATGCGGCCGGCGGTCGTCGGACCAAAGGAGCCTGAGGCGTATCCCTCAGGGGTCTTGGCCGGACCGGCGTAATAGACCGGGTAGTCGCGCAGGTACTCGGGCATCGGCTCGCCGGCGTCGAGCAGCTCCTTGATCTTGGCGTGGGCGATGTCGCGAGCGACGACCATCGGGCCCGAGAGCACGAGGCGCGTCTTCACCGGGTACTTCGAGAGCGTCGCGCGGATCTCGTCCATCGGCCGAGAGAGGTCGATGTGCACGACCTCACCGTCGAGATCGTCTTCGGTGACCTCGGGCATGAACCGGGCCGGATCGCGCTCGAGCTCCTCGAGGAAGACGCCGTCGCGCGTGATCTTGCCGAGCGCTTGGCGGTCGGCCGAGCACGACACCGCGATCGCGACCGGGCACGACGCGCCGTGGCGAGGGAGTCGCACGACCCGCACGTCGTGGCAGAAGTACTTGCCGCCGAACTGCGCGCCGATGCCGAACTGGCGGGTGAGCTCGAGCACCTGCTGCTCGACCTCGGTGTCGCGGAAGCCGACGCCGAGCGCGTTGCCCTCGGTCGGGAGCTCGTCGAGGTACGCGCGCGGACGCGTACTTCGCGACCTTCAGCGCGTACTCCGCGCGAGGTGCCGCCGATCACGATCGCGAGGTGGTAGGGCGGACACGCCGAGGTGCCGAGCGTGCGCAGCTTCTCGTCGAAGAAGCGCATGAGGCTGGCCGGGTTGAGCAGCGCCTTCGTCTCCTGGAACAGGTAGCTCTTGTTGGCCGAGCCGCCGCCCTTGGCCATGAAGAGGAAGTGGTACTCGCCGCCGTCGGTCGCGTAGATCTCGATCTGCGCGGGCAGGTTGTTGCCGGTGTTCACCTCGTCGGTACATGTCGAGCGCGGCCATCTGCGAGTAGCGCAGGTTCGACGTCTGGTAGGTGTCGAAGACGCCCCGTGCGATCGCGGTCTCGTCGCCCCCGCCCGTGAGCACGAGCTCGCCCTTCTTGCCGATCGACGATCGCCGTGCCCGTGTCCTGGCAGCTCGGCAGCACGCCTCCGGCGGCGATCGACGCGTTCCGCAGCAGCTCGAGAGCGACGAAGCGGTCGTTGTGCGACGCCTCGGGGTCGTCGAGGATCGCCCGTAGCTGGGCGAGGTGACCGGGCCGCAGGAAGTGCGCGATGTCGCGCATCGCCTCCGCCGTGAGCAGAGTCAGGACAGCCGGATCGACCTCGAGCAGCTGGCGTCCCGCGGCTTCGATCGGGCGTACGCCGTCGCTGGTGAGAAGGCGGTACGGCGTGTCGTGATGCGCTCCGGCGGGGAGCATGTCTTGGTACTCGAAGTCGATTGCCACCGCCTTGAAAGGTACAGGCGTATGGTCCGCGCATGACGACGACCGACCGCGTTGAGCACGACTCGATGGGCGAGGTACGGGTGCCCTCCGACGCGTTGTGGGGGGCGCAGACGCAGCGAGCGATCGAGAACTTCCCGATCTCGGGACGGCCGATCGAGCGGGCGCTCATCGGCGCGCTGGCGACGATCAAGGGCGTCGAGCGCGACCGTGAACGGCCAGCTGGGGGTGATCCCGAAGGAGATGGCCGTGGCGATCCACGATGCCGCCGCCGTGGTGGCGCGAGGCGAACACGACGATCACTTCCCGATCGACGTCTTCCAGACCGGGTCGGGCACGTCCTCGAACATGAACATGAACGAGGTGATCGCGCGGCTGGCGTCGGCGTCGCTCGGCAAGCCGGTGCATCCGAACGACGACGTGAACGCGTCGCAGTCCTCGAACGACGTGTTCCCCTCAGCCATCCACCTCGCCGCCACGCGTGAGCTCACGCGTGACCTCATCCCCGCGCTGGAGCACCTTGCGAAGGAGCTGCGCCGGCAGCAGCGCAGGTTCCGGTCGGTGGTCAAAGCCGGCCGCACCCATCTCATGGACGCGACGCCCGTCACGCTCGGGCAGG
Organism: uncultured Acidimicrobiales bacterium; assembly: GCA_963726695.1. Taxonomy (GTDB): domain Bacteria; phylum Actinomycetota; class Acidimicrobiia; order Acidimicrobiales; family DATKAS01; genus DATKAS01. The sequence continues at coordinate 62,407 of CAVSDE010000017.1, forward strand.
AGTTCGGTGGCTACGCGCAGGCGATCGAGAACGGCATCGAGCGCATCGTCGCCGCCTTGCCGCGCGTGGGTGAGCTGCCGATCGGAGGCACCGCCGTTGGCACGGGGATCAACTGCCCGCGGGGGTTCGCCAAGCGCGTCGTGACCCGGCTCGCCGCTGACATGCAGTTGCCGCTCACCGAGGCGCGTGACCACTTCGAGGCGCAAGGTGCGCGGGATGCGCTGGTCGAGGCTTCGGGGGTGTGCCGAGTGATCGCCGTGTCGCTGAACAAGATCGCCGCCGACCTCCGGTGGATGGGGAGCGGCCCGAACGCGGGGCTTGCCGAGATCCACATCCCCGATCTGCAGCCGGGCTCGTCGATCATGCCGGGGAAGGTGAACCCCGTCGCGGCCGAAGCCGTGCAGCAGGTCGTCGCACAGGTGATCGGAAACGACGCCGCGGTCGCGTGGTCGGGTGCGATGGGCAACTTCGAGCTCAACGTGATGCTGCCGGTGATCGCCCGCAACCTGCTCGAGTCGATCCGGCTGTTGGCGGCGGTGTCACGGGTGTTCGCCGACAAGTGCATCCACGGCATCGAGGCCGACGAGGAGCGCTGCTACCGGTACGCCGCGTCGTCGCCCGCGATCGTCACCTCGCTGAACCCGCTCATCGGCTACGAAGCCGCAGCCGGAGTCGTGAAGCGTGCGCTCGCCGAAGGCCGCACGATCCGCGACGTCGTGGTCGAGGAGCAGCTGCTGAGTGCCGCCGAGGCCGACGCCGCTCTCGACGTGATGGCGATGACAAAGGGCGGCGTGTTCAAGTAGCCCGGAGCAACTGTTGCGTGAGCCGCCCCAGAGGGGCGCCTGCTGCAACACTTCGCCAGCGGACGGCCGGCGTCGAGGGTCAGCCGGCGGCGGGGGTGCCGGCGAAGGCCGCGGGGTCGCCGCGCTCGGGGATGAGCGGGCCCTTCCAGCTCATGACCTCGGCGAGGTTGTCGCAGATCGCCTTCCACTCAGCGGGGTCCCAGCCTTCCGCCGCGCCGCCGAGCGTGACGTCGGTCTTCAGCCAGATGAGCGCTGGCAGCCGATCGAGACCCATCCCCTTCACCGCGACCCGATCGGGATCGGCGAACGTGAGGAACGTGCGGCTGAGGGGGCCGAGGAACGTGCGAGCGCCCTCCGCGTCGGAAGCGACGAGCCACGCGACACGGCAGTCGGCCTGGGAGAACGTCGTCAGGATGCGGTCCGCCGGATCGAGCACCCACGCGCTCTCGCTCGTGTACGGATCGAGGCAGACGAGCAGCAGATGGAAGTTCGTGAGCCACTCGCGCACGTTGCGCGTTTCGCCGTCGATGGTGGTGAGCTCGAGATCTCCGGACGGGTCACGCGCCACGGCGGCAGAAGGTAGCGCCTGCACCGGGCGGTAGCGTTGCTTCGATGCACCCAATCGAGCGCTTGCGGTATGTGGCACGCGCTTCGGGGGTCGAACAGGGCCTGCTGGTGCGGGAGACAGCGGGCGCGCTGGCCTCGCTCGGCTTCGACCCTCCCGGGCTGGTCACGGCCTGTCGGCGCATCATCGATCGCCATCCCGCGTCGGGTCCCCTGTGGTGGCTGTCGGCGCGGGTGCTCACCGCCGGTGACCCCGTGGCCGAGGCCTGGCGTGCCGCGGATGAGATCGCCGACGACCCGACGCCCGACGAGCTCGCGTACTCCATCCCGGACGAAGCGACCGTCTGCGTGATCGGCTGGCCGGAGCAGATCGGCGACGCGCTGCCCCGCCGCGGTGACCTCGATGTGCTCGTCGTCGATGCGCTCGGGGAGGGGAGCGGGCTCGTGCGACGCTTACAGCGTGCCGAGGTCGACGCGATCGACGTGCCGATGGCCGGGCTCGGCGCTGCGGTTGCCGACAGCGACCTCGTGCTCCTCGAAGCGTCAGCGTTCGGCCCGGGAGGATGGGTCGGCGTCGCAGGGTCTCGGGCCGCAGCGGCTGTTGCCCGCCACGACGGACATCCCCATCTGGGTCGTCTCGGGGATCGGACGCATGCTTCCCGCACGCATGTGGCAGGCGCTCTGCGCTCGCCTTGCCGACGACCTGCCGTGGGAGGCCGACGACGACATCGTTCCCTCCGACCTGTGCGACGTCATCGTCGGGTCGACCGGTCCGCTGCCGTTGGCCGACGCGCTCCGCCGCATCGACTGCCCGATCGCGCCCGAGCTCTACAAGGCCTCCACCTGAGGCCCAACGTTGAGGCCTCCACCTGAGGCAAACGGTAGGGTCGCCGGCCATGCCTTCCCGTCGCGACCTCATCAAGATGACGCCCGACGAGGCCGACGCGTTCCTCCACGAGACGCACACCATGAACGTGGCGACGATCGGCCGCGACGGCCGTCCTCACCTCGTGGCGATGTGGTACGGCTTCCTCGGCGACGCGCCCGCGTTCTGGACGTTCGGCAAGTCGCAGAAGGTTCTGAACCTCCAGCGCGACCCGCGCATCACGTGTCTCGTCGAGGACGGTGACGAGTACTCGCAGCTGCGCGGCGTCGAGATCGTCGGCACCGGCACGATCACCACCGACCCGGACGACGTCATCGCGATCGGTCTCAGCACCTCGCAGCGTCACACCGGCGCGGACGCGGATTCGGCGAGGCCGTTCGTCGAAGCGCAGGCGACGAAGCGCGTGGGCGTGCGCATCGAGGTCGAGAAGCTCGTCACGTGGGATCACCGCAAGCTGGAGGGGCGCTACTGAGCGCGAACGGCGTCGACGACGCTGCGGCCGCCGCCGCGACGCTCGGGCCGCACGATGTCGCCGTGGTCCTCGGCTCGGGCTGGGCTGCAGCGCTCGAGCGACTCCCTGCCGCGACTCGTGACCTGAGCGTGACCGACCTCCCCGGCTTCGCCCCGCCCACCGCGGAGGGTCACGCCGGCCGGGTGCTCTCGCTCGCGATCGGCGAGCGACGCGTGCTCGCCTTCGTCGGCCGGCACCACCTCTACGAGCGCCGGGATGTGCGTGCGGTCGCGCACGCGGTGCGCACCGCGGCCGCCGCGGGATGCACGACGGTGATCCTCACGAACGCGTGCGGGTCGATGGTCGACACGATGCCCCCCGGCCAGATCGTGCTCGTCAGCGACCACGTCAACATGACGGGCGTCTCGCCGCTCGAGGGCTCGCACTTCGTCGACCTCACCGACCTGTACTCATCCCGCCTGCGCAGCGCTGTGCCGCACGATCGACGCCTCGTTGCCGGAAGGCGTGTACGTCGGCTACTGGGGACCGAACTACGAGACGCCTGCCGAGATCCGGGCCTTCCGCATCCTCGGAGGCGACCTCGTCGGGATGTCGACGGTGCTCGAAGCGATCGCCGCGCGCGCGGCCGGCCTCGAGGTGCTCGGCCTGTCGCTGGTCACCAACCGCGCGGCTGGCCTCGGTGGGCCGCTCAACCACGAAGAGGTGCTCGAGGTCGGCCGAGCCTCAGGCGACCGCGCGGGCGCCCTCCTCGCCGCGCTCCTCGAGCACCCTGACCTCAGTTCGGCTGGTTGAGCTCGATGCGGTTGCCGGAAGGATCGCGAAGGAACCCCTGACGTCCCGCGCCGGGCACGACGTTCGGGTCGACCCGCACCTTTCCTCCCGCGGCGGTGATCGCCGCGACCGCCGCGTCGAGGTCGTCGACGCGGAGCGCGTAGTGCTGTCGAGCGTCCGGCTTGGCGTCGGGCATCTCCATCAGGTGGATCTGATGGCCGCCGGCTTGAAACCAAGCGCCGGGGAAGCCGAAGTCGGGGCGGTCGATCTGCTCGAAGCCCATCACGCCCGCGTAGAACTCCACCGCGGGCTCGAGCTCCGTGACACTGAGCGCAATGTGGTGGAGACCCGTTGTGTGCATGTGGGTATCGTCGCGCTGATGGGCGAGATGATCGAGTTCCCCAGCAACGGCGGCTCATGCCCCGGCTATCTCGCGACCCCGGCGTCGGGCTCGGGGCCGGGCATCATCGTGATCCAGGAGTGGTGGGGGCTCGTCCCGCACATCAAGGACGTCGCCGATCGCTTCACGGCGAGGGCTTTGTTGCGCTGGCGCCCGACCTCTATCGAGGCGAGTCGGCGACCGAGCCGGACGAGGCAGGCAAGTACATGATGGCGCTGAACATGGCGCAGGCCGGCAAGGACCTGAGCGGAGCGGTCGACGAGGTCGCGACGCGCGGCAGCGGATCGGGAGTTGGCGTCGTCGGCTTCTGCATGGGCGGTGGACTCACCCTCGTGCTCGCCTGCCAGCGTCCCGACAAGGTGAAGGCGGCCTGCCCCTTCTACGGCGTCATCCCGTGGCCCGAGGCGCAGCCCGACTGGAGCAAGATCGCGGCCTTGGTCGAGGGTCACTACGCGGAGAAGGACGCGTTCGCATCGCCTGAAGCCGTCGCCGAGCTCCAGAACAAGCTGAAGGCGCTCGGCAAGGACGTGATGATGTACGTGTACCCCGACACCGACCACGCGTTCTTCAACGATGCTCGGCCCGAGGTGTACGACGCGGCGGCGAGCCACCTCGCCTTCGCACGCGCCGTCGCCCATCTCCGTGGCCACCTCGGCTGATGCATGGGTGAGATCGTCCGCATCGGCATCCTCGGTTGTGGCAACGTCGGCGGCCCGCTGGTCGGGCTGATCGAAGAGCGGGCCGCAGTGATCGAGGCTCGCACCGGCCTGTCGCTTCAGGTGGCCCGGGTCGCCGTGCGCAACCTGTCGCGCGAGCGTGCCGTGCCGATCCACGAAGGCCTGGTCACGACCGACGCTGCGCAGGTCGTGGAGGATCCGACGATCGACTTGATCGTCGAGGTCATCGGCGGCATCGAGCCAGCCCGCGAGCTCATCCTCACCGCGCTGAAGCATGGCAAGCCAGTGGTGACGGCGAACAAGGAGCTGCTCGCAAACGTCGGCGCCGAGGTGTTCAGTGCCGCGGACGATGCCGGATGCGACCTCCTCTTCGAGGCCGCGGTGGCGGGAGGCATACCGATCGTGCGGGCGCTGCGCGAGTCGCTCGCTGGCGAGCCGGTCCGGCGCATCATGGGCATCGTCAACGGCACGACGAACTTCATCCTCACTCGGATGACCGATGCCGGCGCGGGGTATGGCGACACGCTGTCCGAAGCGCAGAGCCTCGGCTATGCCGAGCGCGATCCGACCGCGGACGTCGAGGGATACGACGCCGGCGCGGAAGGCGGCGATCATCGCCTCGATCGCGTTCGGCGTCCGTGTGGTCGCAGGCGACGTGTACCACGAGGGCATCAGCCAGATCACCGCGGACGACATCGCCGCGGCGACGAGGCTGGGCTACGTCGTGAAGCTCCTCGCGATCGCGGACCGCTTCGACGACGGAGCGCTCGCGGTGCGGGTGCATCCGGCGATGGTGCCGATCGCTCATCCCCTCGCAAGCGTCCGCGACAGCTACAACGCGGTGTTCATCCAGGGCGACGCGGTGGGCTCACTGATGTTCTACGGCCGTGGCGCCGGCGGCCGCCCGACCGCGAGCGCGGTGCTCGGTGACGTGATCGACGCCGCGAGCAACCTGCGCAAGGGCACGCACGCCTCGATCGGGATGTTCGACCGAGTGCGCATGCTGTCGATCGACGAGACGAGCGCGGAGTACTACATCCCGCTCGAGGTCGCCGATCGCCCCGGCGTGTTGCACGCGGTCACTGGTGTGTTCGCGCAGCACGATGTCTCGATCCGCACCGCCGAGCAGGAGGGCCTCGGCGACGACGCCCGCCTGGTGTTCATCACGCACACGGCACGCGAGGCGGACGTGCAGGCGACGTTGCACGACTTGCGCCACCTCGAGGTCGTGAAGCAGGTGGGCAGCATCCTGCGCGTGGTCGGCGGCGAGTCGTGAAGTACGTGAGCACCCGCGGAGCCGCGCCGGTCGTCGACTTCGCCGATGTGCTGATCGCCGGCCTCGCACCCGATGGTGGGCTGTACGTGCCCGAGTCGTGGCCCGCGCTGCCGTCGATCGCGCCGGGCGTCGCCTACGCGGAGGCCGCAATCGAGGTGGCGTGGCCGTTCGTGGACGGGATCACCCAGGAGCAGCTCGCACAGATGTGCTCGGACGCGTACGCCACCTTCCGCCACGAGGCGGTGTGCCCTCTCGTCGAGATCGCGCCGAACCAGTGGTTGCTCGAGCTGTTCCACGGCCCGACGCTCGCGTTCAAGGATGTCGCCCTCCAGCTGCTCGGCCGCATGCTCGACGCCGAGCTGCAGCGTCGAGGCGAGCGCACCGCGCTCGTCGTTGCGACATCGGGTGACACCGGTTCGGCGGCGATCGAGGCATGCCGTGACCGCGCAAACCTCGATGTGTTCGTCTTGCACCCGGCGGGCCGGGTGTCGGAGGTGCAGCGGCGCCAGATGACCACGGTCCTCTCGCCGAACATCCACAACATCGCGCTCGAGGGCACGTTCGACGACTGCCAGGACATGGTGAAGGCCCTGTTCGCCGACGCCGCCTTCCGCGATGAGCACCGCCTTGGCGCGGTGAACTCGATCAACTGGGGACGCGTGGTCGCGCAGGTCGTGTACTACGTGACGTCCGCGCTGGCGCTGGGCGCGACCGAGACACGTCCGGTGTCGTTCGCCGTCCCGACGGGGAACTTCGGCAACGTGCTGTCGGGATGGGTGGCGAAGCAGATGGGTCTTCCCGTCGCGCAGCTCGTCATCGGCTCGAACCGCAACGACATCCTCACCCGGCTCGTCGACACCGGCACGATGCAGATCAGGTCGGTCGTGCCGACGCTCAGCCCGAGCATGGACATCCAGGTGTCGTCCAACTTCGAGCGCGTCCTGTTCGAGCTGAATGGCCGCGATGGCGGCCTCACGACCGAGCAGATGGCTCACTTCCGCAATTCCGGTCGCTTGGCGCTCGAGTCCGACCAGATGGGCGAGCTGCATGCGTCGTTCGCAGCGGCCAGTGTTGATGAGCCGAGCACCCTGGCGCAGATCGCCGAGACCTACGCGGCGTCAGGCATCGTGGTCGATCCCCACACTGCGGTGGGCCTCGCGGCGGCATCGCGCGTCGAGCGTGACTCCGACATCCCGCTGGTGGCGCTCGCCACCGCTCATCCGGCGAAGTTCCCCGACGCCGTCGAGCAGGCGATCGGGATGCGTCCCGCGCTGCCCGACCATCTCGCCGATCTCTTCGAGCGGCCTGAGCGCTATGTCGTGGTTCCGAACGACCTCGCCGCGGTGCAAGCAGCGATCACGAATAGCGAGTGACGTAGCCGCGCTGGCGGAACTGCTCGAGGCGCGATCGCACCCACCACAGCGACAGTCCTGCGAGCACGACCGCCCCGACCGCGGCGATCGCGATCTGGTCCCACGGAAGGGGATTTCCGTTGACGACCTCCCGGGCGGCAGCGAACGCGTGGGTGGTCGGCAGCAGCCGGGCGATCGGCTGCAGCGGGCCGGGGAGTGCGCCGACCGCGTACAACGCCCCCGAGAGCGGCCACAGCAGGAACGCAAGCGCCCAGGCCAGGACCTCGGCGCCGGCCCCGAAGCGCAGCACGAGCCCGATCACGAAGAGGGCGAGCACCCAGCCCATGAACATCAGGATGATCGCGCTCGGCACCAGCTGGACCACGATCGTCGTGACGTTGAACGCGTAGAACAGCACCGCGGTGCACGACACGAGGACCATCCCGATGAAGACCTTGCTGAGCCCGAAGACCGCGGTGCCGATCAGGTACTCGGTCTCGCGCAGCGGGGTGACCATCAGGTTGAGGAGGCTGCGCGTCCACGTCTCTTCGAGGAAGCCCGTCGACAGCACGAGGTTCGACGCGAAGAGGATGTGGAACAACAGCAGCCCGGTGAGCACGGCCGGCACGGTCTTGCTGTCGCCGGGCTGGCTCTTGGCGAGCACGACCGCGAGCGACCCGAACAGGATCGAGTCGATGGCCGGCGCGGCCACGTCGAACCATCGATGCGGGCTGCGCTTGAACACGATCGCGTGGCGGCACGATCGCGTTCATGCGACGACGGTTGAGCCTGATCATGAGCGGCGTTCCGTCGCGCGGTGCTCGGCGGCGAGGTGCAAGAACATCTTCTCCAGTGACTCGTGGCCGTGCTCGGCGATGATCTGATCGACGAGGCCGTCGGCGACGACAGTGCCTTGCGCGATGAACACGACGCGGTCGCAGAGTCGCGCGACCTCGATCATGTCGTGGCTCGTCACGAGGAGCGCGGTGCCTTCGTCCTCCGAGATCTCGCGCAGGCCGGTACGCACGCGCAGCGCGACATCCGGATCCAGCGATGCGGTCGGCTCGTCGAGCACCAGCAGCGCAGGATGGTGCAGGACGGACTTCACGATGCCGACCAGCGTGCGCTGACCCGACGAGAGCTCCTCGTTCTTCGCCTCGGCGAGGTGCTCGATGCCGAAGCGGTTGAGTCCCTCCTCGATGCGAGCGTCGATGTCGTCGAGCCCGTAGAGGTCGCCGAAGAGCCGCAGCACCTCGTGCACCTTCATGCGGGAAGGCAGGGGCAGGTATCCGGCGGCGAACCCCACCCGCTCCATGGCCTGGCTCCTCGCTCGAGGGAGCAGGTGGCCGAGCAGCTCGACCGTCCCACGGTCGGGGGAGATGACCCCGAGGAGCATGAGCAGCGTCGTCGTCTTGCCCGCGCCGTTCGGCCCGAGGAGAGCGACCCGCTCACCAGGCGCGACCGCGAGGTCGATGCCGGCGACGGCCTGCATCCCCCGAAACGACTTCTCGAGCCCCAGCGCCCGGATGACGAGCTGCACGAGGGGGCAGTCTCACCGGTCAGCAGACGTGCCGCCGATGTTTGTTGCCAGGTAGCCGCGACCGGGTGAGCCGGTGTACAGTGGTTTCGACCGGCTCGCCCGGTCACCAGCCACCGGCTCGACCCTTCCTTTGTTCTTTACGGCGGAGCGTCTAGTGGTCGGTTGGAAACGCCCGAAGCCTTTGGGGGCGGGCCTTCGCGACATCGTCGTCGCAGGCCGTCGGGGGTGGTCCTTTCCAGCGCCCACCTTCTCCAGAGGCCCGCATCCTCTCCGAGCCCGCGCATCTAGCGACGCAGGCCGGATCACCATGAGCCGAATCACTGAAATGAGGTGCCCATGAGCGTGGAGTCATCCGAGGCTCTCGAACGCTCGGTGCTCGAAGGCAAAGACCGCGACGCCCTTCTGCGGATTGCAGAGGTGCTCGGCGTCAAAGCCTCGTCACGCACGAAGAAGGCCGAGATCGTCGACCGCATCCTCGAGCAGACCGGAGCCGGTCCGTCGGCTTCGAGCTCGAGCGAGCCTGCCGATGCCGCGCCACCCGCCGCCAAGCCCGCTGGCCGCGGCCGGGGCTCGAAGGCGTCTCCCAGCCCCTCGACGTCGGTCGAGGCTGAACCTGCGGTGAACGGTGAGGCACCAGTCGACGAACCTCGCGCTGCAGTGGGAGCTCGCGCTCGAGGGTGAGACGGTCGAGGCCGGCATTGAGCCGGCGCCCGTCGAGGCCCGAGACAGCGCTCCGCAGACACGCGGATCGCGACCGCCAGGGCGGTGACCGCCAGGGTGCGGACCGTCAGGGTGCGGATCGTCAAGGTGCGGATCGTCAAGGTGGCGACCGTCAGGGCGGCGACGCCCAGGGTCAAGGCGAGCCGGGCAACCGCCGCCGCCGGCGCCGCGGGCGCGACCGTGACCGTGACCGCCAGGGCGGCGATCGTCAGGGGTCCGACCGTCAAGGTGGCAATAGCCAGGGCAACGACCGTCAAGGTGGCGACCGTCAGGGCAACGACCGCCAAGGTGGCGATCGTCAGGGCAATGACCGTCAAGGTGGCGAGCGACAGGGCGAGGAGCAGCCCTACCTCGGTGAGCCGATCGAGGTCGCCGGCCTGCTCGATCTGAGGGACGAGGGCTACGGCTTCCTCCGCATCAGCGGATACCTGCCGAGCAAAGACGACGTGTATGTGTCGGTCAAGCAAGACGCGGCAGTTCGGTCTCCGCAAGGGCGACCAGATCACCGGTGCCAGTCGCCCCGCAGGTCGAAACGAGCGCAACCCCGCACTCCTGCGCATCGACCTGGTGAACGGGAGTGATCCGGAGCTGGCACGGCTGCGTCCCAAGTTCGAGGACCTCACTCCGCTGTTCCCGGACGAGAAGCTTCGCCTCGAGTCGCCTGACGATCCGACGAACATGACCGCTCGCATCATCGACCTGATCTCTCCGATCGGGAAGGGACAGCGCGGGCTCATCGTGTCGCCGCCCAAGGCGGGCAAGACCACGATCATCAAGCAGATCGCGCGGTCGATCGAGACGAACAACCCGGAAGTGCACCTGATGGTGCTGCAGGTCGACGAGCGACCCGAAGAGGTCACCGACATGCGGCGCTGGGTGAAGGGCGAGGTCGTCGCGTCGACGTTCGATCGTCCCTCCGACGAGCACACCATGGTTGCCGAGCTCGCGATCGAACGGGCCAAGCGCCTGGTCGAGTCGGGGGCCGACGTCGTGGTGATCCTCGACGGCATCACCCGTCTCGCTCGCGCCTACAACCTCGCGGCGCCCGCCACCGGCCGCATCATGTCCGGCGGCATCGACACTGGCGCGCTGTATCCCCCGAAGAAGTTCTTCGGTGCGGCCCGCAACATCGAGGAGGGCGGCTCGCTGACCATCCTCGCGACGGCGCTCGTCGAGACCGGGTCACGCATGGACGAAGTGATCTTCGAGGAGTTCAAGGGCACGGGCAACATGGAGCTGCGGCTCGACCGCAAGCTCTCCGAGCGGCGGATCTACCCGGCGATCGACGTCGACGCCTCGTCGACCCGCCACGAGGAGCTGCTGTTCCAGCGCAACCAGCTGCAGCAGGTCTGGAAGCTCCGTCGGGTCCTGTCGGGCCTCGGCGAGGGCGGCGGCGGTGCCGGGCTCGAGCTGCTCACCGACCGCATGAAGACCTTCAAGTCCAACGACGACTTCCTCGCAGAGATCGCCAAAGCCCCCTCCATGTAGACGGGGTGGCTCTGCCACCCTGCCGAGGGGTGGCTCTGCCACCCTTGCCCCTACACTGGGGCGTCCCCAGCAGACCAAACGGAGCACGAGATGAAGGCCGACATCCATCCCACGTACGAGCTCACCACGGTGAAGTGCTCGTGTGGCAACACGTTCACGACCCGGGCCACGGTGAAGGACCTCCACGTCGAGCTCTGCAATGAGTGCCATCCGTTCTTCACCGGCAAGCAGAAGCTGGTCGACTCCGGTGGGCGCGTCGAGCGGTTCGAGCGCCGCTACGGCAAGCGCAAGACGGTCAAGAAGTAGCTGCACGCGCCGTGGAGGCGCAGCAGCGCGAGGCCCTGTACGTCGCCAAGCTGAGTGCGCTCGTCGGCACGCCCGCGGAGCCGGTGAAGGGTGGCGCCACGCTGGTCCGTGACGACACTGCATGGTTCCTCGCTGAGGATCTCGGCCCGCGCGCGCTCGGCCCCGCGCTTGCGTGGGCAGACCAACGGGGTGCCTCGCAGCTCGAGGTGATCGTGCCCGATGACGCTGCGGGCATCGTGGCCCGCGCGCGCCGCCCTCTTCCGCGAGCCGCCCGCCGTGTGGGTGGTCGAGGGGCGCACACTCGTCAGCGCCGTACCAGCACCTGCGCTGTCGGCCAGGCCGATCGCGGCCGAGCTGCTCGAGCTCGTCGACATCATCATCGATGCCGGCGCCGATCCGGTCGTCGAGCACGGTGTGCTGACCGGCGAGGTCGCAGGTCTCGAGGTGCTCGCACGCGATCGTTGATCCGTTCACCGGGAAGCCGAAGCTCGAGGTCGGGCTGAGCAACTTCGATCGTCGAGTCCAACACGCTCGTGTTCGGCGATGTGCCTCCCTTTCGGCGATCTCCGCCGTTGTCGAAGGAGTTCGAGAGCATCGGGTCGCCGACTCGCCTCCGCACACGTCAACCGCATCGGCAGGCCGCGCGCTTGCTTCGCCATCGGTTGCTCGCAGATCCGTCGATGGTCGGCGCGGTCGAGCTCGTCGGCCGCGCCCGCACCCGTCTTGTCCGAGGATCGCAACACTCCCGGCCCTGCGGTGGCGAGCGGGCGAGATGACCGCGGTGCGGCTCTCGTCGTCGTGTGCTCGGTCGGCATCGATCTCGATCTCGTGCCGTTCGCCGCGGACGCCCGCCTCGCGATCACCCCGGCACGCGCTTGGTCCTGGCCCTTGCGGAGCGTGACGTGCACCCGATCACTCAGCGGATGGCCGGTCGCCTGGTCGATCCTGCGGAGATCATCGCGGTCTCCCCCTAGCCTGACCCTGTGCTCGAAAGACTCGCTGCCCTCGAGGACGAGTTCGCCGCAGTCGAAGCCGAGCTGGCCGACCCTGAGGTGCTCGCCGATCCTGAGCAGCTGCGCGCGGCGCGAAACGGCACAAGGACCTCGGCGCGATCGTGTCGCGCTACCGCGAGTACCGAAGCCGGCAAGGCGACCTCGACGCGGCACGCGAGATGCTCGGAGACGCCACCGGCGACGACCGCGAAGCGATGCGGGGCGAGGCTCCGACGCCGAGGCCACGCTCGTCGGCTCGAGGAGGAGCTCACGCGACTTGCTGCTGCCCCGCGACCCCAACGACGGCAAGAACGTCATCGTCGAGATCCGCGGGGCCGAGGGCGGCGAGGAGGCCAACCTGTTCGCCCGCGACCTGCTTCGAGATGTACCGCGGCTACGCCGCGCGCAAGGGCTGGGCATCGAGGTGATCGCGCGTCGACGCCGTCCGACCTCGGCGGGTACAACGAGGTCACGTTCCTGCTCAAGGGCGACGGCGTGTGGAGCCGCATGAAGCACGAGGGTGGTCCCCACCGCGTGCAGCGGGTGCCGGTCACCGAGTCGCCAGGGTCGCGTCCACACCTCCTCGGCGACCGTGACGGTGCTCGCCCGAGGCCGACGAGGTCGACGTCGCCATCGATCCGACACGATCTCGACGTCGACGTCTACCGATCGTCGGGGCCGGGCGGCCAGTCGGTGAACACGACCGACTCGGCGGTGCGCATCACGCACAAGCCCGACCGGTCTCGTCGTGTCGATGCAGGACGAGAAGAGCCAGATCCAGAACCGGGCCCGCGCGATGCAGGTGTTGCGCTCGCGCCTCCTGCAAGCTCGAGCAGGACAAGCCAGGCGGCCGAGCGAGCGACGCTCGACGCAGCCAGGTCGGCGGAGGAGGGCGCTCCGAGAAGATCCGCACCTACAACTTCAAGGAGAACCGCGTCACCGACCACCGCATCGGGATGACGCTCTACAAGCTCGACCGCGTGCTCGACCGGTGAGCTCGACGAGCTGATCGACGCGCTGGTCGCCGACGAGCGCACGCGACAGCTGGCAGGCACCGCTGGCTGAGCAGCTCTCCTGGCTCGACCTGATCGTGTCGGCGACACCTCAGCTGCGCTCGCGGCGCGAGGCGCAGTGGATCGCCGAACAGGCGTCGGGGGGTGAGCTCGATGTGCCGCCCACGAACGTCGCCGCAGCGCACTTCGAGCTGATGGTGACGCGAGCGCGCCGCGGGGGAGCCGTTGCAATACGTGCTCGGATCGTGGGCGTTTCGGTCGCTCGACCTGTGGGTCGACGGGCGCGTGCTGATCCCGAGGCCCGAGACCGAACAGGTCGTCGAACACGTGCTGACCGCGGCTCGGCCGATGCTCTCCGACCGAGGCGTGCTGCTGATCGCCGACCTCGGCACGGGGTCGGGCGCGATCGCGCTCTCGCTCGCTCACGAGATGCCGCTCGGTCGAGCGGAGATCTGGGCGACGGACGTCTCGGACGACGCGCTGGCGGTGGCCCGCGCGAACCTCGCCGGCGTGGGGCGGCCCGGTACGTCGGTGCGCCTCACGCAGGGCGAGTGGTTCGACGCGTTGCCGCAGGACCTCTCCGGTGCGTTCGACCTCGTCGTCTCGAACCCGCCGTATGTTCGCGGCGAGCGAGGTGTTGCCCGACGACGTCGTGCGATGGGAGCCGGCCGGCGCGCTGTTCGCGGGGCCGACCGGGCTCGAGGCGATCGAGCACATCGTTCGGGAGGCGCCGCGCTGGCTCGCGCCCCACGGTGTGCTCGTGCTCGAGATCGGCGAGACGCAAGGCGAGGCCGCCGCCGCGCTCGCTCGCTCCGCCGGCTTCACCACGGTCGCGATCCACCCCGACCTCGCCGCCCGCGACCGCATCCTCACCGCCCACCGCTGAGCCCCACCACGCTTCTCTGCTGGAAAGAGCGCCATTTCTGGCGCGGTTCTCAGCACAGAACGTTTGTGTCCCACCCCCTCGCCAGACTCGGGGCATGGCGGACATTCACAAGCATTGGGCAGCACAGCTCGGTCTGGCGCATCTGGAGCAGATGCATGTCTCGCGGCGCACCCGCACACGGTGGGTGGCGCAGGGCTTGCTGGATCGCGTGCAGCCCGACGTCTATCGCTCCACGGCATTTCCCGAATCGCGGGCTCAACGCCTGTTGGCGGCGACGATGAGCGCGGGTCCGGGCAGTGCGGTCTCGCATCGCGCCGCGACCGCGTTGCGGGGCGTCGATCGCTTCGAATGTGGCCTTTCCGAGATCTCCGTGCCGGTCTCGAGGCAGGTGAGCCTGCGTGACGTGGTGGTGCACCGCGCAAGTGATCTCACGCCGGGCGACATCACGACGCTCGGCGGGCTGCCCGTCACCACACCTGCCCGCACCCTCGTCGATCTCGGCGCGGTGAGCCGACCGTGGCTGGTCTCACGAGCGCTCGAGCAGTGGCTTCGAGAGGGCCAGGTGACGCTGCCCGAAGTGCGGCACGCGCTCGACGCGGTCGGGCGCAGGGGGCGATCGGGTGCGGGCGTGCTGCGCGAGGTCCTCGACACTCGGGCTCTCGCACTCGACGTGAGCGACTCGCACGCGGAAGTCGTCTTGGCCGAGGCCCTTCGCGCTCAGGGCGCACCGGCTCCGACCTTTCACCACATCATCCGGATCGGCCATGACGTGTTCGAGGTCGACTTCGCGTATCCCGAGGCGATGCTCGTGATCGAGGTGGACGGGTATGGCCCCCACACCGATCCGCACCGATTCGACGAGGACTGCCGTCGGCAGAACCTGATCGTGGACGCCGGGTACTTGCTCCGCCGCTACAGCGCCGCCCGCGTGTTTCGGCGTGCACACCACGTCGCAGCGGAGATCGAGCGCCTCCGGAGGTCGAGGATGGCTGCTGCCTGAGTTCTCTGCTGCAAATCGCGCCAGTTCTGGCGCGGTTTTCAGCACAGAACGCCAGGGTGGAGGAGCGGGCTGGGTCAGGCGATGGCCATGCCGAGGGACTGGCGGAGGAACGCGACCTGCAGCAGCAGGAGGTTCTCGGCCACGACGTCTTGCGGCGTCATGTGGGTGACGCCGGAGAGCGGGAGCACGTCGTGCCACCGTCCGGCTTCGAGCAGCACCCGCGACATCTGCAGTGTGTGCGCCGCGACGACGTTGTCGTCCGCGAGACCGTGGATCAGCAGCAGCGGTCGCCGCAGACTCTTCGCGACGCCGAGCAGGCTGCAGCGGTCGTAGGTGTCCGCGTTCTCCTTCGGATCGCCGAGGTAGCGCTCGGTGTAATGCGTGTCGTAGAGACGCCACTCGGTGACCGGCGCGCCGGCGACCGCGGCATGGAAGACGTCGGGCCGCCGCAGCACGGCGAGCGCGGCGAGGTATCCGCCGAACGACCACCCTCGGATCCCGACCCGATCGAGATCCATCTCCGGATGATCCGCGGCGATGAGCTGCAGCGCGTCGACCTGGTCTTCCAGTACGGGACCCGCGAGATCGAGGTGGACTGCGCGCTCCCACGTGCTGCCGCGACCGGGCGTGCCTCGGCCGTCGATCGAGAGCACTGCGAAGCCCTGGTCGGCCAACCACTGCGAGGTCAGGAACGCGTTGCGGGCCTTCATGACCGTCTGGTGGTGCGGGCCGCCGTAGGGATCGAGCACCACGGGGAACTTTCGCCCGGGCTCGCGGTAGCGCGGCAGCAGGAGTGCCGCCCACAGCTTCGCGCGGCCCGACGCACAACAGCTCGACGTTCGGCTCGACGAGCGGCTGCTCCGCCATCGACCGGATCTTCTGATCCTCCTTGCCGGGCTTCGAGACCCAAGTGCGCGGCCCGGACGCGAGCGACGAGCTGCGCACCACGAGCGTCGGTCCTCCGCTGACGGCGGTGTGCACTCCGGAGTCGGTCGTGATGCTCGTGACCTTGCCGTGGTACGTGACCTGCATGACGTGCTGCTCGGTGGGCTCGTTCACGTCGCTCGCGACGATGTAGACGCCCTCGGCTTCGACGGCGACGATCTCGCGCACCTGCAGATCCGCCGGCGTGATCGGGGCGCCGTCGACCAGCACGCGCCGCACGCCGTCCCGATCGGCGGCCATCACGAGACGGTCACCGACCCAATCGGGGGACCCGGGCACCACCTCGACCCACGAGTCGTCCCGGTCCTCGGCGACGACCCGCGTGGCGAGCGTGGTCGTGTCTGCCGCGAGCACCTGCGTCGAGCGCTGGTCTCGTGACTGCACGAGGAACGTGAGCGGCTGTCCGGCCCTCCATTGCACCGAGACGAGATACGGGTAGCTCTCTCGGTCCCAGCCGAGGTACTTCGTCTCGCCGTCGAGACCGATGACCGCGAGCACCACATCGGCGTTCGCGGTGCCTGCCGCCGGATACGCGAGTTCGGTCGGGCTGACCGACGGATCCGCGGGGTCGGTGAGATGCCAGCGGTCGACGTTCGTGATGTCGACCCGGCACGCCGCGACTCGGTCGCCCTCCGGCGACCACCAGTACCCGCGTAGCCGTCCCATCTCCTCGGCCGCGATGAACTCGGCTGAACCCCACGACACGTTCGGGTCGGGGTCCTCGATGATGCCGGCGTGGTGCCGTCGAGATCCGCGATGCGCAGCGAACGCCCCGAGACGTACGCCACCCGCGTGCCGGTCGGATCCGGCCGGGGGTCGAACACCGCCCCTTCTGCCGGGATCTCGTTCGCGGCTCCCGTGTTGAGATCGACCGTGAACAGCCGGCCGGCGAGCGCGAACGCGGCCATGCTCGTCGCCGCGTCGGTGGCGAAGGCGACGATGCCGCCCGCTTGCTCTCGCGCTCGCTCGCGGCGTGCTCGCTCCTGCGGGGGGAGGTCGAGATCGGGGCCGGCGAGCAGGTCGTCGGCGTCGACGACATGGATCTCTTCGCCGCTGTCGACGTCGAACACCCACAGCCCGTTCACCGGATCGTCGCCGGAGCCGGATCGCGACGAACACGACCCGCTTGCCATCAGCCGACACGACGAAGCTGCGTGGCTCACCGAGCGTGAGCCGGCGGGTGCGGGCGTATTGGCGAGGGAAGGTGTCGGCCATCGTCTTGGCCTCCGCCTACGGCTCGACGAGGATCTTGGCGTGCGCCTCGGGGTTGCCGAGGTCGGTGAACGCCTGCGGCACCCCGTCGACGTCGACGCTGCCGGTCACGATCCCGGGATAGCGCGTCGTGCCCTCGACGAGCGAGTCGAGCGCCCCGGCGAACTCGGTGGGGTCGTAGCCGAGCACGAACTGGATGTTGAGCTCGCGGCCGATGCCCGCCATGGGACGGATGCGGTCCTCCTGCATGCAGACACCGACGACGAGGATGCGTGCGTTGCGCGGTGCCATCACCATCGCCTGGTCGATCATGCCGGGCACGCCCACTGCCTCGAAGATCACGAGCGACCGCACGCCATCGACTCGCCGCCATGCGTCCATCGGGCGCTCGACCGCGGGGTCGACGACTTCGTGCGCTCCCATCTGTGTGGCGAGCCCACGTCGCGTGGGCGAGTAGTCGGACGCGACGATCGGCTCGATGCCGCGACGGGTGAGCTCGTCGATGACGGCGAGGCCGACCGGCCCGCATCCGAGGACGACAGCAGCGTCACCCGCGACGATGTGCGACTTCGCGACGGCGTGGATGCCCACGGCCAGAGGTTCGGTGAGCGCCGCGTGCCGATGATCGATGCCGTTCGGCACCTTGATGGCGACGAGGTCGTTCAGGACGATGAGCTCGCCGTAGCCACCGGGGAACTGGTTCGAGTACCCCACCGCGTGCAGCCCGCCCGCATCGAAGGCGATCGGCATCGACACGACGACGTCGCCCGTCTTCACGTTCGAGCAGTCGGGACCGAGCTCGACGACCTCGCCGCAGAACTCGTGGCCCATCACGACGTCGAGCGTCGGATCCATCCGCACCTGCGAGATCGGCTCAGGCGGCGCTTCCTTCGACAGCTCCTCGCCGAGCGCTTGCATCGCCGCACCGTGCTTCAGCATGTGGAGATCGGAGCCGCAGATGCCGCACGCCAACGTGCGCACGAGGACCTGACCGGAGCCGGGAACCGGGTCGGCAAGGTCGCGTACGTCGAGCGTCCAGTTGCGCATCGTTGCGGCTCGCATGGACTCCGACGCTACTGGCGCGCGACGCTGCCCGACATGTCCGTCGTGAAGATCAACGCCATCGAGGTGCCAGAGGGGATGGGCGCCGAGCTCGAGAAGCGGTTCGGTGCCCGCCTCGGCGAGGTCGAGAAGATGCCCGGCTTCGAAGGCTTCGAGCTGCTGCGCCCCACGGGCGGCGAGAGCCGGTACTTCGTCTACACGCGCTGGGCGTCCGAGGAGGACTTCCAGAGCTGGGTGTCGAGCTCCGCGTTCACTCGCGGTCACGCCGAGGCCGGTGCGGGTGAGGGGCGTCCGCCCGTCGCCCACGGCGCCGCGCTGCTCGAGTTCGAGGTGGTCATGCAGGCGTGAGCTCGGCGTCGGGGCCGATGCGCACCTTCTGTCCCACCCATTCGCCCTCGGTGAGCATCGCGGCGACACCACGATCGCGGCCAACGCCCCATGTGCGACGCCCGTCGGCGACGAGGCACGCGGCGAAGGCGGTCTCCGGAACACCGTCACGGTCGTGCATCACCGTGTACCCCTCGACGACTGCATCCCCCTGCCAGTCGTCGGCGAGCTCACGCCGGGGGAGCGCGTCGACCTCGTCCTGCGGATGCGCCGCCCGGAACGTCTCGTCGGGAGGAGTCGTCGAGTAGATCCCGAACGTGTGCTTCGTGACGTAGCCGCCGTTCGCGCTGACGAACCCGAACGCGCCCGGCTCGTCGCGCAGTCGCTGCACCATCGTGGCGATCGCGTGCATCACGTAGTTGTTCCACGGTCCGCCGGCGAAGCACAGACCGCCGGTCACCGTGAGCTCGCGATCGAGGCCGAAGCCGAGCTCTTGCGCGCCGATCTGCACGGCTGACGGGAAGCACGAGTAGAGGTCGACGAACGCAAAGTCATCGGCGTCCTTGTGCGCGAGCTCCATCGCCGCGCGTCCGGCGGTGCGGATCGCGGGCGACGAGTGCAGGTTCGCTCGGTTGGAGACGAAGTCGGTGTCGTGCGCGTCGGCCCCCGAGTGGAGGAAGACCCACCGATCCTCGGGGATGCCGAGCTCCGCGCCTTCTCGGCCGAGCACATGATGAGCGCGGCGGACATGTCGACGTCGTTGTTCGAGTTCATCAGCTTCGGGTAGGGCATCCCGATCATGCGGTTCTGGGGCGACGGTGTGCGGATCTGCTCCGCGGACTTCGCGTCCCGCACCCACGCGTAGGGGTTCGTCGATGCGACCTCGCTGAACCGGGCCCACATCTCGGACGTGCGCACCTGGTGATCCGCCACTGCCTCGCCGGCTGGGCCCGCAGGGCGGTCTCGAACATCGGGTACACCTGCACGGGCATCACCACGCCCCGCTCGAGCTCGTACGGGTGGTTCATCTTCATCTCCGAACCGATCATGCGGGTCGGTTCGACGGTGTCCTCCTGCTTCTCCCAATCGAGCACGGTCTCGGTGCGGCGGGCCCGCATGCGCGTGCGCCACGCTTCGCCGCCGCTCAGCACCGCGCAGTCGAGCGTGCCGTCCAGGATCTCGAGCGCGGTCTGGTTCACGAGCGACTGCGGCGTGTTCCCTCCGGCCGTCGTGTACGCGGTCTCAGCGGGCTGCATGCCGAGCCGCGCGGCCAGCAGTGCGGCAGGGTCGCGGTAGCGCCACGAGAGCAGCTGCACGATGCGGACGGACTGGGCGTGTGAGAGCACGTCCGCGCCGCCGGAGTCGGCAGCCGCGGCCTGCACTGCTTCGGCCATCAGGTCGACAGGGCTGAGCGCGTCGTCGAGGCCTTCGGCCCGGTGGAGGTGCTGGCCGACGCCGACGATGACGGGGCTGCGGGGATCAACAGGCATGGCCTGGACGATAGGCGTCGGTACACTCGCCGCGTGCCTTGGCCCTCGGCTCGCGACGACGAGCTCTTCTCGATCATCGACCGCGAGGTCGAACGCCAGAACACCACGCTGCAGCTCATCGCGTCCGAGAACTTCGCTTCGCCGGCCGTGCTCCGGGCGACATGGATCGGTCCTCACCAACAAGTACAGCGAGGGCTACCCGGGCAAGCGGTACTACGGCGGCAACCGGTTCATCGACGAGGTCGAGGACCTCGCCCGCGACCGGGCGAAGGCGCTCTTCGGCGCGGAGCACGCCAACGTGCAGCCGCACTCGGGCGCCAACGCCAACATGGCGGTGTACCTCGCCTTGCTCGAGCCCGGCGACACGGTGCTCGGCATGCGCCTCGATCAGGGCGGCCATCTCACCCACGGTTCGCCGGTGAACGCGAGCGGCAAGTTGTTCCGCTTCGTCGCCTACGGCGTCGACGGAGTCAGACGAGCGCATCGACTTCGACGAGGTCCGCGACGTCGCGCTCGCGCGAGCGCCCGAAGCTGATCATCGCCGGCGCGACGGCGTATTCGCGCATCATCGACCCGGTGCCGTTCCGGGAGATCGCCGACGAGGTCGGCGCGCTGTTCATGTTCGATGCCGCGCACATCGCCGGGCTCATCGCCGGCGGGCGCATCCGAACCCGGTGCCGTACGCCGACATCGTCACGTTCACCACGCACAAGACGCTGCGCGGTCCGCGCGGTGGGTGCATCTTGTCCACAGGCCGAGCACGACACCGCGATCGACAAGGCCGTCTTCCCGGGCTTGCAAGGCGGCCCGCTCGAGCACGTGATCGCGGCCAAGGCGGTCGCGTTCCACGAGGCCGCTGATCCGAGTTCAGCGACTACGCCGCGCCAGATCGTGCGCAACGCCGAGGCGCTCGCAGCGGGCCTCGCCGGCCGAGGGCTTCCGCCTCGTGTCAGCGGGGGCACCGACAACCACCTGATGCTCGTCGACCTGCGCACCTTCGACGCCGAGCTCACCGGGCAAGGACGCGCAGGAGGTGCTCGACCGGGCCGGCATCACGCTGAACAAGAACACGATCCCCGACGACCCTCGCTCGCCCTTTCGTCACGAGCGGGGTGCGCATCGGCACGCCGGCGGTCACGACCCAGGGGATGAAGGAGCAGGAGATGGCGCAGATCGCCGCGCTCATCGCGCGGGCGCTCGACGATCGCGAAGACGAGACCGAGCAATGGCCGTCCGTGCGCGGCGAGGTCATCGACGCTCTGCTCGAAGTTCGTGCCGTACCCGTGACGAATGAGCAGCCGCGGGTCACTAGGTCGCTGCGACCTAGGCTGGCCATTCGATGCCGGGCCTGGGCGCCTACCTCACGATCGGTGGTGTCGCGGCCGTCGACGACGTTTCTCCTCACGCCGATCGTGCGCGCCCTCTCGATCAAGTTCGGCGCGTGGTCGCGCCCGACGAGCGCCGAGTGCACAAGGTGCCGACCCCGACGCTCGGGGGTGTGGCGATGTTCGGCGGGTTCATGCTCGCGATGCTCGTGGCGTGGCGGCTCGACGAGTTCGAC
This sequence comes from uncultured Acidimicrobiales bacterium, assembly GCA_963726695.1. Taxonomy (GTDB): domain Bacteria; phylum Actinomycetota; class Acidimicrobiia; order Acidimicrobiales; family DATKAS01; genus DATKAS01. The sequence goes on from CAVSDE010000017.1 coordinate 84,150, forward strand.
GACTGGTGTTCACGTCGTCGTCCGAACCGCTCGGCGTCGTGCTCGGCGCGATCGATCATCTTCACGGTCGGCCTGATCGACGACCTCTCGCAGGGGTCGGCTCCCGGCCAAGCTCGCCGGCATGGTGCTCGCCGGCAGCGTGCTTGTCGCTGCTCGGCATCACGCATGTTCTTCTTCCGCGTCCCGTTCCTCGGGCTCGTCGCGCTCACCCCGGATCTTGTCGGCCGCTCATCACCGTGCTGTGGGTCGTCGGGCATGGCCAACGCCATCAACTTCATCGACGGCCTCGACGGCCTCGCCGCGGGCACCGTCGCCATCGCCGCCGGCGACGTTCTTCGTGTACGCGCCAGCGCCTCGACGACGCGGCGTCTTGCTCGCCGACAGGGTCGATCTCGCCGCTGGTCTCGGTGATCGTGCTCGGGATGTGCGTCGGCTTCTTCCCCACAACTTCCATCCCGCCGCATCTTCATGGGCGACTGCGGCGCCTTGCTGCTCGGACTGCTGATGGCGGCGTCGACCATCGCGGTCGGTGGGCTGCGACCGAGCGGCGTTCAGCGGCCAGTCGTTCTTCTTCTTCGCACCTCTGTTCATCCCGCTCGTCATCCTCGGTGTGCCGATCCTCGACACCGCCTTCGCCATCATCCGCCGAGCGACTCGCCGAGCTCTCGGCCTCGCCACCGCCGACAAGGACCACCTGCACCACCGGCTCATGCGGCTCGGCCACGGACATCGCCGCAGCGTGCTGATCCTGTGGGCGTGGACGGCGATTGCTGTCGGGCTTCGTGCTGTACCCGACGCTCACCGGCCGAGGGCGACGCGATCGTGCCCATCGGCATCGCCGCGCTCGGGCTTGCTGCTCTACACCGTCTTCCATCCGGGCGCCCGCCAGAGCTCGCGCACGAACGGCGACGACGGCGCGACGCCGCGGATCGGCGACGGGACGGGCAGCACGGGCGACGGTCGACCCCAAGCGGCCACCTCCTTGGCGGCCGCTGAAGCCCGACCACTAGGGTCGATCCGCCGGTCACTCGGCCCCCAAAGCCCGTCTGCACATGCTGTTTTGCGTCGACCGGTCTGCAGATGGAGGTTGCCGCCGAAACCGGCTGTTCGGTTAGATTGCGAAAGTATTCACAAGGTCGAGCGGGTCGACGCGCAGATGGATCGCAGGACGAGCGACGCGAACTGAGCAGTGGGTCCGGTGACGCGCTGACCCGGGCCTTCGAGCTGGTGCGTGACGCCCGGTCATGTTTGGGCTTCTCGGCTGGCTGCTCGACCGTCGACTCGGCACCCGTCCGCTGTTCTGTTGCTGTTCTTCTTCCTGGTCCTCGGCTACGTGATTTGGAAGATGTACATGCCGCTACGACGCCGCAGATGCGGCCACGAGCAGCAAGCTCCCCGGCCGCGGAACGGCGTCCTCGTGACAGAGCGATGACGTGCTCCCGGCCCATGGCCCGGCGGTCGAGAAGCAGCTCGCCCTCGACATGCGCGAAGCGTGCCCTTCCGATCGCGCCGCTGATCATCCTCGTCGCCGGGCTGGCCTGGGGGCTCCGACGGCGCGCTGGTCGGCGCTCCTGGCCGATCGTCGTCGTCGTCGTGAACCTGCTCGTCGTCGCTGCATCGCTCACCTGGGCGGCTCGCGATCTCGCCGAACGTGCTCTGATGGCCGCCGCGCTCGGCGGCTTCCTCGTGCGCATGATGCTCGTCATCACCGGCGTCGTCTGGCAGTGCAAGGACGCGCCTGGGTCGACCTCACCGCCGCTTGCCGTCACCATCCTCGTGACCCACCTCGGTCTGCTGATCGTGGGAGACCCGCTACGTGGCGCCGATCTCGCCTCCTTCCCGGTCACCCAGCCTCCGCAGAACGTTCGCCCCGTGATGCCATCGATCCTCGCTCTCGAGTTCCCGCCGATCAGCCACCTGATCGAGTGGCCGATCATCTTCGGACGGCGAGCGGCTCGGCGTCAACAAGGTCGTCCTGCTGATGTGGGCTCTCGGTCGTCCTCGTGTTCGCGTTCTTCATGTTCGCGGCGCAGCCGCAAGAAGGCGCCTCGTCCCGGTGGGCATGCAGAACGTGGCCGAGTCGACCGTCGACTTCGTCCACAACGGCATCATCCTGGAGACCATCGGACCAGACGGCACTGCGTCTACACGCCGTTGCTGTTCACGATGTTCACGTTCATCTTCGTTCTGCAACATCTGGGAGATCATGCCGTTCGCGCAGATGCCGGTGAACGCCCGCATCGCGCTGCCGTTGTTCTTCGCGCTGCTGGTGTGGGTGATCTACAACATCGTCGGCATCGAGCAAGCAGGGCTTCTTCGGCTACTTCAAGGGCGTCGATGTTCCCGCCGGGCGTGCCCAGGCCGCTCTACATTCTCGTGGCGCCGATCGAGCTCGTGCACGATGCATCATCGTGCGGCCGCTCTCGCGTCGCGTCCGTCTCTTCGCCAACATGCTCGCCGGCCACCTGCTGCTGATCACGCTTCGCCGTCATCTCGGCCTCGCTCGTGGAGCCTCTCGCTCCAGATCGTGATCTGCCGTTCTCGCTCTCGTTGCTGATCGCCCTGCACGGCGTTCGAGGTCCTCGTCTCGTTCCTGCAGGCGTTCATCTTCACCATCCTCACTGCCGTGTACATCGGTGGCTCCATGCACCCCGAGCACTGGTAAAGGAGCAACCCCGTGCTTACCGTCCTTGCCCAACAGGACCCAGGCGAGCTGATCAATCAGGCCTCACGGCCATCGGCCGAGGCATCGTCTACGGCGGCGCCGCCATCGGCCCCGGCATCGGCATCGGCCTCGTGGTGGGCAACGCCATCACGGCCATGGCCCGTCAGCCCGAGTCGAGCGGGCATGGTGCGCACCACGATGTTCCTCGGCATCGCGTTCACCGAGGCGCTCGCTCTCTTCGGCTTCGTCCTCGCGTTCATCATCTCGGGCTAGGAGGCCTTTCGTGCGCATCCGCAATGCTGCTCGTCGCCGTCCTGCATCGCAGGTCTGCGGTGTCTTCGTCCCGGTCTCGTCCGGCTCGGCGATCCGCGAGACGACGAGTCCCCGCGAAGCTCGGCGGGACGACGCAGCCGAAGGAGTGCATCGACAAGCTCGAGAACGGTGGCGCAGATCGACGACTGCCAGAAGGCACCGAGCCCGATCCTGCCCGCGAAGAACGAGCTCATCTGGGGCGCGATCTCGTTCGTCGTGCTTTTCGGCCTGCTGTGGAAGTTCGCGTGTCCCGGCATCAAGAAGGGCATGGACGACCGGACCGAGCGCATCCGCAACGACCTCGACGCGGCCGACACGGCGAAGGCCGAGGCCGATCAGGTGCTCGCGGATTACCGCGCGCAGCTCGCCGACGCTCGCAACGAGTCCGCCCGCATCATCGAAGAGGCGCGACAACAGGCCGACGCGCTGACGTCGCGATCGGGAGCAGCGGCCCTGCAGGCCGAGCTCGCCGAGATGCGCGAGCGTGCTGCGGCCGACGTCGAGGCGCGAAGTCCCAGGCCATCGCCGACCTCCGTGCCGAGGTCGCCCGGCTGGCCATCGGAGCTGCCGAGGTCATCGTGCAGCACAACCTCGATCGCGAGACGCAGGACGCAGCTCGTCGAGAACTACATCAACCAGGTCGGGAGCCGGAACGTGAATGAGCCACGCAGGACCGCATCGACGCTACGCCGATGCGCACTGTTCGAGGTCGCGCGGCCGAGGGCTCCCTCGACGAGGTCGAGGACGAGCTCTTCCGCTTCGCCCGCGCGCTCGAGGGCTCCGACGAGCTGCGCAACGCGCTCGACCGATCGCGCACATCCCGGCGACGCGCCGGAGCAGATCGTCGAGGACCTGCTCGGCACCAAGGCGTCGCCGGTCACGACCTCGCTCGTCATCTTCGATGGTCGGGGCCGGCCGTGCGCGTGACCTCCCCGCGATCATCGACTCGCTCGTCGTCAAGCGGCCGCTGCCGCAGAAGCAAGGCGGTCGCCGAGGTGCGGTCGGCCATCGCGCTGACCGAAGACCAGCGAGGCCCGCCTCGCCGAGGCGCTCGAGCAAGGCGACCGGCAAGCAGGTCGAGGTCAAGGTCGTCGTCGATCCTTCGGTGATGGGTGGGCTCGTCACCTCGGTCGGCGACATCGTCATCGACGGCACGGTCGCGGACCGCCTCAACCAACTCAAGTCACTGCTCTAAGAGACGGAGAAGGAACCTCATGGCTGAGCTCACCATCAACACCGCGGACATCGTCGACCGCGCTCGACGCAAGAACCTCGAGGGCTTCGAGCCCGCGGTCGAGACCAAGAGGTCGGCCGCGTCCTCGAGGTCGGCGACGGCATCGCCCGTGTCTCGGGGCTGCCCGACGCGCCGGTCAACGAGCTGCTCGAGTTCGAGGACGGCACGCTCGGCCTCGCGCTGAACCTCGACGAAGAGTCGATCGGCGCGGTGGTGCTCGGAGCAGCCAACATCGAGGAGGGCCAGACGGTCAAGGCCACCGGACGCATCCTGTCGGTCCCGGTCGGCGACGGCCTGCTCGGTCGCGTCGTGAACGCGCTCGGCGAGCCCATCGACGGTCGCGGTCCCATCGTCAACCCCATCGACCGCCGCATGGAGATCCAGGCACCCGGCATCATGGGCCGCAAGCCGGTGCACGAGCCGATGCAGACCGGCATCAAGGCCATCGACTCGATGACCCCGATCGGCCGCGGTCAGCGCGAGCTGATCATCGGCGACCGCAAGACCGGCAAGACGACGGTCGCGATCGACACGATCCTGAACCAGAAGGGTCAGGGCGTGAAGTGCATCTACGTCGCGATCGGGCAGAAGGGCTCGACCGTCGCGAACACCGTCGCGACCCTCGACGCGAGCACGGCGCGATGGACTACACGGTCGTCGTCGTCGGCGCCCGCGTCCGATCCCGCGCCGTTCAAGTACCTCGCGCCCTACGCCGGTTGCGCCATGGGCCAGCACTGGATGGAGAACGGCGAGCACGCGCTCGTCGTGTACGACGACCTGTCGAAGCAGGCCGAGGCGTACCGCCAGATGTCGCTGCTGCTGCGCCGCCCGCCGGGCCGCGAGGCGTACCCCGGCGACGTCTTCTACCTCCACAGCCGCCTGCTCGAGCGCGCCGCGAAGCTGAACGACGAGCGCGGCGCCGGTTCGCTCACCGCGCTGCCGATCATCGAGACCAAGGCGGGCGACGTCTCCGCCTACATCCCGACCAACGTCATCTCGATCACGGACGGCCAGATCTACCTGATCGACGACCTGTTCAAGTCCGGCGTGCGCCCGGCGGTCGACGTGGGCATCTCGGTGTCCCGCGTCGGTGGTGCGGCGCAGATCAAGGCCATGAAGTCGGTGGCCGGCACGCTGAAGATCGACCTCGCGCAGTTCCGCGAGCTCGAGGCGTTCGCGACGTTCGGCTCCGAGCTCGACGCCGTCTCGAAGGCGCAGCTCGAGCGCGGCTACCGGCTCACCGAGCTGCTCAAGCAGAACCTCAACTCGCCGATGCCGGTCGAGGAGCAGGTCGTCTCGATCTTCGCCGGCACCAACGGCTACCTCGACGACGTTCCCGTCACGGAGGTGAAGCGCTTCGAGCAGGACCTGCTCGAGGTCTTCCGCACGCGCCACGGCGCGATGCTCGAGGCGATCCGCACCAAGGGCACGCTTCCCGATGGGGTGCGCGACGCGGTCGCCGCGTTCAAGAACGACTTCGCGGTGCTCGGCGTCGACACCGTGATCGCCGACCCGCAGGCGACTGACGCGGACGCTCTGGGCGAAGCCGAGTCCGACAAGACCTTGGCGACGGAGTAACGCATGGCCGGCGGTCAGGAGCGCATCCTCAAGCGCCGCATCAAGACGGTCGAGTCGACGAAGAAGATCACGCCGCGCGATGGAGCTCATCGCGGCCAGCCGCATCGTCAAGGCGCAGCAGCGCGTGCGTGCAGCCGTTCCCTACAGCGAGCAGATCACCGAGGTCATCGAAGGACCTCGCGCGCCGCCGGCGCCGAGATCAACCATCCGTTGCTCTGTCCCGGGCACGAGGTGCGACGCGAGGCCTACGTCGTGCATCGTCGCCGACCGTGGGCTCGGCGGTGGCTACAACTCGTCGGTCTCCGCGCTGCGGAGCGCGAGGTCAAGCGCACCGCCCTGGAAGGCAAGGACTACGAGCTCGTACTCGTCGGCCGCAAGGCCGAGACGTACTTCCGCTTCCGCGGGCTACCGCATCGACGCGTCGTTCACGCGGCGTCACCGACGTCCGACGTACGCGGACGCCAAGGCGATCGCCTCGACGCGTGCTCGGGATGTTCGATGAGCGGCGAGGTCGACCCGGTCGAGCTCGTCTACACCGGCTTCTGTCAGCCGGCGGCGCAAGAGGTCGCTGCAGCGCCCGCTGATCCCGCTCGATCGCGGGACGTCGAGGGTGGCGACGCGATGCCCGCCGGTCGATGGCCACGCCGGCCGCGATCGCGTACGAGTTCGAGCCGTCCCCGACGCGATCCTCGACCGCCTGCTGCCACGCTACGTCGAGGCTCGCCTGTTCGCCGCGCTGCTCAACGCGTCGGCGTCCGAGCACGCTGCCCGCCAGCGGGCCATGAAGGCCGCCACCGACAACGCGGAGGACCTCATCAAAGGCTCATCCGCGCCATGAACCGTGCCCGTCAGGACGCGATCACCACCGAGATCATGGAGATCGTCGGCAGGGCCGAGGCGCTAAGCGCGAGGCCGGCAGCGGCGACGACGACGTGCTGTTCGATTTCGAAGCCTCCGCCTCGCTGACGTAGGAGCATGACAGTCATGACCATGACCGAGACCGAGACGACTGAAGGACGGCCACGTCGTCGCCATCGCCGGACCCGGTCGTCGACGTCGAGTTCCCTCACGGCTCGCTCCCCGAGATCAACCACGCGCTCGAGTTCAGCGATCGAGACGGGTGGCGAGGCCATCGTCATCACGGCGGAGGTCGCGCAGCAGATCGGTGACGGCCGCGTGCGGGCCATCTGCTTGAAGCCGACCGACGGCCTCACCCGAGGCACGCCGGTGCGGAACCTCGGCCGCGGCCTCATGGTGCCCGTCGGCGACGCCGTGCTCGGCCACGTGTTCAACGTCATCGGCGAGCCGCTCGACGTCGACCCGCGACGCGGGCGACGTCGAGCGGTGGGACATCCACCGCGAGCCGCCGCCCGTTCGATCAGCTCGAGCCGCAAGCGGCTCATGTTCGAGACCGGCATCAAGGTCATCGACCTGCTGACGCCCGTACCTCCAGGGCGGCAAGATCGGCCTGTTCGGCGGCGCCGGCGTCGGCAAGACGGTGCTCATCACCGAGATGATCAACCGCGTCGCCCAGCAGCACGGCGGTGTGTCCGTGTTCGCCGGCGTCGGCGAGCGCACTCGTGAGGGCACCGACCTGTTCCTCGAGATGGCGGAGTCCGGCGTCGCTGGACAAGGCCGCGCTCGGTCTTCGGGCAGATGGACGAGCCGCCGGGCGTGCGCCTGCGCGTCGCGCTGTCGGCGCTCACGATGGCCGAGTACTTCCGTGACGTGAAGGGCCAGGACGTGCTGCTGTTCGTCGACAACATCTTCCGCTTCGTGCAGGCCGGCTCGGAGGTGTCGACGCTGCTCGGTCGCATGCCGTCGGCGGTGGGATACCAGCCGACGCTCGCCGACGAGATGGGTGAGCTGCAGGAGCGCATCACGTCGACCCGTGGTCGGTCGATCACGTCGCTTGCAGGCCGTGTACGTGCCCTGCCGACGACTACACCGACCCGGCGCCGTTCACGACGTTCACGCACCTCGACGCCACCACCGAGCTCTCCCGACAGATCGCGGCGCTCGGCATCTATCCCGCGGTGGATCCGCTCGCGTCGATCGTCCGATCCTGTTGCGCCCGAGGTCGTCGGCGAGCGCCACTACGACGTCGCCCGCCGGGTGCAGGAGATCCTGCAGCGCTACAAGGAGCTCCAGGACATCATCGCCATCCTCGGCCTCGACGAGCTCTCGGAAGAGGACCGCGTCACGGTGAACCGGGCTCGCAAGATCCAGCGGTTCCTGTCGCAGCCGTTCTTCGTGGCCGAGGTCTTCACCGACCTCCCGGGCATCAACGTGCCGATCCAGGAAACGGTCGAGTCGTTCGAGGTGATTGTCAACGGTGAGCTCGACGATGTGCCCGAGCAGGCGTTCCTCAACGTCGGCAACGTCGAGTCGGTGCTGGCGAAGTCCAAGCCGCTGCAGGATCAGGCGTGACGCTGCGACGTCGAGCTCGTCTCCCCGGAGCAGGTGCTCTACACGGGGGAGGCCGCGATGGTCGTGGCGCGCACGTCGGGCGGTGGCGACATCGCCTTCCTCACCGGGCACGTGCCCTTCCTCGGTGTGCTCGAGCCCGGCGTCGTGCGCGTCATCGGCGAGGACGATGTCGAGCTGCGAGTCGCGGTCTTCGGTGGGTTCGTCGAGGTGAACCACGATCGAGTCTCGATCCTGAGCGATGCCGCCGAGCTGGCGACCGCGATCGACGTCGACGCGGTGCGGCGACTGCGCGAGGAGATGGAGAACATCCTGCGCTCGGGGCCAGATGACGAGGCCGAGGCCTCGCTGCGGATGGCGGACGTGCGCCTCGCTGCGGCCGGTGCGCCGCCCGCCGCCGGCCACCACTAGCCCGAATTCTTGGTGATTCTCACTCGCCGAGAGCGAGATGCACCAAGAGAACCGGCCGCAAAAGGTTCGGAGCGGAAGGTGCCCGCCGCACCTCCCGCTCTCGATCCCGCCACCTTGATCTGGGGTCATCATGCGCTGTGGGGCGCTCGGGCGATGTGCCGCTGAGCACCGGCAGGGGTTGACGTCGGTCACACTTGTCGCCCGTGAGGCTCCGACTCGCGTCCACGCTGCTGATCCCACCCCCGGTCGGCACTGAGATCGACGGCATCCGGCGCGCCTGCGGCGACGGGATGTTCGGCAAGGTCGACCCCCACGTCACGCTTGTCGAGCCGATCAACGTGCCCGGTGAGGCGATCGGCGAGGTCGAGGCGCTGTTCCGCGATGCTGCGGCGGCCGCGTCCGGACCGCTCACGTTCACCTTCGGACCGGCTCGCTCGTTCGGGCCCGACTCGCCCGTGCTCTATCTCGGAGTCGAGGGGGACATCGACGAGCTCACGACGTTGCGTGCAGCGATGCGTACGGGCCCGCTCGCACGCGAGGCCGCGTGGCCCTTCGTGCCCCACGTGACCATCGGCACCGACCTCTCCGAGGAACGGCTCGACGCCGGGTGTCGCCGCCCTGGCGGACTACTCGACGACGGTCACGCTCACGCACGTGCAGCTGCTGCAGGAGCACCGCGATGCGGATGAGGTTCGTCGATGGCGGCCGATCGCCGACGCGGCGCTCGGGGGCCGTTCGGTGTCGGGCCGCGGCGGCATCGAGCTCGAGGTGACCGAGGCCGCCGGTCGCCCGTGCATGTTGACTGTGCGTCACGACGGTTCCGTGGTGGGCGAGCTGCAGGGCTGGCTCGACGGGGACGTCGCTCGGCTCGCATGGCTGTCCGTGAGCGAAGGAGCACGAGGGCTCGGCGTGGGCCGGCGGTTGGTTGCCGAGTTCGAGAGGTGGGCACGGGCTCGGGGAGCGGGCGCGCCTCGCTGCGCTGTCGGCGTCCGCAGGATCTGAGTTCCTCCGCTCTCGCGGATGGCTCGTCGAAGGAGAAGGGTTGGTGCGCGACCTATGAGCGAACAGCCGTGGCGAACCGCGTTGGTGACCGGCGCGTCGAGTGGCATCGGCGAGGCGATGGCACGACAGCTTGCGACGAACGGCGTGCACGTGGTGGCCGTCGCCCGCCGAGAGGATCGGCTCCGAGCACTCGCCGACGAGATGCCCGCCGGCACGATCGAGGTGCTCTCGGAAGACCTCACGAAGAAGAAGCACCTGAGCCGAGTTGCCGAGCGCGCGCGTGAGGTTGATCTCCTCGTGAACAACGCCGGCTTCGGCACGTCAGGCCCGTTCGCGCAGATGGATCCGAAGCGCATGCGAAGCGAGATCCGGCTCAACGTGCTCGCCGTCGCGACGCTCACGCATGCCGCGCTCGAGGGCATGGTCGAGCGCGACCGCGGGTGGATCTGCAACGTCTCGTCAGTCGTGGGCTTTCAGCCGGCGCCGAACCTCACCGTGTACGCGGCGACGAAGGCATTCGTCACGAGCTTCACCGAGGGACTGCACGAGGAGCTGCGCGGTACGGGAGTGTCGGCAACCGTGCTCTGCCCGGGGCTCACGCGGACCGAGTTCCAGTCGGTCAGCAACACGACCGGCCAGAGTCGTGAGGTTCCCGACTTCGCGTGGATGACATCGGACCAAGTCGCGACGATCGCGCTCGCCGACACCGCGGCGCGTCGCGCGGTCTCGATCCCGGGAACTGCGAACAAGGCGTTCGTCGCGACGACCGGTCTCTTGCCCCGCGGCGTCGTGCGGCGTGTCGCCGGCATCGTGCAGACCCAACGTTGAGCGCTCACGTGGCGGCGCAATGCGCCGCCGGGCACGCGAAGCAAGGATTGTCGAGCGTCAGCGAGCAGGAGCCGGCCGAAGCTTGCGGAGGACGGCGACGAGGATTCTCAGCCGTATTCGACGGAGGCGAACAGACGGAGCTTGTCCATGCGGTGGCGGGCCTTGATCTCACGGACGGTGCCCGACTTCGATCGCATCACGAGCGAGTGGGTCGTCGCCCCTCCGGCGTCGTAGTGGACGCCTTTGCAGCAGGTCGCCGTCCGTCACTCCGGTGGCGGCGAAGAAGCAGTTGTCGCCGCTCACGAGGTCCTCGATCGTCAGCACGGCGTCGAGGTCGTACCCGGCGTCGAGGGCGGCACGGCGCTCGTCGTCGTTGCGGGGCCAGAGCTTCCCGTAGAGCGCGCCACCCATGCACTTCAGGGCGCAGGCGGCGAGCACCCCTTCTGGTGACCCGCCGATGCCGAAGAGGATGTCGGCTCCCGTGTCGGGCCATGCGGTCGACATCGCGCCGGCGACGTCGCCGTCTTGGATGAGCCGCACGCGCGCTCCGGCGGCTCTGACTTCGCGGATCAGGTCGCCATGACGTTCGCGGTCGAGGATCACCGCGGTGATGTCGCGCACGGACTCGCCCTTCGCCTTCGCGACGGCCTCGAGGTTCTGCGAGCACGGGCGCGAGAGGATCGATGACACCGGCTGCCTCGGCCCCGACCGCGAGCTTCTCCATGTACACGCACGGTCCGGGGTTGAACATCGTGCCCCGCTCGCTGACCCGATCACCGAGAGCGCGTTGCCACGTCCCTGGGCGGTCGGCGTCGTGCCTTCGAGTGGGTCGACGACGATGTCGGTGAGCGGAGGAGTGCCGTCGCCGATGCGCTCCCCGTTGAAGAGCATCGGCGCTTCGTCCTTCTCGCCTTCGCCGATCACGACGATGCCGTCCATCGGCACGGTGGGGAGCACGGTGCGCATCGCCTCGACCGCGGCACCGTCGGCCCCGTTCTTGTCACCTCGCCCCATCCAGCGAGCGGCCGCCATCGCGGCTGCTTCGGTCACCCGCACCAGCTCCATGGCGAGGTTGCGGTCGGGGGTCTGCGGTTCGGCGGCCACGAGCGGACAACGTACCGGGTAGCGTCCGTGGCGTGGCATCCCGTGTGACGGCCGCGATGTGTGCCTATGGGCGCACGCTCGCCGAGCCTCGCCTTTCGCCCGACGGATCTCTCGTCGCGTTCGTCACGACGGTGTCAGGTCGCGGGCAGCTCGTCGTGGTACCCGCGACGGGTGGCGCCGAGGTCGTCGTCACGTCGCAACCCGCCCCGCGTCCCTCGGCCGCGTACGGCGGCGGCGCGTTCGACTGGCTCCCGGATGGCAGCGGATTCGTCTACGCAGCAGTCGACGGCGGCTTGTGGCTCGCCGCGGTCGACGGTGGTCCGGCTCGTTGCGTGCTCACTGCGCAGCCCGCTGGTCCGGCGGCGGCGCCGAGCGTCGCACCCGACGGCACGAAGGTCACGTGCGTCATCGACAGCCACTACGTCGCAGTGGCCTCGCTCGCCGACGACGGCTCGTGGCCGGTGCGCATCTCGGGCGATGTCGACTTCTGCTTCGATCCGACGTTCACGACCGACTCACAGTGGATCGCTTGGCAGCAGTGGCGGCTGCCGGACATGCCCTGGGACACCAGCGAGATCGCCGCTCGCCGGGCTGACGGCACCGGCGAGATCTTGACGGCGTTCTCGGCGCCCGATGCCCAAGCCCAGCAGGTGCGGTTCGCTCCGGGCGGCGCTCTGGCGGGGTTCCTCACCGACGTCGACGGGTTCCTGAACCTCTGGGCCTTCGACCCGGACTTCAACGCGAAGCCCCTGGTCGCCGAGCCGTTCGAGCACGGCGATCCCCCGTGGGGACCCGGTCAGCGGTCGTTCGCCTGGTCGCCTGACGGCAGCCGAGTTGCGTTCAACCGCAACGAGGGAGGCTTCGGCCGGCTGTGCATCGCGGACGTCGGCACCGGCGCGGTCGAGGAGGTCGCGAAGGGCGTGCACGGCGCGCTGAGCTGGCAGGGCACGCATCTCGCGGCGATCCGCAGTGGCGGCCGCACGCCGACCGAGATCGTCGTCTACGACGAGAAGTGGCAACGAACCCGAGTCGCCCACGGTCCGGTCGCCGGGTTCGAGCTCTCTGATCTCGTCGAGCCCGACCTCGTCGAGTGGGCCGGCGACGACGGCGGCGTCGTCTACGGCCGTCTCTACCGGCCGACGTCATCCGCCTCGGGCGAGGAGCCCCCGCCGCTGATCTGCTCGATCCACGGAGGACCGAGCTCGCAGAGCGGTGTCATGTTCAACGCGCGGTGGTCGTTCTGGCTCGACCGCGGCTGGGCGGTGCTCGTACCCGACCATCGAGGGTCGACGGGTCACGGTCGTGCGTTCCTTCAGGCGATGCGAGGACGGTGGGGCGATCTCGACACCTCCGACGTCGCCGCGGGGTTGCGCGCCGCGGCGCAGCGCGGCCGGGCCGATCCGAACCGGATGGTCGTGATGGGTGGCTCGGCCGGTGGCTTCACCGTGCTCAACGTGCTCGCCCACCATCCCGATCTGTGTGCTGCGGGTGTCGACCTCTTCGGAGTCGCGGACCTGCTCGAGCTCGACGAGACGACGCATCGATTCGAGAAGCACTACCTCCACTCGATCGTCGGCCCGCTGCCCGGGGCCGTCGACCGCTACCGAGCGCACTCTCCGCTGTCGGTGGTCGAGCAGATCACCGCGCCGCTGCTCATCCTCCAAGGCGATGCCGACGTCGTCGTGCCACCGGCTCAGTCGCAGATGATCGCCGACCGTCTTCGCGCACTTGGTCGCACGGTCGAGCTGCATCTGTACGAAGGTGAAGGGCACGGGTGGGCGCGCCCCGAGACGGTCATCGACGAGCTCGAGCGCACCGAAGACTTCCTCCGTCGACATGTGCTGAGGTGGCGCTCGTGAGCTCTCGTCTGTGCCCTGCATGCGGCGCCCAATACCTCGGCTGGGTGACCCGGTGCGCCGACTGCGGCATCGCGCTCATGGACAGCGGCCCGTCGGTGCTCGACCTGCCCGACGACGACCAGCTCGTGTACGAGCTGGGGGAGTGGTCGGGTGACCGGCGCACACTGCTCGAGTCGTTGCTCGGCGCCGACGGCATCGCGCACGCGTGGGAGGCAGCTGACCTGGTCGTCCACGTCGACGACGAGGCGCGCGTCGACGCGCTCGTCGAGGCGATCGAGCAAGGCGGCGTCGCGGGCGCTTCGACGTCGGAGCAGGCCGGCCTCGACGGCGACCAGCTCGTGTACGAGCTCGACGAGTGGAGTCCCGCCGACCGCCAGAAGCTGGCAGAGGAGCTCACGGCATCCGGCGTGCCGTTCGTATGGGACTCGGCCGAGGCGCTCGTGGTCGCCGCGGACGACGAGGACGCAGTCGAGACGATCCTCGACGCGATCGAGTATCCCGATGCCCTCGACGCAGCCGCCGAGGAGACGGGAGCGGACGACGAAGCCGCGCAGGACGCGCTCTCGGAGCTGTTCCTGGCCTCCGATCGGCTCATGCACGACCCTGGCGACGAAGACGGCTCGAACGGGCTCATCAAGGCAGTCGAGGTGACCGCCGCCGTGGGTGTGCCCTACGGCCTTGCTCCCGCGACGTGGAAGGCGGTCGTCGAGCACGCGAACGAGCTGCGTGACGGCCTTGCCGCGGTCCGACGACGAGCAGGTCGTCGAGCGAGCGACGGCGCTGCGCTCGTTGCTCCGTCCGTACGTCTGAGCGCCTGTCCGTGTGACTGTTCTCGCCGAGCTGGTGATCTGGCACTCACGGCCGTTCTCGCCCACACGACGTCTTGCGCTCGGCGAGAGCACGCTGCCGACCGATCCCGGCGCCGGGGTTCGGCGGGATCCTGCTCGGCGCGGTCGTGGCGGCGCACATGGAAGCGCTCGATCCCGACTTTCCACCCGAGCTCCATCGCCTCATCAGTGACGTGGAACGGGGACAGCGGATCGTGCAACCGCGTTTGCGGCACCGCTTCCAGACCGACCGGGTCGGCCTCTCGAGCAGCCGGCACCGCCTGGTCGGTGTGGGCGAGGGCATCGAGTTCGACCTCGGCACGAAGGGCACCGCGGCACAGCAGGTGCTCGGCGCGGTGTACGCGGCCGCGGCGGTGCCGCGCCAGGCCCGCCACTCGGTCGCGACTGCCTTGCACAAGGCGATGCGATGGAGCGGGCCGCTCGGCCCCGCCTTCGTGAGCTACCTCTCTGGCGTCGGAGGAGCGCGGGCGTGGTCGGCGCGCGCCTTCGCCGATCCCGTCGCATGGGCACTCGAGGTGCTGGGGCTCACCGCCTCTTCACCCGAGCGTCAAGAGGTGGTGGCGAGCTTTCGGGCGCGCCTGCGAGAGGTTCACCCCGATCACGGCGGATCGGCGGACGACGCGGGTCAACGCATCCTCGACCTCACCGAAGCACGGAGGATCCTTCTCGGATGACAGCCGGCGCCCTTCTCCTCTTCCCCGGCGCGGGAGAGCAGTCGCACCCACGCATCACTCGTGGCCATCGAGCAGGCCGTCGGTTCGCTGCCCGTCGTGCGAGCGGACTTCCCGTATCGCAAGGCGGGCCGTTCCGCTCCCGATCGTCCGCCGGTCCTGCTCGCCACCGTGCGCGAGGAGGCTGAGGGCCTCGTCGCGAGCTGCGCACATCCGGGCCAACCGGCTCGTGCTCGGCGGACGTTCGATGGGAGGGCGCATCTGCTCGATGGCCGTGGCCGACGGATTGCCGGCCGCGGGACTGGTCCTCATCTCCTATCCCTTGCATCCGCCGGGCAAGCCCGAGCAGCTGCGCGTCGAGCATCTGCCTCGGCTCGACGTGCCGTGCCTGTTCATCTCTGGCACGAGCGACGCCTTCGGCTCACGTGAGGAGATCGAGCGAGCGACTGCGGACATCCCTGGCCCGGTCGAGCACGTGTGGATCCAGGGAGGTCGGCACGAGCTCAAGGGAAAGGACTCCGAGATCGCGGGCCTCGTCGCGCAGTGGATCAAGGGGCTGAAGAAGCCACCGCGTCCTCGGGGTTGATGTCCTCGAGCTCGCGGTGCGCGGTCTCGGGGTACAACGTCAGCACGAGCATGCACACGATGAGCGGGCCGACCGCCAACAGGGCCATGCCCGGAGCGAACTGTCCCCACCGATCCGACATCGCGCCGGCGGCGATGAGCCCGACGCCGCTGCCGACGAGCGCGAGCACCGTGATCGCTGCATTCGCCCGACCGCGCAGCGATGTGGGGAACAGCTCCACGCTGTAGACGCCCAGGGCCGGCACCGCGGCCGCACCCACGATCGCTCCGATCGTCGATGAGACCCACAGGGCCCAGCCGCTCGCGAAGAAGAACCACACCGTGCACAGGGTGCCGCCGAACAGCGCGACCGAGCCGACGATGCGCCGGCCTCGCATGTCGGCGAGCCGGCCACCGGCGATGATGCCGATGCCGCCGGGTGTGTTCGTGACCAGCGTGAGCAGCGAGATGCGGCTTGCCGAGTATCCCCGCTCGTCCTTCAGGAAGCGGTTCTGGAATGCCGAGGCCGGCGCGACGAACAGGTTGAGGAGCATCCCCGAACCCGCGAGCAGCCAGAACCGCCCTGCGTGACCGGAGAACCCGGCGTTGGCATGGGGCGCCTCGTAGCGGCGGCTCTCCTGCAGCCGCCTGCCCACACCCGGCACGAGCGCGAGCCCGATGAGCGGCACCACGTAGACGAGCCGCCATCCCCTCAGGCCGAGGTCGGCAAGCGGCAGCGCTACGACGCATGCGCCGGCGCCGAGCGCGGTGGCCATCGCGAGGAGGCCGATCGCGTACCCGCGCGAGCCGGAGGGCATCTCCTCGACCGCGACGACCGCGACGAGGATGCCGAGCGCCATGGCGAGCGGCCGCGCGACGGTCTGCGACACCGTCAGCCATGCGAGTGACGGCGCGAGCGCGCCCGTCGACGCGACGATCGGCCCGGCAATCGACAACGCGAGGATCAATCGGCGACGACCTTGGCGATCGGCCATCCCTCCGATGATCAGCGCGAGCACGACGCCCGACCGCACGATCGCGAGCGACACCCCTTGGGCGCGGTCGCTCGACCCGAACTCGTCGGCCGCGAACGCGATCGTCTGCGTCAGCAGCGTGTTGAGGTAGCCGACGATCAGCGCGACGGCGCACAGCACGCCGAGCGCGGTCGAGGCGCGCGGATCCAGCCGTTCCGGTGGTGCCCACCACGGCATGCCGGTGTTGCCATGGGTGCGCAGCGCGCGGCGCGTCAGCGGTGCGAAGAGAAATCCGAAGTACGGAACAGCGAGCGAGTACTCGATCGTCTCGACCGAGATGCCGCTCTCGGTCTCCACCACGCGCCGATAGGAGGTGAACGACCCTCCGTCGGCGATGAACGATCCGTCGCCCTGTCTGACCTCGTGCACGACGTCATCGCGCGGCTCGAGAAGGTCTGTCGGCGGGTCGTCGAAGCGGTTGACGATGCGGGCCACCGGCTTGCGGTGCTCCTGAGCAGGGGGGCTGTGGCACGGGGTTGCCGACAGAGGTCGAGCATACTGACGGCATGGATCGAGTCCTGGTGCGGCCGAACGGACCGCTCACCGGTGAGGTCTCGATCTCGGGGGCGAAGAACTCCGCGCTGCTGCTCATGGCCGCCACGCTCTTGGCGCCCGGCGAGCACGTGCTCACGAACGTTCCCCGCATCGCCGACGTTGCCACGATGGCCGAGCTGCTCGGTGCGATCGGCGTCGAGTGCGAGAGGGAGGGCACCACCATCGCGTTGCGCACGCCCTCGGAGCTACGCCCCGAAGCGCCGTACGAGCTCGTCGAGCGCATGCGCGCGTCGATCGGTGTGCTCGGGCCTCTGCTCGCCCGATGCGGCGAGGCACGCGTCGCGTTGCCCGGTGGCGACGACTTCGGCTCTCGGCCGATCGACATGCACCTCTCCGGGCTCGAGGCGCTCGGTGCCACCTTCGAGCTCGAGCACGGCTACGTGCGTGGCTTCGCGGACGGGCTGCAAGGCGGGCCGGTGACACTCGAGTTCCCGAGTGTGGGCCGCGACCGAGAACATCCTCATGGCCGCCGCGCTGGCAAAGGGCACGACGGTCATCGACAACGCCGCTCGCGAGCCCGAGATCTCCGACCTCGCGGACCTGCTGAACGTCATGGGCGCGGCACATCACCGGCGCGGGCACGTCGACGATCCAGGTCGAAGGCGTGTCCTCGCTGTCGGCCGCGAGGCACGAGACGATCCCCGACCGCGTCGAAGCAGCGACCTTCCTCGCGGCGGTCGCGGTCACGGGCGGCGAGGTGTTGCTCAAGAACGCCCGCGCCGAGCACATGGACATGTACCTCCGCAAGCTCCGCGACATGGGCGTGACCGTCACCCCGACGCTCGACGGCATATGGGCCCACGGGCCGCAGCGGCTGCGCTCGGTCGACGTCTCAACGCTTCCGTACCCTGGTGTGGCGACCGACTACAAGCCGCTCTTCACCGTGATGCTCGCGGTCTCGGACGGAGTCGGCATCGTGACCGAGAACCTGTTCGCCGGGCGGTTTCGCTACGTCGACGAGCTCGCTCGCATGGGCGCCGATGTGCGCACCGACGCGCACCATGCTGTCGTCCGCGGCCGGGCTCGCCTTTCGGGCGCTCCGGTGCGGGCACCCGACATCCGGGCGGGCGCAGCACTGGTCGTCGCCGGGCTCGTGGCCGAAGGGGAGACCGAAGTGTCGGGGACCGAGCACATCGATCGGGGCTACGAGGACTTCGTCGGCAAGCTTGCGGCCCTCGGTGCCGATGTCGAGCGTCGACCTGGCTGAAAGAAGGGGAACATCCGGCCGGGGCCGGGGGTTTCCTGCACTGTCCGGACCATCCTGAAGGGGTGTCGCGCGTGCGTCAGCAAGTCGAGCAGACCATCGAAGCCATCCGGCCGGCGTTGCAGGCCGACGGGGGCGACATGTTCCTGCGCGACGTGGACGAGGAGACGGGGATCGTGACCGTCAGCCTCCTCGGTGCATGCGGCACCTGCCCGGCGAGCACCGCCACGCTCAAGGCGGGCATCGAACGCATCATGAAGGACCGGGTGGAGGGCGTCACCGCCGTCGTTGCCGAGTAGCCCGATCCGCTCGTTTAGGGTGCGGGCGCCGTGCGCCATCGAGATCCTGCCGAACTGCTGAGCGCTGCCCGTGCCGGCGACCGCGGTGCGCTCGCGCGCATGCTCTCGCTCGTCGAACAGGGCGGGCAGGGCGCCCGTGACGTCGGCCGGCTCACCTATCCCTTGGGGGGTGAGGCCTACACCGTCGGGCTGACCGGAGCGCCGGGAGCCGGGAAGTCGACCCTCACGAGCCAGCTCATCGCGCTGCTGCGTGCATCGGGCGCCGAGGTCGCGGTGTTGGCGGTGGATCCGTCCTCCCCGTTCTCGGGCGGCGCGATCCTCGGTGACCGCGTGCGCATGCAGGATCACGCCACCGACCCCGGTGTCTTCATCCGATCGATGGCGACGCGAGGTCACCTCGGGGGCTTGGCCCTCGCCGCTCCGGAGGCGATCCGCGTGCTCGACGCGGTCGGCAAGCCGTGGGTGCTCGTCGAGACCGTGGGCGTCGGTCAGGTCGAGGTCGAGATCGCGGGGGAGGCCGACACCACGGTCGTCGTCGTGAACCCGGGTTGGGGCGATGCGGTGCAGGCGAACAAGGCGGGTCTGCTCGAGATCGGCGATGTGTTCGTGATCAACAAGGCCGATCGCACCGGCGTCGCCGAGACCCGCCGGGACCTCGAACAGATGCTCGACCTGTCCGCACTGGGGGACTGGCGGCCGCCGATCGTGCCGACTGTCGCGGCGCGAGACGAGGGAGACACGCGAGCTGTGGGACGCGGTGCTCGCGCACCGAGCCCACCTCACCGACTCTGGAGACATCGAGAAGCGTCGCGAGCGACGACTTGCGCGTGAGCTCGAGGAGATCGTCGTGCGCCGCCTCGAGGAGCGCGCACGAACCTTGCTGCGTGGCACGACGTACGAGGAGCTGTACGGCGAGGTGCTGGCGCGGCGCACCGACCCGTGGTCGGCTTCCGAACAGCTGCTCGACGCGCTCGACTGATCCGGTCGCTACTGTCCGGCCGCATGGCCGACGATCCCGCATTGGTCCGCGTCGAGCGGCGTGCCGACGGCGTCACCGTCATCACCCTCGACAACCCCAAGGTCAACGCGCTGTCCTCCGCGTTGCTCACGCAGCTGAAGGCCGTGGCCGAGGATCTGCACGCGAACCCGCCGGGCGCGGTCGTCGTCACGGGCGGGGACCGGGTGTTCGCCGCGGGTGCGGACATCTCCGAGTTCGGTGGCCCTCACGAGGCGGCGGTCATCGGCGGTCTGTTCGTCTCGACGCTCGACGCGATTGCAGCGATTCCCCGGATGGTCATCGCGGCAGTGTCGGGATACGCGCTCGGCGGCGGCTGCGAGGTCGCGTTGGCCTGCGACATCCGGATCGTGTCCGAGCGGGCGAAGTTCGGCCAGCCCGAGATCCTGCTCGGGATCATCCCCGGCGGTGGCGGCACCCAGCGGCTCGCCCGGCTCGTCGGCGCGTCGCCGCGCGAAGGACATCATCCTGAGCGGTCGTCAGGTCGACGCGCAGGAAGCGCTGCGCATCGGGCTTGCCGACGAGGTCGTCGCACCCGAGGCATTGCACGACCGAGCGATCGAGCGTCGCCGCCGAGCTCGCACGAGGGGCGGTCGCGGCACAGGGACTCGCCAAGAAGGCGATCGACGGGGGACTCGACCTCTCGCTTGCCGACGGCCTGCAGCTCGAACAAGAGAGCTTCGTCGAGGTCTTCCGCACGGAGGACTCACAGATCGGCGTGAAGTCCTTCCTCGAGAGCGGGCCAGGCAACGCCACCTTCACCGGACACTGAAAGGCATCTCCACATGTCTCACGCAGACGTCAACGGCCAGCGGATCTACTTCGAGGACTCGGGCGGCGACGGCCCTCCGGTGATCCTCGGTCACGGCTTCCTCATGGACCATGAGATGTTCGCACCGCAGGTCGAGGCTCTCGCGCCCGAGTTCCGCGTGATCACGTGGGACGAGCGCGGCTTCGGGCTCACCGAGTTCGACGGCAAGCCGTTCACGTACTGGGACTCTGCCGCCGACTGCCTCGGTCTGCTGACTCACCTCGGCGTCGACGAAGCCGTCGTCGGGGGCATGAGCCAAGGCGGCTTCCTCTCGCTGCGGGCCGCGCTCACGGCCCCCGATCGAGTGAAGGCGCTCGTGCTCCTCGACACGCAGTCGGGGACGGAGCCGGCAGAGGTGCTCGACGCGTACCGAGGGATGCAGCAGATGTGGCTCGCCGATGGGCCGGTGGACGCGCTCACCGGCCCGATCGCCGACCTGATCATCGCCGACCCGGACGAGAACCCGAAGTGGATCGCGAAGTGGAAGGCGAGGCCCCGGGAGCTGTTCCTCGAGCCGTCGAACACGCTGTTCGGGCGCGACGACATCACCGATCGCGTCGGCGAGATCACGTGCCCCGCGTTCATTGCACACGGCACGGCCGACACTGCGATCACCCTCGAGTCGGCCAAGGAGCTCCGCGACGCGCTTCCCAACTGCGTGGCGTTCGTCGAGGTCGAGGGCGCAGCTCACGCCGCGAACCTCACCCACCCCGATCAAGTGAACCCCCCGCTTCTCGAGTTCCTCCGCAAATACGCCTGAGCCCGAACTCTTGGTGGTTCTCACGCGCCGGGAGTGAGAAACACCAAGAAATGCGGCTAGGCCCAGGCGATGCGGCCCATCTCGACCGGCTGTGCGAGGTCGGGATGGAAGGGAAGCACGCGCACGGTGAAGCCGTAGCGGCCGGGGGCCGCACACGAGAACTCACAGCGGTACCGGGCGTCGGGGCCGGCCGTGCTGGAGAGGGTCATCGGCACGAGCTCAGGATCCACCAGCTCGTCGCCGCGCCCGACCGGCCCGTGGGCGAGCTGCACGCTCACGTCTTCGGGCGAGAGCTCGCCGAGTGACACCGAGGCCTCGACGGTTCGCAGCGCGCCGAGGTCGGCCGCGGTGCCATCGGTGTCGACGGCGGTCACGTGCACGCCGTCCCACGCGGCCCGCACCCTCGCCTTCCACGCGACGAGCGCCTTCGCGGCAGCGTGATCGCCGGCGTTGATGCGAGCGGCGTCGATGGCGGTCGGCTCGTAGAGCGTCGTCACGTAGTCCCGGACCATGCGCGCCGCGGTGACCTCGGGGCAGAGCGTGCGCAGTGACGCCTTGATGCGACGAACCCATCCCCGAGGGGTCGGTCCTTCGGTGCGCTGGTAGTAGAGCGGCACGATCTGGTGCTCGAGCAGCTCGAACAGGCTGTTCGCCTCGATCTCGTCCCGACGGGCCAGGTCGGTCTCGCCCTCGGCGGACGTGATGGCCCAGCCGTTCGTGCCGTCGAAGCACTCGTCCCACCAACCGTCGAGGATGGAGCAGTTGAGCGCGCCGTTCATCGCTGCCTTCATCCCGCTCGTGCCGCACGCCTCCTGAGGACGACGAGGGTTGTTCAGCCACACGTCGCACCCTTGGTACATGTACCGAGCGAGGGCGATGTCGTAGTCGTCCACGAACACGAACCGATGCCGCACCGCGGGATCGCTCGCGAAGTGGATGAGGTCGCGGATGAGCGCCTTGCCCAAGTCGTCCGCGGGATGGGCCTTGCCCGCGAACACGAACTGGATCGGATCGGGGGCCAGCAGCAGGCGTCGCAGACGATCGGGTTGCGACAGCAGCAGGGTTGCTCGCTTGTAGGTCGCGAAGCGGCGGGCGAAGCCGATCGTCAGCACCTTCGGATCGAGCACGTTGTCGCACCACTCGACCTCGGACGCCGACAACCCGCGAGCCAGCCCCGCGGCGCGGAGGCGGTCACGGACGTGGAGCGCGAGGCGGCCTCGGCGATGCTCGCGCGCCCGCCACAGCTCATCGTCGCTGACGTCGCCGATTCGCTCCCACTCGTTCGCCGAAGCCTCGGTCCATCCCGGGCTCACGTAGCGGCTGAACAGATCGGCGAACTCGGGCGCGGTCCACGTCGGCGCGTGCACGCCATTCGTGACGGACGCGATCGGAGTCTCGGCGACCGGCACGTCGGGCCAGAGCCCGGCGAACATGGTGCGGCTCACTTCGCCGTGCAGCTTCGCGACCGCGTTCGAGCGGGCCGCGAGGCGCAGTCCCATGACGGCCATGTTGAACCGTTCGTCGGTCGGCTCGTCGGCGCGGTGTCCGAGTGCCAGGAGCTGATCGAGCCCGACGCCGCAGTCTTTCGCCCACTCACCGAAGTACTGCTCCATCATCGCTCTAGGGAAGCGATCGATGCCGGCGGGCACCGGCGTGTGCGTGGTGAACAAGCAGGAGGAGCGCACCGACTCGATCGCCTCGTCGAACGACAAGCCTTCCTTCGTGATGAGGCGGTGCATGCGCTCGAGGCCGAGGAAGCCGGCATGGCCTTCGTTCGTGTGGAAGACCTGGACGTCGAGGCCGAGTGCGTCAAGCATCCGCACGCCGCCCATCCCGAGGAGGATCTCCTGCTGCAGTCGGTGCTCCACATCGCCGCCGTACAACCGGTCGGTGACTTCTCGCATGGCGGGCTCGTTGTCGTCGATGTCGGCGTCGAGCAGGTAGAGCGGTGTGCGTCCGACGTCGGCGCGCCACACCTGCGCGTGCAGGGGCCGGCCCGCGAGCTCGACGGTCACGCGCACGCCCTCGCACTGCGTGAGGGCCATCGCGTACGGGTCGAGGTTCGGGTAGCGCTCCTGCTGCCAGCCGTCGTGTGAGAGGCCCTGGCGGAAGTACCCGTGGCGATAGAAGAGGCCGACGCCGACGAGCGGCACGCCGAGATCGCTCGACGCCTTGAGGTGATCACCGGCGAGCACACCGAGGCCCCCTGAGTACTGGGGGAGCGCCTCGCTGATGCCGAACTCGGGCGAGAAGTAGCCCACCAGCTCGAGCGGGGACGGACCTTTGAGCTGGAACCAGCGCTCGTTCGTGAGGTAGCGCGCGAGCTCGTCGGCCGTGTCGGAGAGAAACCGCATGAAGCCCGGGTCTTCGGTCAGCGCCTGCAAACGGGTGGGGTCCACCGCGCCGATCACGGCGACCGGATCGCGGCGCGTGGCCTCCCACACATCGGGGTCGACCCATCGGAAGAGGTCGCGGGTCTCCTGATCCCATGACCAGCGGAGGTTGAGTGCGAGAGACACCAGCGGGGTGAGCGACTCGGGGAGTCGCGCCCGCACCGTGAAGCTCCGCAGCGCCTTCACGATCCCTTGGCCTTCTTCGTCTTCACCTTCGGCTTGGGCCGGGCTCCTGCCTCGGCGTACACGTCAAGCGTCGATGCGGCGATCGCATCCCACGAGTACCGCGTCGCCACGAGCTCGGTGCCCGCTGCTTGTGACTGCTCGACGAGACCGGGCTCGGTGAGCATCCGCTCGAACGCCGCCGCGAGTGCATCGGCGTTCCCGGGTGGGAACAGCAGACCCGCCTGCGTGCCGCCGAGCACCTCGCGCAAACCTCCGCTCTCGGCGGCGACGAGCGGCGCGCCGGCCGACAGTGCCTCGAGGGCGACGATGCCGAAGGGTTCGTAGAGGGACGGGATGACCGCACACGTCGCCTCGTTCAGCAGCCGCACCAGCTCCTCATCGCTCACGAACCCGGCGAACTGGACCGACTGCTCGACGCCGAGCCCGCGGGCGACGCCGCGCAGCTCCTCGGAGTAGGTGCCCCGGCCGACGAGCACACATCGCAGGGCGGGCCAGCGGGGAACGAGGCGGGCGACTGCTGCGATCAGAGTCTGGAAGCCCTTCTCGTACTCGAGCCGCCCCCAGGAGACGATGAGCGGCGAGTCGGCGTCGGCCCTCGTGACACCCTTCGTGCGAAAGTGCGTCGGGTCGACGCCGTTCGGCACCATCGTGATCTTGTCGCGGGAGCTGGAACGATCGCACGACCTCCTCGACCATGAAGCCCGAACAGCAGATCACGTGCTGAGCCTCGTAGGTGAGCCACCACTCCGCCGCGTTGATCGCTTCGGACATCGTGCTCGTCAGGTGCCCTTGGTGACGTCCGAGCTCGGTCGCGTGCACCGTGGCGACGAACGGCGCCTGATACGCCTCGCGGCAGCGTGTCGCCGGCCCACGCCCCGAGCCAGTCGTGCGCATGGACGACGTCGGCCTGCCAGGGCACCAACCGTGCGCCCAGCTGAGCGAGCTGATGGTTGCCCGAGATCACCTGGGCCATGGGATTGTCGTTCGGGATCCAGGGCAGGTCGACGTGCGCGCGCAGCACCCGGACGCCCTCGATCTCGGAGTCATCCGGCGCGTAGGGGTGCGCCCGCGTGAACACGACGACCTCGTGACCGGACCGTGCCATCGCGGTCGCGAGGCCGTGCACATGTGCGGCCAAACCGCCGACCACGAGAGGCGGATACTCCCAGCTGACCATCGCGCGACGCGCATGAGCGGCCGACCTTACCCGGGCATCGTGGGATGCTTCCGTGGTGGTTCGAGGCCCTGACGTCGCGCATGATCTCGCACGCATCGTGGCGGGGACGCACCGCACCCCGCATGACGTGCTCGGGCCTCACCGTGTCGAAGGCGGCTGGGTGGTCAGGGTGTGGAGGCCGGGCGCGGAAGAGTCCATCCTCCGGACGGGAGGTGGGAACCAGATCGTCATGACTCGCGCTCACGAGGCGGGGGTCTTCGTGGCCGACCTCGCGACCGACCCGGGCGCGTATCGAGTGGAGGTCGTGTATCCCGGCGGATGGACCGCGATCGCGGAGGATCCCTATCGCTTCTGGCCAACGCTGGGTGACGTCGACCTCCATCTGATCGGCGAGGGCACGCACCGGCGGCTGTGGGACGTGCTCGGTGCGCACGCGCGCCGTCACGAGGACGTGGATGGCACCACGCTCGCGGTCTGGGCGCCGAGCGCTCGATCCGTTCCGCGTGGTCGGCGACTTCAACTCTTGGGACGGACGCGCGCACCCCATGCGGATCCTGGGGTCCTCGGGAGTGTGGGAGCTGTTTGTGCCCGCCGTGGCGCCGGGGCAGCACTACAAGTTCGAGGTCACCGGCTCGACGGGGCACGTCGTGCTCAAGGCCGATCCGCTCGCGTGCTGCGGAGCTTCCGCCCGGAGCGGCGAGCATCATCACGACCTCGCACCACGAGTGGGCCGACGCGGAGTGGATCGAGCATCGTGAGCACGACGATCCCGTCCAGAGCCCGCTCTCGATCTACGAGGTGCACCTCGGCTCGTGGCGGCAGGGACTCGACTATCGCGAGCTCGCACGGCAGCTGGCGGATCATGTCGTCGACCTCGGGTTCACCCACGTCGAGCTGCTGCCGATCGCCGAGCACCCCTTTGGCGGGTCGTGGGGCTACCAAGTGTCGAGCTACTACGCGCCGACCGCGCGGTATGGCACGCCCGACGACTTCCGATGGTTCGTCGACCACCTCCACCAACGTGGCATCGGGGTGATCGTCGACTGGGTGCCCGCGCACTTCCCGCGCGACGAGTGGGCGCTGGGTCGATTCGACGGCTCGGCCCTCTACGAGCACCTCGACCCTCGTCTCGGTGAGCATCCGGACTGGGGCACGTTCGTCTTCAACTACGCCCGCAACGAGGTGCGGAACTTCCTCGTTGCCAATGCCCTCTACTGGGTCGACGAGTTCCACGTCGACGGACTGCGCGTCGATGCCGTCGCGTCGATGGTGTACCTCGACTACTCCCGCAAGCCCGGTCAATGGGTGCCCAACGAGCGAGGAGGGCGCGAGAACCTCGGCGCGCTCGAATTCATCCGTGACCTCAACATCACGTTGCACGGCGAGCACCCGGGCGTGCTGACGATCGCGGAGGAGTCGACCTCGTGGCCGGCGGTGACTGCCCCCGTGCACCACGGCGGCCTCGGCTTCACCCACAAGTGGAACATGGGCTGGATGCACGACACGCTCGACTACTTGCGGCACGACCCGGTGCATCGGAAGCACCACCACCGCAACCTCACGTTCGGCCTGCTGTACGCCTACACCGAGAACTTCGTGCTGCCGCTGTCGCACGACGAGGTGGTGCACGGCAAGGGTCCGCTGATCGACAAGATGTCCGGCGACGAGTGGCAGAAGTTCGCGAACCTCCGCGCGCTCTACGGATGGATGTGGGCGTATCCGGGTCGCAAGCTGCTCTTCATGGGAAGCGAGATCGCCCAGCGCCGC
This sequence comes from uncultured Acidimicrobiales bacterium, assembly GCA_963726695.1. Classification (GTDB taxonomy): domain Bacteria; phylum Actinomycetota; class Acidimicrobiia; order Acidimicrobiales; family DATKAS01; genus DATKAS01. The sequence goes on from CAVSDE010000017.1 coordinate 110,854, forward strand.
GAGTGGCACCACGATCGCAGCCTCGACTGGTTCCTGCTCGACTCGCCGCCCCACGCGGGCGTGCGCGACCTCGTGCGCGAGCTCAACGTCGCGATGGTGCACGAGCCGGCGTTGTGGGAGAGCGACCGCGACCCCGCTGGCTTCCGGTGGCTCGACGCGGACGACGCCGAGCACAGCGTCTACAGCTTCGTTCGGTTCTCACGTGACGGCCGGCGCGCCGTGGCGTGCATCGCGAACTTCACGCCGGTGCCGCGAGGGCTACCGGTTCGGGCTGCCGTACGGGGGATGGTGGAACACGCTCCTCGACACGAACGCGTCGTGGTTCTGGGGCAGCGGGGACGGCGGCACCGCCGGGCTCCAGAGCGAGTCAGTGGCATGGCATGGCTACGCCGACTCTGCTGTTGCGACGCTGCCCCCGCTCTCCGTGCTGTGGTTTGCCGGCGCAGCGCGGTGACGGAGATGACGCAACGGCGGCTGGTGATCCACGGGCACTTCTACCAACCGCCTCGCGAGGACCCTTGGACCGAGGCGGTGCCCGTCGAGCCCTCGGCAGCACCCGCCCACGACTGGAACGAGCGCATCACCGAGGAGTGGTATCGGCCGAACGCCGTTGCGCGCATCCTCGACGACCATGGCGCGGTGGTGGCGCTCGTCGACAACTACCGGCTGATGTCGTTCAACGTCGGGCCGACGCTGCTCTCGTGGCTCGAGGTGCATCACCCTGACGTGTACGCAGCGATGGTCCGGGCGGGCCGGGACGGTCGCGGCGCCATCGCCCAGGGGTACAGCCACATGATCCTGCCGCTTGCCACGCATCGCGACATCACGACGCAGGTGCGCTGGGGTCTCGCCGACTTCGCGCACCGGTTCGGCCGTCGGGCCGAGGGCATGTGGCTTCCGGAGACCGCGGTGAACGACGAGGTGCTGTCAGTGCTCGCCGAGGAGGGGATCGGCTTCACGATCCTCGCACCGGGGCAGGCGACCCGCGTGCGGCCGCTGGGTGCGGGGGATGACGCATGGGTGTCCGTCGACGACGGTTCGATCGACGGTCGGCGCACCTACCGGTGGCGCGACCCGAACGATGAAGACCGGGGCGTCACGGTCGTGTTCTACGACGGATCGCTCTCGCAAGAGGTGGCGTTCGGGCTCGGCACACTGACGAGTGCGGGGCTCGTCGAGCGCGCCGCGCACCTCCTCGGTGATTCCGATGAGCCGGCCGTGGTGTGCATCGCGACGGACGGCGAGACGTTCGGCCATCACCATCGATGGGGTGAGCGAGCGGTCGCCTACGCGCTGGCAGTCGAAGCGCCGGCCCGCGGCATCGCCACAGGTGGCCTGGCCGACCTCGCCCTCGACAGCCCGGCGGAGTGGGAGGTCGAGGTGAAGGAGAGCGTGTGGTCGTGTGTGCACGGCGTCGGCCGGTGGAAGGAGGACTGCGGATGTCACACCGGCGGCGGCCCTGGTTGGCAGCAGCGGTGGCGCGGTCCGCTTCGGGCGACATTCGATCGCATCCGTGATCACGGTGTCGAGGTGTTCGAACGCCGCGGAAGCGTCGTGCTCTCTGATCCATGGGCTGCGCGGGACGCGTACGTCGACGTCGTCTTGGGAGCGGTGTCGATCGAGGACTTCGCGGCTCGGTGGGTGCGCGGCGACTCGGGTGACGCGGTGGTCGAGGCACTCACCCTGCTCGAGGCCCAGCGCCACGCGATGCTCATGTACACGTCGTGCGGGTGGTTCTTCAACGACATCGCCGGACTCGAGACGGTGCAGGTGATGCGCTACGCGGCACGTGCGATCGATCTGCTCGACGAGCCGGGCGAGTCGCCCGACGTGCACGAGATCCTCGGCCTCCTCGACGCGGCTGTGAGCAACGACCCTTCGGAGGGGACGGGCAGGGACATCTGGCGCAGCCAGGTCGAACCGACGCGCGTCGGCGCGTCCCGTCGTCGCCCATCTCGCGATGGTCGACCTGCTCGAACGCAGCGACCCTCCGGCCACGCTTGGTGGCTACGAGGTGATCGTCCACCGTCACGACCATGGCGACCGAGGGTCGGTCGAGATGTGCTCGGGTCGCGTCGAGCTTCGCCATCGCCGCACATGGCGGCGGCAATGCTATTACAAAAGCGATAAGCTCGGCGACCCGATGGTGAATGATGAACACATCACCGCCTTCGGTTGGGCCACGCCCATGGAAATGGACGACATCATGCACATGTCGATCCGCATCAATGATTTCCTCTCTGGTCTCTTCCTTGGCATCGGCATCAAGCTGGTGGATTTCAAGCTGGAATATGGCCGTTATGTCGAGAATGAAATGATGCGCGTGGTTCTGGCCGATGAAATCTCGCCGGATAACTGCCGCCTGTGGGATATGCGTAACAACAATGCCAAGCTCGACAAGGATGTGTTCCGCCGCGATCTCGGCAGCCTGACGGATGCCTATCAGGAAGTGGCGCGCCGCTTGGGCATCATCCAACCCAACGAAACCACTGAACGCTCAAAGCCCAAATTGGTGAAGTCTGACTCATGAAAGCCAAGATCAAAGTGACGCTGAAGAACGGCGTGCTCGACCCGCAAGGCAAAGCCATTGAGGGCGCCCTCGGCTCGCTGGGATTTTCGGGCGTGAACGGCGTGCGTCAGGGCAAATTCTTTGAAGTTGATCTGGCTGAGACAGACAAGGCCAAGGCGCAGGCCGCATTGAAGCAGATGTGCGAAAAGCTGATCGCCAACACGGTTATTGAGAATTACGACATCGAACTTGCTTAGGGCAGCCATGAAATCCGCAGTTCTTCTCTTCCCCGGCATCAACCGCGATCATGATATGGTTCTGGCGCTGGAAAAAACCACGGGCCAAAAGCCCCATGTGGTCTGGCACACCGAAACCACTTTGCCCAAGGTTGATCTTGTGGTGGTGCCCGGCGGCTTTTCCTATGGCGATTATCTGCGCTGTGGCGCCATTGCCGCGCGCTCACCCATCATGGCAGATGTGAAAGCCAAGGCCGCCAAGGGCCTGAAGGTTCTTGGCGTGTGCAACGGCTTCCAGATCATCACCGAAGCAGGCCTCTTGCCTGGCGCTTTGGTGCGCAATGCGGGCCTCAAGTTCGTCTGCAGGGAAGTGCGGCTGCGCGTGGAAAACAATGCGACCTTCTTCACCAAGAAAATGGCGGAAGGTGCTGTTGTCTCCTGCCCGGTTGCCCATGGCGAAGGCAACTACATCTGCGACCGCGAAACGCTGGATGAGCTTGAGGGCGAAGGCCGCGTGGTGTTCCGTTATGTCGAAGGCACCAACCCCAATGGCGCGATGAATGACATTGCCGGCATTTGCAATGCTGAAGGGAATGTCATCGGCATGATGCCGCATCCGGAAAACATGATTGAAGCCCTGCATGGCAAGCGCGATTGCCTGCCGCTGTTTGAAAGCCTGCTGGCGGCGTGACGGCGCGACAAGTAGCCCATTAGAGCAGCGGGCGCACCCATCCGCTCAGCTGCACGCTATAGATATTCAATTTGTCGGATCTTTCGCTCACAAGTGATTCCGCTTGTTCGCTCGATGCTCTTGCGAGCGGAAAGATGCGCCAGCGAACACTTCAAATTCGCTGAAGTTTTCATTCAATTCGATGGAAGCGCGGTAACTTCGCCTTCAGGATAGCGTTCGTTAACACTAGATTAACGCTGCGCTTCGGCGTTCATTGCAACCGTCTGCAACGCGAATTGCAGAAGGTCACAACGAACAGCCCAGCCCAGGAGTTAAGAAAATGATTGCCGTCTTTTTCAAAAATCGCAAAGCCGAAGCAGAAGCAGAAATCGAATCTGCGGCCATTGTCGCACAAGGCCAAACCGCCTTGCAGGAACGAATGGTTCGCATGCTCCGCCAGGAAGCCAAGCTAGCATGGATGCCAGCGCCAACGCATCTCGCTCCGCCAAATGACGTTAAGAATTCCTTTTCTGTCCGCAAGGTTGTTTCATCTGCCTATTGAGGTTGCAACAACTATGGCGTGAAACGCCTCCAATCTTGCTACCGCTGTTAACGGGCTTGCAAACAGGCTGAACTAGCCTGTCTGCAATTCCGACGTGCAAACAAAAATTGGAGAAAAAAATGAACCCGTTGCCTGTGCTGCGTAAGTTGGATGAAGTTGTCAGAATGGCGGAGTTGAAGAAGCTGCAAGAAGCAATGGACCAAGCGAAGATCGCTTTGCGCCCCATATTCACGCAGCCTTCTGCCAAAAAGGCATAGAATTGAGGAAATGAACAGGCGAAATTCGGCAATTGTGAATCTCCCGTTCGCCCTCTAAACGGCTGGCATGAGCAAGCCAGCCGAACCCGCCATCACCCCTGAAATCGTCGCAGCTCACGGCCTGAAGCCAGACGAATACCAGCGTTTCCTGAGCCTCATCGGCCGCACGCCAACCATGACCGAACTGGGCATCTGCTCAGCCATGTGGAACGAGCACTGCTCCTACAAATCCTCCAAGAAATGGCTGAAAACACTGCCCACCCAAGGCAAGCGCGTGATTTGCGGCCCTGGCGAAAATGCCGGCGTCATCGATATTGATGATGGCCAGGCCATCATCTTCAAGATGGAAAGCCACAACCATCCCAGCTTCATCGAACCCTATCAGGGCTCGGCCACTGGCGTGGGCGGCATCCTGCGTGACGTGTTCACCATGGGTGCGCGCCCCATTGCGGCGCTGAATGCGCTGCGCTTTGGCGAGCCATCGCATCCCAAGACCAAACATCTTGTTTCCGGCGTGGTCGCGGGCGTCGGCGGTTATGGCAATTCATTCGGCGTGCCCACCTTGGGCGGCGAAGTGAATTTCCACGCGCGCTATAATGGCAACAACCTGGTCAACGCCATGGCCGTGGGCATTGCTGATGCCGACAAGATTTTCTATTCGAAGGCCAAGGGCGTTGGCCTGCCTGTGGTCTATCTCGGCGCAAAAACCGGCCGCGACGGCATCCACGGCGCCACCATGGCCTCTGCCGAATTTGACGAGAAGGCCTCAGAGAAGCGCCCCACTGTTCAGGTGGGTGACCCCTTCACTGAAAAATGCCTGCTCGAAGCCTGCCTTGAACTGATGGCCTCTGGCGCCGTCATCGCCATTCAGGACATGGGGGCCGCCGGCCTCACCTGCTCGGCCGTTGAAATGGGCGCCAAGGGCGATCTCGGCATCGAACTTGATCTCGACAAGGTGCCCTGCCGCGAAGCCGGCATGAGCGCCTACGAGATGATGCTCTCGGAGTCCCAAGAGCGCATGCTGATGGTGCTGCGCCCCGAGAAGGAAAGAGAGGCCGAAGCCATTTTCAAGAAATGGGGTTTGGATTTCGCCATCATCGGCAAAACCACTGACACGCTGCGCTTCGTCATCAAGCACCAGGGCGAGGTGAAGGCCGATCTGCCCATCAAGGCGATGGGCGATGAAGCCCCGGAATATGACAGGCCCTGGGTGGAGCCGAAGAAGCTGGCCCGCCTGAAGCCGGAAGATGTGCCCGCACCGAACGATCTCGCCGCCGCAATTTTGAAAATCATCGGTTCGCCCGATATGTGTTCGCGCCGTTGGGTGTGGGAGCAATATGATACGCTGGTGCAATCCAACTCCGCCCAGATCCCCGGCGGTGACGCTGGCGTGGTGCGCATCAATGACAAGAAGGCCATCGCTGTCACCTCGGATGTGACCCCGCGCTATGTCGAGGCTGACCCCTTCGAAGGCGGCAAACAGGCCGTGGCCGAAACCTGGCGCAATCTCACCTGCGTGGGCGCCACACCCATCGCCATCACCGACAATTTGAACTTCGGCAACCCAGAGCGCCCCGAAATCATGGGCCAGTTGGTCTTCGCACTCAAAGGCATCGGCGAGGCCTGCCGCGCACTGGATTACCCGGTCGTTTCCGGCAATGTGTCGCTCTACAACGAAACCATGGGCCAAGGCATTCTGCCCACACCAACCATTGGCGGCGTTGGGCTATTGGCCGATTTGTCTGTGATGATGACCAGCCGCTTCAAGCAAGCAGGCGATGTGATCATCCTGCTCGGCGGCGATGGCACCGAACTGGGCCAGAGCATCTACCTGCGTGAAGTGCTGGGCCGTGAAGAAGGCGCACCACCGCCCGTTGATTTGGCGAATGAAAAACTGCACGGCGATTTCGTCCGCCGCCTGATCCGCGACAGGCAGGTGACTGCCGTGCATGACATTTCTGATGGTGGCCTTGGCTGCGCCGTGATCGAAATGGCCCTGCCCTCCGGCCTTGGTGCCAAGCTGGAAAACATGGGCCATGCGGAGCTTTTCGGCGAAGATCAGGCGCGCTATGTGCTGACAGCCCGGCCTGAAGAAGCCATGGAAATTCTCGAAGCCACACAAGACAAGAGGATTCCCGCCCGCATCATTGGTGAAGTGTCGGCGGATGCCACTTTGTGCATTGGCAGCGGCACAACCATTGCAATGTCTGAGCTTCGCCGCGCTCATGAAGGCTGGTTCCCCGCCTTCATGAATGGCGAACTCTAAGGTGAGACTTTTGAGGGAGGGCAAATCAAAATTCACTTTTCTCTCCTTGCGGGAGAAGGCTGAAATTTCGCCGTAGCGTGGAACAAACTGGCCATATTGCCGTTACATTTGGCGAAGATACACAATTTGCACCCGGGGCATTCGCCCCGCAGCCAATACATTCAATGAAAACAAGGATTTTGAAATGAACAATAAGGCTTCACTCGCCATCGCCGCCACACTCGTTGGCGTGCTCGCCGCCGCATCAGCCACATCAGCCGAAGCCGCCCGCACAGGCGTCAAAGTCGGCGTGTTGGATTGCGTCGTGGCCCCTGGCGTGGGCCTCATCCTCGGCTCGTCCAAGGATGTCAGCTGCACCTTCAAGGGCAAGGGCCGTGTTGAGCATTATCGCGGCACCACGGGCAAGCTCGGCATCGATATCGGCATCACCAACAAGTCCTACCTGTCATGGATTGTGTTTGCCCCCGGTGAAATCCATCACGGCGCGCTGGCCGGCCGCTATGTCGGCGCTTCGGCCCAGGCCACGGTTATCGCTGGCCTCGGTGCCAATGTGCTGGTGGGCGGCTGGAGCGACAGCATCAACCTGCAGCCCATTTCGGTTCAGGGCCAAACCGGCCTCAACATCGCTGCCGGTCTGGCCAGCCTGAACTTGGCGTCCGTGCGTTAATCACGCGCTGATTTGAAATCTTGAACCCGCCCGCCTTCGCGCCGGGCGGGTTTTTCTTTGCAGCCGCCCGCATTGAAGATTGGCGCTTGAGCGGCTATATTTGCGTTTTAAGCCATAACCGCAAGAAAGCCCAACCGCATGGCCATGACCGCCCAAGACATCGAACGCTTCATCAAGGAAGGCATTCCGGATGCAAGTGTTGAGATTCGCGATCTCGCGGGCGATGGCAATCACTATGCCGCCAATGTCGTCTCACCCAGCTTCAAGGGCAAGAACCGCGTGCAGCAGCATCAGCTGGTTTATGCCGCATTGAAAGGCCGCATGGGCGGCGAGCTTCATGCGCTGGCGCTGCAGACCAGCGCACCGGAAGGGATGGAACTGCGGTGAGAATGCAGTCTTATCCACATTCAATCATTGAGTGGTGAAAAGAGAGAACCAAATGTCCATCCACGACCAAATCGACAAAGACGTAAAATCCAACGACATCGTGCTCTTCATGAAGGGCACGGCGGATATGCCGCAATGTGGCTTTTCGGGCCGCACCGTGCAAATCCTCCAGCACCTTGGCGTGCCGTTCAAGGACGTGAATGTTCTGGCCTCGGATGAAGTCCGCCAGGGCATCAAGGACTACACCAACTGGCCCACCGTTCCGCAACTCTATGTCAAAGGCGAATTCGTCGGCGGCGCAGATATCGTGATGGAAATGTTCCAGTCCGGTGAGTTGAAGCAGTTGCTGACCGAAAAGGGCATTGCGTAAACGCGATGCTCACCCTTTTTTCTGCGCCCAACACCTGCTCACTAGCCACAGCGATAGCGCTGGAGGAGTCTGGCGCGGATTATCAGATCTACCGCGTTGATTTCCCCAAAGGTGAACAGCGCAGCCCTGAATATCTTGCCAAGAATCCCAAGGGCCGTGTGCCTGCCCTTGCCACGCCGCAAGGCGTGCTCACCGAGAATGTCGCTTTGCTGGCCTATGTGGCGATGGGCTTTCCATCAGCCAAGCTTGCACCAGCAGACCCATTTCATTTTGCCGAAATGCAGGCCTTCAACGCCTATCTCGCCTCAACCGTGCATGTGAATCACGCCCATAATCGCCGTGGCGCGAGGTGGAGCGATGATCCTGCCGGTGTTGAAAATCTGAAGCTCAAAGTGCCGCAGAACATGAAGGACTGCTACACCATCATCGAACAGCATTTGTTCAAAGGCCCGTGGGTGATGGGCGAGCAGTTCACGGTTGCTGATGGTTATCTCTATAATATTGACACATGGCTGAAAGGCGATGGCGTGGACATTGCCGATTTTCCCAAAGTGCATGATCATTTCAAGCGCATGAGTGAGCGTCCCGCCGTGCAACGCGCCCTCGCGAAACACGGATGAAGAAAGCTGTTGCTGCCGCGCTCTTCTTGGCCGCAGCCAATGCTGCTCCTGCCCGTGCCGATATCGTTATCGGCGTTGTTGCCCCGCTTTCTGGCCAGTACCAATCCTTCGGTCAACAAATGTTGGGCGGTGTGAAGGCCGCAGTCGATGCCATCAACGCCAAAGGCGAGATGGGCAATGAACAGCTTTCCATCGCCAGCGCCGATGACCAATGCGACAGTGCCAAAGCCGAAGAGGTGGCGCGCAAGCTCATCGCCGCCCATGCCGATGTGGTGATCGGTTCTTTCTGCTCCAATCCCTCATTGGCGGAGGCGAGGCTTTTGGAAAAGGCGGGCGTCACGCTCATTTCGCCTTCCGCCACTTTGCCCGCCTTGACGGAGAGTGGACTATCAAACGTCATCCGGATCAGCACGCGCATTGATGCCCAGGGTGCCTTTGCCGCGCGCCGCATTCTGGCCAGGCGCCCCAATGCCAAGCTGGCCTTGGTTGATGACGGCACCGCCCAGATGAAGGCCATCGTGCAGAGTTTCGCAGGCGCCTATGGCAAACCAACCAGCCTTTCATTCAGCTTCACGCCGGGCCAAAAGGACTTTGCCGAACTTGTTGCAAAATTGAAGGCGGCAGAAATTGACACCCTCTATCTGGCAGCTTCAGCGCCAGATGGCGGGCGGATCGCAGCCGCACAAAGGCCGCCGGCCTTGACCTCAAACGCTATGGCCCTGATTCCCTTTTGGCAGACCCCTTCTGGGAAGCCTCCGGCCCCGCCGGAGAGGCCACATTGGTGAGTTTTCCGGCTGACCCCATAAATACCAGCAATGCCAAGAAGTTGAGCGACAATTTGAAAGCCCTGGGTGAAGCGACCGAAGGCCCAGCCCTGCCGGCCTATGCGGCTGTCGAGCTTTATGCTGCAGCTGCTGTGGCCGCTGGCCCGCATGCGCGGGCTGGGCCTCGCCCAAATGCTGAAATCTGGCGCGGCCGTTGAAACCAGCCTTGGCCGCTTCACCTTTGACACCAAGGGCGATGGCCAAGACTTGCGCTTTTCCTGGTTTTCGTGGAACAACGGCGTTTATCAAACCATTGCAGCGGAATCCCAGTAAATGCGCGCCTTTTTTGTTCAAATCAAATGTCAGCTAGGCAAATCTTATGACGTTGCCAACGCCATCGCCGATGCCGAAATCGCCTCGGAAATTTTCTCAACGGCTGGCGAATATGACTTGCTGGTGAAGTTCTATTTGAAGGATGGCGAAGACATCGGCCATTTCATCGCGCAAAAAGTGCAAACCATCCCCGGCATCCGCGACACTTTCACGATCGTCACGTTCAAGGCGTTCTAGTGGCGGGAATCCTAAAAAGCCGCATCTCGGTAAGGCCGTTACTGCTTTACCTGCTTGTTGCATTGTTGTTGGTGCGATCTATGAACTGACGCGGATAAAAACATTCTATTCCTTCGCCGGACTTGCAATTCCCCAAGAATATCAGGATATTGCCGGTCATTGGTCGGGCGGTGATATCGACCTTTCCATTCCAAAATATGGAAACGTGAAGTACAAAAGAAAAAAAGGCGGCTATGATATTGATCATATGCCGCCCCAGGCCATAGCCGTTGATATATTGACGGGGGGCCGCTTTTTGACTCGCAGATTTTGCAATTCAGGTTCCGCCATAAAGCAGGCGACGCCTGGCTGATGACTTTGGAAGGCACGGAACTCACCCGAAAAGACTAATTGCACCTTTTGACTTCAGGCACGTGTGCCAGTAGTGACTTCCCAAGGCAATGTTTCCAGCCTTGATCCACCAACAATCCGCCAGGCCCCATTCAATGATCTCGCGTTACACCCGCAAAGAAATGGCCCAGATTTGGGCTCCCGAAACCCGCTTCAGAGAAATCTGGCTTTGAAATTGAGGCCCATGCCGCAGACCGCATGGCCCAGTTGGGCATCGTACCCAAGGCGGCCGCCAGGAAAATATGGGCCAAGGGCAAGGATGCGAAGTTTGACGTGGCGCGCATAGATGAGATCGAATCCGTCACCAAACATGATGTGATCGCCTTTCTCACCCACCTCTCAGAAATCGTCGGGCCGGAAGCCCGTTTCGTGCATCAGGGCATGACCAGTTCTGACGTGCTGGATACTTGCTTCAACATCCAACTCACCCGCGCGGCAGATCTGCTGTTGGCTGATCTGGATGAGGTTCTGGCCGCTCTCAAGAAGCGCGCCTTTGAACACAAGATGACGCCTACCATCGGCCGCAGCCATGGCATCCATGCCGAGCCGGTCACTTTCGGCGCTCAAGCTGGCCTATGCCTATGCCGAATTCTCCCGCGCCAAGACGCGTTTGAAAGCAGCGCGCGAAGACGTGGCCACCTGCGCCATCTCAGGGGCTGTGGGCACTTTCGCCAATATCGACCCATCAGTGGAAGTCTATGTCGCCAAGAAGCTGGGCTTGAAGCCAGAACCCATTTCCACCCAGGTGATCCCGCGCGACCGCCATGCCATGTTCTTTGCAACGCTGGGCGTCATTGCCAGCAGCATGGAGCGTCTGGCCACTGAAATCCGCCACCTGCAGCGCACCGAAGTTTTGGAAGCCGAGGAATATTTTGCGCCGGGCCAAAAGGGCTCTTCGGCCATGCCACACAAGCGCAATCCGGTGCTCACAGAAAATCTCACCGGCCTTGCGCGTCTGGTGCGCTCTGCCACCATTCCTGCCATGGAAAATGTGGCGCTGTGGCATGAGCGTGATATTTCGCATTCAAGTGTTGAGCGCGGCATTGGCCCGGATGCCACCGCGCATTTGGATTTTGCCTTGAAGCGCCTTGCAGGGGTGATCGACAAGCTCTTGGTCTATCCTGAAAACATGAAACGCAATCTGGACAAGCTGGGGGGCCTCATCCATTCGCAGCGCA